>JAGDZD010000010.1:0-101189 GCA_049116315.1 Thalassovita sp.
TACAGATAGCATTCACCAACGCAACACAACAAGTCAACGCTGAGGAAGGCCTGCGCAGACGCTGAAATACTGCCAAGACAGGTTATCCACAGCCTTACCCCCAGATTCAGCCTTAGATTCACGACTCGACCCCGACTCTCCGCCTCAGTTTGACCCAACTTGATTCCTTCAAAGGTCGATTTGTTCGATTCATCACCGAATTGCAGATCGGACTGCGCTCCGGTCTGGGTCTTTGCGCTTTAATTGGTCTTAGGAGCATGGGGAGGATCAGGACCTGTGAGAACAGAGGTCCTCCGAGTGTAGTCTCATGTATGGAATGCGCATTTGCGTCGCTAAGACCGGAACGCTCTGAGGCAGAGCACATCCGGTTTGGAACCATGGCCGCGAAGAGTAGCCTACCGGTGAACGCGCTTTAGCATTGCGATGCATCCGCCATCATTTGAGGGCCCACATGAAAAGACACGCGATGCGCGCTTATACGGGCATCACTGTAAGCTTTTTAGATAGGCCAACACGTCAGCGATCTGATCAGGCTTCTTCAATCCCGCGAAGGCCATCTTGGTCCCTGGCAGATGCTTGCGCGGTGCGGCAAGGAAATCCGCGAGCGTATCTTCATCCCAGATGAACCCGGCCTGATCCATTGCCTTGGAGTATTTGTAGCCTTCGACCACACCTGCTTGGCGCCCCCAAATGCCAAACATCGATGGGCCGACCTTTTTCTGCCCGTCTTTGACGGCATGACAAGCCGCGCATTTCTTAAAGACCTTTTTCCCTGCTGCAGCGTCACCCTCTGCTGCAACGCCTTGCGTCCAGACCAGCGCCAAGGCCAGCGCCATACCTACACTTTTCATGCGTTCTCTCTCTTTCTTGAAGTTTACAGAATTCTTGGGGTTCCCTGTGAGCCGTAATAGGCGTCTGTCAGGCCTGTTGGGTCGCGGCCCGTATCAACCAGCACCCGCCCCAAATCAGATAAGCCACCTTCAACACCTCGGCCGCGACATACAGCAGATGCAATGCGCTCTCTTCGACGGGCTGTCCTGCGATGATCCTCAGCGTGCGCGTATCCAGCAAGGGCAAGAACCATAGCCTTTGGATCGCAAACAGACAGAGGGCCGCAATCAACGGCAAGGGCGGCTTTGCCCGGTACCACAGCAACACCGCCACGATCCCCAACACACAGGCAAGTTCAAACAGTCCAATCCATTGGAACTGCATCCGCCCAACATCAAGCGCCACAGGCAATGACAAGGACGGTGCTTGGAACTTGGCCGGAGCGGCAATCAGGTTCCCGCTGACGGCGGCCCCCACCCAAACAAAGACGGGCACCATCAAGGCGGTACACACACCAAACCTCTCTGCAGTGGGGTTCACAACCCGAGCCTTGGCGCGCGGTGTGTTGGCATGGTCGAAACGCGACATCATTTTATCCTCACGAAATTGAAGCCTGAACAGAATCGGTTGCAGCCTTGCGGCGCACAGCAGGCTTTGAAGCGGCACGCCAATAGCCGTAGCCCATGATCCCCGCCCCAGCGAAAGCGTTGCCAAGGGTGACAAATGTCAGATTGTGAGCGGCCCCCGCCAAGGTGACGCTCTCGGGGTGATCCGACAGCAGCGCCAAGGCAAACACCGTCATGTTTGCAACGCTGTGTTCAAACCCCGCAGCAATAAAGGCATAGAGACACCAAAAGATGATGATGCATTTACTGACATCATCCTTTGCGCGCGCCGAACACCATAGCGCAAGACACACCAGCCAGTTGCACAGGATCGCTTTGGCAAACAGCTCTACCTCGGAGCTGTGCATCTTTTTGACGGCAACCTTATACAGCAATGCGTCCTCACCTGCGCCCAGAACCTGCCCGCCGCCACCGGCGATAAAGACACAGGCCAGACCAATGGCCCCAAGCAGATTACCAAGCCAACTGGCCAACCAGCATCGCGCCACATCGCCCAACGCTGTACTTCGGGTCAGCAGCCCGTGGGTCATGTACATTGTGTGGCCGGTGAACAATTCCCCGCCCGCAAAAACCACCAAGGTCAGCGCAATGCCAAAGCTGGCCCCCATAACAATCGGTCGCACCGGGGCCTCGACCCCCTGCCCGACTGAAAAGATCAGCAATATGCCCGCGCCCACAAAGGCCCCCGCTTTCAGCGCAAGGATCACAAAGGCCACCGGGTCAGATCGCAGGCTGGCGCTTTTCTTTTGCGCCAGTTCGGCAAATCCAATGACTGTGTCTGCATAGCTCATGACATTTACACTCCACATTTTGCGCAGCTGGCTGCGGCCCAATTTGGCCCCCGCAGATTTCCAAAGAGAATTGGGACGGCCCAAAGGCACGCAAGGCCAGCTGCCAGATAGAGAAAGGCGACCCCAAGATCTTGCTGGGCAGAGACAAGGTAGGAATTACAAATCCGGACCGGCGCATGAATGTAGAGAAACCCCAACACACCCAACATCGACAGCGCGTTTGCTTTTAGGAACCCGCGCAGCACCGGCCCTAGCCATGGCCAAGACAGGCGCAAAGGCACGCCCAGCATCGCCGGCAAACTTAGGTATTTCGCCACTTCGCCCATCGGGGTCAGCGCCCAATCCACATTTCGCGGCAACATCCAGAACCCAAAGACGGTCAATGCCACCAGCAACAAGGGCGTTGCCCAGCGCTGTTGGATCTGGGTTTTGCGCACCAACAACACCCCGGCCAAGACCAACAATGGCATTTGCACCAAGACATGCTGGATAGGGCTTTCGACAACGGCAAATCGCAATGCGATCGCCTCGGCCATCGCGAGGATGGTGAGATGGTAGGCCTTCATCAGCCCCGCTCCTGTAGGTGGGCCAGCACAGCCTCGGTGGCGTCTGTATCGAACACGGCTGAAAACCGGCTGTCATTTTCGATCACATGGATGGCAGCATTGTGTTGAAACCCACCCCACTCATCCGGGATGACGGTCACATCAAACAGATCCAGCATTGCAGGCAGATCGCCGAGCGTGGGACGCGCCACGGTCCAAATCTCTCCATCCGCGTCGTGAACCTCTCCATAGAGGGCCATCTGCTCTGTCGTGTCGCGCGCAGGATCAAAGCTGAGCGAGATCATCCGCACAGGTTTGCCCAGAGCCGCCAAACGATCCCGGATTTCTGCAAAATCCCCGGCCGCGATCTGACAGATATCGCCGCAGACAGTATAGATGAACTCGACCAAGACGACTTCGCCCCCTTGCGGCTGCAAGGGCAAAAGCTGTCCTGACATATCCTCTAGCTGTATCGGCGGCACCGGACGGGGATGGCGCGCCACGTCCAACCGGCGCGCCGCTTCACTGGTGAAGGCCTGCCCGCCGTCAGTTGCCCCCCAAAGCCCGCTAAGACCAAGGCTTGCAACCAGACATGAAGGAAGAATCCGCCCCAACATCAGCGCCCACTCTTTCCAAGGCCCACAACAAAGCGCAGCACAAAGATCAAAGTCCCCAAGACGACCAAGACACCGAAGGCCGTGCCGATCCGATCATGGGTCAGCCATTCATCATAGTGTACCGCCCAGCGACGCGGGATCGACGCCGCACCGGAGAAGAGGAAAACGGTCACAAAACCAACAGCCCCTGCGAAGTAAGTGACAAAGGCGGCGCGATCTAACCCGCTCATCTGTACGATGGATTGTCCGCGCACCAGCCAGGCCATAAAGCCAAAGGCCATCGCCACTTCCCCCAGCAACAGATAAGTGTGGAAGTGCCCCGGGACCCACATTGTATTGTGCATGACCTTGTTCACGCTGATCATGCCGTCGATTGACGCCGGGATTGATCCCACCGACCAGCCCGCCACAGACAGAACCAAAAGCGAAGAGGCCAGATCCCAGGTCATCTTGGAGCCGCGTATATAGAGAAAGGTGGAAAACGCAGTCACGGCGATCAATGGGATGCCGCTGAAGTAGGACACCAGCTGCCCCACCACCAACATCCAAGAGGGCATCACCACATCTTGCAACAAGTGATGCCAATAGACCGCCATCACAAAGATCAGCACAGCATTCCACGCAATGGCAAAGACACGGTTCGATTTCCACGGCTTGCCGGTGTACTCGGGCAAGATCTCATAGACCGCCGTCACCGCCATATAGATCGAGGCGTTGATCAACACATGGCCAAAGAAATACGTCAGGTTTTTGGCCAGCAAAGCGTTCACCTCAAACCCCGACACCAGAAGATGCACAAGGCTTGCCACCAGAACCGCGGCCCCCAAGATAATGCCGATCGAGTTGAAGATTGTCACAGCGGCCGTGGCCACAATTGTCGGCGGCGGCGTTGACGCCTCGGCGCGCCCCAAAATCAGATCCCAGCCCAAAGCGCTGGCCAAGCTGCCATAACGGGCATGAATTTGGCGACCAAGCTCAAGGTAATACAACAAAAACCCAACGCCGATTGAAATATAGCCCAGCATGAACGCAGCGGCGCCCGACACGCCCCATGCGCCGCCCGACATCGCAGGCAAAGGAAACAGAAACGTCCACGCCCCGCCAAATCCACCCAGAAAGATTGCGCCAAGAATAAGAACAACGCCCAATAGGAAAAATCCGAGGAAAGCCCAAAAGATCGCCGCCGTCAGCACAATGTGGCGCCCACAGAAGTACCACATGATCGCCGCCCCTGAGAGCGCTGCGGTTCCAACCATTCCCGCCCCATGGGCGGTCAGCAATTGATAAAACAGCGCCGGATCTACATCGATCCACTGAGCTTGTGCCGCGCGCATGATCAGGCCAAAAACCATCATCAAGGCAAACACTGCCCCGGATAGGATCATGGTGAGTTTAACCGCCCCTGCCTGTGGCGTGGGGGCACTTGATTTGTTCACAAGAACTTCGGAAACAGTGTTCATTTATTCCTCCTGTGCAACGACTTCGAATTCGTTGACCATGTCCTGATGCGCGACACCGCAGTACTCCATGCACAGGACTTGATAGGTGCCCAATTGATCAAAAGTGTAAGTGACTTCGGTGGTGTAGCCCGGGATCACCTGAACCTGGGTCAACAGGCGCAAATCCGACGTGTAGATGCCCAATCCGTGGGTCACGTCTTCGGTTGTGGCGCTAAAATTGATGGGCTTGCCAAGCGGCACCTCAACGGTGTCGATGTCCCACCACCATTGTCCGCTGGTGATGGTGACGGTGAGTGCCTCGTCGGAATGAGCCAAAGCATGCGGCCAGGGGCGCAACGTGGCAACCGCCAGCAACACACCCACAACCGTCATCGCCCAGATCAGCCCTGTTCGCTTTGAATTGGCTTTGGGTCCAGGCTCGGGACCATTTGAGGCGCGCGTGGCCAGCCAAAAGACCAGCGACAGCGCCGCCATCAAGATCAGCGAGATCAATAACACCACAGGCTGCATGAGCTTTCTCCTTAATTAGGTATTTTGAATGCCTATTATAGGGGGCGCAAAAAGGTGTCAACAAAATAGGTATTTTCAAAACCTATTTTTTATGGGAGAGGTAGGTATGCAAATTTCTAAGTTTTCAGATTATGCCCTGCGCATCTTGATCCATCTGGCCACCCACGAAGAGGGCCTGATGTCGACCCGCGAAATCGCGGCCATGCAGAATTTGCCATTCAATCATCTGGCCAAAATCTCGCAATGGTTAACCCACGAAGGCTATGTCGAATCGGTACGCGGGCGTAACGGGGGCATGCGTTTGGCCCTGCCGTCGAATGCGATCTCGATCGGCGGCCTACTGCGTAAATCCGAACGCGGGACGCCCCTAGTGGAATGCATGAAAGAAGGGGGCGGTTGCTGTGTCATGACACCCGCCTGTGGGCTGTTGCCCATCTTGAACGAAGCGCAAGAAGCCTTCTTTACAGCCCTAGACGGCAAAACCTTACAGGATGTGCTGGAGGGCAATCGCGGCATGAAGAACCTGATTCGCGCCCTCGAAGACGATCACGCCCAAGCGTCAGGCGCGTAATACGCACCCAATACTCCTAATATCATGTGGGTCGCTATTTGGCGGCACCGGGCAATGATCCTTGGATCATTTGCCCTTCCCATGCCCCAAAAGCCATCGACAGATGCCACGCCTTGAAGCCAAGGTATCCCAACACCAAGAACATGATCATCAGGTACATTGCCCGGCGGAACCGCGGGTTGTCCTCAGTTTCGGTCATCTTCAGCATTCCACAACAGGTATAGCGTCAGCATGCGAATTTGCGCGTCGGTCAAACGGCCGTCCCACGCGGGCATCACCCCTTGGCGGCCGGAATAGATGCTGTGGTGGATCTCTTCGCGACGCGCTCCATAGATCCAACTTTCGTCCCCCAGATTAGGAGCGCCGATTTCATAGCCTCCCCGTCCATCATCCCCATGACAGGCCGCACAATTCTCTTCGAAAACCACTTTCCCTGTCTGAACAGCGGCCCCGTCGTGCGGCAGGTTTGAAAGCGACAAGACATATTCCACAACCGCATCAATCTGTGGCTCTTCCAGCATGCCATCCGCCCCGAATGCCAGCATTTGCGCCATCCGCGTGTCATCATGCTGAGCGTTGATCCCATAGCGAATGGTCGCTTCGATCTCTTGTGCCTCACCAGACCAAAGCCAATGATCATCCACCAAGTTTGGAAAGCCCGGCTGGCCCCGCAAATTATCCCGGTGGCAGGCAGCACAATTGTCTGCGTAAAGTTTGGAAATTGACGCGCCGTATCGGTCTTGCAGGGTGGGATCGGCGGCCAGCGCATCGATATCCTCGGCCTCAAAGGGCGCAAAAGCCATATCGCGATCCCGATTGGCACGTTGCAACTGTGCGGTGACGTCGGAGCGCGAAGAATACCCAAGCAGCCCTTTGGCATAGTCCCGCACCCCCGGAAAAGATGGATAAAACAGCCAAAACAGCGCGGCGATCAGAATGCTGATCCACAACGCCCAACGGGCAACACGGGGCACTGGCGTGTCCAGTTCTTGGATCCCATCCCATTCATGCCCGGTCAGATCGGTTCCCGAAACAGGGTCTTTTTTCCTCACCGACATGGCTGATCCTCCTGACCACCAAGCGGCGATTGCGCAGCCTCATCATATACTTTGCGGCGCGATGGCCAGTAGGTCCAAATGGCCGCCGCCAGAAACACCACCAACAGATAGATGGCCCCCCATGTTTTGGAGAAAACAAGAACAGCGTCATGTGTCATCGCTGGGCCTCCTCAAGGTTCAACGTGTCCAAATCAGCCAAAGTCCCAAGCATCTGAAGATAAGCCACAAGAGCATCCATTTCCGTCACCCTGTCTGGTTGACCGTCATAGTCGCGGACCTGAACATTGTCGCCGTAGCTTGCGTGCAGTTCACCTTCAAAGTTTTGGTCAGCGTCCGCCTGACGAAAGGCATCCAGCTGCGCGGTTTGAATTTGAGCGTCGGAATAGGGCACTCCGATTCGGCTGAGCGCCTTAAGCGATGCTGGCAGGTGCGCTGTGGCAAGGCGTGTTTCAGACAAAAACGCATAGCCCGGCATAACAGAGCCTGCGACCAGTTCGCGCGGGGCCTTAAGATGGGCGACGTGCCAGTCGTCGGAATACTTGCCGCCAATGCGCGCCAGATCAGGCCCCGTCCGCTTGGACCCCCATTGAAACGGATGATCATACATGCTTTCGGCCGCCAAACTGTAATGCCCATAGCGTTCGATGTCCGAGCGCAGCGTGCGGATCATTTGGCTGTGACAGGCATAACAGCCCTCGCGCACATATATATCGCGCCCGGCCAGCTCTAGCGGTGTATAGGGGCGCATGCCCTCAACCTTCTCCACGGTGTTTTCGATCGTGAACAGCGGGGCGATTTCGATGATCCCCCCGATCGAGGCCACCAAGAGGATTGCCATCGCAAATCCTAGTGAGTGACGTTCAAGCTTTTGATGCTGTGTGCTCATTAGATTTACTCCGCCGGGTGCGGGACCAACGGTCCGGTTTCCCGCGATTGCGTTTTGCGGGGGCCACTGACGGTCATGTAGATGTTGTAAGCGCCGATACCGGCCCCAATCAGGTACAGCAATCCGCCGATCGCCCGCGCGACATAATAGGGGTGCATGGCAACCACACTATCGAGGAAGGAATAGAGGAACGCGCCATCTGCATCATAGGTCTGCCACATGAGCGACTGCGTGATGCCGCTGTTCCACATCGCCCCGACGTAGATCAGCGTGCCGCTCAGCGCGAGCCAAAAATGCCATGCCTCTAGGCGCAAGGAGTACACGCCCTCGCGTTTCCAAATCCAAGGCACCAGCTTGTAAAGAGCCCCGAATGTAATGAAGGCCACCCAACCAAGCGCGCCGGCATGGACGTGCCCAACTGTCCAATCAGTATAGTGACTGAGCGAGTTTACAGGTCGGATCGCCATGAACGATCCCTCAAAGGTCGACAGCCCATAGAACAAAATCGCAACCATCATAAAGCGCACAGCCGGATCGGTGCGCACCTTATCCCATGCACCGTTGATCGTCAGAATGCCGTTGAACACCGAAGCCCAGCTGGGCACCAACAGAATGATGGACATCGACATGCCAAGGTACTGAACCCAATCGGGCAGCGCCGTGTAATGCAGGTGATGGGATCCAGCCCAAAGATATAGGAAGGTGATCCCCCAAAAGCCGACAATCGACATGCGATAGGAATACACGGGCCGGTTCACCGCTTTGGGCAAGAAATAGTAGAGCATTCCAAGGAAGCCAGCCGTCAGCAGAAACCCAACGGCGTTGTGCCCATACCACCACTGCGTCATCGCATCCTGTGTTCCGGCAAAAAGCGAATAGCTTTTGGGGTAAGCAATCGAAACAGGAACCGAGAGGTTGTTCACGGTGTGCAGCATCGCGATGACAACAATGAAGGCCAAGTAATACCAGTTGGCAACATAGATATGCGGCTCGATCCGCCGGGCCAACGTGCGCAGGTAGAGCGCAAGATATCCAAGCCAAACGACCAACAGCAAAAGATCAGCGTACCACTCAGGCTCGGCGTATTCCTTGGACTGGGTGATCCCCAAGGGATAGCCACTTGCCGCCAGAACCAGAAAGAGATTGTAGCCCCAAAACACCATCCAAGGCAGCGTTTCACTGGCCAATCTGGCGCGAGAGGTGCGTTGAACCACATAAAACGAGGTCGCGATCAGCGCGTTGCCCCCAAACCCAAAGATCACCGCTGAGGTATGCATGGGGCGCAGGCGGCCAAAGTTTGACCAATACATGTCGCCGTTCAAAGCGGGAAAGGCCAGTTGCCACGCCAAGATATCCCCGACGGTAAAGCCGATCAGCGCCCAAATCAGGGCCGCAATGACACCAAAACGAATGACCCTGTCATTGTATTCAAGGGGGATATCCCGCTGTCCTTCGCTGAGGCGTGTAATCATCCACAACCCGCCCCACCCCGCGCCAAGGGCAATCAGCCAACCATGCAGGACAAAGCCGGGCGGCACGCCCCACCCCAAAATGGCCACACCGGTCACAAAAACCAGCGCAAGGGCCACCATAACCAAAACGGTCTCTGTAGAACTATTTGATGGCATCGGTACTCTCCTGCCGGTGGAAACGCACCTCAAAAGCAACCGCGCCAATCGGGTTGGCTGAATGGATTTCTTGCGGTGCAAATACGGCCCGGTCGCCTGCACTCAGCACCAAATCCTCTTTGCCGTCCCGACACAGCAAAACTTGGCCAGACTGCACCACCAGCTGTCCCCAAACGCCAGCCTTGGTGCAGTGATCCTTGCGCAGTTTGTCGGGCAAAGTCTCGTGAGTGAAATGCGAGGTTGCGTAGTGCACCACGCCATGTGGAAGCGCGTCGGTCATTTAGGCCTCTTTATGAAAAAGCTCTGCATAGGCATGCCAAGTTGCGTACCCAAGCAGCGGGAAAACCACGACCAAGCCCAATAGCCCTGTTAGGACACCTAAGACGGTCAATCCGGTGATCACCCCGCCCCAGCACATGCAAAGCCGAAGATTGTGAGTGGTGGCATTAAAGCTCAGCCCCATGGCCGAGAACCCATCGATTTTGCGATCCATCAGCATCGGCAGCGAGAAGGCGGAAATTGCAAAGCCTAGGACCGCAAATAGACCACCGATCAAAGACCCGGCCCCCAACAAGGCCCAACCCGATGGGGTGCTGAGCATCATAATCAGCGTTTCAGAGAAACCTGAAAACGGCCGCAATCCATAAACGATAGCAAACAAAACGGTGGCGGCACGGATCCATGTCAGGGCGAACACCATCAGGATTGCGCCAACCAAGGCAATCTGCCCGCTGGCAACGCGGCGCTTGGCCTGCCCACTGGCAACAGAATACAATCCAATCGTTGCAAGGGGGCCAACCAAAACTGCGCCAGCAATCAAGGGCAACATCACCCAGCCCAAACCACTAAGCCAAAGTCCCCCCAAAGCGATCCAGCCCAACGCCACAAGCGCCATGCCATACCCCAAAGAAAAGGTGAGGTTTGCCGTAAAATCCCGCCAGCCAGCCGACAACCAGCGGGTGATGACTTGGGGGGCAGGATCAGAAATGACCTGCGCTCTGGTATAGAGGGATCCCGTCATGTCAGCACCGGTGGGCTGCCTGCCTCACGTCGAAAGTTTTCAAGCCCAAAAGACAGGCCGTTGCCGATGCGTCTGGCCAAATGCGAAAACGCCAAAGCGGCTTCGGGCTGCAGAACTTGATGCGCGGTTGTTTCAAACAAGTCGAGCCACACAGGAAAATGCTCCGGTTGCACATCCATGTTCGCCAAATGGGCCTGCATTGGATTTCCAGAATAGCCGGGCTCGCGCAGAATTGCCCCCCGCCAGAACGAGGCAATTTTTTCCTCGTGCTCGGGCCAGTCAACAATAGCCGCATTGAACACCGGCCCCAAAACAGGATGCACCCTTACCTTGGCGTAAAACCGGCAAACCAATGTCTTAATTTCATCAGCAGAAATTTCAAACATGTGCAGTCGTGCGGATTTTGCAGTTGTCATCAGAATTTTCTCCAAATAGAGCCACGGCTATTTGCGCTCACAAATACGCATTGTCAACACCTATTTAAGGTGCGCGCCCACTCCGGAGCCCTCAAACCATCAGCGATAACGTTCAGCCATCCACGTCAAAACAGTCCCCATTCAGGACGTTGCGCTGTGAAATCACGAGGCGTCTGGACGCGGCCTGTGCCAAATTTTGTTTGACTGCTACATACTGCCTGATATACCAGATGGCAGACAGGATAACTGAGGAGAAAGTCCGTGTTTAAGACCAACAAACCAATTTCTACGATTGCATTGTGTACTGCGTTCAGCCTTTTTGCCGGCGCCGCACAGGCTGAATGGCGTGACGACTCCGCCTCAACCAGTTTTCAGCCCGAGTGTTTTCGCCCTTGGACCGCAGAGACCCAAAACTGGACCCATGAATCCCGCGAAGGCCCATACCGGATTGCGGTCGTTAACAGTTTCGTTGGAAACACATGGCGCATTCAGATGCTGAAAACGCTGCTGGCCTTTGCCGAAACGCCAGAGATGTCTTCTAAGATCAGCGAACTCAAAGTGATCTCTACCGGCACAGACGTGTCTGCTCAGATTGCAGCGATGGAAGATTACATCAACCAAGGCTATGACGCCGTAATTGCCAACGCCATGAGCACAGATGGCTTCAATCGCGTCATCCGCGCAGGCGAGCGGTCTGAAACGTTGATCATGACTTTCGACAACATCTTGGACACCGACAAGGTGATGCAGCTCAGTTCTGACAACCTGGAATTTGGCCGTCTGCAGGGCGAATTCATCGTCGACAAAGTGGGCACCAGCGGCAAAATTCTAGAAGTCCGCGGCCTGCCAGGTATCTCTGTTGATTTGGACCGTCACCAAGGTCTGCGTGACGTTCTGGACCAGCACGGCGATATTGAAATCATCGAAGTGGTCGGTAACTGGGACGACGGCACCGCTCAAAAGGTTGTGGCAGATGCGATTGCCACCCACGGCAAATTTGACGGCTTTGCGGTTCAAGCTGGGTCCACCGGTGCTTTGCGCGCGATTTTGGATGCAGACCACCCGCTGGTGCCCATGGCAGCCGAAGCTGAAAACGGATTCCGCAAAATGGCGGCAGAGCTGAAAGGCGACGGCTTGGATGTCTTGTCTGTTGGCTACTCCCCTGCCCTTGGTGCGATTGCAGTCAAAGCTGCGGTTTCAGCACTCGAAGGCAACGCGCTGCCTCAGCTGATGTCGATCCCTCTGCCAGTGGCGGACACCACAACATTGGAAGACGGCAAGAACTTCTGGTCGAACCTGGATGACAACTTCTTTACGCCAAACGAATTTCCCCCCTGTGACGTGAACTTCACCGCAGAGGAAATTATGGCGCAGGACGTCAACTAAACCATGACGGCTCAATCAGTCACCGTGGCTGGGCATAGCAATATGCCCAACCACGAATCCCATGCGCAGGAAGCAAAGCTCTCCCCTTTCCTGCGCATGGTCGATGTTTCGGTGAATTACGGACCCGTGCGCGCCATGTCTGACGTTACGTTGGACATTTGTGCCGGCCGCATCCACGCCATCGTTGGCGAAAATGGAGCGGGCAAATCCACCCTGCTCAAAACAATCGCCGGAACGAAATCACCCTCTGAAGGTTACCTCGAAGTCGAGGGCAACCAACTGACCATGGCAGGCGCACACGACGGCCACGCCAATGGCATATCTTGCGTCTTTCAGGAAATGTCATTGATCCCCGACCTGAGTGTTGCCGAGAACATCCAGCTGCTAAATCCACCCAGCAAATTTGGACTGATCGATAAGCGGCAGCAACGCCGCAATGTTCAGGAATTCCTTGAGCTGGTAGGCGCTGGCGACTTGGATCCAGACACGCTGGTCAAAGATCTCCCGTTGTCGCGACAGCAATTGGTCGAGATCGCCAAGGGTCTGGCCGTCAAACCCAAGCTGTTGATTTTAGATGAAAGCACCTCTGCGCTGACCAACAGCGACACCAAACACATCCTGGCCTTGGCCAAAAAACTGCGCGATCAAGGCATGGCGATCCTATATGTGTCGCACCGCCTAGGAGAAATCCGCGAGCTGGCGGATGATTGCACCGTGTTTCGCGGTGGCCGCAAGATTGAAACCTTCGCGATGGACAGCCGCACGGACAACGAGATTGTCGAGCTGATGCTAGGACGCAGTGTCGAAGCCGCGTTTCCCCCCTTGGACCCGCTGCCCGCAAATGCACCAACACTGCTGGATGTCACCAATTTGGCATGGGACGGTGTGTTGCGTGATCTGTCAGCCAATCTGCATCGCGGTGAAATTGTCGGGATCGGCGGGCTGGATGGTCACGGGCAACATGATTTTTTGCTTGCCCTCTTTGGGGCCTTGAAAGGGACCGATGGCAGCATCCGCATTGACGGCGCGCCGCTTAAGCCCAGCCCACCTTCGGCCCGCGTGCGCCAAAAGGTCAGCATGGCCTATGTCCCCGAAGATCGTGGAACCCACGGCTTGGTTCAACAGATGTCCGTTGGCGACAATATTTTGTTGGCTGATCGCAAAAGCTATTTGCGCGACTTCTTGCGCCCCCCCGGCAGCAACGCGACCAAAATGCAGGCAGCTATTGAGCGGTTAAAAATTAAGGTTTCTTCGCCAAAACAGCCTGCATTTGAACTGTCCGGCGGGAACCAACAAAAAATCGTCTTGGCAAAATGGCTTGCTGAAACCCCGGATATCCTTCTGTTGGATGATCCAACACGGGGCATTGATGTTGGCACTAAACTCGAGATCTTTTCGCTTCTTCAAGAGCTGGCAGCCAAGGGCTGTGCGATCCTGCTCTATAGCTCGGATTACCAAGAGCTGTGCCACTGCTGCCACCGCGTTTTGGTGTTCTACGAAGGCCGCATCAGCCACGAAATCGAGGGGCCTTTGTTAACAGAAACCAATTTGGTCAACGCTGCCTTCAATTTACCGCTTGTTGATCCAAACGATCCCTCAGATTTGGGTGAGACATCATGAAAGCTTTCTTTTCAGTGCCACGCCGTTGGTTGGGCACCGCAACAACCTCTTTGATCCTATTGGTCTTGGCCTATGCGATCTATGCAATGCAACACCCAAGTGGCCTTGCGGTTTCGACCTTTACCACCAACACCAACCAAGGCGGCGCATTGGCCTTTGCGGCCATTGGTCAGGCGGTTGTGTTGCTGTCAGGGGGCATTGATTTGTCAATTGGCGCGATTTTGGTTTTGGTCCGATCGGTTGCTTCGCATGTGTTGGGCGGCTCTGGCGTTCACCTTGTTCTGGGATTGGCAGCCTGTCTGGCTGTTGGCTTTGGCGCGGGTATCATCAACGGCTTGATTGTTGTCTATGGCCGCATTCAGCCCGTGATCGCCACTTTGGCGACCGGAGCGATTTACGCAGGCGCCGCTTTGGCCATTCGCCCAAGACCAGGAGGGGATGTCAACGAAAGCTTGGGTGACATCCTGACCTACGAAGCTGATCTTTGGCTGCCCGCCGCCTTAGGGGACACCTTTCTGGGCAACATCCCAAGCGCAGCAATTATGGTCGGTCTGGTCATTCTATTGATCTGGATGCCCATTCGACACGGGACCTTGGGGCGCGCCATTGTCGCCATCGGGTCAAGCCGAAATTCTGCCCGCATTTCAGGGATTTCAGTCGATCGCATTGCCATCATTTCTTATGGGCTTGGGGGATTGTTCGCCGCATTTGGCGGTATCTTCTTGGCCGCGTTGACACTGACCGGCGATGCAAACGCCATTCAATCGGGCTATTACACGCTGAACTCTTTGGCTGCCGCCGTGATCGGGGGGACCTCACTTTTGGGCGGTGTTGGCGGCGTACTTGGCGCGGTCTTTGGCGCCTATCTGCTGAGCATGATGGCCAGCATCATGCGTGTCACCGAAAAGATCCTTTGGCTGATCGAAGCCAGCCCTCTGGTGCAACCGCTGTTCGAAGGTGTTGTTCTTTTGATCGCCATTTCGGTTGGCGCGGCCGGGGCGTTGAAGGCAAAGAACCGGCTTTCAATTCTGGGACAGGCTGATCGGTCACGTGACAGCCACGATATCTGGGCCGCTGTGCGCCTGAGCTGCGGTTTGGTGGCCATCCTCCTTGTCATCGCAAGCTCTGTTCTGATCAGCCGCGGAGAAACGCCCCCCTTTCTGTCGCCTGATTTTCTGTTGCTGCAACTTCAATCTGCCTCGTTCCTTGCGATGTTTGCAGTTGGCGCCTTCTTGGTGATTAAGATCGGCCAGATCGACCTGTCATTGCCGTGGGCCATCACAGCCTGTGCCATGGTTGCCACCACCGTTGGTGGACCCGCTGCAGTTCCTGTTGCCATTGCTGTTGGGGCCTGCATCGGTTTGATCAATGGGTTGGGCGTTGCGGTTCTGCGCATTCCGTCAATCATCTTCACACTGGGTGTAAACTCCATTTTGATGGGGCTGATGGTTTTGCTGACCGGTGGATTTGCGCCGCGTTCCGAAGCCACCTCAGCTATGGTGTTTATGGGCGCAGAGCGCAGCATCGCCTTCATCCCGAACTCGGTTCTGGTTGCCTTGATGGTTATTCTGCTGATGGCTTGGGTGATGCGTCGCTCGCGTATCGGGCGTGAAATCGAAGCCATCGGATTTTCCGAAGGCGCGGCTTATCTATCAGGCGTGCGCACCCCGTTGGTCATCATTGGCGTGTTTGTTGTTGCGGGCATGTGCACTGGGTTCGGAGCCTCGCTTTTGACAGGCTTTTCCGGCAAAGCCTTTCAAGACATGGGTGGCAGCTATTTGATGCCAGCCATTGCAGCTGTGGTTTTGGGTGGAACCCGCATTACCGGTGGCAGCGGCTATATCACAGCCATCTTGGTTGGGGTCCTTGTTGTCACATTGCTGCAAAGCACGCTGGCTGTGGTTCAGATTGGATCAGCATGGCGTCAGATCCTCTATGGCGCAATTTTGATTGTCATTCTGACAGCCCAAAACTCTGAAACGCTCAAACTGATCATGTACAATCGAACACGGTCCAAAAAGCGAAAAGCGGAATTTGCCTCTTAAAGAAAGGGCGGGGATCAAACCCCGCCCTTTTTTGATCCGGCCTTAATCAGCGTCAGCGCCAAACACAAAATCAACGGGTGTGGGCGCGGCCAGGGTTTGAATAGGTTCACCAAGCCAGCCACTGTCAGGATCAATCGAAAACACCGCAATCGAATTTGAGTTCTGATTGCCCACAATCAAAACATTGCCGTCCTCAGACAGAATCATCCCACGCGGACACCCACCTTGGCTGCTGGTCCAGGCAACGGGGCTTAGGTCTTGTGTTTTGCCATCGATCTCAAACTGGACCACTGTGTTCATGCCCCGGTTCGTCGCATAAAGCCATTTGCCATTCGGGTGCAGACGAATTTCAGCACCCGTGTTTGCGTCCTCGGGAATAAACCCCGGATTTTCAGGATCAAAAACCGGCCGGCAAAGCGGGCTGGCTTCGGGCAACATCGACACCGTTTGGCGCCCAATAAAGGCTCCGGTGTCAACGGCCACATCAAACACATCGACGGTCGACGCCAATTCATTCAGAACAAAGGCGCTTTGACCGTCTTCAGAAAACACCATGTGACGTGGCCCGGCACCGCTGGCCATCTGCGCATAGGGTAGGTTGGCCGCAGCCAAACGACCGCTGTCTTCGTCAAGAGACCATGCAAAAACCCGATCCAACCCCAGATCAACACCGTAGACCCGATTGGAAACAGGCTCGGTCAAAATCATATGCGCATGCGGGCCTGTTTGACGCGCTGCATCATGGCCTCGTCCCGGATTGGTCACAAAATCAGACGCTGGCAACAGCGCCCCATCAGCCCCAATCGGAAAGACCATAAACTCCCCCGACCCGTAGTTCGCCGCCAAGACAAATTTCCCTGATGGATGCACCGAACAGTGGCACGGCCAAGATCCCTTGGTGGGTTGTTTGTTCAAAAGCGTCAATGCTCCTGACCCCGGCTCAACCGAAAAGGCTGAGATTGTCCCCAGAGGGGCGCCTGTGTCGTCTTCGCCCAACTCGTTCACCGCGTATAAAACAGTGTTGGTTGCATTCATCGCTAGGCTTGAGGGGTTTTCTGTTTCCACCTCCCCTACCCAATCCAACTGGCCCGTGCCTGATAGACAATAGATCGCAATCCCTTTGCTGATGGCCGGCGTCGATGCCCCCGGCGCTGTGTGCGGGGCCGTATAGGTACCGGCATAGAGAAACCGAGAGGTTGTGATTGATGAAAAACTGGATCCCACGAGTTTACCTTTTTATGTTTGTGTCTTCGTCTTCGTTTTCGATTGTCCATAGGCGCCTGTTAAGGCCTAGACCCGCACCAAAGCCCCGTTTCCAGCGGCCTGCCTTTTGGGTTTCAAGCACTATCGTTGCGCGCTCTCGGCCCTGCAAGTTTTGCCTCAGTCAGATGCGGCGCTCTGTGTGTAGCGTTCCAATTGACGGATAATCCTGATGGCAGCGCAGGCCGCGCCAAATCCGTTGTCGATGTTCATGACCGTTAACCCTTGCGCGCAACTGGCCAACATCGCATTCAGCGCTGTGCGCCCGTTTTCCGAAGCGCCATACCCCGTGGAAGTTGGCACACCGATCAAAGAGCTGGGCACCAATCCCCCCAAAACAGTGGGCAATGCAGCGTCCATGCCCGCAACGGCGATGACAACGGGGTGCGTTTGGATCAGCTCGACCTTGTCTAACAGGCGCCACAGCCCCGCGACACCAACATCCGGAATCACCGTTGCGCCCAAGCCGTGATAGCGCAGCGTTGCCTTGGCCTCGGCCACCACGCTGGCATCAGACGAGCCGCCTGACACGATGGCAACTTGGGTTTTGCCCTCTACCTTGGGAATTTCGCCCAAAACCGCGGTCTGGGACACCACATCATACCGAAGGGCTGACCGAGACGACGCGGCAAGCTGGTCATGTTTTTCCGGGCTCAACCGGGTAAAAAACAATGACTTCAGCTGCGCCTCTTCGGCGATGATTGAGTTGATCTGATCCGGTTTTTTTTGAGCGCAGAAAATGGCCTCTTCCAAACCAATTCTGCGGGCACGGTCCCGGTCATGGGTGATGTCAGGAAACTCATGCATGAGGTGCTCTATGTGCAAAGGCACTGCCCATTTTGTAGGGTTCGATCCCGACGATCTTACCATTTTGACCGGCAACCTTGCTGGAAATCGCCAAGACTTCTTGTCTGTCATGCTCTGCAAGGCCCGCAAGGATTGCTGCGTCGACCTGCACCATAAAGCCAGCCATAACGCGGCGGCACCTTAAAGGGATATCCCCCAAGACCCTGCGCAATGCCGCCTCCACCCGGTCAATCGTCATCAGCTCGTCCGGATCAATGCGCAGCCCGGTCAAAACCCGGCTGGACAGGCATGGTGAAGCGGGAATTTCGCAAAACCCATCCAAGCCATGGTCTTTGGCAAGCTGGCGAATAAGCGGCTTGTCTATTTCAGCTTCGATAAACGGATGGCGCACCCCATGTTCCGCAGCCGATTGCAGGCCGGGGCGATAGTCTTGCAAATCGTCTAAATTGGCCCCGGAAAAGACCGGTAGGTTGGTGGCAGAAAGAATAGCGCCGTAAAGATTGTTTTTGCAGTGAAAGCAGCGATTGACCGGGTTGGACAAGTAATCGGGATCACGCATTTCACCTGCGTCCACGACCTTTAGCGTCCAGCCAAATTGATCTGACAATTCGCGGACCCTTTGGGTCGCTTGGGCTGGCACTGCGGCAGACACAGCGTGGTAAAGCACAGTTTGAGAATGCGCCAGCGTGGCCAAGCGCGCCAAAGTCAGGCTGTCGATACCGCCACTGACCGCGATCACCGCAGGACCAGCTTGGCGCAAAATGGCGTTTAATGTGCCGGTCATTCCAAAGCCCCATTTTGAAACTGTTTCAGAGCATCACGTGACAGATTTTGGCTAAGGTGCGCGCGCTGCTGATGCGTGCCGCCATGATCTGCGAGGTGGTCCATCTCGACCTTTGCGGTCATCCCGCCGGGGCGGTCAGCAATTTTCACCTGCCCGGTTCTTGTTTGAACCAAATGGCGCGGCAACGTCGTGCGATCGACAGTCAATGTGCGAATGCCCAACGTTGTTGTCTGCTGAAAACACAGCGCTTGCACGTCTTGCGTCGCCTCTGGCTTGCACAAAACTCGGATCGACTGAGCGATGCGGTTTTTCTTACCAAAAACTGCAAAACTCGACACATCCAGCACGCTGGGGTGGGCGCGAATGGCCTCTAGCCCAATGGCCAAATCCTCTGCTGTTTGGTCATCAATTTCAAATTCAAGCACAGCAACGCGATCTGCAACATAGGCATGAGCCGTTTCAAAACTCATGATCCGCAAGACATTTGGAATGCCCTCAAACCTTTTGGTGCCAAAGCCCATACCGGATTGCACCAACGTCATTTGCCCACGAGGCCCACCTGTTTTGGGACGCAGATGCTGCAAGATCGCTGCCCCTGTTGGCGTTACACGTTCGCCGGGCACGCCGTCGTCAAATACCGGCAGCCCCTGCATCAACAAAAGCGTGGCAGGTGCCGGAACTGGCAACAGGCCATGCGCCGTGTGCACCCGCCCTGAACCCATCGGAATTGGATTTGTTGACCACTCTGCACCCCCGACGGCCTCTATCAAATAGGCCGCGAGTGTTATGTCTGCGATGGAATCCAATGCGCCAACCTCGTGAAAGGCAACGTCGTCGGGATCAACGCCATGCACCTTACCCTCAGCCTTGGCGAGGATTTCAAAAATATCGATGGCCCTGTCTTTGACAGCGCCACTGAGACCAGAGGTCTGCAAAATTGCGCGGATGTCGCGAAAATGGTGATGGGCATGGTGGTGATGAGTGTGGTCAGTCTGGTGAGCGTTGGGGTTTACCAGTTCTTCGACCTTCACCTGCGATCCCGTTAAGACGCCAGTGTCGTGCGGGACGCGGCGCACCTTGAGTTGATCCTCAAACCCAATGGCCGAGATCACCTGGTCAACGCCCGCCTCCAATTCGGGACAGGCGTCCAGCATCGCTGCCAAGAACATGTCACCCGAAAGTCCGCCGACAGGATCAAGGTGAATCCGTTTCATTGTCCGTTTGCCTTGCGCGCGCGGGCAATTTCAAGACGCAGCTCGTCCTCTGCATCAGTACCGCGGTCAATCTGCGTCCACAGCGTCGCCTTGGCATCCTCCAACCGGCCCTCTTTCAGCGCTGCGGTAATCTTGACGTGCTCATCAAAGGATTTTTGCACCCGCAAAGGGGCGCGCGACAGGTAAGTCCGCAAAGTTGCGACCCGGTTGGCAACGCAGCGGTAGCCCTCTTTCAGAAAGGCATTTCCCGCGTGATCAAACAGCGCATCGTGAAAGGCGCGGTCCAATTGCAGATAAGTTTCATAATCTGAAACCTCCATGGAATGACGCATTTCCACATTCAAGGCTTCAAGCCGGGCCACCAGCCCAGCCGGATCATGGGTCATCGCAAAGTCGATGGCCGAGGTTTCCAATGCGAATCGGTACCGACACAGTTGGGTGAGTTGCTGCGCAGATAGCGTAAAGACACGCGCGACCTTTTGGGATTCACCCTGAATCATCCCTTCGCGTTTGAGAATCGTGATGGCCTCGCGCACCGGCGTTGAGCTGATGCCAAACATCTCGGACAATTTGACTTCGGTCAGGGCGTCGCCCAAGCAAAACTCCCCACTTACAATAGCTTCGCGAATGAATTCAGCGGCCACTTCACTAAGAACTTTTGGCTTTTGGATCAGCTTGTTGGTCGCGGGCATGCAGCACCTCCTATGCATTTGCACCTCTGGCTCGCAGCAGTTTAGCGCAAAGTTTATTGATTTGCTATAGTCTGCCTGATATACCAGATGCCAGATTGCGAATTCTAGCAATCATAACTTTGGGAGGAAGCCTTGCTTCGTAAATCTACATTCGCGCTGACCACAGTGCTGTCGTTTGGTCTTACTTTTGCTGCCGCTGCTGAGACCGTGATCAAAGTTGGCCATGGCGCCAACGAGCAATTCCACATGCACCGTGCTCTGCTCAAATTCGAAGAGCTGGTCGAGGCGGGCTCTGATGGCGAAATCGATGTCCAAATCTTCCCGTCATCCCAAATGGGCCCTGACCGCGAAATGATCGAAGGCGTTCAAACCGGCGTTCTGGAAATGGCGATCCCGCCTTCGTCCTTCTTTGCAGGTTGGGATCCGGCGTTTGCTGTGATCGAACTGCCCTACATGTATGCCTCCAAAGACATCGCCTTTGATGTGCTTGAAAGCCCTGCAGGCGATGCGATGCTCGCACGTTTGGATGGTCAGAACCTCGTTGGTCTGGGATGGATGGAACTGGGTGTGCGCAACGTGACCAACAACGTGCGCCCCATCACATCGCCAGAAGATCTCGAAGGGATCAAGCTGCGCACAATGAAAGTGCCTGCGCACGTTCAAACGTTCGAAACACTTGGGGCGAACCCAACACCGATGAACTTTGGTGAAGTGTACTCTGCGCTTCAGCAGGGGGTGATTGATGGCCAAGAAAACCCACTGGCCCTGATCGCGTCGCAGCGCTTTTACGAAGTGCAAAAGCACCTTTCGACAACAGGTCACGTGTTTGCCGTCTATCTGCCTGTGATCAGCCAAGACTTCTTCTCGGGCCTCTCCGAGGATCATCAAGAATTGGTGCGTGCCTCGATCAAAGCGGCTGGTGATTACCAGCAAGAACTGGTCGCCGCCGAAAACGAAGCCAACCTGAAAACCATTCGCGATGCGGGTGTGGAAGTGTTGGAACTGACCGCAGAACAGCGTCAAGTTTTTGCAGATAAAACCGCACCAGTCCGTGCTGCCTATCGCGACACCGTTGGTGTTGAGGCCTTTGATGCATGGGTCCAAGCCGTTGAAGCCGCGAGCTCCAAGTAATCTTGGCCATCGTTTAACGTCGGGCGCAAGTCATGCGCTTGCGCCCGATCACTGGGAGGGACTATGACTGTTTTCCGCTGGCTTGATGCCAACCTCGAGCGCTTACTCATCGGCACATTGCTGGCCGGGATTGTGCTGCTCATCTCCGCCAATGTCTTTATGCGCTATATCCTGAATGCCTCCCTGTCTTGGGGTGAAGAGCTGACGCTTTGGATCTTTGTTTGGTTTGTCTGGCTGTCGGTCAGCTATGCGTTCCAGAAAGAAGCACATGTAAAGATCACCATCATTCGCAACCTGCTGTCAGACCGCGGTGCGAAAGTGATGAATATTGTGGTTGATCTCATGGTGCTTGGTTTTTTGTTCATCCTGATCAGAGAATGCCTTGATCTGATGTCCAAGCCCTTTGTTTTAAGTCAGAAATCGGTTGTTTTGGGTCTGCCCATTCCAATTCTCTATGCCTCTGCCCCGGTCGGGGCTGCGCTCTCTGCCTTTCGTATTCTCCAGCACCTCGTCAAGACGCTGCGTGACACGCCAACCCATCAGCCAGAGGGATAACTCATGATCGGTATCGTCCTATTTATTTCATTGCTGGCCCTGTTGCTGGGCAGCGTTCCCATTGGCATCTGCCTTGGCCTTGCCACGATGATTGTGATGATCTTTGTGGAGGGGGCGCCGCCTTTGGTATTGCTGGCACGCTCGGTCGTAACCGGGGCAGATTCATTTCCGTTGATTGCCGTTCCCTTGTTCATTCTGGCCGGTGATCTGATGCAGCACGGCGGGATGTCGCGTCGTCTTGTGGGGTTTGCCAACTCGTTGATCGGGCACATTCGCGCTGGTCTTGCCTATGTGAATGTCCTTGCTTGCGTCTTCTTTGCTGCGATCTCTGGCTCTTCACCGGCCACCGTGGCCGCCATCGGGTCGAACCTCATCCCGGAAATGGAAAAGGTCGGCTACACACGGCGCTTTAGCGGATCGCTTACCGCGTCTTCGGGCATGATCGGTGTTATGATCCCGCCCAGCATTCCGTTCATCATCTATGGCGTCACCGCCGAAGTCTCGATTGGCAAGCTTTTCCTTGCGGGGGTTGTCCCCGGCGTTCTGTTTGCAATCATGTTCATGTTTATTGCGCGCATGATGCTGCGAAATGATGACAAGATTGCCGAGTCTACCACCACCTTCTCTGCGCCTGCGGTTGTGTCGAGTTTCCGCGAGTCGATTTGGGCGCTTTTGGTACCTGTGATCATCTTAGGTGGGATCTATAGCGGAATTTTCACCCCAACCGAGGCGGGGGCGGTGGCGGTGGTCTATGCTGTCTTCATCGGCTTGTTTGTTTACGGAGATATCCGACTGCGTGACCTGCCAGCAATTTTGGCCGACAGCGCAAAGACCAGCGGCGCCATTTTGATCCTTGTGATCATGGCCACAGCCTTTGGTCGATTGATCACTCTTGCGCGTATCCCGTCGGATCTGGCCAGCTATCTGACCAGTTTGTCGGATAACCCGATCATCATCTTGCTGCTGATCAACCTGTTGTTGTTGTTCATTGGCATGTTCATGGAGACCATTTCGTCGATCATCATCATGACCCCGATCTTGTTGCCTGTGGCGATGGCGCTTGGCGTCGATCCCATCGCCTTTGGTGTGATCATCACGGTCAATCTTGCAATTGGGTTTTGCACACCTCCGCTTGGCGTGAACCTGTTTGTGGCCAGCGGAATCTCGGGTGTGTCAATCGAACAGCTGAGCAAAGCCATTCTGCCCTTCTTTGCGGGTATGCTCGTGCTGTTGATGCTGATCACCTATGTGCCTGCGATCTCTCTTGCTCTCCCAAGCTTGTGGTGACGGTGTGGACTTAGGTACAATAAATGTCACAGTCGAAGGGGGCATGGCCTATCCATTGCCCGCTTTGACCCCTGTCGATCAACACTTTGAACGCAAACAACTTGCCGACATTTCCCATAGCATCAAAGCCGGCATGAACCGTGTAGATCTGTCGGATCTAAAAGGGAAATCCGTCGCCATTACAGTTGGCAGTCGTGGGATTGTCGGCATTGTCGACATCACCCGCGCTATCGTGACCCAACTGCAAGAGCGTGGCGCACTGCCCTTTATCGTTCCCTCAATGGGCAGTCACGGCGGCGCAACGGCGCAAGGCCAAATCGAAATTCTGGCAGGTTACGGCGTAACTGAAACGTCGGTTGGTGCGCCGATCCACGCCTCGATGGATGTTGTCCAAGTGGACCAGCTGGACGATGGCACGCCGCTATACATTGACCGTCTGGCGTATGAGGCAGATGGCATCGTCATTGCGAACAAAATCAAACCACATGCCGATTTCAAAGGCCGTTATGAAAGCGGTTTGGTCAAAATGCTGTGCATCGGCTTGGGTAAGCATAAGGGAGCGGTGGCCCTGCACGACCACGGTTTTGGTAAGTTTCATGAAATCTTGCCACAAGCTGCGGAAAAGTTGCTGGCAAAGCTGCCTGTTCTGTTTGGCGTTGGTATTTTGGAAAACGCGTTTGATGACCTGATGGATATCGAGGTCATTGCCAAGCCCGACATCCTGCGGCGCGAAAAGGAACTGTTAGAGGTGGCCAAGGCGTCGATCGGGCGCCTTTTGTTTCCTCAAATCGACGTCCTGATCGTTGATGAAATTGGCAAGAACATCAGCGGAGAAGGCATGGATCCCAATGTCACTGGGCGACCGGGATCTGGGCTCGCTGGGTTTCCAGCGCCGGACATCCAAAAGATCGTCGCCCTGAGTGTCACCCCAGAGTCCAAAGGCAACGGGGTCGGCATTGGCAGCGCGGATATCTCGACCAAACGCTGCATCGAAAGCATCGACCTTGGCAAAATGTACACCAATGCTATTACGGCCACCATCTTGAACCCTGCCAAGCTCCCGATGATCTTAAATTCGGACCGCGACGCAATCACCGTTGCGCTGAAAACCTGCAACCGCATCACCCCGGAAACGGCACGGATTGTTCGCATCAAAAACACCCTCGAGGTTCACAGGGTTGAGATCTCGCCCGCGCTCTTGCCAATTGTTGAAGCGTCGCCGCGTCTGTCGCTGGCCGGAGAGCCAGCCGCGATGCCGTTTGATGCGCACGGAAACCTATCCTGAGGGGTCAATCCTCCGACCCTTCAAGACAGAAGAACGCCCCTCATTGGGGCGTTCTCACAAAGCTGACAAAGACGCGATAGACGTCATTCCCAAATGAACGGGTGTCCACCTAAGTCTTTACGGCAGATCATAAAGACCCAAAGCATTCCCATCAGGGTCGGTGAATTCCGAATAGGTCACGACATCAGGAATCTGGATTGCCTCGCCGGTATCAATGCCTCGTGCCGTCCATTTTGCCTGCGCGGAGGTCATGTCATCCACCAAAAACCGCACCACTGTTCCGGATGGTTGATGGCTTTCTGTTTCAAAGATCTGATACCACACCCCAGGCGCAATTTTGTATTCTACGACACCCGGAACGGGTTTTAGCACCTCAGCTTCGGCACCCAGAAAATTGAGATACCACGCCTCAGCCTCAACGATGGAGGAAACCGGAACGCCGATGGTGACCTCTTGGAACGGGTCCGCAGAGACAACATTGGCCGTGAGCATCAAGGCGATCGACGCAGCCTGAAGACGACGCATTAGCCCGCTCCACCAGTCAAATCTTCGGCCAGCATCATTGCGTTGCCATCCGGATCATAGAACGTTGCGGTTTTGACCATGCCTTCGACAACATCGGTCGCGCCGTCAAATTTTACCTTGGCCTGTTCCAGCGCTTGCCGCGCGGTATCAAGATCGGCAATCCCAAAGACAGGAACGCAGTTTCCGGGCGCGGGCTTGGTATGCTCGCCCAACCCAAGCGTCACCCCTGCGGTGTTGGTTTCAAGCTCTGACCAGCCCGCCTCATCAGCGTGATAGATGGTCTCAAATCCAAGCATCGTTTTGTACCAATCGGCACTGGCATGTCGATCCTTAACAGAAAGCGAGATTGTTATGGTTTTTTCCAGCGAAACTAGCGCCATAGTCTTTCCTTTTGATTCAAAATATACTAACTATACTTTATGGACATTGAATTGTTTGTCAACACCACTTCACGGGCGTGGGCCATCCCCATCTTATCAAGCCTGCACGCTGGCACCGCCGGGCGGCAGGCGCCGCTGTTGGCCGCCACCGGGGCCAGCAGAACAGCTTTCGCTCAAAGTATGACACACCTGATCTCAATTGGGCTGATGGAGCGAAACCCCGGCTATGGTCATCCCCTGCGCCCCGAATTTCGACTAACCGAATTGGGCGTTTCTGCGGCTGCAATCGCCCACAAAATTCAAAGCGTCACAGCACAGGAAGATCAGGATTTGCTGCGCCGCTCGTGGACCTTGCCGGTGTTGACCGCAATCCATCAACCCAGTCATTTCAACGATGTGAAGCGAAATCTGCGGACAATTACGGATCGTGCCTTGTCTCAATCCTTAAAGACGATGGAGGCTAGACGCTGGGTGCTGCGCAGCGTCGATCAGGCAGCGCGCCCACCAAGATCCATTTATCATGCGGTCAACACTGGCAGTATGATCAGCAGCGTCGCCGCCGCCGAAATTCGCCTGTCGTAGCAAGATCTTCTGCGCAATGAGCATCCCTGGTGACGGCGCAACAAAGCGATTGAAGTGCAGGTTTATATGCACCCACGTCGCCAATAAGGTCGCAGCGAGAAGGCAGTATGGGCGGCAATAAAAGCATCCCGCTGAGGGCGTTTTTGCACTGCCAAGAGCGCCCCATTTCGGGGCGTCCTGCATTCTTAGGCCAATACGACAGACAGATTAGCGGATAAATTGATCCACATAGTCAGCCCCAAGTCCAACCTCTTCATAGTGGGCTCGGCACAGATCGATCTTTGTAAACACGTCTTCATAGCCCATGACTTTGCCCCATGGATCGACGTAGCACATCACGCCGTTGACCTGAAAATAGGTTATCATTTCTTCGACGCCTTCAGGCACCACCAAAGTGTGTGTCTCTCCGGGCGGTTCATAGACATACGATCCCGGTGTGGCTTCCCAATCGTGCTCCAGATAGTGCCAGCGGCCTTTCAGGACCCAGCCATGCACCTCTTGGGGATGGCGATGGCGGGACAGAACCCCGGATTTACGCACCTTCAACAGGTTCATCCAATAACCCTGCGAGCGGTTCAGACACAGTGGGCGAAACCAAACGTTTTCGGCCTGCGGCACCCATTCACGCTCATCCTCGGGAATAGCGTTTGGAATCACAATCTCGGGCAAGGCATCCTTTGGGAAGGGCAGCTGATAGGGTGTGCGTGGATCTGTATCGTCTTCAACGGGCATGGTTTTCCTCCAAAGGTTTTGCTCAGGTCGCGAGATAGCCGCCGTCGACAGAATAGACGGCGCCGGTGACAAAGCTGGCGTTTTCTGAGAGCAACCAGCGCACCAATTCGCCAACCTCGTTGGGTTTGCCCCAACGGTTCATTGGCGTGCGTGAAAGAATAGCCTGCGACCGTTCGGGCGCATCTTGCAAGCCCTGCGTCATTTCGGTTGCGATCCAACCTGGCGCGATGGCATTCACCCGGATCGCTTGCGCGGCCCATTTGCCCGCCAAGGATTTGGTCAACTGCGCCACGCCACCCTTGGACGCTGAATAGGCTGGAACCCGCGGCCCACCAAACGTGCTGAGCATCGAAGCCGTGTTAACGATGGCCCCACCTTGGGTGGCCAACAACGGCTGCGCGGCAAGGCAGCAGCGCATCGTGCCCGTCAAGTTGACCTCGACAACCTTTTGAAAGACCTCAATGTCATATTCTTTGTCACGCACAAGGATGCCGGCGCAATTCACCAGCGCGTCAAGGCGATCCAGACTGCTGAACACAGCTTCGACCGCCGATTGATCAGTGACGTCCATGACCCGAGCCTCAAGGCCCGTTTCAGATTGAAACCGTGCAACGTCTTCGGGCGCGTGGCTGGCACAAATGACACGCCAGCCCGAAGCCGCCAAAACCTGTGCAGTGCCCGCGCCAATTCCGCTGGTGCCGCCAGTGATGAGGGCAACTTTGCTCATGTTGCACCCAACTGTTGATAGGCCGTTACAAAAGCCTCTGCCCGCGTCTTGATCTCAGACAGCGAATAGCTGGGCTTAAACAGCGCAGAGCCAAGGCCAAACCCATTGGAGCCAGCCCGGTAATACGCGCCCATGGTGTCAGGTGTGATGCCACCAACAGCGGCGACGTTGGCCTCTTTGGGCAAGACCGCGCGCATGGCGCTGATCGCCTTTGGCGGCACCAGTTCTGCGGGAAAGAATTTCAGCACCGACGCACCAAGGGCCAAAGCTTCGAAGGCCTCGGTGGGGGTGATGACCCCGGGGCACCAATGCACCTTGTGTGCGGCACAGGCGGCCGCGACGGCGGGGTTAATATTCGGCGCAACAATGATCTGACCACCTGCGGAGACCACATCATCCGTGTCTGACTTGCTCAGAACCGTGCCCGCGCCAACGACGGCCACATCTCCATGCTTGTTTGCAATCGCTTCGATTGATTTCAACGGCTCTGGCGAGTTCAACGGCACTTCGATGATCCGAAAGCCTGCTTCGACCAAGACGTCGGCCACACCAACGGCGTTTTGGGGTGTCAGACCACGTAAAATCGCGATCATAGCGTTCTCTGAAAGGGCTGTTTCCCACAGGCTCATGACAACATCCCCGCTGATTTGGCGATTTCAAAATGACCACGTGCGACGATGTTTTCAGGCGCACGTCGGCTTTTCATTCCGGCAATCTCTAGGGCAACCTCATAGCGATCTGCCAGATCTCCACGCGCAACGATGGTCACCAGATCGCCCTCAAATTCACGCACGCCAGATGCGATCTCAGCGCCGATCAGCATGCCAGAGAGGTAATCTGCGGTCCGCTCTTCGCTGATCTTGCCAAACAGGGGCATTGTGCGAACATGAAACAGGTTGTGCAGCAAATCTGGACCCGCCGAGAAGCCTTCTTTCACGCCAATTCGAAACCCAGCATCGTCAGTGGCTTCGCCGTTCATCAAGGTGCCAAGGATGGTGTGATCTTTGATGACGCCGAACATTTCGCCCGTCATATAGGTTTTGTAGTCGTCAATCGCGCCGTCTTTTACCGTCAGCCATTTGCTGTGCGTGCCCGGCATGACGTACATCCCGTCCCCAAGCCCCATGGCCGCAGCGCCGATGATCTGTGTTTCTTCACCACGCATCACGTCAGGCGCGCCACCGTGTTCGGTGGTCATGCCGGTGACAAAGTGGATTTCTATGCCTTTGCTGGTGGTGAATTCGACAAGAGCTCCTGCCAATTCATCTTTGCCTGCAGGCACTTGGGCATAGGGGGTTTCGACCCAGCCGTTGCGACTGGTGATCATGCCAGAGGCCACAACAGGCAAGGCTTTCTCTGCCAACCATCCGCCAATTAAATCGTGAAAGACCGCGTCAAAGTCGCGGCCTTCTACATGCATGATCCCCTGAGGGGTTGAGATCACATCAACAACGTTTCCGACTGTATCGATCAATAGGGCACGCAACGAAGACGTGCCCCAATCTAAACCGATCAGCGCAGCATCAGATGCGGCCAAATTCATTCAACAGATCCTCAACGGTTTTACCTTTGGCAACCCACTTGCGGGTCTCTTCTTCGCGATCCGCTTGTTCCTGAGCAAGCCGCACAACTTCTTCGGCCTTTTCCAGAGGAATAACGGTCACGCCCATCAGGTCCGCAACGATAAAGTCGCCCGGGTTCACCACAACGCCACCGCAAGCGATTGGCACGTTGATCGAAAGCTCTTCCTTGCGGCCAGAGAACATGGTGTGCGTGCCACGTGGTGTGATCGCACGGGTCCAGATTGGCCAATTGATGTCTTCCAGCTCGTCTGTGTCGCGCCCGGCGCCGTCCACGATCATTGCACGGATCCCGCGGTTCTGTGCCAGACCGCCCATCAGGCCACCGCACACCGAGGTGTTCTCGTCACCACCGGCGTCGACGACGATCACGTCGCCCTCTTGACCCATTTCCAGTGCTTTCAGCGGATCGACCAGATCACCTTTGGACAGTTGAACAGTGATCGCCTGACCACAAACCTTGGCTTTGAACGGCGGCTTGATGCCACTGTCCATTACGCCAGTGCGGTACTGTACGTCAGCAAAAATCGCCGAGGCGGAATAGGCCTGAAGCACCTTGTCGAATTTCTCAAGCAGGTCCGGACGGCGTTCGAAGTCATTGAATACTTTTAGCATTTTATATCGCTCTTAGTTAGTCAGCGCCAAAGCTTTGGCGTTTACCGGATAGTCCGGTTGTTGCTTGGTCAGAACCTTCGCGACTTGGGTCGCCGCAGTGACGCGCGCCGCTTCGATAGATTCTTCGGAGTAGTAAGCCGCGTGAGGAGTCACCACGACGTTTGGCAAGGTGAAGATCGGGTTGTCCGCCGGGTCCCACCCGGCGCGTTTTGCCGGCTCTTCTTCGGGATCATCGAGCCCGGCAGCCGCGAGATGGCCATCGGTCAAAGCGCGAAACAGCGCCTTGTTATCGACAGTTGGCCCACGCCCGGTGTTGACCAAGATCGCCCCCGGCTTCATCGCAGCGAACTCTGCATCCGACAGGAAATGACGGGTATCTGGCGTCATTGGTGCCTGCATCAAAATGTAGTCACTGCGCGCCAAAAGCTCTGCTTTGTCGACCAGTTCAACACCGTGTTCCTTGGCCACAGCTTCGGGCAGGAAGGGATCATAGGCGATCACTTTGGTGCCAAAGGCCTGTGCACGATGTGCGATTGCCTGACCAATTTTGCCGAAGGAAACGACGCCCATCGTACGGCCACGCAGACGGTAAATTGGTTTGCCACTTTGCCACTGCCAAACACCCTGATGGGTCGCCCGATCATAGTCGGGCAGCTTGCGCGCCAAAGTCATCCAAAGCGCGATGGCGTGATCGGCCACCTCTTCGGTGCAGTAATCCAAAACATTCGTCACAAGGATATTGCGATCCGTTGCGGCTTGGACGTCGACAATGTCAACGCCCACGCCATAGCGTGCAATCACTTCGCATTTTTCCATGCGTTGAATGGTTTGTGCGCCGATACGGGCGTATTGGTTCATCATCGCGGCACAGTCTTTTGCCGCATCGAAGAGATCTGCTTCGGTCTTGGCCTGCAGGCCAATGACCTCGGCGCCCACTTTTTCAAGAATGGCGCGTTCGATGTCGATGTTGCCATAGTCATAATCAGTGATGATGACTTTGGGTCGATCGTGACGGAAACCGGGGACGTCCTCAGACATAAGCGCCAGCCGAGTATGTCAGTTCATAAGAGTGGCTATAGAGTTCAAAGATGTTGCCCCATGGATCTTCCATGTAGACCATGCGGTAAGGCTTTTCTTCGGGGTAGTATTTGCGCACTTTGTTCATGCGCTGCTTGCCGCCCAATTCTTCGATCAGCTTGACACGCTCTTCGACGTTTTCGTCCTGCACACAGAAGTGGAACAGGCCACGACGCCAATATTCGAAGGGACGCTCTTCTTCGACAGTGTTGGGGAATTCAAACAGCTCGATGCCGACACCGTCGCCAAGTGACAGATGGGCGATGCGGAACGATCCCCAGCCTTCGCCAAAAACGTCATCACACATCTCGCCGATGGCGCTGTCGTCGTGTTTGATTTCGGTCGGTCCCATGATCACATACAGACCGAAAGCCTTGGAATAGAATTCTACAGCTTTGTCCAAATCTGGCACTGTGATCCCGATATGGGAGAATGTAAGAGCAACCATTTTTAGGCTCCTTTTGTTCGCAAATTACAGAATGCTTCGAATGATCCCGCCTTCGACCCGATGGGGCGCGCCGTTCATCGCGGCGTTGACGGAAACGGTTACAATTGAACGCGCCACTTCATCGGCGCGCACAAATCTTTGGATGAGAGACGTGGGCTCATCGGATTGGAAATAGGTGCTGATGACTTGATCCATCGGCGCACCTTTTTGGTCGGCAAGCCCTTTGAAATAAGCCTCGACGCCTTCGGTCCAGGTCGGCCCCGGCAGAACGGAATTCACCCGCACATCGGTGCCTTTGGTGAGTTCCGCCATGCCCCGTGTCAGGCCCAGAATTGCGGTCTTGGTGACCGAATAATGCACCATCTGCGGCAAGGGTTTCATACCAGCTTCGCTGGCGAGATTCACGATAGATCCGGTGCCGCGCTGTAGCATCTTGGGAAGGATCACACGGCTGATGCGAACCGCGCTCAGCACGTTCACATCGAAATAGCTCAACCAATCTTCATCCGTCAGGTCTTCGAATGCTTTGACGGAAAAGATGCCGACGTTGTTTACAAGCACGTCAATTTCACCGTGCCCCAACGCAAACTGACACAGCGCGTTGGCCGCCTCCAAATTCGTTAGATCACCAGCATGTCCGGCAACGTCACCGTATTGGGACAGATCCGCGACGCAGGCATCAACTTCGGCTTGGGTTAAAGCATGGACCAACACACGGGCCCCCTCTTGGAGGTACGCCATCGCCGTCGCTTTACCGATTCCAGAACCGGACCCGGTGACGAGAACAAGCTTATCCTTAAGCCCGAGGTCCATCTCAGTTCCCCTTCGCCGCAGTTGAAGGTCCAGCGATGTCCTCGGCATTTTTCCCGAACACACGGCTCAAGACGGCAGAGATTTCGGCGCGCCACATATCGATGCCAACCGCCAGAAGGATGATGCCACCCAACACAATATTTTGGACCGACGAGGGAGCAGCATTCAGGTTCAAACCGTTTTGAACGATTACAATGGTCATCGCCCCCATCAAGGTGGCCAAGATGTTTCCGCGTCCGCCCGCAAGGCTTGCGCCGCCCACAACCGCCGCAGCAATGGCCTGCAATTCCAGTGTTTGGCCATAATTTGGCGAACCAGAATTCAAGCGCGCCGACATGAGCACGGCCCCGACTGCAGTCATAAAGCCCGCAATCACAAAGGTCATGGTTTGCACTTTGCGCACATTGATGCCGGTCAGCACCGCAGCCGCCGGGTTGCCGCCCACCGCATAGATCTCACGTCCAAGCTTGGTGAAGTTCATCATGAACGCCGCAAGCGCATAGAAGAACACGAGATAATAGAAGGGCAGCGGAATGCCGATGAACTTGCCGTAAAACAGCGGTTCAAGCGCCGGGTTCAGGGAAAACACCGGAGAACCATTGTTGAAGGTCAAGGCCAGCCCGCGAAAGGCAATCAGGGCTGCAAGCGTCGTGATAAACGAGGGTATGCGCCCATAAGACGTGATCAATCCCAGCATCAAGCCAAACAGACCACCGGCCACAAGGATAAGCGGCAACGCCACCCCAAGTGGCAGGCCGAGGAACTTTAGCATCTGCGCCAAGATCATCGTCAGCAATGCCACCAAAGAGCCCGAACTCAGGTCGATCCCAGCCGCAAAAATCACAATGCTGGATCCAATTGCAATCAGCGCCACGATGCTGACCTGCAATGACAGGTTTGACAGGTTTCCAGGGTTCAAGAACCGATCGGTTGTCAGGGCAACAACCAGCGCCACAATTGCCATCGCGGCAAAGGGCCCAATCAGTTGTGCGTCAAAAATACGTTTCATTGGCGTTCCTCCGTCGCCGTCTGGTCCTGCACCGCAGAGGCGCGAACCAGATCGTCATGGGTAAGTTCGGTTGCGGGCAAAACCCGTTTGACGATGCCGTGCTGGACAACCGCGATCCGGTCGCTCATCGCCAACAGCTCATCATGATCCGAACTGATCAATAGAATGGATTTCCCGGCTTTGGTCAGCGCATTGATCAATTTGTAAACGGCGATTTTCGCACCGATATCAATGCCTTGAGTAGGCTCATCAAAAATCAGAACCTCTGCTTGCGAAAACAGCCAGCGCGCGATTACGATCTTTTGCTGGTTGCCCCCAGACAGGAAATTTACAGTTTTCTGTTCGGCCTGCGGTGAAATCTCAAGATCTTCGATCAGCTTTTGCGTGCCTGATGCTTCGGATTTCAGATCCAATACCCCGGCGCTGGAAAGTCGCGCCAAAGACGCCGCTGTGATGTTGCCGCTGGCCTTAAAGTTGAAGAACAGACCATCAAACTTGCGGTTTTCTGGCACCAAAGCCAAACCTGCTTTGATCGCCTCTCGCTCGTTGCGAAAGGTGACTGTTTCACCGTGCAACGTAAGCTCACCCGCCGTCACAGCATCGACGCCAAACAAGGCACGTGCGATTTCCGTGCGGCCACTGCCAAGCACGCCACCAAGGCCAAGAACCTCTCCGCGATGAAGATCAAAACTTGCGTCCACCACACCGTTTTTGGTCTGAAGCCCTTTGGCTGACAGCACCACTTCGTCACTGGCGTTGTGATCTTTGGGGTAGTGCTCTCCGATATCTTCGCCCACCATTGCGCTGACAATCTGGGACACATTGATTTCCGTCTCGCCGCTTGCGCGCACCACCCGCCCACTGCGCATGATCGTCACTTCGTCGACGATCCGCTCAACCTCATCCAATCTGTGGGACACATATAGAATTGAGGTGCCTTTGCTGCGCATGTTGCGCAGCAGCTCATGCAGGCGTTCGATCTCATCCTCTCCTAAGGCGGCCGTCGGCTCGTCAAGGATGATCATCCGCGCATCCATTGCGACCGCTTTCGCGATCTCAACCAATTGCTGCTCTCCTACGGACAGCGTGCCGGTGATTGCGCCGGGATCAATGTCGACGTCCATTTCAGCCAGCGCGGCTTTGGCGTCTGCATGCGCCTTTTTCCAATCGATCATTCCAAACCGATTGCAGGGCATGTTCCCCAGATAGATGTTTTCCGCCACCGACAGCGTCGGAACGATGGAAAACTCTTGAAATACAGTGGCGATCCCCTGATCGCGCGCATCCTGCGGATCGCTGATCTGGGTCGCTTGGCCCTTTTTGAGAATGCTGCCGCTGTCGGGTTGTTGCACCCCAGACAGGGTCTTGATCAGCGTGGACTTGCCGCAACCATTCTCGCCGAGAAGACCATGAATTGAGCCTTCCATCAGCTTGATGCAAACCTTGTCGTTCGCCAGAACGCCGGGATAAGCTTTGCTGATATCAACAAATTCCCAAAGAGGTGAGATATCCTGAGTCATTGAACTTTCTCAGTCTTTCATTTGAAACACGATCGTCTTCCAAGTCCCGACGACACAGAGCTGCGCCGCCGAGACAGGGGAAGATATCAGTACTCTTTGGATGGCTGCGGGAAGAGCTTTGCAGGCTCTTGCAGAACAGCCACGGCGCCAGCTTGGTCTTCGATGCTGGTCGGGGTTTCGATCCAGCCACCTGGGTAGGTGCCGTTCAACGCGTCCAACGTCGCGCTCATAGCCGAGCGCCCCATAAGGAATGGCGATGTGTTCACAGTTGCAGTGATGGTGCCGGCTGCGATTTCCTCAAGACCCGAGGTGTCGCCGTCATTGCCCAAAAGCACCAGATCACTGCGCCCCAAGGCCTTGGCCGCATAAGACGCGCCAATGATCATGTAGTCATTCGCCGCAAATACGAGATCCAGATCCGGGTGCGATTGAAGGATGTCCATGCCTGCGGTGTTGCCACCCTCGACATTCCATTTGCCATCAATCGAGACAACAACGTCAAAGTTTTCGTTGCCATCGATGCCCTCAAGAAAACCGCCAACGCGCTCTGTCGAGTGATAGCCCGGCTGGCCTTCGATGATGCCCACCTTCAACGGTTTGTCACCGTAAGTATCCACTGCCCAATCGGCCATGGCGCGGGTACCATTGCGCTGGGAATACCCAACAACACCGTGGATCGGTGTCGGGAAATTCGGAATGTCCGAGTTGATCATCATGACGGCTAGTCCTTGATCAACCGCCTTTTTCAAAAGGGGCGCCGCCGCAAATTCGTCATGTGTACCAAAGATAATCGCATCAACATCCTGTGTCAGGACGTCTTGGATCATCCCCATTTGGCCGTTTATATCCGCACCACTTTGAGGGGCCAGCATGAACACATCCACGCCTTGCTCTTTTGCGACGGCTTTGATCCCTTCGCCAACCGCAATGTAGTAGTTGAACTCTGTCGCGGGCGGCATATAGGCGATCCGGAACACATCATTCTTTGGCGTGATCTCCGAAATCGACGCCTGCGCGCCCTCTACCAGCGGAACAGGTGTTGGATAATCGCCCGCCTGTGCTCCCATTGCCAAGGCGCCAAAGCCTGTTGCCAGTACCAGCATTTTTGAAGTTGTGATCATTGTTTCCTCCCAGATCATAATTTCAATGTTGAAACGGTGTGTCGCGCACACCTGTGAAACCCGGCTTGACTGCGAACAGCCCGCCAGAGGTTGGTTCGCTTGCAAGAACATCGTCATCGGACATCAGCCGAGACGTCGTTATGAAAAGCGTGTCGAGATTTTCGCCGCCAAAGGCGCAGCAGGTTGGTTTCCAGCTGGGCACATCAATGACCGTATCGATCGATCCATTGGGCGCGATGCGGACGACGCGGCGGCCTTCCCATTCTGCGTTCCAGACGCCGCCTTGGGCATCCACACAGGATCCATCCGGCAGGCCCGGCTCGTCTGCAAAAGAGGCCAAGACACCTCGATCCAAAAGCGACCCGGTCGCTGCATCATAGGCCATCGCGAGAACTTCGTTGTTCGGCGTATCGGCAAAATACATCGTGTCGCCATCCGGCGAAAAACAGATAGAGTTCGCGCAAGCCACGCCCTCGATAAGGGTCTGAACTGCGCGGTCCTTGCCAATGCTGATCACCGACGAAACCGGCTTGCCGGAAACTTCGTCCATTCCGCCCACGATAAAGCGGCCTTGGCGATCGGTGCGCCCGTCATTCAGGCGCGTATTTGGCGTATCAGCTTCAAAATCACAGACCTTCTCTTCGCGGGCTGTGTCTAAGTCATAGATCGACACACGGTCTGCAAATGCGATGATGAGTTGGCCATTTTCGCAGGGTGCGAAACAACACACACGTTCGGCAAACGGATAAGATTTGCTGGTGTTGGCCTTGGGATCGAACGTCCAAATCTGCTTTCCGAAGATGTCCGTCCACCACACGCAGCCATCATGAGGATTCCAAAGAACCCCTTCTCCATGTTGGTTTTTGCAGTCCAGGACCAACTCGGCTTGCATTTTGGTTCCCCCCTAAATCAGAAAGATTCTGATATCTGATATTCCAGCTTGCCTAAACTGGTACACCAGATACTATAAAGCTTGCAACAACTTTTTTCGGTGAGGATGAATGGTACTAGCGCGCCCAAAATCTCTTAAGGAGCTGGCTCTTGAGAATCTCAGAGACAGCATCGTTAATGGAACGCTCGAAATGGGAGAGGCCCTTTCAGAGCGGAAAATCTCTGAAAGCCTAGGTGTTTCAAAGTCCCCTGTCCGCGAAGCTTTGGCACAGTTGCGTGACGAAGGTCTGGTGACAATTGAGCCGCAAAAAGGCGCGCGGGTGTTCACGCTTTCAGAAGAGGAAGTAACCCAAATCTGTGATTTCCGTCTGGCCATCGAAACCGCTGCCTTCGAATTGGCCATCCAGCGCAATCCCGATTCTCTTGCAAAAGAGATGAAGGCGATTGTGAAAGACATGCAGGCCGCCAAGAAAGCTGGCGACACCAAAAGCTATCTGTCCCTGGATACCGAGTTTCATCAGTTGATCTTCAAGTGGAGCGGCAACGATTATCTGGATGCCAGCTATTCGCGTTACGTTGGCAAGATTGCCGCGCTTAGGACGCATTTGTCAGAACTGCCCGAGCATACGAGCCTGTCTCTTCAAGAACATATTGATCTGGCAAATGCCGTTTCAGAACAGGACCTTATGAAGATCCGCGCCTTGTTGGACCAACACATCGGCAGAACGCGCCAATCCTACGCGACCTCCCGCATCGGCGCACAACAAGCCGCGCAATAGGCCCACTCCTTTTTCCGATTCTGAGTACCGGTGAGACCGCCCGTGGTCCTCACCCCTTCCATTTCGATGTCCAAATTTCATTTGACATCTGATATATCAGACACCAATGTGGCGCTGGGAGGAAAATCATGCCACACGAATCCAATGGCCGAGTTGCGCCCAGCGCCAACGCCACACCTCTGTTCAATTTGGTGAACGTCAAGAAATCCTTTGCCTCGAACGTTGTTCTGGATGGCATCGATTTCGAACTCATGCCCGGTGAAATTCACGCTCTTTGCGGGGAAAATGGCGCCGGGAAATCCACATGTCTCGGCCTGCTATATGGCCTGCTGCAACCCACTTCCGGGACCGTGAAACGCAACGGTGAAACCCTGCGGATCGAAAACCCATCACACGCCCAGACCTTAGGCATCGGTTTTGTGTTCCAAGAGCTAAGCCTTGCGGGATCCCTTTCCGTCGCTGAGAACATCTTTGCTGGTCGCGCGCCCAGTCGCTTTGGCTTTGTCGACTGGCCGGAGTTGCGTCGACAGGCTGAGGCCTTGCTGACCGAATTTGACCTTGACATTGATGTGTCCAAGCCCGTCGACAGCTTGCCCATCAGCACCCGACAAATCGTTGAAATTGTTAAGGCTATTTCGACCAACAGTCAGATTTTGCTGCTTGACGAGCCGACCTCTGCGTTGACCCCAGACGAAGTTGAGGTGCTTTTTAAGGTTCTGCGCAAGCTGACGGCCAAAGGCATTGGCATCGTCTATGTGAGCCATCACATGAGCGAGATCTTTGAAATCTCTGATCGGATTTCCGTCCTACGTGACGGTAAGAAAATCAGCACATGTGCCACCCACCAAACGTCGCAATCACAGGTCGTTAGTGAAATGATTGGGGGGGCGCATCCCGGGGACGTGTCGCGATCCCAAGGTGATTTGGGCGAGGTTGTTCTGGACGTCAAGAACCTGTCACACAGTCGCCAGTTCGAAGACATTTCGTTTTCGCTTCGCGCAGGCGAAATTCTGGGGGTGGCAGGCCTGCTTGGGGCACGCCGCTCAGAAATCATGCAGTCATTGGTTGGGCTTTTGCAGGGCCATACCGGTGACATCATCTATCAAGGTCAGAGCGTTGAATTTGCGACCATCCGGGACGCGATGAAGGCCGGCATTGGCTATGTGCCCGAAGAACGCAAAACAGCTGGCTTGTTCTTAGAAGAGCCCATCAGCGCCAACCTCACATCGGCGAGTTTGGAAAAGCACACAGCATTTGGGCTGGTGCGTCGCAAATCAGTGCTCGCCGCCAGTGAAAAGGCCATCAAAGACTTTGGAGTGAAAACACAAGGCCCGCACGAAGTGGTCGGAGCATTGTCAGGTGGCAATCAGCAAAAAATCATGCTGGCAAAATGGCTGGAGCGGGCGCCGACGCTGTTGATCATCGAAGAGCCAACCAAGGGTGTCGACGTCGGCGCGAAATTCCAAATTCACACAGAGTTGCAACGCCGTGCGGCCGAAGGAATGGCCGTGATCGTTGTCTCGTCCGATTTCCCCGAGTTGGCCGCGCTTTCGACCCGCATTCTGGTTGTCCATGAAGGCCGCGTCATGGGTGACATCCCGGCCAAAGAGGCCACCGAAGACAATCTTTTGCACATGGCTGCGGGCCACAGAGCCGAGCCTGTCGCAGAAAGCCAACAAGGAAATCTACAATGAGTATCGCTATGGAGTCTCTTACCCCGCCCCGCAAAACGCTTGTGCAACGCGTGCTGCGCGCCTTTGTCGACATTCGTGAACTGACCCTCTTGGCGTTGATTGTGCTGATCATCGTGGTCATGGCCAACCTCAATCCTTATTTCCTGTCGTTCTCAAATTTTCGCGCCTTGTCAGTGGGGATGGCCCCCACTGCGATCATCGTGATCGGCATGGCTATCCTATTGGCATCTGGCGGTTTTGATTTGTCCGTCGGCTCTGTCATGGCGCTGTCATCAACTGTGGTCGCGATGATGATGCTCGCAGGGTATTCAATCCCTGTTTCCGTGCTGTGTGCCATTTTGGTTGGGGCCGTGGTCGGCGCAGGGAACGGCGTTCTGGTCACAGGCTTGGGGATCAACCCGTTGATTGCGACGCTGGGCACGATGTCTGTCGCGCGCGGGGTTGCCCTTGTCCTGACCGAAGGGTTTTCACTCTCTAGCTTGCCCAAAGAGTTCGGCTGGATTGGCAAAGCCACATGGGGCGTGATGCCTGTGCTGGTCATTTTGATGCTGGTCATGATCGTGATCTTTGACCTTGCAGTGCGTCACACCCGCTTTTTTCGCCAAGTGTACTTTATTGGCGCCAACGAAAAGGCCGCAATGCTGTCGGGCATTCACGTCAACAAAGTGCGCATCATTGCCTATGTGTTGACCGGTATTCTGGCGGCCTTGGCCGGCGTTCTTCTGGCCTCGCGCCTGATGAGTGGAACACCCACCGCTGGCAACGGCATCGAATTACAGGTCCTCGCGGCCGCAGTTATCGGCGGAGCCTCTTTGCGAGGAGGAGAAGGCACCATCCTTGGCGCCTTCTTAGGAGTCGTCTTCGTCGCTCTCATCAACAACTCAATGACCATGCTGGCGGTATCGATTTACTGGCAGATGATCGTCATCGGCGGCGTTCTTGTTGCCGCTGTGGCGCTGGACATGTTGATCCGCGGTCGCCGCGGCTGAGTTCGAGATCAAGTTTAAACAAAAGGGAGGTCCTAATGACCAATTCAAACATCAACCGCCGCACTGTCCTGACAGCTGCAACAACAGCTGGGCTGGCCAGCGCCTTTGGCTTGCCAATGCTCTCTTCCGAAGCAAAAGCCGCTGCCAAAGGTAAGGAATATGTGTTCCTGTCCATCGTTACGCAGGTGCCGTTTTGGGTGGATTATCGCAACGCCATGAAAGATCTCGAAGATCTAATGGGCATCAAAACAACCTTTGCAGGCCCGCTTGATTTTGACACTGCGGCACAGGCCCGCCAACTTGACGAGCTGATTGCCCGCCGCCCTGCTGGCATCCTGATCTTCCCGGGTGACCCTGCAACACTGGCCCCTGGGATTGAGCGCGCTGTTGAAGCGGGCATTCCGGTCACAACCTGCATCGGTGACGTGCCAGACAGTGGGCGCTCAACCTTCCTTGGCATCAATGGCGTTCAGGCTGGCCGCGTGGGCGGTGAAATGCTGGCACAGGCCATTGGTGGCAAAGGCAAGGTCATTCTGGGCACTTTCCCAGCGCCTTCAACACTGGAACGCGTCGAAGGGTACAAACAGATCTTTGCTGAAAAATACCCAGAGATCGAAGTTGTGGACATCGTGAACGACAAAGCAGACCCGTCTTACGCCCCCACCGCCTATTTGCAGGCCATTCAGGCTCATCCCGACATTGTTGGCATCGGTGGCACCGATGGTGACAGCGGCAAAGGCGCGGCTATTGCCGTCAGCGAAGCCGGTCGTGTAGGGGACATCAAAATTGTGGCGATGGACCGCAATGACGACATGCTGCCCTATATCGAAGACGGCACAATTCATGGGGCAGTTGCCCAAAAATCCTATCTGGAAATCTTCTTGGCATTCCACATGATGCATTGGCAGAACACCGATGGCCTTAAGATCCTGCCGGATTGGAAAGCGGCCGGGATCAACCCACTGCCCGAGCGTGTTGAAACCGGTGTGATGCCAATCACCGCGGAAAACGTCGCACAATTCAAACACTGAACTGATTGGCCCGGCGTGCACAGGCGTGCTTTGTCACGTCGGGCCAACGATTTAAGGCAATGGAAAACCTCTGGACACTCGAAACGCTAAGCGCCGGACATTTGACGCTGACATGCCTACCCGGGGTGGGCGGTCGATTATGGGATGTCAGCTACGGCGGGGTATCCCTTCTGTTTCAGAACTCAGAGCTCTTTGGTACGCCCATTGACCTTGAACACCTAACAGCGCTGCCGACCCGATCTCCTCAATATCCGTTTCCTCTATGGGGCGGTGAAAAGACGTGGATCGCCCCTGATCGCGATTGGCCTGAGGGCGCGCCGCATCCGGTTTTGGATTCAGGTCCCTACAGATGCGTGGCGCGATCCGACACCAGCCTTCACCTCCAAAGCCAGATTTGCCCTCACAGCAAACTTCGCATTGACCGTGAAATCTGCATAACAGGGACCAACGCGTGGACCATTTTGCATCACGTATCCAACAAGGGGTCGCATCCACGATTCACCGGGATCTGGTCGGTGCTCATGTTGCGCACTCCCAATAAGATCGGCGTCCTAACAGACCCCCGATCCACACCCTCCGCGATTTTTGGTGACGCCGGGGACAAGGTCCGATCGTGTAGCGCAGGCAGCGTGACAACATGCGATACCTTGCACGAATTCAAAATCGGCTTGCGCAGCCAAGCCGGCACAACGTTGATCAGGCTAGGGCGAGGTGAGCAACCACTTTGGCTGCATGTGCAAACCGCGCCAATCACCACCCGTGACGTTTATGCCCACGGCCACAACGTCGAAATATTCAGCTCCAAAGACTATCGCTATTCCGAGGCGGAATGGCATTCGCCAGCGCGCGACCTCGCCCCGGGGGACACAATGTCTTTTGAGCAGACCTTCAAGGTCAGCACGCCCGAGAGCTTGGCCTCTGGCGCCACCACAACACTGGCAGAAATGGAGCTATCAAGATGCATGTCCTCATAACCGGCGCTGGCGGCCACCTTGGCCGCAAGCTTTTCGACTATATTTCCGTGCAAGATGGTTTCACCGTCAGTGGGCTGGACATGCGAGAAGTGGACCACCCGGACATTCATCTGGCCGATTTTGGGGCCGATCCCAGTTGGGCAGATCACTTTGCGGGTGTTGATGTGATTGTGCATCTGGCCGGAGACAGGGAACCCAACGCGACATGGCCCTCGGCGATCCGCAACAATATGGATGCGACCCTCGAACTTTATCACCAAGCTGCGGCCCACGGGGTGTCGCGGGTGGTGTTTGCCAGTTCAAATTGGGTTGTTGGCAACAAGCGGTTCAGCGATGAACCCTTGAACAGCAAGACGCCCCCCGGCCCGGTCAACGCCTATGGCATGTCAAAGCTGTTTGGTGAGCGCACAGGCGAGTATTTTGCAAAGCACCACAGTTTGTCGGTCATTTGCATGCGCATCGGCTGGACCCAGTGGACTGATGGCAATCGCCCCGGCCCTCATATGGCGATGGGGCGGTGGGGACAGGAAATGTGGTTAAGCGACCGGGATTTTCTGGCGGGCATGTTCGCCGCCGTTGTTGCCAAAGATGTCGATTTCACCGTGCTTAACCTCACATCCAGCAATCCCGGAATGCGCTGGGATCTTGATGAGGCCGCCAACACAATCAACTATGCTCCAGCGGATGGCGCCCTTGCCCGCGTCACCCCGGCAATTCACCTCAAAAGCGCGGTGAAAAAGTTCTTTGTGACCAAAATCCCCAAGTTTTCGGATCACTACTTTGCAGATTGGTAGAGGCCGCACGCCCCCAAAAATTGACATCACACGCGCGCATCGCCCAGCGCTTTTGTCCCGTCGCCCACTTCCCGAATTGTCTTCAAATGGGACGGATGCTAGCCTCGCAACGCTGCTATTTGGATAAGGACACAGCGAGCTGCGGATGGAACACCTCCTTGTAGTGGGCATTGCACACTCGATCTTTACGGCTGTGTTTTTGGCGACAAAACCAAACACAAGTCCAAGCGACAAAGTGCTGGCGACCTGGATGGTGTTTATCGCGCTGCCAATGATCGGTGGCGCAAGCGTCCAGATGTGGCCGAACCTGCGCATTCCTGTGTTGCAAGCGGATTTGATTTACCCGCTCACCTATGGGCCCTTCCTATGGCTCTATGTCCGCTCGCTCACCGAGGAAACCTTTGGTCTGCACCGCAGGGACCTTGTGCATTTCACGCCGTTTGCCCTCATCAGTGTTGTTCAGCTGTCCATCGGTTGGGCACCCGCGCCGCCCAACCCAGAGGACACCCAATTTGACCTGACCACCCGGATCATTGGCGCCGCAAACCTGTTGGTGATGACAGGGTATTCATCGGTTGTGGCCAATCGATTGCTGCGCCACCGCCAAGCCGTTGTGGAGCATTTCTCTGCGCTGCCCAATCAGGTCACGCTGACATGGCTGTATTGGTTGGCGATCGCCATACCCGCAGTGCTGTCGGTGCTCTTTATTGCTGCATCCTTTTCGCTGCCTGCGCTTTTGCCAATTTACCTGCCCGCCCAAATCGCGATCATTCTTGCGATGAGCTACTTTGGCCTGTTGCAAACCAAGGTGTTTGAAAGCCCCAAAGGCACGCCCCTCGCCCCCGCGACAGAAACAAACGACGTGACAGTGCAAGACACCCCAGCAGGTCAAACCGGGCCGCAAGACACCAAAGAGCAATATTCCAAATCAGGTCTCAGCGAAGAACGTGCCGATTTCATCCTCAACCGGCTTGAGACCTTCATGGCGAAAGAAAAACCCTATCTATCACCGGATCTGACAATCGCAGAACTGGCCAAAAAGCTCGCGGTTCAACGCCATCACCTGACCGAGGTGATCAGCACGCGATACCAAAAGAACTTCTATGTGTTTGTAAATGAGTACCGGATTGAGGCGGTGAAGCAGGCGCTTATCGATCCGCAGAATGCTCAAACCACATTGATCGATGTGGCCTATGCCTGCGGCTTCAATTCCAAAGCCCCCTTCAACGCGGCCTTTAAGCGCCTGACTGGCGTGACCCCGTCGCAATTTCGCGCCCGACTGGCCTAGAGCCCCCCGCACCATCACGTTGGCCCCCGTTTTTGGGGTCAACACAGGTCTTTCCTTAGCGGCGCAGACGACGCTGCGCCTCTAAGACCCTAAACCCCCTTTAAATCCGCACGCTTTTAAAGGAGTTTCCCATGAGACGCGGCACGACCTTACCAACGCTGGTCCTAGCATCTTCAATTGCGGCCCTGCTCTTGACGACAGCTTCAATGGCACAGGACGTGTCCTTTGCGCTCACGGATACGATGCAAGACAGCTGTTATGACTTGACCGGTGGCGCCATTGATTGCCCGCAGCATGACGAGCCGCTGTTTGGACAGGACGCCCAAAATCTGCGGCTTGCGGCATCTTTCACGGACAAAACAGACGGGACCGTATTGGATGATCATACCGGTTTGCTCTGGCAGAAAACGCCTGACAATGAACGGCTCCAATATGCGGACGCGTTTGAATATTGCGGCGCGCTTGAACTTGCAGGACTGAACACCTGGCGCGTCCCGACCATCAAAGAGCTCTATTCGCTAGCGGATAATCGCGGTGAATTGTTAAAGCCAGAAGAAGGCGAGCCAACCCCCTATATCGACACCACTGTGTTTGATTTTGAGTACCCCGATGGGCGGATGATCTTTGCCGGTCAATACTGGAGCAGCACCTTATACGTCAAAGGCCCTGTGATGAACGGTGAAAACCAAGGGGCCTTTGGGTTCAACTTTGCAGATGGCCACATCAAATCCTATGGCACGGGGCTCGACTTTTACAGTGGAGCAGTCGCCACAAGCAACGGGCTGTCGTCGCAAGAGAACGGAGCAAAAGCGCCGGGGAACTATGTGCGCTGTGTCAGCGGCCAAGAAGACGTTTATGGCGTCAACGCCTTTGTTGACAATGGCGACGGGACCGTGAGCGACGATGCCACCGGTCGCATGTGGCAACAAGCCGACGATGGGGTGCGTCGCGACTGGCAAACAGCCCTATCCTATTGTGCAGCGCTGGATCTGGCGGGCCATGACGACTGGTATCTTCCAAACTCAAAAGAGCTTCAGAGTATCGTCGATTATGACCGCACGGATTTCCCCGCGATTGACGCCAGCGTCTTTACCATCTCCCAACACGCCGAGACGCTAGATTTTTGGACCAGCACAACGTTTGGCGATTGGAAAAACTATGCCAATGTCATTGCTTTTGGCAAAGCGCTTAGCAAATCGGGCGACCAAACCGACTACACCGATTGGCATGGTGCTGGGGCTCAGCGGTCGTCGATCAAGTCTCTGCAAGACCAAGACATAACCGAAGACACCACCTGTTCGGTCAATGCCTGTGACTATAACCGCGCGGATAACTTTGTCCGCTGCATCCGTTAATTCAGAAATGCCCAATGGCGCCGTGCATCGTGCGCCCCAAGGCCGACTCCCACACACTCACGACACCAAAGAAAGACGAACATATGTTGAAATCATCCTCGCTCATCGCCGCAGCAACAGTTCTCTGCACAGCAACCTTGGCTCAGGCAGACAGCGTCGAAATCTACCTGATTGACACGTTGGACAATACCCAAGCGGGCTATTGCATCGATATCGCAGGTGGCAAAGGCGCTCAGGCGGACCCAGATGACGGCCTACAGGCCCATACCTGCTACAGCCCGTTGGGCGGCATCCTTGTGGATCAAACCTTTGACACTGAGCGCTTTGCGGATCAAACGCTGTATATGCCCGAATTTGACGTCTGCATGGAAATCGGCACCGTTGAAACAGGTGCCGCCTTGCACCTGAACACATGTGATGACAGCGAGGCACAGGATTTTGTCTTCTCGGGTGAAGGCCTTATCACCCCGGTGTCTGCACCAAACATGTGCCTCACCGCAGGCGAAGACACGCGCAGCGGCCGCAGCAGCACCAACCAGATCAAGACATTGACACTTGAGACCTGTTCGGACGCACAAGTGGCCTATCAAACTTGGTCCGTGCGCGCGGACTAACGCTTAGATGCGCCGTGGCTAGCCGGTATGAACGTGCGCCCGGTCTGGCACGGACAAAACAGCAAAACGGATACAGGCGATGCCCATCACAGGCGTCGCCTGTTTTCGTGTGATACCTCGGCTGTACCTGCCCGCCACCAACGATCCCGGTTAAAGTGGGCGCAATGCAAACGATCAAAGCAATAGGCGTACACATCAAAATATGGAATTCCAAGCAGACATACTCTGCTGTGATCCACGCTACCTGCCGATCAATCTTGGGTGTGATGCGACAGATAGGTCCCCCTTTGTAAAACCTCTTAGCGTTGTTGTTACGACATCGAACTTCCTTGCGACGCACCCGTTTTACCTTTTGCACCTCAAAGGTCTTCCTTCGAGGCGAGACAACAGTGAAAGCGGTCGCGGGGGCAAGAAGCAGAAAAGTCAGCTAAGAGCCCAAAGCGCCGCATATTGCATGACAAACGAATGGCCATTTTTGGGCCGGGACTGATAGCCCAAGAGCGCCAAACCCGTGAATGTCGTTACGCGCCATTGCCCGTCAAGAAAGACAATTGCATTGTACAAACTGACCTAACAGACCATGTATCTGTGTAGGGTAAAGACACAACGAGATACGAGGAGAAGGGCAGCATGTACCATAAAATGAAAAGGCGTCTTCTCAGTGTCGCGTTTGTTTGTCTGGGAAGCGGTCCGCTCATTGCTGGTGGCATTGGCGAAACCAACTATCTTCATATTGATCCAGCGAACTCCCTTACACTGGAGGGCTTCTTTTCAGCGAAAGAGATTGTGGGGCACGTGATTGTCAGAGACGCCATACAAGTTGGCACAGCTTTTGCGCAAATCCCCGCGGGAGACCTGACGTTATCAGTTGAACGGCAAGAAAGGGATTCCGTAGCATTTCTGTTCGACGAAGAAATTTGTACATTTGGTTTCCAAATAAGTTTGCCACACAGAGCTCAAAGAAACAGCATTCTTGTAGAGATGCGATTCTTCGCCCGTGACGGGAGTGTGGTCAATGAGCTGCGCCGCCAACCAGCATTGGGGACAACATTGCAGGCGTATTCAAGTGATCAGTTTACGCACCGCTTCGCCGGAGTGGAAATAGCAACGCACACGATTGGTGAGATGGCTCTCGGTGAAATCAGAGCAATGCCTTGCAGTTTGATGATTTCATAAAGCAAATTCCGTTCATCCAAGAAAGCCGCCTTTCGAGGACCGAGGGTAAACGCCTGCTTTACCCCGCACAGCGGTCATTGTCACACCGCCGACCGATTGACTGATTTGATCTTCGCCGGAAGTAATTACGAAAGGCGCGCGCTGAAGCGCTTAGCTCAGATCCAGTTTTGAAAGGGCTAAGACGACAAAAAGCATCTCACCCCATCACAAGAAAAGCACTCTAGCCAAAGGCAAAGCGATCTGGCGTTTCACATCTGGTAACTTGAAGAAGGGGGAAATGGCGGACCGAGGAGGATTCGAACCCCCGACCCCCTGATTCGTAGTCAGGTACTCTATCCAGCTGAGCTATCGGTCCGTGAGGGCGGGATTTAGACCTTAGCGGATACCTTTGCAAGCGCTAAATCATGCTTTTTCAAGATCGCTTCGAATTTTGTGAACCTGCATCCAAGCCCAGCGCAACGCCATGCGCTTAAGCGGCAACATGCGTATTCAACTGCGCAAAATCCCCCTTGGGCAGGCAGATTTCAAACAGCGTTCCGTCATCATTTGTTTCGACCAGCCGCAGATTGCCGCCGTGGCCACGGATCAGCTCTTGGGCGATAACCAGACCAAGACCGGTGCCCCCCTTGCTTACGCCGCCTTGAAAGGCGGTGAACAGATGGTCCTGCGCCTTGCGCGGCAATCCAGGGCCAGTATCAGCGATTTCGATCACCCATTGTTCTGAGTTTTCACGGGCGTGGACACTGATTTCACCCGCGTCCCCAGATTGCACAATGGCCTGACGCGCATTGCGCACCAGATTTGAAATCACGCGATAGATCTGTTCGCCATCGGCGCGGATCATCAGGCTTTGCGGCACGTCCTCTGAGAACGACAAATCATGTTCACCAATTGACAGTCGCTCACTGTCGATGACATCTCCCACCACTTCGGCCAGACACACGCGCTCAAGGCGGGGCGTTGGCTCTTCGGCCTTGCCAAACGCAAGTGTGGATTCACACAGATGCACTGCGCGGGTCATCGAGTTCATCAGCTTGGGCGCCAGCCGCTTCACCGTGGGATCGGGTGACATTTCAATTCGGTCGGTGAACAGCTGGGCACTGGTCAAAATATTGCGCAGGTCATGGCTGATTTTGGCCACCGCGCTGCCCAGTTGGGCCAAGCGTTCTTTTTGACGCAACGATCCGGTCAGCTGTGTTTGCATCGTGGCCAAGGCTTCTTCTGCTTCGCGCAGCTCGCGCAGGCCAGATTGTGGCTGAATGATCCGGCGCGCATCTTCGGGGTCAGCGGCATAGGTTTTCATGTAGTGCACAACGCCCTTGATCGGCTTCACCAGAAAGGCCTGCACAGCCAAGAACAACAGCATGGCCGTGATCACCGAGATCACCGCCGATAGGAATAAAATGGTCAGACCATAGTCGATCATCGCCGCTCTGAGGCCTTTGGTCTCCATCGTGATTTCGATCAACAGGCCCGCTTCGCGCACGGGGCTGCCAATGACGCGGATGACTTTGGGTTCGGGATCGGCCAACCGGGCCATCGCATCCCGGATCAAGGTCATCGCCGGAGCTTCGCGCACATCGAACGTCGTCGAGATTTGCTGAGGCATCGGGGCAGACAACACCAATTGGCGCGCCTCATCACGTCGCAACACCACGTTAAAGACCTCGGCATTGCGCAACAGCTCTTCTTCGAGATCCGCCGAGATCATGTTGTCGTCCAATAGCGCCAGAGACGCGATCTGCGCCCTCTCCAGCCGGGCCAATAGATACTCTTCGCGGAACCGCGCAACCGAAGGCACAAAGATCAGGATCTCGGCCAGCATCACGAAGATGACGGTCAAGATTAAGAAACGGCCTGAAAGTGTGTTCAACATTGGCTCTCCGTTACGTTCACGGAAGGAGCTTCTGCACCAACCGAACGACTTGCTTGACCCGTAAGCTATCAAACAGTCTCGGAGAAAAATAGGCACCCGCCGCCCGCTTGTTAACCTCTGCGAGCGTCGGATAGGGCGCAATCATGGCCGAAACCCCCGCCATTTTGATCTTATTTGCGATGACAAGCGACCATGTGGCGATCAACTCACCGGCTTGAGGCCCAACAATAGAAGCGCCAACAGGCCGCCCCTTCACAATCATGACCTTAACCAGACCTTTGTTTTGCCGCGACGCAATAGCGCGGTCGTTATGGGCAAATTCAGTCCGAACAACCTCAAGCTTGTCGCCGTATTGCGCCTGCGCTTGCGCTTCGGTCAGGCCGACCTGCGCGATTTCTGGATCTGTATAGGTGGCCCAAGGAATGTGTTTTGTGCTGTTCTTCGCCGGCAGACCGAACAGGGCTTGCTTGATGATCAGCCCCGCATGATAACCTGCGACATGGGTGAATTGCAGTCCGCCAGCCACATCCCCAATGGCAAAAACCTTGCGGTTCGAGCTGCGCATCTGATCGTCAACTTCGATGCCCGCCCGGCCCGCTTTGACCCCTGCCTTTTCAAGATCTAGTTTGTCGATATTGGGGTGACGCCCGACCGCCATCAACAGATGGCTTCCCGAAACATCCCCCTTTGAGGTTGTGACAACAATCTCACCGCTGTGACGAGATACGGCGCTGACCAAAGCATGTTCAACGATCTCGACCCCCTCGCCGCGCAGGTTTTCCAACACGATGGCAGCCAACTCAGGGTCTTCCTTGCCCAGCGCGGACTGCCCTTCTAGCACGGTCACCTTGCACCCCAGTCGCCGGTGGGCCTGTGCCATTTCCATTCCAATGGGGCCACCGCCAACAATGATCAGATGATCCGGTCGTTCACGCAGCTCAAACACCGTTTCATTGGTGTAATAGGGCACTTGATCAAGGCCTGGGATCGCCGGGACAAACGGTGAAGAGCCCGTGGCGATGACAATGCGGCGCGCTGTGATTTCGGTATCACCTGCGGCCACTGTTTTTGGGCCCGTAAAACGGCCAAACGCCCGGATGACCTGCACGCCAAGGCCTTCAAAACGTTCTTGGCTGTCGACGGGGGCAATATGATCAATCACTCCCATGACATGGTCTTTGGCCGCGCTGAAGTCGATTTCAGGCGTGACCGGTGTGATTCCCATCGCTGCCCCTGAGGTCATCGCGTGGGCCGCATGGCCCGCGGCCAAAAGCGCCTTAGAAGGGACACAGCCATAGTTCAGGCAGTCCCCGCCCATTTTGTGCCCCTCTAACAAGGTCACATCGGCCCCCATCTGCACTGCCCCAGCCGCAACAGACAGGCCACCAGAGCCCGCGCCAATCACCAAAAGGTCTGTCTTGATCTGTTTCACGAGGTCTCTTTCCGCCCCTTCAGGGCCTTGATCACAATCGGCAGCACTGCAAGCGCGCATAGCCCCAAGATCGGTAGCAAAATGACGGGTTCAAAGATGATCCCCAAATTGGGTGTCTCCCCACGCTCGAACACTTCGCCCAGCCCCGCCCCAACCGAGGTGTAGACGACACCGCCCGGAATGATGCCAAGGAAGGTTGAAATGACAAACCGTGACAGAGGCACCCCCACAAAGGCGGGCACCAAATTGGCGACAAAGAAGGGCACAGCAGGAACCAGACGGATCAGAAACAGCATCGACCACTGATTCTCATCAATGCCGTCTTTGATTTTCTTAATCGCACCGGTGCTGGCTTCCATTTTGGCGGCCAATCGGTCCCCAAGCCCCCAACGCGCAGCCAGAAACAGCCCGGTCGCGCCCAGTGTGGCGGCCGTCAGGTTGAACAGAGCCCCCGGAAAGGTCGCAAACAAAAAGCCGCCCGTCAGGGTCGCGATCGACGCCCCCGGCAAAGAAAAGACAACCACCACAATGTAGATTGTCATAAAGCTCACAACGCTAAGAACATAGTTTTGGTCGCGAAATTCTAGCAACGCCAAGCGGTTGTCCCGCAGAGCTTCGAAACTGACATAGTCTTTCAGGAACACAGCCCCCAAAACAGCCACGACGCCAATCAGCGCCATGGGCAAATACCGCATCCATGGTGGACGGGCCGCTTTGGAAGAATGTGAGGTGCTCATTTTGGAACCCTTTGTTGCCTGTGCTCTAAACATGCGGCCCCGCGCCCAGATTTGACAGACCCCTCACAGCGGCTTGATCTGTGGTGACAAAATCAGGCAAAAAAGCCGAGATATTCGGGATTCTGTAACAAACGCGACGCTGACACAGCAAAAAGCCCGCTGTTTTTGTAGCAAATCGATTTTGGGCGTTTGACTTGTCCCGACTCCCCCCCTATAGGACGGGCTTCGGATACATCGGACTAGGCGAATCCGTTTGCCATAGTCCCACTTGAATGGAGATGGAGCGATGAAACGCACCTACCAGCCTTCTAACCTGGTTCGCAAACGGCGCCACGGTTTTCGCGCACGCATGGCCACCAAAGCTGGCCGCAAGATCATTAACGCACGTCGTGCGCAAGGTCGTAAGTCGCTGAGCGCGTAAGCGTTAGCAACTGCTGCTACAGATGACACCGCCGGAGGCCCCCGTGACTCGTATTGACGACACTGGGATTACCCCCCCGGCGGTTTCTGTTTGCCTGACTGTTCTTAAGAACAGGCAGGATTTTTTGCGTTGTGCCAAAGCCCGACGCCAAGGCACCAATGGTATGATGGTGCAGGCGCGCATGCGTCCCGCTGACGAGGCTGCAACTGGCATCCGCGTCGGCTTTACCTGTTCCAAAAAGGTTGGCAACGCTGTGGCTCGCAATCGTGCGAAACGCCGACTGCGTGAAGTGGCCCGGCTTGTGTTGCCGATGCATGGCAATGACGGCTGGGACTATGTTTTGATTGGGCGCGCGCAAAAAACTGCGGATCGGCGTTTTGAAGATCTGCAAAACGATCTTATCTATGCGCTGAAGAAGTTGCATCAGGATCCGCAGTGACCCCACTTGCCTATATCGCCGCCCTCCCTGTGCGGGCTTACCGGTTGATCTTCAGCCCCTGGGTTGGGTTTAACTGCCGCTATCAACCCACCTGCAGCGCCTATGCGCTTGAAGCGTTGGAAAAGCATGGCGGCCTTAAGGGCAGCTGGCTGACCCTGCGCCGCATTGGGCGCTGTCACCCGCTGGGTGGGGATGGCTATGACCCTGTGCCCGATCCGAACAAAAAAGACACAGAATCGGATTGAGCCGACGGTCTCCCCATATCTCCTTGCGACGCGGGCATAGGGTCGATAGGTCAAACCAGTTCCGCATACACAAAGGAGGCGAACGATGGTTTATTTTGATTTTGTTTCGTTGACCGGTGAAAGCGTAGCCGTGGTGCGACGAGGGTAATTTATCCCTTTTGGTCACTCGCGGGCCACGCTCCCCCTGCTCAACTCAACACTGAAACTGCACACCCTAGCCGCTAGGGTGGTGTGATGTTGAGCGCACTCCATTTCTTGATGGGACGGTCACCAACGTGACCGCATTATACGATGTCATATACACAGACCACGACCCCGCTGTTGCGGGACCAATTGCAATTGCTCATCTCCACCCACGGCCGGTGGGGCGTTTTTCGCTCTGTGCTATCGGCGCTGCTAACACCAACGCCAACACAGTTCTCGGCAGAGGTGCCCGATTTGCCGGGCGATCTTTGTGAAGATGTGGGCTTGCCCCCCAAAACCGATCACAGATTGCCCCATTGGATGATCCATTGATTGCACTGCCCCCTCCTTGGAGTCTTCCTTCAAGGTGGGGGCGGAACCGCCTTTTGCAGTCAGAGTTCTCGTTGTTTCGATTGTCTCAGCACTTGTGTGAAAATCGCATCAGCGCTAAAGCCGCCCTATGCTAGACGATTCAGATGACATCCATCCGCTGTTTGCCGGCGCGCCCTCAACCACCGAGTTCAAGAAGCTCCGCAAGCGGATTGTCCGCCATACACGTGAAGCGATTGAACAATACGGGATGATTGAGCCCGGCGCCAAATGGCTTGTCTGCCTGTCGGGCGGTAAAGACAGCTATACTTTGCTGGCGATTCTGTATGAGCTGAAATGGCGTGGACTTTTGCCGGTGGAACTGGTCGCCTGCAATCTGGATCAGGGCCAGCCGGGCTTTCCTGCGACGGTCCTGCCCGAGTTTCTGGAAAAGATGGGCGTGCCTCATCGCATCGAATACCAAGACACCTATAGCATTGTGATGGACAAGGTGCCCGAAGGGCGCACCTTCTGTGCGCTGTGCTCGCGTTTGCGACGTGGCAACCTCTATCGGATCGCTCGCGAAGAGGGCTGTAGCGCTGTGGTTTTGGGTCATCACCGCGATGACATCTTGGAAACATTCTTTATGAACCTGTTTCATGGCGGGCGCGTGGCAACAATGCCGCCCAAATTGGTAAATGAAGAAGGGGATTTGTTCCTGTACCGCCCCTTGGCGCATGTCGCCGAGGCGGACTGCGAAAAGTTTGCAACGGCCATGAACTATCCAATCATTCCATGTGATCTGTGCGGATCACAGGATGGGTTGCAACGCCAACAGGTCAAACAGATCTTGGATCAGTGGGAAAAGAACAGCCCCGGTCGTCGGCAAGTGATGTTCCGTGCGCTGACCAACATTCGCCCCTCCCATATGCTGGATGCAAAACTGTTTGATTTTGCCGGTCTGATGCTTGGATCTGACAAAATTGACCAAATTGCCGAGGATATTCCCAAGCTGCGTTAAACCCGTCTTGAGGAATTGGGACCTAGTGTTGTCGGAATTGCCGCCAACAGAGGGCCTCAGCAATGTCAGACCGACACTCCGTGGTGCTGAAACTTAGGCAGACTCTTCGCTCTGCCATCACTGGACCACATATCCTTGCGTTTCTGCCTGCCATTGTGCTTGGCGCGTTTTGGGCGGGCGGGGAAACGTGGCTGTTGGCTGTATCACTGGGTATGCCAGCTGTTTTTGCGATGGCAGGTGGCTTTAGCCAATGGTCCACGCAGGCCTATCCGCCTGATGTCCCGCTCAAACTAGAAGACATGGTGATACGCCAGTTGACGCTTGCCGGGCGTCGACGCCAAAACATGGCCTGTTTTCTGTTGCAGATTGATGATTTTGATCAGCTGATTGATCACCATGGGCTGGCTGCCTCGCAAACGGTGACGCGTCGCATTGTGGATCGAATCGGATCAACCCTGCGCCAAGGGGATCTGATCATGCGCAGCGACCATGGCCAGTTTTCCATCGTGACCCTGCCAATGCAGACCCTCACCATCGAGGTGGCAATCCAACTGGCCCGCCGTATTCAGGACGCCGTCGAAGAACCGATTTCGATCGACGCCTCAAGCCTTTATGTCTCCTGCTCGATTGGCTTTGTCATCGATCAACAGATCGCTGATCCAACCGCCTTGCAATTGATAGATGCAGCCGAAGCCGCATTGGAAGACGCCCGAACCAATGGCGCATCCTCGATACGGGCCTATGCACCGACAATGCGCGCCGCTCAGATCAGTCGTGACGCTCTGTTGGCGGATGCCGAAACGGCACTGGAAAACGGGGAAATTCACCCCTGGTTTCAGCCTCAGGTTTCCACAGACACGGGCTTGATCACCGGTTTTGAGGCTCTGGCCAGATGGAGTCACCCCACACGTGGCGTCGTTCCCCCATCTGACTTTTTGCCACTTCTTGAACGCCATGGCCTGATGGAACAGTTAGGGCAGGTCATTTTAACAAAGGCACTATTGGCGTTGGCTCAATGGGACCGGGCGGGATTTACCATTCCTTGCGTTGGGGTGAACTTCTCCCCAGCTGAGCTGCGAAATCCAAAGCTGTCAGAACGTATCATGTGGGAACTCGACCGGTTCGACCTGCCGGCGCATCGTCTCGGGATCGAAGTGCTGGAAACGGTGGTTGCCGCCTCACCGGATGATGTTGTTGCGCGCAATATCAACGGTCTTGCGGATCTCGGCTGCCCCATTGATCTGGATGATTTTGGCACGGGTCATGCCTCCATTTCTTCGATCCGGCGCTTTGCCGTGCAGCGGCTCAAGATCGACAGATCATACGTGACCAGCGTCGACAAAGACCCTGAACAACAACGCATGATTTCTGCGATTTTGACCATGGCGGAACAGCTTGATCTGAAAACCGTGGCCGAAGGTGTGGAAACACCGGGCGAGCATGCGATGCTGTCGCAGCTGGGCTGCACCCATGTTCAGGGCTATGGGATCGCCCGCCCAATGCCCTTTGAACAAACCTTGGATTGGATTCGCGCCCATCAGGCAAAATTGGCCAAGACCCCGTCCATTGGTCGCCAGACGGGCTAAAACCGCACCTAAACACCGCCGATAAGACCCAAAACATGGGAATCCGCTTGACCTTTGGAGCTGCACTCTGTTGAACCGGCACCGACGAATACCAAGGACAGGCACCCACTTCCCATGGATAATCAGAATAAAAATCTACTTCTGGCAACTGCGCTCAGCTTTGCTGTGATCCTCGTATGGTTTGTGCTGTTTCCGCCGCCTACCGCAACGGTCGATGATGTGCCCGCTGAAACACTTGCCGCGCCAGTTGCGCCAGTGGTTTCCAGCCCCGCAGCAGAGGCCGCCGCCGCGGCAACAGCAGCGGTTGAAACCGCCGCAGACGCTCCGCGCGTGACAATCGAAACAGATCGCGTCAAAGGCTCGATCTCTTTGATGGGTGGTCGCGTTGATGAACTGGCGCTGAAAGATTACCGCGAAACACTGGACGCAGGTTCAGACATCGTAACCGTCTTTTCCCCGTCAAACAGTGCGACCCCCTATTATGCGCTGTTTGGTTGGGCTGCAGGTCAAGGGTTGGCGCCAGACTTGGTGCCAGGCGCCAACACACTTTGGTCGCTTGAAAGCGGTGCCACTCTGTCCGTCGACAGCCCCATCACTTTGGCTTGGGACAATGGCGCAGGCCTGACATTCCGCCGTGAAATGGCCATTGACGAAAACTACCTGTTCTCGATCAATCAGACCGTTGAAAACACAGGTGCAGGCACAGTTACGCTGGCCCCTTACGGCGTCATCGCGCGCCACGGCGAACCACAAGACATCAAAAACTTCTTCATTTTGCATGAAGGTTTGATTTCGATGGCTGACGGCGAGTTGAGCGAAACCAACTACGACGACGTTGTGGATTATGCCTATGACCCCCGTGAGGGCAGCCGCGCCGAAGTCACACAGGTGACCAGCGACGGCTGGACTGGCTTTACAGATCACTACTGGATGACGGCTCTGGCGCCAATTTCTGGCTCGGCGTTTAAATCCGTGACCAAATATGACGACGCGCGCGACATCTACCAAACCGAGGCCGTGCTGCAGACCCGCACCCTTGCGCAAGGAGAGACACTCTCGTCCGAGATCAACCTGTTTGCGGGTGCCAAAGAATGGGAAGCGATTCGCAACTACCAGAACCAAGGTGGCATTGACCGTTTCTTGGAATCGATTGACTGGGGTTGGTTCTTCATGCTGACCAAGCCGATCTTCTGGCTGCTGCACACGCTGAATGGGTTCCTGGGCAACATGGGCTGGGCGATTATCGGCCTGACCATCGTGATCAAGGCGATCGTCTTCCCGCTGGCCTATAAATCTTATGCCTCGATGGCCAAGATGAAAGAGCTTCAGCCCAAGATGGAAGAGCTGAAGAAGGCCGCCGGTGACGACCGCCAGCAGATGCAGAAATCCATGATGGAGCTGTATAAGCGGGAAAAAGTGAACCCGGCATCGGGCTGCTTGCCACTGCTGATCCAAATCCCGATCTTCTTTTCGCTCTATAAGGTGATCTTTGTAACGCTCGAATTGCGTCACGCCCCTTGGCTGGGCTGGCTCACCGACCTGAGCGCCCCTGATCCAACATCGATCCTGAACTTGTTTGGCCTGCTGCCGTTTGCAGCCCCAGATCCAGACTCGCTTGTGGCGCTGATCTCGCTGGGCATCTTGCCGATCTTGCTGGGGATCTCGATGTGGTTGCAGCAGAAACTGAATCCGGCACCAACAGATCCAACACAACAGATGATCTTTGCTTGGATGCCTTGGGTCTTCATGTTCATGTTGGGCAGCTTTGCCAGCGGTCTGGTTCTGTACTGGATCACCAACAACACGATCACCTTTGCGCAGCAGTATCTGATTATGCGCAGTCATGGCTACAAGCCGGATGTCTTCGGCAATATCCGCAGAAGCTTCCAAAAGAAGAAAACCGAGAAGAAATGACGCATCTCGCTCATATCCATCGCCATCCGATCAAATCGATTGGCTATGAAGTTCTTACAAGCACGTCCCTGTCTCAGGGGCGTGTCTTGCCTTTTGACCGTCTGTGGGCCGTGGCCCATGAGGCCGCAAAATTTGATGGCCAGCCGACGCAATGGGTGGCCAAACACAATTTCCTGCGCGGTGTTGCGGGCTCTGAGTTGATGGCGGTCAAAGCCACGCTTGATGAGACCACACAGCAGATCACCCTGTCACATCCTGCGGCCCAAACGATCACGCTTGCTCCCAAGGACGATGGCGATCAGCTGATTGCGTGGTTATTGCCATTGTGGCCAGAAAACCGTCCGGGACCAGACCGTGTCGTGTCCCTTTCCGACGGCGCCTTGATCGATGTGCCCGAACCTTATGTCTCGATTGCCAGCACCGCCTCTCTGACGGCGCTCAGCGCGGATATGCAACAAGATCTGTCGATGCATCGCTTCCGTGGCAATCTATGGGTTGAGGGCTGGAACGCCTTTGAAGAGCTCGACATGGTTGGGCAGACCGTCCGCATTGGGGCTTGTGAGCTTAAGATCGAAGCGCGGATCAAGCGCTGTCGGGCGACGACCGGCAACCCGGACACCGGTAAGGTGGATGCCGAAACCTTAGACGCGCTAAACGCCAACTATGGTCATCAGGACTTTGGCGTTTACGCCCGCGTCATGACATCTGGCACTGTGGCGCTCAACGACCAAGTAGAGGTTCTATAATGCAGTTGCCCTTTCCCCTTGTTGACGCGCCCGACGACGTCAGCCGCGAAAAAGGCCGCAAGCTTTTTGCCGGAGAAACCGACTTTGTCAAAGGTGTGGTTGCCATGTCTGGCCTACCGCCGTCTGACCGGTTGGAGGTCTGCTTTGCAGGGCGATCCAACGTTGGCAAATCCAGCCTGATCAACGCTCTTACCGGACGAAAAGGTCTGGCGCGGGCCTCGAACACTCCCGGCCGAACACAAGAGATCAACTTCTTCACGGCCGGCGAAGAGCACTACCTTGTCGACTTGCCCGGCTACGGGTTTGCAAACGCACCGGTTGCGGTTGTTGAAAAGTGGCAGCGCCTGCTCAAGCAATATCTTTCTGGGCGGCAATCGTTGCGCCGGGCCTTTGTGCTGATTGACGCCCGTCACGGAGTCAAACCGGTCGACGAAGAAATCATGAGCCTGCTGGACAGCTCGGCCGTGACCTTTCAGTGCGTTTTGACCAAAGCGGACAAGGTCAAAGAGAAAGACAAGGAGCCGATGCTGGCCCAAGTCCGTAGCAAATTGTCGCAACACCCTGCTGCCTTCCCAGAGATGGTCTTGACCTCCAGTGAAAAAGGCGACGGTATAGCAGAGCTGAGATCGATTATCGCAGGACTGGTGTGACCCGACTGATTGCCACATTTGCTGTATTGGCGCTGACATTGCTCAGCGCAATCCCACAGGGTTGGATGACAACCTCTGTGGGTGGCAAAATGCTGTTGGTGATCTGTACCGGTGACGGACCTGTTGAAATGCTGGTGGATGTGGGTGACCATGATCCCGCCTCAGAAGAGCCCCAAGACCACGGGCCCTGCGCTTTTGCGGGCCTGGGTGATTTGGCAGACCGGCCGCAATATGCGCTGCTGAAACTCCAAAACACCGGCGTCACGCAACGCTGGGATCATCTGGACTTTACCCATGCCAGCGCCGGTTTCCACCGCCGCTATGATGCACGCGGTCCCCCCCAACACTCCTGAACTACCTTCACAATTCAATTGATTGCAGCCCGCGCCATTTGGCGGTTCGGGCAAGGTAAGACTATGGAGTCTCTATGCAAAATCCGACACAAGACAGCGCAACGCTGTCGCAAAAATTCTATTTCGCCGCATGGCGTTGGCACTTTTACGCCGCGCTTTATGTCATTCCATTTTTGTTGATCGCTGCCGTCACCGGCATGGCGATGATGTATCTGACGGTCTTTGACGGTCGCGACGGCGAGAAAATTGCCGTCACGCCAATAGGCGAGGCCATCGCCCCGTCGCAACTGGCTGAAACTGTTGTGCAGGCCCAGCCCGGCACCGTGGTCGAATGGATTGGCCCGAAATCCGAAACGCTGGCCACGGTGTTTCGCGTCAGCACTGACGCAGGTCAGCGTCTGGTTGCTGTGGATCAATACTCTGGCGAGGTGCTTGAAATTTGGAACCGGCGCGAGGGCTGGTATGACTTTGTCGACAACATCCATTCAGACCTGCTGTTGGGCACCACCGGCGACCGGATGATCGAAATCGCGGCGGGCTTGGGTCTGATCATGGTGCTCACAGGTCTCTACCTGTGGTGGCCCCGCGGTGATACAAAATCCATTCTGGTGCCAAACCTGCGGGCCCGTGGGCGCGCACTGTGGAAATCTCTCCATGCGGTCATTGGCTTCTGGATCTCTGCCTTGTTGGTCATTTTTCTAATCTCAGGCCTCAGCTGGGCTGGGATCTGGGGCGGGAAATTTGTCCAAGCCTGGAGCAGTTTTCCCGCCGAAAAATGGAGCAACGTGCCGCTGTCGGATGAGACACATGCCAGCATGAACCACGGCGCCATCGAAGATGTGCCTTGGGCGCTGGAACAGACCCTGATGCCTGCTTCGGGATCCGCGGCGGGGATCGACGGTCTGCCTGCAGGCACGCCGGTCAGCATCGACAGCGTGATCGTGCTGGGCAAGGCGCTGGGTCTGCCGGGGCGGTTCCGCGTGGCCTATCCGCGCGATGAAACGGGCGTTTGGACACTCAATCGCGATTCCATGAGCGGCGATTCCAGCGATCCTTTTGGGGATGCGACAATCCACGTGGATCAATACACCGGCAAGATCTTGGCGGATGTACGCTTTGACGACTACTCGGCGATGGGCAAAGCAATGGCCGTAGGGGTTCCGTTCCACATGGGTCTGATGGGTTGGTGGAGCTTGACGCTCAACACCGTGTTTTGCCTCTCGGTCATCTTTGTGTCGATCTCTGGGGTGATCATGTGGCTGAAACGCCGCCCCTCTCGCGCCGGCCGCTTGGCGGCCCCCCCTTCCCCCTCTGAAATGCCGCATTGGAAGGGTGCTATGCTGGTGGGCCTGTTTTTGGCACTGGCCTTCCCACTGGCGGGGCTGACCTTCCTTGCGGTCATGGCCTTTGATGTTCTGATCCTACAGCGCATCCCGTTGCTGAGACGGGTTCTGAACTAACCAAAGCACCTTGGGGAGTGATCTTGAGGAGCGCTCCCCACAGGCTTCCCCTCCCCCTTTGGGGAGGGTCAGGGAGGGGGTCTAGGCGTCGTGTCGCGCGGGCAACCGCGCGCCCGCGGGATCAACGGCGGAGCCAAGCAGAGGCCGGCCCAAGCTGAGGCCTCAAGCCGAAGGATCAGCCCCGTGGCCAAATCCTCTGGTGCCCGCGCGTTTCAAGCCCGCTTACACGTGCTGGCCGCCATTCACTTCAATCTCGGTCCCTGAAATGTAGGACGACGCATCCGAGCATAAGAAGAAGATCGTATTGGCCACTTCACTGGTCTGCCCCAATCGGCGCAATGGGATATCTTCCGCAAGCTTATCTGTGCCCGGCGACAGAATTGCCGTTTCGATCTCGCCCGGGGCAATTGCGTTCACCCGCACACCCAGGGGCCCAAAATCATTCGCCATCTCGCGTGTCAGCGCCGTCAGCGCCGCCTTAGAGGTGGCATAGGCCGCCCCGGCAAACGGATGCACGCGGTAGCCCGCAATCGAAGTCACATTGACCACAGCCCCTTTGGCTTCGGCCAGCTCTTCTCGCAGCCCCCGCGCCAGCACAACCGACGAAAAGAAATTCACATGGAACACTTGGCCCCATGTCATCAGATCGGTGTCCAGCGTATTCAAACGCCCGCCATCCGGCGCCTTTGGGGAAATGCCGGCGTTGTTCACCAAAGCATCCAATCGACCGTCCAGTCGGTCCCGTATTTCCTCAACCTTGTTGATGGTATCCGTTGGGTCGGACAGGTCGATTTGGATATGGTTGTCCTCTCCTCCGCCCCAAGGGCATTCTGCCGGGAACGGGGCGCGTGAACAGGTCAGCACCCGCCATCCTTCGCGGTTGAACCGGCGGACCGTGGCATGGCCGATCCCGCGACTGGCCCCCGTCAGCAACAGCGTTTTTTGTCGTTTGCTCATCTCGATCACCCTTTTGACGTGCTGCGACCCTATCATCCCGCCCCCCAAGTACAACGGGACACTTGGCACTGCCCCACGAAGCCGTTAACAGGGAAGCGACTTTTAGGACCGGATAATGAAGAAGCAGAACATGAACCGCGATTGGATTGCCACGGCCCGGACCCTGTCCGAGGCTCTTCCTTACCTTCAGCGCTTTACCGGCGCCGTTGTTGTCGTCAAATTTGGCGGCAACGCCATGGGCGACGATGATGCGATGGCGGAATTTGCGCGCGATATGGTTCTGATGCGACAAGTGGGTGTGAACCCAGTGGTGGTGCATGGTGGTGGCCCGATGATCAACGCTATGTTGGACAAACTGGGCATCCAAAGCGAATTTGTGCGCGGCAAGCGCGTCACCGACAAAGCCACCGTCGAAGTTGTCGAAATGGTTTTGGCTGGCATGGTCAACAAACGTATTGTTCAAGCGATCAATGACGAAGGTGGCCGCGCGGTTGGCATTTCAGGCAAAGACGACAAATTGATGGTTTGCCACGCAGATGATCCCGAACTGGGCTTTGTCGGCAAACCAGTCGAAATGAACGTGCAGGTGATCCGTGATCTCTATGACGCAGGGATCATTCCAGTGATCGCCCCTGTGGGCACCGGGCAAAACGACAATGAGACCTTCAATGTCAACGGAGACACTGCTGCGGGCGCCATCGCCGGGGCGTTGCAAGCAGATCGCTTGTTGTTGCTGACCGATGTGTCGGGTGTGAAAGACAGTTCTGGTGAGGTGGTCACTGAGCTGACACCAGAGAAAGTGCGCGAGTTTATCGCAGATGGCACCATTGCTGGCGGGATGATCCCCAAGACAGAGACCGCTCTGGCCGCAATCGAAGCAGGCGTGCGCGCCGTGGTCATTCAGGACGGGCGCGTGCCCAATGCCTGTTTGCTGGAACTCTTTACCGAGCATGGGGCGGGATCGATCATACGCACTCAAGGGCCCCGCCTGACGAATGCTGTTTGATACCATTTCAGATGCCGCCACCGCGCGGCATCTGACCGTTTTGGGTGGCCTGCACCCAAAAGACAGGCCCAACATTGGCACTCTGCTGCTGTTGGGACCACACGAGCCAGAGTTCTGGCCTCAGTTTCAACGCAGCCCCGAAGCAACAGATGCCCAGCCAGATCCGATGGATCGCTGGTCCAAGCGCGTGGTCACAGCGTTGGCTGCTGATCTCGGGGCCGAGGCTGTGTTTCCCTTTGGTGGTCCGCCATTTGAACCCTTCATCGCTTGGGCGCTGCAAACAGGGCGAATTTGGACCTCCCCTGTTGGTCTGCTGGTGCATGACCGGGCAGGCCTGTTTGTCTCGTTCCGGGGGGCGCTGGCCTTTCGCGATCATATCCCCTTGCCCAAAGCGCCGCGCCAGTCCCCCTGTGACAGCTGCGCGAGCCAACCATGTAAAGACGCCTGCCCCGTGGAAGCTTTGCAAGCGCAATCCTATGACGTCGCCGCCTGCAAATCTCATCTGCGCACTGCGGCGGGAGCCTCGTGCCTTGAGGCGGGCTGTTTGGCGCGACGGGCTTGCCCGCTCAGCGCAACCTATGGCAGGCTCGAGGCGCAATCCGCCTTCCATATGAAAGCCTTTTTATGACCCTTCGCTTGATCCTGATGCGCCATGCAAAATCTGATTGGGGCGACATCGATCAGCCTGATCATGACCGTGATTTGAACACCCGTGGCGTGCGTTCAGCGGCGGCGATGGGGGATTGGCTGCGCAGCAAAGACTATCTGCCTGATCACATCCTAAGCTCTGATGCGCAGCGCACGCGCGCAACCTGTGCCGAGCTTGCCCTCCCCCCAGATCCGCAGTTTTTACGCGCACTCTACTTGGCCTCATCAGAGGATATGTTGGCGACTTTACAACACGTTACAGAGGCCAAGACTGTCTTGATGCTGGGGCACAATCCCGGAATTGCCGATCTTGCCAGCCGGCTGCTCACTCAATTTCCTGACGACCCCGAGTTCACCCGCTATCCCAGCTGCGCCACCTCGGTGATCGCTTTTGATTGTGACACGTGGCGAGGCGCCCATTTGGAAACGGGCCACCTTTTGGATTTCATGGTTCCCAAGAGATTGCTTTAACCCTTTAGGCCGCTTTGGCCAAAGCAGCGCTGGCTGCGGCAGGCTTTGGCCGCATCGCCCGCTGAGATCCCCAGACCGACGCCACAATGATCGCCGCGCCGCCCCATTGCATCCATGTCAGGTTTTGCCCCAAGACCAGCCAGCCCAAGATCACGGCTGACAACGGGCTGAGGAAGCCAAACCCAGTGACAGTTGCTGGCCCCAGACGGGCAATACCGCGAAACCACAAGAAATATGTAAACGCCGCGCTGACCAGTCCCATCCACAGCAATCCGACGAGGAACTTGGTCGAAGGAATGCCCATGCCGGGATCAACAACAAGCGCGACAGGCAATAACAACAGCCCACCCGCTGTCAATTGCCACGCGGTAAACGTCAGCGGCGACACTTCAGGCTGCCACTTGCGCGTCAGCACCACACCAGTGGCCATGGACACCGCACCAATCAACGCCGCGATGACCCCAGCTGGGTTCAAGCTGGCTTCTGGACCCAAGATCAACAAAGCCACGCCAAACATCCCCAAAAGCGCTGCGCCAATGGCCGCCATGGGAATATGCGTACCCAAAAGACTGCATGCGATTGCCAGAACGATCAGCGGCTGCACCGCACCAAGTGTCGCTGCAACACCGCCGGGCAAAGCGTAGGCCGAAAAGTTTATGGCCGACCAGAACAGCGCAAAATTCAAAGCCCCGAGAATTGCGATCTTGCCCAGCCAACGCAGCGGCGGCAACTGACGCACAAATAGCAGCAACAGCAATCCAGCGGGCAAGGCGCGCAACATCGCGATGGTGATGGGATGACCGCCGGTCAGCAGCTCTGTAGCGACGATGTAGGTGCTGCCCCAGATGGCAGGCGCGAGGGCCGTTAAGGCCAGATCAGTGGTGCGGGACATTCTGCTTCTCCATTTATCTTGATCTCAAGATTCTTGACGTCAAGATATATCGATTCATCTTGACGTCAAGATAAAAACATCGAAAGACTGTCACATGGATCGCGTCGACAAAATCTTGGCCCAATGGCGGGCTCAACGCCCTGACTTGCAACATCAGTTGCAACCCATGGCCCTCATGGGGCGCGTTGGGCGTCTTTCCACTCATCTGCGACAAGGGATGGAGCGCGTGTTCAAGGCCCATGGGCTGAACGCTGCCAGCTTTGACGTGTTGGCCACTCTGCGTCGCTCTGGTGCGCCTTATGCGCTGACACCCTCAGAACTGTTGGATTGGACCATGGTCACCTCTGGCACCATGACCAACCGCCTAGATCGACTAGAGGAAAAAAGTCTGGTCGAGCGGGTTCAATCCAGCAAGGATGCCCGCAGCGTGAAAGTTCAATTGACCGACAAAGGCATTGATTTAATTGATAATTTGATTGCCGAACACGTCAGTAATCAGCAAGCAATGACCACCGCTCTGGATCTGTCAGAACAGCAAGAGCTTGATCGATTGCTGGGAAAATGGCTCAAGGCCTTCGAAGCAGATTAGATCTTGGATTGGAATGACATGGGCAATCCACCCGGCAAAGTCAGAAAATAGATCTTTTCACCATGGGCCTCCATCGGCCCCTGCGGATCTAACCCGTTTGCCCGCGCGGTTGCCGCCATTGCATCCGCATCATCGACCACCAATTGCAGCATCGTGCCCACAGGCATGCCCTCGGCTTCGTGCCAGAACTCAGCCCAACTGCTTTGATCATCGGTTGTGAAAATGGCTCCCGGAAGCCCAGCGGCTTCCGGGAAATGTGTTTGGCTTAACCCCAGCGCCTCAAAGGTGCTGGCGATGCCCTCGGCCTCTGCTTTTGGTGCGACATGCGCCAGGCGGAGACCAAGGAGCGCCATTTAGTGCCCCAGAATCTGGCTGAGGAACAGTTTGGTGCGATCCGATTGTGGGTTGTTAAAGAACTCTTCTGGTTCGTTCTGCTCCACAATTTGACCTTGGTCCATGAAGATCACGCGGTTTGCAACCTGACGGGCAAAGCCCATTTCATGGGTCACACACAGCATGGTCATGCCTTCTTCGGCAAGCTCGATCATGGTGTCCAGAACCTCTTTGATCATCTCTGGGTCGAGCGCCGAAGTTGGTTCATCAAACAACATGATCCGTGGCTTCATGCACAGCGAACGGGCAATCGCCACACGCTGTTGTTGACCACCAGACAATTGGCCGGGGTACTTATTGGCCTGCTCTGGGATCTTCACCTTCTCAAGGAAGTGCATCGCAGTTTCAATCGCCTCTTTGCGAGGTGTCTTGCGCACCCAAATGGGGGCCAGCGTACAGTTTTCCAGGATGGTCAGATGTGGGAACAGGTTGAAGTGCTGAAAGCACATGCCAACTTCTTCGCGGATCTTATCGATGTTTTTCAGATCCGAAGTCAATTCGGTACCGTCCACAATGATCTGCCCCTGCTGGTGTTCTTCCAGACGGTTGATACAGCGGATCATAGTGGATTTACCCGAACCTGACGGGCCCGCGATAACAATCCGCTCGCCTTGATTGACGGTCAGATTGATATCTTTGAGCACGTGGAACGACCCGTACCACTTGTTCATGTTGGTGATTTGGATCGCGACTTCGTCGCTCACCTGCAATTTGGAACGATCGACAGCGCGATCTACGGCAAGATCAGACATTTTGTGATCTCCTATCGTTTATGGCCAGTCTGAAGCTTGCGCTCCAGGTGCATGGAATAGCGGGACATGGAAAAGCAGACGATGAAGAACAAGAATGCGATGAACGCAAACAGTTCCCAGTAAACGCCATTCCAAGCGGTGTCGGCACGGATCGCACTGGCCAGACCGATCACATCGAACAAGCCGATGATCGAAACCAGTGTGGTGTCTTTGAAAATACCGATGAAGGTGCTGACGATACCCGGGATCGAGATCTTAAGCGCCTGTGGCATAATGATAAGACGTTGTGCCTGCCAATAGCTCAGCCCCAATGAATCGGCGCCTTCGTATTGCCCTTTGGGCAACGCAGCCAGACCCCCTCGAACCACCTCAGCCATATAAGCGGCAGAGAAGAGCGTCATCATGATCATAACGCGCAGAATGATATCGAAGTTGGTGCCCGGAGGCATGAAGACGTTCAACAGCAAGGATGCAACAAACAGCAATGTGATCAACGGCACACCGCGAATGAACTCGATAAAGCCCACGCAGATTGCTTTGACGATCAACAGATCTGATTGACGCCCCAGCGCCAGAACGATTCCGATGGGCAGTGACACGCCAATCGCAACGATCCCAAGCAGCAAGGCCAGCATAAAGCCACCAAACTTACGGCTTTCAACAACTGGGATGTCCAAGCCGATGATTGTTTCCAGAACACCTGCTACAGGGCCGGCCAAAAACAGCCACCAGATAATCACCGCAGCGACCGAAAGGATAAGCCCGAACAAAGAGCCAATCACTTTCGAACAGAAGCGATTGCCATAGAACCCAATTGCGAAACCAGCCGCAATCATTAACGGACCCCAAAGAGAACCGCCCCACATCAACCAAGGCATGACAAACGGATAGGCTGCAGTCACGAAGATCAATTTGGAAGGCACTTTGTCTGCAAACAACACCGGAGCCAACGCGACGAAGGTCAAAATCAGCGCCAGATTTGGACGGAAGTAAGCCGGCCAGAAACCTGTATTTTGACCAAAGTTCACACCATCTTCGGCAGGGTATGGTGGATAGAAACCATACAACAGCTGAAGCCAGCGATCATTGACAACACCCCAGCAAGCGTGGCCGTGGGTGCTTCCCCATGCTTCGTTCATGACGTCACGACACTCGTTCAACGAGTTGGCGTTCCATACCGATTGGAAGATCCAAGGAATTGCCCCGGATAGGATGTAGTAAATGAAGTACAGCGAAATCAGGGTCAGAACAGTGTTCAGAACACCTGAGAACAAGTTTTCACGCGCCCAAGCGATTGGTCCAACCGCATTCGACGGTGGATCACGTTCAGGCAACATTTCAGTGCGGACAAAAGAATGATCGCTCATATTACCTCTCCACCAGTTTAACACGGTTGTTATACCAGTTCATGATACTGGAAATAGACAACGAGATGATCAGGTAACACGCCATCAACATCAGAACACATTCAAGCTCCCGGCCTGTTTGGTTCATAGTGATGCCGCCCAAAGTTCCGGTGATATCCATATATCCAACCGCAATCGCCAAAGACGAGTTTTTGGTCAGGTTCAGATAGTTCGAAATCATTGGAGGGATGATAACCCGCAGAGCTTGAGGCAAAACAACAAGCTGCATGGTCTTACCTGGACGCAGCCCAAGAGCCCCTGCGGCTTCAGTTTGACCGTGGCTAACCGCAAGGATACCAGCACGCACGATTTCGGCGATGAAAGCGGCGGTGTACAGCGACAAAGCCAACCACAAAGCAATCAAAGAGTTCCGAACGTGTGTTCCGCCTTTGAAGTTAAAGCCTTTCAGCTCTGGATAGCCAAGGTAGAAACCCAAGGCCAAGAGCAGTGCAATCATCGGCACAAACAAGATACCAAGTTGAACGTACCAAGTGGTTGGACGATCGCCGGTGGCTTCTTGGATACGTGATGCGCGCGCGCTGACTTTGCGCATGGCAAAGATGCTGCCCGCCAGAACGATCAGGATCGCTACCAAATCAAGCGAAATGTCGAAACGGAAGCTGCTGGCACCAAACAGGTGAATATCCCCAAGAGAGCGCGAGAATAGCGCTTCTGGGAAATATGTACCACGGTTGGTGACAACCATCGCCCCAGTGTCCAAGCCCTTATAGACCTTGGGGTGTGGGGTTGATTCCGTCACAACGGCAAAGACCAGAACGATCCACAACAGAACCGGCACGTTGCGGAACATTTCCACATAGACGGTCATGATGCGAGAAACGATCCAGTTCTTGGACAGGCGCAGAACGCCGATAAAGACACCAAGAACAGTTGCCGTTGCACAGCCCAAAATCGCGACCACGAGGGTGTTTAGCAGGCCGATGAATGCGGCCCGAATATGGGTGTCTCGGCTGTCATAGTCCAGCAAACGCTGGTTAATATCATAACTGGCCGGTTCGCCAAGGAAACCAAGCGAGATTGGTTTGCCCAAGGCGTTAAGGTTTGTAATTGCATTGTTGATCAGCCAAGCAGCCCCCAGCATGAAGCACAGAAGTGCCACAATCTGGATGGTCGCCGAGCGATACCTGGTGTCGTAGATCAGCTGTGACAGCCGAAACGACTCCTTAGGAGGGTCGGTGAGTGTTGTCATCTGGGGATCCCCGTCTTTCGACCTTATTGTTTTTGCGGCCTTCAAGGGCCAGTGGTCGAATGATTTTTGGTCTTCTTAACGAAAAAGGGCGCGGAATGCTCCGCGCCCTTCTATATCCCGACTTAACGGAATGGAGGTGAGTACAGCAGGCCGCCATCAGTCCACTGTGCGTTCAAACCACGCGCCAGACCGATTGGTGTTGCTTCACCGATGTTGCCTTCAAACAGTTCAGCATAGTTGCCGCCCGCCATGATGGCGTTTTTCGCCCAGTCAGCTTCCAGACCCAGCATCGCGCCCAGGGTGCCTTCGCTACCCAACAGACGGTTGATTTCTGGGTTGTTTGTACCAGCAGCCAGCTCAGCGATGTTTGCAGAAGAAACACCCAGCTCTTCAGCTGTGATCAGAGCGTTCAGAGTCCAGCGCACTACGTCGCCCCACTCGTTGTCGCCATGACGAACCAATGGGCCCAGAGGCTCTTTGGAGATGATTTCTGGCAGCAATGTGTGCGCATCAGGTGCTTCGAAGGTGGCGCGAGTAGCGGCCAGACCCGAGGCGTCTGTTGTATACACGTCGCAAGCACCGGCAAGGTACTGCTGCTGTGCTTCAGCGTTTGTTTCGATAGGCACAGGCTCATAGCTGATGTTGTTTGAACGGAAGAAGTCCGCCAAGTTCAGCTCGGTGGTTGTACCGGTCTGAATACATACAGTTGCGCCGTCCAGTTCCTTCGCGGACGAAACGCCCAGCTCTTTTGGAACCATGAAGCCTTGACCGTCATAGTAGTTCACACCAACGAAGGTGAACTTCAGGTCAACGTCACGTGAGAAGGTCCAGGTGGTGTTCCGGGCCAGCACATCGATTTCGCCAGATGCCAAAGCAGTGAAACGGGTTTTACCAGTGGTCGGGACGAATTCAACTGCGGCTGCATCTCCCAATACAGCGGCGGCGACGGCGCGACAAACGCCTACGTCAAAACCATTCCAGTTACCGTTTGCATCTGGTGCTGCGAAACCAACGAGACCAGTGGTAACGCCGCAGTTCAGTTTGCCGCGTGCTTTCACGTCGTCGAGGGTTCCAGCTGCTGCTGCACCGGCCGCCAGGCCAGCGATGGTCAGCGCACCAAGAAATACGGATTTATTCATTGTTTACCTCTTCCTGATTGTCCGCTCTGAGTTAAGCGGTTATTTTTCGGCCCGAGGGCCTAGGTCGATATTGCGGTTTTCCGCAACGTGTCCAAAGTTTGGGCGGATTCATCTAAGACAGTCAACCCACAGATCACGAAAAGCGATCACCAATTTTGATCAAACACGCGGATGACGTTAGGTAAGGCTAGTTTTCAAGCACTGCAAAGATCGTAAAATCGCTTGGCATGATGGAACGCCGTGCGCTTGATCTCAGCTAGCGCTGTGGCTTCGTCATCTTCGCCCCATTGTTCTTCCTGCCAACGCTCATCTATCCGAGATAATTGCCAAATTTCGTCGATGGGTTGGTAATTCTGCGCGGCCGCAAAGGCCAGAACCAATGACCCAGACAAGGCCACCAGATCATGGAAGGCCGCCAGATGGAAATCAGACAACGCACGCACCTGCTCACGAAAATGTGCCAGCGCCTCATCCGATTGTGCCACAAAAATAATCCCTTCGCCGATGTTCAACTGCACACCCAATTGCGCCGCTGACCATTCCAAAACCGGATCCCAAGCCTCTGCTTGCCGGCTTACCAAGGCCTGAGGCGTCGTTGCCCGATAACACAGCAAATCCGACCCACCATATTCCGCCAGCATATCCGCCACTTCGACGTGCTGAGTCGCTACCTTGTCCAAAGCCGAATTGGCCATGCGCGTGAACGGCATGACATTGGGATCAACTTCTTCTTCCTGCGCGTCCCATTCAGCGGCAATAGCCTCTGCCAGGGCCAAGCTGGGCACCACCATCAAGGTTTTGGCAGGGCTGCGCACTGGGCGCCCGTCCAGCTCGATTTTCCACCCCCCATCGGTTTCGACAGGCTTGGCGCTTTTCCAGAACCGCTTGGGCTTGAGGATGCTCATGTGGGGATCTCCCAAATATTATCAATTGCTGCGGGCAGATCCCGCACATCTGTCACCACGGACTGGGCGATCTTGCTCAACTCGGACACCGGGTGATAGCCCCAGCCAACAGCCAAAGACCGAACACCCGCTGCCGCAGCCATTTCCATGTCAAAACTGGTATCGCCAATCATGACGGCATTTTGGGGGTCTACGCCCATCTCCGACAGAGCCGCGTGAATCATCGCTGGATGAGGTTTTGAGGGATGATGGTCCGACACTTGCTGTGTCAGAAACCGCGTTTCCAACCCATGGCCTTGCAACAACGCATCCAATCCACGACGCGATTTGCCGGTGGCCACCCCAAGCAGATAGTGGTCAACCGTCGCCAATTGATCCAAAACCTCTTGGATATATGGGTACAAGGGCGAGCTGGCCTTTGATCCCTGCGCGGCGCGCAAGGCCATGTAACTGGCCTTATATCCCGCAACCAGACGCTCATAAACCGGCTCCGCCAGTCCCGGCATCAGGCGCGGAATCGCAACCTCTAGCGACAGGCCAACAATCCGCAGGATGTCGTCCTTGGACGGCGCCGCAAGCTCTTCGTTCTGAAAGGCGCCCCGCATCGAGGCCACAATATCGCTTTGGCTGTCCACCAAAGTGCCATCAACGTCAAACAGCACCAATCGCAACGGTTGGCTCATTGTAGCGCCTCAAAGGGATCCTCTGACGCCAAATCTTCGGTCCAGCCAAGCGTGTCCCAGCTGTGCGCCATGTGATCAGGCAGCGGGGCCTTGAGCGTGATAATCTTGCGCGTCTTTGGGTGTTCAATGGTCATTGAACGGGCATGGAGATGCAGCTTCTTGCTGATAATGCCACCCAACTGTGCGCCCCACCCGTCGCCCATGTTTTCCTGTCCGGACCCGCCATATTTGCCGTCGCCAATGATCGGATGTCCGATTTCAGCCATATGGGCCCGCAATTGGTGGGTGCGCCCTGTCACAGGTTCCATCGCTACCCAAGAGGCGCGGCTGGCCACGCGATACAAGGTTGCATAAAGCGTGTGCGCGCGTTTGGCACCATGGGTGTGATCGATGTCCCGGGGATGCACACATTTCATTTTCTCGCCCTCACCACGAGGACCATGCCCGCCCGCTTTGACCAGACCATACTTGACCTCCCCAAGATACGGGGTCGGCACACCGGCCACCAAAGCCCAGTAAATCTTGCGGGTCTCACGATGCCGAATAGAGGCTGTCATGGCGCTGGCCATCTCACGACTGCGCGCCAACAACAAAACACCCGAAGTGTCTTTGTCCAAACGATGCACCAACCGTGGCTTTTCGTCATAGCCAAAGCGCAAGGCATCAGCCATGCCGTCCACGTGGCGCAACTGCTTGCTGCCGCCCTGTGTCGGCAAGCCAGCAGGCTTGTTCAAGGCAATGATGTGGTCATCGCGATAGAGCACACAGGATTGGATCATCGCCTCATCTTCTGGCGACACATTTGACGGCTTGGCGCGCGCGCCCGCCACCACACGTTCTGTTGGGTCCGGCAGCGGCGGAATTCGCACTTGTTGCCCCACCTCTAAACGGGTCGAAGCTTTGACGCGTCCTCCGTCTACACGCAGCTCGCCTTTGCGGCACATCTTCTCAATGCGCCCCTGCGCCAAATGCGGGAACATGCGTTTTAACCACCGATCTAAACGTTGATCACCGTCGCCCTCTGCGACTGCTATTGTCTGTACTCTGCTCATGCCATCACCCAGCGCATCACATGCACCCCTATTACCAAAGCGGCCAAAGACAATCCCACCGACAACCCCACATAAAGGGCCGCCTGCCCTGTCTGACCGCGTTCAAACAAGGTGTAAGCTTCTAGCGAAAAGGCCGAAAACGTTGTGAACCCACCCAAAACCCCGGTCATCAAGATCGGGTTAAGATGACTAAGACCCTTTTGCCCCAGGTAAACCACCACAGCGCCCATGATGCCCGATCCCAAGACGTTGACAAACAAGACACCCATCGGAAATCCGGGGCCCAAGAGTTTGAACATCGCCACACCGGACAAATAGCGCAACGCCGCGCCAAGCGCGCCTCCGAGGGCAACTTGCAAGCTTGTGAATATCATGGCGCCTCTCCTGATCGGCTGGCACGCGAATGTCAAGTTTTGTGCGGCTTTCTCTCTACTAACACGCACCGCATTGATGGAGAGATGCGCCTCCGGCGGGAGTACTTTGGGCAAGATGAATAGGTCAGGCCCTTCATCTTGCCCCAAATACTCAATCTGCCCGTTGTCGTCGAAGCCTTTCGAAATATTCAAGGCGCTTTTTCAGGTCTCTTTCAAACCCGCGTTCAACGGGTTGATAGAAGCTGGGGCGCTCCATCGTTTCCGGGAAGTAGTTCTGGCCAGAGAAGCCATCCTCGGCGTTATGATCGTAGGCGTAGCCCTCACCATAGCCTTGCGCGGCCATTAATTTGGTAGGCGCGTTCAGAATATGTTTGGGTGGAGGTTCGCTGCCAGTCTTTTTGGCAGCGATGCGCGCCGCTTTATAGGCGGCGTAGCCTGCGTTGGTTTTGGGTGCCAGTGCCAGATAGATGACAGCTTGTGCCAAGGCCAGTTCGCCTTCGGGGCTGCCAAGGCGTTCGTAGGTTTCCCAGGCCTGTAGGCAAAATTGCAGCGCTTGCGGATCGGCCAGCGCGATATCTTCGACGGCCATACGTGCGAGCCGGCGCGCCAAATAGCGCGGATCCTCTCCGCCTTCGAGCATGCGCGCATACCAATAGAGGGCCGCATCGGGATCTGAACCGCGCACTGATTTATGCAATGCAGAGATCAGGTTATAGTGTTCGTCACCCGATTTGTCGTATTTGGCTGCCCGCTTCATCAGACGCTTGGACAGCTGATCCGACGTGAGCTCTGTGTCGGTTTTCCAAGCGGCAATCTGCTCAATCAGGTTCAGCAATGCTCGCCCGTCCCCATCGGCCATTTCGAGCAGAGCGCTGCGCGCAGAGGCGTCCAGTGGCAGGGATTTTCCGATCTCTGTCTCAGCCCGCGTCGCGAGGTATTCCAGGTCTTGCGGGGACAATCGTTCGAGCACGAGGACTTGTGACCTGCTGAGCACCGCTGCGTTCAGCTCAAAGCTTGGGTTTTCGGTGGTGGCCCCGACCAACAGGATGGTGCCGTCCTCCATATGGGGCAGAAAGCTATCCTGTTGCGCTTTGTTAAAGCGATGAATTTCATCAACAAAAAGCAAGGTTCCGACACCATTTCCACGGCGCAGCTTGGCCGCTTCGAACACCTTTTTGAGGTCCGGCACACCAGAGAAGATTGCGCTGATCTGTACAAAATGCAGATCGGTTTCATCCGCCAACAGCCGCGCAATTGTGGTTTTTCCAACCCCCGGCGGCCCCCAAAAAATCAGCGACGACAGACTGCCAGAGTCAAGCATCACCCCAAGTGGGGCCTCTGGGCCAAGCACCTGCGATTGGCCGATCACGTCAGACAGGCTACGCGGGCGCAATCGGTCGGCCAGCGGGCGCGGTGCCGACGCGGCCTGTGGTGTCTCAGGCGAAGAGGTGTGAAACAGATCACTCATCGTTCAGAGCCTGAACCGGACAGCTTGTTGTTTCAACCCGCGCTGAAACAGCACCGTAAACGTACGGCTGCCGGTCTCAAAGGCATGGGCGACATCGCTTGGGCGCTGTATCATCGTATCGTTGATTTGAACCAGCATATCCCCCGGCGCAAAGCCAAGCCGAGCGCCGGTTGATCCGGGCGCTTCAATCACCACCCCAGAGCCATTGAACGGCAAATCAAATTCAGTCATTACCGCGGGGTTAATCTTGGAGACGACCATGCCCGCCAACACATCGTCTACGCCAAATGCGATGGTTTCGCGGTCGGGATAATCTGGCGCTGGGGCCATCAGAACGGTGACGTCACTTTGGGTGCCATCGCGAAACCGCGTGACCGCAACCTCTTGGCCAAGCCCCGCAACAGTCATTCGAAAAATCATTTCTGGCGGTGTATTTACCGGTTGGTGGTCGATGGCCAGAACCACATCACCGGGCTGAATACCTGCAGCAAGAAACGGGCTTTGAGGATGCAGATCAGAGATCACAATACCTTCGGGGCGGTCCAATCCAAAACTTTCGGCAATGCCGCGATCCAATGCCTGTCCTGTCATGCCCGCCCAGGGGCGGGTGAGTGTGCCATGCCCCATCTGAGCTTGGTGCAGCACCTCGCCCACCAGATTCGCTGGAATCGCAAACCCAACCCCATTTGAGCCGCCAGATCGGGTCAAGATTGAGGTGTTCACCCCAATCAATTGGCCATTCACATCAATCAACGCCCCGCCCGAGTTGCCGGGATTGATCGGCGCATCGGTTTGAAGGAAGTAGCCGCGCGCATTGCCTGTGGCCGTGCCCGAACGGGCCAGTCCGGACACAATCCCGCTTGAAACGGTTTGGCCAATTCCAAAGGGGTTGCCGATCGCCAAGACCAGCTCTCCGACCTCGATTTCATCGCTGTTTCGAAGTGTCAAAACTGGCATGTCTTGGACGCCTTCGATCTTGAGAATGGCAAGATCACTCTCTTCGTCCGCCAACAGGACACGCGCGTCAAACTCGCGGCGGTCATTCAACACCACCCGGATATCTGTCGCGCCGCCAACCACATGAAAGTTCGACACAATATAGCCGTCGCTTGTCAAAATTACCCCAGAGCCCAAAGAGTTCTGCACCGTGGGGCGGCTTGCACCAAAATCGCGAAACAGGTCTTTGAAAAACGGGTCATTTTGGAACGGGCTGTGGCGTTCTTGGACAACGCGTTTCGCGTAGATGTTCACCACCGCGGGCGCAGCTTGTTTGACCAGAGGCGCAAAGCCCAATTGGATTTCCAGCTGGTGTTGCGGCACCCGCGTATCGGCAACAACCGGGGTAACCAAGACAGTCAGTATCAACGTGGCAAAGATGCGAAACATGGGACCTCCGAGGCGATGTTCCCTCAGATATGCGAGGCACGGGCCGCAATTGCAAGCGCAGTGGTCAGAAACCTGCGCGCCCCGTAAGGCGCGCAGGCGAAGCGGTCTTACCCAGCCAATCGTGCGGGCAACAGACGACGGGCCGAAACGGCCTGCGCCAAACCGTGCAATGCGGTCACGGTGTCATCCCAACCGATGCAGCCATCGGTTACAGATTGACCATAGACCAAAGGTTTGTTGTTAAGATCCTGACGCCCCTCCACCAAGTGGCTTTCGATCATCACACCCGTGATGCGGGTTTCACCTGCGTGCAACTGGGTGCTGAGATCGGCCAGGACAATCGGTTGTTTTTGTGGATCTTTATGGCTGTTGGCGTGGCTTGCATCGATCATCACCTGAGGGCGAATACCGTCACGTTCAGCGATCCGGCAAGCCGCATTGACCGAGTTGGCGTCAAAGTTAGGCTCAACACCGCCACGCAAGATCACATGGCAATCGGGATTGCCTTTGGTCGCTGCAATCGCCGCGCGTCCGTTTTTACCCAAAGCCATGAAATGGTGCGACCGCGCTGCGGATCGTGTGGCGTCAACGGCAATCTGAACGTTGCCCCGCGTACCGTTCTTGAACCCAACTGGGCAGGACAGGCCCGATGCCATCTCGCGGTGGATTTGGCTTTCTGTGGTCCGCGCCCCAATGGCCGCCCAGGCCACCAGATCAGAAATGTACTGCGGCACAGCGGTGTCCAAGAATTCGGTTCCAACTGGCAGGCCAAGCGCGTTCACGTCCAGCAACAGCTTGCGAGCGACTTCGAGACCGTCATTGATTCTGTAGCTGTCGTCCAAACCGGGGTCATTGATCAAACCTTTCCAGCCACCAATTGTGCGCGGTTTTTCAAAGTACACCCGCATGACAATTTCCAACTGATCCGACAATGCGTCGCGCAGTGGCTTGAGGCGATTGGCGTATTCCATCGCCGCCTCTGGGTCGTGGATCGAACACGGCCCCACGACCACAATCAAACGATCATCTGCACCATGCAGGATCTTTTGAATGTTGGCGCGGCTGTCCAGTACGGTCTGCGCTGCATCATCAGTGACCGGCAGTTTTCCGGCCAGTTCATCAGGAGAGATCAATTCCTGCATTCCACGAATACGCAGGTCTTCGGTTTGGGCTGTCATCGTTTCGGCTTTCTCTTAAGCCCCGGCGGATACAAAAAAACCGCCTGCTGGGGCGGTTGGTATTGGTATCTGCTTTTTTCTGAATTCTCTCAGAACGCGTTGACCCCTCCGACCGCCATGTGGCTCGGATAAAAATAAAACCAGACTGTGGCGTAGGCTTGGGTCATCATGGCGAGGACGCTAGTTGAGATTCGCAAAGCTGTCACGCGGAAAAACCCACGCGACAGCTAAGGCACTGTTTTCAAAATGAAGTTAAGGCATTCATGGCTGCTTTTGAGCCAAAAACCAGCTGCGACTGCTTTGATCTGCGGGCAAAAGTGTCTCAATTCGGATGTCATCCAGCGTCGCATCTGCGCTCATGCCGATGGTCGCGATCATCGAAAACATCGTCAAAATTTGCCCCTCAACTTCGAACTTGATGGTCAAAAGCGGCTCGGGATGACTGTCCGCTGGCGCCGAAACCGCCTCGGAAACACCGGGTAAATTTAACAGCTCTTCGAATAGGTTTTTTGCCTCTTGGTCGTTCGGGCGGCGCGCGGTTTCCATCGCCAATAGGCGCATCAATCCACGTGCCACATCACTCCAATTTTGGATCGTGTCCCGCGGCGCGCCAGGTTTCAACAAAGCGCGCACCATATTGGGATCGCCGTCACTGCCTAGTTTGGCAAAGAACTGAGCCGCCTCTGCATTGGCATTTTTGAGCGTCCAGATCCGATCAACTGCAATCGCCGGAAAGGGCGCGTGGCCAGTCAAAATGTGGTCAATCGATGCCATCACAGCCTTGCGGGTTTCGCCGCCCCAGCGCGCATCGGTAGATCGCGCCGCAAAACCAGCTGCCACCAACATGGTGTCAATCTCGGCCGCGGGCATGTCCAACGCTTCGCCAAGCTGTGCGATCGCGGCCCGGCTGGGCTTAGACCGCCCAGTTTCCAGAAAGCTGAGGTGGCGCTGCGAGAGATTCGCTTCGAGGGCGAGATCCAGCTGGCTGAGCCGCCGCCGCGTCCGCCACGTTTTTAGGATTCCAGAAAAGCCGGTCGGGTTTGGTAAGGTCGATGTTGTCATGCTTCAATGTCCCCCATGCTCTTACAGAAGTCTATTACCCTCAAGGTAATTGAGATCATTCAGCGTTCCGGAGGATAACGCGGCAAATGAAAATGAAAGGAAGTCAGATGTCTTCGAAAACCTTGGTGAAGACCGCACTGTCATTGAACGCCGCCTTCTCTGGCCTCAGCGGGCTGGCTCTGTTGATCTTGGCGCCCACCTTTGCCGCCTTGTTGTTCACCGACGTATTGGCATGGGCCCCAGTTGTATTGCGCTTGGTGGGGGCAGGATTGCTGATGTTTGCCGCAGTGTTGGTGCTGATGGCTCTGTCAGTTGGCACAACGCGGTTGCATGTGAACTTGGTCGTGCTTGCAGATCTGGGTTGGGTCGCCGGAACCGCCGCAGGCCTAGCTCTTTTCTCTAGCTTCATCAGCGCAACAGGGACCGTCCTTCTTGTGCTGGTCGCAGCAGTGGTGGGCACATTTGCCATTCTTCAACTTATCGGGGCCAAAACACTGACCCCCAGCTTGGCGCGTGTCACCTATCATCAAGCGGACGGCGTTTTGACAGCCATTGTCACCCGCCCCGTTCAAGCCTCATCAGAGGTTGTCTGGTCCGTAATGACGGATCACCCGGGTTATGCCGATGTTGCCAGCAACCTAAGCCGTGTCGAGGTGGTCTCTGGGGACGGCGAAGGCATGCAGCGCCGCTGCTATGCGAACAACGGTGATTCTTGGGGGGAAACCTGCCATTTGATGCAAGAGGGTCATAAGTTTGGCTTTACCGTTCACACGGATGCAGCGGATTACCCCTACCCGATTGCAGAGCTTCAGGGCCTTTGGGCGGTTGAGCCCATTGGCAAACACGCCGAGTTTCGTATCGAATTGAAGGCACGCCCCAAGGGCAATGCAATTCTGCGCGCATTGTTCCCAATCATGGCCCGTCCAAGCATCTCTACGACGCTGACCGCGCTGGCCGATGCATGGGCCGACCGGATGGAGACCGAAGCACAACACGCCCGAGTTTCACTCGCGTCCTAGATCAGCCGCCACTCAACGGTCTGCTCCAAAAGAAAAGCCTCCCACCTGTAAACAGGGGGAGGCTTCATCAGTTCTAACGAACCAAATGCTTATTCTGCGGCTTCTTCAGCTGCAACGCGGGCTTTATCGCCAGCGCCTTTGGCGTCTACGTCACGATCAACGAATTCGATGATCGCCATAGGTGCCATGTCGCCATAACGGAAGCCGGCTTTCATGATGCGTACATAGCCGCCTTGACGGTCTTTGTAGCGTGGGCCCAGAACTTCGAACAGTTTCGCAACATAGGCGTCCTGCTTCAGCTGTGCGTTGGCCTGACGGCGCGCGTGCAAATCACCGCGTTTGCCCAGAGTGATCAGCTTTTCGATGATCGGGCGCAGTTCTTTGGCTTTTGGCAGGGTTGTTTTGATCTGTTCGTGCTCGATCAAAGAACCCGCCATGTTGGCCCAAAGGGCTTTGCGGTGTTCATGAGTACGATTCAGGCGGCGGTAACCACGAGCGTGACGCATTGTCTATCTCCTAAGTCTTGCGTTTTACTTTGTCAGGTCAGTGATGCGTGTCACCAACTCTCCTTGGGGCATGTGCCCATATAGTCCCCGGCATTCCGGGCATTTGTGACTGAGGCGGCGTCTTACGCCGCCTCAAAATCCGTTAGATCAAAAAGCGTCTTCGAACTTTTTGGCCAGATCTTCGATGTTGTCTGGTGGCCAGTCCTCAACGTCCATGCCGAGGTGCAGACCCATGCCGGACAGAACTTCTTTGATCTCGTTCAACGACTTACGACCAAAGTTTGGCGTACGCAGCATTTCAGCTTCGGTTTTCTGGATCAGATCGCCGATGTAAACGATGTTGTCGTTCTTGAGGCAGTTTGCCGAACGTACAGACAGTTCCAGCTCGTCCACTTTCTTCAGCAGAAGTGGGTTGAACTCGAGACCATCATCTTCGTCCTGACGACCAGCCGCTTCAGGCTCATCGAAGTTCACGAAGATCGACAGCTGGTCCTGCAGGATGCGCGCCGCATAGGCGATGGCATCTTCAGGGGTCAGCGAGCCGTCAGTTTCGACTTTCATCGTCAGTTTGTCATAGTCGAGAACCTGACCTTCACGGGTCGGCTGCACGTCGTATGAAACTTTCTTAACTGGCGAGTAGATGGCATCGATTGGGATCAAGCCAATTGGTGCATCTTCTGGTTTGTTACGGTCCGCAGGGACGTAGCCTTTGCCAGTGTTGACAGTCAGCTCCATGTAAAGATCCGCGCCGTCATCCAAGTGACAGATCACGTGCTCTTTGTTCAGGATCTCAATGCCAGCGCTGTCACTGATGTCACCAGCGGTAACAATCGCAGGGCCTTTGGCGTTGATCGACAGACGCTTAGGTCCTTCAACTTCCATACGCAGAGACACGCCTTTGAGGTTCAAGACCACATCGGTTACGTCTTCACGTACACCAGCAACGCTGGAGAATTCGTGCAGAACATTGTCGATTTGAACACTGGTGATGGCCGCGCCTTGCAGCGAGCTCATCAGGACGCGACGCAGCGCGTTGCCCAATGTAAGACCAAAACCACGCTCCAGCGGCTCAGCAACCAAGGTTGCCTGACGTGTTGGATCGTTGCCTGGTTTGACGTCAAGCTGAGTCGGCTTGATCAATTCTGCCCAATTTTTGTGGATCATACGTCCCTCCATTCTTGTCTTATCCTTATGTCCAGAAGGACAAGACGCCCGAGGTTTCAAAATGACAAACTGGGGCTGTGCAAACGCACAGCCCCAGCGGAATATACTGGATTAGACCCGGCGACGTTTCGGCGGGCGGCAACCGTTGTGTGCGATTGGGGTAACATCACGGATCGATGTGATGTTGAAGCCGATCGCAGCCAAGGCGCGCAGTGCAGATTCACGACCCGAACCTGGGCCCTGCACTTCTACTTCCAAAGTTTTTACACCGTGGTCCTGCGCTTTTTTGCCTGCATCTTCTGCAGCCATCTGAGCAGCATAAGGAGTCGACTTACGCGATCCTTTGAAACCCATGGTGCCAGCAGACGACCAAGAAATGGCGTTGCCCTGCACGTCAGAGATCAGGATTTTGGTGTTGTTGAAGCTGGAGTTCACATGTGCGACGCCAGATGCGATGTTCTTAGAGACCTTCTTTTTGGTCCCACGACGGGTATCACGTGCCATTGGTGCGTATCTCCCTTACTTCTTCTTACCAGCAATGGCCTTTGCAGGGCCTTTGCGAGTACGAGCGTTGGTGTGAGTACGCTGACCGCGTACAGGGAGGTTACGACGGTGGCGCAAGCCACGGTAGCAGCCGAGATCCATCAGACGTTTGATGTTCATCTGTGTTTCACGACGCAGGTCACCTTCAACGGTGTAGGTTGCATCGATGTGTTCACGGATGGCCAAAACTTCGGCATCTGAGAGTTCGTTTACACGACGGGTAAAGTCAATTTTAACTGCTTCGCAGATAGCTTCAGCAGAAGTTTGACCGATTCCGGTGATATATGTGAGGGCGATCGGGACCCGTTTATGGGTCGGGATGTTAACGCCGGCGATACGTGCCAAGTGTCACTTTCCTTTTGGTTGCGGTTCCGTAACTCCAGAACCTTTTTTCACAACATCAAGCCCGAGGCGTATTTGCCGTCGGGCCCTAGCTGATCAGGTGATCGATTCGAGGCTGAAACAGGCCAGTCAAGAATCAAAATTTCATTAGACAAATTCCGTAAGTGATCTACTCGAAGGCGTCAAGCGGGAAACTGTCCAAGATCACCGCTTGCCCCAAGGCGCGCCAAATTTGTCAGACCCGGCAGATCCCAAGCGTACCGACGAACGCGTCTCAAGCCGCGCCGGGGACCCAAGCCAACGGACGAAACCCATCGGGGAGTCAGCTCCCCCTAAAGGACGCCTACCCTAGAAAAACAAAACGCCCCACATCTTGCGATGTAAGGCGGTTTGTTCAAAATCTACGACGTCTTAGCCGTCAAGCGCAGCGGCCAAAGAGGCCCGCACATCTTCGATCTCGGCAAGACCATCGATCGACGCCAGCTGATCCTTGGCATAATAATAGCCAATCAGCGGCGAGGTCTTTTTGTAGTATTCCATCAGGCGCTGCTTCAGGCTGTCTGCGTTGTCGTCGGCGCGACGCTTCACAGTGGTGCCACCGCAGCTGACGCATTTTCCGTCAGCAGCCCAAGGGCGGGTCGAGTCGTGGTACACTTCACCACAGTCGCCACATGTGGACCGGCCGGTGACACGTGCAACCAAGGCATCGTCATCAACACGCATCTCAACAACGGCGTCCAGGTTTTCACCCTTCTCTGCCAGCAGTTCACCCAAGGCATCCGCCTGAGCCAAGGTGCGAGGGAAGCCATCAAAGATGAAACCGCCCTGTTTGTCACCCTCAAGCTTTTCACGGATCAAACCAATGACGATTTCATCTGTGACCAGCTCACCGCGCGCCATAACTTCGGCGACACGTTTGCCCATTTCGGTACCGCTCTCTTTGGCGTCGCGCAGCATGTCACCAGTCGAAAGCTGGATCATGTTGCGGTTGTCGACCAAATAGCGGGCCTGTGTTCCTTTGCCCGCGCCGGGCGGTCCAAGCAGAATAATATTCATTTACGTGCAGGTCCCTTTCTAGTCCGTTTCTTCCCTTTACCGCGAAGCTGAGATTTTTCAATCAGACCTTCGTACTGGTGTGCCAACAAATGACTTTGCACTTGCTGAATTGTGTCCATCGTGACCGAAACAACAATCAGTACCGATGTCCCACCAAAGTAGAAGGGGATTGAAAGCTGGCTACGCAGAATCTCTGGGAGGAGACAAACGGCCGCAAGATACGCGGCACCAAGAACGAGGATCCGAGTGGTTACATACTCTAGATACTCAGCTGTTTTCTTGCCCGGGCGAATGCCAGGAACGAAGCCGTTTTGGTTCTTCAGGTTGTCCGCAACTTCGTCAGGTTTGAACGACACGTTGAAGGTATAGAAGAACGCAAAGAAGACGATCATCGAAGTGAAGAACAGCAGGTACAAAGGCTGACCCGGGCTGAAGTTCGCCAAAATGAACGACAGGATAGGATTGGTAGAGTTGCCAGAGAACGTGCTGATCGTGGTTGGCAGCAACAACAAAGAGCTGGCAAAGATCGCAGGAATAACACCGGCAGGGTTCACTTTGATCGGCAGATGCGAAGACCCACCGTCATACACCTTCATACCGACCTGACGGCGCGGGTATTGAATGTGGATCTTGCGCAGAGCGCGCTCCATGAACACAACAAAGCCGATTGTTGCGACAACAAGGACCAGAACACCGACGATCACGCCGGGGGCGATCACGCCAGAACGGCCCTGTACAAAGAATTGAGCCAATGCAGCAGGCAGTTCCGCGACAATGCCGACGAAGATGATCAAGGAAATGCCGTTACCGATGCCGCGTTGCGTGATTTGCTCACCCAACCACATCAGGAACATTGTACCGCCAACCAGGGTAATCATGGTCGCAGAGACAAAGAACCACCCGGGAACCAGCGCCAGCGTTTCGCCAGCCGCGTTCGGAGACTGAAGCCCCATCGCGATGCCGTAAGATTGCAATGTCGCCAAACCAACGGTCCCGAAACGGGTGTATTGGTTGATCTTTTTGCGGCCCTGTTCGCCTTCTTTTTTCAACTGCTCAAGCGCTGGAACCATCGAGGTCAGCAGCTGAACAATAATCGAAGCCGAAATATAGGGCATGATCCCGAGGGCAAAAATCCCCATACGGGCCAGCGCACCACCGGTGAACATCGAAAGGATACCGCCAATACCAGCGGCCGCCCCATCCATGAATTCGCGAAGTGCGTTGCCATCAATACCGGGGACAGGAATGTATGTGCCCAAACGGTAAACAATTAGGAGCGCCAGGGTGAACAGGATGCGATTGCGCAGCTCGGTCGCCTTCCCTAGGGCGGCCCAGCTTGTGTTCGCGGCCATTTGTTCGACTGCAGATGCCATGCGTGGTCTCTCTCATGTGACAACGCCGCCTAGAGCGTTTTCCAGCTCAGGCGGCGTGTTTTGGAAAACTGGGACCTATGTAAGCGTCCAAAGGCGCGCTCACAACCCGTTAACGCGCTACTTACGCAGCTTTGACTTTCAGCGAGCCGCCCGCTTTTTCGACAATCTCGATTGCCGACTTAGAAGCGCCGGTCACATCCAGGTCTACTTTCGCAGTGAATTCGCCTTTGGCCAGGATCCGTACACCGTCCAACTTGCGACGAACCAGACCGCTTTCAACCATCACATCTTCGGTGATAGGCGCAGAGGCGTCGATTTTGCCCGCTTCGATGAACTTGGCCAAGATGCCCAGGTTCACAACAGCGTATTTGTTGGGGTTGCGTACGTTAAAGCCGCGCTTAGGCAGACGTTGGTACAAGGGCATTTGACCGCCTTCGTAGCCGTTGATCGAAACACCCGAACGGGACTTTTGACCTTTGATACCACGGCCACCCATTTTACCTTTGCCCGAACCCGGACCACGGCCAACGCGCATGCGTTTTTTGGTTGCACCTGGATTGTCGTGCAGTTCATTCAATTTCATGTCGCTTCTCCTTGCCGGATGTGACCCCCGAAGCGTATCGGGCCAACCGCGGCTTTTCTTGGTTTTGATTCTGTGGCGCTGAACGGCCACCGTGGGCGTATAGACCTCTGTGCCAGAGGAATCAAGCACAACGCGCGGCCAAGCGACGTGCCTCACTCCCAAGGCAGATCGACACCCCGTTTTCAGCCCACAATTTGAGCACTCAAACGCAAAACGCCCCAGCGAATCGCAGAGGCGTTGAACGGTTTAGGCGGTGGGTGCTTTTAGGCGCCGTAGACGTGCTTGTGTGCCAATGCACGGAAGTCATAGCGCGACAGACCCAGATCTTCGAGGTCACGGTCGTCGAGTTGCTCCAGCTCTGCCAAAGTCTTGTTGAACTTTTGGCGCAGCACCCGCTCGGCTTTGAACTCAGCGACAGCGTGCTGAACTCGGAGTACGAAGTTGGTCGCGAAAGTCTGTGTGTTTACTGCATATGTCATTGTCTGTTCCTTCAGAACTGCCAGGGCCTATTCCCTTAGCCTTGTTGTTTCTCCCTTGGTGTCTCTTAGATAGTTGATGATGTTGGCGCTAACAATTGCCGATCCCGCCACCCCGCCCTGCACTGAGGGCATAGCTTTGCGGTGAGCGAATGAGGCTCCATCAACCAAGGCTCAAACGCAAAGCGCCCCCGATTTTCAGACCGAGGGCGCCAACGAAATGGATGAGACTTGGTTTACAGGTCGTAAACTGTCTTGTGGGCAATTGCCTTGATTTCTGAGCGGGCAAATCCAAGATCTGCCAAGTCGCGGTTCGACAGGCTTTCAAGCTCACGTACGGTTTGAGCGTAGGTTGCTTGACGCTGACGTGCGGCTTTGAATGTTTCTACAGCCGAGTTGATCCGTGCGGCAATGTTAAGACCAATAACCTGAGAGTTTGCTGCATAAGCCATGATGTATTCCTTTGTTCCTTCCGGGACATATTCCCCGGATCGCGCTATTTCAGTATCGTTTCGATGCACTAGAATTAGGTCAGTGACGTTGCACTAACAACTGCTAGAACAGCCATGCCGCATTGCAGAAACTGCATAGCTAAACCGCTAAAATAGTGAGCATCAGCACCGTTGAACTATGCCCGGCCAAATCGATCCAACGGTTAGACCCAGAGTGTTCGCCCCAACACATCCCGCCAAACAACGAAAAACGCCCCCGCCGTTAGGCAGGAGCGTTCAAGTTTTCAGTCGCGCGGAATTTGAAAAATTCCGAACCATTTTCTTTCAGAAAATGATCAGTCGCGCTCTTCGATGATCTCAACCATGTGTGGGATCTTGGCGATCATGCCGCGTACAGACGGCGTATCTTCCAGTTCCCGGGTTTTGTGCATCTTGTTCAGACCCAGACCAATCAAAGTGGCGCGTTGGTCTTGTGGGCGACGGATTGGCGAGCCAATCTGTTTTACGACGATGGTTTTAGCCATGATACGGTCTCCTTACGCGTCTGCTGCGGCAGGGGCCGCTGCAGGTGCTTCATCCTTGCGCAGGATTTCAGCAACTTTTTTGCCACGACGTGCAGCAACCGAACGTGGGCTCGACTCTTTGGTCAGGCCGTTCAGTGTTGCGCGGATCATGTTGTAAGGGTTTTGAGACCCGATCGACTTGGAAACAACGTCTTTGATGCCCAGCATTTCGAATACAGCACGCATTGGACCACCAGCAATAATACCGGTACCTTCTGGTGCAGTACGCATAACCACTTTACCGGCGCCGTGACGGCCTTCCATGTCGTGGTGCAGCGTGCGGCCCTCTTTCAGAGGTACGCGGATCATTTGACGTTTCGCTTGCTCGGTGGCTTTACGAATGGCCTCAGGGACCTCTTTCGCTTTACCTTTACCAAAGCCTACGCGGCCTTTTTGATCGCCTACAACAACCAGAGCGGCGAAGCCAAAGCGCTTACCACCTTTAACGGTTTTCGAAACGCGGTTGATCGCAACCAAGCGATCTGCAAATTCCGGAGTCTCGTCACGATCGCGACGGTTGTCCCGGCGTTTACCTTGTTCTGCCATGTGAGGCATTCCTTATACAGGGAGGCGCAGCGAAGCGCCGTTGTTTGTTCAATCCTAGTGAGCCAGAAGCCCCCGGATCATCGGGGTGGCGCCACTGGCGCCACCCGCAAGACTTAGAACTTCAGACCACCTTCACGCGCAGCTTCGGCCAGAGCCTTGACTTTGCCGTGAAACAGGAAGCCACCGCGATCGAAGTATACTTCTTCGACGCCAGCTGCCTTGGCCCGCTCGGCGATTGCCGAACCAACTTTGGTTGCTGCTGCGACATTGTTCGAGCCCACAACGCCGAGATCTTTCTCGAGCGAAGAAGCCGAGGCCAAAGTGCGGCCTTGAACGTCGTCGATCAGCTGCACGCTGATGTTCTTGTTGCTGCGATGTACGGAAAGGCGAACGCGACCTGCGTTCATTTTCCGAAGCTTGTTCCGAACGCGCAAGCGGCGTTTCAGAAACAGGGTACGTTTGCTGTTTGCCATGTTGAGCGTCCTTACTTCTTCTTGCCTTCTTTGCGGAAGATGAATTCATCTTTGTACTTGATGCCTTTGCCTTTGTAGGGCTCAGGTTTACGCCATGCGCGAATGTTCGCAGCAACTTGGCCAACAAGTTGAGAATCGTCACCTTCAACAATGATTACAGTCGCTTTGGGGCACGTGACGGTCACACCGGCAGGCACTTCAAAGTTGACTTCATGCGAGTAGCCCAGGTTCAGCTTCAGGATGTTGCCTGATACTGCAGCCCGGTAACCAACACCGTTGATTTCCAGCTCTTTTTTGAAGCCTGTAGTCACACCTTTGACCATATTGGCCACCATGGTGCGCGACATGCCCCACTGTTGACGTGCACGCTTAGAGTTTCCACGCGGTGCAACGCTAACTTTGCTGTCTTCAATGGTGATGGTGACATCGTCAGTTGCGGTGAAGCTTTGGGTCGCTTTCGCGCCCTTTACTTCGATGGTCTGGCCGGACAGAGACGCCGTAACGCCGCTGGGCAGCTCGACCGGTTTTTTACCAATACGAGACATTCCAGATTCCTTAGAAGACCGTGCAGAGTACTTCGCCACCAACTTTGTTGGAACGAGCAACTGCATCCGACATCACACCTTTAGATGTGCTGACAATCGACACACCCAGGCCCTGACGGACAGTAGGGATGTCATTGGCGCTGACGTAAACGCGACGGCCAGGTTTAGAAACCCGCTTCACTTCGCGAATGACAGGAGTGCCTTCGTAATATTTCAGACCAATTTCAAGGGTCGGGTGACCGTTGACATCAGTGCCTGACTCATAGCCACGGATGTAGCCTTCGCTTTGCAGCACATCCAGAACCCAGCCACGCAGTTTCGACGCAGGTGTCGACACTGTCGACTTACCGCGCAAAGATGCGTTGCGGATACGAGTGAGCATATCGCCGATAGGATCGTTCATAATATCTCTCCCTTACCAGCTGGATTTGACCAGACCGGGGATCTGGCCGAACGAGCCAAGTTCCCGCAGCATGATACGGCTGACCCGAAGCTTACGGTAGTAAGCGTGAGGACGACCGGTCAGCTGACAACGGTTGTGCAAACGTGTAGCCGAGCTGTTGCGCGGCAGTTCAGCAAGCTTCAAAGACGCGCGAAAGCGGTCTTCCATTGGCTTGTCTTTATCATTGATGATCTCTTTGAGAGCAGCACGCTTAGCGGCGTAACGTGCCACCAGCTTTTCGCGCTTTTTCTCGCGTTCGACCATTGCTTTCTTAGCCATAACTCTAATCTCCCCGCGCTTAGCTGTTAAAGGGCATGTTGAAAGCTTTCAACAGCGCCTTAGCTTCCGCGTCGGTGTTCGCGGTGGTGGCGATCACAATGTCCATGCCCCAAACTTCGTCAACTTTGTCGAAGTCGATTTCAGGGAAAACAATGTGCTCTTTCATGCCGGTGGCGTAGTTGCCACGACCATCAAACGACTTGCCGGATACGCCGCGGAAGTCGCGGATACGTGGCATTGCGATTGTGATCAGACGATCCAAGAATTCGTACATACGGTCGCCACGCAGGGTCACTTTCGCACCCATTGGCATACCTTCACGAACCCGGAAACCAGCGATCGAGTTTTTGGCGACAGTTGTCAAAGCTTTCTGACCGGCAATTTTGGTCAGATCTTCAACAGCCGACTTGGCTTTCTTGCTGTCACGGACAGCAGCAGCACCACAACCAATGTTCAGAACAATTTTGTCCAAACGTGGGATCTGCATGTCGTTCTTGTAGCCGAACTCTTCTTTCAGAGCCGCGCGTACAGTCTCAACATACTGAGCCTTCAGGCGGGGGGTGTAGTTTGCAGTATCAAGCATCGATTACATCCCCTGTGGTTTTGGCGAAGCGAACTTTCTTGTCACCTTCCATGCGGAAGCCAACGCGGGTTGCTTTACCGTTTGCATCCAAGAATGCCAGGTTGGACAGCGCGATCGGCATGGATTTAGGCAAACGCCCACCCTGCTCGGTCTGGCTGGCCCGTGTGTGGCGGATGGCCATGTTGATGCCGTCCACGATAGCTTTGCCAGCTTGGGGGTTCACAGAAGCGATAACGCCCTCTTTGCCCTTGTCCTTACCGGCCAAAACGACAACTTTGTCGCCTTTTTTCAGTTTGGCAGCCATCTTACAGCACCTCCGGCGCAAGCGAGATGATTTTCATGAAGTTCTTGGAGCGCAGCTCACGAACAACTGGCCCGAAGATACGGGTGCCAACTGGCTCGTTGCTGTTGTTCAAGATCACGGCAGCGTTGCGATCAAAGCGGATCGCTGTACCGTCTTCACGACGAACTTCTTTGGCGGTGCGTACGACGACGGCCTTACGGACGTCACCCTTTTTTACGCGACCACGTGGAATGGCTTCTTTCACAGAAACGACGATTACGTCACCTACGGAGGCGTAACGACGGTGTGAGCCACCCAGAACCTTGATGCACTGAACTCGGCGAGCGCCGGAGTTGTCAGCTACATCCAGATTGGTCTGCATCTGGATCATTTGGTTTCTCCCGACCTATGGGGGGGCTTGCAGGCGCCCGGATCCCCCAGGGTTTCGACAATGTCGAAAAGAGTTGTGTCAGCTTACGCTTCTACAACAACTTCCCAACGCTTGGTTTTCGACTTTGGTGCACATTCCTGGATACGGACTTGGTCACCAACGTTGAATTGGTTGTTCTCATCGTGAGCCCGGTATTTTTTGGACTTACGGATGGTCTTTTTCAGAACTGGGTGTGTGAAGCGGCGTTCTACCGACACAGTTACAGTCTGAGCGTTTGCGTTCGAGGTCACGGTGCCTGCGAGAATACGTTTGGGCATCTGTTAGGTCCTTACTCTGCAGCCGCTTGGGCTTTTTGGTTCAACACAGTCTTCACACGAGCAGCGTTACGGCGTGCCGCTTTGATACCTGATGTGTTTTCCAGTTGGCCGGTTGCCTGTTGAAAGCGCAGGTTAAAGCTTTCTTTCTTCAGGTTAGACAATTCTTCGCGGAGCTCGTCCGGAGTCTTGTCGTGCAATTCTTTGGCGTTCATGCGCCTCTTCCTTTCACTGCATCAGAAGGCCCCTTGGGTAACCTTGGATCTGATGGGTTATGTCTGTGCGGACGAATCCCCACAGCCTGCCGAATCCGCAGGATGGTGCTCTATAGGGTCTATGGGTGTGGGTGGCAAGGGAAAGTATGCCAGCCTTTGGAAACAGACGCACATCCTGTAGAAAAAGCGCCAAGAACCGACAAAAGCACCCGAACCAAGTACTGGGAAGACATGTTCTATAGGCGCAAAGCTTACAGCTATCAAAATCGACATGGAACCCATGTCCATGTTCCAGAGACATGGATGTACCGGGAAACATCCATGTCTTCGGGATCAGTTTGCCCTACGTGCAACGCGCCCATTTCCGTTATTCGCAACAAAAAGGGCGGCTGGGCTTTCCTTGAGTCAGGTTTGGAAAGTTACCAAACGCGCCATGCATGCTTTTCACGTGGCAAAGGCATGGGGCGCTCCTCTTCGAGCGAGGTTGATGATCTCTTTCGCCACGCCGGCTCGAAAGAAGAAGATTGACCTCTCTTGGCCACCCCCGGTTCTTCAGAACCGCGTCAAACTGCCCGTTTGGGATTTGGATCGCCCCTACCACTCACTGCCTGACTGCGGTATCACTCCCCTATGTCACAGATTGAATCACTCTTCGTCACCCGCCTCTATCGCGCAGCCCTCAGTGAACACGGCCCCAAGGTCGATCCTGATGAGTTGGAAGCCTCTTGTTATGGCATTGCCGAAGATGATGAGGCTGGTCAGGAATGGTGTGAACAAAACGGCTATCCCGGCTACACCTCCTACGCGTCGCTGACCGATCTGGGCTGGCGCAACCCGGTGTTTGCCGATGTGATTAAGTCTCTTGATTTGCACGTCGCAGAGTTCGCCAAAGACCTCGAGTTCAACTTGGATGGTCGCAATCTGGTTCTCGAAGACCTTTGGATCAACATCCTGCCCGAAGGTGGCATGCATTCATCGCATTTGCACCCTCATTCCGTGATCAGCGGCACCACATATGTGTCGATGCCCGAAGGCACCTCAGCCTTGAAACTCGAAGATCCGCGCTCTGGTCGCCTGATGGCCGCCCCACCCCGCCTCAAAGAAGCCCGACGTGATATGCGCACCTTTGTGTACATCAAACCCGACGTTGGCGATGTCTTGCTGTGGGAAAGTTGGCTGCGCCACGAAGTGCCCATGAATATGGCCGAAGATGAACGCGTTTCGGTCAGCTTCAACTATCGCTGGGAGTAGGCGCAGGCGCGCCCACCCTGTTGGACGTCCTCAACACGAGTAGGCAGCTGCCATGGTCAAAACCTTAACATGCTTGAACGGCGCCGCAGCCAGTCATTTTGGCTTTGGCACCATGCAATTTGGCGGCCGCGCTGATGAGCGGGCCTGTCATGAGATGTTTGACGCGGCGCGCTGCGCAGGGATCACCCATTTTGACACGGCGAATGTTTACACCGAAGGACATTCTGAGCGGATTTTGGGCCAGCTCTGCGCAGCAGACCGGGACAGCTTGCTGATCGCGACCAAGGCCAATGCCGCAGGCGGATCAACCCGCAAGAACATCTTGGCCAGCTTTGATCTGTCACGCCAACGCTTGCAACTGGATCAGGTGGATCTGTTTTACCTGCACCGATTTGATCCCAACACCCCGCTTGAGGAAACCTTTGACGTTCTGGCCGAACTCAAGGCCAAGCGCCAAATCCGCTATATTGGGGTGTCCAACTTTGCCGCGTGGCAAGTGATGAAAGCGGTGAGCGTCGCCAAAGACCGCGATCTGACCATTGACGCAGTCCAACCCATGTACAGTTTGGTCAAACGCCAAGTTGAGGTCGAAATCCTCCCGATGGCGCAGGATCAAAACATCCTCGTGGCGGCCTACTCCCCCCTTGGGGGTGGCCTGTTAACGGGCAAATATGCCAACGGCGGCACCGGTCGTTTGACCCAAGACAGCGCTTATGCCGCGCGGTATGCCAATGAATGGATGCACAAAACTGCGCAGGATCTACTGGGTGTGGCACAAGAGCTTTCTGTTTCGCCGGCAACCCTTGCTGTGGCTTGGGTGGCTGCTCATGAAACTCAGCCTTTGCCGCTTCTTTCGGCGCGCTCATTGGAACAGCTGCAGCCCTCGCTTGATGCGATCGACTTTGGGCTGTCAGACACGCTTTATCAGCGCCTATCGGCGCTCAGCCCTACGCCAGCTCCTGCCACAGATAGATCCGAAACCCCGGCTTAAACGCGCCCTATCGGCGTTCGCGCAGGGCGTTTTCAATCCGCTCCAACCGGGCGGTGATATCTTCGCGATAAGTGTCCGTTGCGGCGTTGGTTTCTTCGGCGTGGGCGTCTTGCATCGAATTCACGATCAAACCAACAACCAGATTCATCACGGCAAAAGCAGTGACCAGAATAAAGGGCACAAAGAACAGCCACGCCATTGGGTGCTGCTCCATCACTGGCCGCACAATTCCCATCGACCAGCTTTCCAACGTCATAACTTGGAACAAGGAATAAAGCGAACCGCCCAAAGTGCCGAACCATTCAGGGAACGTGTCACCATAAAGCTTGGTGGCGATCACCGCCCCAATGTAAAAGATAATCCCTGTTAACAAAAACACCGACGCCATGCCCGGCAGCGCCATGATGAAGGCCTCAACCACACGGCGCAAAGACGGCACCACCGAGACGACCCGCAACAACCGCAAGATCCGCAACGCACGCAGCACCGACAGGCCCGCCCCGGCGGGGGATAGGGAAATCCCAACGATTGCGAAATCAAACAAGTTCCAGCCGTCTTTGAAAAACCGTGGGCCTTGCGCAAATATCTTTGCCACCAGTTCAAGCACAAAGATCGACAAACAGATCGTATCAAGCGCGTGAATCACGCCGCCAAAGCTTTGCATCAGATTGTCAGAGGTCTCGAGCCCAAGGATCACTGCGTTGAACAGGATCACCCCCATGATAAAGCTACCTACGACAGGTTGTTCGAGAAATTTTGAGACTGCCGCGCGCATATCCGATCCTTCTGTTTTGCCCGTTTATGTGGAGAGATCCCCCCCAACGCAAGGCGTTTCGAAATCCAAGCGGCGAAACGGCAAGATCTAGAGCACGTCCAAGAAAACCTAGCCGCACGCCCTGCGCTGCTTCGTGGGCTATGGCCTAGAGACTGGGCAAGCGAGCAATCGCTGCAACAAAGGCCAGTGCACTAAGCGCGCTCAACGCCGTGGCCAACTGCGCAGATCAACGCCCATCCAGCCCCCAAAAACGGCAAGAAACCCCGCTGATTGCTCAGCGGGGTTTCCCAAATTCTAGCAGTTGCAAGACTTACCAGTCTTCGCGAACCACAACACGTGTTTTGATCGGCAGCTTCATGGCGGCCAGACGCAGCGCTTCACGCGCAATGTCTTCGTCCACACCGTCGATTTCAAACATCATGCGACCAGGCTTAACCTTGGCTGCCCACCGGTCAACAGAACCTTTACCTTTACCCATACGAACCTCGATTGGTTTCGCGGTAATAGGCAGATCTGGGAAGATCCGGATCCAAACACGGCCTTGACGTTTCATGTGACGTGTCATCGCGCGGCGAGCCGCTTCGATTTGACGTGCAGTGATACGTTCAGGCTCCAGGGCTTTCAGGCCATAAGTCCCGAAATTCAAGTCGCTGCCGCCTTTTGCCTGACCGTGGATCCGGCCTTTGTGCATCTTGCGGAATTTAGTACGCTTTGGCTGAAGCATTGTTACTTACTCCCTTAGCGATCGTTGCGACGGTTGCCACCGGCGCCACGAGGTGAGGGGCCATCCTGAAGTTCCGCAGCGCGACGGTCACGAGCAGCAGGATCGTGCTCCATGATTTCGCCTTTGAAGATCCAAGTTTTGATCCCGATGATGCCATAAGCAGTCATGGCTTCGGAGTGTGCATAGTCGATGTCCGCACGCAGAGTGTGCAAAGGCACGCGACCTTCACGGTACCATTCAGTACGCGCAATCTCTGCACCGCCCAGACGACCAGCTACGTTCACACGAATGCCCAAGGCACCCATACGCATGGCGTTCTGAACCGAGCGCTTCATGGCGCGACGGAAAGATACACGACGTTCCAGCTGCTGAGCGATGGACTCAGATACCAGCTGAGCGTCAAGCTCTGGCTTACGTACTTCAACGATGTTCAAGTGCAGTTCGCTGTCGGTCAGGTTCGCCAGCTTCTTGCGCAGAACTTCGATGTCAGCACCTTTTTTGCCGATGATCACGCCAGGACGCGCTGTGTGAATGGTCACACGACACTTCCGGTGAGGGCGCTCAATGATCACGCGGGCAATACCAGCCTGCTTACATTCAACTTTGATGAACTCACGGATTTTCAGGTCTTCCAAAAGAAGATCACCGTAATCCTTGGTGTCAGCATACCAGCGGCTGTCCCAAGTGCGGTTCACCTGCAGGCGCATACCGATCGGATTGGTCTTGTTACCCATTAGGCTTGCTCCTCAACTTGACGCACTTTGATTGTCAGCTCTGAAAACGGCTTAACAATCTTGCCGAACCGACCGCGCGCCCGAGGACGACCGCGTTTCATGGTCAGGTTTTTACCAACATATGCTTCAGCAATAACCAGTTCGTCGACATCCAGGTTGTGATTGTTTTCAGCGTTGGCAATTGCCGACTGAAGACACTTTTTCACGTCCTGAGCGATCCGCTTTTTCGAGAAAGTCAGATCGGTCAATGCCTTGTCTACTTTCTTGCCGCGGATCATTTGTGCGACGAGGTTCAATTTCTGCGGGGAGGTACGGAGCATGCGCACTTTGGCCATTGCTTCGTTATCTGCCACGCGGCGGGGGTTCTTTGCCTTGCCCATGACTTACTTCCGCTTCGCTTTTTTGTCGGCCGCATGCCCGTAGTAGGTACGGGTAGGTGAATATTCACCGAACTTCTGACCAATCATATCCTCGGTCACATTGACCGTTACGTGTTTCCGGCCGTTGTATACGCCAAACGTCAGACCCACAAACTGGGGCAGGATCGTCGAACGACGGGACCAGATCTTGATAACTTCTTTACGACCCGACTCACGTGTCGCTTCGGCTTTCTTAAGCACATAAGCGTCCACAAAGGGGCCTTTCCATACAGAGCGAGCCATGAATTAGCGCCCTTTCTTTTTAGCGTGACGCGAGCGGATAATAAGCTTCTGCGACGCCTTGTTGGTGTTGCGAGTACGCTTACCTTTGGTCGGTTTACCCCAAGGGGTAACTGGGTGACGACCACCCGATGTCCGGCCTTCACCACCACCATGTGGGTGATCGATCGGGTTCATAACAACACCACGAACCGATGGGCGGATGCCCTTGTGGCGCATACGACCGGCTTTACCAAAGTTCTGGTTCGAGTTGTCAGGGTTAGAAACCGCACCAACGGTGGCGATGCATTCCTGACGAACCAGACGAAGCTCGCCTGAGCTCAGACGGATCTGAGCGTAACCGCCATCCCGGCCAACAAACTGAGCATAGGTACCAGCTGCGCGTGCGATTTGACCGCCTTTACCTGGCTTAAGCTCGATGTTGTGGATGATGGTACCGATAGGCATGCCAGAGAAAGGCATTGCGTTACCGGGCTTGATGTCGGCCTTAGCCGAAGCGATGACCTTGTCGCCTACTGCCAGACGCTGAGGCGCCAGAATGTAAGCTTGCTCACCGTCCTCATATTTCACCAATGCGATGAAAGCAGTCCGGTTAGGGTCATATTCGATCCGCTCAACGGTCGCGGCGACATCGAATTTGTTCCGTTTGAAGTCTACGATACGATAGAGGCGTTTCGCCCCGCCGCCTTTGCGGCGCATCGTGATCCGACCTGTGTTGTTGCGGCCACCGTTCTTGGTCAAACCCTCAGTAAGGGACTTAACCGGACGACCTTTCCACAGTTCTGAGCGATCGATCAGTACCAGCCCACGCTGGCCCGGGGTCGATGGCTTATACGACTTAAGTGCCATATGTCCTGTCTTCCGAATTTAAAGGTGGACCCTGCCCACCCTGGTTATAGCCCCCCTAAGGTGGCCAACTTAGTAGGGCCCCGAAGGTCCCCAATGAAACATCACAAAAGCCCCAGACGAATCTGGGGCTGTGCGATTGGTGGGAGGTAACAGGGAATAAGTGAGGTGTCTAGTCAGCAAACAGGAAATCCGATGACCAACCGAACTAAATCTTGGCACAAGCCATCCGAAACGGAGACGTTTCTGCATCGAAGTTATGCTCTTGTTCGAAGCCATTGATCAGCTTCAGTGTTTCAAGCATATTTTCTTCGAACCCAAAGTCGCCCTCACAAGTGAACCCCACATAGCTGACCTGAGCCTCAATGTGTCCACAGCCTGCCGCAGCCACAATGTTTTCTACGATCAGCTTCTCTTTTTCCAATAGAATCGATGGAACATAAGAATGACCATTTGCAAACAGGTCTGCTATCGAAGCTTGTGCGACTTGGTATTCGCTGACGCCATCACACGAAAGTTTGTCTACAGCCCTTCCCAAAAGATCAAACTCCTCAATCAACCAAACACAAAGTCCCGCCGCCGCAGTAACCGGGAGCGCCCAAATAGCCCCCCAGATCGACTTGCTTCGTTCACTAGACATGGCGAATTCCGAGTCCTTCCAACGTCTTTAGTGCCTGGCTGTTCCTATAAACATTGGAAACGACCACGTCGGTATTTCGACTTATTGCATCATCTGCACGATCGGCATTCCCTTTTGCGGCCGGAGGAATAGTTTTTTCAATGGTCTGCTTTGGCAGAACAATTAGGCAATGCGGATAGATCTCAGTAGCCCATGAATACCCGGAGTTTGGGATCGTTTGCCGAGCTTCGTACTCCTCAAGCTCATCTAAGGACTGAAAATACGAGCCAAAGTCGGTGTTGCCCCGCTCGGATAGAGATTGCGTAATTGAAATTCGCTCGTTGATCGCAGGCAGGTTTTCTGTCTGAAAAGTTTCGGTATCAGCTGCAACTGAGCTTTCCAGTCGGTCAAAACTTAACCTCAGATCGCTATTTGTTTCGCGCAAAAGTAACTGTGCATATCGCTGCGAAGCCGATGCAATTGTCCCGGCGAATGCCCCTATCGCAACGCCTGCAAGCGCAGAACCTCCTCTGTGCCGCGCGACGGCATATCCGAGCGCCGCGCCAACCACAATTGTTAGTTGAAGAGTCTTTTGCTGCCGTGCAACAGTCTTGGCATAGCCACCGACATCCGAGGAAGACGTTGTGCAATTTGCAAGCAACAATGCTGAACCACTGACCAGAAAATTTCGTCTCCGAATATGCTTATTCACGAGTGCGCTCTCCACATTACTACTTATTCTCAAACTAGCAACGACGCCAGTACAAGCTGAAGAAAAGCTTTCAATCGAAGACTTGACGCCAGCACAGCTAAAAGATGCAACCAACGTAGAGTTGTCAATATACGCGCATTCAAAAAGGCGAAACAGAAATTCAATCGCCCACGTTCTGGATGAAGCTGGTCGGCGAGGTCTTTTTGACATTCAGGATTTCGAACGCGCCCGATCCAGAAATCTTAAGCTTGGGACATCCATCTTCGGTGCACTCGTAAGCTTTGGGTTTCCGAGCTACATAGACGAAAGGACGCTTATAGACGGGCGAACAATCTTCGTGATGTATTACTTTCGTTCGCAATTACTGCGTGAAAAACGGCAAGTTGTCTTCATTATCGACGAAAAAGTTGTGGGCTTGTCAGAACTACAATCAAACGGACAATGGCAAAGGCGCGGAGTTTGGACGCCTCATTGGGAACCCAAAGCGACTCCGGGCACGTTGCTTCGGAAGCCCAAAGACATTGCCAATTGCCAGACTGGCAATTTTTCATGCTATGACGCGATGGTCAATCGTTTCAAATAGCGTCGCGATGGCAAACGAAAAAGGCCCCCGCAAATGCGAGGGCCTTTCTCAATTCTAATCCAACCGGATTACAGGCCGGTGGAGACGTCGATGGTGTTACCTTCTTCGAGGGTAACATAAGCCTTCTTAACGTCCTTACGCTTGCCGAGCTGACCCCGGAAACGTTTGGCCTTACCCTTGGTGATCGAGGTGTTAACCGCTTTCACCTTCACACCAAACAAGCTTTCTACGGCTTCTTTGATCTGGGGTTTGTTGCTGTCGATCGCGACTTCAAACACAATCGCACCGTTTTCCGACGCCATGGTCGCTTTTTCGGTGATGATCGGCTTGCGGATCACGTCATAGAGTTCTGCTTTGGTCGTCATTTCAGGCGAGCCTCCAGAGCTTCGACACCCGCTTTAGTGATCACCAGAGTGTCACGCTTCAGGATGTCATACACGTTGGCGCCCATTGTTGGCAGGATATCCAAGCCTTCAATGTTGCGCGCTGCAACGGCGAAATCTTCGTTAACCGAAGCTCCGTCGATGATCAGCGTGCGCTTCCAGCCCAGGTTCTTAACCTGTTTGGCCAGAACGGCGGTTTTCGCAGCGGATTCAGCGTTGTCGATCACAACCAGCTCGCCTGCTTTCGCTTTCGCGGACAGGGCGTGCTTCAGTCCCAATTTGCGGAACTTTTTGGTCAGGTCGTGGCCGTGGCTACGAGGGGTTGGGCCCTTGTAGATACCACCCTTACGGAAGATCGGCGCGTTACGGCTGCCGTGACGTGCGCCACCGGTGCCTTTTTGGCGATAGATCTTCTTGGTCGAGTAGCTGGTTTCCGAACGGGTCTTTACCTTGTGGGTACCGGCCTGTGCGTTGTTGCGCTGCCAGCGAACCACACGGTGCAGAATGTCTGCGCGTGGCTCCAGACCGAACAGGTCCTCAGAGAGCTCAACTGAACCGGCTTTGTCGCCGTCAAGTTTGATCACATCAAGTTTCATGCTTCACCCCCTTCAGCAGGTGCGTCCTGAGCAGGAGCTTCGGCGGCTGTTTTCAGAGCTGCTGGGAACGGAACGTTCTCAGGCAGTTTCTTTTTCACAGCGTCCTTAACAGTGACCCAGCCACCTTTGGAGCCAGGAACAGCGCCTTTGACCATGATCAGACCACGGTCGGCGTCAGTTTTGACAACTTCCAGGTTCTGAGTGGTGATACGGGCAGCACCCATATGACCGGCCATTTTTTTGCCTTTGAAAACCTTACCGGGATCCTGACACTGACCAGTCGAACCGTGTGAACGGTGGCTGATCGAAACACCGTGCGTCGCACGCAGACCGCCAAAGTTCCAACGCTTCATCGCACCGGCAAAACCTTTACCGATAGATGTGCCTGCAACGTCGACTTTCTGACCTTCAACGTAGTGCTCAGCCGAAATTTCGGCGCCCACTTCGATCAGGTTGTCTTCGGATACACGGAACTCAGCAACCTTACGCTTAGGCGCAACGTTTGCTTTCGCAAAGTGACCACGCATAGCAGCAGATGTGCGTTTTGCTTTCGCCGCACCGGCACCCAGCTGAACAGCTGTGTAACCGTCACGTTCAGCGGTACGCTGATCAACGACTTGCAAGTTTTCCAGTTGAAGAACGGTGACAGGTACCTGCTTGCCGTCTTCCATGAACAACCGGGTCATGCCCAGTTTCTTAGCGATAACACCAGAGCGCATTATTTCTACCCTCCGATCTTAAGACTGCAACTTGATCTCGACGTCCACACCAGCGGCCAGGTCGAGCTTCATCAGCGCGTCCACAGTCTGGGGGGTCGGATCAACGATATCCAGCATCCGCTTGTGTGTGCGGATTTCGAACTGGTCACGGGATTTTTTGTCGACGTGAGGTCCACGCAGAACGGTGAACTTCTCAATCTTGTTCGGCAGAGGGATCGGGCCACGAACCTGAGCGCCGGTGCGCTTGGCTGTGTTTACGATTTCCTGTGTGCTGGCGTCCAGTACACGGTAATCGAATGCCTTGAGCCGGATACGAATGTTTTGGCTTTGCATTTCATCGCCTTTTATTAGGCATTGAGGTTGAGAGGAGGACCAGCGACCATCGCAAACCCTCGTCGAACCCAAAAGGCGGGAATCACCCCGCCTCACTGTTCTTTAGAAGAACTTGCGCCTCGTACACTTCACCTGCCCAGCTGGCAAGTAAAACAAGCACCAAAAGTGAAAATATCCCGCACGCCGACCCAGAATCACAGGCCCCGCCCCTGTGCTTTGCCAGATTGGTCAGAAAACACGAATTGGTGGATCTCACTTCGCGTTTCCAAACAAACACGTCCGCGCACAAAGATGGGTCTGCACCCGCCGATCCGGGACGATTTTAGACGAGGAAATCCCGCCGTCATTCACAGCGATAAACCCACATCGGCCACACAGGAAAAATACCAACAAAGCCCGTTAACCATAGCAAAAGGGCGCCCCGAGGGACGCC
>JAGDZD010000011.1:0-94579 GCA_049116315.1 Thalassovita sp.
CACGAGACCCGCCTCGCGCACATGCTGCCCTATGTGAGCCTAGTCGATGACCAGACCGTGCGGACCCGGGTCAACGAGCTTTTCCAGTGCATCCGGCTCGACGGGGTCAATAGCTACACGACCGATGACGCCTATCTCGACAAGGTGACCGCGCTCTTTGCCCGGATCATTGCGCAGCTCGGGCCGGAATTCAGCTATTACGTCCACAAGGTCTCCAAGGCCATCGAACCTGATCTCGACCCGATCCGTGAGGACAGCTTCGCAGGCGAGGTTGACCGGCGCTGGCGCGCGAAACTTGAGACCAGCGGGCTCCGCGACAAGACCCTGACGCTCACCGTCATTCACCGCCCGCCCCCGAAAAGCCTCCTGCCTTTCCTCAGCCGCAGCGCGCCAGACCGACTGAGAGAGGAGACCCGCAAACGCCTGCAGCGCCTCGGTGAGGCCGTGAATGTCTTCCTCTCGGGGCTTACCGAGCTCAAGCCACGCCTGCTGTCAGCCGGATCGGGAGAGTTGGTGGGATTTTTGGGCGCGCTCAACACGGGCACCGAGCTGCCGCTCTACCCAGCCAACACCTACGGCTTTCTGTCCTTCAACGTCGCCAATACCCGCGTGACGTTTCAGGGAGATCACTTCGAGCTCTCTGAAGGCGTCGTGGGACATCGCTACGGCAAGAGCTTCACCATCGGGGAATATTCCGAGGCCACGACCTGCACGATGTTCGACATGCTGAACCTGCCGGTCGACATGATCGTCACGCATTCTTTCACGCCGATCAATTCGAACCTCATGGCGGGGCGTATCAAGCGGCAAAAGCGCCAGATGCAGGCTTCCCAGGACGCGGCCCTGTCGCTCATGGAAGCGCTCGACATCGCCGCCGATGATCTCGAGGCCAAGCGCCAGAGCTTCGGCGAGCACCATATGGTCGTGACGCTCTTCTGCGACACGCTGGACGAATTGCAGACGCTGAGCGCCGAGATCGTGAATGCCGCCGCCGCGGAAGGGGTGAAGATGATCGGTGAGAGGATTGCGGCCAAAGCGCATTACCTCAGCCAGCATCCTGGCAACCAGCCCAAGCGCGTGCGCGCCAGTGCGATCACCAATCGCAACTTCGCGGATTTCGCGGCATTTCACCGGACACAGCTTGGCAAGTCTGCTCAGAAAACCCCTTGGGGCCGCGTCATCACCTACCTGCCCACGCCCGAACAAAGCGCCTACCGGTTTTCCTATCACGAGCAGGGATCGCCCGACAAAGAACCGACCAGCGGGCATACCCTGATCATGGGCCGGCCCGGGTCGGGCAAATCGGTGCTTTCCGCATTCCTCATGACGCAAGCCCGTCGAGCAGGGGCGCGGATCTTCGTCTTCGATTACCGTCTCGGTATGGAGATGGCGGTCCGCGCCAATGGCGGGCGCTATGCGTCATTAAAGGCCGGGCAGCCCACAGGCCTCAACCCGCTTTGGACCGAGACAGATGCGCGCGGCACCGCCTGGCTTTCGGATTGGCTCGCAACGCTCCTTCACCGCGCCGACAAGCCGCTGACCCCGGCACAGACCAACCGCATCCAAGAGGTCGTGCGCCAGAATGCGCAGGCCACGAACCCAGCCTTGCGAAACTGGCGCGACTTCGCATCTCTTTTTGTGTCCACCGATGATGGCGGCGATCTGCACCAGCGCCTGCTCGAGTGGACCGAAGAGGGCCGCTACGGCTGGATTTTCGGACAGACGCTGGAAGACACCTTCTCGCTCGAAGGCGATGTGGTGGGCTTCGATCTGACCGGCATTCTCGACAGCGAGGCCGAGAAGGAACGCATGGCCGTCCTCTCCTATCTCTTCCGCCGGGTTGAGCGCGAGATCGAGGATCGGCGCCCCACCATCATCGTGATCGACGAGGCCTGGAAGGCGCTCGATAATGCGTATTTCGCCGAGCGGCTGTCGAACTGGTTGGTGACCGCGCGCAAGCAGAACACCGTCGCGGTGATGATGACGCAATACGCCAGTCAGCTCGAGCGCACGCGGACCGGCAAGACCATCGTCGAGGCGGTGCCGACGCAGATCCTGCTCCCGAACATCCGCGCCCATGCCGCCGACTACGCGATGCTGAACCTCTATGAGAAGGAACTCGATGTGCTTCTCAACACCGGCAGCGACAGCCGCCTTGCGCTCATCCGCGACGACCAGGGCTCGATCGTCGTCGATGCCGATCTGAGCGCCCTCGGGCCAAATCTCACCATCCTCGGCGGCATGGAAAAAGGTGAAGCGCTCGTCGGCGCCGATTACCGCGACCGCCCTGATTTCTGGAGGCTATCATGACCCGTATCTTCTTGTTCTTTTCTGCGCTTGGTGTGTTGACCTCCTGCGCCCAGTACCAGGAGCCACAGGCCAACTGCTTTACCTTCCTCGCCTCGACGGCACCCACAGCACCTGATTGCACCTTCACGCCCCTTGGCGCGCCGGAGGGCGGCATTGAAGTCTAAACTGCCCCATATCCTCGTGCTTTGCCTGCTGCCCGGCATCGCCCTTTCCCAAGGCGTGCCGACCGATGACAGCGGGCTGACCGCGCGCGATATCGTCGAGACCGGAGATCGCGAGACCGACCTTGCGATCCAGGCGGACAAGCTTTCCGTGCGCGAGCTCATTGCCGAGATCGAACGCGAGCAACTCGCAACCCTGCAGCGCATCCTCGATGCCCAGACCAGCTTCGGCGGTCAGGACCTGCCGGCAATGGTCTCCGGGCTGGAAAGCGGCAGCGGCGATCCAGCCCGTTCCGTCGAAACGGTCTACGGCAATGCCGAGATCGACCCCAATCCCGGCGGCGCACAGATGTTCGGGGATGCCGCCGAAAACATTGAGCAACTCATCATCCGCGTCGCCCAGGAAACCAGCGGTTTCGCGGGCGTGGGCCGCGCGGGCCTCTCCCCCGTTCAATGGCGCGCGTTGTTGCAGGCGCTCATCTGGCAGGAAAGCCGGTTTACCATCGGTGCGCGCTCGCCTGTCGGGGCCTTTGGCCTCACCCAGATCATGCCCGGCACGGCCAGCGATCTCGGGATCAACCCGGAATATTATGACAGCCCCTACCTGCAGGTGCATGGCGGCGCGCGGTATCTGGCGGCCCAGCTCAACACCTTTGACGGCAATATAATCAACGCCCTCGCGGCCTACAACGCCGGACCCGGTCGCGTGTTCGAATATGGGGGCGTACCACCCTTCCGCGAGACGCAGCACTACGTCCAGGTCATCCCCGAACGCTACAATCTCTATCTGAGCCGCATCGGCGGGATCGAAGCGCTCGGTACGATCGACCCCGCGCTGCTGGCAAATGCGAACCTCTCGATGACCGGGCATGGCGCGGCTTTCTATGGCAACAACTCGCCCGCCGCGATCAGGCAAGCTGCCCTGCGTATCCAAGACATCGTCACACGGATTTCAGCGACGGAAGACGTGCAGGAAAGCATCGCGCTCAACACCTATGCCCGCGCCGAACTCGTGCGTCTCGTCGCCGCGCGCGTCCGGCTTCAGGCGGCGCGGACCCGTGTCCTGAGCGCAGAAGAATTGGCGCAGGCCAGCGCCCGCATGGCCGAGGGCGCATTCATGGAATTTACGATCAGGGAGATAGACTGATGGGACGGATGTTTCTGAGAACGGCTTTGGCCACGACACTTGGGATTGGCCTGCATCTAGGAGCCCTCTCCCCTGCTGCGGCGCAGGGCGTGCCCGTCGTCGACACGCAGAACATCGCGCAAAACATCCAGCAGCTCCGGCAGATGATCGAAGACGAGATCCTGCAGAACGAGCAGCTGACGCAGCTCCGCGAACAGCTTGCCACACTCACGGACCAACTCGCGGAGCTGCAAAGAACCTATGAGGCACTGACGCGCCTCGCCGAACTTCCCGAGATCATCCGCACGGAAATGGAAGATGAGTTGAACGGTCTGCTCGACCAAGAATTTGGCGACATCCTCGCTACCATCGAAGCGATCAAGACAGGCGACTTCTCCGGCCTCTCTGGCTCCGGTGCGGGCGAGATCGAAACCCAGATGGACCGGGTCCTGGCCGATCTCGGCTTTGACGACGACACCCTCTCGGAAATGGCCACCAGCGGCAATCCGGGCGCGAACCGTGTGGCGACGCAGGCCACAACCGGCGCGCTCGTCTCGGCCGCTGCCCAGAACAGCTACGAGGACGCGGGCCAATCGCTGGAACGCGTCGACCGGTTGGTCGGGCTGATCGATGACATGGACGAACTGAAGGAAAGTATCGACCTCAACACGCGGGTGACGGCGGAGCTGGCAATTGCCCTCGTCGCCATGTGGCAGCTTGAGGCCGTGCAAACCGTGGGTGACGGCACAGGCGGCGTGATTGATGCCGCCACAATCGCCGAAGAACAGCGCTTCATGGATTTCACCTTGCCGGACCTGCGGGCTGATTAAGGCGTTTCGAAATTGAACCACAATACAAAATATCGGTTTTCGCGTTCGAGCGCAGCGAGAGGCAGCGAAGAACCGATTCAACTCATTTCGAAACGCCGAGCGGGGGCATGAATGGTGGCGACTGAACAAGAAATCATCGAGGAAGAACTGGTCTACGGTGCCCTGCGCCGCGAACGGCTTTGGCAACGCCTTGGCCTGATGGGCCTCATCTTCGGCATACTCGGGTGCCTGAGCGCGGCGGCGGTTGCGATCCTCGATGTCGATCCACCTCCGGTCGTCGTGCCTTATGATCCCGCCACCGGCTTTGCACTCCCCGAGGCGTCCGTCGGCGCCACATCCGTCACCGCCAACCAGGCCATCATCGAGGCGGAGGTCTTCCGCTACGTGACCGATCGCGAGATCTACAACCAGCTCGACAATGATCTGCGCATTCGCAGCGTCCTGCGCCGCTCGGACGGGGCCGCCGAGAGCGGGCTGCGCCAGATATGGAACAGCGCAAATGAAAACTATCCGCCGACCGTCTATGGCCCCAATGCGCGGCTCGACGTGGAGATCCTCAGCATCAACCGGATCGGAACCAACCGCGCGACGGTCCGCCTGCGCAAGCGCCTGACATCTATCAACGGCGTCCAAACCGGGCTTTTCACCGCCACGCTTCTCTTCGAGTTCCGCCCCGAGACCCGCCGCTCCATCGATGAGGTCTGGACCAACCCCTTCGGCTTCACGGTCCTCGAATATTCCGTCCGCTCCGACAGATTGGAGAATTGAATTTGTTCCCTGCTCGACTTTTCACATTGCTGATTGCCCTGTTGCCCGGCCTTGCTTTCGCCGAAGCCATCCCGCGTGGCGGGCCCAATGACAATCGGGTGCGGCTGGCAACATATCAAGAAGGTCAGGTCTACCGCCTCAGCGTGTCGCTCACCCATGTGACCACGGTCGAGTTCGGGGAAGGCGAGAGCATCCGCTCGATCATCGCGGGCGACACGGAAGGCTTTGAGATCGATGGCGTCCCCGGCGGTCAGGCCTTCGCGATCAAACCCATCGCGCGCGGCGTCCATACCAATGTGACGGTCTACACGAACAGGCGCAGTTATTACTTTAACGTCCAGGAGACCCGCAGTCCGACCTTTTACGTGGTCCAGTTCCGCTACCCCGAAGTCAATACGCGGCCCACACGTGCCATCGCGGCCCAAGCGCCGAACTATAATTACGGTGCCAGCGCGCGGACCGAGTTCACCCCCACCGGTGTCTGGGATGACGGGACCTTTACGTATTTCGAATTTCCGCGGAACGCGCCGGTGCCTGCGATCTTCCGCTACGCCAATGGCCGTGAGCGCACGGTCAACACGCAAGCCACCGAGGACGGCGTGATCCGGGTTTCAGGCGTGAACCGACAATGGGTGCTGCGGATCGGGGAGGAGGTGGTCTGCATCGAGGCCACACCACCTGCGGGGGTAGGCTCATGAGCGATACTGGAAACGCAGACCTCGAGAAACGCCTCGCTGCTCTAGAACAAGGTAAGGGCGCTGGTTCGCCCCCTGCCCCACGGCGCTCACCGCTGCTCGCTTTGGTCGTCGTCCTCGTGATCGGCGCGGGCGGTGCGTTGCTCTATCTCATGTCCCAACCCGAGGAAGAGGAAGCCCTTCCCACGGCCACGCCGGACGTTTTCCAGAACGAAGGCGACGGGTTCGGCGCCATCGAGACCTTGCCCCCGCCCGAGCCCGAGGTTGTGTTCGTCGCACCCGATCCGGTCGAGCCCAATGCTGAGCTTCTGGCACAGCTCGCAGCCCTTCAGGCTCAGATCGAGGAATTGCGCAACGCCCCTGAACCGGTGGTCGAAGAAGATACCGCTGCCGCCGAAGCGATCGATGCGCTGACCGCCCAGATCGCCGTCCTGCAGTCCGCCTCTGAAGCCGCGCAACAGCTGTTCCGAGACGAGCTCACCGCACGTGATCGGGAGTTGGAGCAAATCCGCATGGACCTCGAACTTGCGCAACTCGAAGCCAATCGCCCTTCCCCCGCGCCCATCGGCCCCACCGAGGACGAATTGCGCGCGCGGGAAGAAGAGCGACTGCGCCGCGAGGAAGAAGCAAGACGTCTCGCGGAACTTGAACGCCGCGCGGCCGAGGAACGGGCGTTTCAGGAACGCCGCATCACCTCGCCCACCATCGCCTTTGGCGGCACTTCGGGCGCCAATGAGACGGCGTTAGCCGAGCGGACTTTTGGCGAAGTGACGGATTTCGTGCTGAACGGCGCGCTGCCCACTTCGGTGACACAGGCAGAAGTCATCGCCAATCCCTCCAACACGATCATCCAGGGCACCATGATCCAGGCCGTCATGGAAACCGCGCTCGACAGCTCCTTGCCCGGCCAGACCCGGGCCGTTGTTTCCGAAGACGTGTTCAGTTTCGATGGCGCGCGCCTCCTGATCCCACGTGGATCCCGTCTTATCGGGCGCTATCAATCCGGCGTCGATATCGCACAGCGCCGCGTTACGATCGCCTGGGACCGGATCATTCTTCCCAACAACCAGACGATCCAGATCAGCTCCTTCGGGGGCGACGCACTTGGCCGCTCCGGCGTGACCGGCTTTGTCGACACCCGGTTTGATGAGCGTTTCGGCTCGGCGGCGCTGATTTCACTGATCTCCGCCGCGCCTAGTGCAGCCGCTGCAAATGTGCAGGACGAGACCGCCGCGGATGTGCTCGAAGACGTGGGCGATGATCTTGCCGATGCTACGGACAGTGTGATTGGTGACTATCTCTCCATCGGCCCCGTCATCTATGTCGACCAGGGCGCGCGCGTCACGGTGATGGTCGACCGCGATCTGGAGATATTCTGAGCCCATGTCGCTGAGCTATCTCGAAACCTCCCTCGACCGGATCGAAGCCGCCGCCCGCGACGATGTCATCGAGATCTGCATCAACCCCGACGGCTCCTGCTGGGGAGAATTCCAGGGCGATCATTTCATGCGCAAGCTGGAACAGGCGTTGACCGCAACCGAAGTGAAAGACCTCGGCAACCAGATCGCCTCTTCTGCCAACACCACGATGAGCAAGGACCGCCCCATCGTCTCGGTCTCAATCACCTACAAGGGGCGCCCGATCCGCGCACAGGTCATCACCCCGCCTGCCGTGCTCTCGGCCATGTCGATCAGCCTTCGGTTCTTTTCCAGCTTGCCGCTCGACGGGATCACACTCGACTTTCTCTATGGCAAGGAACGCAAGCTTGAAGAACTCCGCCTCGAGAAAACCCGCGAACTGCGCGAGGTCGTGGCCGCGGGCGTCATCGACGATGCGCTGGCCTTTTGCGTCGACAACAAGCTCAACATGATCGTCTCTGGCGGCACCTCCACCGGCAAGACCGTGGCTGCGCGCAAGATCCTCTCGCACGTGCCATCCGAGGAACGCATCGTCACCATCGAGGAAGCCGCCGAGCTTCTGCCGACCCAGCCCAATGCCGTGACCCTCATCGCCAATCGCGATGCGGAGTTCCAGACCGCCGATGTGCTGCTCACCGCAACGTTGCGCATGCGCCCCGACCGGATCATCCTGGGCGAGGTGCGCGGCAAGGAGGCCATGACCTTCCTCGAGGCGATCAACACTGGCCATGGCGGGTCCATGACCACGCTGCACGCAGAAACCCCGCAACTTGCCGTGCAGCGTCTGGCCATCGCCGCACTCAAGACTGAGATCCCGGTGACCTATGCCGACATGATCCAATACATCGAAAACTCCATCGATGTGATCATCCAGGCCGGTCGCCACGATGGCCGGCGCGGCATCACCGAATTTTACCTCCCCGGCGCAACTGAGATTGGAACTTCCCGATGAAGACATTTGAATACGACATCCTGTCCTTTCCCATGACCCGAAAAACCAGTCTCACCGACATGCAGGCCAGCCTGAACGCGAAGGGGGCCGAAGGCTGGGAGGTCGTGTCGATCAGCTCCTCGGAATTAGCCAATGTCGGCCACACAGTTTTCCTGAAGCGCGAAACCACTATCATCGGAGCCACGGAATGAAGCCGGCGCGGCTAACCCTTGCGCTAGTCGCGCTGGCCGTGAGCCTACTGGCTGTCCCTGCCTTCGCAGAGCGCAATATGGTGCCGACCCTCGATCGCAGCTTTGACGTCTGTCCGGACCGGCCCGCTGAGCCCAACTGGATGCAAGAAATACCCCTGCGCCAAGCCTATCAACGCGTGTTGGTCCAGGATATCTACCGCGCCCAGAATCTCGAGCGCATCATCGAGACCGAAAGCTGCGACTGTGAAATCCGGTTCCCGTCTTGGGACGCTGCCGAGACGGAGTTTCATGAGCAGCACGCGAGTGATGAACGCTGGAAAATGCTGGAAGCATCCGACGCCTACAATCAGCGCGCCAACGACGTTCGCCTTGAGGCTAAAGCCATCTGCGAAACCGCAGGCAATTGGTAAGGCAGCCCCGTTATGAGCGTCGTCACCTATTTCGTTGAAACCTCCCAGGGCTATCTCGACACCGCCGCCGAAACCCAGTTTGGATCGGTTGCGGCAACGGTGGGCACACTTCTGGTACTGGGAACAACACTCGTGGTGATCCTCGTCTTCCTGAACATGATCTACCAGTACAAGGCGATGGACGGGCGCACGGCTTTTTGGCTCGCGGTCAAGATCGGGCTCATCGGGATATTTGCAACCAACTGGGTGCAGTTCAACGCCCTCTCCACCGCCATCCTTGCCGGGATCGACAGCATTGCGGGGGCGCTCGTGGCTTCGGTCGGCGGTGGAACTCCTGGCCCTTCTGGAACTTTCGCCGAAGAATTCGACCGTTTGATCGCCGAGTTGGGGGACTATTTGAACGCCGCAGGTTCAGAGTTGAACTGGATGGCCGGCGCCATGCTCGACATTGTCGGGGTCCTCTTGCTCTCGATACTCGGCGGGCTGGCCGCCTTCATCCTTGTGGCATCCCGCCTGATGATCGCACTTCTAATCGGGATCGCGCCGGTGATGATCTTCCTCACCCTCTTCGAGGTGACTAAAGATTACTTCGCACGCTAGCTGTCGGCACTGGTTTCCTTCGCACTCTACCCAATCGTCGTCGCAGGGGTGTTCGCAACGATCACTGGCGTCTCTTCCGCTCTGATCGGTGAGCTTGGCGACCCGGAAGGGGCTTCAAACATAGGCGCGCTCATCCCCTTCTTCATGATGGTCCTCATGGCCAAGGGCTTCATCATTGCCACGCCCTTCATCGTGCGCGCGATCTCCGGAAACATCATGATGCCCGCCCTCTCCGGTGGTCTCGGCGGCGGCTACAGCTTTGCCCGCGCCGCAATGGGCAGCAAGCAGGCCTACAATCGCTACCTGATCGGAGGCGCAAGTGGCGCAGAATACGCAGCCCTCAGGGCGCGGCAGTTCTTCGGCGTGCAGCAGATGCCCGTGAGGCAGGGCATGGGGCAGACGGGTTCCGCAGGAGGCACAGGATCCGCAGACTCGGGGTCAAAAATGCTGGCGCAGCTGGCGAGACTGGGTCGACTTGGCCGACGGTGACGGCCCTTTGCTGCCATTCGCGCTCCGTCCTAAATCGTGCATCTTCACAACTGTTTCCTGCCGTACATTTAGGCGGCGTGATCACAGGCGCTCGTCCCGACCTGAGTGCGCGATAGACAGGACGACAACAATCGCCAGCTGACTGATTGCTTTCGAACTTTATGCGCGCGCAGCTTTCTTGATCAGCTCCAGTTGGCCGACCGCATAGCGCTCCACAACAACCAATGTTTCCCTGTAGGCGAGAACCAGATCATCAGGCGGCGGCGTCTCGACATAGTAGGTACCGTGGCATAGGGAGTTGATCAGGACACTCTTGAGCGTCATGTCCTCCTCGCCCGCAAGATGCTTGACGAAATCCGTCAGGCTGTCGGACTTGTCCGGCCTGCAGAAGCGGCCAATTGCCTCCAGCACCGAGCGGACTGAATTTGCGGTCCTATGATCAGGGTCTTTGCCGTTCGCCACCTCGTGGATGTCCATCAATTGCTCCTGGAAGGGGGCGATGTACTTGTTCAGGCGTGCAAGACTGTGGCTCTTGCCGTCGGTGTGAAGTGCAAACGCTGCATTATCATCGACCACACGGTTCGTAAGCGAAATATTGAAGAAATAGCTGCTATGGGTAAGCAATAGTAATTCCGGCCTCCAGCACTTTTTGCCATCAATCTTTCCTGGATTTATCGAAATCTCACCCTGATCCGAAATGTTCAGGTTCTTGAGAGTTTGCGCAATTGCGAAGACAAAATCATAAGACATTGACGTAATCGGATCGTCAAAGACGAGAAACAGCTTCTTATAATCGCTGCCTGTTGCTACCTTCTTGTGCGTGCATGCAATGAAATAGCAGAAAGAAATTGCTGTCTTCTCGCCGTCACTCAACGTCCGATGCGGCCCACGAACCATTTCCTGTTCACCGCGCTTCAGCACAAACTTGGTCTTGTCGAAAACGTATTTGTCGGCGAAGAACTCTTTTAGGAGCAATTCAAAGGTTTCGGCAACACGATCCCGGGCTTGTGCCGACGGACTTGCCTTTTCCAGCTCACCCAAAGCGTTCTGCTTCAAGACAACATCGGCATGAAATCTCCGCAGGTTTTCGATGTCGGGCCAATTTCCGATAGCGAATTCGCGCTCAAACACCGCGCAAGCCTTGCGTTGTAGAATCTTGCGCTCTTCATCAGCTTTCTCGACAGCTGAATTCAGCGCTTCCGCTTTCTCGTTGTTCTCGCCGATGACCTTGTTGATCGCCGCGATACAAGCGGACAGGTTCTCGGCAGGAAGCGCAGCCGCGGTTCCAAGTGCTGAGGCCTTCTGTTCGATCACCGACTTTATAGCCGCGATCGCTTCCCGCACGCTCTTCAGCGCATCCGCGCCGTCGCTGACTTCAGTATCCTTTTTCGATGGCACATGCCGCTTAAGCGCGTCGTAGCGGGACTTCTGCCTTGCAAGCTGGGTTGCCGTCGGATCCAGCTGCGCTTCCTTTTGTCTGAGCTTTCGAAAGAAGTCCCTCAATTCCGCTTTGTGCTTCTCTTCTTCGTCTTCAAAATATTCGATGTAGGCATCAATTACCGCCTTGGGATCAGGGTCCGTGATACCCTGTTCGCAGAAGGGGCATACGGTCCGGTGCTCATCTCGAATGATCTTTGCGCCTTCCTCGTAAAAGCCGTGATGCGCATCGATCTTCTTCTTGATTGCTTCGGAGACACTTGATGGGGAGGTCGGGCGCTCAAGCGAAGCAGCAAGGGCGTCGAGATCGACATCATTGGTTGCAATGGGTTCGATTTGCCTAGGATAGGCAGGTTCTGCAGGTATTGCCTTGAGGCTATCGAGGTCCCTGATGATGTCGGTGAGAGATTGCTTCGGCGCTTCTGGCTTCTCTTGAAAGGTCTCCAGAAGTTTTTCCAGAGAAAGAGCCTTGTACTCTCTCAGTTGTTTGTTGATGCCTGCCTTCTCGTGCAGCTCGGATTCTTTCGCGGCGGCAAATTTGTCGTCTAGCGTATTGTATGCCTCGGAAGCCTTCGCCCTTGCTTCTTCCAGCGTCTTCTTCGCATCATCGAGCTTGATGTTTTCGCTATCGACGGCGATCTGGTTTTCAATCTCGCCATCCAGTTCGTATTTTCGTTCCCGTAGCTCTTCTTGCACGAAATCCTCGGAGAACACGTGGAAGATTGTGTCATTGACCGTTGCTGTGACCGCATCTCCAGCCTTTTGAAGGTCGAGAGTTCCCATTGCCGTCGTACCGCGAGAAAACGCGAACGAGCCGGAGCCATCTGTGGATTCGTCAGAAACAAGGTTGAGAGCGGCGCCTGACACATCTTCCTGCTGGCCGTAGAGATCAAGATACCGGAAGGCGCGCGACAGGAAGGACTTGCCGATACCGTTTCGCGCGAAAACCAGGTTTTGATTGCTCTTCGTCAACTCTCCATCGAGAGTGAAGACGGGGCCGAGATATCGGGCGGACACGGAAAACTTTGGTTTTGGTACTGTATTCATTTTTCAAATCCATCAAATCAAGAAAACTCGAACCCTTGTGTCCAGCTTCAATATCCTTTGGCACAAGCGCCGATGGATTGGCGCTCACTCGTGATTGGTGCCTGCGGGCAGCCATAAGTCAATATCATCTGGCACAATGCTGAACCCCCTAGCCATGGCTCTGCCGAACTCGGTTGTTGGCCAATGAGGTGTCTCGAGCTTCCATTTTCTTTTTCGCAAACGGATGTGCTCGCACGTACACTGAGCATCAGCTTTCCGCCCTCTATGACCGTCAGACCATGCCCACCGCCCTACCGGTGAATTGGCTTTTTGCCACCCTCCTCCTCTCGCAGCATCTCTTCCATTTCATCCAATCCATCGACAGCAGAGCGCATCTGCGCCTCATCATCCACGCCCACTGTCTCGGCATCCGCAACCTGGCCCCCAAAATCCATTTCCATCTGTCGCTGTTCCTCGGCGATTACGGCTTGAACGACAGGCGCGGTTTTCTTTGGAACACCGTCAGTTTGCCGTGACAGTTGACCACCAGAAGCCTGAGCTGAGTTTTCCACGACGGCGTCAGGTCCACTTGGCCCGTCCGCTGGCGGTGTCATCGGCATGGCGCGCACACTCAGCGGCAGTGTGCCTTGCGATCCCCCTCCCCCCAGTTCCGGAAACGGCAACTCGCCCGTCTGCGCCGCATGGATCGCCTTGAACAGCCGATCGTCAAAATATTGGATCCGCTTCGCGCGGACAGGCATTTGCGCGTCGATGACCATGACGATCTCGTCAAGCGGCAGGCGGCGCGCCTCATCCTCGGGCAGGAGGGAGCTTTCTTCAGTCCGTGTCGATTGGCTGCGGCCTTCGAAGGGGTTCTTGCCGATGGATTGAGATCGCGTGACCACGGTCTTGGTTGTTTTACCGACAGCCTTGCTCAGCTCCTCGACGGTCTTTTCATCGGAGGGCGTGAGGTAGAGCTTCACCCCCGCATTGCCCTGAAGCGCGCGGCGGGTGTTCTCGCCATAAATTTCATCGAGGGCGGGAATCGTTTGGGTGACCACGGCCAGATGGCCGCGATACGTGCGCAGGGTCTCGATGCTCTCGACCACAATGGGCATCTTGCCCAAGCGATTGAATTCATCGAGCATGATCATAACCGGCCAGGGCTCATCCGGCCCGGGGTCCTTTTCCTGCATGGCGGAGAGGAGATCGGAGAAGAACAGCCGGATCAGTGGCGCGAGCGGCTTCACCATCAGCGGTTGGACCACGAGATAGACCGAAAAGGGCTTCTTGCGGATCGTCCGGAAATCAAAGTCCGAGACCGCCGTCGCTTCATCAATGGCCGGGTTCTGCCATTGGTCGAGCCCCGAGGTCATCAGGAGCGAGACATAGGAGGTCAGAGTATCGTTGTTGGTGGAAGCGAGTCGGGTGAAGATCAGCTTGGCGGCCCGGTTGTCGACCTCATGGCCCCGCGCAAAATACTCCTTCTGCTTGTTCCCGCCCGAGGCCGCGATGCGGTAGATCTCGCCCAAGGTCGGACGCTTGCGCTGGAACGCCAACAGGCCTGCTGCCACAAAGAGATCGATCCCGCCCTTGAGCAGCCCCTGCACCCGGTCATTGTCGCTCTGCAGGAAGAGCGTCGCCAGGAGCTGCAGTTCCATCTGCTGGCGCGCGGGATCTTTCAGTTGATAGATGCGCAGGAGCGGGTTGTAACGATGCGTGCGCTTGCCCTCCCAATCGGTGGGGGCAAAGCGATAGACCTTGTCGCCTTGGACTGCGCGGTGGCGGGCCGTGGCCTCGAAACACTCGCCCTTCACATCGAGCGTCACGGCGGAGCCTTGCCAGGTCAGCAGGTTCGGAATGACAAAGCCCGTGGTCTTGCCACGGCCCGTGGGCGCCACGATCAGCGCATGCGGAAAGACCTTGGAGCAAATGTATCTTGCGCGGGAGCCAGGCGTCCCCAGCTTGCCGAGGATGAACCCGGTCCCTGGCGCCCCGAAGAACCCATTTGCCTTCATTTCGCGCGCGGTCTGCCAATGGGTCTGGCCAAAGCGTGTGAGGGCCGATCCCGAGAGGGCGAGGCTCAGCATCAGGCCGGCGGCGGCGAAGCTGCCGATGATCAGATGGATGAGTTGGGCATCCTCCGGACGGCGGTCCAGGATCGCAATGTAGTTTTGCGCGATATACGCAAAGTCGATCTCGGCTCCGAAGCCGAGATCCTGGTAGGTAAGCACCGCCGAGGCGATCGTATAGCCCATGGCCCCGGTCACCAGCGTTACCAGAACGACCCCTGTTGCGATCCGCGCTTTTCCCATGGCGGCGCTCAATGGACCTGTCCCCGCTCGGTCTCGCCATCCACGTCTGTCGCGCGCTGTTTTTCATACTCAGCGTCGGCGAGATCATCGACCACCTGGCGCAAGGCCTCCGTGTTGGCCGTCGCTGCATCCGATTGCAGATAGACCTTGGCGACATAGAGCCGGTCGAGGCGGTCCTCGAGTACCTTGTCCAGCGCATCGGCATCGCCGGATGTGAGGCGGCCCAATTGGCGGTCATCCAGCACCCGCGCGATCTCCTCGCGGAAGGCGTCCCGCTCCGCCTCGGTCTCGAAGGGGGCGGACAACTCCCCCGCCCGCTCATGGTCCACGACACGCGCAATCTCGTCTGCGAGGCGGTCGGCACGGTCAGACTGCGGCGCAGTTTCATCGCGGGTTGTGAGGACTTCGTCGCGCGTGCCAGATCTGAGCCCCTCGCGCAACTCGTTTTCGCGGCGGACCTGATTGATGGCCTCCGTGTCCCGGATCTCCACAACGGCCGCATAGGTCGCGCCGAGCCCGCGGGCGAGGTGGGACGGCATGTCCGGATAGCGCTCCGAGACGTCATCCGCGACCGCATCTGCAACAGGCGTGCGGAGGTCGCGTGCCTCCATGATCCGGTCGACCTCGCGGGTGATCTCGCTGGCGCGGGCCGCGTCGGTGATGGTCTCCCTGTAGGGCTCGGACCGGTCGATCACATCGCCAGGACGTGCGAGCAGCTCCGGATGTACCTCGAGATACGCGCGCTGCTCTGTTTCGATCCGGCGCTCCGCCTTTGAGGCCACCTCCCAGTCCCGGTCCTCGATCTCCTGCGTTGTCAAACCCTCGGCGCGCATCTCATGACGGATTGTCCCTTCCATCTCCCGCACCGCGTCCTCGTGATAGTGGAACCGCTCGCTGACCGCGTCCTCCTCCACGACACCGTCCCGGCGCAGCACGTTATCCCGTTCCAGCAGCGTGCCAAGCTCGACATGGACATCGTTGAGAATGTCGCGCGCCTGTTCCAGATCAGCGCGACGCTCGAGGTTCAGGTCCCGCGCCTCGGCCACCTTGGAGAGATCATCGGCGATCCATTGATGTTCAAGCGCGGCATTCGAGGCCCCGGTCTCGATCCGGGCGACCACTTCCGCTGTGCTGATCCCGGTGCCGCGCAGGGCAGTGTCTATGCGCGACCGCAAGTCCGTCTCGGCCAGACGGTCCAGCTGACTGGTGTCGATGTTCGCCTCGGAATAGATCCCACCCTCCGAGGGGGCGTCTGATAGCGTGGATGATCGCAAACCGAGAGGCTGCATGTGCTGGACCTGCGTTTGGATCTCGATGAGGCGTTTTTCCAGCAGGGGGCGTTCCGCGTCCGCCTTCTCGGCGATCATGCCCCGTACCCGCGCGAGCTTCTCCGCATAGAGGCTTCTTAGATCCTCGAAACTTTGATCCTCTGCCATATACACATCTCCTGTTCGGTCCACCTGCCCGCCATGCGCCAAGACCTCGCCCGCGCGGAAGAGTGCCGCGGCAATATCCTCGCGGGCTTCACGCGAAGCCTCCGCAGCAAGCGAGTGGTAGACAGTTCTGGTGTTGGCGATCTCCGCCAGCGTCCGCGCCAGGTCCTGCCCCACTCGTTCGCGCTCGCGGGGCGCGCGACCCTCTTCTTTCGCGGCGTAGACCTCGCTGGTCCGGGCGAGGTAATGCACAACCCCGCGATCCACACGCCGCGTGGCCTCCAGGCGCACACCATACTTCTCCGCCTCCTCGACCATGGCGAGGCGGAAGTCGTCATAGTTGAAGCGGTGGTTCTGCCCCAAGAAAAAGAACTCGCCTTCTTGCGAGCGGCGGTTCAGCACCAGATGCGCATGCGGGTGATCCCGGTCCTCATGCACCGCGATGATGTAGTCGAAATGCCCCGCGTCGGTCTGGAAGAACCGCTCGGCCACATCCGTCGCCATGTCGCGCACATCCTCGCCGCGCGTGCCGATCGGGAAAGACATGAGCATGTGGGTGGTCTGGCCAAGCTTGGGTTTGAAACCTGCATCCCACCGCTTGGCAAAGCGCTCGGTCAGATCCTTGATGTCCTTGGCCTCGAGCTTCGCCTTGCCATCGAGGAACCCGCTGCTGTCGACGATATAGGTGGACTTGGTGGTGAGGTACTCGAGCTGGTTTGCAAGCTGCGATTTGGTATGCGTACCGCCGCCCCGGATCGCCTTGAAGACGGCTGGCCGATGCCCTGCCGCCGCGCGCACAAGCTGGCTCTGCTTGGCGACATGCAGCCCCTGCATCGAGCCCCGGATCCGGCTCCAGCCGTCCCGGAAGACCTCGCCCGTAACGGCATGGACGGCATCATTCAGCCGCATGCGCAAACTCCCTCAGCGCGGCCGTGGCCTGCAGCTGCATTGCGTCCCGACGGCGGCGCAGTAGCAGGTCGATCTCGTCAGCGGAATCCAGAATGAACCGCGCCAGCCCGCGCATCTGTGCGAGGCGCAATTCGGAGAACTCGGCAGGCGTACCACCATCGGCCCCCCGCCCTATCCGGTTGGCCCGCGTCATCTGCTTGGCGATCTGCGCGACCCCATTGCCGACCTCGTGCAAAGAGGCCCTGTATCGCGCCATCTCTGTTGCTATCTGTACGTCCGGAACGAACACTCCGCCAGCCGCTTGGATGAGCCGCCGCAGACCCTCGGCCCGGCTCTCAATCCCCGCCGCGGCCAACACTTCATCGAGCGCCTCAAGCTCCGCAGCCGTCACCTTCACGCTGACAGCGGAGACCGGGATCGCGGCATCCGTCTGGCGCTCGGCATCAGCTTTGAGCGTGTACTGGATCGCCCGGGGCGACACGCCAAACCGCTCCGCCAACACGGATGTAGACACACCTTCCGCAGCCTCGCGAACGATCTCCATGCGGTCCGCATCTGTGAGACGTTTTGAGCGCGACATGCGAAGAAAGACCCCCTATTTCCTGCCACCTTCCACCAAGGCTGTCCCTACCTTACGATAATATACCTAGCTGTCAATTATATACTTACGTTGCCTTCAGTCTCAGGCAGCCTTGGTGTCCGCTTCCCCCGCGGCCCGCAGGGACGCGGCTCTGCCGCCCTCACCACCGGGCGACCCACCTGTCCAATGGGTCCCCTTCCCCAGCACCGCCCGAGGGTCTGACCGAACACGCATGTGTTCGGACGGAACCGCGGGCGGGCGCAAACCCCACCGACAGGGCGGACAGGCAGGGTCAAGGAGGGCCAGATTTGGGTCCCCAAATCTCTGCCGCAAAAACCGGGAGGCCCTGGCCGATGGGTTTTTGTGGATGGCCCCCTTGAGGCTGACTGGCCGGTCTGTCGCGGCCTGATCATTTCGGGGGGAGAGGGTCCCTTGATCGCGCAGCGACCGGCACCAAGAGGAGGTCGCTATCGGCGATCACCTACGCCGGTGACGGCATCTCTGGAACAGGGATCGGGCCGCCTCGAGATCGTCTCGGGGCGGCCCATCCTCGTCAGAGGATTCAGTCCTGGGGATCCTTCGCGCTCGGCGGGAACATCACCAGCTCCGAGACCGCGACGGGGAAGTCGAGCTTGAGGCTGAAGAACTCCGAGCCATCCCCATTGCGGGTGTTGCGGAACATCGCACCCACGCGCTGAAAACGGGTGCGCTCCTGGCCATCGGTGTCGGTGAACTTGACGGGGACGGTGGCGACGTAGTGGTTGGTCATTTGGGTCTCTCCTTTTTGCGATGGGGATCTGCCAGCACGGGGGCAAGAGGCCCGGGCGCAAGTGCAAATGCGGAGGGTTCGCGGCTCCGCCGTGGAAGCCGTATTTGTGCTTGCCGAAGCGTGAGCTGAGGGCACGATTGGGCCGACCCCGTGCGATCCACATCTATGAGCAAAAAGAAGTGATCCGGATGACCCCTGCCATCACGCCGCAGCCACCATCCGCGTCCGCGTCCCGCCGAGCCTGGCCGGGGTGCTGACGGAGCCCGCCCGCATGGATGCGATGTTCCGAAACACCACCCGAGGGACGCGCAAGTCTTTAGCCTCAAGTGCGACGTTTCGAGCCTTCGTGTCTTGCGATGCTGACGATGTGCGTGAGGTGCGCACCATCCCCAGCCCGTACCGATGCGGATGGGCCGCACTCTGACGGACTTGGTAGAGGGATAACGGTGCTGGCCGCCGCAGACTGCCGATCACGCGTGACCGATCGCACGCGCCATGAGACATGACGAAAGGGCCGCGCCAAGCGCGACCCCCTCTCTTCAATCCTGCGACGCCTTCTTCGCCGGGTCCGCAACCCTCATGACCGTCAGGCCTTTCGCTTCCGCCTTCTGCCCGAGGTTCAGCGCGACCCCGTTGCGGCAATCACACTCCCAACCCGTCGAGGATTAGTTTCGTCTCAGGCATCCGCTTCAGCGAGTTGCCGATATGCTCCCGCCAGCGCGGGCCAACCTCCAGAGCAGCCGCACAGGCGCGGACCAGGTCATCAGGGCGGTCCTCGGCCATTGCCTCGATCAGGAAAGCCGCCTGCTCGCGGTCCTTGGCAGACTTGAGGCTGCCTGCCCCGTCACGCCGCCGATCCGCGACGATCAGCTTGTGGATCGCATAGCGCTCTGGACGCGAAACCTGCACGAGTATGCCGGATCGATAGATCGCCGCCGCATGGATCGGTTCGGCAATCAGGAAGTTGAGATAGTTCAACCCTTGGGCGTTCACGCCTAATGCTGGCAGATCCCGGATGGTCTCATCTCCGAAGGCCGGTGTGAGAAACTCGACCAACTGGCCACTCCCGCCCTGGGCCCATCGCCAGGTCCGGCCTTGGTCAAGAGCCGGTAAGGGATCAAATTTGAGCGCCGAGAAGGTCTCGGCCAGACCGGGGTCAACCTGATCCTGCAGCGCCACGCTGAGCTTTTCGAACTGGGCGATGTCAATGTCGCCGGTGTTGGCCATACCGCCAATGGGCAGACGGATACCAAGCTCGCCTTCATAGAGGCGAAATGCATTGGTTCCGACGATGGTGCCACCCAAACGGAAAGTCCCGGCTGCGGCCATGGCCGACAGGATGGAACCGGTCGCCCGATCGGTGGGCGTCATGCCTTCGGCGCGCAGGAGCCGAACAAGCCGCGACCGTTCTGCCTGCCGATCCTTGGCGGTCGCCCGCAGCTCCTCGATCCGGTCGATACGTGCATGCGTCTCGTCACTGTCCTCGCCGATATAGATGAAGCGCATTTCGGTGCCGACACGGCGCGCCGCATACCAATAGGCCTTGTCGCCGCGCTCTTTGAGCGTCGGCTTGCCTTCGACACCGGACAAGGCGTCGTCCTTCAAAAGACGTACCAGATCGGTATAGGCGCTCATTGCGATGCTGCTGAGAGGGGTCATGCCAATCATTTCCAAGTTTTGCTTGGCACGCATATACCTATCAAAAAATAAAATTGCTAGGCAAAAGGTTTTTTTGGCACCGTCACGCCGATGAGAAAAGGAAAAAGGGCCGCCCGAAGGCGACCCTCTATGTTCACGTCTCCGCGGTCTTCTTCGCCGGGTCCGCAACCCGCATGACCGTCAGACCTTTCGCTTCCGCCTTCTGCCCGAGGTTCAGCGCGACCCCATTGCCGCCGAAGAGTACAACCCCCGTCGCCGCGAACTTGTCGTCCAGCATTTCGTCATTGCACTTGAACGGTGCCGCCCGTCCATGCGCGGACCAGCGCGGATCGAAGCGCGCCTGTGCTATCCCGCATGCCCGGGCCCACCGAGCCGCAATCATCTCCGCCCCGTGCTTGCCACCCTTGTGGCAGAGGAAAATCTCCTGATTGCGGTTCTGCTTGATCCGTTCGCGAACCTTGTCGAGCGTGTAGAAGATCACATCAACATCCGTCCAGTCGGTGGCGCCTGAGACGATCAGGGGCACCCCCTCGACTTTCGACTTCGCGGCGGTTTCGCGGTCGTGCTGCTCCAGCAGCTGCCGCGCCTCGAAGACCGCCCCGGTCTCTTGCGCCCGGACGCTTGCGCGCGACCCGGCTGCCGGAATGAAGGCGTAACCCGTCTCGACCTCGTAGCATTCCGCCGCTGCCTCGCTCATCTCCTCGATGGCGCCGACGATCTCCCTCAGGTGCAGGAAGCGGGCCTGCGCTTCTTCGAGAGCAGTTTCAGCAATCTCCGATCCATCGTGGGATTTTGCCAGGGCACCGATCTTGTCCGCGGTGCGATCCACTTCCTTGCCAAGCGCCACCTTGCGGCGCTGGAGGATCGTGGCGAGCCCATGGGCCAGCGGTTCGATTTCTGCTTCAAGCCCGGTCCCGCGCAGCTGGCCGAGCAAAGCCTCGAAGCTCTCGCGGATGATGCGGTCGGTCAGGATGTGATCCTCCGGGATCGGGAGATGTGCGTCCTTCTCGGTCAGTCCGAAAAGCTCGATGGTCTCGTAGGTGTTTGCGGTGTCGTAAGCCATGTCTGGTCTCCAGTATTCAGTTCCAAGGCCACCACGTGAGTGTGGGGGCATGGCCGAATGCCTAGTTTCCGAATCTGCCCGGGTCAGGGACGGCGCAGCCGCCGGCTTGCCGGGCGCAAAAGTTTTCCGCGCGCAGCACCTGATGCACGCGCGCGCTCACGCACGGGACCGCCCCATGCCACAGGCTCCGCCCTCGCCGAAAAGTTTTGCGATCCTTGACGCGGGCTGATTTGGGGGCCATCCGGAGGATATGCTTCCGCACTCATGTGTGTGTGTTTTGACGGTAGGTTTGCCCGACCCGAGCAGGCAAACGGCCCGACCGGACGCGGGAGACGGATGGAGCGGGGGGATCGTTTTGCCCCGCAAAACAGACCAGAGCGCAATCCGGCGGAGCGGCCGGGGAGGGACGTGCTCGCGAGGCGGGCAAACCGGGGGCCTGGGTGCGACGCCGCGGTGAGGCCGCATGGCCGAATGCGCGACGGACCGAAGGGCCGTTCTCCCCTGCGACACGCGAAGCCGAGCTGGGGAGGCCGCAAGGCTGGGACTCAGGTCGATGGTCGAGTGCACAAAACCGACACACTCCGCATGCAAACCGTGCAAATTGTCTGGTCTGTTAAAGGGTTCGGATGTAGACAAGATCCTATCAACGCTGAAAATGATCATTCAGAAAGAGCAGTCCGACCTTGGCTTCCGCCCAACAACTCATCGGTCTCGTTAAGAGCCACGCAGAAGGGGACGCTGATCGTTTTTACGATCTGGCGATGCAACTCTCGGCGGCCGAAGAACAGAAGGGACACACTCGGCTGGCTGAACAGTTGCGGCAGTGGGCTGAAGCGGGGCAAAAACCGCCAGCAAAGCGAACCCCTGCAGTCACCCCTATCGCAATGCCTCGCGGCGATCTTGCAGAGTTTCTTGCCGCGTCTTATCCGACGGAGCGAATCGTCGATGTAATCTTACCGGATAGGATTGGAAGTGAACTGTCGCATCTCGTTTTCGAGACGCGCATGCGCGAAAAGCTCGAGGCAAAAGGCCTGAAGCCACGGAGGCGTGTTCTCCTCTCAGGTCCTCCCGGTACCGGCAAGACACTGAGTGCGTCGGCACTGGCCGGGGAGCTGCAGTACCCCTTATTTTCGGTCATGCTCCACGGGCTGATCACCAAGTTCATGGGTGAAACAGCGCAGAAGCTGAAGATGATCTTCGATGCCATTAAGACGACGCGCGGTATTTATCTATTCGACGAAATCGACGCTTTGGCTGCCGCCCGGGGCGGTGAGAACGACGTCGGCGAAGCCCGGCGGGTTCTGAACTCATTCTTGCAGTTCTTAGATGAGGATACCGGGCCTTCGATCGTCATTGCCACCACAAACCTGCCGGGAATTCTTGACCGCGCGGTGCTGCGCCGCTTCGATCTTGTGTTGCCTTATGTCATGCCCGATGGCCCGGCCATTAGGCAAGCGCTCGAACGCCGTCTGATCGGTTTCTCGTTCAATCGAATAGGATGGAAGCGGGTGACGGATGTCGCCACTGGCCTCTCAACAGCCGATATTGTGGCGGCGGCGGAAGATGCCGCGAGACGTGCGGTTTTGAATGATACTGACAAGATTGCGACACAGGATTTACTTGACGCCCTCGAACGCCGACGGTCGCTCCAAGATTTAGGGACCAACGACAATGGCACGAGAGCTTCCACACTTTCACCTTCGCAATCTAGGACAGCCGCGCCCATTCCAGGCAAAGGGCGGGGGCGGGTCCAAAAGACCAAGTGATGTCCCCAATCGCGCTGCGCACGCCCAAGCATTGCTTCAGGCAATCGACGCGCTGCCGGATATTCCAGCAGCCGAACTTCCCGGCGTCTATCTGGAAGTCGCCTCCCGCATCGACGAGCGCCTGAAAAAGGACAGCTTGGACGCCAGCGGCCTGATGCTTCTTCGCATCGAAGATACTCCAGTTCCTGGTGGCGCCCAAGAGCGCGCGACGGTGTTTGCGACTGCCAAGGGTATCGAAAAGCTACGTATGAAGGTCGAGCAGTTTCGGACTGAAGACACGCCTGATCGCGAGAAAGATGGTGAAATTGTCCCGGGCCGTCCGAAGAACGCGGACCTGGTGCAAAGCGTTGCTGCCATCACGGAAGCGGGATTGCGTGCCCTATGGCGCAGCCCTCCAGGCAAGTTTCCCGCGGCGGATGTTGCGACCGTCTGGGAGGCTTGGCTCGAGCCCCAAATGACCGAGGCCTTCGTTGCAGCAGCGCCAAACTATGGTGTGACTGTGGGCGCGGATCGGCTGGAGTTTCCCGAAGATACAGTGGTGGTCGTCCAGGCCGATCGCAATCAGCTTGCCCAAGCCGTCCGGCGACTGGGTGGCGTACGCGCACTTGCCGCTCCGACCATCACAGCGGATTTCTTCGACGGCTTGCCGGTGGCCGAACAGGCGCAGTGGGTCGACGAGCTCGCGGGCCGTACGACCTACACTGACAATCCCGATCCTGGCTACGTTACGCTTTTGGATACCGGTGTCAGTCGCGCGCATCCTCTCATTCAGCCAGCGCTCAGCGTGGATGACCGACATGCCGCCAACCCGGCCTGGGGACTGGAGGATGTGAAGGGCCATGGCACAGAGATGGGAGGACTTGCGCTCTTTGGCGATCTGACGCTGAAACTGCACCAGGCGAACCCAGTTAAGGTCGTGAACCGTTTGGAATCCGTGAAGCTGCTGCCTGATGCAGGGATGAACCCGCATCATCTCCTTGGCGCGGTGACCAAGCAGGCTATCAATACAGTAGAACAGGTTGGCCACCGACGCCGTACATTTGCCATGACGACGACGACAGGTGAGGATACGCCGCACGACGGAGCTCCCACCTCCTGGTCAACGGAAGTCGATCAGCTTGCCGCCGGTGTATCAGGTGACATCAAACAACAGCGCTTGGTACTTGTTTCGGCAGGGAATACCGACAACTTCACCTTTGGTGCCGGAAACTACCTCGACCGATGCGATCACGAGGACAACGAAATCGAATCGCCGGCCCAGGCGTGGAATGCTTTGTCTGTCGGAGCTTTTACAGAGAAAACCGTACTGCCAGACGGAGAGCTGGCCCAAGCGCTTGCACCATTCGGCGACTTGTCGCCAGCTTCGAGAACTGCATCGTGGTCGTCCCACTGGCCGAACAAGCCGGATGTCGTCCTTGAGGGTGGAAACTGGGCGCTAAGTGCCATGCCTCCGCCAATGCGGCACGGATGGTTATCACTCCTTTCGACGCACCACAGTTATCCGGTCCGATCCTTCACATTCACCTTCGACACTAGCGCTGCGACAGCGCTTGCAGCGAAGGATGTAACGGAACTCTGGTCTGACTATCCGACGCTTTGGCCCGAGACAGTCCGTGGTCTCTATGTGTCTTCAGCGCGGTGGACGCAGCAGATGCGTGCACATCTGCCAGCCCAGCCAAACAAGGGTCATTACACGCCACTTTTTCAGCGCTATGGATATGGTGTGCCGGACATGGCCCGTGCCCGCCGCAGTGCGTCGAACGCGCTGACCCTCATCGTGGAAGATACGATTACGCCTTACGGGATTTCTGAAAAGACCGGCGGTGATGTCCACAACGAGATGAAGCTGTTCGCCCTTCCCTGGCCCGTTGAGGCTTTGCGCGGGCTCGGCAATGCCGATGTGACCTTACGGGTGGCACTCAGCAGCTTTATCGCTCCGAACCCGTCCGAGGCCTCGCGCGGCGTTCGATATCGCTACGCGTCCCACAATCTACGTTTCCAACTCAATCGCGCTGGCGAGAGCGAAGCCCAGTTCCTGGCTCGGATCAGCAAGGCGGCCGAACAGCCTGATGGTCCCGCTAGCGACGAAGATGATCTTTGGGACTACGGTAGCAATCGGCGTCATGTCGGATCGCTGCATATCGATCAACTGACATGCAAGGCGTCAGATCTAGCAAGGCGGAACTTGTTGGCCGTTCACCCAGTCACTGGATGGTGGAAATCGAAAAAGCTTCTCGCTGAAGGTTTGCCTTCTGTGCGCTATGCATTGATCGTGGAAATCGATGCGGAAGAGTCGGAGACCGAGCTCTATGCCGAGGTTCAAGTTGCTGTTGACGCCTTGATTGCCGCTCAAGCGGTTGTACAAGTCTGACTGTATTGGAGACCCCGCGCAGCGCTCCCTATCTCGGCATCGCATCTACATCGGGCCTCCACATGAAATGGCAGTTCGATCGCTCTATTGAAACAAACACAGCAAAAGGGGAACCGTGATCTCTCGGCTCCCCTTTCGGTTCAGATCGTCTATTCTTACGCGTTGATCACGCGACCAGCGACAGCCCCGCGCCTGCGTCCTGCGGCTGCTCACCGCTGTCGATGAACGGGATGATGGAGAAGGCCTGCCCGCCGCGCTGCTCTTCGTTCTGCACGGCGTTCACGCGCAGGTCGCCATCGGGCGTGTTGATCAGCAGCGACAGGTAGTCATTGCCCGTGCGGCTGCTTTTCGCCATCCAGGCCGAGCCGACGCGGATCGGTGTGCCCCGGGGCGAGCTGACCTCGATACGGTAATCGGGGTGGGTTTCCTCGGATTTGTAGCTGTTCTCGATCAGCATGAACTTCAGATCGAACATCATGTTGGCGATGTAGCCGGTGAAGGCGTTGTCGGCGTCCATGGCGGTGAGCTCCCCCGAGATCGAGCCGGATTTCATCAGGCCGTTCGAGACCAGAGGGATGATCTCGAATTCGCCGCTTTGGGCCGCGCGCGCCTCTTTCGTCTGCACCGCGTTGACCCGGAAGGGGCCCAAGCCGACATCGATCTGCATCGAGATGTAGGGGTTGCCGCTGGTGTTGCCGGTCTCGTTCCAGGCCGTGCCGATGCGCACCTTGCGGCCTGATTTGTTGACTGCCGTCACGTCAAAATCCGGGCTGCGATCGGACATCTTGGCCCGCGCCTCCAACTGGATGGCGATGTCAAAGCGCGTTGAGTGGATCATGCCGGTGTACTGAGCGGCTGCGGTCTCGACATTGCGGGTGAGGGTTCCTGCGAACATGGGATGTTTCCTTTTGGATTGGCCGGTGCCTGACGTCCTTGCCAGCGCATCCGGGATTGCTTTTTCGACCCCTCCTGGGATCACAAACCAGAAAGCTCGCTTTCCTTTCTTCCCAACCTTCAGTTCAGCGCTGTCGCCTGAGAGATTGTGCCACCTCCCCGCCGGGTACGACGCCCCTCCCCTGCCCGTCTGCTCTCAGTTGGCTGTCCTGGCTCTTCTCGTCGCCACCCTCCGGTCCAGCGATAAAGAACTCTGCTTCCTCCCCGTTCAACCGCTGCCCGCTCCGGTCGGTCAGCCCGATGGTGCTGCCGTTCGGCTCAAACGTAATCAGGTATTGGCCGAGGCTGTCCTTGTGCACGCGGTAGCCGGTGTTGGCCCAATGCACGGTCCGACCGGCATCGATGGCGGCTTTGATCTCTTCGAGTGTCATGATCGTCCCCTCGCCTATTCTGCTGCCACTGAAGTTACGTCCCGCGTGGCGTCTGGTCCGGTTCCAACAATCCGGGAGAGGATGCCCAATGTGTCGATCCCATCCCCATGCGGCAGGAACACCCGCAACTGGAAGGCGATGATCTCCGTGAAACACCCCATGGCCTTGAGACCTTCAATCATGCCCCGATCCGCACCGCCCAGCTCGAGACGCATCTCGCCTGCGACCCGGCGACGGGTCAGGGTGAGACCCTGGCCCAGATCGACCGGCGCCGTGGTGCCGAGCGCAGCGGTCAACATCTCCTGCGGTGTTTGCGGGTTTGAGACGAGGAAGCGGGCGCGCAGCGCGGCCGCCCCTTCCTCGCTCAGCGTGCGCCCGATCATGGCGGTCGCCCCGTCGGGCGTGACCCGGTAGATGCGCTCATTGGTGGTCGGAATGTCCTTCCAAATGGGCAGCAGCAGCCCGGTCAGCAGGTAGAGCTTGGTCGTGGTGGTTTTTGGCAGGGACGCAGCCTCGGCATCCCAAAGCCGTACAAACTCGGGCCTGCTGATCTCTTCCCAGGCCGAGGACTCGAACCGCGCCTCCTCCAGATAGCTCGACCCGTTTGGCCGCACCACCTTGCGCATCAGCGTGACGATGTCCTCGTCATACATCTGCATGGGCCGCGCCGAGATCAGCGCCGCGCGGCCGGAAGCGCGGTTGACCATGGGCAGCTTGTCGGGATTGCGCGACAGCGCGTCATCCGCCGACAGCACGTGCACCGGGTCCGTCACCTCAAGTCCGATGATCCGCGTGACCGCACCGGATTTCGGGCAGGTCCAGAGATCCTCGGTGGAGACCTGTTCGATCTTTTCGCCACGCAGGGTCTCCACGCCGAGATCGAGCGTGCCCGCCGCCCGCGCGCGTTCGGTCTGATCAGCGATCCGGCGCATGAACTCGGCAAAGAGCGCGTTCTGCATGTGGATGGGAAGGGCAAGCATCCGGTTGAGAAACCGCTGGATCGGGGGAAGCTCCTCAAGGAGCACCCCGTCCTTGTCGATCAGCCGCAGGGCCGTCCAGTCGGTGAAGCTCTCGTAGCCCATCGCCTCGGCGCGCCCGGCGGCAAGATCGGCGAAATACCCACGCAGAGCCGCCCGTGCGATCGGGCTTTCGAGATTGTCCTCCTCGCGGAACATGCCTTGCGAGCCGGTCTCGCGCTGACCCTTGGTCAAGGCCCCTAGCTGGTCGAGGCGCTTGGCTATAGTCGAGGTGAAACGCTTTTCGCCATGCACATCTGAGGTGCAGACCCGGAAGAAGGGCGCGCTTACCTGGGCCGAGCGATGCGTACGGCCCAGCCCCTGGATGGCCGCATCGGCGCGCCAGCCGGGCTCCAGCAGGTAGTGCCGCCGCCGTTTCTGGTTCTTCGCCGTTTGCGCCGCGTGATAGGACCGGCCCGTACCGCCCGCGTCGGAGAAGATCAGGATATCCTTTTCGCCGTCCATGAAGGCTTGGGTCTCGGACGAATTGCTGCTGGCGGCGCGCTTTTCGATGAAGAGATGACCATCCTCGGCCTTGAGGGGCCGGATGGACCGCCCCGTGACCTCTGCGACGGCCTCGTCGCCAAAGGCCCAGAGGATCTGATCGAGCGCCGAAGGGATCGGGGCCAGCGTCATCAACTCCATCATGGCCGCATCGCGCAGGGCGAGCGCCTCGCGCGACACAACCAGCGCGCCGGTCTCATCCCGCAAGGGTTCCGCCACCATGTTGCCGTCGATCTCCACGAGCTTTTGGGCATGGATCGGGAAAGCCTGTTCGAGGTAGCCCAGAACATAGTCGCGCGGCGTCAAGGCTCCCTCAATGAGTTCATCCTCCGGGTCCATCGCCTCAAGTCGGCGTTTGAGCAGGCTCTCACCTGTCGAGACAACCTGGATGACGCAAGCCTTGCCCGCCGCCAGATCGTCCTTGATGGCGTGGATGATGCTTGGAGCCTTCATGCCCATTAGGAGATGGTTGAAGAAGCGCTGCTTCGTGCTCTCGAAGCGGGACTTGGCCGAGGCGCGTGCGGCCGACGCATTGGTCTCTCCCGAGGCATCGTTGACGCCGGTCGCTGTCAGCGCGGCCTCGAGATTGTGGTGGATCGTCCGAAACGCGCCCGCATAGGCGTCGTAGACCTCTATCTGGGCCGGGGTGAGCGCGTGTTCGAGCACGTCATACTCCACGCCATCAAAGCTGAGGGCGCGGGCGGTATATAGGCCGAGCGTCTTAAGATCACGCGCGACCACCTCCATGGCAGCCACGCCGCCGGCTTCCATCGCTGAAACGAAACCCTCGCGGCTCGGGAAGGGGTATTCGGGGCCCTGCCCCCAGAGCCCCAGCCGCGCGGCATAGGCCAGGTTGTGCACGCTCGTGGCACCCGTGGCCGAGATGTAGAAGACGCGAGCGCGGGGTGCTGCCAGTTGCAGCCGCAGGCCAGCAAGGCCCTGCTGGGAGGGTTTGACCCCCCTGCCCTGCTCGGACCCGGCCGCGTTCTGCATGGCATGGGCCTCATCAAAGGCCAGTACGCCGTCGAAGTCTTCGCCCATCCAGTCGAGGATCTGGCTCAGCCGTGTGGTGCCGCATTTGCCCGCGGACCGCAGCGTGGCGTAGGTCACGAAGAGGATCCCGTTGCCCATCGGGATGGGCTGGTCGGGTTTCCATTTTGAGAGCGGCTGGATGTCGGCTGGCGAGCCGCCGAGATCAGTCCAGTCGCGGATCGCGTCCTCGATGAGCGTGGCGGATTTGGAGACCCAGATCGCCTTTCTGCGTCCGGCCAGCCAGTTGACAAGGATGAGGCCCGCGCATTCGCGCCCCTTACCGCAACCGGTGCCGTCGCCGAGGAAATAGCCAAGGCGATAGGCACGTGCATTCGGGTCATCATCGGCGCGCGTCAGCTTGGTCTGGTCCTCATCGATGGTAAACCGACCGGGCAGATCACGCCCATGGGCATCATGTGCCATGATGATGGTCTCGAGCTGCGCCTCGGAGAGATCTCCCTCCTCGATCAACCGTGCAGGCAGGCGCAATTCCGCACTGGCCGCGCCTGAGGGCACCGGCGGCGCGACAGAGGCCATGGCGATGCTCTCGACCAGCGGCGTGGGATGTTCCTGCGCACCCGCGATCTCGATCCGCTGCGGACGGTAGCGCGCATAGATGTCCGAGACAGGCGTGTTGTCGCGCGGGACATCGAAGCTTGTGAAGCTGAGCGGGATGGCAGCATTGGCGCGGGGTTTGGAGGCGGCGAAAGGCGCACCGGCGGTCTTGCGTGGGGCAGCTACTGGACGAACCGGCCGCCCGTGAGGGATCGCTTCAACCCGTTGGGCCGGGCGCATCTCGGTCCGTGTTGCGGCCACGGCATCGACATATGCCAAGGCTTCATCCAGATCCCGCACAGGGACGCGGATCATTTCGCCGTCCTCCTGCACCTTGTCGAAGACCATCAGCTGGGTTTCGACAGATGTGCCGAGCTTGCGGTAGACCTGCCCCGGCATCGTCAACGCCAAGCGCGGCGTCAGGAGACCGCAGGCGCGTGACCAATGCGCGGCATCGCGTTCGGGCGCGAATCCCGGCGGCATGATCGCCACCAGCCGCCCACCGGGCGCGAGACGCTTGGCAGCCGCGACGAGATGTTTGGCGGCGATGTGCTTGTCTCGGGAGCGATCGACCGATGAGGCGAAGGGCGGGTTCATCACCAAGACGTCGGGTAGAAGCGGCGACTGCAGCAGATCGTCGATATGCTCGCCGTCATGGCCCGTCACCTCGCCGCCGAAAACCGCGCGCAGGAGGCGCTGGCGAAAGGGGTCGATCTCGTTGAGCAAAAGCGTGGCACCAGCCCGGGTGGCGAAAGCGGCCAGTGCACCGGTGCCAGCCGAGGGCTCCAGAACGGTCTCGCCCTTGCGGATCGCCGTGGCCTGCAAGACCAGCGCCGCAAATGGCAGCGGCGTGGAAAACTGCTGCAGCCGGATCTGCTGCTCTGACCGGCGCGTTTCCGTCAGCAGCCGCGAGGCAAGCAGCCTTGCAGCGGCGACATCACCTGCCACGCCGTCCCCACGCAGCAGCACCTGGACAGCCGCGGCCTGCATCAGGTCATATGCCATACGCCAGTCCCAGGCACCGCCGGCATCGCTGCCATGAAACGTCTCGCGCATGATGCGCGCCAGCGCTGAGCTGCGCAGGGGTTGGTGGGCGATCTCCGCGCAGATCTGTGCCAGTGCAGAGGCGAGGTTAGCGTCGAATTCAACAGGATTGGGGAGCGTTGAGCGGGGCTTGGACATGGGGGTTTCCTTTGGATCAGGATCTGAGTTCCAAAGACAAAAAGCCCGCTTTCGCTTTTCAGGGTGACGGGGGGCAGACCGCGCTGCCCCCCAAGGCTTGGTCAGGACTTGGGTTCGGCCTGCCGCTTCGCATCAATCAATGCCTGTGCGGCCTGCATCACCTGAACCTGAGATGTTCCCGAGCGTGCATCCTCCAGCGCGGCCTGCACCTGCGCGCAAAACCAGGCGTCATACGAATTCGCTTTAGCGACCACGGAAGTGCTCCTCGAGACCCGGGCCGAGAAGCCTGCCGAGGTCATCGGGCATGTCTGCAACGCGCACAGCAATTGGGAAACGGTGCCCCGTCAGGTGAGGCGCGCCTTGTTCATCGGTGCCGAAATCCGGCCCTTCCTTATCCGTTGGGTCCATTGCGATTTCTTCCACTTTACTATGGGTCGTTGCTACATCACCCAGCGTGGTGACGTAAACGGCAATGCCATTGTGGTCAAATCAAGTCGGGCCACTTAGGATTCGAATTCCGGAGGGGGCAGAATCCTACGTGAAGCTCAAAGCCGCCGTTCATTGAAAGCGCGGCGAAATCTGACTCAGAGCCCAATGTATCATATGCTGCGGACCGCACAGATGGCAGAAAAGCACGGCGTGCGGACCGTCGCGGCGGGTGCTGAGATTGCCCCCCAAACAAGCAACCTCTAGCCGTCCATAGCCAAGTATACTCGTCGTTGCTGCATTGTCGATCTCCCACGCCTAATACAACTTCGCACATCACTTCGATCTAAGATCAAGCGCTGTATGCATCTTCGCCTGCCGCTTGGCCGTGCGGTAGATCTCAAATTGCCTATCGGCGATGACGCCTGCCAAAATGACCCCCCCCATGACCGCGAAGTTAAGGGATGACGGGATTCCCAAAAGATTTACCAAATTTTGCAATACTTGCAGGAGCACAACACCCAGGCAGACTCCAACGATGGACCCCTCACCGCCGCGCAATGAGAACCCGCCCAGAACTGCGGCGGCAATAGCGTATAATTCATAGAAATTCCCGTGCGATGACGGCTGGACGGACCGCGTGTACATGGCGAAAAAGATGGCGGAGCAAGCGGTCAGCACTGCGCAGATCACGTAGGCCAGCACGATGACCTGCCGCGTGCTGATGCCGGAAAACCGCGCGGCTTCCTCATTCTTACCGACGGCAAACAGGTGCCGGCCGAAAACCGTGCGATGCAACAAGAACCAGGCAGCCGCAGCGACAACTAGGAAGGCAATAAACGGATGCGGCACGCCCCATGTCCGCCCTGTGGCGAGGAACTCTAGCGTTGGAAAACTGCTTCCGTAAGGAAAACCGGCCGTGCCGTCCTGTGTATAGAAGCGTGCGATCCCGCGATAGATCAGCAAGCCGCACAGGGTCACGACGAAGGGCTGTAGTTTCATGCGTGTGATCAGCACGCCATGGAGCGCGCCGATCACACATCCAAGCGCCAGAACGATCAGCGTCGCGACGGGCCATGCCACCCCTTGGGCGATCAGGTCGACAAAGATCACACCCAAAAGGGCGATGACCGACCCCACGGACAATTCGATTCCGGCGGTGACGATGACGAAAGCCTGTGCGATTGAAAACAATCCGAACAGACCAATCAGGTTTGCCGTATTGGCCAAATTCACCCCGGATATGAACCGGGGGTTGATCATGGCGACAACCGCCCCCACCGTCAGCACCAAAACAGCCAATCCAAAATCTTTGCGCAGCATTTTCTTTCCTTACTCTACGGCCAACCGAAGGATGGCTTCTTCTGATAGGGACGCTCTGTCCAGAATTCCGGTGATTTGACCGCGGCACATGACTGCCACGCGGTCCGACACGCCGATGACCTCTTCCATGTCTGACGAGATCATCAATACGGCGACGCCGTCGTCGGCCAGCGCGCGCAGCAGTCCGTAGACTTCCGCCTTTGATCCCACGTCGATCCCGCGCGTCGGTTCATCGACGATCAAGACCTTGGGGCCCACCGCCAGCCATTTCGCAAGCACGACCTTTTGCTGGTTGCCGCCTGACAGTTCAGCGGCAGCCTGAGACAGGTTCGGAGCCTTGATCTGCAACGTCGTGCGCGACGTTTCCGCCAGATCGGTTTCCGCCTGCGGGTTAAGCCTGCCGCCGTTCGACAAGGCACGAAGGCTGGGCAAGGCGATATTCTCGGAGATGGCAAAGTCCAGCAAAAGGCCCTGGCCTTTGCGGTCTTCGGGAACAAGGCACAGGCCCGCGGCAATAGAGGCCGCGACAGAGCGGGGCGCCAACGGCTTGCCCGAAACCTCAACCGTGCCCGCGACCGGGGCATCAATTCCGAACAGCAAGCGCGCAATTTCCGTCCGGCCTGCGCCGACAAGGCCCGCAAGCCCCAGGATTTCCCCGGCGTGCAGGGCCATATCGACGGCGCGGTCGGGGTAGGCGGCGGTGCAAAGGCCTTGTGCGCGAAGGACGACCGGAGTGTCAGACCTGGTGGTGCCAAGGGCCGGACGGTTGACGTCGCGCCCGATCATCAGGTGAACCATGCGGTCGCGGTTGATTTCGTCTTTGGTCAACCCGCCCGCATTGCGGCCGTCCCTCAAGCCGACGACGCGGTCGCCAACGGCTTCGATCTCGGACAGACGGTGGGTAATGAGCAGGACTGCGACGCCCTGCGCCTTCAGGTCTGCGATCACGTCCAACAGGCGCTGGGTTTCGGACAAGGTCAGGCTCGATGTCGGTTCATCCAAGATCACAAGCCGCGCGTTCATCGATAACGCCTTGGCGATTTCCAGCATCTGCTGGTCGGCCAATGACAGTCCAAGCACGGAGTCGTCGGGGCCGAACCGTGTACCCAGACGCTCCAGAATGGGAATGACAGCTTCGCGCATCGCGCGGCGGTCCAGAACACCAAACGGACCGCGACGGATTTCGCGACCCAGCAGGACATTTCCTGCGACGTCCAGATTGGTGAAAGGATTGAGTTCCTGGTGAACGAACGCGATACCAAGCGCCGTCGCGCCTGCGGGCGTCAAGGCGGCGTGGGGGATTCCGTCGACGATGATTTCTCCCGCATCTGCCGAAATCGCACCGCCGAGCACCTTCATGAGTGTCGACTTGCCCGCCCCGTTCTCACCGACCAGACCGACGACTTCGCCACCGGAAATCGAGAGATCGACGCTCTCAAGGGCCACAGCCCCGGGGTAGACCTTCGTCACGCCGGACAAAGTCAGATCAATGCGGTCTACGGTCGGGTTCATAAGGCGTCCTGTCTGCGGGTAAAGAGATGGTTGGCGTAAGTTGCACCGGCGCGAAGCCCCGGTGCAACCTTGGAGCGGCGGGAGGAAACCGCGCTCAACCTCCGAGGCGCTCTCTCAGTTGTGCCTCGAAAGCATCCACATTGGCCGCGTCGATCACGTTCGTCGGAACGATGATCAACCCGTCTTCGGGAACACTGGAGGTGTCACCGTTCAGGTAGCTGGCCATAAGTTGCATCCCCTGATAGCCCCACTGGTAAGGGTCCTGCACGACCGTGCCTGCGAAATACCCTTCGCGGACAGCACCAAGTGTGATCGGGTCTTCGTCAAATCCGATCACCGTGACCTCACCCAATTTACCTGCCGCCTGAAGCGCCTCGTAGATTTTGGGAGGGTTGTAGGAATAGAAGCCGACCATGCAGTTGACGTCGGGATTTGCCGACAGAACGTCATCGACGTTTGAGCGCGCGCGGGCAAAATCCACGTCGTCGCCGCGCACGTCGATCAGCTCGACACCGCTTCCCGAGACAGCCTCCCGGAACCCTGCGATTCGCTCGACCGCGTTATCTGCCCCCAGAAAACCGACAAAGCCCATGCACACGCCGCCATCGGGCAGGGCCGCAACGGCGATCTCGCCTGCCTGAATGCCCGCGGCCGTGTTTGATGACCCCAGATAGGCAACACGGTCACTTTGTGGCGCGTCGCTGTCTGTGGTGAACAGGGGCACTTGGGCTGCAATGCGGTTGAACGCATCGATTGAGTTTTTGGGGTCCGCAGACGAGATCATGATCGCGTCCGTGCCGGCGGCAACCAGATCATCCATCAACTGGTTCTGCGCAGCCGCAGTGCCGGTCGCCGGATAGCGGAACTGCATGTTGTATTCGGGCATTTCGGCCTGCGCAGCATTGACGCCCGCCTCGGCCAGCTTCCAGAAATCGGATGCCGCGTTCACAACGAACGCCATTGATTGCTGATCTTGGGCCTGTGCGGCGCCGGTGCCGATGCAAAGCGCCAAAGCTGACAACAGTGAAGTTTTATAAGTCATTTCGGGTCTCCTGTCCCTCGCCCTGCATGTGGCCAGACCTGTCCGGTCACTCTGCGGGCGTTTTGTCTTGGTATGTTGTGAAAATGCTGGGCCGCCCCGACGGAACGGCCCGTTTTTTGGGGGTTTTTAGTTGTCCGCGCAGAAGCCGGGTTCAGCTTGCGTGCAGACATCAAGACCAGTGAACAGCGGGTCTTCCACGGTTTCGCCGTTCAGCAACTGGATCATGACGTCAGGTGCGCGCAGGCCCATTTCGAACGGACGCTGGCCAATCTGTGCATGGCTGCGGCCTTCGCGGAACGCTTTGGTCTGCGGAGGCAGGGTGTCGCCCGCGATGATGATCAACTCGTTCGTTGCCATCTTGTCCATGACCTGATCGGTCACTTGCGCGTAGGCTTGTGGTGCAAACTGCGCCCAACCGCCGATCAGGATAAAGGCATCCAGATCGGGATTGGCCGTGAACACGTCCGACATCTGCTGGTTGGCCAGATCGGCTTGGTCGTTGGTAAAGACAGGGCACCCCTCAATCTCGTTCCAGCCGTTTTCGCCGGTCAGACGGTCGATCCCGTCGCCGCCGCCCGCTGTGTCACGGAAACCTTGCGCACGGGCGTTGATGTTGTCCGCTGCCACGTTACCGAGTTGAAGGCAGACAGAACCGCCCTCAGGCTTCAGTGCCATAGCCTCTTCGGCCATCTTGACGCCCATCAGGTAGTTGTCGGTGCCCAGATAGGTCGCGCGCAGGTCGGAATCTTCTGCCAGAAAATCGGCGTCGATTGTCATGACCGGAATGCTGGGCGCCAAGGCACGGACGCGGTTTGCCATCGCGGGTGCATTTGAAGGTGAAATCGCGATCGCGGCCACACCGGCCGAAATAAGATCATCGACAATCTGGACCTCCCCAGCTTCGTCAGCCGATGACGCAGGCCCCGTGTAAAGGCAGGTGTAATCGCTGTCCGCATTTTCTTCGAGCCACTGTTGGCATCCAAGGTTGATCTGTTCGAAGAACGGATTGTCGAGGCCCTTGACCACAATAGCGAGCGTGTTGCTATCCTGTGCAAAGGCGGACCCCGCCGTCATCAATCCGAGCAGTGCGACTGCTCCTATTTTCTTAGTCATTTTCTCTCTCCCATTGTGATAATTACTTGGACATCAGAGGCTTGATCACCCCGGATACCAAATTTTGCGCACTTCGTTGTCGGTGCGCTTATAAGTCCATGCTCGCTCCACGAGCGCCTCAAGGTCGACGTTCGGCGCCCATCCCAGCAGATGTCTGGCCTTGGTGTTGTCCAGCCAGTTGCTATGAAATGGGGTCGGAATTTCGATTGGTGAAAGACCGTGGCGGTCCTTCAGTATTTGCGCGAGGACGCCGTAATCAAGCGGGTCGGACATCGCGATATTAAAGGTCTGTTGCGCCGCGCGCGGATGCTCGACCGCCAAAAGCAAGGCTGACACCACATCATCCACATGGACCAGATTTCGCTTTAGTGGGGCACCAGTGACGTCCAGCATCAGGGGCGCGCTTGCTGTCTTGCGGGCCTGCGCCAGTGTGTCTGTGTCCATCAGCATGTCCCATGCGGGACCGCCAAACTGGTCCTCGCCAAAGCTCATGGCGTAACGCAGATCATCTTTCTCCATGATCCACGGCGCGCGCAGGATGCAGCCATCGATGTCGTACTGATGGATGTATTGCTCCAGCATAACTTCTTCGATCACTTTGGTCAGCGCATAGCAGCCCGGATAGGCGCGGCGCGAGTCGGTTTCGGTGATCGGTGCGGCATAATCCTGAAACATGTGCCCGACAGAACAGTCCCCGCCCAACAGGATGAAACGCTCTGCCGTCGGGCTGGACCGGAACGCCTCAAGCATCACGAACATGCCCTTTACGGCCACGTCAATCGCGAGGTCGGGGGATTCCTTTACGGCGGCGAGGTGCAGCACGTGTGTTACGCCCTCCAATGCGACCTCCACCGCATCCTTATCCGCAATGGATCCTTGTAGGACGCGCACACGGTCGGTCGGCGTCACGGTGCGACTGTGGCAGAGGGCTACAATCTCGATCGTGTGCATACGCGGATGTTTTGCGAGTGCCGCCAGCACGTGCTGGCCCACTTTCCCTGTCCCGCCTGTCACCAGTAGTTTCATGTTTCCTCCCAAGTTAGTTAAATATTATTTACTAATATTATTAAGTCAAGTAGAAGATTGCGATAGTCAGGCGGGGAGTTCGGTTTTAGACTGAAAGTCTGCTATTTATAAGCTATCAAGTGTCGTTGAGAGAGGGAGAGACAGGTGTCGCGACTTAGAATTAATAATATTTCCAAAAAATTTGGGGCGATCCAGGCGTTATCGGGGGTGACGTTCGACGTTCAGCCAGGCGAAGTGCTCGGCCTGATGGGGGACAACGGGGCAGGTAAATCAACGCTGGTGAAGATCATTGCGGGAAATTTCCGGCCAACATCGGGAGAGTTGCTCATCGATGACAAGCCTGTGGTGTTCAACCGTCCGCTGGATGCGCAAAACCAGGGTGTAGAGGTCGTGTATCAGGACCTCGCGCTCTGTAATCATTTGACAGCGGCGTCCAATGTCTTTCTCGGGCGCGAGAAGATGCGCAGCGTCGGACCGATTCGCTGGCTTGACTACGCGGGTATGAATCGCCACGCCGCAGAACTGTTTAAACAGCTCAAATCCGAGACGCGGTCGCGCGATCTGGTGCGGCGCATGTCAGGCGGTCAACGTCAGGCCGTGGCGATCGCCCGCACTCTACTGTCGGAACCCAAGATCGTGCTGATGGATGAACCCACCGCCGCGATTTCTGTACGTCAAGTCGCCGAGGTGCTGGACTTAATCCGCCGCCTGCGCGACCGCGGCATCAGCGTCATTCTGATCAGCCACCGCATGCCGGACGTGTTCGGCGTCGCCGACAGGATTGCCGTGCTGCGCCGCGGTCAACTCGTCGCAAGCAAGACCACAGCAACATCATCACCTGAAGAAGTGACAGGCCTGATCACAGGGGCCATCGACACCGCCCTGTCAGAGGAGACACCAGCATGACCACCCTTGATGACCTCATCGGAAAATCCGAACACCAAAGCCCGCTGTCGCGGCTCACGTCTATTCCGGTGTTCTGGGTTATCCTCGCGGCTGTTGTCGCCTGTGTCGCCCTGACCCTGTTGACCGACACCTTTGCCAGTCAGCGCAATATATTCAATGTGCTGCGCAATTTCACCTTTGTGGCGATCATCGCCATCGGCATGACGGTGGTCATTGCCTCGGGCGGGATCGATCTGTCGGTTGGATCAACCGTTGTCCTGTCCGCGATGGTCCTCAGCGTCATGATGTCGGGTGGGAGTAGCTTTGCCCTGTCCGCGATCGTGGCCCTAATGGCAGCGCTTGCGGTGGGGGCGTTCAATGGCATCCTGATTGCCTATGCGGGCATGCCGCCCTTTGTGGTGACCCTCGGCACGCTATCGGGGGCGCGGTCGCTCGCCATGGTGCTGTCGGACAACAAGATGATCTGGGAATTCGGCCCCGATCACGACCTTCTGCTCTGGATCGGTGGCGGTTCGACCCTTGGACTGCCCCATCCCACTTATATCCTGATCGCGCTTTGCGTTCTCTCAGCGCTGATACTCAAATGGTCGCGCTGGGGGCAGTATGTCTATGCCATCGGCAGCAACGAACAGGCTGCGACCCTGAATGGCATCGCGGTAAAACGCCAGAAGGTCACGATCTACATGTTCTCTGCCCTGACGGCGGGAATCACCGGAATCTTGATGACCGGTTGGTTGGGCTCCGTGACCACCAATCTCGGTCAGGCGATGGAACTGACGGTGATCGCAGCAGCCGTTATCGGCGGGGCGAATTTGGCAGGCGGGGAAGGCACCGCGCTGGGTGCGGTCGTCGGCGCGTTGCTGATCGAGGTGATCCGCAATTCACTTATCCTCCTCGGGATATCGACATTCTGGCAAGGAATGTTCATAGGTACGTTCATTATCGTCGCGGTCGCATTTGATAGGTTCCGGAATGCCCGAACTTGACGATGCCGGTCTTTGAGATGACGGATGTGCGAGAGGGAAATGCGAATATGAAGACACTGAAACCAACGATGATGGATGTCGCCGCGAAGGCCGAAGTGTCGCAGGCGACGGTGTCTCTTATCCTCAACGGAAGCCCCGGAGCCAAGTTCAGTGAGGCAACCCGCACGCGTGTGTTCGATGCCGCAAATGAACTGGGCTACCGTCTGGTCCAGCGGGGATCGTGGCAGGGGACACCCTCCACCAATCTCATCGCGTTCGCCACAGATGAACTGGTCAGCGACCCCTGGATGGCGCTCGCATTCGAGGGCGCACGCCAGCGCGCCCTCGAAAAAGGGGTCTCGATCATGCTGTCCGTGAGCAGTGCAGGGTTTCTGGAAGACGATGACCTGCGCCAGAAATATGAAGGGATGAACGTTATCGGGTATATTTGCGGCACGACCCTGACCCGCGAAATCACCCTCAGCCCGTTGCTCCTAAAATCCCCGGCCGTTCTTGTGAACTGCTACGACAACAAGCGGCGCCTGCCGAGCGTGTTGCCCGGCGACGTCGAAGGGGGCCGCAGGGGCACACAGTGCCTGATCGATGCAGGGCGCAAACGGATCGCATTCATCAACGGGCAAGACGGCATCGATGCCTCGAGCGACCGTTTCCGGGGCTATCGTCAGGCCCTCGCCAGCAACGACCTGACCTTTGACCCGGATCTGGTTTACAGCGGCAACTGGGAACCCCAATCAGGCTATGACGGCGCCAAGGCGTTTCTGGCTCTCGACACGCCGCCCGACTCGATTTTCTGCGCCAACGACATGATGGCGGTGGGTTGCTACGAGTTTCTGAAAGAGGCAGGTTTGCGCATCCCCGAAGACGTCGCAGTGGTCGGGTTCGACAACCGCGAGATTGCCCAGTTCATGCGCCCCCCGCTGACGACACTCGTTCTTCCGCATTATGATATGGGCGCCGCCGCGGTGGATCAGGTCCTTGATCTCGCCGCGGGCCTAACACCGCGCCACAACCAATTGAAGGTCGAATGTGAACTAATCGAGCGCGGGTCTGTCTAAGCGCATATCGAATGTTTGCGATGTTTCTGATGTTGCGTCCCGTCAGGTCCAGAATGCGGAGCAGATAAATCGAAGTATTGAAATAAATCGAAGTATTGAAAGGGAACAAAAATGAAAGAAATTCGCTGGGGGATACTCGGGCCTGGAACCATCGCAAACGCATTTGCAAAGGGACTTGGTGAATCCGCGCACGGCACATTGGTAGCCGTCGCGTCACGAACGAAGGACCGGGCGGAGGCGTTTGGTGCGCGCTATGGCGTGGAAGCTGAAAGATGCTACGAGGGATATCAGGCCCTTTGTGCCGATCCCGATATCGACGCGATCTATGTGGCCACACCGCACCCGTTTCATAAAGAGCATGCGTTGATGGTCTTGGGTGCCAACAAGCACCTTCTTCTCGAAAAGCCTGCCGCGCTGAACAGACCGGACGTTCTGGAAATCGTGAACGCGGCGCGCGCGCAGGAGCTTTTCATGGGTGAGGCCTATATGTACCTACATCACCCCCAAATCCGCGCCGCGCTTGAAATTGTGAACGATCCTTCGATGGGACCAGTCGAGCACATACGTGCGACCTTTTGTTTTGATGAACCGTTCGACCCGAAATCACGCCTCTATGATCCCAATCTCGCTGGTGGTGGCATCTTCGACGTGGGCGGCTATGTCATGTCGGCGGCATGTCTTTTTGCCGGAGCGGGTGCCGGCAGCTACCTTTGGCCAGTTGAGACCAAGACCCTTGGACTACGCGCTGAAAGCGGTGTCGACGCCTTGGCAATGGCGCTGTTGCGGTTCGATAACGATATTACTGCCGAGATTGCTTGCGCTGTCGGGCGTGAGATTGGACAAAGGGTTGCGGTTCACTGCAAGCATGGCAAAGTCGTGCTTGATACCCCTTGGCTGCCGGGAAATGAAGCCGCGCCAGCGGACAGTGACATTGAAATCTGGTCTGAGGGTTCGCATCGAACACAATCGATTCCTGCATCAAGAATGCTGTATGCATATGAAGCCGACGCAGCCAATCTGGCGATCGGCGCCGGGCGCAAAGAGTTTACGTATCCTGCGATTTCGACAGAAGAATCTTTGGCGATGGCTGCATTATTAGACGAATGGCACACAAGCATTGTGGGGTGATTGAAACTCTTGATCTTGTTGGACGGACGGCAAGGCTGCCCCCATTATGTTGCCGTTACTGGCTGTAAGGCTGGGCGCAGATAACGACCGCCGCAGCGATGACCGTCAGTTTCGTTGTTGACCTCGGTTGGCCCCCAGCCTTTTCTAAGACGCAGAATGAGCCAGAGAGCATTTGGCTTGCCGTACTTGAGCGTGCTCTTGCTGGCTTCGGCGGGCTGAGGCTCGATCCAGATGATTGGATGGGCGCGATCTACATCATCGCAGCTTCGCCAGATCATCAGCGCAAAAGGATCTCGAAAGCGCTAATGCGACACGCGGAGGATAAGATCGATGCATTTGGCGCGAAGATGATAATGATCGAGATCATCAGAGACAGCGGGCATGAAGGTGCCTGTCATGCGTATGAAGCTTTTGCTTTCGAGCGGTGGCCCGTAGCTGGGTATTGAAAGAGCTTTGACGCGATGTGCGAGATAGCGGCCGTTCCTGCCGCCAGTTTCTAAGTCAGCTTCGTCCCGCATCTTACCAGTTCGTACACGATGCAGCGAACGGCAGGTGTACGAATAAGGAGGGACTTCTGAGAATTTCATCTACCAGCCATGTTATAAACCAATGTCGCCTATTTCACTCGGCCCAATGGTGACGGGAGATTGAAACGCAGAACGCCCCCCTTACTGGCAGCCCTAGCGTGGGATTCCGCCCCTTCGGGCATTCGACCCCACTTACCGATCGGGCGCTGCTTCAAGGGACGTCTCGAACCGCTTGTCCGCCGCCGCTGCTTCTTTCAAGAGCGCGTCGAAATTGTCAGGTGGATTGCCATCTTCCAACATCCCTTTGAACGTCGCATAGGCATCCGTCTTGCTGCCGTAGGCGCGCAGGGTCTTGTCGTCGTTCACCCACGCCACCACGATGACCTTCGCATCGCTGTTGAACCGATAGAACAGCCGATACTGCTGGAAGAATTTCGCCCGGAACCAGTGCTTGCGGTGATCGCCGAGTGTGCCGCCTTGCCGGAAGGCGGCGGCACCCGGATCTGCCGGTATGGCCTCGGTGACCAGCTTGAAGATGGCGGCCAGCCGTTTCGTGGAATTCTTCTTGCGCCAGGTCTTGGGATCGCGTGCCTTACGCGCCTCGACTTCCTCGATCAGCCCTTCGAGCTGGTCCAGAAAGAGCGGATGCGCATAAATCGACCATCCGTTTACGACAAGGGGCGCTTGAGCGGGCACGCTATCGCCGCTCATTCATCCTCGAGCGATAGCGGCGCATCGAGATCGACGTCAACGTCTCCGACCAGTGCTGCAAGACGGTCATGCAAAGCCCCATCGAACGCCCGAATGCGGTCCGGATGCGCCTTGATATCGGCCTCGACAAAATCGAGAAAGGCGCCGAGCACAGGATCTTCCTCGTCGCTGCGCACGGGCTCAATATAGACCCTGCCACTCGGCTCGGTGCAGTAGCGAATCTGGTCGCCCTTGCCCAGCTTGAGCTGCTTGCGCACACCCGCCGGCACGGTCGTCTGATACCGATCCGTGAGTTTCGAGACATCTTGTGCGAGCGCTGTCATGGCAGTCTCCTGAAAGAATGGGGGTCTTTGCTGCTTGCGATAGGTAATGCATTTGCATTGCCATGTCAAGATAAGCCGCAGGATCTGCTGTCGCCGGGCAGGTCAATGAACCGTCCGGCGCTGACCTATTCTCGCCCCGCCAGGAACTCCGCCAGCACAGGACTGGCCGCACCATTCGCGGAACTGAGCAGCTCCGAGCCCGCCAGCGTCGCTTTCGACAGGCGCACGAGCCCGCCGGTTTCCTCGATGCGGTAGCAGCGGCGCTTTTGCCGCCCGCGCCTGTAGTGGGTCGCGGTGACGATCTGGCAGGTGCTGCCATCGGTGAGCGTCACAGGGGTGGCGAGCCTGATCTTGTCTCCCTCCTCGTAGTCCGGGATCGCAGCCCAATCCCGGCAGCGCTGGCGCCAGGCGTGAGCATAGCTGTCTGGGTCTTTCAGCTCGGACAGCAGGGCCAATAGGCTCAGTGGCGCGCGGGATTCGACCGGTCCCGCGCTTTCCTCCATGTCCTTGTAGCCCCAGCAGCCGTCATCATATCGGGTAAGGAATACGGCGGCGAAAGTGATGGAGCCATCCGCATCGGTGACATAGGTCGTGTCTTCGACAGGGGTGCCGTCGATATTTGTGACCTTTGCCGCCGCGTACCAAGTCGAACCCACCTTGCAGGCTTTGACCAGTTCCGTCTTGCGCCTTTCGCTCTCGAAGGTGCAGAGCCGGGCAATCTCCGCTTTCTCATCCGCGTAGGTCTGGACGCGGCGATCGGTATAGAAGAGCCAACCCATCACGCCGCCCTCCGGTCATCGATTTCCATCAGCGCATCGAGCGGCACGCGGTAGGGCTGCATGGCGTCGAAATCCTCGCAATTGCCGCAGTTCTGCACGATCGCGAAGGTATCGCAGGCATCCTTGAGGATAACCCGGAAGGTGCCGCCGAGGCCCGAGGGCACTTCGTAGGTTCCGCCGATGAGATAATCCGAGGCCCGGCGCACGAAGACGCGGATGCTGTGGCCATCGGTGGCGAGCCGGATGGCCCCTCGCCCCCGGTCGATGAGCACCTGCACGTCATCCAGGATGTCGGTGTAGAACTGGCCGGTCAGATCACGAAACGCCATGCGGCGCTGCGCCATCCAGTCGGTGTCCCGAAACGGGTTCATGCCGTCGGCGAAGGCGAAGGAAGGATCGGCCTGCTCGGTGGTAACGATACGGGTGGTCGTGCCATCGATGCCGTTCGAGCGCAGATGCACACCATTGCCGACGATGAGGATCAGGGCGGGCCTGTCCACGGGCCCGTTCCAGTTGGGCAGGAAGGTCTTGCAGGCGCGCGCATGTGCGATTTGCGCCGCAACAGCGGACGCAGAGAACTTGAGAATAGCCATAGGGATGTCTTTCCGTTGGGTGTGGGAGGGTCGACCCGCGCGAGGAATGCCTCGCGCGGGTCGCATGATCGCTCAGGCCGCTTGCGCGACCTCGCTGTCAGGCTCGGGGGTTTCCGCAGCGGGCTCCGCCTCATCAAAGGCGATACCGGCGGTCTGCATCATCGGCGGGCACCAGGCGGCTACGGCAGCGCGCTGCGCGTCCGTCAGTGTGGCGAAGGGTTCAGCGAAGAGCTTGTCGCAGAAGGCGACGATCTCTTTCTTGCTCGACGAGGCCAGCGTCACAGCCTCCTGGGCGAGACCCAGATCCTCGCCGAGGATCTTCAGGAGCCAAGCCTTCTTGAAGCGATTGAAGAGCGCCGCGTTCGGCGTCCAATGCGCGCGGATATCGGGCATGATCTCGATCTCGAACGCATGCATCAGGCTGTCGCGCGATCGGTCCCGCGCGAAGCAGGACTGCGTGGTGCTGGCGGTGGCATAGGCGACGAGCTTGGCCTTCTCCGCTGCATCGAGCGCGCGAAACGCCGCGAACTGATCGGCGGGCGCGCGGGTGTCATCGAGCCAGGAGAGATCAAGTGCATCATGCGCCGCCGCCACCTGCTCGAGCGAGGTCTCGTCGATCTCGTCCATCTTGGCATGGCTGCGGTATTCCTTGCGGGCATCGATCTTGATCGCCTGCGTGACACTCATGCCGCTGGCCAGAACGTCACTGACCAGCTTGAAGAGCGTCAGATCGAGCGTGGCTTCCGGATGCAGCGCCATCGCGGCCCCAAGCGCCATGGCTCGCTCGGTCTTGAGGTCCTCAGCCAGTGAGGCTGGATAGGTGATTTCGCCGGCGTCTGGGGCCTCCTCCCCGGTCGGGCTAGCCGAGGAGCCGCGCGCGCCTTCCACTTTCACGGTGTCTTCCGGACGGACGAGGCCCACATGGAGGGTCACCTGCCCGCCCGACCACGACGCAATCACACCAGCACGGGCGAGGTCCTCGGTGCTATAGGCCTCCTGAAGATCGCGGGCTTCCTCTTCCAGAGCGTCCACGCGCTCGTAAAGGGCATTGTAGGCACCGTCCTCGAGCCCCTCATCCTCCATCTCGAGCTGCAATTTCTCAAGCTCGGCGGTGATCTCATCGATGCGCTTCTGGGCAGCCTCATCCGGCTCGATCGGGCCGGGATAGACGCGGCCATAGTCGGCCATGGTCGCGTAGTCATAGCGCACCATCGCATCGGCCCAGGCAAAGCCCAGCCTCATACGGGCCTCCTCGGCGGCGGCACCGAGCTTCTCGAGCAGGATGGTCTCGACCAGTGCCGCATCCTCGAGCACGGAATGCTCTTCCAGAAGATCGGCCGCGACAGCGCCGCCCCGCGCCTCGTAATCCGCGCGCACGAAAGCCCCGATATCATCGCTGACCTGCACACCGCGGGATTTGAGGGCCTGACGGACGGTATAGGCCTGCAGATAGCCGCCGTCTTTTGTGAGCGCCTCGAAGACCTCGCGCTGCGCCTCCTGGCTCGGATGCTCGGCGAAGGCCTTCATCGTGTCGAGCGTGATCACCTTGGCCCGGGCCGCGGCGCGGATGTCGGGGTGGATCAGGCCATAGCGCAACCGGCTTTTCACGGCCGCCACCGTGGTGCCGAAGGTCTTTGCGATGGTCTCGGGCGTCTGGCCGTCGATCTCCATCATCCGGGCGAAAGCCTCGAACTCGTCGATTGCGTTCATCGGTGCCTGGGTAATGTTCTCGGCGAGCGACAGCGCCGTGGTGACGTCGCAGTCGTCTGGGACAAGGCGACAGTCGACCTTGGTTTTCGCGGTGAACCCCTTGACGGCCTTGTCGGCGGCCAGCTCCTTCATGGCTGCATGGCGCCGGCCACCGGCCAGCACGGCGTACTTGCCGTCGAGCTTCTGGACCAGGAGCGGCTGCAAGAGACTCAGCACAGCGATGCTGGCTTTCAGGTGGGCGATGTTCTCGGGATCATAGGTTTCCGGCGCGTTGCTGCGCACATTGGCGGGATGCAGGACTAGATCGCCGATAGCGACGGTAAGGGGAGCAAAGCTTGTGGTCATGGGATATCCTTCCAGGTGGGTGAGATGCGGCCCGCGCGCTTGCGCGTGACCAATCCCCGGCTTCAGGGATCACCACGACAAAAGGCCTACTCTCCCTTTAAGAGGGCCGTGGGCCTTCATTGCCTGGAGCGTCAGGAGGGGGGTGTCCCCTGCCCTACCAGTCGCGCGCCAACATGATGGTCAGCACGCGCATGGTGGTGGCTGGATTGTCCGGGGCCTCGGCACCGTAGCGAAAATCGGAATCTGACTCATAGAGATCAATTTTCCAGAACACGGTCTCGCCCCGGATATCGACCGCCCCGAAATCATGCCATCCTTCGGGATCATTCTCCTTCTCGAACGTGGCAAACTCGCCGGTTGCCTTCACCGCCTCGGCCATAAAGCCGTCGCCGGCCTCCATAAGCGAGCGGGTGACATGCATCCGGCCCTGGATGGGCTGCGCGGGCGGCACCCCGAGGCACGCAAGCTTGCGAAACGCGTCGTTCTGCGCTGCGATCACACTCGGATTAGGGCTGTCTGTCTGGGGTTGTACGGCGATGGTCATGGGGCATTCCTTTGAAAAGCTGAAACACCCTCCCCAAAGCCTGCTTTCCCTTTACTGGCACAAACCGTTCAAGCAGCCTGGGCGCCCTCCCCTGCACTACCCGCCTCCGACCGTGCGATCAGGTAGTCGCAGGCGCGCTGCGCGTCGGCCGCGTGCTTGAAGATCGCGTTCTTGTCAGAGCGCAGCACGCGCAGCCAGTTGTAGAGATACGCCGCGTTCATCTCGAGTGTATGGGCTGTAAAGCCGAGCGTCTGGCCAAGGAACACCGAGGTCAGCTCGGCGACGATTTCTTCGCGGGCATAGGCCGTGTTGCCGAAGCGTGACAAACCGTAGTCCCGGTTCAGCCGATGGCGCGCCTTGGTGGCATGGGCGAGCTCATGCGCCCAGACCCCGTAAAAGTTCCGCGGGTTCTCGAACCTGGAAATGGATGGCATGAACACCTTATCCACGGGCGGCAGGTAGTAGGCTTCCGTCCCGGTGAAGACGGTTGTGATGTCGATGGCATCGAAAAACGCCTGCATGTGCGAGATGGGCTCGGACGGAGGATGCTCGGGCACGGGCTCCGGGTCGGGGAAGAAGCTGTCGGGCAAGCCCTCGATCTGGCAGGCATTGAACACGCGATAGGATTTCTGGAAGCGGAAGATACGGGCTTCCTCGGAGTGATCATCGCCGTCGCTGCGGTCGTCCTCGCCGCCCGCGTCTTTCCGGCTTTGACCGTAATAAACGACGACAGAGGACTTCTCGCCCTTGCGGACCTTTGCGTCCAACGCATTGGCCTGCGGCAACGTCATCCAGAAGGGCGAGCTGTGGCCCGCTATCACGGTGCGCATCGTCAGCAGGAAGTTATTGACCCCCTGATAGGGTTCACCCCCCACGCGCAAGGGACGAGAGCTGCCGCCTGCGGTCCAGGGCTTGCGCCATGGCAGGACACCGCGCTCGATGATGCGGATGATTTCGTTTGTGATGATCTCGGAGGCATCGAATTTGGGCGTGCGGGATCGGGCCATGGCTGGCCTCCTTTCGAGTGTTGGTGTGAGGGGATGGTGATCAGGTTGGCCGACTGGGGCGTGGGTCGTTGACGATCCTCGCGCCAAGCGCGTCGACCATGTCGATGTAGGTGGTCAGCGAGACGGACCTGACAGGACCGCAAGGTTCAGGGTCGACCGGTCCGTCCCGTGTCACGCGGGGGAGATTCGCGAAAGCGATGGCATCGCTGACGGGTCGGATATCGATGAACGTCGTTCCGCGTGCGACCACAAGAGCGGCCAAGGGAAAGCGCTCGATCGGCGCGCAGGTCGACACGGTGGTCCAACCGAGATGGATGAATGTCCCGCCCTTTCCGCAGATTACATGGGCATTCGGCAATGTCGCCGCCTGCCTGAGATAGCCGAGATCACGCAGGACGGTCTCGCGTTCGAGCTGCCGCGCCTGCGCCGACTGGCCGGTTCGGCGCTGTTCCTTGTGTCGCCACCACGAGGCAGCGATTGCGCGCAGCACGCGCAAGACACCTGCTTGCATGGGAATGCCCTTCATCAGGAAAGACAGACCGGAACCCGGCCCGGACCCGTCCGAGGAACCCCAAAGCCCCTCATCCGTCAGTCACCAAACCCGAAGGACACTTTCACTTTTCCCGGGTACGGACCCTGTCCTTTTCAATAACCAACGGGTCCTCAACAAACGGCTCAATACCGGGCCGTCTCCAGAAGCCCCTGATTTGGAACAGCAAATTCAGATCGGCAGGCAAGATCGGCAACGCATATCGGCAAAACCTTGCCTCTAAACCCGAAATGTGTATATTTTTCAATTTCTTTGCAAACATAGAAGATCGGCAAAAATGCTGGAAACACCTGCCAGAATCGAACCCTGCTTCTTCGAGGAGCATATTCCTACAGAATTGGCAGACTTTTCGGTCGACATCCAGAGGGAAGCCACCAGGCTGGGACAAGGGTTGCATCCTGACAGCGCAGCTGAGCTTGCCGATCTCGTCCGCGTGATGAACTGCTACTACTCCAACCTGATCGAAGGACACAACACACGCCCCCGCGACATCGAAAGGGCGCTGGCTGGCGCCGAGCTTGAAGAGGAAACCCGCCCTCTCGCCCTTGAGGCCCGGGCGCACGTCATCGTTCAAAGGGCCATCGATGAGATGCATCGCAAGGGCACCCTGCCCCGCCCCACATCTGTCGAATTCCTGACTTGGGTCCATAAGAGCTTCTACGACGAGATGCCTGACGAGTTTCGGGTCATCGAACATCCCGACGGCACACAAGAACCCATCGTTCCGGGACGCATGCGCCAGGATGACGATCGGGAAGTTGCGGTCGGGCGCCACTTACCTCCCTCTTCGTCGCGCGTCGCGGCATTCATGGATCATTTTGACAAACGGTTTCAGATTGCGGCGCGATCTTCGAGCGGACGGATCATCGCGATCGCGTCTGCACATCACCGGCTGAACTACATCCACCCTTTCCCGGATGGCAACGGGCGCGTCAGCAGACTGATGTCTCATGCCATGGCCCTCACAGCCGGGATCGGCGGCCAAGGGCTCTGGTCCGTATCGCGTGGGCTGGCCCGCGGGCTGACCGATCGGGGTGAGTACAAACGGATGATGGATCTCGCGGATAGTCCCCGACGAGGAGATCGCGACGGGCGCGGCAATCTTTCAGAGGCGGCATTGAAGACGTTCAGCGAATGGTTCCTGAAAGTGACGCTCGACCAGATCTCGTTCTCGGCAAAGCTGTTCGATCTCGGCGGAGTGGACCAGCGGTATCGACGTCTTGTCGCAGATACTATCGATGACAAGCGTGCGCCGGAACTGATTTCGGCGGTTCTTCGGCATGGTGCACTCGAACGTGGCGATGCGCAAATTGTGCTCAAGACGTCCGAGCGTACTGCTCGCAACACGATGAGCAAACTCACGGCTGCCGGATACCTGACCTCCGCATCTCCGAAGACTCCGGTGCGGTTGGCGTTTCCGTTGGATTATCGAGAACGGCTTTTTCCAAACCTGTTTGGAGATGGTGACCTCCCACAATAACGCTAGGTATCCAGGGAGAATTGACTGACCGCCGACTTCCTTCATGGGCGGTGAGATTTCTATTAAGGGTCACTCGTGTGTCACCTGTCCACCGCGGTGGACATCTACTGGTCCTTGATGAACTGAACGACCTGCACGCGCCGCTAGGTGCGTTTTGGCTTTATTGCTTCGAAGCGTTCGGACAGTTGTCGCCGCCATAAGCGCCGCATCATGTTTGAAGTCCACCGCGGTGGACATTAGACGGTACGCTCATTGGTTTCGGAAAGTCGCTGGATCAAAGCGAATGGATCAAATTGGTTTTGCCTTTGACCCAAGGTGATACTGTGAAAATACGCTCCAAAGTCCCTGATGCGTTTTCCAAGCTGTAGCATGATGAAGATCGCGCATGACGCTTTCTGAGCTCCTACAGCATCCTTCGCTTTCTCGAATGTTTCTGGGTGAATGCCCATCATGGGTGCAAGTGCTCGAGCATGGTTTTCAATGTCCAACCAGTTTCTAAGTGTCTCTGTGGAGAATGATGTTGCTTGATCGCAGACCGAGGTCAGCAAGTCTGGTTTCAGGGCTTCATTGCTTATGTTGCTATCTAAATCTTTTTTTTCTTCTTCAGACTTAGATTGGTGCCGGACAGTTTGTCCGTCATTGGCGGGCAATTCCATAGTTTCTGGTGGGTCATCTGGGGTATACAAAATCTGGCATTCTGTGTCCGTGTCGGCGAGCAGCCCGTGGTATTCGGGGAGGCTCAGCTTCCTGCGTAGAGCTTTCCGTGCATGGTTGATGAATGTGTTACTGGGATCATGCTCTTCCAAATGGGCGAGCTTTGTAAGGATCTGTTTGCGGACAAATATCCGATCCCGCCGGTTATTCTCCATCTCTTGCGCGATGGCGAGAAGCTCGCTCGCGCGTTGGAGCAGGGGGGCGAGCGACAATCCATAACTGATGCACTCCCCGCCGGACGAGCGAACGCGGTAGCGCTTTCGGTTCGAACTGTCATTGCGCTTGATGAATCCGAGTTCAACGAAGCGATTGATGTGCCTCCGAAGTGTCCGTTCGTCGATTCCGCCAACGCGCTGGCAGATTGAATTGTTCGACGCAAAAACCGTTTCGCCATGGCCAGGCTTCAGAAAACTGAGCATTGCTTGAAGTGTTTGTATGTGGCCAGGACGCAGACCGAACACGCTGCGTGCATCTCTCAGTGCCCTGAAGATGGTCCAGATGTCGGTTTCAGCCGCGGGAATTGTGCCGCGTGCTGCATCAGCACCACCGGCTCCGATCGATAGTTTTGTGAATGCCATGGTTTGTTCACGATGACCGTTTGGCCCACAACTTTCCCGTCTCTTCCCGAGATTTCGCTCAGAAAAAGGCAATAAAAACCCGTCCACCGAATCGGTGACTCTTGACCGGTTTGCTGGAGGTTGCTACATCATGAGTGCTAATCGAATGATGAGGGCTCTCCAGGGGAAACTTTGGGGGGCTCTTTTCTTTCTGGTCTTCGCTTTTCTCCTCTGCTCGCGTTACTCTGTGTGGCTTGGGTTAAGACCCAGAGCCGCTCTCATTCCGCCACTGTTCGAAGAGCTGCAAAAGCGTTGCTTCCGCGCGCTCTTCGAGCCATTGGCCGAATTCTGGGTTGTCCTTTTTGGCGACCTTGATAGCGATTGCTTTCTCATCGACAGTCAGCGTGCCCAAAGAACCGCCGTGCTCATCTTTGATGACCGATGTCAGACCACGATTGGGCGGCTTTTTGTCTTCACGTGTTTTGCTTGCGCAAGCCGAGTAGACCGCCTGGAACTTTTCGGAACTTGGAGTGTCGTCGGGCAGGGCGGCGATTGCCTCTTTGGCGATGTCCACCAAATCTACCTTCACCGATAAGGCAGCCAGATCACCCCACTGCCGTCGTCCGATGCCATGTGCTGGCCCGATGAGTTGAACAAGCCCGTCAGGCAGTTGCTCAATGACAACCCTGTGGTTGGATACGCCTTGCCGGGTCAGGCCTAGAGCATCCTGAATGACACCGGGTTTGTACTCGGATTCCTGCATCTCTTTGATAAATATTGATTTTTCTATGAAAGACGGATCTAGCCTGAGGTTGTTCTCCTGGCCCTGAGCGATCAGAGATGCGTCATCATCCAAGGTTCGAACGATCGCCTTGACCGTTCCGCCAACCTTACGGATCGCGGCAAGCCTGCGGCGACCGTAGATGATGCGGTATCTGTCCGGTTGGGTTGATGGGCGAACCATGATGGGCACTTGTTGGCCATGCTTGCGAATGCTCTCGGCCAACTCATCGATGCTGGAATCTTCCAGCACCAACCGATCGCGCAGACCATCCATGTCAATCTGATCGGGCTCAATGTCGCGGATCGAGTTTGCTGTGATCTCGCGCAAAGAGTCGCGCAATCCGCCAACAGATCCCGGCAGCTTTGCCGCTTTTGGCGGGGTAGGGGAGGGGGCTGCGCTCTCCGTCTCATCCTTTGGAGGCTGGTTGAAGATGTTTCGGGCCATCAGCGACGCCCCCATGCCATTTGGATCGTCTGCTCCAGTTCATCGCCAACGCCGTTCACGCTAGTCAGGGCGCGATCAATTGTCTTTCTGATGAACTGGCTTGGATCTACTTCGTAGACGGTCTGTTGGGTCATCCCCGCGTCGGAGATTGCCGTAGACTTCAGCATTGGCTCTGTCATGACCTGACCTGCCAGAATCGATCTCAGGTAGCCTGCCATTTGGGTCTGCGGCCCGTCCGACGGTTCATATCTGGTAATCAGGAACTTGACAAAATCCCAGGTAACGCGCCGACCGATGGCTTCTTCCACGGCCTTGACCGTTTCCGAAGCAAGTTTCAGGAACTGGCTCATGGAAGCGATGTCGAGCATGCCAGGTACCACGGTTACCAAAAGCCCCGTAGAGGCTGCCAACGCCGTAAGGGTCAAAAAACCAAGTTGAGGCGGGCAGTCGATCAAAACGATGTCGTAGTTTGCCTCAACCTCTTCCAGCGCCAAAGCGAGGCGCTCTGCAAAGATGGGTTGTACGCGACGGGCGAGCGCGTTAGCGGTCTCGGTTTCGTACTCCGAGAGCATCAAACCGGCTGGCACCATGTCCAGTTTATGGAAGTATGTCTTTTGGATGACGTTTGAGAGCGGAACTTGATCCTCATATCTCAGAGCATCATAGATTGTGCCGCCTTCGGCGAACTCGAGCTCAGGCCGAAAACCGAAAAAGGTGGTCAAACTTGCCTGCGGATCGAGATCCAAGACCAACACTCGGTAGCCTCGCAAGGCATACCGTTGTGCAAGATGGATCGTTGCTGTCGTTTTTGACGATCCGCCTTTGAAATTGACGACAGATATCACCTGGAGACGATCGCCATCACGTCGACCTGGGCGGTAGCTTTCTGCGTTCTTTCCAGTGCGCCCCAGAATATCGCGCAACTCATCAATCTCTTGCGCTGTGTAGAACCGGTGCCCGCGGTTGTCTGTATGCACTTCCGGGAAGCTGCCGTCCTTGTGCCGGTTGCGTAGGTTAGATGTGCTTACGCGCAAGAGGCTGGCAACCTCGGTAGAACTGAAACGGCGTAGGGACTTTCGTTCTTCGGGCTCGAAAGCGATCTTCATCTGGCGATCCAAAGACTCAGCCAGATTGTCGGCAAATGCTCCGATGTCGGAAGACCCTATGCCTTGCGCGTATCCAACGTTACGATCATCCATATCCTGCCGCCCACTCTCGGCCTCTGTTGAGGCTCTTGGTCATTCTGACGGTGTACAGCGTGTCTGGCGCGTTTTGCCGTCAGAATGGGAATGCCACGATCCAGTGAGTCCGGCAAGAAGAATCTAGATGTAGTGTGAAAGTTATCCACAGCACCAATACATCCAGTCACATCATGAGAACCGCAAGCTTCTGATTTTATTGCATTAAGTCTACGAGATCGCGTTTCAAGCCACCTATCCGAATTGTTTGGACGGTTTCAGCTAAACCCATGCAACCAATGTCACAATTGACCTTCTGACGGTGACTGGAGCGACAGATTCAGTTGGATGAGCCTCTGCTAGTTACAGTTGGGAGTGAGCCGATTCTGATGAAATTAGACCAAGTCGCTCCGCTCGTTCGAGCAACATCTTGACCGATGACGGTTGCCAGCTGGTGCGGCCTCGAGGGGTGCGCTCACGCATCGACTCAAGCCGGTCGCAGATTGCCTGAAGAGTGATGTCGGGGTCCGTGCCCTTAATGCCGGCCACGATGGCAGGCAGGCGATGGTCGGTATCGCGGCGTCCGGCGCGGGCTAGGACCTCAGCAGGCAGAAAACCGTCGCGGACATAGGCTTTCACAGCACGGAGTAGGCGGCTTTGGGTCCAGTGCCGGTCGTGGGGCAGGGGGGCATTGATAATCCGCAGCACGTCTTCCCAGGCCATATCCGGCCGCAAGCGGCGCACGTGGGGCACCCAATCCTGCGCGGTCTCGTTCAAGCGCTCCATGTAGCCGTCCTGTCGCGCCAGCCGCACCTTGCGCAACGCGGCGGAGTCCTTGGCGCGAAGCCCAGGGTTGCCGCCTACGCGCCCTTTGGCGCGTGCCGAGGCCAGCCCGGCCTTGGTGCGTTCGCGGATCAGCGCACGTTCGAATTCGGCCGCGGCGCCCAGAACCTGCAACGTGAACTTGCCTTGCGGGGATGCAGTGTCGATCGGGTCCTGTAGGGACCGGAAGAAGGCACCTTTGGCCTCCAGCCGCTCGATCACCTCCAGCAAGTGCGACAGAGACCGCGCAAGCCGGTCGATCCGAACGACGACCAGCGTGTCCCCGCTCTGGACACGTTCGAGCACGCGTGCCAGCACCGGTCGCGCGCGATTGCCGCCCGAGGCGTGCTCTTCAAAGATCTCGACGCAACCCGCAGTTTGCAGGGCCTCAGACTGGGGCAGGGGGGTCTGATCCTCTGTGGAAACACGAGCGTAGCCTATCAGGGGCATGAAAACAGGCCGTTTGCAATTTCAGTCATCGCTAATAAACGACTGATTGAAAACAATGTTTAGTCTTTAGGGTGCCGCTAAATTACACATCAAGACCGTGCAAACTGCCAACGCGGGGAAAGCGTAGCAACTTTTTGTCAGCGTGCCTTTCTTCGGATCAACAAACAAATCGCGTCGGCGCACTAATGGTGCGAGGCTGCGCCTTTTGCCATCATGAGGTGGTGCTCCTGGTGATGCGCCCCGATGGTCATCAGGCCAAAAAAGCCAAGTCCCTGAATCTGCGCGGCATCGCCATCGACATTGAGCGCCACCCCATCGTCGAGATCCTCCTTCACAACGTCCCAGCCGGTTTCAGCCGCGAGAAAGGGCGCATGGGCGGGCACCATGGCGCGGATGGCCTCGAGTACACGGGGGGTGCCCCGAATCTCGAACCGGGCCCCTTCCGTCCGCAGGGTGCGGGTGACCACCGCCTCTTGGGTCAGAAGGTCCATATCGACCAGATGACGGCGCAATCCGTCGATATCGACCCGCTCCCAATCCGTCTCGGGATCGGCTTGAAGGATCGCAACGATTTCCGCCAGGGCGGCAAAGGCCGATTGCCCGGTTTCCTGCGGTGCACCCATGTCATGGCCAGTCGCGGAATGAGCGTGCTGCGCGGCCACGGGTGCGGCCATCACTATGGCAAGGAGGAGGGGCAAGAGACGCATGGACGGGTCCTTCAATGGGGTGGTGTCATGTTTACGCTAGCAGGGGCGGGCGCATCGCAATATGATTTCAATCATATGTTGCCAAATCCCTATGATCTTATCCCGAGCTCAGCCCTGCGCCCAGTTTCCGGCGCGATTGGCGATGTGGTGTTTCATCAAGGTGACCCCACCCACGGTCTCTATGTCGTGCAAACCGGGCGCGTGCATCTCGAAAGGGTCGGCCCAAATGGCGAGCGGTTCATCATTCACCGTGCCCAAGCCGGGACAAGCTTTGCCGAAGCTTCGGTGTTTTCAGAGGTCTATCATTGCGATGCGGTCTGTGTTGAGGTCGGAGCGCTGATCCGGATCGACAAGGCTGCCGTCTTGGCCGCCTTTGCCGACCCGGCATTTGCCCGCGCCTATGGCCGTCAGGCCGCTCAACAGATACAGGCGCAGCGACAGATGCTCGAGATTGTCGGCATTCAGCGCGCAGAGGACCGGGTGATGGCGGGGTTGGTCGCGGGCGTGCTCGACGGCTCCGTGATCGAGTTCGCCGCCCGGTTACAGCTAAGCCATGAGGCGACCTACAGGGCGCTGCGAAAGCTCGTGCAGGACGGGCGGGTCACAAACCCGGCCCGCGGGATTTATCACCTGCGCCCGTGACCCGATCAGCTGTGGCTGGCGAAGACGGAGGTCACCCCGTCGGAGCCGACAAGCAAGGTATCAAAAGTGTCACCTGCCCCGGGACCGCCCATGCCGGGCGAACTCATCGGCATGCCGGGAACCGTCAACCCGCGCGCCACCGGTTGCTCTGCCAACAGCCGCGTGATGTCCGTGGCAGGCACGTGACCCTCGATGAAATAGTCGCCTATCATCGCCGTATGACATCCAGCAAGTTCCGGTGCGATTTGCAGCCGGTCTTTGAACGCATAAAGCGCATCCTGATCGACGTCCTGCGCCTCGACCGCGAACCCAGCTTGCCGGACGTGATCGACCCAGGCGGAGCAGCATCCACAGGTTGGTGTTTTGAGCACCTTCAGAAGGGGTGCCGTGTCAGCGGCAACGGGTATTGCCAGGGTGGCAGCCGCGCCTGTCATCAAAAATGTGCGTCGTTTCATTGGAAGGTCCTCTAGGAGTTGTCAGGGAGTTTAGCGTCTTGCAACGCGCTGTCGAGCGGGTCTGCACGGGCGGGATGCGTGTGAGAGGTCATCTCAGCTTTTCGTTCGATGGGTTTGCTGCGCGCGCAGCACTGCAAAAAGCGCAGACAGAGCGGTGGCACCGCCAAGGGCAAGCGCGGTCCAGGTGGCATTGCGGATATCGCCGTTCATTGCGGCGCTGCCGAGGTGCGCCAACAAGAAACTGGCCGGAACGATCCCCGCCAGTGTGGCCAAGGCGAAGCGCCACAGATGCAGCGGACTGAGACCCGCGGCGTAGCTGATCAGATCGAAGGATAGAAACGGCAGCAGCCGACTGGCAAAGACAATAAGTGTCAGCGTGTTTTGTGACCCTAAAAGGCCCGGTGTCTTTTTCATCCCGAATTGGCGTTCGACAAAAGGGCGTCTCAGACTTCGGGCGAGCAGGAATGCGGCGATCGCCCCGACCTCTGCGCCGAGAACCTCAAGGATCGTCCCGAAAGTGTGACCATAAGCGGCACCGGCAGCCAGCGCGATTGGGGCTGAGGGCAGAGGGCTTGCCACGATGGCCAAACTCATCAGCGCAACGACCAGAAGCGGACCGAAAATCCCTGCGGCATCGATCCAGACCTGCAATTTGTCACGGTCCGGCCAACCGAAGGATCCATCAAAGAGGCCGAATCCGAGCAGAAAAACAGCCAGGGCAAGGACAATCACAATAGGGAGTATTCGTCTCAGCACAGTTCAACACTGACGAGATCAAACAGGTAAGCGGCGGACAAGGCATCCAGATGACCAGATATCAACCGCGCAGAGCGCCCCATAGGGTACGCTAAGGTCCAACCCACATATGGGGACGCGGTATTGAAAAAGAGTTCCATCATAAAGGCCCACATAGACCTTCCAGCAACTAGAGGGTCAACAGGCCCTGAGCCAATTGATACATTTTGCGACAAAGGAAGTTCGGGTCTTTCCCGAAAGATCAACCTATTCTGCCTCTTATGACGCGTGATTTTCATTCGACGGCCGTGATGCCGAAAAAACCCCAATCTCCCGGGGCGGACTGCTGATGTCATCTCAGGCCCATATCCTGGTGGTTGATGATCACGCTGAAATTCGTCGGTCGGTGACGCGCTATCTTGAGAAAAACGGGCTGCGTGCCACAGGCGTCAGCGACACAGAAGAGATGGATGCCCAGCTTGCCCGGGACGCCATCGATCTCATCGTGCTCGACATCATGATGCCGGGGGAGGATGGGATTGCGGCATGCGCCAGATTGCGACAGGAGCGCCAGACGATCCCGATCCTGATGCTGACGGCCCTCGGCGAGGATGACGACCGGATCAAGGGGCTCGACACCGGGGCCGACGATTACCTTTCCAAACCCTTCAATCCGCGCGAACTGCTGGCCCGGATCAACGCGATCCTGCGGCGCGCTGGTGACGCGGTGCCGCCGCATGGCGGGTCTTTTGCGGGCAAGACAGCCTGGTTCGCGGATATCAAATTCGACCACGATGCCCGCCATGTCGTGACGCCCAATGGGGGGACCACGGCGCTGACCACGGCCGAAGCCAAGCTCCTGACAGTGTTTCTCGAACGCCCCCGGATGGTCATCAGCAGAGACGATCTTCTCGCTTTGAGTGCCGGTCGTATGGCGGGACCGCTGGACCGGACGATCGACAATCAGGTGTCGCGACTGCGCCGCAAGATCGAACCTGATGTCCTGCGCCCGCGCATCATCTCGACGGTGCGCAACGGCGGCTATTGTCTGAACGCCGATGTGGAGATCGAGGCGTGATGCGGATGGGGTTTCGCACACAGATCGCGCTCCTGGTGGTGTCGGTCTTGTTTGTCGCGCAAAGCGTGGGTCTGTGGCTCTTTGTCGATGAGCGTTCGCTGGCCGTGCAGGCCGCCATCGGCAGTGAAGCGGCCGGGCGGGCGGCCAATGTGGCACGGCTGATCGAGGAAGCCCCGCTGGATCTGCATGACGAGATCGTAGCGGCGGCCACTTCTCCCTTGGTGCGCTTTGCGTTGAGCGACACGCCCGAAGTGACCCATACGCATCATGACCAGAACGGGGCCATCGAGGCACGGGTTCGCGCGCTCCTGAACGATGGATACAGCCGGGACATCCGGGTCGAAGTGCATGAGATCGAACAGGGGCTGCTGCCCTTGCCGAACCTGTCGCCGGAAATGGCCGAGATGCATGCCGAAATGATGCAAGGCACTCTGGCTGCAATCGAAATGGAACTCTCGATCGCCATTGAGGGCGGGCGGTGGCTCAATGTCGGCACGCGGTTCGAACGCCCGCCGATCCAGTGGTCCTGGGCATCCACGCTCTCTTTCGCCCTCACCGTCGCCGTGCTGCTGCTTGCCATCTTCTGGTTTCTGCTGACACGCCTGACCCGCCCCCTGAACGATCTTGCCCGGGCCGCGGAGGTTTTGGGGCGCGGCGGCGGGCATGAGCCGATCGCGCCAACGGGCCCGCGCGAAGTCCGGGACCTGTCGGCCGCCTTCAATGACATGCAGGCGCGGCTAGCGCGCTTTGTGTCCGACCGCACGCAGATGCTGGCAGCGCTGGCCCATGATCTCAGATCACCGCTCACAGCGCTGCGTGTGCGCGCCGAGCTGGTCGACGATCCCGAAACCAAAGAAGGGATCTCCGCGTCGCTCGACGAGATGCAGGACATGGTGGAAGCCACGCTCGCCTACGCACGCGGTGTCGGGCGGGATGAAGCGCTGGAGGAGGTCGACATCAGCACATATCTGCTGACGCTTCATGGCGAGACCCGTGACGCGCTTGACCTGGTGGCCGGGCCGGACGCCCGGCTGCAGATCAAGCCAAAGGCGCTGCGGCGCGCCTTGCGCAATCTCATCGACAATGCGCTGCGCTATGGGCGTGATCCTGCACTCTCGTGGGAGATGACCGATGACAGCATCGACATCATCATCGACGATCAGGGGCCGGGCATCCCGGAGGCTGATATTGATGACGTGTTTCAGCCGTTTCTGCGGCTTGAGCAATCGCGCTCCCTGGAAACCGGCGGTCATGGCTTGGGGCTTTCGATCGCGCGCAGCATCGTGCTGCAACATGGAGGATCGATCGCGCTGTCGAACCGCGCCGAGGGCGGTCTCCGGGCGCGCGTCTCTCTGCCCATCGCGCGTCCTGAGACATCCGTATCCCGGAGTTCAGACGCTCTCGCGACAGACGGGTTTGCCCGCCGCCAAGCAGGCTGACCCAGACCGTTTCGCAGTTCGTGTCTCTCACCATTGATACATAACCTTACAATTTTCCGGGGCTGATCGCATTCCGCCACTTCCCAGAGTTCGATAGAAAACAAAGCGTTCGAGATGCAAAAAGGGCAGTCCCATGAAGGCACGAAACCAATCGACAATCTCACGTCGCTACTTTGGTACTGCGCTCAGTACCGCAATACTGTTCGCGCCGTCTATACTTCGCGCTGAGGCACAAGCGCCCGTACGTCGAAATACGTCTGGTTTCCGTACCCACAATTGGCAGGAGCACTTCGACAAGTTGGGGCGTGGCATCATCATCGCCGACACAACCTCTAAAGCACTGCAGCATTGGACAGCGGACGGTGAAATGCGCATGTATCCAACTTCAGTCCCGTTGACTGAGGATTTGACCCGTCTGGGCTACACCGAAGTTGTGGAGAAGCGTGAAAACCCAAGTTGGGCGCCAACTCCATCGATGCGCGAGCGGAATCCCGAATGGCCAGCTAGGATCCCTGGGGGCGACCCGGCCAATCCGCTCGGGACGCGAGCGCTTTATCTGTCGTGGCAATATTATCGCATCCACGGCACTCAAGATACGCGCAAGATCGGACGGCGATCATCAAACGGCTGTATCGGGCTTTACAACAATCACATTGAGGAGGTGTTCGACAGGGTGCCGGTTGGCACGCAGGTCAAATTGATCTGATGGGGCGATACAGCGTCATTGCACTGGCGATCGTGGCGCTTCTGGCCGTCGGCTTTTTGTGGACAGGGCAGGGCGACGACGCTGCAGAGCGAGCTTCCGGCGACGTCAGTGCGGGCGGCGCACCGATGGTCGAGGTTGTTCTGCCAGAAACTCTCTCGACCAACGCACAGGTCGGCAAATTGGCTTACGAGGCCAAATGCGCAGTGTGTCATGGTACGAATGCCGCTGGTCAGGACGGTGTTGCCCCACCATTGGTGCACAAGATCTATGAACCCAGCCATCATGGAGACGGTGCTTTCCTGCTGGCGGCGAAGAATGGCGTTCGGGCACACCACTGGCGCTTTGGAAACATGCCTCCTGTGGAGGGCGTGACGGACGGGGATGTAAAGATGATCGTCGCTTATGTCCGTGAATTGCAGCGGGCGAACGGGATAAACTGAGTGAGCAACCAAGTGAAGGATAGTCGCGTGAAGCAAATATTGGGAATTGCCGTTTTTTTGGCCATGATCGGAACGAACGCTCTGGCGCATTCGGAAAAAGAAAGCATGACACCTGCCGATGGCGCGGTCCTGGACAACGTGCCCGAGACACTCGAGATGCGGTTCAACGACGGGATGCGTTTGACGAAAGTCGAAATGACCCATGCGGACACCCATGTCGAAACGCTCGACCTCGGCGCACAATCTGGCTTCGTGAAAGAATTCTCCTTGCCGCTCGTGCCGATGGGGTCCGGTCTCTACCAGATCGAGTGGCGCGGGCTGGGCGTCGATGGTCATCCCATGACCGGCAGTTTCTCCTTCGAGGTGAAGTGAGGCGTGCCGGATCTCTGGGGCCTGGCCGCGATTGCCACCAAGTTCTTCCTCTATCTCGGGGTCCTCGCGAGCGGAGGCCTTATCCTCTGTCGCCTTGTTCTCGCCGACCAGATGTCGGCACTCGATCGCGCAGCGCGCATTTGGGCCATTGGCTTTGCCGCACTGGCGGTGGCTATGGCCGCTCTGGGATTTGCCGTCCGGGGTGCCGTGCTCATGGATGACGTCTCCGGCATGGTCGATCCGTCCATTCTGGCACTTCTATGGCAGACCCCACCCGGAGAGGCTTTGCTGTTCCGGCTCCTCGGTCTCGGGACACTTGTTCTCGGCGCTGCGATCGGCGGGCGTTGGCTATGGGTCGCTGCGGTCGGCGGCGCTGTCGCGATCTGGAGCTTTTGCGAGATCGGTCATGTGGCGAGCCAGGATCGGCTGTGGTTTCAGAGTGTCTTGTTTGCGCATCTCATTGCCGCGGCATTCTGGATTGGCATCTTCCTTCCACTCAGCCGCCTCTCGCGGTCCGCGTACACTTTGGGTGACGCCGCAGCCCTCGGTCATCGCTTTGGCCAGATCGCCGCTGTCGCCGTTCCGCTCCTCGTCGTTGCCGGCGCGATCATGACCTGGCGCCTGGTGGGATCCGTCTCAGCCCTGTTCGGAACCGGCTACGGTCTGTGGCTTTTGGCAAAGCTTGCCGCTGTGGCATTGCTGTTGGCTTTGGCAGCACTCAATAAGGTGCGTCTCGTACCGGCTCTTCAACGGGGTGATCCCGGCGTCGGCCCGCAACTGTCAAAGTCGATTTCCTTGGAATGGCTCTGCGTTGGCGTCATTCTATTCGCAACAGCCATCTTCACTTCAGTTCTTACGGTGCCCACATGAGCCTGACAAAACGTGACTTTCTCAAAATGAGTGCCGCCGGTTTGGCGGTGTTGCCGCAGGCCCTGTCCGCACAGACGACATTGGTGACGCTGAGAGCCAGCGTCACCGATCTCCAATTGCTGCCGGAGCAATATGAAAAGACAACGGTATGGGGCTTTGAAGGGCACGCCCCCGGCCCGGAAATCAGAATTGCACAAGGGGCTCGGGTAACCCGGCGGATCGTCAATGACCTGCCGGCGCCGACCTCGGTTCACTGGCATGGCATTCGCATTGAGAACGCCATGGATGGCGTGGCGGGCCTGACGCAGGATGCGATCCCTCCGGGAGAGAGCTTTGAGTATGACTTCGTGGCCCCCGACGCCGGCACCTACTGGTACCATTCCCATAACCGGTCGTTTGAGCAGGTCGCCCGTGGACTGCACGGAGCGCTGATCGTGGAGGAGCCCGACGCGCTCGACATCGATCATGAGGAGGTCCTTATCCTCGATGATTGGTTGATCGATCCCGAGACCGCACAGATTCCGGACACCTTCGGGGCCATGCATGATCTCAGTCATGCAGGCCGGCTCGGGAACTACATCACCACGAATGGGCGCTATAACCTGTCGCGCGACGTGGCGCGGCACGACCGGCTTAGGCTGAGACTGATCAACGCTGCCAATGCACGGGTGTTTCAACTGGGGCTGGACGGGCTCGACGGCTGGATTGTTGCCTTGGACGGCATGCCTTTGGGTCAGCCACAGCCGATTGACGGGACTTTTCTTCTCGCCCCCGCCCAACGCATCGATCTGATTGTCGATGTCGTCGCAGAGGTGGGTGGCGCCGGGCATATCGTACAGTTCGACCGTGACGAGAGTTTCTCTCAAGTGGCCTTCGAGGTGCGATCAGATGGCACGCGCGCGCGCCGCGCAGCGCCGCTGGCATTGCCACCGAATCCTGTTCCTGTGCCGAATCTGGCCGAAGCGAGAGACATCGCTTTGCGCATGGAAGGTGGGGCCATGGGTGGCATGCGAGGCGCGATGATGGGCGGTCGGATGTCATCGATGCGCGACATGATGCAAGCCGGGCAATTCTGGGCCTTCAACGGATCGGTTGGGGGCATGGACGGCTCTCCATTGGCATCTCTTTCACGGGGCGAAACGGTCCGGATCAAGATCACCAACGACACCTCCTTCCCGCACGCGATGCACCTGCATGGCATGCATTTCCACGAGATTGCAGCTGACGGAAGCCTCGGAGCTCTGAGAGACACCACGCTGCTTCAGCGCGGCGAGGTTCGGGACATTGCCTTTGTCGCGGACAATCCCGGCAAATGGCTGCTGCATTGCCACATGCTCTCGCACGCGGCCTCGGGCATGATGACCTGGGTCGATGTTGCGTGACCCGGGCTACGCTCTCCCTGGGCATTGGACTGCTGCTTCTCCTCGGGGCAGGGATCTATGTCTGGACCGGCGCAGCTGCCGAGTCCGAGCGCGGCGTCATGCCCGAAGACATCGACATTGTCGCCGGAAAGGCGCTCTATGCCGAGACCTGTGCGGCCTGCCACGGTGCCAATCTCGAGGGTCAGCCGGACTGGCGTAGCCCGGGCGAAGACGGGCGATTGCCCGCGCCGCCGCATGACGAGACCGGGCATACCTGGCACCACGGGGACCAGCTGCTGTTTGACTACACCAAGCTCGGGGGACGCGCTGTCATGGCGGCGCAGGGCATGGACTTCGACAGCGGGATGCCCGGCTTCGGGGATCAACTGAGCGATCAGGAAATCTGGAACATCCTGGGGTACATCAAATCAACTTGGCCCGAACGGATTCAGGACATGCAAGCTGTGCGGACGGAAGGCGAGACGCGCAGCAGGGAGAATTAGAATGCAAATCACCAAGGCGATGGCGATACTCGCCATTGTGACACTGCCACTGGCCGCGCAGGCTGACACGCTGAGTGAGGACAGGGTGAAAGAGCTGGTGCTCGAGGCCATTCGCGAGAACCCCGAGATTGTGCTCGAGGCGGTTCAGATCATCGAACAACGCGAACAGCAACGCCAGGCGGCAGCGGCGGCAAGCGTATTGTCTGAAAACCGGGATGTTCTGGAGAACGATCCGAACGCGCCGGTCCTCGGCAACCCGGATGGCGATGTGACCGTGGTCGAGTTCTTCGACTACAACTGTCCCTATTGCCGCCGCGTGAAACCAGAGATCGAAGCGCTGCTCGCCGAAGATCCGAACGTCAAACTGGTCTACCGGGAGTGGCCGATCCTCGGCGAGGGGTCGGTCTTTGCTGCCCGCGCCGCGCTGGCCGCGCGCGAACAGGGCAAGTACGAGGAATTCCACTGGGCCTTGATGGGGATGCAGGGCCGCGCGGAAGAGGCGAGCGTCATCCGCGTGGCCGAAGAGGTCGGGCTCGATATCGCCCAACTCCGTCGCGACATGCAGGCGCCTGAGATTGACGCCCATATCTCTGCATCGATGGAGATGAGCCGCGACCTTGGCTTTAACGGGACGCCGTCCTTCGTGATCGGCGATGCGCTGGTTCCAGGTGTCATCGACGCGGACCAGATGATCCGGCTGACGGAAGAGGCCCGCGCGGCCAAGCAATAGGATCAGACCGGGTTTGTGCTGTAGCCAGCCGCCTCGATCGCCTTTGCGACAGCGCTACCGGTCTGGCGTGTCTCCACGGCAACAGTTTGGGCGGTGAGGTCAGGGGTAACCTGCGCCGCCGGGTCGAGCGCGAGAATTTCTCGGGTGATAGCGGCCGTGCAATGACCGCAACTCATGTCCGGGACATGGAATTTCATGGATGACCCTCCTTGGTTAGGAGAGGCTTAGGGTTTCCAGCAGGTGGAAGGTCAAGCGTCTGTCGCCTGGGGCTCCGCGCGTTTTTCGGGGGATATCGCATCCGACGGCTGGCGGGTCCCGTGACAGGATTTTCCCATGAAAAAGAACATCACCCCATGAGCCGCGAGACACAGCAGGATTGGGGCCAGCACACCGAGGCTGGTGGAGAGCCCCGAGATGGTCCCACCGCCTGCGAAGAAGACGAGCAGGGGCAGAACCATGACCGCGCAGCAGATCCACATCCCGGCATGCATGATTTTGGTTCCGGTTCCGTGATTTTGTGTCTTTTGGACGTGCATGGTTGGACCTCCGAGCCCTCTGATATCTGACAAGCGGGCGGGACAGCAAGTTTACATTCCGATACATTTTATTTGGAAACAGCTGGTTACAAACAGGTTATGCTCCCTTCACACGGGTGGCTGAATGTTTTTGTGAATTGCCCTTGAGCTTCCAGTGACTGGAAGCCCTATATTCGCCTTGAAGCTCGAATTGAGGTGAACCGCCATGACCGAAAGACACCAGAAAACGCTGAGCATAGAGGGCATGACCTGTGCCTCCTGCGTGGGCCGTGTTGAAAAGGCTTTGTCTGGGTTGGAGGGCGTGGCCGGCGTCACCGTCAATCTTGCCTCTGAAACTGCGCGCCTGTCTGTCGAGACGCCAGCTCATCTGACCAAGGCTGCGGAAACGTTGAAAACACTGGGCTATCCGGCCCGGACGGCGAAGATCACCCTGAACATCGCGTCCATGTCTTGTGCGTCCTGCGTGGGACGGGTGGACAAGGCGCTTGCCGACCTTCCCGGTGTGGTGTCGGTCACTGTGAATCTGGCCGCCGAGACGGCGATGGTCGAGTATCTCGAAGGGACAGTATCGCCCGGGGACCTCATGGCGGCCTCCGCGGCCATCGGCTACCCGGCGGAGATTGCAGAAGCAAACGCCAGCCAATCCCGGGTGGAACGCAAGGCGGAAGAGGCGGACGGACTGCGGCGCAATGTCCTGCTTGCAGCGGTGCTCACCCTCCCGGTCTTCATCCTCGAGATGGGCGCGCATCTTGTACCTGCCTTTCACATGGTGATCGAGCGCAGCATCGGGACGCAGACCTCCTGGATCATTCAGTTCCTTCTCACGACGATCGTCCTGTTCGGGCCGGGGCGTCATTTCTACACGAAAGGCGTCCCAGCACTCTTTCGGGGTGCGCCTGACATGAACAGTCTCGTGGCTGTCGGCACGGGGGCCGCATGGGTCTATTCCGTGGTTGCCACCTTCTTGCCAGCGCTTCTGCCCGAAGGCGTGCGTGCGGTCTATTTCGAGGCTGCGGCCGTGATCGTCGTTCTCATCCTGGTCGGACGCTGGCTGGAGGCGCGTGCGAAAGGTCGTACCGGAGCCGCCATTCAGGCGCTTCTGGGTCTGCAGGTGCGCACCGCCCGTGTCATTCGGAACGGAGCGGCAGAGGAAGTGGATGTCGATGCCTTGGCTGTTGGCGACGTGATCCTTGTGCGCCCCGGAGAGCGGATCCCGGTGGATGGCGCGGTGACCGAGGGGTCCAGCAACGTCGATGAAAGCATGATCACGGGCGAACCGGTCCCCGTTGCGAAATCCGCGGGGGCAAACGTCACGGGCGGCACCGTCAACGGGACCGGCAGCTTGACCTTCCAAGCGGTCCGGGTCGGGGCGGACACAACGCTCGCGCAGATCATCCGCATGGTCGAAGAAGCGCAGGGGGCCAAACTGCCCATCCAGGGCCTTGTGGATCGTGTGACGCTGTGGTTCGTCCCGGCTGTCATGGTCTTGTCGGCATTGACGGTTCTTGTGTGGCTGACCGTCGGACCTGACCCCGCGCTTGCCTTTGCACTGGTGGCCGGTGTGTCCGTTCTGATCATTGCCTGTCCCTGCGCCATGGGGTTGGCCACGCCGACATCGATCATGGTGGGCACCGGCCGCGCGGCGGAAATGGGGGTGCTCTTTCGCAAGGGTGATGCGCTTCAAGCGCTGTCAGAGGTCGATGTCGTCGCGCTCGACAAGACCGGGACCGTCACCGAAGGCCAGCCGACCCTTACCGATGTGATCGTGGCAGACGGCTTCGATCGGAAGCGCGTTCTCGGCCTGATTGCCTCCGTCGAAGCACAGTCCGAACACCCGATTGCCGAGGCCATTCTCCGCGGCGCGCAAAGCGACGGTGTTGCTGTGCCTTCTGCGACGGGCTTTCGGTCTGTCACGGGTTACGGTGTTGCCGCGACAGTCGAGGGCCAAGAGGTCTTGGTCGGTGCGGATCGTTACATGCGCCGCGAAGGGATCGAGATCGCCGCGCTGATGGATAGGGAAAAGGATCTTGCAAGCCGCGGTCGGACCGCGCTCTATGCGGCCATAGACGGCGAACTGGCGGCGGTGATCGCTGTCGCGGACCCTGTGAAGCGCGCGAGCCAGGAGGCCATTGCCGCCCTGCATGATCGCGGTTTCAAAGTTGCGATGATTACCGGCGACAAACAGGAAACTGCCGAGGCCATCGCGCGTGAGACCGGGATCGATCACGTGATTGCCGGGGTCCTGCCCGATGGCAAGGTGGCCGCGCTCGATGATTTGCGGGCCGGGGACCGAAAGATCGCGTTCGTGGGCGACGGGATCAACGACGCGCCGGCCCTGGCGCACGCCGATGTCGGCATTGCCATCGGCACAGGCACCGACGTTGCCATCGAATCCGCGGATGTTGTGCTGATGTCAGGGGACCTGCGCGGTGTGGTGAATGCTGTCGAGGTCTCGAAACGGACCATGACGAACATCCGCCAGAACCTGGTCTGGGCCTTTGGCTACAATGTCGCGCTGATCCCGGTCGCCGCAGGCGTTCTTTACCCGGCCTTTGGGCTGCTTCTGTCGCCGGTCTTTGCGGCGGGTGCCATGGCCCTATCCTCTGTTTCGGTTCTGACAAACGCCCTGCGTCTGCGCCGCATCACCCCCGCGATGCGCGAAGAGGCGACCCCCCCTGCGCCGCGGATCGAAACGCAATCGCAACCTGCTGAATAGGAGGGCAAGGACATGAATATTGGAGAAGTTGCGGACCGGTCCGGCATTCCACCAAAAACCATCCGATACTACGAGGATATCGGCCTGATCAGGCCGCAAAGAAGCGACAACGGATACCGCGCGTTTCGGGAAACCGACCTCCATAAACTGGCTTTTCTCGGTCGCGCCCGGGCGCTCGGGTTCTCGATCGAGGATTGCCGTGTCCTTCTGAGCCTTTACGAGGACGAAACGCGGGAGAGTGCTCAGGTGAAGGCCATCGCCGAAGAGCATCTGTCGGCCATCGATGACAAGATCGCGCAGCTTCGGGAGATGCGGGAAACACTGTCGCACCTCGTCGATGCCTGCCACGGTGATCATCGCCCGGATTGCCCGATCTTGGGAGAATTGGCAGGCGCGACGGAGTAACACGAAAAAAATAGCTTGGATTGGGAACCTTCCAGCGCTGGAACTTTGTTCGCTTGGTGAAGGAGAGGAATTCCGATGTCAGAATCTACATTCGAAACCCAGCATTCCCATGAGGAGGCCAATGCCAAATCGCACGACCACGCGCAATCCTCCTATGGTCGCTTCTTTGCGATGGTCGGCACTTCCACCGCCTTGATGTTCGGGTTGATGTACCTGAACACCTACGCATTCGAGCATGTCTATTGGAGTGAGACACGCTTCTACATGACCTTTGTGATGGGCGCGACCATGGCAATTGTCATGTTGACCTTCATGCTCGGCATGTACCGAAACACAACCGTCAACACTGCAATCTTTGCCGGGTCGGCCGTTCTGTTTGCCGGTGCCCTGTGGCTGGTTCGAAGCCAGGAAACCGTACAGGACGAAAGCTGGATGAGCGCGATGATCCCGCACCATTCCATCGCGATCATGACCAGTGAACGGGCGGAAATCACAGATCCACGGGTTGCCGCACTGGCAACCGAGATTGTGCATGCTCAAAACCGCGAAATCTCGGAGATGCGCTATTTGCTCGCCGATATTGCGACAAACGGTGAAGCCGGGTCTGACTGGCCGCTGGGTGCGTCTGCAGGCCCCGCCAGCATAGACAGCCTGATACAGGCGGTCGCTACACCGGTCATTGCAGGTATTCGGCCAGCACCTCTGTCAACCGATGAGATCGCCCGAGCTCTCGGGTCAAGTGTCGCCTGTACCTTCGTGCGGGCCGTCAACGCCGATCCCATTCTGGCCACCGACGGCAGCGGGCAGGGCGTGACGAAAATCTCTGGCTCGCTGGTGATGTTCGACGCCGAGGGCGACATCTCCAACGGCGGCGTACTTGGCACCGATGGGGGTCAATTGACCATCACGCCGGGCGAGGGAGACTCTGCTGAAGGCGCGACACTGCTGTTCAAACTGAGCGGTGATCCGGCGCTGGCCGTGGGCTTCATGGGCTACTGGACCTGCAAAACCTGACCGATCGGAGGGTACATTATGCCGAAGGACAATTCCCAATCGACCAGAGAGGCGGTCCTGTACCGCATGGTAATGGACGACCACCTTTGCCCCTACGGTCTGAAATCAAAGGATCTGTTGGAGCGCGAAGGTTACGAGGTCGAGGATCACCATCTGACGTCGCGAGCCGAAACCGATGCTTTCCTGGAGGAACACGGGGTCGAGACAACCCCACAGACCTTTATGGATGGCGAGCGGATCGGCGGTTATGAAGCCCTGCGCAAGCACTTCAGACAAGATGTGCCCGAGGAGGACGACACTTCCTATCAGCCTGTCGTCGCGATTTTTTCAATGGCGTTTCTGATGGCGCTTGGCCTCAGCTGGGCCAGTTTCGGATCCCTTTTCACGCTGCGCACCTTCGAGTGGTTCATTGCGATCTCGATGTGCTTTCTGGCGGTCCAGAAACTTCAGGATATCGAGAGCTTCTCCACCATGTTCCTGAACTACGATCTGCTCGCCCAACGCTGGGTGCGCTACGGTTATGTCTACCCGTTCGGCGAGGCCATTGCGGGTGTTCTCATGGTCGCGGGCGCTTTGGTCTGGATCAGCGCGCCGATAGCGCTCTTTATCGGCACGATCGGCGCGGTGTCCGTCTTCAAGGCCGTCTACATCGATAAACGGGAGCTCAAATGCGCCTGCGTTGGCGGGGCGTCGAACGTGCCTCTGGGGTTCGTCTCGCTCACGGAGAACTTGATGATGATCTTCATGGGCCTCTGGATGCCCGCGCGGGCGTTCGGATGGTTTTGAAGCGGATGTAACACTTGCATCCCATTTCTAATCCGAAGCGATGCTGCGGGTCGCGGCAGCGTCCAACGCGTCGAGAACCGAAGCCGGGGTCAGCACTTCTGACAGCGCGATGCCCGAAGGGGCACCGGGACCGAATACAATATTGAACGGGATTCCATAGCGATTGTGCCGCTCAAGAAACCGCGAGATGGTATCGTCTGGGCGGGTCCAGTCCGCTTGCATGGCAATCACCGTCCCATCCCGCAAGCGGTCCAGCACAGGACTTCTGTCAAGCACCAGGGATTTGTTGGCTTTGCATGTCAGGCACCAGTCAGCCGTGACATCCACGAACACGACACGTCCTTCGGAAACATGCCGGGCGATGTTCTGAACTTCGAAGGCTTGCCAATGTGATGGCGCATTCGCCGTCGCGTCCGGACGCTCGGGCGATGCGATCAGGCCGGCGCTCAGGACCGCACCCAGAAAGGAGATCGTCAGGAACACGCGGCGCAACATCGGCTTTGGCCACTGCACAGAGGCGCCCAAGACCAAGGCTGCAGTTGCTGCAAACACCCCCGCGGCCGCAAGCGCGCCTGCCACGCCGACCAGAACGAACAGGAGCCAGATTGCCGTCGCCAACAAAAGACAGCCGAGACCGGCTCTGACAAAGAGCATCCAGCGGCCCGGCCGGGGCAGAAGATAGACCCATTCGGGGCGTGCGGCGATCACCAGATAGGGGAGGGCCAATCCAAGGCCGAGGGCCGTGAAAATCACGGCAACGTCCAGGGGTGTCCCTGCGAGGGCGAAGGTGATCGCAGTCCCGAGGAAGGGTGCGGAGCAAGGCGTTGCAAGGACAGCAGCGAGGAAACCTGTGCCGAAATCCGCCGCGTATCCAGATCCTGCGCTGCCGGCTCCCAAGCGGTCCTGCACGGCCTGCGGCAAGGCTATTTCAAAAGCACCGAAGAGGTTTGCCGCGAAGATTACGATCACGACAAACATGAGACTCACGAAAATGGGGTTCTGAAACTGCATGCCCCAGCCGATCGAGACTCCAACCCATTGGAGCGCCAGCAAGACCGCCGCTAGACCCCAAACGAATGTCAGAACACCGAAGGCGGACACCAGAAATCCTTTGCGGGTGATGTCCCGCGATTGGCCGGATGCTTTGAGCACGGAGGCGAGCTTGATCGACAGAACTGGCAAAACGCAGGGCATCACATTCAGGATCAATCCTCCCAGAAAAGCAATGCCAGCCACGGCAATCAGCTTGAGAAGACCTGCCTGCGCACCAGCAATGACGTAGGGAGGGGCAGGGGCCTCCGTGGTGAGCAATACGGGGGACGTCACCGCGCGCGCCGTATCCGTGATCGTGATCAAAGGGGCTGGATGTTCCTCGGACCAGGCATTGATCGGGATTTGCGCCCAGAGTTCCGTTCGGTCTTGGTTGAGGCGGATATCCGGCTTGCCGAAAGTGACGAGCGGGCCGAACTCCGGAAAGACATCAACGTCCCGGAATGCGCGTGTGCTCCGTGCGGTCACAGTCAGCGCGGATGCTTGATCGTCAATGGCCGCACTAGAGATCCGGATGTCGCTATCTTCAGGACCCAGCGGAACGCGGTCGACAAACCTGGCGATAATATCGGCCGAACCCGTGTCGATTCCAACGCCCTCGGGCAGCGCCAGTGACAAAGCGAAATCGTGGGGCACGCAAACGTCTGAACAAGTGAGCAAGGAAACCCGAGCGCGCAAGTTGAGCGCTTCACCCGCTGTCTCCAAGGTCGCGCGGAGCGGCAGGGCAACCTGATTGGCATAGCCGAAATTCTCGATCCCGAAGGCCTCATAGCGCTCCGGTGCGGGCCAGAGGATGTCCACGGAGCTGAGATTCGAGGACCCGGCCCAATCGAGGGCAGGAGCCAGCCCAACCTCTCCAGGCGTTCGCCAATATCCCTTCCATCCCTCCCCAAATTCCAGGGCCAATCCAAGCGAAACGGAGGCGGCGTCCGGGGCAATTCCATCCTCTGCCGAAATCAGGCGCGCTGTAACGGCGGGGTTTGAAAACATCTCTGATTCTGCCGCTGAGGCGGGCTGTCCCGGTAAGCCGCCGAGCCAAATGACAGTCAGGATCAGGATCCACCTGCCGATATGAAAGCGCTCTCGCATGCTCAGCGCAACGAGGCAGGCAAATGGGTGAGCGCCATGCTAAGATCGGTTGTTGGCAAACCGCGTGCAATCCAACCCGGGCCTCTACGTGAGCCAAGCATGCCTTCCGAGACGTCGATGAAGCCTGCATATCCGGCCCGTGTGAGGGCGGCCAACAGCCGAGCGCTGCGGCCTCCGGTTGCGCAAATCAGAGCGACGGGCCTTGTGTGTGAGAGGTCCCGCGCCGCAAAGAGCCGCTCCTCGAAACGGTCTTCATGCATGCTGATTGGCCAGGCCCCTTCAGCGAGGCCTGTGTCCTGCCACTCCGGGCGGGATCTGACATCGATCAAGGAGATGTCGCCATCTGCCAGTGCGGCAGCCGCCTCAGGCGCAGACCAGACCGTCCGGGTCGCAGCCGCAGACAGTCCCGGGGCGAGGGTCAAAGCCGATGACAAAAGCAGGAAACGCCGTCTATGCATCTTGCACCCAGAGTGCGCCGCCTACGGCGGGTCGCGAGAAAGACCGCGCCGACACCGCATTATGCTGAACGACAGGCAATATCCCAACCCTCCTCGCGTTCGAGATCGATGATTTGTCGGATCATCTTATCGCTGATCTGGCCTTGGACGACGGTGCGGCCGATCACGAGCGCCGGTGTCCCGACAAAGGCAAACACACGGGCAAGGGCCGCGCTGTTTTCGAGTTCTCGCGCAATCGCGGCGCTGTTCATGTCGGCGATCAACTGTGCGCTGTCGACACCGAGATCATCCGACAAGCGGACGAGATACTCCTCTGATGCCTGAAACGGGGTCGTCATCAATCGCTCATGGAACGTGACATAGGCCCCTTGTCGTTTTGCCGCCAAAGCGGCCTTGGCCGCCAGGTTCGAACTGTCCCCAAGCAGCGGAAGCTCGTGCCATGCAACGGCAACCTGGTCGTGCATGTCCTCTGCCATGCCCGCCAGGCGCTTGGTCTGCACCCGGCAGAAGGGACAATAGTAGTCTGAGAAAGAGGCCATCGGAACGATCGATGCCGTGGCGTCAATATTGCCATAAAGTGCATCACACAGGTCTGCAGACACTCTCTTCAACGCCGCAGCTTTCTGCGCTGTTACATCGGCGCTCTCCGTAGTGCCCAAACCCACAAAGGGGTCAAACCCGCCAGATGTTTCGCCGGCAACGTATTTGCGAAATCCCACAGGAGAAGTAAGGGGCTCTAGTTCCAGTTTCTCTGGCAAAAGAGATGGTATCGTACGTAGAGCGGCGTAGCCCGCGACGATTCCACCGATCGTCAAAAGTGTTGATCGCTTCTTGGAATCCATGATCGGCCTGAAATTGGGACAACAACGGCGTCCAGCAATACTGCTGCGTCACATATGGGGTCAACTTTACAAACTGATACATTTCTTCTCGTGGAATCATGATTTTAGGGAGGTATGCGTTGATGCTGAAAAGCAATCGCTCGCTGACCCGGTGTTGCGTATGCTCTTGGTCTTTGAGGGGACGATGATTTGGGCATTTCAGGTAAGCAACTTGGTCTGGTCGCGGCTGCGGGGTCGGCAGTGTTGCTTCTGGCTGCCTTCGTATTTCAGGCTTTGGGCTATGCCCCCTGTGCAATGTGTCTCTGGCAACGATATCCTCATGGGGTTGCGATCGGTGTCGGTCTGCTGTTGCTCATCGGCCTGCCCGTTTTGCCGCTCTTGGTTGTCGGTGCTGCTTCAGCGGCAACGACCGCGGCCCTCGGCATCTTCCACACCGGCGTCGAACGGGATTGGTGGGAAGGGCCGACCTCTTGCACAGGCTCCGGCCTTGATATGTCGAACCTGTCGGGTGCTGATCTTCTTCCGTCCGCGGCAAGCGGGCCGTCGAAGTTGGTGATGTGTGACGAAGTTGCTTGGGAATTTCTGACCCTATCGATGGCAAGTTGGAACGCGCTTTGGAGCGCCGCACTTGCGGGCATTTGGCTGGTCGCCCTTGCGCAACAAATGCGCCAACCACGCTCGAAAAGTCCCTATTCGGCGACCTAGCCTTGCAGATGCGCGATGAGTTCCGCGACAAGTGTCAATGATACCACTGACAGCAGGAGCGCTAGTAGAGCGAACGCTGCAGCGCCGGTTTTCTGCGGAAAGAGACCGACAAGTGGGCGCAGGCTCGCCGACTGGTTGATCGCTGACACATACAAAGGCAACGCACCCACCAACGTGGCATAGAGATAGACACCGGAAATGTTTTCGAAAAACGCAGAGCGCGACAGTGTCGGTGCGACCACCCTTAACGCGGTCGCGCGGCTGCCGCTGAACGAACCAAACCAATCAGCGGAGAAAACGTAGATTAGGGCGTGGAGGCCGAGGAAGAGCGCAACCCGGACTGTCAGATCTAGCAACAGAAAAACAGCTGGATCTCGATGGCTGACAATGGATCGCTGCGCGAGGGCGAAAAGAAAGAAGCTCACGTAGTTCACGGCAAAGACAACTGGCAGACCATTGGTGACAACCTGCCGAATAAATCGCCCAAGAGTGGGGCCGCCCGCCGCCAACGCCGGCGCGAAACCGGGAGCAAGCAACACATAGAGTAAAAGAACCGGGGCCAAAGCAGCGAGGCTGAACAACAAAACGTTTTTTAAAAACAGAGCGCCGGGCATCTTTAAGGAGAAATATCTTTCCATGATACTAAGCTGCCATGCGGATCATGTTCAGTCGACAGGCACTCGGCCTGGCGCCACTGACGAGGCGATATGTGATGCCGCCATACAGATAATGCCGATGCGAAAATATTGGCATTTAGGTAAGAAACGTCGGACAAAACTTCTGTTGCGGTTGCGGTTGCGGTTTGAAAAGTCCGCTATCGGCGTCAGTGATCCCTGCTGCAGAAATCATGATCGGCAAGAGACGCAAGCACATAACAGTCTTCCGAGATCCCGTGTCCATCACAGCCCTTGGTTATGCGCGAAAGCTCCTTTTCCAATAGCTTAAGTCGCTTGATTTTCTCACGCACATCCACAAGTTGAGAGGTGGCAATTTCTGTTGCGGCCTGGCAAGATTGGTCCGGGTGCTCTTGTAGCTCAATGAGCGATGAGATCGCCTCAATCGAGAAACCCAGGTCGCGTGCATGGCGGATGAAACTCAGCCGTTCCAACCCCGCTTTGTCGTAGCGCCTTTGATTGCCACTCGTGCGCTCGGCTTCGGCCAGAAGCCCCATTTCCTCATAGTAGCGTATCGTTGGAACTTTGACCTTTGTGCGCTTTGAAAGCTCGCCGATAGAAAACATTAAGAAACCTCTTGAACCTCTAGTCACTAGAGATTGTAGATAAGGTGGGACACAGACTCAAGAGGCCGTCATGACCGACCAATACATGTCCCCGACACCCCTTCTGGATTTCGAAGCGACACCCATTCAGCGCCTTATCGCTGACCGGGGCTGGCTGAGCCTTTCACAGACTGACCGGATCGGCGCTGTGTATGACTTCGTGCGAAACGAAATTCGCTTCGGCTACAACTCCGATGATGCTTTGCCAGCATCGAGGGTGTTGGCTGACGGCTACGGGCAGTGCAACACCAAGGGCACTTTGCTCATGGCGCTCCTGCGCGCCGTTGGTGTGCCGTGCCGCTTTCATGGCTTCACCATCGACAAGCGGCTGCAGCGCGGCGTGGTGCCGGAACTGGTCTATCCGCTTGCCCCCCGCAACATCATCCACTCGTGGGTCGAAGTCTTTCATGATGGTCAGTGGTTGAACCTTGAGGGCTTCATTCTGGATGCCCCTGTCCTCGCGGCTCTCCAAGGTGCCTTTCCTGAGCGCCAATCTCTCTGCGCCTACGGTGCGGGCACAGGTTGCCTGCAGGACCCGAACGTCGAATGGCGAGAGGCCAGCACTTACATCCAAAAGACCGGCATCAACCACGACTTCGGCACCTTCGACGATCCTGATACCTTCTATGCAACCCGTCGTCAGCTGACTGGCGTGAAGGGCATCCTCTACCGCGTGCTCGTTCGGCACTGGATGAACCACCGCGTCAAGATGATGCGCAATGGTCATGTGCCGAAGATTCCCGGAGGCGAGGCAAACCTCGTTCCAACGCAAACAACCCATGAAATGCAAGGAGCGATCTGATGGCCGGTTGCTGTGGACATGACGCCAAGTTTGACGGCGTATCGGACGACTACAAACGGCGGCTCTGGATCGTCATTGCCCTGAACGCCACGATGTTCGCTGTTGAAATGACGGCGGGCCACTTGGCCAAGTCGCAGGCTTTGCAAGCCGATGCACTCGACTTCGCGGGTGATGCGATGACCTATGGCATTTCACTGGCCGTGATTGGTACCTCGCTTCGCGCCCGCACCAACGCCGCGCTATTCAAGGGGTTTAGTCTATTACTCATGGGGTTGTGGGTACTCGGATCGACCGTCTACCGCGTCTTCTATGTCGGGGTTCCTACAGCTGAGATTATGGGCGCTGTTGGCTTTCTGGCTTTGCTCACGAACCTTGCCAGTGTGTTCTTGCTGGTGCGCTACAAAGACGGTGACGCAAACGTGCGGTCTGTCTGGCTATGCTCGCGCAATGACGCCATCGGCAACGTCGCAGTCATGTTCGCAGCCTTGGGCGTCTGGGGGACCGCAACAGGTTGGCCTGACCTGATCGTCGCAACAATCATGGCTGGACTGTTCCTGTCGTCCGCTTTCCAGATCGTGCGGCAAGCCCTCGCAGAGCGGCGAGAAATAGTCGACTACCAGCATGTGGAGGCATGATGCAGGGCTTTCTCATTATTCTGGGTCTTGGGGTTGCTGCTATGACCCTTGCAGGAATCCTCTGGTCGATTGCTTTTCCTGATCGGCGGATATGGCCGCCAGAACGCTACACGACACTCACGCCTTTCCTTGTCTGGGTGCCAACATTCACACTGTTCGGGGTTCTCATCCTGCTTGGTGTCTGGGGCTGGGCTGATCTGGCCATACCGAGTTGGGCGCGGTTTGGCGTCGGCCTGCCACTCATCATGATCGGCACCGTCGTCGTATGGATGGAAGTCTCACATTTTGGGGTGCAGCAGACGGGTGGAGCCAAGGGTACCCTACGCACCGAGGGCATGTACCGCTACTCTCGGAACCCGCAGTATATGGCTGACATTGTCATAGTATGTGGCTGGATGATCTTATCAGCAGCGCCTTGGGCCATGGTCGTCGGACTGGCTGGAATAGTGGTGCTTATTACCGCGCCATTTTCTGAGGAACCTTGGCTGAAGGATCAATACGGCATCGCGTTCGAGAACTACTCCGCAAAGGTGCGGCGGTTCGTCTGAGTTAATGCTATCACCGCCAAAGCTGACTTTCTCCGCATGACGGGGTATCGGAAATAAAGGCCCAATTTGAACCGTCGCTGCGAGCAAATTGGTCAGCGGGTTTGCGTCAATAGTAGTAAAACTCAGTTCTTTTAACATAAACTTCATTATGCGTCTTTGCACTCAGCGTTGCGATAGTATATTATCGTATGTATGCTGGACTCCTGTCACGGAGGTTCCTCACCATGCGCCATTTACTCAAGAAGCTCTTCCCCTCGGTCGCAGTCGCTTTGACCGCGACAGGTTTTTCACTGCCGGTACCCGCCCGCGCTCAGACATACCCGATCGATTGCGCGATCCTCCTGTGCCTGTCTGGCGGCTGGCCTGCTTCCGTCCCCTGCGCCCGGGCCCGCGCCGAATTTATCCGGCGGGTTACACCTTGGCCGGTCGAACCACCGCTGCAAATCTGGCGCTGTCCCATGGGCGCCTCCTACGAGAACGATCGGTTACAAAACAACGCTGGCCGCATCTTTGAAGCCTTGTACCGGCCCGACAGCCGTCGACCGCTCCAATCCTTGCCAGTAGATAATCTCGTTCCCACCGACCTCGCCCTGCAGCTCGTTCAGGATCGCGCGGACATCGATATCAGCGGGCCAGAGTTCAATTTTGTGCGGTCCATCCGCGTATTCGATGTACGGTATGCACGACAACACGAGTCCGGACGCGATGGTGACTGCAACCGAAGCGCGACCGTGGTTCTCGGCACCTATGGGACCCAAGGCGATTTCGCATGGCAGCGATCTTCCATAGCTGCTCTACCCGAGGCACATGTGGGACTTGAACGTTGGGGCCAGAATTGCCCTAGTATCTATTTCCGATCTGTCTTCGTCGATTGGCGTGACTATGAGGGCAACTACGGCTTCGAACAGGTGAACTACTAGCGCAGACAAAGACAGCTTTGCCATCATATTGCGAGAATTTGAGCGTGCTGAGTTGCTCAAATACCGGTCCTTCGCTGCTTTCGGTGCGTATGCCCGGAGAGCGGGACGAAGCGGCCTTATGCATGCGCGGCTATTGCTCACGCAGCATTTCCTCGCAGTTGTAGCAAATTTCATGCTGCGACGCAGCCCAAGTTACGGAAGCGGCCATTCAATGATGCCGACGTCAGTGGATTTCAGACCAACACTTCGCCGCATCTTGCACGAATTAACAGAGGCCGGCGAAGCCGACGTTGATGTTTGGCGATGTTGCTGACGCAGCATTTCTTCGCAGGTGCAGATCAACGCGCATTTGGCGACGCAGCGGAATTCATCAGAACAGCCAGTCAAGCCCACTTTCAGGTGCCCATCCCAAATTGGTTCTTCGCTGCGAAGGGACCAAACTAGAGGAGCACGAACAAAGCGGACTTGCCAACAAGGACTGTGAAGGTCCGCAAAACGACCTACTCTAAATCATACTGAGTTGTGACAACTGCGCGTTGATCTGCTCTGCGCTCATGTTTTTACCGGTCAAGGTCAAGCTTCCACCTAACTTAGCATGGGTAAGAAGAGGCGATAGGCCATCGCCTGAAACGATGTCGCACACCACAAGCGCCTCATTCACGTCGTCCAGCGCGAAAGGCACGGGTCATCGGCACTCTTTCCAAAGTTCGTTGCATTTATAAGCAATGAACCGCCTTATATCGTATCGCAAAGGGCGACGCCGCAATGCGCCTGAACCAGGTTTTGCACCGCCATCAATCGCGCCGGATCGTGTTCTCGCAACGTAAGTTGGTGCAACCCGTTTGCGCATAACGCGTTTACAACGGCCTGACCAACGCCTCCGACATCACCAACTATCGCGGCACTTTTCCCGCGTAGTTCAAAACCGGCTGATTTGAGCGCCTCAACCGCGGCCTCGACATCTGTTGCATCCCCGGTCAACGTTCCGTCTAGTTCACGTCGGATGGTGTTAATTGCGCCAAGCCGCTTGGCGCGTCCGGTCACCGTGTCGACGGCGTCAAAAGCGGCCTGTATATGAGTAAATGTAATCGAGCAGCCCCAAAAACTGTCGCTTGAACTGAACAAGGCCCAAAAAGACTCCAAACGTGCCTCCGGTATTTGCAGCGCCATCATACGCGCATCTGCGAGTGCGCTCGGCCACTCAGAGCCCAAAGTCCATATTTCTTTGACGTATCGAATGACCGCTCTGACATTCCGATAGCTTAAGGCCTCGAGGCCGACAGCAATCGGACGGCTGTCGAGATGGGCAATTGAACGCCGTAGCTGAGGGTTCTTACTGCTTGGGTCAGTGATGCTGCAAGCTAGGAGCCCGAACCCACTAGATATCATATTTCGCCAAAATCATTTTGATTTGTTGGTCAATAGGCTGCCTTTGAAGCCATAATTGCGTTATTTTCCAGTTATGGGATTTATTTATTGGACAATTTAGCTCGAGATGCTTATCCGTTACTTCATACAGATTCGAGCGGATGCGCGAACAGATGCGTAGCCAGAATGGAAAGAGACCGATGACCAAAATTGCCAACATGAGTAAATCTACTGCTGCGCGATCTGCCGTGGACGAGCTCGTTGACCAAATGCGACAGCTCATTGGTGAGCGCGGTTTAACCGTCGGAGATCAGTTGCCGACTGAGAAAGAGCTGTGCGAAATTTTCGGCGCGTCCCGCAATACGGTGCGCGAAGCGATGCGCATTTTGAAGACCTATGGCGTGGTCGAGGTCCGCCCAAAAGTTGGCGCGACAATCGTCGACAACAGAATGTCTTCCGCCATTGAAATGTTCTCCTTCAACGTCATGAACATCTCTCTTGAGACCTTTTCAGACATTCAGGAATTTCGCGGCCTCTTGGAGGTGTCCTCGGTTGAGGTACTGTTCGACCAGATCACAGATGAGGACATTTCTGATCTGCGGCGGATCAACTCCAAACTGAAAGAGCCAAGTGAAATCAACGTCGCCTCAGAACATGATTTTGAGTTTCACACCCGGCTGATCCGTGTGCTCCGCAACAAGGCGATTTTGGATATCTACGGCCTGATGAAGCCCGTGATCCTCAGGATCATGAAAAACGGGAAGACCCCGGACACCTTCAAAACGGCGACATTTGAAGAGCATGAAGGCGTCATCAGCGCGTTAGAATCTCGCGATCGGCTCGCCTACCAATATCTAATGAAGTCACATCTTGAGAACGGGATCGTGAACTTCGATACGTCAGAAAACCAATAAAAACAAGCTAAATCAAATGCTTGTCTAGGCGAGACAGTACCAAAACATTCCAGGGAGGAAAAAATGTACAAAACACTAGCAACTTTGACAGCTGGCGCGGCGTTGATGGCCGGGGCCGCTTTTGCCGGTCCAGAAATTGTAGAGGGTCCAGGTGTAAACCCTGGTTGCTTTGCACCATGGACCGCCGACACCAAATTCATGCAATGGGAAGAGCGTGAAGGCCCGTTCCGCGTTGCCGTCGTGAACGGCTTTGTGGGAAACACTTGGCGCATCCAAATGATCAAAACGGCCAAAGCCTTTGCGCAAGACCCGTCGATTGCTGACAAGATTTCCGACTTCAAGGTCGTTTCGACCGGGACAGACGCACCTGCACAGCTGGGCGCGATCGAAGACTTCATCAACCAAGGTTATGATGCGATCATCACGATTGCTGTTAGCCCCGATGGTTTCGACCGTGTTATCCGTCTGGCCGATCGCAACGACGTCGTTCTTGTCCCGTTTGACAACGTGTTGGACACAGACAAGGTCATGCAGGTCAACGAAGATCAGCTTGCCATGGGGCGCATGTATGCCGAATTTGTTCTGGGCGAACTGGATGCAAAAGGCGTAACGGGCGGCAAAATCTTGGAAGTGCGTGGCCTTCCGGGCAACTCTGTGGATCGCGACCGTTCAATCGGGATCAACGAAGTTTTCGCAGCCCATGGCGGCGATTGGGAAATGGTTTCCGTTGTTGGCATGTGGGATGATGGCACGACACAAAAAGTTGTTGCCGACGCCATCGCGGTGCATGGCGAATTCGCAGCTGTAGTGGCACAAGGCGGCTCTAACGGAATGGTTCAGGCCCTTCAGGACAGCGGCCATCCTTGGGTGCCTGTGTCAGGTGAATCCGAGAACGGCTACCGCAAGGCCCTTTCGGAATACTCCGATGATGGCCTCAAGGGGATCTCGATCGGTCAATCACCGGGATTGGTTGCGATTGCGATGAAAGCGGCCGTTTCGGCGCTTGAGGGCAATGTGATGCCTCAGTTGATCTCGGTTCCGCTGCCCGTTGCGACCTATGACGAGCTGGAAGACGGTAAGAATTTCTGGAGTGAACTTCCCGATAACTTCTTCACCGTGAACGAGTTCCCACCCTGCGACGTGAACATCTCCGGTCCTTCAATTATGGCCGAAGACGAATCCGACAGCTAACAAAACAAAGCGCCGGGTGATTGCAAAATATCACCCGGCACCCACGCACTCTTCAGTAAGATATCAATCATGAACGCATCCGACGCTATTGTTCAGCTGCACGGAGTGTCTCGCTATTTCGGTGGGATCACGGCTTTGGACAATGTAAATTTTTCATGCAAACCTGGCAGTATCCACGGGATCCTCGGCGAAAACGGCGCGGGCAAGTCTACGCTGATCAAAATCCTTTCGGGGGTCTTGGAGCCAAGCGAAGGGCATATCCTGAACAACGGCACCTCAGTCTCTTACCGTTCTACAGCTGAAGCGACCGCAGATGGTATCGTCTGCATTTTTCAAGAGTTGTCGTTGGTGCCTGACCTTACCGTTGCAGAGAACATTTTCATTGATAAGCCGCCCCGTCGGCTGGGATTGATCGACACGCGCAAACAACGCCAGATGGCGATTGAACTGCTCGCGCGGATCAAGTGTGAGGATGTCGATCCGGACGCACAAATTCGCGAGCTCAGCCTTTCGCGCCGTCAGATGATTGAAATTGCAAAAGCCCTTGCCAAAAATCCGCGTGTTTTGATCTTGGATGAAGGGACTTCTGCGCTGACAAGTAATGACGTGGAAACCGTTTACGAACTTATAAGCGAGCTACGCGCAGATGGTGTTGCCTGCATTTTCATTAGTCACCGCATGAAAGAAGTCGACGCCTTGTGTGATCGCCTATCCGTATTTCGCAACGGTCAACATATCCAATCCTTTGACAAAGGCGAGTTGAGTGAAACCGAAATTGTCCAATTGATGATTGGGCGTGAAATCACGGCTCAATACCCGCCTAAACGCGCTAACCCGATCGGCAAAACAACCCTGTCCGTGTCTGATTTGCGTTGGGAAAACAGTCTTAAGGGCGTGGATTTACAAGTGAGCGCAGGAGAAATTGTTGGACTCGGCGGGCTTGATGGACAGGGACACAAAGAGCTGTTGCTTGGTCTTTTTGGGGCACTGCGCGGCGTGACGGGCGAGATAAAGGTTCACGGTAAAACGTACAAACCATCCTCGCCAGCAAAGTCCAAGCAACAAGGGCTTGCACTGGTGCCTGAGGATCGCAAAACAGAAGGCTTGATGTTGGATCTGTCCATTGGCGACAATGTCTTGCTACCCAATTACAGCAGCGTCTCTCAGGCAGGTGTCATCAAAAGCAGCTTGGCCGACGAGGCCGTCGCCAAAGCCATTGAGCTGTTGCAAATCAAAGTTGGAAGCGCCGACGATCCGGTCGAGACTTTGTCTGGTGGGAACCAACAAAAGGTGGTGATCGCAAAGTGGTTGATGCTGAACCCTGACATCATTCTGCTGAATGATCCGACCCGCGGAATTGACGTTGGAACCAAGCAAGAGATCTACCGCTTGATGCGCGATCTCGTTGAAGCTGGGAAATCGGTTCTGCTCTATTCGACAGATTACGCGGAACTCATCGGCTGCTGTGACAGAGTCTGCGTCATGTACGACGGGCGCGTCGTCTCGGAACTGGAAGGCGATACGCTCACCGAAGAAGCAATCGTTGCCGCCTCACTGAATATTCACAAGGACGACCCGGTATGATTGGAAAACTCAAAGCCACCGTCTTGCGAAATCGCGGCTTCGCAGGAGCGCTCGTTCTATTTGCAATCCTGTTCATTACCTATCAATCGATGCACCCGCGTGGGTTCTCGACGGCCGTTTTGGTGCAGAACTCTAATGAAGTTGTCGCTTTGGCATTTGTCGCGATCGCCCAGACCATCCCCGTTCTGATAGGGGGCTTGGATCTGTCTGTCGGCGCTGTCATGACGCTGACGAATACGATTGCATCCCACGTTGTGACAGGCACGCCAATGCAGATGTTGTTTGGCGCTTTTCTAACCTTGGCGGCGGGCACGGCATTTGGCCTGATGAACGGATTGATCGTGGTCTATGGTCGCATCCAACCGATCATTGCGACTTTGGCAACTGGCGCCATCGCCATTGGTCTTGCCCTGATTTTGCGCCCCTCCCCCGGCGGAGACATCGACGGCGATCTCAATTGGGCCATGACAAACGCTGTTTTCGATTTTGCGGAAACCTACGGGTTTGCCGACAATGGAAACGCCGCGTGGATACAGCCATTCGTGAATATCCCGATGCCTCTGATTATCCTGCTGGTCGTTGCTTTGGGAGTGTGGATTCCGTTCAAACGCACCGTAACCTGTCGCACGATCTATGCGATTGGGTCAGCAGAAAGCGCGGCGCATCTGTCTGGTTTACCCATCAAACGGGCCAAGATCGCAGCGTTTACGCTTGCAGGTTTCTTTGCCTCATGTGGCGGGCTTTATTTGGCCATCCAAACATCTTCTGGCAACGCCGACATTGCTCAGGCTGGAACCTACACTCTTAATTCGATCGCATCCGTTGTGCTTGGCGGCACCTCCTTGATGGGCGGCACCGGTGGGCCGATCGGGTCAATGATCGGTGCGTTCATATTGCGTATCATCTCCTTCTTCTTCCGCATCCTATCCATCGATCCGTTGCTACAACCGCTTATCGAAGGACTGGTTCTTCTCTTGGCTGTCAGCCTTGGCGCGCTGCGCACATTCAAGGTCAAAAACAAACTGGGGCTTTTCCGATGACTTTACTGAACTTTTCAAAGCCCGCAGATCGTCCGCTAATCATTGCGCTTCTAACGACCTTTGTCATTCTGATGGTTGGGACGGCTTATACCTTGACGACACAGGGCACTGCCCCCTTGCTCACACCGTCCTACCTTTTACAACAGCTGCAGATCGGATCGTTTTTGGGCATTTGCGCCGCTGGCATGATGATGGTGGTACTGCTTGGGCATATTGATTTGTCTGTCCCCTGGACCATGACGGCGGCGGCGATGATGGCAACGACCGTAGGCGGCCCCTGGGCCATCCCTGCGGGTCTTTCTGTTGGTTTGGCCGTTGGTCTCCTGAACGGGTTCGGCGTTTCGTTCCTGCGCATCCCCTCGATGATCTTTACGCTTGGGGTCGATTCCGTTTTGCGTGGTTTGATGGTTGCACATACGGGTGGGTTTGCGCCGCAGACCGAGGCATCTGCGCTCATGCGGTATCTGGCGGCTGATACCATTCTAGGCATCCCAGTTGCCATTTTCGTCTGGGTATTTGTCTCGATTGTGATCACGGTGGTCCTGACCAAAACGGGGTTCGGCAAGTCAATCTACGCGGTCGGCGTAAAAGAAGGCGCAGCCTATCTTTCGGGCATTCGCACGCGCGGCGTCATTGTCGGATCTTTCGTCGCATCCGCGCTCTGTGCTTCCACTGCTGGTATCTTGCTGGCCGGCTATTCGGCCAAAGCCTATCAGGATATGGGAACCCCCTACCTGTTGCCCGCGATTGCCGCCGTTGTCTTGGGTGGCACCCATATTCTGGGGGGGCGCGGCCGCTATCTGGGGACCCTCATCGGCGCGACTTTGATCGTGTTTCTGAATTCGGTCCTCTCGATAATGCAAATGCCAGAATCTTACCGCCAGATCATTTACGGCGTCGTTATCATCACGATGTTGTTGGTCTATGGCCGTGGAAAACAGAACTAGGGGGGATCACGTGCAACAGAACCCATTTGGATTGCAATCCGGCGGCACAAATATCGGGCGTGTCTGGCGCCCGGGGATCGGACCATCTGTCGTCCACATACGTGACGAAAACGTCTGGGACATCACATGCCACGCGGTTCCCACAGTGGCGAGCCTTCTTGAGGAAAGCGACATCCATTCCACCCTCAACGCAATCGAGGGCACCCTGATTTGTAGCTTGGAGGAATTGGAACACACATCACGTGATGCAAACTGCGCGCCTGATCAGCTGCACTTGCTTTCGCCTTGCGATCTTCAGGCGGTCAAGGCCGCTGGCGTTACCTTTGCAAAGTCCATGATCGAGCGCGTCATCGAGGAACGCGCCGCTGGTGATTTGACCCGCGCCGCCGAAATTCGTGAACATGTTGCAAAGATCATCGGTGGTTCGCTTAAAGACATTGAGCCCGGATCAAAGCAATCACACCAGGTTAAGGCTGTGCTGGAAGCCGAAGGCCTGTGGTCACAGTACCTAGAGGTCGGGATCGGTCCTGATGCCGAAGTGTTTACCAAGGCGCAGCCCCTGTCGTCTGTCGGATCCTTTGCGCAGGTCGGTCTGCATCCGGTGTCGAAGTGGAATAACCCCGAACCGGAAGTCGTTCTAGCTGTGTCCTCGGACGGCACGATCCGCGGTGCGACGCTGGGCAACGATGTCAATTTGCGAGACGTTGAGGGGCGCTCCGCCTTGTTGTTGGGAAAGGCCAAGGACAATAATGCCTCTGCTGCGATCGGCCCGTTCATTCGCGTGTTCGACGCGGCCTTCACGCTTGAAGATATCAAGCGCGCTGACATCAGGTTAAGCATCGAAGGCACAGATGGGTTTGTGCTCGAAGAAACCTGCGCGATGAGCGAAATCAGCCGCCCGCCGGAAAGCATAGTCAGCCAGACCTTGGGACCACACCATCAGTACCCCGATGGCATGATGCTTTATCTGGGCAGCATGTTCGCACCGATCAAAGACCGCGACACCCCTGGGCAGGGGTTCACGCATAAACTCGGCGATGTCGTGTCGGTTTCGACGCCCACGCTTGGGGAACTTCGCAACACTGTTGCGCTGTCCACAGTGTGTCCGCCTTGGGTCTTTGGGGCCCGCGCATTGATGAAAAACCTGTCTGAAAGGCAATTGCTATGACCTTTACACCACATGGAAACCACTTGATTGGTGGCGCTTGGATCTCTTCTCACGATCAGTTTCAATCTGCGCCGACACATGGTGAAGCGCATCGTTTTTCAGTGGGAACCGTTGATCTGGTGGATCAAGCCGTAGATCTGGCCGAGGCGGCGTTTGGCACATTTTCAAGTTCATCACGACAGTCTCGTGCCGATCTCTTGATCGCGATTGCAGAAGAAATCGACCTGCGCGGCGATGACATAACCGCAATCGGCAGCGCAGAGACAGGCCTGCCAGAAGCGCGCCTTCAAGGCGAGCGTGGACGCACCACAGGGCAGCTACGGCTCTTCGCACAGCATATTGTCGACGGTGATTATCTGGATAGACGGCATGACGAAGCCTTGCCAGATCGCCAGCCAATCCCGCGTCCGGAGTTGTATATGTTGCAGCGCCCAATCGGTCCCGTGGCTGTCTTTGGCGCCTCCAATTTCCCTTTGGCATTTTCGGTTGCTGGCGGCGACACTGCGGCGGCCCTCGCAGCCGGATGCCCCGTCGTGGTCAAAGGCCACTCCGCCCACCCGGGCACAAGCGAAATCGTGGCCGAGGCGATCCATGCTGCCATCAATCGATGTGATGTCGACCCAGGTATCTTTAGCCTCATCCAAGGTGGCAGACGCGATGTCGGCACAGCCCTTGTCCAGCATCCGCTGATCAAGGCGGTGGGCTTTACCGGATCCCTTGCAGGCGGGCGGGCGTTGTTTGATCTTTGTGCTGCACGCCCCGAACCAATACCGTTTTTTGGCGAACTCGGCTCGGTCAATCCAATGTTCTTGTTGCCAAATGCTCTTGCAGAACGCGCAAGTGACATCGCAAAGGGCTGGGCAGCCTCGCTCACAATGGGGGCTGGACAGTTTTGCACCAACCCCGGTCTTGCTATCGTTGTCGCAGGGACGGACGCGGATGCATTTTGTGACGCGGCCACACAGGCGCTGCGCGAGGTTGGCCCGCAGGCGATGCTTACGGACGGGATTGCAAGCGCCTATCGCGGCGGCGCCCAAGCAGTGGCCAATGCGAAAAACGTGGACGAGTGGGTAAGAACCGAGGCTGATCCGCGCTATGCATCGCCCAATTTGTTCAGCACCACAGCCAAAGAATTCCTTGCAAACGACGTCTTGGGAGAAGAGGTCTTTGGCCCGCTCGGCCTTGTTGTTCACGTCTCCGGCATCGCGGAAATGCTGACCTGTGCACGCCACCTTCAAGGGCAATTGACCTGCACATTGCACATGTCGAAAGCTGACAGTTCCATCGCAAGCGACCTGATGCCAATACTGGAGCGTAAAGCTGGACGGATTTTGGCAAACGGGTTCCCTACAGGTGTCGAAGTCAGTGACACAATGGTACACGGCGGACCGTATCCTGCTTCGACCAATTTTGGCGCAACATCTGTTGGCACGTTGTCGATCCGCCGGTTTCTTCGGCCTGTCTGCTACCAGCACATCCCATCCGATATTCTGCCAGAAGACCTGACGGCCTGAACTGGATGGAACGAAGCGAGATTGACCTCCCCCTCATGCTCCTAGGGGAGCGGGCGAAAACTTATAGCAACTAAACGAAAGATATCATTCCAATGGCCGATTATCGCGACAAGTTTAGAGCAAACGGAAAGCTTCGATCAGAGGAATGGTTCAACAACCCAAATAATCCGGCCATGACGGCCCTTTATCTGGAGCGATATCAAAATAACGGTTTCACCCCCGAGGAGTTGCAATCTGGCCGACCCGTCATCGGTATCGCACAATCCGGATCTGAGCTAACGCCGTGCAACAAAATTCATCTGTTTCTGGCCGACCGGATCAAAGCGGGTATTCGCGACGCAGGCGGCATCCCTATCGAATTTCCGATCCACCCCCTGCACGAAAACGGCAAACGCCCGACTGCAGCACTTGACCGGAACCTTGCCTATCTGGGCCTTGTCGAGATCTTGCACGGCTACCCTTTGGACGGTGTCGTTCTTACAACGGGATGTGACAAGACGACGCCTGCTTTGTTGATGGGGGCCGCGACCATGGATCTTCCGGCAATTGCCTTGTCGGGTGGGCCGATGTTGGATGGCTGGTGGAAGGGTGAACTGGCCGGGTCTGGCACGATCATCTGGGAAAGCAGACGCCTGCTGGCCGAAGGCGTCATTGACTACGACGAATTCATCAGCCGCGCATGTGCGTCGGCCCCATCTTTAGGGCATTGTAATACAATGGGCACCGCCAGCACGATGAACGCCTTGGCCGAAGCCCTTGGAATGTCGTTGCCGGGATGTGCTGCGATACCCGCGCCATTTCGCGAGAGGATGGGCATGGCCTATGAGACGGGCAAGCGCATCGTGGACATGGTCCATGAAGACTTGACCCCGTCCAAAATTATGACCCGTGACGCGTTCGTCAACGCGATCCGCGTTGCAACGGCTTTAGGCGGTTCAACAAATGCGCCGCCCCACATTCAGGCCATCGCCCATCACGTGGGGGTCGAACTAAACATCCAAGACTGGCAGGATTTCGGTTTCGAAGTGCCTTTGTTGGTCAACATGCAGCCTGCAGGCGAGTTTCTGGGAGAGAGATTTTTTCGAGCAGGCGGCGTGCCCGCGGTGATGGGCGAATTGAACAAAGCCGATCTATTGAACACCGACGTGATGACCGCCTCAGGCAAACGCTTGGGTGAGACCTTGGAAGGCACCCGCAGCGAGGACAAAGCCGTGATCCGAAGCGTCGCTGACCCACTTCGCAAGAATGCCGGATTTCTTGTTCTAAGCGGTAACTTGTTTGCTTCAGCGCTTATGAAATCCTCTGTAATTTCGGACGATTTTCGAAAGCGCTTTCTGTCTCGCACGGGTGATGAGAACGCACTGGAAGCCCGCGCGATCGTGTTTGATGGACCCGAACATTACCACGCGACGCTCAATGATCCTGATCTGGGCGTTGATGAAAACTGCGTTTTGTTCATTCGCGGAACCGGTTGCATAGGCTTTCCGGGTTCAGCCGAAGTTGTGAATATGCAGCCACCGGATGCCTTGATTAAACAGGGTATCGCCCATTTGCCAACAGTCGGAGATGGCCGTCAATCAGGCACATCGGAAAGCCCGTCGATCCTGAATGCTTCGCCAGAATCGGTTGTTGGGGGCGGCTTGGCCTATCTGCAGAACGGTGACCGCGTGAGGCTGGATTTGAATACTCGCTCCCTGAATGCATTGGTCGATCCGGACGAATGGCAACGGCGTATCGACAATTGGGTTGCGCCAGTGCTTGAGCACCAAACACCATGGGAGGAACTCTATCGCGAGAAAGTGGGTCAGCTCGCCGACGGTGGATGCTTGGATTTCGCGACAAAATACCAAAAGATACGAAATAGGCTCCCGCGTGACAGCCACTGACAGAACGGCCCAAATAAGCCTGAATAGGATGCTAGGCCGTTACAATGCTTCTTGAAAGGGAATTGATATGAAAATGCCTTCACACTTGGATGTTAGAGATGATCGGTTCTTACAATTGGTGCATCCACTGGCGCGTTTATCAAAGATCGCGGATAGTTTAACTTGGACCGAAGGCCCCGTTTGGATCGGTGATCACAACTGCCTTCTGTTTTCAGACATTCCGTCACAGCGTATTATGCGCTGGAGCCACACTGAAGGTGTCTCGATTTTTCGCAGTGGATCGAATTTTAACAACGGCAATTCAAGAGATCAGAACGGCCGTTTGGTTGGATGTCGGCACGGGACCCGTGATGTTGTTCGTACCGAAAGTAACGGCTCTCTGACGATACTTGCGTCGTCCTATCAAGGCAAACGCCTAAATTCGCCGAATGATCTTGTGGTTGCCTCGGATGGGGCCATTTGGTTCACCGACCCGTCCTATGGCATATTGTCGAATTTCGAAGGCTTTCAGGCGGAACCAGAACAGGACGCCCGCAATGTGTTCCGCATAGATCCGCAAACGGGGACCTGCACTGCGACCGTATCCGACTTCGTTCAGCCAAACGGACTTGCATTTTCACGCGACGAAACGCGACTGTTCATCGCGGAAAGCGGGGCCAGTCACGACCCTGATGTGCCAGCCGTCATTCGCCAGTTCGATGTCGATGGGGCTACTCTTACGGATCGCGGAACATTTGCCACTATCGATTGCGGCATTCCAGATGGATTACGTGTCGATACGATGGGCAACGTGTGGACCTCGGCCGGCGACGGCGTACATTGCTTTGCGTCCGACGGGAAACTCTTGGGCAAAATTCTGATACCCGAGACAGTATCCAACCTGTGTTTTGGTGGCCAAAATGGGCACAGCTTGTTCATCACGGCAACGACCTCTGTTTTCCAAATGTTTGTGAATACGCAAGGGGCCGAACCTTGGGCGCGCCCAACCGCCTAGGGTCAAGTCTTAAGTGACTTATGCCACTGTCCGTCCCGATCGGCGCAAATGTTCAAGAAGCTGCCATAAGCATAGCTGCGGCCAACGTCAGTTACGTCCGCAACTTGATCCTTCGCCTTTGTAGTTGTGCGGCACGATGCCTGAATGACCGGTTTCCCCGCAGCAGCGCAACGCCGAGATCTAAGCAACTATGGCAATATTCGCGCTGCGCGCGCACGCAGCATTAAATTCCAATTCACAGGTTGGGCTCCTTCGAGACCTTCGTTGCCATCTACTCCAATGACCGGTACGCTCGCAGACCCTTTCATATCAATATGAAATGGCGGCTGCCTGTGAGGCCTATCCACTGTCACTTTTTCGAATCCGCATGAGCGCATCGAAGTCGATTTCTTGCTTCTGTTCGTCACTTATATCCGGCCGGGTTTCCGATACGGTCTGGGGTCCTTGGACGTCCCACATCACCGCATGTGCGCCTGTACTCCAGCGATAAACCCAACCAACAACACTGCACCCATCGGTCCCGATCAGATTGGCGATCGCGACGCCTTCGCCGTTATCATCGTTCACTGTTTACTGACTTCCTGCACTGTGGCGCTGCGAATTGCGGCGTGGGGTTGCAGAGCGTTCACTACGACCGCGCGCCGGGCTTCTTTGATGTTGGCTAACTGGTCCTCGATGAGGGAAAGATCATCGGACCGGGAAAATGGGTTCCCGTGTTCTCAACAATTCATTTGGTTCAAATCCTGTGGTCGGGCTCCGTGGCGGCTTCGACAATCGACAGGACTTCATCTTTGTCAAAACCAATGACCCTCGCCAGAACTGTAAACTCCACGACGTCGATACGACGCTCGCCACTTTCGAGACGTGCCACAAATGACTGGTGTCGTTTGAGCTTCGCCGCCAACTGCTGCTGGCTGAGACCCGCATTTTGACGTGCTTCAACCAACGCACGGACGAGCGCCAACTGGCCATTTGTTCTGATTGTCTTTGCCACGCGTCACATACCTTTTGTGACGTCGCTAGCGGATGAAATCTGTTATCTAAAAAGTAGATATATGAGGGTGTTATCGGCGTCTGGTTTCCATGGGCTGCAAGTCTGATGCTCCCGAGGTTGCCCATCAATCCCCTACCAATTGTAGAAATCGGCCATAGTCCTCGCTGACTTCGCGCGCTTCCTCGAAAGCGCGGGCGCGTTCGCTGTCGAGGCAACGGAAGTAGCTCTGGATATTCTGGATGTAGTCTTCGAAATCGCCACGGATGATGTCCGCATAGTCCTGCGCCGCCTGCGAATCGCTTGGCAGGAAAGGACGGGCCGGGGCGAAGCAGGATTCTGCCAAAACCGGCCCGGGAACGCAGATTAGAAGGACTATAGCTTGCAATGGGAGCAGGCATGTCAACCTTGGGTTTCTCAAACCTGTTATCTCCTTGATCGCGGACACTGGCCGTGACTAGTGTTTGCGTAACCAAACTACAGCTAAAGCACGATATTACATCTTGCGGTTGATAGTATACTATCGTAACTCTGGGCTTCAAGTAGGAATGCCTGGGGTCACGCCATTGGAGAAAGCGTGAGCCGGGCCATGAACTGGGACATCGAAGCACCAAATGTGGTTACGGAAGCCAGGTTCCGCGAACTCGTGGAAAGCGGCTATAGCGCAGAAATCCTGTGCCAAGAGTCGGCACATAAGAAAGGCCCCAGCTATTACGGGGTCTGGATCATGCGCGTTGTCTCTGCTGACGGTGTGGAAAAGCTCCTCGTCACCGCACGCACGCGGACGACCTACAACGATATCAAGATCCGCGAGTTCAAGACGATCTCCGGCGTGGTGTCTTTCTTCATTGGCCTTGGCTTTGCGCATGTCGACCTGCCGCTTGAGGCGGGGACAAGCCGTACGCACAAACTTGCGCCGTCAGACAAAGCCCCATCAGACAAGGGCGCTGACAACTAAACTCGTCTGCCTCTGGCTGGGCGCAGCACCTGCCTCCGCGCAAATGGTGCTGGTCATGGATAGCGACGGCTCTCTGACCCCGTCACGGTCTCAGAGCGGTTTTGCCCGGAACTATAATGACGGGATTGGTCAGAGTTCGGCCTCCGATGGGATCGCGATCTTCGGCGAGGTAGAGGCCGAGCAAGAGGGCGTCCAAGTCGCGGCCCTTGCCCGCCCGACTCCCCTGCCCCGCGCCGATGTCCTCTCCGGGATTCAGACCACGGCCTTGCGCTATGCCGGCCATCCCGGCCTGCGTCGCGCGGGGCTTTCCGTGACGGATTGGCTGGCTCTCTATCGAGCCAATATCGAGGTTGAGAGCGCCTACCGGCAGGATGCGATTTCAAGTGCAGGTGCCATTGGCCTTGGTCAATTGATGCCAGCGACGGCGCGTGATCTGGGCGTCGACCCGCGTGATCCGCTGCAGAACCTCGACGGCTCCGCCCGCTACCTCGCGATGATGCTGGAGACGTTCGGCGATCCGCGCCTGGCGCTGGCTGCCTATAACGCCGGACCCGATGCCGTGCGCCTATACGGCGGCATTCCCCCCTACCGAGAAACCCAGAACCACGTGGCCCGCGTGATGGCCGCCGTGACCCGATTGGAAGGATCAAATTCATGAAACAGATTTCAACGCTCTTCATTGCCAGCTTGGCGATATTTCTGGTCATTGCGGAACCGGCCCTTGCCCAAAGCATCGACCTCTCCCCTATTCAGAGCCTGCTGCAGGGCATCGTCGATGCATTGACCGGACCCCTTGGCGTGGTCATTGCGACACTCGCTGTTCTTGGCGTCTTCCTCAGCTGGTTCTTCAACATCATCGATCTCCGCCAGGCACTCTGGGTCTTGGTCGGGATCGCCGGTGTTGCCGCCGCCCCCACCATCGTTGCCGCGGTCTTTGCCGGTGGCTGAGCGCTCGCCTCTCTTTCTGGGCCTCGTGCGCCCGCCCAAGCTTCTGGGCCTGCCCATCATGTACGCGATGGTCTGGCTTTTCGGCTCGGTGCTCTTGTTCGTCTGGGTCCAGCACATCGCGGTGCTGGGTGTGGCGGCCCTGCTCTACCCGGTGCTCTGGAAGGCTGCGGATTGGGACCCGCGCTTCATAGATGTGATGATGACGGCCCTGCAGGAGACACCGCCCACGCGCAACAGGTCCATTCATGGTGGGGACAGCTATGCCCCGTGATGAAGCCCGTGATGCCGCGCTTGATCTCCGCACGATGACGCCGGACTGGTACGCG
>JAGDZD010000012.1:0-6527 GCA_049116315.1 Thalassovita sp.
GCCGGAGTGGCGACGAGGTTGGTTTTGGTTGGGTTGGGTTGAAGAGGTGGAAGGATAGGATCATTGCCCTGACCCTTCAGACTGAATGTCCCGCTCCAGCCGCACCCTTGCCTGCCGAAGCGCCTCGATAGCTTCATCAATCTCGACGATCGCTTGGGTGTAATCGTCTTCAACATCAGACTGCTGAGCCGAAAGGATCGCGTTGACCGCCTCGCCGGACTCCTTGCTGATCCGGCCAACATGCAAAAGAACCGAACCCCGCGCTGTCTTCTCATCCGGTCGAAGGCGCCGCGCCATCATCTTGGTCACGGGATATCGGCCGGCGGCGTCCTCCAAAGCCAAAACTTCATCGATATTCCAACCAATGCTTAGACCAAGCTTCTTGGACAGGGTGCCCTTGCTGACCGATCGGTCGCATCTAGCGTTTATGGTTTCCGCCGCCGCGTCCAAACAACCGAACGACCCATCAATCAGGGCTGCCATAGAGGCGTTCACAAGCTTTCTGACGTTAGTCATCGGAAACCTCGTTGCTTTGCGTTTGGGAGGAGTTGGGCTTATTCAATTTTGCAAGTGAGCCAAGGTACTGAGAAATTTTTCTGGAGATAATTTCATCTTTTGTCTGCCGTCGCATCAGGCGAACGTACAAACGCGAGTTCCCCGTTGCCCTTTCACAAAGGGTAGAAACTTTCAGACCTGTTTCTCTCGAAGCAAGATCAATTTGTTCGATTAGTGATGATGGTTTCATTGCGCCATGAGTGGACAAAAGTCCACAAATGTCAATGGACTTATGTCCACTTCTTTAGTTTGTCTGGCTGAGGTAAGTTATCGCTGAAATGACAAAACTTTTCCGAACAGCCTTTCTTGAAGCTCTAGCAGCGAGCGATATGACCGTCGCAGATATTGCGCGAAAATCCGGTGTATCGAAAGATCAACTGAACAAACTGAAACAACGTGAAAACGCAAAAACTAACGTTGATGATGCGATTAAAGTGGCTGCTGCGTTTGGCCAGACTTTGGATTGTTTTCTGGGCAACGGCACCAGCTCAAGCCAGAACGAGATAGCTCAGCTTCTATCAGCTCTATCTGAGCAGGAGCGAGACTTTTTGCTAAAAGCTGCACGAGGTCTTGCCGAGCGCGACCTGGCGGATGACTAACGATCTTCCGCAAAGAAGTGCATACCGTCAGTTTTTGTGCATCTGAATCCGTCACTTACTCTACATCCCAATTTGAAACCAGCCACCCCACACCACCACTGGTAGAAATACGTGGGCTCGATTGAGTGTTCAACCCTTAGGAACTGACAAGTTTTTAGACCACTCGTTGATACCCTGACGGACGGTTTCTCTTGATATCCCTAATATTTTGGCAATTTTTCGACTGCTCGCAACCCCGTACGTATCCACATAAAGCGCCACCAGCGCTCTATTTAGTGTGCCGTAGTTTTCCTTGAGACCTATTAGCAGGTCCAGCTGATACATAGTTGTTTGTCTCATAGGCAAACAAACGCACGGTTAGCCCCTAGCTTTAACTATCGCCTTCTTGCCGGTAGTGCTCAAGGCAAGTATATCCGCTCAATCTCGTACATACAGGATCTAAAAGGCAGTTGCGCGTAAATAGCGAGCTTTGCAAAATCATGTGAACGGCCCATAGCCGCCGTCCAACGGGAAATCCGAAGGCTGCAGCGCGGCCAGTCGAAGCTGCCATTCGCTGCGGACGCGAGATCGTGGGCGGATCTAACTGGCGCTAACCCACTGCTCAGACAATTTATTTCTTGAAATCGGCATCTCGATTGGCATCTCGCCTACGTTCAACAACAATTGCCTGATCAAACCGCGCTACGGTTTTGTCCACCCAGCGTTGAACCAACGGATTGGACGAAGCTTCTTTCAGTTTAACCAACCGTTCCCTCTCGTCCTCCAGTTTATTGGCATATGACCCCCACCAGATTCCTGACGTCATTCGGGAGGTGACCGCGTCCAATGCGTCTGTGTCATCAATATGCTCGTTTGTGAAGTCAACAAATTTTGCGGACCACTCGCCGCTGTCTTCTTCCCCGGAAAAAAGCTCTATCCACTCAAGCATGAACGGCAAACGCTTTTTCTTGTTTTCAAGCATCCAAGCTACACTAATTTCTAGTGGAACATCATTGAGGACACCCGAGCTTGCAGGTTTTCCTATTCCGGCCTCAAAAAGGCCATTTAGCCGATACTCTCGCATGCTGTCCGCATTATCGAGGCGCTCATGGAACTTTTGCCACACCCGCTCGGGATTGAGCGAAATCAACTTCCGAAGAATTTTCTGCGCATAATCGTCAAATGAGAGTTGGACGTTATACTCCTCAACTTCGGTCACGCTCAGAATGAACTCCAACAACTCTTCAATAAAGGCCTGCTCGGAAAAACCTCCATCAAGTAACCTCCCGACAATGTCGTGCCAATGATACCAATCCATGTTCGAGTAATTCACACGTTCAAATAGAGCGAGATTGGTAACAACTTCTTTGACGACTTCAACAAACGGCTCTCGATTGAGGCTGTTCTTATAGAACATTCGTCCGATGAAATCGATGGAGGCCCACGCCCCAGTGCTACCGCCCTCGTTCATCACATTGAGCAACTCAATGGTGAGACTTGTATCAATACCTTGGAGTGTATCAGAAAAGGCAATAGCTTCAGTTGAATGCGGCTCGACTTTTCCCTCATTCAGCAGCTCGATCACGCGCTTCATAAGTGTGTCATCTAAGCCTGCCGCAGCGATCAGGTTAACTGCATGCGGAACAAGCGCTTCGACATCCAGAGCGTCGTTTAAGCACTCAAGCGCGATGTCACGGTTTTTCCGCCTCGCTCCACTGATGACGCTACTTACCAAATTAGCAAACTTCGCTGTATCGCCATGCAGCGGCTTCGAACTTTTTAGATATTCTAACAGTGCGTGCGGATCATCGACGTGGGCAGCAGTCTTATCAACGGTGATCCAGGCTGAATGGAAATTTCCACTCGCAAAAGCCTCTAACACTGGAAGAAAATACTCGGAATTTGCGGGGCTGCGTGCAACGATTTCGTCAACTTTGTTTGCACAATAGTTGAAGTCGTTATCGCCATCGCGACTGTATGAGACATCCGGGTCGTGAATGTCGATCGCCCAACCAGAGCTATAGATTGGCAAAAGCTCTAGATCGGTCTTCGGCAACAAATCGTCATAATATGCACGAAGCTCGGTCTGATAGTCTTCGGGAGCGTCTTCTCGGTCGAAGTAGAGCCATTGGTTGACGCCCATGAGAGGTTTGGTCCAATGGGGGTAGCGCTCAAGTAGCCGCGCGATCATACTTTGAACTTCGCTCAGCATCGGTTGGATATGAAACAAGCCCCTCAAGTGCGAACCGATTGAGTTCAATGCAGTTCTTGCAAGCTCCTGTTGGTCGCCAAGAGCAATGAGTTCTAACCGTTGCAGAGCTTCGCGATAGTAATCCCAAATCTCACCGTACGTCTTAGGATGCCAATCATCGAGCGCTTCATCCGTACCGATGTTCTCACTACCACCTGATCTGGAAAAATGCCCGCTTTTTAGCATTCTATCGAGTGCAGAAAGGCAGATTTCTTGCAAGCGCTGATCTTCATGCGAGAGCCCCTCATCCAGAACAACGAGCTTTTCTCGCGGACTTGCCTCCGTTCCTGAGAGTTGAAGCTGATACAGGCCTTTGAACTGTCCGGTTGCATTGTTGCTCCAATCCTCATTTTCTGCTGCACCAAGACGAAGCAGAAGACGAGCGGCTGGGAGGAAAGTCTGATGGCGAAATACTAGTTTGTCCAAAGCCCAAACGATATGGCGTCGTCCTGATTCAAGCGATTTCAGTTCATCAATAGATTTCCCATCAAGTAGTCGTTCCAAGTGCTCCATAGTTGCGTCGGGTGCAAGATGGACAAATCTATCGAGCAATTTCGAACCGAATTTGGTGTCCATTGAAGCGAGGTCAGGGAGTGCTTCCACGATTAGCGCCTGGGCGAACTCTCTGACTCTTTCTGACCACGATACCCACCTTAGGCGTCCGACCATGCGGAGCTTCATATCTTCGCTCAAAGTCCGGAAGAAAGCTGCTAGGGCACCCGACGGTCTGGACTCCAACCACATATTTGCCAATCTCATAGCAAGTGGTAGGGGTTGAACTGTGGCATAGTCGCCCTGTCTAAGAATTACTCCGGTCTCGGCGAACGAAGCCAAGTCGCCGAAAATTGCTTGCGAGTTACACCCCGCGAAATTGGCAAGTTCTTCGAGCTCGCTACCTACATCCCCTTCGACCCCAACAAGCGTAAACAGGCTCAAGAACTGGAGGCTTTCAAGCGCGGATGCGTCCTCGCCACGCTCTCCCCAAACGATGCGAGAAATCAACGCCTCGACAGAACCCAGTTCAAAGTCTTTGTCTTCCAATGCACGTGCGGCAAAGACTGCCATGCGCGGAAAACCTTGGGCCAGATCGCGCACTAGCGTAGCGTTGCGTCCTTTTGCCCGCTCGTGAACAGCACAAGCGATGTCGACAATATGCTCGTCAGAAGCTGGCGTGAGCTTCACGACAAGGTTCTTCCGCATCGATTGTGCTTTGGATTCAACACCAATCGTGATGACATTGCACTTCGAGCCTTGTCGGTGCGCGATCTCGCTCAATCTCGTGTGGATTGGGTTGGGGCAATCATCGACGATCAAAATCGCTCGCGAACCGGAATCGGCCATCTCGCGCGCGAGATTTAGTAGTCGATCACCGACATCCTCATAGTTGCAATAAACGACTTGGTTGGCATCCAACGCATCGTCCGGTTCGCGACCTGCGTTAATAAGTTCATACACAAAACGCGTCTTTCCGAAACCCGAAGGTCCAAAAACCCGAAGCGCGTTACCTTTGTCGCCGAGGAACTTGAAAATTAATTCACGAATTCCTTGCAGATCCTTCTCTTCACCGACGCTCGGGTCATCGGTTTTCCAAAGTCTTATCTCTGAACCTTGCGCCAAGTATCGAGGTTGTTTGCTGATTTGATAAGGAATTTCCGAAATTTCAGGCGATTTGGACCAATCTTCGTGGGTCTGAAATCCACTCAAATGCACATCGCGCAACATTGCGTTGAGCCAAAGCGCGACAGAAGGATGAGTGTTTGCCCATGCTGCAAGCTTGTTGCAGTCGAATATGTCTATCGATGTAAGCATGCTCGGGTCATGCCCGGCCTCTTTAATGCCATCACAAATAGCGTTGATCCGGTCCGTTCGTTTTGTACCTACGACTGCGGTTGCCGTCACGACAATATACGCTCCGCTTCGCTCAACGGCCTGAACAAGGGCTTCATTCAAAATTCTTTCATCTTCACTTTTCTGAGAAGCTTTAGTCCAAGTTTCTTTCTTTAGCCCCGATGGTGAAGTTGCGCCGCGCTTGCTTTGAAACACTGAGTAGCGGCTTGGTAACCAATCTGTTTGGTTTGGCCCCCCAGACCACTCTACTCTTCCGTCTTCGCCACCATCAGCGATGGTTATTTGGGCTGGTACACTGCCAGAGCGGAGTGGAATTCCGCACATGAGGAGTTCCGCATGAACGAGGCGACGCAGTAGTTCCACGACCTGGTTGGCGTCCAGTCTTTCTATTTGGTTTGCATCAACTTCAAAGATCATTTTCCGCTCGTTCATTTGTTGGTTCGCCCTTTCCGATGTTTTGGCCGGAGTGGCGTTCGTCGGGACCTGCGATGGGTAATGAAATTGCTACGCCAAAACAAATGGGACAACCAGAATGATCAATGCGTCTTGCAGCTTGGAAACCAGTCTTCTTGCTCAAGCTCCAGTTTCGACTGAGAATGTCCGCTCTTTGAAAGAGCTGCTATCCATATGTGCGTTTGCATCGAATATCTGGTTCCCGCCTAACGTATTGACTGCCAATGTCTGCTTCGGGCTTAGAGCATGCTTAGAAGCTCACTGTCAGTCAATGATCTGAAACTAATTTTCGAACCATAGCGCCACCGGATTTTGTTCGCCACCTGCACGACATCGGTTGTCGGGTATCAGTTTTTTGATTCGACCACAGAGAAGGGGGACTTTTGTCCATTTTTTGATTGACGTGGACTTTTGTCCACTATATGTTTCTACCATAGGCAGCGACAGACGCCGCCACTTGCTACCGCCGAAGATACCAAGCCAAACCGGGCACAGACCCAACAGGCAGGAAGATCGCGGGACATGATTTGGAGAGGAACGAACGATGTCATTTACGACCGCATACCACATTAGTTTCATTTGGGCCGATGCCCGCACCGGTGGCTTTACCGACTGGACCACAGCCGAACACAACACAGCCGAAACCATGGGCGACGTGATCGAGCAGATTGGCGAATATGCGGAAAATGACAAAGACCGGGTGCGGGTCATCAAGTTTGACCTGTCAGAAGGCACTTGCCGGGATTTGACCGAAGATGCCCTTACAGCTCTCGGCCAAATCCACCTTGAGAGCAACGATGAATGGCCGCTGTGGCTCTTTGACTTTGCTCCCGACGACATCA
>JAGDZD010000013.1:0-14784 GCA_049116315.1 Thalassovita sp.
TGCGGGGGGTTTTGCGTTTGAAATATGCGAAATAGGCGTAACGGAGAAGGCGCAGCGCGGAGGGCGACCAGAGTAGGGGGAAATAATTTGTAATTAATTGTATATGTTTGCGCCAATTTGACGCAAATAATTACAAATAAGCGTTTACAGAATCCCAATTGTTGCTATCGTCCTCTCCCAACTAAGGCATTAGGGGGGAACCAATGCGATTTTTACCGATCTGTGTGGCGGCTTGCATGACTGTGACGGCTNNCGGATGCACAAATACTGACAAATTCCGGATTTGAAAGCGGTTGGGGCGGATGGAAAGACATCGATCCCAACAAGGACGCAACCTCTGTTTCAGGACATTTCTTTGAGGGTGAAAAATCCGCAAAGATTACCAAAGCAGGGGGCGCCTTTGAACAGGCGGCGCGCCTCTATCCAAATTCTGATTACGTCCTGACGGCCTATGTAAAAGGGCCCGGACGGATCGGTATTGTGATCGGCGACACGCCCATCACCGTTGACACAGCGGGCGACGGCGAAACTTGGGTGCCGGTTGAGTTGCCATTCAACAGCGGTGACGCTGTCAAAGGTACGGTCTTTGGGACATACACCACCGGCGAAGTCCGGTTTGACTCGTTCTCTTTGACCGCGTTGAGCGGTGAAGCCTTAGAGGTGGCAGAGGAGCTGGCCAAGGGACCCAAAGTCTATGAAGCTTTGCCTGGGGCCTGCACTGCTATGTCACAGCTGCGCGTCGACAGTGTCACCACATTGGCCGCGGACGATGGTCACGGGCCTGAGAACGTGAACGACCAGAGCTTTTCTCCAGACAGCCGCTGGTCCACCAAAGACACCGAAGCTGCCCTAATCATTGGTTTCAAGCTGCCACAGACGCTGAAAGAGCTGGGGATCGCTTGGTACAAGGGCGATAGCCGAAAATCATACTTTGCGCTTGAGTATTCATCGGATGGATCAGAGTTCAAACCGTTGCGAGATCGGGTCGAAAGCTCGGGAAGCACCGTCGCAATTGAGCGCTATGATTTTGACGACAAGGTGGTCAAGGCCATCAAGATCATTGGTCTTGGAAACGAGTCCAACGATTGGACCAGCATTGTCGAAGTACAGCCCTATGGCTGTGGCTTTAACGCGATTGAATCCACTGGTGACGGCAGTGAGCTGGTCCGTGAAAAAGGTGTAAGCGTTTATGGGTTGCGCACTGATGCACCTCCCTCCCAGAACTTTGATCTGTCGCGTTGGAAAATCACCATCCCAACAGACAATGACGGTGACGGCAGCGCGGATGAGATCAAAGAGCAAGAGCTGAGCAGCGGTTGGAACAATGAAGAGATCTTTTATACCGATCCCTTCTCGGGTGGGATGGTGTTCCGTTCAGATCCATCGAACGCAAGCACCACGCCGAATTCTTCGTATGCGCGGGCAGAGCTGCGCGAAATGATGCGCGCAGGGGACGAGTCAATCCAGACACGTATGGATGGCGATTATTCCAGCAAAAACAATTGGGTATTTGGATCTGCGCCGCAAGAAGCGCAAGACGCTGCGGGTGGCGTTGACGGCAAAATGACCGCAAAACTGGCGATCAATCAGGTGACACGTCTTGGTGAAAGTGGCCATGTTGGTCGCTTTATCATCGGCCAGATCCATGCCAAAGACGCGGAACCTATTCGCCTGTACTATCGTAAACTGCCGACCAACAAATACGGGTCAGTCTACTATATCCACGAGGTGCCCGGCGGGACCGACAAGGCGGTAGAGTTGATTGGCTCACGCGATGATTTTGCGCCCAACCCAGAGGATGGTATCGCGCTGGATGAAATCTTTGAATACAGCATCGAAGTTAGCACCAAAATGGTTGATGGCGCAGCGCATTCCATTCTGGACGTGTCCATCACCCGGGACGATGGCACTGTGATCACCGCGCCCTCACTGGACATGCACGGGACCTCCTATTCAGACGCGGGTGAATTCATGTACTTCAAAGCAGGGGCCTACAGCCAGAACAACACGTCAAATTGGCCCGGCCGCGACGTGGATCAGGCGACCTTCTTTGAATTGACCGTCACCCACTAAGGGCGGGCCTGATCGGCCCCAAACCAAATTGGTTTCCGGTGTATTGCCCTAGGCACACCGGGAACCAAACAGCCCCTCTCGGGGTGCGGAAATCAGAGAAGATCCGCCGAATTGATCCAAAATACCCCATTCTTTGACAGCGGGCCTTGAAAAAAGCCCCATAAGGCTTGACCTTTAACGGGAACGACGCGACGACATGCGTCAAATTCCTGCACCAAAGGCCTTTCCTTGCAACATCAAGACATCCTTGTTCCCGACGTTTTGGCGCTTGCCTTACAGACCCATTCTGATGCCTGCGCACTGAGCGACCAAGATCACCGTCTCAGCTATCAGGACTTGGCCGCGTTTGTCGCTCTGTGTCGAAAGGACCTTGTCGCGCAGAAAGCTGTGGCGATCTATGGGCGCCCCAGTGCGCTGTTTGGCGCAGCTGCGGTGACCTGTGTCATAGACGGCCGCCCATTTGTTCACCTTGATCCGGCGATGCCTGACACTGTTCTGGCCAATATTGTTGCGGAACTGGGCATCTCGGTTGTCATCAAGGCGCAAGAGCCAAAGGCAGGACAATTGCCCGATCACTGTATCGTGCAGGATGCGCAACGCTATTTGAACGGCGCTGTCCCTGATGTGGTCAAGGCGGCAAAGGTAGACCCAAGCGACCCGATCTATTTGGTTGCCACCTCGGGCACAACGGGGCGGCCCAAATGCATTCCGGTGACCCAAGATTCGGCGGCGCTGTCGTATCAATGGCGCGATGCCTATACGCCCTATTCCCCGGGAATGAGGGTCGGAGCCTATATCTTTGCAATCTGGGAAGTGTTTCGTCCGTTGCGCAACGGGGCTGAGGTGTGTTTTCCCTCGGTCGAGGATCTGATGTCTCCGCATGCGCTGGCAGGGTTCATTAAGTCGAACGATATCAAAGAGATGCTGTTCACACCGTCCTTCTTTGAGAAATGGCTGCAAGGGGTTGAGGACGAACAGTGTGCCGACAGCCCATTGCAGCGGGTGGTGCTGAACGGCGAAGTTGTGAGCGAGCAACTGGTCAAAGACGCGTGGTCGAAATTGCCCAACGCAGAGCTTTGGAACCTCTATAGCATCTGTGAGACACACGACATCTGCATGTCGAAAATTACAACGTTGCCACGCCATCAGGCTGGTGTGTCGGTGGGCAAGGCGATGCCGTTTCTGCGGGCAGTTGTTCTGGATGACCATGACCAGCCGTGCGCGGTGGGTGTGCCGGGGCTGTTACACTTTGAGGGCCCACGGATGCTGGGACCGGGCTATGTGAACCGCCCCGAAGAAACCAAAGCTCGGTTCCGCTCGTTGAACGTTGAGGGGCGCGATGTGCGGCTCTACGACACGGGCGATCAGGGGTATGTTGATGCGGATGGGCAAATCTTTGTCATGGGGCGCATTGCGCACATGCTAAAACTGCGCGGCCACAGCATCCAGACACGCGAATTGATCGAAACGTTGTCGGGGCTAATCGGGTTTTCGCATGCAATCCCTTGGGTGCAGCAAACCCAAGACCAGCATCAAGCACTGGTGGTCTATTACACCGCTGACGCGGACCAAACATCGCAGAATTTGGAACGTTGGGCCCTGCGTGCGGACGGCAATCGGACACCCGAGGCGCTGACCAAGGCCCTGCGTCAGGTTCTGCCGCATTACTGCGTTCCAACTTATTTGGTGAAGCTTGACGAAATTCCACTGAACCAAGTTTCAGGGAAATGCGACTTTAAAGCCTTGCCGCCGCTGAAACAGGATGCCGCGCCGACCTCTGATCAGGCAAAGGCAGATTTCCCGGTTTTGGCAGCCTGTGCGCAGGTGATGCACTGCCATCCGGATGACATCGACCAAGCGCTGTCGTTCCATGATCAGGGGGGCGACTCTTTGATGTGTGTCGACTTGATTGCCATTCTTGAGCGGGTCTATGGGCGTCAGGTTGATTTTGACTGGGCGTTGAACCTGCCATTGCAGCGGTTGCACACATTGCTCAGCGCCCCTCTGTCCGAAGCGGGTACTGCGGGGCAGTTCCGCAGCCCGGGCATATTGCTGACGGGGGTCACTGGCTTTCTGGGGGCACATGTTCTGGCCGCCGCGCTTGAAAGGTTGCCGCAAGATCGGGTGGTCTATTGTCTGGTGCGCCCGCGCAACAACGATCCGCAGGTTCGGCTGGATGCAGTGATCAAGCGGGTGGGGGCTGACCGCAATAGGGTAAAGCTGGTTGCTGGGGCGATCGATGATCCCCGCTTTGGTCTTGAGGCGGAAAGCTATCAGGATCTCACGGCTTCGGTTGAGCGCGTGGTGCATTGCGCCGCCATGGTCAACTTGGCGGTGGATCACAACCACATGGAAGCATGGTCCCAAAGCGGGATCAAAACAGTGCTGCGCTTTTGCCAAGAGGCACAGGCGGAGTTGCGGTTTACCTCTTCGACCTCGGTGTTTCCCGATATTGGCGGACCACATCCCGAAAAACTGGCGACACGTTTTGCAGGCTGTTCAGGCTATGGCGCTGCCAAAATCGCCGCAGAGCGGTTGATCACCGAGGCGAATGTGAACGCGACCATCGTGCGCCTGCCATCGCTGTATGATTTGGCCGCGCCCAATCCCAAAGACCTTTATGAGACTTTGCTGCAAACCTGCGCGACCACCCAAACGGTGCCTCAGGGGTTTTGCTTTCCGATGACGGATGTGCGGGCCGCCGCGCAGTTCCTTGTGGCGATGCCTGACCAGCAAGGTGTGGCGTTTTTCAACCTGATCAGCGACAGCCTGGTGCGGGTCGATGCCGGTGAAACAGAGTATCGCGGTGTGACACAGGCCAGCTGGGCCGCTCAATCCACCTTGTCAGAGGGGGAACAGCGGCTGTTGCAGGACAATCCGCATGTGCTGAGCGCTAGTGCCACGTTCGAAAATTCTGGCGCGCGTCACCAGTGGCAACAGGCACAACTTGGCGCATTCGCTTTGATCAGTGATCAACGCGCCTTGCTGGAGCGGCGGCTCGGACAAGGGGCACCGCGCGCGCGACGCCTAAGCGACGCTTAGACCAGACATCGAACAAGCATCGGGCAGGCGCGAAAATCAATTCGGTTGACGGCGCTGCAGTCTGTGACATCCTTTACACCTTGCACGCACCTGCGCAGCTTGCGACCGGGCGCAACAGGCAGGGGAGCCCCATCGGTTTACCATTGGAGCGCCCCTACACCGGTGCGGCGTCAACACAAGGATCGAGAATGCTAAAACACTGTGTCTACGTGAATTTCAAAGCCGAGGTTTCAGAGCAAGAGTGCCGCGCTGCGGTCAGTGCTTTTGCAGAGCTGTTGGGCAAAGTGGAAGGCATGCTGGATTTCTCCGCGGGTCCAAATTTGGATTTTGAAAACAAGTCGGCGCAATATGGCTGGGGGTTTGTCATCACCTTTGCGGATCGCGCTGCTTTGGCCGCATATGATGGGCATCCATTGCACCAACGCTATGGCGCACAGATGGTGGCACTGGCACAGGGCGGAGCTGACGGGATTATCGTGTTTGACTTGCAAACAAACTAAGCTTGCCTGATTTTGCGTGAAAACATCACATCATTAGGGTCATAAAGCTTGCGTTTGGCGGGTAAATCAACTTGAGATATCTGCATGATGCGCCTGTGCGCTTTGTTTCAGGACGACCCCCATGAATCTTGCCGGTACTCTATTTGCCCTCGTGGCCTTTGCCTCTTTTGCAACGCACGATGTGCTCATCAAATTCCTTGGTGGGTCGTATTCGCCGTTTCAGATGATCTTCTTTTCGACGCTGTTTTCGTTTCCCTTGGTGACGTTCATGCTGATGAAAGACACGGCAGGGGGCAATTTGCGCCCCGTGCACCCTTGGTGGACGGCGCTGCGCACGNNCATCCTTTTTGCCACGCCTTTGATCATCACCATCCTGTCGATCCCCGTTTTGGGGGAAACCGTTGGGAAACATCGCTGGGCGGCGGTTATCGTCGGTCTGATCGGGGTGATCATCGTTCTGCGTCCGGGCAGTTCCGAGTTGTCGCTGGGGCATCTTGCAGCGCTTAGCTGTGCGTGTTTTGGCGGATTGGCCTCGATCATCGTGCGGAAAGTGGGGCGTGAAGAGCGCACCGTTGTGTTGATGCTGTATCCCATGGTGGCCAACTTCTTGGTGATCGGTGGCTTGATGGTCATGAGCTACAAGCCCATGCCGCTACAAGATTTGGGGGGCGTCGCATTGGTGTCCCTACTGGGCTTTACTGGCGGTATCTTTTTGATCTTGGCCTATAAGGCGGCAGAGGCGGCCACGGTCGCCCCGATGCAGTATTCCCAGATCATCTGGGCCACAATATTTGGCTATGTGTTCTTTGGCGAAACGCTTGATGCGGCGACCATCGTTGGCGCAGCTGTCATCATCGCCTCTGGGCTATATATCGTCTTTCGAGAAGCACAGGGCGGACGGTCCGAAAACACGCCCGTTCTGCGCAACCGCTCGCGGGCCTCTTCGGCGGCTTCTTTTCGCATCTCTCCAATCTTGCGACGCAAGAAATAGACCCATCCAAGGCCCAAAACGCAGGCGGCGCCCCACGATAGATCGTTGGGCGCCGAAGTTTGTGTCGGACTTGTGGTCGAGGGCTGAGGCGTTGCGCTTAGCCTTCGCGCACCGTGTCGATCATCAGCTTGACGTTTTCGGGGTCCGCATCCGGCGTGATCCCATGGCCAAGGTTAAAGATATGCGGCCCTTTTGACAGCGCCTTGACGATGCGGCGGGTGTCGTCGATCAAATCCTGACCGCCGGTTACCATATGCCGCGAGGCCAAGTTCCCTTGGACACAGCCATCTGGCTGAACATTCTGGGCCACCCATTCCGCGGAAACGCTGTTGTCGATGGCAACACAGTCTGCGCCAGTGGCCTTTGCAAAGCCCACATATTTGTCACCTGCTTCGCGGGGGAAGGCGATGACCGGGGTGTCTGGATGACGCTCTTTCAGAGCCGAGATAATCCGCTTGGCCGGGGCCAATGCATAGCGGTCAAAATCCTCACCTTTCAGAGAACCTGCCCAGCTGTCGAACAGCTTCACAACTTCGGCGCCAGCCTCGATCTGTTTGGATAGATATTCGATCGTGCTTTCAGTCAACAGATCCAGAATGCCCTCAAAGACGGCGCGGTTTTCGGCCTTCAACGCATGAGCGGGGCCTTGGTCTTTGGTGCCGCGACCGGCGATCATATAGGTGGCAACCGTCCAAGGTGCCCCCGCAAAACCGATCAAAGTGGTTTCTGCGGGCAACTCTTGGGACAGCAGGCCAACCGTGTCATAGATTGGGTTCAGCACTTCGTGGATGGCGTCTTTGTCTTTCAACGCGGCCAGCTGATCAGCGGTTGTGGTGGTCGACAAGCGCGGTCCCTCGCCTGTGACAAACCACAGGTCTGCCCCCAAGGCTTGTGGCAGCAACAGAATGTCAGCGAATAAGATTGCGGCATCAAACCCATAGCGGCGGATCGGCTGGAGTGTGACCTCGGTGGCCAGCTCGCTGTTATAGCACAGCGACAGGAAATCCCCAGCCTGGGCACGGGTGGCGCGGTATTCGGGCAAATAGCGACCCGCTTGGCGCATCATCCAGATCGGAGGCGTTGGCAGGGTTTCTCCGGCAAGAGCACGCAGGATCTTTTTCTGTTCGGACATGGAATTTCCTTTCACTTAATCGGTTCGTCCTCTTCTCTGGTCAACTTGTCAAGCATTGGGGCCAAGGCGGGCTCAAAGGCCGCAGTTTGTGTGCTTGTTCTTCGGCCAAACCGGGTCTACTTCTGGGGAATGACATTGATCTTGCCCACCCCCGCTGAACCGCTGAAAATCGGCACCCGTGGATCGCCGCTGGCATTGGCTCAGGCCTATGAAACCCGGTCCCGGCTTTCGAGTGCTTTTGAGGTGCCTCAAGAAGCCTTTGAGGTGGTGGTGATCAAGACCACGGGCGATGATCGCACCATGATTGATGCGGACCGTCCGCTGAAAGAGATCGGCAACAAGGGTCTCTTTACCAAAGAAATCGAAGAAGCAATGTTGTCGGGGGCCATCGATATTGCGGTCCATTCGACCAAGGACATGCCGGTCGAGCAACCCAAAGGCCTTGAGCTGACCTGCTTTTTGCCACGCGAAGACGTGCGCGACGCGTTTGTTTCGTTGAAATCAGCCGCGTTGCAGGACCTGCCAGAGGGCGCCGTTGTTGGCACCTCATCCTTGCGCCGCAAAGCGCAGCTACTGAACAGGTTTCCTCACCTCACTGTGGTGGAGTTCCGAGGCAATGTGCAAACGCGTCTGAAAAAGCTGGAAGCCGGCGTTGCAGACGCAACCTTCCTCGCGATGGCAGGTTTGGTGCGTTTGGGCAAAACTGAGGTGGCTCGCTCAGGCATTTCGCCTGACGATATGTTGCCTGCGATTGCGCAGGGCACAATTGGGATCGAGCGTCGCTCTGACGACCATCGTGCGGCTGAAATGTTGGAAGCCATCCACCATGTTGAAACAGCGCAGCGTTTGGCCGCAGAACGTGCCTTCTTGGCCGCGTTGGATGGATCTTGTGAAACACCAATTGCCGGGTTGGCCGAGGTGACGGGCGATACGCTGCGTCTGCGGGGCGAAGTGCTGCGTCCAGATGGGTCCGAAGTGATCCGCGAAGACCGCTGCGCCCCCATTGCCGATGGTCCTGCACTGGCGCGTCAAATGGCGGCCGATATGTTGGCACAAGCCGGGCCTGACTTCTTTAGCTGGCGCTAAGACAGGGTCCTGATGCACCGCTAGATTTGATGCGTGCGGTGCATATCACTCAACCAATCACAAAAGACCCGAAGGTCGCTACGCTTGTGCGCCGCGTCATGGGCAATCAGGAAAAAGCTGCGCCGCAGGGGCAGACGATAGGGCAAAGGCGATACCAAAGCTTTGCTCTTGAGCCATGGGCCAATAAAGCTGTCCGACACAATCGCAGCCCCACTGCCCCCTGCCAAAATTTGCAGGGCAATCATTGAAGAGTCCGCTTTGGTACGCCCAATCACTGCCGGTGGCGTCAGACCAAAATGTTCTGCCATCTGATCCCAATCAGATTCAGTGCCAATGATCTGAATGGCTTGGGCGGCGAGGGTCTGAAAGGTCAGCGTCTCCCCCAAGGAGGACACCACATCGGGGTGGCACACAACCTCGGCAAAGCGATGGCCCAGATGGCGGATGTCGGGCTCTGCCCAATCGCCGTGCCCATATCGGATTTCGACATCGATTTCTTCGTCCTCATCGCGTTCGGTCCAAACCGCCGTTGTGAGGCGCACATCAATGTCGGGATAGAGTGTCAGAAACTCGCTCAGGCGCGGGGCCAAAACCAACGCCGCATAGCTGACGGAGGCCCGCACATGTAAGGTGCGTTTGTTTTTGGCGCCAAACAGCCCATTGGTGGCCTGTTGCATGTCGCTAAAGGCTTTGCGCACAGGTTGCGCATAGGCGTGGCCTGTGTCCGTCAAAGCAACGCCGCGCGCAAGACGGCGGAACAAAGGTTCACCGACATGCGTCTCTAACAGTTTGATTTGTTGACTGATTGCAGCGGGTGTCAGGTTCAACTCATCCGCCGCGGCGGCAAAACTGCTGTGCCGTGCGGCAGCCTCAAAGGCGCGCAGCCAAGTGACATGGGGCAGTTGAGACATGGGAAGATCCTTTGCACAGTCCAGAAACATCGCGGTCCATTGGTTAAATATTTTTAGGCCTTAGCGGTCAAATGCATTGTTTGTGTTTCGCATAGAGATTTGGCTTTCTTCACCTGACTTTGGCCAGCCAATTCGGGTCCCGCAGTTCGGGCCCACAGTTTGAGACAGACAAAATGCAGTTTGATTACATCATTGTGGGCGCGGGTTCAGCCGGATGTGTGCTGGCAGACCAGCTGAGCGCGAAGGGCAAAAACAAGGTCCTCGTGCTTGAAGCGGGCGGCACGGATGCGCGGTTCTGGATCAAGGCTCCGTTGGGCTATGGCGTGACCTATGCGGATCCAAAGGTGAATTGGCGCTACACCGCTGCGCCGGATCCGGGGTTGAACGATAAGACAGCCTATTGGCCCCGTGGACGCGTGGTCGGTGGGTCCAGCTCGATCAATGCGATGGCCTATGTCCGCGGCTTGGCACAGGATTTTGACGATTGGGCTTTGGCCGGGGCGACGGGGTGGCATTGGGACAATGTCCGTGCCGTCTTTGAACGGCTGGAAACCAATGTCAGTGCGGGCCCCCCCCGGGGGGACGGCCCTGTGTATGTCTCAGATATGAGCGATCAGATGCACCCGTTTTCCCAACAGTTTTTGGCGGGCGCGCGTGATCTTGGCTGGCCCATTGTGGACGATATGAACGCCACCTCTGACGCCGGCATCAGCTTTTACCGCAGCACTGTGCATCGCGGTCTGCGCTGGTCCGCCGCAGATGCCTTTTTGCGCCCAGCCCTCAAGCGCGGCACTGTTCGTCTGGTCAAGAATGCGCTGGTTGAACGTATCCTATTTGAGGGCACTCGGGCGGTTGGTGTGCGTTATTGCGTCGCTGGACAACAGGTTGAGGTCAAAACCCAAGGTGAAGTGATCCTAAGCTCTGGCGCGATCAACTCGCCGCAGGTGCTGCAACTGTCTGGCATTGGCGCAGCGACACCACTGCGCGCGCTGGGCTTGGCCGTGGTGCAGAATGCGCCGCAGGTTGGACAAGGGTTGCAAGACCACTTGGCCATAACTCAACATTTTTCGGCGACCCAGCCGACGTTGAATGCGCGTCTTGGATCGCGATTGGGGCGCACGGGGGTGGGGCTGCAATATGTCCTGAGCCGCAAGGGCCCTATGGCGGTGCCAGTCAACCAAGTGGGCGGATTTGTGCGGTCTGATCCCAAGCTAACGGCGCCAAACATGCAGGTCTATTGCAATCCGGTGTCCGCCAGGACCCGCGCCGACGGTCGCCCCGAAGTCGCCCCGACACCGGGCTTTGTCCTGAGCGTTCAGCCCTGCCGCCCGACCAGCCGCGGCGAGATCATGTTGCACTCTGCTGACCCGCGAGAGGCCCCCCGGATCCAACCCAATTCACTGTCCACCGCCTATGATCGCCAAGAAGCAGTGCAGGCGGGCCGTGTGATCCAAACGTTGGCGCGTGCGCCCAGCATTGCGGCGGTGACAAAATCTGTTGTCGGGCCCAATATTCTGGACATGGACCAAGACGCTCTTCTTGAAAACTTCCGCAACCAAGCGGCCACAAACTTTCATCCCACCTGCACCTGCCGGATGGGACGCTCCGCACAAGACTCCGTGGTGGATGCGCGCCTGCGTGTGCATGGGGTTCAGCACCTGCGGGTGGTTGATGCGTCAGCCTTTCCCAATGTGACCTCGGGCAACACAAATGCCCCAACATTGATGCTGGCGATGCGCGCGGCCTCTCTTATCCTAGAAGACCAAGCCGCGCTGCTGTCCCAAGCCTAACCCCAACACTCGAGAGCCCAATGCATCTGGAAAAAATTGAAACCTTTGGTGTTGCGAACCCGCCGCCACGCCATGGCGGGCGCTACTTTATCTTTGTCCGCCTGACCACCGCCTGTGGCATCACCGGGGTGGGCGAAATTTACAACGCGACGTTTNNTTGAACGCCAGTTTGCGGGCTGTGATCCGCATCACATCGAAAAGCTGTGGCGCAAGACCTATGGGGCGGGTTTCACACAGCGTCCGGACGTGACGGTTATGGGGGTGTTGAGCGGTCTTGAAATGGCCTGTTGGGATATCATCGGCAAAGCGGCTGATCGCCCGGTCTATGATTTGCTGGGGGGGCAGGTGCACGATCGGCTCCGCAGCTACACCTATCTTTATCCGCCGCAGGGCGATGTCTATCCCGACCCGTCTGCGCCAAATGTATACAATGATCCTGACTTGGCCGCAGAGGTGGCTGTGGCAATGGTCGAGAAGGGGTTCACAGCGATTAAGTTTGATCCTGCCGGTCCCTATTCCATCTATGACGGTCACCAACCGCGCTTGCAGGATCTCGATCTGAGCGAACAGTTCTGCAAGCGGATCCGACAGGCTGTGGGCAATCGGGCGGACCTGTTGTTTGGAACCCATGGTCAATTCACGGTTTCCGGCGCCAAACGCATGGCGCGGCGGATCGAACACTATGACCCGCTGTGGTTCGAAGAGCCTATTCCGCCAGAAAACCCGGCCGATATGGCCGAGGTGGCTCGGTTTACCTCAATCCCCGTCGCCACAGGCGAAAGGCTTTGTACCAAGCATGAATTTGCCCGTGTCCTCGAGGCGGGGGGCGCGTCGATATTGCAGATGAACTTGGGCCGCGTTGGTGGGCTGCTTGAAGCTAAGAAAATCGCGGCGATGGCAGAAACGCGACAGGCGCAGATTGCACCGCATCTGTATTGCGGTCCCATCGTTGCTGCGGCCAATATTCAAATCGCCACCTGCAGTCCAAACTTTCTGATTTTGGAAAGCATCGGCACGTTTGAGGGCCCCTACATGTCCTTTGTGAACGCAGATTTTGAATGGCAAGACGGCTATATCATCCCGCCCAAAACGCCGGGCTTGGGGATCGAATTGAATGACGAAGCGGTGCGCAGTGCGCCCTATACCGGGGCGGATCTGCATCTGGGCATGACCCCCGACCCCGTTGTCCCCTAAAGAATGAAAGCGAGATATGTTATGAAAACATTGAATAAATTCTACATTGGCGGGCAATGGGTTGATCCGGTTTCCTCTGTGACCATGCCAATCATGAACCCGGCCACCAATTCAGAGATCGGGCAACTTAGTCTTGGTGCGGCGGGTGATGTTGACCGCGCGGTTGCCGCCGCGAAACAGGCGTTTGAAAGCTATTCACTGACCAGTAAAGCAGAGCGCCTTGCCCTATTGGAACGCCTGCTAGAGGTGACCAAAGCGCGCAAAGAGGACCTTGCGCAGGCGATCAGCGCGGAAATGGGCGCGCCGATCAGCATGGCCCGCGACGCGCAGGCGGATTGCGGTATTGGCCACCTTGCAGGGTTTATTGCTGCGCTCAAAGACCAAGACGAACGCAGTGTCTTGCCCAATGGCGATATTTTGACCCGCGAGCCGATTGGCGTTTGTGGGTTGATCACCCCTTGGAACTGGCCCGTGAACCAAATTGCGCTGAAGGTCATCCCGGCTTTGGCAGCGGGATCGACCTGCGTCCTGAAACCGTCAGAACACACGCCATTGTCCGCACAAATCTATGCTGAGATGATCGAAGAAGCCGGATATCCTGCCGGCGTGTTCAATCTGGTGCATGGGGATGGCCCCACGGTTGGGGCGGCGTTGTCGCGCCACCCCGATGTGGCGATGATGTCCTTCACTGGATCCACGCGGGCGGGGGCCATGGTCAGCAAGGACGCCGCCGATACAGTCAAGCGGGTCACATTGGAATTGGGGGGTAAATCGCCCAACTTGGTCTTTGCCGATTGTGATCTGCCAAAACGGGTCCGCGAAGGGGTTGAGGGGTGTTTCTACAACACAGGTCAGTCGTGCAACGCCCCAACCCGCATGTTGGTAGAGCGGGAAGTTTACGGCGAGGTGCTGTCTCTTGCCACCCAAGCCGCTGAGGATCAGCAGGTTGGGGATCCGACGCAAGAGGGCGGCCATATCGGTCCATTGTTTGACAAGATCCAATACGACCGCGTACAGGCGATGATCCAAGCGGGGCTTGATGACGGTGCGCGCCTTGTTGTTGGCGGTTTGGGCAAGCCCGAGGGGTTTGCCGACGGTTGGTTTGTCAAACCGACCATTTTTGCGGATGTGACCGAAGATATGCGCATCGCCAAAGAGGAAATCTTTGGCCCGGTGTTGTCGATCATGGCGTTTGACACCGAAGAGGACGCACTGCGTATCGCCAATGACACCGAGTACGGCTTGGCGGCCTATGTTCAGACCAGCGACCCCGCACGCGCAGAGCGTGTGGCCAACCGGTTGCGTGCGGGTGGGATCCATATCAATGGCTACAGCAGCGACTATGGCTCGCCTTTCGGGGGCTATAAGCAATCAGGCAATGGGCGCGAAGGCGGTATTTTTGGACTGGAAGACTTTCAAGAGCTGAAAGTCCGCCCGCCGTTTTCGCTTTGATTTTACGCGGGGCGCGTTTCGGCGCGCCCCAGCACAATCAGCGCCCGTGGGGGCGCACCTCATACCCGGGCTCTTCGGGTTCATCGTCTTGCATCTCAGCGGGAAACCCCGGGGCGAGAATGTCCAGTCCGGTGGCATCCTCAAGCCGGCGGATGATGTTTGGGGACAATTCGCGCTCTCCGTAGCGCGCAATGCCGTCATTAAAGATATCGATCATCACCGGGCTGATGTCCAAAGGCACCCCCGCTCGGTCAGCGACGTCTTGGAACAAGCCGATGTCTTTTTTGACCAAATCCANNCGCGCGATCCGTTCAGGATGACCTGACTTTCTGTCTCGTGCGAGAAGCTGTTGCCAGAGGAAATTTTGATGGCCTCATAGGCGGTGTTTAAATCCATCCCGGCGGCTTTGGCGGTCACCAGCGCTTCGCAACTGGCGACCAGATGCGCAGTGGCCAAATAGTTTGTCACAACCTTCAGCACCGAAGCTGATCCCAAATCCCCGGTGTGTAAAATGCGTCGCCCCATTGTGGTCAGGATCGGCAGAATTTGTTCAAACACAGAGCGCTCGCACCCTGCAAAAATTGCAATATTGCCCGTGTCTGCGCGGTGACAG
>JAGDZD010000013.1:14818-29540 GCA_049116315.1 Thalassovita sp.
TCGACATCTCCATCCAGATTTTGCCGCTTTGCACCTCTGCCAGCATCTCTTGAACAACTGCATCGGACGCCGCCGGAGAAGGCAGGCAGGTGATCACCGCATCGCAGGCGCGCATCATATGGGCTGGATCTTGTGCAGCGCGCGCGCCGCGGTCCACGAAGGTTTGCACCAAGGCAGGATCGAGGTCGTGAACCATCAAATCCACCCCATTGCGCAGCAAACTGCCGCTTAGTTTGCCACCCACATTGCCCAGACCGATAAAGCCGATTTTCATTCCACGTCTCCTTTGCGGTCAACACCGCTGCGCTGTCCCTGTTCCTCCCTTTGATTTCAGGTTTTGAGCCAAAACCAAAACAATGGATTTGGGGGCTAAGCCGTTAGTCTGCTTAACTTTGGGTGTGATCCGCTGAGGGCAAGATTTCAGCCCCCAGCGGTGTAACAGGGCAGTTTAGTGCACCAGCTTGGCATCTGGCGCAAGGGTTGGTGGCGCGTTGTTGAGCGTGTCGATGGCAAAGCCAGCAGCGGCTTTGTATTTGGCCATAAAGGCGGCGCGTTCTGCGGCGGGGATGATGTCGTTGATATCTTCAAATGTGCCGCCGCAGCGGTCATTCACCATGTTCAACAGCCCAAAAGGCCCCGCACCGCGATTGCGTAAGATCAGGTCTGACACAGGGCCGCACAGCTTTTGGTCAAAAGCCTGTAGAGCGGCCGCGTTCAGGCCGTGGCGCAAAAACGCAACCGCCAGTTCGCGTGCGTCGATCACGGCCTGACTGGCCCCGTTTGAACCGGTGGGGTACATCGCGTGGGCGGCGTCCCCCATCAAACAGACTGCTCCGTCTTGCCACGTCGGCACTGGATCTCGGTCGATCATCGGGTTTTCGTAAACGACGTCAGATCCAGACAACAACGATGGCACATCGAGCCAATCATAGGTCCAATCCGCAAAGTGGTGTTGAAAGTCCTCTAGGCCCACCTGACGGAACCATCCCATGGTGTCATGCGCCGCGGGGTCTTCGTAGGTCACTTCGGCAATCCAATTCACCAAAGCCAATCCGGTTTCTGGATCGGGTGGCGAAATTGGATAAATCACCATTCGATGCTCATGGGTGCCAAGCCCGAGGAAGCTGGCGCCTGTGCGCAACGGCTTGGCGAGGCTGGTGCCCCGCCACATCACTGCGCCGCCCCAATGGATGCCCGGTTGCTCAGGATGCATCTGGGCCCGCACCGCTGAATGAATGCCGTCTGCCCCAATCAAAAGCGTGCCCGTATGGTCGATCTCGTCGCCGTCAGCCTGTTTGATCCGCGCGCTTACTCGGCCATCAGCCTCTTTTTGGTAGCCAACCACCCGGCAGCCGAGCTGCACCGCCTCAGGGCCGGCACGCTCGATGAATGTGCGATAGAGCAGCATGTGAAACGCACCACGATGCACCGCATATTGTGGCCAGTTGTATCCTGCATCGGTGCCACGGGCTTCGGCATAGATCTCTTGGCCGTTTTGTCCCACCAGCGCCCATTCATTGATTGGTAAGCCCACGCCATCCAAGGCGTCTTTACCAATACCAAGATCAAAAAGCTCACGCACGGCATTGGGCTGTAGGTTGATCCCAACCCCCAAAGGTTTCAGGTCGCGCACCGCTTCAAACACAACACAGGGCACGCCTATCTGATGTAAGGTCAGCGCCAGGGACAGCCCGCCAATGCCCCCGCCCGCGATCATCACAAGGGGCTTGGTCATCGTCTTCTCCGCTCAGTGTCTGATTTGCGTGGTGCGGTCATGGCAACACTTTGCCCGGGTTTAAGATGTTGTTGGGATCCAGCGCGTCTTTGATGGCGCGCATCGCGGCCAGAGCCACGGGATCTTTGTGACGCACCATCGCTGGCTTTTTGGACAGGCCAATGCCGTGTTCCGCCGAAAAGCTGCCGCCCAAATCCAGCGCCTGTTGCTCCACAGCGGCCATAATCGCATCACTAAGCGCCGGGTCGTCGCGTGAGGGCCAAACCGAATAGTGGATATTGCCATCCCCCAAATGGGCCACGATGGTGGGCACCGCGCCGGGGTCAACCTCTGCCAGCTTGCCCTCCATTTGGGTCAGATAGGGGGCCACCTGATCCAAAGGCACGGCCACATCGCACAGGATCACTGGTTTGCGTGACATAGCCACCTCTGCAGAGGCTTCGCGGCGCGCCCACATCTCTTGGCGTTGGGTCTCGCTGCGCGCAACGACGGCGTCCAAGACCGCCCCACTTTCAAACAAGGCCGCCAACTCTTCCTCTAGTAAGCTTTCCACAGGCAAGGCGCCGCTGGCATCAGGCGTTGCATCTTGTTCAGACATGGCGCCAATCTCAACCATGATGTTGATGTCATGCGGGGCGTCAAAGGGCGGCCGGGCACCGGGGTTTAAGGCTTCGAAGGTTTCGATATGCAGACGTGGCATATACTCAAAGGCCTCAACCGCGTTGCCCGTAACCTCTTGTAAGCGATGCAAAACGCCCAATGCATCGGGCAGGCTGCGCATCGCAATCATCGCTGTGGCATAGGCCCGTGGCTTGGGGAACAGTTTGACGATGGCCCCGGTGATGATGCCCAGCGTGCCTTCTGATCCGATCAATAGATGGCGCAGGTCATAGCCGGAATTGTTTTTGTGCAGACCCGTCATCAAATTCATGATCTCACCATTGGGCATCACCGCCTCGATGCCCAAAACCAGATCCCGCGTGTTGCCATAGCGCAAGACGTNNCCAAAGGTCAAAGGAAACACCAAATCATGCGCGCCAACCGCATCGTGAAGCGTGCTGAGGATCACGCCGGATTGCACCGTTGCATGGCGCGCGTCACTGCGGATTTCCACAATTTGGTTCAAGCGATCCAAGGACATCAAGACGGCCCCATTGGCCGATGTGGCCCCCGCCAATCCCGTGTTCCCAGACACAGGCACCACGGCGGTGCCGGTTGTGTTGGCCCATGTCATAACGCGAGACACTTCGGCGGTGTTGGCAGGGCGCACCACGGCCAAAGGGGTCGAAACATAGGCACCGGTGACATCACTCGACCAGCGGTCCATATCCGCGCCTGACAGAACATATTTGTCCCCGACAAGGGTCTTCAAGGTGTCCAACATCGCAGGTCTCCAACACAGCTGTTGCGCCCACCATATTGATTTTATTCCAAAAGGGGAGAGGCCCGCGTCACGTTCTTTTGGCAGAGCCACAGCCCAGCTTGGCGCGCCGCTCAAATTCTCTCAGAATTTGGTCCGGAATTTCTTAAATTCCGCATCCTAAGGGGCGCATTGGGGCTGTCTCACTCACCCGGCGGCGTTGACACGTTCGATATAGGCCCGCAGCTCTTCGGCCTCATGGCGGGCTTCGCGCAGTCCATCCATCGTGGCGGTCAGCTCTGCCTCGGTTTGGGACAGCTGATTGGTCAGTTCCGCTTCACGCTGTTGCAGATAGGTGATGGCCTGATCGCGGGTTTCCTCTGCTTCATGCAGCTCCTGCGCCATACGTTCCAATTCACCGATGTCGGATTTTGACACGCGGGTGAAGCGGTGAATCAACCAAAAGGCAAACCAGCCGGTGCAAAAGGCGACAAACAAAATGGCCGCGGTTGCGATGATGAACTCAGTTCTGTTCATTTTGGGTTCCTTCTTGGCCGGTGCCGGTGTCTGCAGTGTCCTCTGATGCGTCAGAGGTGTCTTCCATGCTTTCCAGCGTACTGACCGTTTCGGCTGTTTCAGCGGGGCGGATCAGTTTGAATTCAATTCGACGGTTGGCCACACGGCCTTCTTCGGTCTCATTTGTCGCAATGGGCAGGCTTTCGCCATAGCCCTTTGCCGTGAATGTGGAGGTGAGCAGGCGGCGTTCGCGCAGGGCGTTCAACACAGCTTGCGCGCGCGATTGGCTCAGCGCTTGGTTCATGCTTTCGCGGCCTTGGCTGTCGGTGTGACCGCCGATCTCCATTTTGATATCAGGGCAGTCACCCAATATGGCGGCGATATCATCCAGAACGCCTTGTGCCGATCCATCCGGTTGATCGGATCCCGGTTCAAAGTTGATTTTGCGTGTTTCAAGAATGCTGGCAATGCTGGCTTCGCATTCGTCCGGGCTTGGCAGCGCCGCAATGGGGTCCAACTGTTCCAGATAATTGACATCGATCTCATACAGCCCGTTTTCACCAAGCTTTTCGGCAAAAAGACCAGCAATCTTGGCCGAGCTGCCTTCTTGGCCGGTGTTGCCCGTCACCGTAATCGTTTCCGGGGTCACGATCACGGCCCCGTTGGACAGCATCGAGAGCGCGGAGAGACCGGTCAGAACCCGCAGGGGCCACCCAGAGGGCATGCTGTCATCCAGACGCGCCGCGTTGTGCACGGCTGCCGATCCAAACCGCGCTTTGGCAAAGCTTTCTGCCGCGTTGCGGGACAAATCGTTGCTCAGCCGACCGCGCAGTTGCACCAGACCCTCTGGCGACAATGTGGCGGTAAATTCTTGACCACCTTCGTTGTTGTCGGAATCGTCTTCTTCGGGCGGGGGCAGTGAGGAGTGCAGCGAAAACAGATCGGGCAGCGAGTTTTCCAATTCGCCGACAACGCGATCAAATTCAGAGGCATCGGTGCCCTGCTGAGCCAAAAGCGAAATATCGGCATCCGCAATGGTCACGGATCCGGCGCCCAATGTGGCCAAGGCCGCGATGGATTGTTCCGCAGCGGCGGCCCAATGCGGTGAAGGCACGCCCAAGCCCACGGTACAGGTGACTTTTCCGCTCAGGCCTGCTTCTCCGGCGGCTTTCAAAATCCGGGCCCGCGCCACTTCGCTGTCAGCAGAGCAGGCGTCAAACCGTGCCCCTTTTTCATCCACGACGAAGCGCAGTGTAAAAGGTGTGATCACCGGGCGGGGCGCAGAAATGTTCAGAACCAGATGCAGGTCAGGTCCGGCCGAACGGTTCAAGCGTCGCTCGATTGCGCGTTTGGCATCCGCACTGTCAGACATCGCACGCACCGCCACTTCCCCAGCCTGCACCGAGATTTTGGACCGTGGAAGCTGTTTCAGGGCATCCAGCGCATAAAGCACCGAACTGTTCCAATCGGTGGGCGTGTCGTAATCGACAGATTGCAACAGGTCTGACACTGACGCACCATCGGCGATATCGCGCACCGTGGCCAACAGTTCTTTGCGATCCATTTCCGCAGGCACCAGACCGATCAATGAAATGCCGCTGTCATTGCGCAAAATTTCGATCGAGAACCGTGGCGCATCCATCGTTGCGCTGTCTGCCACGCTCATGCCGTCGATCACCCGCGCGGCATCCACCAGCGTACTGGCGATGGAGCGGGCGCGAAACCGCAGGGCTTCGGTCGGGGCGACACCTGTCAGAAAGACTTGCAATCCGTTGGCATGAACCTCGGCCCAATTCAGGCCATTGTCATCCAGACTGCGCCGAACAGAAAGCTCTGAATTGTCTTCAACGACATTCACAACACCCCCTGCAGCAGCAAAGCTAAGAGCCGCCGCCAAAGCGAACGGTGCGGTGGTCAAAAACAGGTCAGACAGGCGCATAAGTGTTGGGCACTATTCTATTTCAACTTCGCTATGTTTAGGGGCGCAATCGGATCAGTGCAATCAAAGGAAAATGACACAGGCGAAAAACAGCAAGGGAATCAAGCCTGTGTCCCGGTTCGCGCGAAATAGCTTTAGGCAATTCTCGGTATTGTTGATATCTAACTTGCGCAACTGCCACGTTAAATGCGCACCAAAGGCCCAAGGCGCCAGCATTGCGACCAAAATCGCAAACGGAGATCCCGCGCCTCCCGACATCGCCAGCACAATGGCAAGACCCATCAGCGCCACGCTCAGCACCAAAAAGCGGCGCAACCAAGCTGGGGTTTGATCGGCAAACAGGCGCGCGGTCGATTTGACGCCAATCAGGGCGTCATCTTCGGTGTCTTGATGGGCGTAAATCGTGTCATAAAACAACGTCCAAGCGATCCCTGCGAAATAGAGCGCAAATGCCGCCGGATGCAGCGAACCAGTATGTGCGGCCCAAGCCAGCAGGGCCCCCCAGTTAAAGGCCAGACCCAAGAAGACCTGTGGCCACCAGGTAAACCGTTTGGCAAAGGGGTAGACTGCGACCGGCACCAGCGCCAACACCCCTAGAACGATGGCCGTGCTGTTNNGGTCAGCAGAATGGCAAAGGAAATCAGCGCCTGAAGTCCCATCCACAGGGCAGCTTGTTTCGCGCCCACTTGTCCGGACGGAATGGGGCGCGATTTCGTGCGCTCTACTTGGGCATCAAAATCGCGATCTGTGATGTCGTTCCACGTGCATCCTGCGCCGCGCATGAGCCACGCCCCCAGCCCACAGCCCAGCATAATCCATAGATCCTGCAGCCGAGGTTGCCCGTCATGCAAAATGGCCAAAGCCAAGCCCCACCAACAAGGCAACAGCAACAACCACGTCCCGATGGGGCGGTCCGCACGACTAAGGCGTAGATAGGGGCGGGTGGATTTTGGCGCCAGCCTGTCGACCCAATTGCCCTTCACCGCATCAGAAACTTGGCCAGAGGGCTCTGGCATCTGGGGAAGCTCGGGCATAAGTATAGATCCATGACAGTAAAAATTCGCCTCTTTGTAGATCATCCGCTGGTGCAGGGGCAATGCGTTCCCCTTGACCGCGACCAATCGCACTATTTGTTCGGTGTTATGCGCCAAGCTATGGGCGCGCAGGTCGCCTTGTTTAACGGCCGCGATGGTGAATGGCGCGCCGAGGTGACCAAGGCGGGCAAACGGGCTGGCGAATTGACCTGCCTAGAGCAAACCAAGCCTTTGCAGATGCCACCAGACCTATGGCTGCTGTTTGCGCCGATCAAAAAGGCCCGCACCGACTTTATCGTTGAGAAAGCCACCGAGATGGGGGCCTCGCGAATAGTGCCGGTGCAGACGGCCTTTACCAATTCCGATCGCATCCGTCAGGACCGGCTGCAAGCGCATGCGGTAGAGGCCGCAGAGCAATGCGGCGGCACATTTGTCCCAGAGGTGACCGCTTTGCATAAGTTGGATCGCTTGCTGGCCGACTGGCCCGAGGATCGCCAATTGATGTTCTGTGACGAAAGCAAGGTGGGCGCTGGGCTGGCGTTGGCAGAGGCGAAACCGGGACCTTGGGCCATTCTGATTGGCCCAGAGGGCGGATTTTCTGAAGAGGAGCGGCGGCGTCTGCACGCGCTGCCCTTTGCGCATGTGGTCAGTCTAGGTCCCCGGATTTTGCGCGCCGATACGGCGGCGGTGGCGGCGTTGACGGTCTGGCAACAAGTGTTAGGGGATTGGTGATGCTGCGCAAAGCCGCTTCGGGCGATCAGGCTGGTATCGACGCTTTTCTGGCAAAACACCCCAACAGCTCGATGTTTCTGCGCAGCAATCTGGCCTCGCATGGCATTGGCCAAAGCGATCATCGCCACGCAACGGATTTCTACCTCTCTGAGGTGGATGACACGCTGGAAGGCATGGTGGGGGTCACCCGGCAAGGCTTTGTCATGTGTCAGGCGCCGCAGGTTTCCGGTGAGGTCTGGCAAGGGTTCGCGGCCGCGCTTCAAGCGCATAAAGTGGCCGGGCTGAACGGCGAAGATACGCAGATCAGCAAATTGAACCAAGCGCTCAACTTTGGGCAGGATGATTTTTCGTTCAACCACGTCGAGCCGTTGTTTCGATTAGATCTTGCTGGCTTGCGCATCCCGGATGTCGATACGCGCTTGCCCGATGTAAGAGATCTGGACCAGTTGACCCGTTGGTTCATGGCCTACAACCGGGACACCGGTCTACCTGTCGGAAAGAACGGACCGCTGCAGGATGCGATTGCGCGCGCCCACAGTGCGATCGACTCGCGCAACACCCGGCTGTTGATGGTCGAGGGGCAATCGGTTGCGATGACCTCGTTTAATGCCCGCTATGGCGACATGGTGCAGATTGGCGGTGTGTATACGCCCCCGGAACATCGCAACAAAGGGTATGCGCGTCAGGTTGTAGCCTCTCATCTGGCCGAGGTGCTGGTGGTTGGCATCAACACGGCCATCTTGTTTGCCAACAACGAGGCCGCCGCGCGCGCCTATCAAGCCATTGGATTTACCCAAATCGGGCACTATCGTGTATCCGTGCTAAAGACCCCCAGAGAGCCCGGAGCGCCCCTATGACTTTGCTACGACCAGAAGCCCGCGAAACACTGTGGCAGTGGCGCGACTTGTTGGTGGGATTGGCCCTGGCCGCACTTGGACTGTATTGGGTCTTGGGCTCGGGCGGGGTGTTGCGCTGGATCGGCGTGGTTGTGATTGCCCTGTCGGCCCTGTTGATTTTCACCGGCGTTCAGCGGGGGCGGTTCCTTGGCAACAAAGGCGCATCTGGCGCGGGCATCATCGAATTGAACGAGCGTCAACTGTCCTACATGGGCCCAGATACAGGGGTCATTGTGCCCCTTGGGGCGGTGGTGCGCATCGAAATTGCCCTGAATGGAAATGACGCATTGGTTTGGAAGTTCTTCACGGCCGATGGCGATGTTTCAGAGATCCCTTCAAGTGCGCTGGGCCATGAAAAGCTGTTTGATTGCCTCTCTGGCTTTCCCGGCGCCAGTTACGAAAAGGTGATTTCGGCCTCAAGCTCAACGCAGCAGGGGCAATTTGTGATTTGGCGCAAAACGGACCTAACGATGTTGCCGACGCAGCATTGACTTTAGCGCTGTTGGAACCCAATTCTGACCCAACCTAAGCCATTCCTAATTTGGAGCGTCACATGTCTATTCCCCAATCCGGCGGTGGGCCGATCGAAAGTCGCGATCAGCTTGCAGAGTACCTAGCCTCTGGGTGCCGACCAGATGCAGCCGATTGGCGTATTGGCACCGAGCACGAGAAGTTCGGCTATTGCAAAGACACGCAGAAACCTTTGCCCTATGAGGGCGTGCGCTCGATCCAAGCGGTGCTTGAGGGGCTGCGGGACAGCCACGGCTGGGCCCCTGTTTCTGAAGGCGGCAAGCTGATCGGTTTGGAAAAAGACGGGGCCAATGTGTCATTGGAACCCGGCGGCGCTTTGGAATTGTCTGGCGCCCCATTGGAAACCATTCACGAAACCTGTGACGAGGTGAACGTTCATCTGCGCGAAGTCAAAGATATCGCTGACAAAATTGGTGTTGGCTTTATTGGCTTGGGCGCGGCCCCGCTGTGGCAGCACGAAGAAATGCCGTTGATGCCCAAGGGGCGTTACAAGCTGATGGACAGCTATATGCAATCCGTGGGCACGATGGGCACCACCATGATGCGACGCACCTGCACGGTACAAGTGAACCTTGATTTTGGCTCCGAAGCGGACATGGTGCAAAAGTTCCGTGTGGCTTTGGCGTTGCAGCCGGTTGCGACAGCATTGTTTGCCAACTCGCCATTTTTTGAGGGCAAGCCCAACGGGCACAAAAGCTGGCGCTCGCGGGTGTGGCGGGATCTTGATCCAGCTCGAACCGGGATGTTGCCCTTTGTGTTCGAAGAGGGCTTTGGCTTTGAGCACTATGTCGATTACGCCTTGGATGTGCCGATGTATTTTGTCTATCNNCGCTGGGCCAGTCCTTCCGCGACTTTTTGAAGGGCGAATTGCCCGCGCTGCCCGGGGAAATTCCCACACTCAGCGATTGGGCGGACCATTTGACCACCATCTTCCCAGAAGCGCGGATCAAGAAATATATGGAAATGCGCGGTGCTGACGGAGGGCCATGGCGCCGCCTCTGTGCATTGCCTGCGTTCTGGGTTGGATTGATGTATGATCAGTCATCGCTGGATGCGGCGTGGGATCTGGCAAAAGGCTGGGATACAGAAACCCGCGAAGCCTTGCGCGTTGCTGCCAGCGAAGACGGGCTTCACGCCAATGTCGGATCGATTTCAATGAAGAAGTTGGCCGCTCAGGTGATCGAGATTGCCGACGCAGGCCTCAAGGCCCGTGCCCGTCAGGGGGCTGGCGGGTTGATCCCGGATGAAACTCATTTCCTGAATGCGCTGAAAGAAAGCCTCGACAGTGGCAAGGTGCCCGCGGATGAGTTGCTCGAGCAATACAACGGTCCTTGGGCTGGTGACCTCAGCAAGATCTACGATCAGTATTCTTATTAAGCCACGGTTTAGAACCTGTGGTGCTGTGAAGGGGGCTGGCGCAATTAAACTGCGCCAGCCCCTTTGTCATTTGCGCATGATTAGGGCTGCAATTCGGCGGGATCTTTGTGCTCGATGTCCGTCCACTGGGCGTCAGCCTTGGTGATGAAGCCCGGAATGTCTTTGGTCCAACGGTCCTGCACTGGCTTTGACAAGTTCAAGAACAGTTCCCCATCGACGATTCTCCACAGCAGTGGATCACCATCCACCTTGATGCCATTGGCAGTGCCAAAGGCACAGTAGCCACCGTATTGCGGCACATAGGCCGCAGGGTTGGCTTCAAACAGGGCTTTGTTTTCTTCGCTGGCAAAACGATAGGTGCCTGCTTGGTATGTTGCTGTGATCAGCCAATCACCGGGCGTGGGTTCACCCACGGTGAAATAGGCAACCGGGTCATAGCCACGCAACGCCAAGCCGGTTGGTGGGGCATTCAACTCAACGCCGGCAAAAGCAGAGCTTGTAAGCGCAATGGCAACGGCTGCGCCGCTGATAAGCGATTTGATCATGTTCATCATGTGTCCTTTAGAATTTTCATGAGGATGATGGCGGTAATTTCCAATCAACCTCTGGTCTGTTTGGCGCTTGCTGAAATACGTAAGCACAGCAAAGAAGTGGCAGCGCCAAGGAACACATTCAACTCAACTAATGTTGTTACGGCACGGGTGCAGATCTCATGTGCGATTTTGCCTATGTGTTCAGGTGAACCTCATCGAGATGTGAATTGCCACAAAAAAACGTGCCGCAAAACGCAGCACGTTTCAGGGTTCGAAAACCATCTAAGTTATTGAAAAGTCACTTCTTACCGATTTTAGGTTCGGTGCCAGCGCGCAGGCGAGAAATATTGGCGCGGTGGGTCCAGAAAATCAGCAAGGTCAGCGCAGCGCCCAGCAATATTGCCTGACCAAAGCCCAGCACCAACAGCCAAAGCGTCGAAAGCGCCGCCGCCATCAACGCAGCAAAGGAGGAAATCCGAACGATCAGGGCGGTCAGCAACCACGTTGCACAGGCCGCCAGTCCAGCGGGCCATGCCAGCGCCAGCAACAGCCCCAGAAACGTTGCAACACCTTTCCCCCCCTTGAAGCCCAACCAGACCGGAAAGCAATGCCCCAGAAAAGCGGCCAGTCCAGCCACTTGGGCCGCATCCTCACCCACCATGCAGCGGGCCAAAATCACCGCAACCGCGCCTTTGCCCCCGTCCAGCAGCAGCGTCAAAAACGCCGCGTATTTGTTGCCAGTGCGCAGCACGTTGGTCGCGCCGATGTTGCCTGACCCGATATCTCGCAGGTTGCCAAGGCCCATCACCCGCGCCAGCACCATCCCAAAGGGGATTGATCCCAACCCATAGCCAACAAGCGCCCATAGCAAAAGCGTCACTGGTGAAGCGATAATTTCAGGCATCACAGATCTCCGTGTACAAGTTGGCCGCCAACAAAGGTTGCAATGACCTTGCCCTGCATTCGCGCCCCATCAAAGGGTGTGTTCTTGGATTTCGACTTCAATTTGAACCGATCCATTACAAAGGGGGCGTCGGGATCAAACAAGATCAAATCGGCTGGTGCCCCGTCATTCAATCGCCCAGAGGCCAAGCCCAACCGGTTGGCCGGGTTCAATGACATGGCGCGAAACAGTTGTGGCAACGTCAGATCACCCGAATGATACAGCCGCAATACGGCCGGCAAGAATGTTTCAAGCCCGACAGCCCCACTGGCCGCTTCTTCAAAGGGCAGGCGCTTTGATTCTTCGTCCTGCGGCGTGTGAAACGAGCTGATGCAATCGATCAAACCTCGGCGTAGCGCGTCGACAATGGCCAGACGGTCGTCCTCGGATCTCAGCGGGGGTTTGACCTTAAAGAAAGTGCGGTAATCCGCGACATCAAACTCGTTCAGCGTCAAATGGTGGATCGAGGTGCCCGCCGTGACGTCCAACCCATTGCGTTTGGCTCGCTCAAGCGCGGGCAAGGACCGCGCGGCGGTGATCTGGTCAAAGTGATAGCGCGCCCCGGTCATTTCCAGCAGGGCAATGTCGCGATCCAACCCCATACGCTCCGCCATTGGGGAAACCGCTGGCAGGCCTCGCAGCGTGGCGAATTTGCCAGATGTCACAGCTGCGCCTTTTGACAGCACCGGTTCTTGCGGGTGGCCCATCACAAGGGCCCCCAATGAATGCGCATAGCTCAGGGCGCGGGTCAGCACCTTGGCGTTGGTCACCACGTGGTCGCAATCGGTGAAGGCGACCGCGCCTGCATCTTGCAAAAAACCGATTTCAGTCATTTCGGTGCCTGCGCGATCTTTGGTCAGCGCCGCCATGGCAACAACGGTCACCGGCGAAGCCTCGTTGGCACGTCGCGTGACAAATTCCAAAGTCTCGGGGTTATCGATGGCGGGCGCAGTATCCGGGCGGGTCACAATTGTGGTGACGCCCCCAGCTGCAGCGGCCAAGCCTGCAGAGCGAAAGCTCTCTTTGTGGCGCTCGCCCGGCTCGCAGACTTTCACACCGATATCGACGATTCCGGGGGCCAAATATTTCCCCTGACCGTCAATGACAGTGGCGCCTTCCGGCACTGCAATCTCTGCCCCATGGGTCGAGATCATCCCATCTTGCACCAACAAGGCCCCATGGGTCACCGATCCAGCTTCGGGATCGATCATATGTACATCGGTGAACAGCAGCGTCGTCATGGGCGCAGTCCTTTTGTTGAGGCATAGAGAGGTGGGCGGGCGAGGGTGGTCATGCTGGCTCTAGTACCCGTTGATTTTGCTGCACATCGCGCAGGTGCCGATAGACCGATTGCCCGTCTTCTAGACGCGCAAAGCAGGGTTGATCATTGTGTCGGTTCCATCGCGTTGCGTCAGCTTTGAAGCCAAACCAGACGGTTGAAAGCGGGCCATGCTCGAGGCGCAATGGCGTCTCAGGCGTGATGGCATAATCAAGCAGTTTTTGGCGCTGGCCCAAAAGACGTGTGGCCACAAAGGCCCGGCGATCCGTCAGAGTGTACCACGTGTTGCTGTTCAGAAAGACTTCGCGCAGGGGGGAACCAACGGCCACCCCCAATCCAACGGTAAAATGGATCAATCCAAACATCCAAAATACGCCGCCGGATTGGCGAGCGGCGAGCATCCAGAACAGGGCAAAGCCGGCAAACAAGAAGCCAAAAGCAACGAAACCAAGCTGGTCCTGTGAAACAGACAATCCCGGCTTGGGCCGCCCCTGCCAGATGATTTCTTCACCCGGCTCCAATATGCCATCCCAGCCATTCACGGTGTCGCGCCTCGCAGCGCTGCAATCAGCGCAATGATGGCCAGACCGACAAGCGAGCCCAAGATCCACAACCAACGTGGCATCTGTACCTGAGGTGCTGGGCTGGTGTCGGCGGCCGGTGTCAGCGGGCCTTTGGCAGATTGCGCTCTTAGCGGGGTGAATTCCAAAGGGGGGAGGTCTTCGTCCCAAGCCCCGATCAATCGCGCATCTTGTGCGGGCGACATCGTCACTTGTTGGTCGTGATAAGCCCCTGAATACAGAACCAAAACAGGGCCGGTCAGTGCCTCGATTGCGGCGCGGTCCGGGTCCAAAGCTGCTTCAGGCAGGCCATTGGCCTTGACCAGATAGTTGAACAGACCAAAGCCATCCAAGTCCTCGACCTCAAAGATCTCCAAGCGGGTGGCATCAATTGGATGCCCGCCCAGCAGATCCGCCAAACGCCCCGAAGCCAAACCCGCGTCGGCCTGTTGCAAAATCGCTTGCAGGCGTTTCAGCTCGTCCGCATCACAGTGCAGCTGAAACAGGCGCAGGCCCTTGCCCTCATCTGGGCGCACCTGCAATGGCGACATCATGTCAGCACACCTGACCCCGAGGGGGCACCGGCCTCAGCACTGGCTTGTGCGCGCGCGGCGCGTTGATTGCGCGCCAGCAGATCCATCGCCGCCATACGCACTGCAACGCCCATCTCAACTTGCTCTTGGATCACCGATCGGTTGATGTCATCTGCGATGCCACCGTCGATTTCAACACCGCGATTCATCGGGCCGGGGTGCATCACAATTGCATCGGGTTTGGCCACCGCCAGCTTTTCGGGGTCCAAGCCATAGCGGTGATAGTATTCGCGCTCTGAGGGGATAAACCCACCGTCCATCCGCTCTTTTTGCAGGCGCAACATCATCACGACGTCCACGTCCTGCAACCCTTCCTTCATGTCGTGAAACACTTCGACACCCAGCTGGTCCACCTGTGAGGGCATCAAAGTCGGAGGTCCAACCAATCGCACGCGGTTTTCCATCTTGCCCAACAACATCAAATTTGATCGCGCCACCCGGCTGTGAGCGATATCGCCGCAAATGGCGATGCTCAACCGGTGCAGCCGGCCTTTGGCACGCCGAATGGTCAGCGCATCAAGCAGGGCTTGGGTGGGATGTTCGTGACGACCATCCCCCGCGTTCAACACCGCGCAATTCACCTTCTGCGCCAGCAAATCAACCGCCCCGGAATGGGGGTGGCGCACAACCAACAAATCAGGATGCATCGCATTCAACGTTAGAGCTGTGTCAATCAGGGTCTCGCCCTTTTTGA
>JAGDZD010000013.1:29584-29852 GCA_049116315.1 Thalassovita sp.
AGTTTTCAAAGAACATATTGATCTGTGTCAGCCCTTTCAGGGCATCAGACTGCTTCACATCGCGCCGGTTCAAATCAACATATTGATCGGCCAAATCCAAAATCGCGGTGATTTCTGTCGGGTGTAAGGGTTCAATGCCCAGAAGATGCTTCTGTGTAAATGTCATGCGACCCCTCCGAAATGACGTTAGGTGCTTATAAAAACCCGCGTGCGCGCTCGCAACCCTCCAAGGTTCACCGAGCTCAAAATACTCCGGGGTGAATGGGCC
>JAGDZD010000014.1:0-18614 GCA_049116315.1 Thalassovita sp.
CGGCCAACCACTGATTTAGGGTCAGCGCCCCCGCCCCGGCCATCACGGCCCCGGCCCACGTTCCAGAATTGATAATGTTGTGAACTTCGAATTTCATATGCCCCTCGCGCATGAAAAAACCGGCGCTAGGCCGGTCATCAAAATTATCGGTGATGTGGTTAAAAGGTCAGTCAGGCAGACAGCTTCAACAGCGCCATAACGTTGTTGCGCGCGGTGTCCAATGACGCGATAGCCTGTCGCTTGTAAGAACGCAGATCCAATCCGTCGTTGGTATCGCCAATGGCCTCGACGTCGGCTTTAACAGCATCCAAACTTTGAATTTCCTGCGATGTTGCTGCAGCGCTTTTGGTGGTTTTGGTGGTCATGCTATTTCTCCTAGCGATATGGGCAGATTGCCCGGTTTAGATTGCTTCAGCCGGCACTGTACTTGCCAATGACAGGCGGGATTGCGCCTCAACAACAGCCGCCGCGCTTTCCGCCTCAGCCCATGCGATTGCAATCAGTGTTTGTGCAGCGTCGATAGCGTCATTTAGGCGACGTTCGGCCTCCTGCCGGATGCCATCCGCACGCATAACAACCCAATCTTCGAACGCGATTTTTGCGCCGACCCGCTCTAATTCCTGTTGAACGGTCAGCCCGGAATATCGCACCGCTTCACTCATAGCGGCGCTGTCGGCGGCACTGTTTGTATCGGCTGCGTAGCGGTCGCGGATCGAGCGCTTCAACTTCCAACGCTCGCGTGTGTGATCATCTGGATTGCCCAGCATCGCGTCCGCCAACTCATCAGCGCGCGATGCCACGGCCTGCTGGAAATACTCGCGCATCCTGTCGATATCAGGTGCGATGTTTTGCGCCCCGTCGGGGCCGGTGTAGGGCGCGGCCACCAACTGCACAGAGGTTGAACGAGTTGGCCACGGGGCAATGATCTCAACGTGCGCCTCTTCGGGTACCGACAGGGAAATTGACTGCTGAGAAACGGGCACAGTTTCTGAAATGAACCGCGATACAATTTTGATTTCCGTCCCGGCTGGCGGCATTGCATCAAATACAAATCCGCACCCGGTGACGGTAACACCCGGCAGCGAGGGGCGTGCCATAGATCGCCCCAAATTGACGTAATCTGTTTCAGAATTCAGAGCGCCAACAATCAGCGCTTCATTGTCACCAAGTAGTTGATGTTCCAACGCTGTGTCTTGGCTCTGCCCCGAACGCAAAATACGTCCTGTTTCGCGATCATAAACACTGAAATCGATCATATTCTTACCTCTTAAATTGTTGCACCGACAGGTGCTTTAGAAAGGTTCTGGGGTGCAGATAGTGGTTCCCCAGTTCAGATTTTGTTGCTTCAACGGTATAGGTGGTGAGGCCCGTTCCTGTGTCGCTGTCCGTCGCTGACCAAGATAGGCTGACTTGATGGCCGTATTTGCCCGTCGTCTGGGTAAACGAGCCTTCAATCACTGTTGATCCACGTTTTAGGCGGGTGCGCAGAATTGCAGCTTCATTTTCGGCTTGCCCTGCTTGCCCGTTCCCATTCCCGTCTACCTGACAAGAAAACTGAATTTTCGAGTGATACCCTTGTCTGTCGATCACAACCGACGCGATGGGCACCCATGTGTCCACAACGGTCATCGTATCGAAAGTGTTGTCCTGAACGAATACAGGTACGGTGATGGCGTTTCCTGCCACTTGCAGCGTGTCAATCGCAGCATCCGCAATAACACCGCTTTCGGCGGTGATCGTATTGGCCACCATCTGTTCGGCGGTTACTGACTGTGCAAAAATTCCCCCGCCATCAATCAGTGCGGTGCCCCCTGCAGACCAAGGTGACGGCTCGGTTTGCTCTGGGTGCGCTTCCTCAATCATCGGTTTGTGAATGAGGACCGAGCTGGTTGATGCCCCGCCACTGGTACCCCATTTTCTAACGTAGAACTGGGCAAACGCAGCATCGGCGGGGGCCTGCGCTCGATGGCTATATCGCGTCCATTTGTCTGGATTGTCGCTATCAGCGGAGTTCGCAGAGATTATGACGCTGCTTTCGCCCTTGTAGCTTGCATCAGCCCCACGCCACATCATGATCAATGAACAGGTGCAGTCGATAACCGCCAATTTGGCCGAAATCAAATATTCAGCACCCGGATCAACGGGAATGTCGGAACGCGAATAGTTGCCGTTCACATCGTGATAGCAAGAACTCACATCCTGATAGCCGTCTGTCGCAGTCCCATCTTGATAGATGTGCAATGTCGGGTAGGTCGCGCCGGAATGCGTGTTACCAGCGCCGCGCAAACTCACTGTGGACTGAGAGTAAATACCCCCCGGCCCGGATGCATCGCGCCAATACCGCATACCCTGCGCAAAATTTGCGTTGTGCAACAGGTTTTTACCCAAACCAGACGTCAACCGATCAACGGCCAATGTCCCCGCTTTCACGATAGCGCCCAGCAACTGCAGCACCGACCCAGATGCGCCATCAGGGTCTAACCAAGTTGTTGCCTTGAAACCGGCCACGTCGCCGCCACTGACCTCTGCCACGACCCCAGCAAACGCAGAGGCAAAACCGGTTTGGTCCGCCATCGCACTGAATAGCTGTTGAATTGACGCGCTGTTGCCGCCCCCATCTACTGCCAACTGTGTGAGCAGAGTACCGAGCGCTGTCGAGCCGTCTACATTCAATTCGCGAATGTCGCTGATTTCACCAGTTAGCGCGCTGTAATCAGTAACGTCCTCGACCACCAAATCGGTGATTTCCATCCACGCGCCGGTTACGCCGTCATGGTAGTAGAACCGGAAATGGTATTCGTCGCTCGTTTCAGTTTCTGGTACTGAAATTTTGATGTCGAACGGTTGGAAAGCTTCCGTGATCGTGTCGGAAACAAACTCATAATGTTGACCGGATGTTCCTGACACCCATGACCCGTTCAGCTTAAACCTTGGCCCGGCTCTGAACGTTATGCTTGAATGCCCTCTCACCTTTCCACGCAGTCGGAAAGTTCTACCAGATGCATCCCCAACCACATTCGGATTTGCATAGAAACCGCCCGTGCCGTCAGCCGGATCGCCAACATGAATTGCCTTTGAGTTGGTGGTGCCGGATTGACCATGGGTGACGATCACAGGACCAGTGCCACTTGACCCGCCCCAATAGGTGTTCACGTCTTCGTCAAGGGCAGGGTTTCCAATCAGATTGCCTTGCGCCCGCACTGCACTCTCAGATGCAGCCCTTGCCGCCAAAACAGAATAACTTGCCGCACTGGCTTCCGCCCCGGCGGCATCGGATGCGGATTGCGCGGCATTACCCTCCGAAACGGACGCCGACGACGCACTGGTGCCTGCGGCGTTTTCAGAATTTGCTGCCAATGTCGCGCTGGACGCCGCCGAACTGGCGGACCCTGCTGCATTGGTCTCTGATGTAGCTGCGCTGCTTTCTGCGCTTTCTGCCCCGGCACGGGCTGTTTGTGCTGCACTTTCTGCTGCTTGAGCAGCGCTGGCCGATTGCCCCGCTGCTGTTTCGCTCGCCGCTGCTGACGCTGCGCTGGTCGCAGCCGCAGACGCGTCTGCCTCAGCCGTAAGGCGTTCGGTTACGTCCTCGAAACGAACACCCCAGACCCGAAATTCACCGTCAGAATTTTGGCGATCAAACGCTGGCGCCCATAGTTTTGAACTTTCTGACGCTTCTAGTATGGCCTCATGATATGACCACCCCATGTCAGTGCTGGTGATCGTTACAGCAGACCCGGCAAAAATTTTGCTATCGGCGCTGTCATTCAGGTCAACACCACGCAAACAGAAACCTACTGCACCAGTGATACCGTCGGTCCGAACCCACGCCGAAGCTCGGATTTTGCGGCCTTTTACATCGCCTGCATACATTGGATATTCGCGCGCCCCGTCATCCAGATAGAGCGAGCGGCTACCCGCAGGAGCCGCGCCCGACGGAATAGACGAGCTGGTGCCCGAAGCATTCAGCCAACCGCCGACGTGGTTGTCACCGTTTGGCGTTCGAACCAAATTACCCGTTGCAGTTTCCGACGCGTGGCGCATAGCGGCTGCGGACAGTTCAGCCTCAGACGAAGCAGAGGACGCAGAACCAGCAGCATCGGTGGCAGAGACAGCCGCGCTCGCCTCGCTGGCCGACGCATTGCCTTCAGCAGTTTCAGCGCCCAGACGAGCCGCTGCAGCCGCGCTGGCGTCCTGTCCCGCTCCGGTTTCACTGGCAGCCGCATTAGCCGCAGATACGGCCGCTGCGCTGGCACCCGCCGCCGCAGCTTCGCTTTCCGTCACTTCAGTGATTTCAATATCGGTGAATTCGAACCAATCACCTGCAGACGCGGCATAGTTCATGAACCGATATCGCAAACGGTTGTGATTGATAGATTGATCAATGGTGTGAACAAACTGCAGTCGCTGAAACGAGGTTGTGACATCCGCATAGCGGTTTTCGTCTCTGCTTGATCCCGCCTCATCCAGTGTTTGTGCCCGGATTGTCAAATCGGTCGCGCTATTCGCTCGCATCATCATCGAAATCTGGAATGATTTCCCATCAATTGGGTAGGCACGGAAATCCAGCTCCAAAATGTAGCAGCCAAAACTGGTGTCACCGTCGCTGACCACACGAACCGCTGTTACTGATACCGGCCCAACCTGCCCGTGAATGACGATTGAACAGGAACCACCCGACGATCCGCCATAGAGAGAGGCGTTCGAACCAGCGGGATCATTGTGCAGGTTTTTTACCGCGCGCAATTGGGCACGCTCCGCCGCTTGAGCGGAAACACCGGACGCGGTTGCCGCAGTTGAGGCATGCCCGAGCGCAGTGGTTTCAGACGATGATGCAGCAACTTCACTGGCCTGAGCGTTTGCTTGGGCAGTTTCGGATGCAATTCGCGACGCCTCTGAAGCCTCCGCGCGTTGACCCGCGCTGGTGTCACTGGCACTGGCACTACTCGCGCTGGATGCCGCCGCCGTGGCGTGCGTTGCGGCATCCGACAAATGGTCCAGCGCCAATTGCTCAGCTATTTCTGCAGCGCTCAGAGCGCTCTGCGCCGCATCGCGTGCGGTGGCGGCGTCTGTGGCGGCTTGGGTCGCTAGTTGGTGCCCAACCTCCAAATCTGTCAGATCGCCGCTGTAGCCGTTGACCAACGCGTCGTGTTGCTGCTGAACGCTCTCAGCGTCATCAATTGCCTGCTGGGCCTCGTTGGCTGCGGCATTGGCTGCGGATTGAGCCGCTGAAATCGTCTGCGCGACTTCACCATCCAAATCCAACAGCGACAAACGCACATCGCCGGTTGTCACGCTCAACCACTCGGTCCAATCTGTTTGACCAGACAGGCTCAACAAAGCCCGCACTTGATAGACCGTTGAAGGCAAAATACCTTCTGTAATAACTGCGCGCGTTTCATCTAGCGCTCCCGAGACACCTTGTGAAACCACCTGTTGCGAAGCAGCCAAGCGAATTTGCCAAGAGACACTATTCGCAACAACTTGTGTCCAAGAAATCTGAATACCAGGGCGACGGCCCGCGCCGGTATCACCCGCAACAATAATGGCTGAGACACTGAAATTGGGCAGAACAAGCGGGGATGGACGGGTGCGCAGAATAGACGTGGTTGGTACCGGGATTTCTAACTCCGGGGACCAATCATAGTCAGAAGGATCAACCTCGCGCAGTGCGGTTTTACTCTGCAAAGAGACGAGAGATTTTTCCGTCTTACCTAGTTCAAACTGTTTACCGACATAACCGTTTCGTTGGCTTGTCCAACTCACAGTGTCCAATGGTCCGAGGCCAACAGCGTCTGGTGGCAATGTTAAAACGTGTCGCCGCATCCGTCGTTCGTCTGAAACATAAGCACTGGCCAGACGTTGCGCCTGTAGTCCGTAAGGAACGGCATCCAGAACCAAATTTTTGACCAGTCGGCGGTTGCCGTCCTCGACCTCAAATTCCGGGTTTAGCATTAATGGAGCTTCTACAAATTCCCATGCTGCACTTGGACTGGGATGCTTGATTGACACTGCATTTGTGGTGTTCTCCAGACCAAGCCAAGGGTTTAATTCCTGCGGATCTGTCACAACAATGTCGTCGTCGGTGAAGAAATAGCTAGGCATTGCGGATGCACCCACTTGAAAATGCCAAGTGCCGCCAACGTCGGCAACTGCGCCCGAACAACCAGCAAGAAATGTTTCGATCACCTTAGCTGGCTCATCATCAACCGAAATTTCCAGACCGCCACGATATTGAGGCTCTTGGCCACCGTCGGCTAAGTCAATCAAACGGTCGCATTCATTCATCCCAGCAGCCCAGATCGCAACAGGAAGGTCGCTTGCGTCACCGCCCCAAATGTCGCCATTTGGAAGGGGAATGCCGCGCAAAATATTGTAGACGATCAAACCAATATTTGCAGATGGAGCCCAACTTTCCGGGTCGCTCGCTCGCTGCTCACCAGCGCCACCTGCGGAGCTATCAAGACGCGGATCATAGAGTGGAATTCCCATGACTTCGAAACGGAACGACGGCAGTCCGGTCCAAAAATTAGGATCAGCTTTGGCCGTAATGATGACATATGGCTTGTTGCGCCCGATCATGTCAGCTGACCAAGGGAAATCCGGGTCTTGGCTATATTTCTCCAATAGCATTGGATCGGCCACGGTCTGCGATCCGTCATAGATCTTGATCCAAAGCCGATCCTGATAATCGCCCTCAATCTCATTACCATAGTCGGCATGAAGCCCTGCGCCGATTGAAACCGGCGCACCATTGACGAACAACCCTGTAACCGAAGTCCCCGGAATGTCCCCCAACTCAATCACAAAAGTCAGGTGATCATTGGGTGTTCCTCCAACGCTATGTGCCAGAGGCGGGCACACAAACGTGCCACCTGTTGCATACCACCCCAAAACAAAAGATTGCGGGTTGGTTTCACCTGTCAAAGTGACGCCGGTTCGAATTCCGCGCGCCTGTGTCTGTGGTCTGCCCTGCAACGCCCGACCAAGCGCCGACAGGGCGGACCCAACAACAAAACGGGTGACGAAAGTGCCGAGGGCTGTAGCAATCGTGCCGCCGCCCAACAGGCCAGCAATGGCGGTTGCGACAACACCGGCACTTGCAGGTTGTGCGACCAGCGCCAGCGCAACGGCTAGGGAAACAACATTGATGATCATACGCGAAACGCCTTTTCAGCTTCGGTAAGGGGCACCGTGCCTAGGCCTGAAGGCATAAGCACCCAAATGCGCGCACCTTGGACAACGCCAAGCGCTGGCCCTTGTGAAGTGGGCACAACGGCGATGTCGCCAACCTGTGCGGCCAATGGTGGCACTTCCACAAAGACAGACGCCACAAGCGACACTTGATCCTGAAACCCGGACGCCAGCAGAGCGGCCCGGCCTTCGTCCAATGTGCGATATGTCCCGCGCCAATCCGCCGCCAGATCTTTGCCTGTAAGCGCCTCAACAGCACCAGCGACAAACAAGGCGCAATCATGCTCACCCGGACGAAACGCACGTGCCGAAGCGCTTTGCGCATAGGTTGTCAATCGAGTTCGCCAATCCGTTAGGCGCTTCATGTCTGGCGCTCCATTCCCCAGAACACCTCAGTTGTGCCCGAAACTGCGGCATACTGCATGAATGCGTCCCCCTCTTGGAGCTGTTGCGCGGCGTCAGATTTCACCAAGGGCAAGGTGCGGGTCAAAGACCGCGCACTTGAAACAATGGAACAGGTAATCGCCCCCGGCCCGCCACGCTGCCCCGACCGGATCGGTGCATTGTTCAAATAGCCGGTCAACACCCGATCCAGCGCAATCAGCTGATTGCCCACCGGATCAAAACGAGCCGAATGGATTTCGACCGGGGCAAAACGCATATCATAACCACGCATTGCCAGCTCAATTTCAGGCTTCAGAATTGACAAAGTAGCTGAATGCGTTTGCACCACTACGCCAACAGACGACACGATATTCCCGATGTTGAGAACGCCACCAGCACCGATGTAGGTTCGCCCCACACCGCCTATGCTGAAGGACCGGTTTTCGCGCCCAGTCCAAACGCCAAGGGTCTCAACCTGACCAGTTTCGCGGCTCTTTGCCTCAAACCAAATCAGAGCCTCGGAGTGAACCGGGCCACGTACAGCGGGCGAAAAGGTCATGGTAGTTCCTCAGAGTAGTGTTTGCATCCAAGCAAATGTGACGCCTTGGGCGCGGCCACCGGGCAAGCGGATACCGCCTTTGTAGCTTTCAGGGACATAGACCGCCTTTAGCGCAGGCCTGTAGAGAGTGACGGGCATTCCGGTAGCGACCACCTCAGCAATTGCGGGGCGTACTTCTAAAGGTGGCGTTTGCATTGGCCCCGCCGCCTCAAATGCGCCGCCAACAACAACGCGGTAGTAACTGAACGATCCGTCACCGTGATCGATTGAAAATTGATCGCCAGCACCGATCTCCAAGCCCGGCAAATCACCTGCAAGACGAAGTTCGACGTTGTTGGGATCGATTGTGGAAACCGTTGCCGCCCCACTAAGCGCCATCGCACCGCTTGGATCTGCGGCCAAAGCGCGGTGGGCGATATCGCCAATCATGAAAGAGCCGCCGGGTTCGCGTAAAAGGTCAATTTTACTAATTACCTGATCAAGCTCCGAAGCTGTGGCCGTGGCGATATGGATAACGCCGTGCCACAAGCGCCCACCGGTCGCAGCCGTCAGAATTTCTCCGCGCCCAGTTGCACCGGTCATTTCCATGTTTTCGCCCAGCTCGAACTTGAGCTGCGTGACCCGCAACCCATCAAAAAAATCATCCAGAGACAGAGGGAATGAGATAGCCATCAGCGCAGCCGCCGATCTGCATCAATTTCAGCCATACGATCCGGCATTCCTTGGTCGTAGTGCTCGATGCGGGCATCCACATGCGTGACCAGCTCGCCGCGCAATGCTTCAACATCCACCTTGTCGTTAGACCGGACGATCAATTCGATTTTTGAATTAGCGGAGCTGGCCTGCTGCCCCGATCGATGATCGATAACCGTTTCGTCAGTATGCATGATACTTAGGAACCCGCCTTTACCGTCAATGCCCCCTGTCCGCGACCCGCTTGGCGTTCTGCCGCCGCCGTCAAAACTCAACAAACTGCCCAAGAAGTTGGTAATTGGGTCGGCGCTCGCAAAGGCACCCGAAAGTAGTCCGCCACCACCTCCCATCAACTTGCTGAAAGGGCCGTCACCGAACAGGAGAAATTCATAGGCCGCGCGTTTGATTGACGCGCCGAGATCATCAAAAGCGCTCGCCCCGTCTACTGCCAGATCCAACAAGCTTGATTTTAGAGTGTCAGCATTTTCCTTGGCTTCCTCAAGCCCGGTCAATTCTTCGACAAGTTTGGCGATCTCCATTCCTTCTTGCGAACTGAGTTCAACGCCAGCCCGGCGCACAGCGTCAAACTTTTCACGCTCTTGGGCAGCCATTCCAACCATTTTGATTTCGGCCTTCAGCTGGTCAACAACCTTTTGGGTTGCCTTTGCTTGGCGCTCGGCTTCATTGGCTGCTTTGGACCGACCGCCGCCACGGCTGAGTTCCTTAATCTGGTCTGTGACGGTCGTATAATTCAGATCATTCTGATAGTCTCGCGGACCTGTCCACTCGATACCGGCGCCGCGCCCGCTATATGTAGATGCGTCAGCGCGAAACGCTGCGTTCGTCAGTGAAAGTTGAAACGCTAACGCTTCCCGCAACGAATTTTTGAGTCTTTCACCCTCATCGGCACCTTCACCAATCCCTGAAGCGATATCGATTGCCGCGAGTTTGGCAGCGGCCAATTGGGCATCCAGCATAGCATCATATACTTCCCGGGTCTCCGCGCTCATCTCAGTCAGGCCGCCGGCTGCCAGTTCGATTTGCTCACGTGCATTTTGCAGCGCAGCGGTCTGCGCTTCTGGGCCCTCAGCCTCAGACACTGAACGAAGAGCCTCCGCAAGGCTGGTCGCTTGAAAAATTGAAATCTCAAACTCCTTGCTCAAGGTTCGAACGGTGTCATGAAAATTCTCAACCGCGAAACCCACATAGGAATAGGATCCAGATAGTTTTCCAAAGGCCTCTGCTGATGCGCCTGCGGCATCAGAAAGCGCCCTCAACGCATCGATTTGCGCAATCTCGCGCTGAACTTTAAGCACGCCTTCCGCAGCCTCCGCAAAGCGTCCATATTCTTCTAAGATATCGGTCGGGCTCCCCAACGAAGTTGCCGTCGCGTCCAGATTGGAGAGGCTCTTGTTTAGCGCTTCGATTTGGTCTTCCAAGTCCGCCGCCGATTTTTTCCCCTCCAAAGCACCTGCCGCGAACCCGTATAGAACCGGGATGGCAGCACCGATTGCGGTGCCCAAAATACCGAAATAGAGCCCGATATCCGCAGCCTGCACAGTCAGTGCCTGCATATAGTTGCCGGTAACGGCGCCTTGTTGCGCAACTTGGGAAAGCTGCTGGGAAATGCCGCGCAGATTTCCACCCGTCTTTGGCAAAACTCGGTTCACTTCATTGGCAGATGTGCCAATTTTTTTGACTTGTGCCTCAGCCTTTCTGCCACTTGCGGTGAGCATATTCAGGTCTGTGGAGCCCTGTTTGACCTGCGAGGTATCGACAACCATCGAAAGTTTTGCGACGTCTAAGGCCATTTTCACTCCTGGAGTTTTTTATGAGACGCATTTTTTTACCCATGGTTCTGAGCTTTGTTTCCGTTGAATCTGCGACTGCAAAAATTAGCTCACACCAAGACTGCGTGAGCTACCTAAATGATTTTTACGATCTATCTGCAGTATTCCAGAACCGTCTTGAAGCGGCGCAGCTGGCTCTACCGAGAGCCACCCCCGCCGACCCAGAGGCAACTGCGATTAGAAGGGCATACACCAAAGAAAACAAAGAGTTGGCTGGGGAATTCACAATCTTTGCACTTGAATACATCGACCATATTTCAGAGTTATGCGAACACATCCGAAATTAGCCATCATTGCTCCATAGGTGCTATTGAGAAGGGGTCTTTGCCTTGAGCCAGCCCGTTTAGATAGGCTCTCGACATCTCTCTAATTTGCCGCTTTTCAAAAGCTGACTGAATCTCACCGGTTGCGGTGCTATAAGCTTGGATTTCGACCCATGGGATTGGCTTGAGCGTCATCCCATCTGAGTGCGTCCGACCAAGTTCCGAGAAGATTTCGGCGAGGTATTCAGCGCCTGTGATATCCGGCAGCGGCAGGCTGATTTTGGCCGCAAGAAAAGCTTCCAAGCGAGTGTTCTGAGCCATGTCGCGCTTGGCGTTCAAATACCCAAGTTGTGCGGCCCATAGAGTTAAGTGGTCCGCCGGTTTTTGAGGAAATTCCGGCGGTCGCGCGCAAAAGGGCCAACTTGTTCCACAATCCAATCTGTGTCGGGGTGCAAGTAGAGTTTAACCGCATTTTCAAGCGAAAATGGGAACGCTTCAGAGCTACCGAAACCGATGCCATTCCAATCCGTTGTGATCGATGCCAACAGTTCAGCGCCAGAACGTTCATCAGAGATTTCTTCGCCTTGTGCGCGGCGCAGCTTCAGCTCGTTATGCTTGTTCTCGCGTTCGGGTGATTCCGCGCCCAATAGTGAAATCGTCACCTGGTCTTTGCCATCGTACAACAATTCCCCTGTGGCTGGATCTTTGAGATGAAGCTTCACAGGGGTCTGTGCGGCGGCGCGCGGGCTGAGTTTGGTTAGGTTCATATGTATCACCGGGTAGATATAAGAAAACCGCGCCCGGGGGTCGGACACGGTGTGCAAGTGTAATGGAGAAGGATCGTAGTTTTAGGCGACGACGCCGGTGAACCGCCCAGAGTTCACACCGACCCGAAGGACAAAGCCCTTGGAGCTTGAGGGGGTCGAAGCGCGACGACGCATAGATAACACGCGACCAAACCAAAAATGCCCCTCATTATCCGGATCCACTTCTTGGAAGGATAGGGTTTCATTTGTCCCAACTTCCGCCTGAACGGCGGCTTGGCCGACATCACCTTCAATATGCTTAATCGGGATCTCGAGGACGCCACCATCGACAGGGCCCGAATGGTGTTCTGCGCGCCCAGTCGCCAACAATGCTTCTGAACCGTCTTCAGAGGTGTCGCCCCGCTCTGGCATTGAAAGCACGCCTTCAAGGTTATCCCATGCCATTGCGGCGTAGCCTGCTTGGTCTTCTGTGGCGGGTTTCCCCAACGCCACCTTCATTTTGATTCCGATGTCGGAATATGTGTCACCATCTGCCATGATTTCAGGCCTCCTTGATTGATTTCAAAATTGGTGTTGGTGCCTCCCACCGGGCACTAAGGTCGTGGCGTCGCCCTGTAATGGATCGTTACCGGCACACGCCAATTGGTATCCGTTGGATACCCATCTTGAACGGTTGGCGTTTCGGTGACTTCTAGTTGAGTGCCACCGACCGCCCCTCGAAACCCCGCAGGAAACGCATCGGCAAGCGCCTCAGCAACCGCAACAGCAGGATCTTCGCCTTGCCCCAGCGGGAAGCATACAATTGCTGTCAGCGATCCGGTGTGCTCCCTCAAATTTAGGCCCGCCATACGACGACGCGAGCCAACGAAGGTCAGTTCGACTTTGGTTTTCAAGCCTGCCGGCGCATTCGTGTTTGGCCAAACCAACGCTGGCAAGCCTGCACTAAGCTCAAGCTGTGCCTCAAAGACTTCGCGAATCTCTGTGGTGTTCATTCACCCACCTGCGCCTTGGCACGTTGCACAGCCGCACTTACATAGCCCTGCCAATTGGCGGCGGCTTCATCGATCCAGAATGTGCCAGGGATTTTTTCGTCGCCGTAGTGCGCCCGCATGGCGTAAGGGGCCACGGCGCCACCCCAAGAGAACAAGGCAGTGTCCCCGGCCTGCATTGATGCAACAACAAGCGTATACCCGTCTTCCCCTTGCGAATTAACACCCGTCGAGCCGTATAGCGAGGATTGCAAAGACGCTGCCAAGGCCCCATCCATGCGTGGGATAGTTCCGCGTGGTGCATAGGAGCCACTGCGCACCATGCCCGGCGCCACCTCAATGCCTGCAATCAGATCATTTGTCGCCTGCTTGGTAACGGCGTCTAAACGTGCGTTGGTCTCAAGCGCCCATGCATCAAGCTGGGCTGTGAAGCTTTTGGTCATCAGTCTTCAACTCCTAAGGATGCGATAAAATCGATGCGGACAATCTTGCGACATCGGCATCGGATTATCTCCTTGGCTGGCGCGCCAAGCGATCGATCTCCGGGGCGCAACATCAAATAGCCTTCACCAGTCTGGAACGGCTTGCCGTGTTTGCGTTTTTGCCCATCCATTGCCGCATGGCTGGGGCGCGTTGCGAGGTCATTGGCCGCGTCCCACTCTTCCTCGATGTGTTCCGCGCGCGCCTTGCCACTTTCAACCAACTGATCGAGCCCTTCGTCTTGCACGGCATGAAGGCTTTGCAGAAGCTCGGTGCGGGCGATGCTTTCACCGCGGTGCCGCAACAACCGGTCGGCATATTTTCCTGTGATTTCTCGCGCCCGGTTAGGCGAAATGGCTTTCCCCTCTTGAATGGCTCGCATCACTTCGCGGTCAAAGGTGCGGTTGCGCAACCCTTTGCTTAGGTAGTCTCGCATCAGGGCTGGGTCTCCGCTTACAAGCCCGTCAAACGCCCGCGCAACCGCATCGGCATGATTTGAGTGCAGCCCTATGATCCCGCCTTGCCTGCGGCCCGTGGAGCGGTTCACACGGCCCACCAATTCGAGCGCGGCGGTGCGTGGGGCGGTGTTCAGCTGCTGTGCGCGCTCCAGATAGCGAACCACCGCGGCTCTTTGCTCCTCGATGATTTCCGAGATCAGCTCTGCCGACTTAGATCGAACCCAGTTCTCAGCCCGAAGGTTGCGCGCATCAAAGCGCGCTCGGACCTGCGCACCTTGCTTTTGCGCCTGTTTCATAAAGCGGTCCATCGTCCAATCGCCACCCACCTCATAGGCATCTCGCAACGCGCGATCCAACGGGGCAAAGTATTCTGGTCCGAGGTCCAGAACCTCGAAAACGCCGTCAACGTTCCCGGCTTGAATGGCTTCTTCCAGCGCTTTGAACTGAACAGAGCTAGTGATTAGGAGGACGCTACCAAGGAACGCCTTTTGAACCTGCGGGGCCAAGTGGTCCAGCAGATCGATAAGTGTCAATTGTCGGGGCATTTAGACGCTCCGTTTCACCACGTGGTCATAGTAGAGGTTCCACCAGACGATCAGGGCCAAAATTTCGCGCTCTTTTGCACGGGCGCCAGCTTCAAACGCGAGCCGCATAAACCGCTCAGCCATTTCTTTCGGCATATCGTCTAAGATCGATCGCTTGGTCACTTGATGATCCTCAGAGTGAATAGAATGTCAGTTCCGTCTGGCGAGAGCCGTTTAACGAAATCTACTTCTGCAAAGTCACTGTCGGTCGGTGCGTCTTCAATTGAAAACCCGAAAGCCACCTTATCGCCCTTCTCAGGAACTATTCCGGCTTCGGTGCTGATCAACAAATCTTCGACCAGCCGCCCTGTCAAGGTGCCGGCTGCGTCTCGCTCGTATTCTTCAGAGCGAAACGCGATGACATCGGTGTCGATGTTTGCTTGGACAGGCGAACGCGCAGACCCGGAGTTTGAAACCCGCCGCACCACGGCGGGCCCACCGTCTTCCCGGATCATAGTTTGCGCCATTTCCACAAATGAATCGTAACTCATGAGCCGATTGCCCCGAGCCAAACCTGACCGCCCGACACAGGTCGAACAAAGATTGGGGCGAGCAAGTCCTCCACTGTGGTCAAGACCGTGCGCACATCTTCGACCGAGCCTGCACCTTCAAAGGTTTGGGACAATGGGCCTAGCTTTCGCGCTGAAACTTGTGAGGCCAGAGAAATTGCCGCATCTAACACACCGGGTTTGATGAGATGGAAATAGGCAGCCTCGCAGACAGCCTCTTGCACAGCCGCAGGAACCGTTTCGGGATCAAGAGGCGTTCCATCAACGTAAGCGCCCCCTGCCCTCGGAAACTGGCGTCGCTGGGCCGATGACGCCTTCTTCCCGGGCCATCGGGTCGCCAGTTCCTTGGAGCGAGCGCCAAGACCTTCAACCCAGACGGTTCCGCGACGGATGGCTTGTTCCTGTGCGCTTTCATCATGCGCCGACAGATCCCGCCCAAGGCTGGCGCAATGGGATTGGAAGAACACCAAGGTTGTTAGCGCGTCGTCATTCGCCCCGCCGGGTGTGAAGGTCACGGCCATGTTTAGTCTCCCGATGCCTGATCGGATAGTTGAGTGCCAAAAGTATTGCGTTCATCAGAGGTGAATTTCTCAACGCCTTCCTCCAGCAGGTCGTTCAACGCGCGCAGATCCGGGCGCCCGTCTTGCAGAAAGTCGCCTTTCTCAAGCGCAGCGGTGGCCGCCGTGAAGATCTCCAGCCGTGTAACAGCAGGTTCCCCACCGTTTTCCGGGTTGGTGACGGCCACCTGTTCGCCATCCGCGATAGCCTCGGGCAGTTCGCGGACTTTGCCCACCAGCAAGGCTGGAAACTTGTCAGCTTCAAAGGTTTTGCCTTTGGGCAATTCTCGTTCGATACCATCTTCGTCTGGCACAAAAATACCCTTCTGGGTCACTTCATATTTCGGCATTGTGTTGTCCTTTTCGGTTCATGGTTTCAAGAAAAAGGCCGATCACTTGGACCGGCCTTTCATTCAGATCATTGGTGTGAGTTGGCTTTACGGGGCCGCCGAATGCGCAATCCCGCACTGATCTTCCGCGTCGAAACGGATCTCCAACGCAGTCGAAGCCATGCGCTGGAAGGCATAATCATCGGTCAGCTCTTTGCGGAACTTGGCCAATGTCACTGGCGGCATCGCGTTCAACACCTGCACCACTTCGCGGCTTTTGACGACCGCGAACATCTCGTTCGCCTCGACACGAGAAGCCGGCACAATGTTTCCAACGCCTGCGATCTCTTTGATCTTGTCGAGAATAGACTTGCTGTTTGGCTCGGCGTGAAAATCCGTGTTGGATGCATAGAACCAATCATCCCAGTTCAAATAAAGCGTGACAGACACCCGGAAATTGTTGTCATGCAGCATTTTCAGAAGCGCGACGATTTCCGCCTTCCATTGGGCGCCCGTTGCCCCGTTCAATGCGACACCAGTTGCCCGGACGTTCCGCTTAGGGTGATTGCGAAGGCCGTAAAGCTGGTTGCCGCCCACAACAATCTTGGCATCCCCTTCAAGTGCCAAGTTTTCCATGCGCTCAGCGACTTTACGGCTCGCATTCGCGCGCGGGGCTGCGTCGAGGTTGAAGCCTTTGGAACGTGCCGCTTCCATCTGGCGCCAGCCATAGGAGAACACTGAATCAATGATTGGAACCGGTGTGCCGTGGTAATCAAACACAGGCTGGTCAGTTTTGGCGTCGGAACGGCCATCAAGCGAAACGTTCACTTCACCTGAGTCCGTCACGGTCATGAAGTTGTTGACGATTTCGCCGATGTGAATTGGGGAGGAAACCGTTGAGGCCAGATCGTTGAACACCGCAAGAATGTCCCGCTGGATCGGCACGGCCTCGGTTTCCCAGCGCTGCCACACATCGCGAGGCAAGGCATGGGCGTTACCGATCAGTGCACCTGAGCCGTTGCCCAACAGGGTTTGTTGGTTCACCGCAAATTGCTGCCAATTGGCAATCACAGCTTGGGTTTGTTGATTGTTAAACAGAAGCATAGAATTTTCCCCTTATGCCATCACGTAGGAGTTGGCGATTTCGACATCGGCCAGATCACCGGCGGCAAACGCACCCGGCGTGCCATCAAACCGGGCGAACACCACATCACCGGATGCAGCCGCAGTCAGGTAGCCATCAGCTCCAATCGCCAATGGATCGCCCGACGCATAAGACGCGGCGGCCAGTTTGACTTGATAGGTTTCGCCGGGTTGCGGCTCATACCCAACGCCGGTGTCACCCGCCGTATAGGCTGTATCAATGGCCTGACCGGCAAATTCAGCATTGCCCAAGACCAACAGCTTTTTGCCGTTGTCGGCGGCTGTAGCGACAGTGAGCGCAGAAGCGCTGGCCGTCACCAGAATGCCGGGAAGATAGGCACCCGTAACCGGAAGATTGAGCGTGCGAGGCTGCGACCGGACAGGGCCGCGAAAGATCACGTTAACCAATTACTTGCCCTCCGCGATTTTGTTCAAATCAACATCGCCAAAACCGAGATCTTGGCTGTTGCCTTGAAAGCTGCCATTCAAATTGACCGCGCCACCGGGCTTTGCCTTTTCGACCAGCTTGTTGATCGCTGCCAAGGGCATGTCCTTGAGATCGTCCTCAGTCCATGCGCCGGTTTTCACCAGCGAGTTCACGGCTGTGGCGCGCTTGGCGTCTTCGTCCGCTTTCTGGTTGGCTTGGATTGCAGCCATATGGTCAGTGACCGGTTTCATACCTTCGGCCAAGGCGTTGGCGAGTGTCTCACCCAAGGTTTCCAGCGGCTTGAGCGATGCCTGCAACGTGTTCACCTGCGTTGTCAGGGCGCTCAACCCCTCTTCCAACTGCTTGTTGTCTGCCATGTCGTTGTCTCCTGTGTTGAGTTGTGTAGCTTCGCGGTCAGAGGAAAGCGCCTCTTTGATCGCTGTTTTGATGCGCTCCACCAGCGGGGCGCGCTCCAACTTTTCGACGGCGCGCAGCGCAATATCTGCCGCCCAATCAAGATCGCTTTCAGCATCGGCCAGAGCCGAATTGATGACCTCAATCTCTTCCCCATCTTTGGAGGCTTTGTTGACCATCATGCCGACGCCCTGATCCGGGGTTGCCGCGCCGTCCTCGTTCAAAAGGATGGCATCATGGTCAAACACGATGTCTCTGGCCACGTGCTTGTGGTCCTGCGCGCCGTTTGCAACATCCAGCGTGCAGTAGAGCCCCGTTGATGTGTGGACCGGCTCTCCTTGCGCCACGGCGGCCAAGATGGCCCGCCCGTGTTCGCTCTGGTTGGCGCGCTCTACATCGATCACCTTGTCGAGAAATACCCGCCCGTTCTCTTGGCGGGCGTTTTCATTCCATGCACCAATCCAGCCGCGGTTGATCCCTTCCGGGTCACGCGCTGAAACAAATTGACCGTTGACCGTCGGGTGCCCTGCTGGCGCCGGGGTTCGGTCCAATGATTTGAAAGATTTCGCTATCTCTTCGGCGGGGTACTTCACACCGTTCATGATCACGTCATCCGGCAAGGTCGCGCTTGGAACGACGACCACCTCGCGCCCATTGCGCTGTTCATTGCGCGCAGCTGTAGTGTTGGCCAACGCGCGAACGTTGACCCTAACTTTCTTACCCATGTCTGAGGCTCCCTAGATGTCTGCGCCTTCGCCGGTCTGATCGCCGGTAAAGTCATCGCGATACTTGTCCGCGTCGCTAAGCGGCTTCTTGTCCACCACTTCGCGGATCTCATCGCCGGTGAAGATCACTTCGCCATGCTTTGAACTTGTGTCGTTGATGCTGGCCATTTTGCTGGCGCGCTCAATCTTGACGGTCATGGTCGCTTCGGTCAGATCCGCCCAGCTCAAATGCCAGGGCTTGTCAGGCAGGATGCCAAAGGCAACCAAGCGTTTCACAACTTCCATGATGTTT
>JAGDZD010000015.1:0-400216 GCA_049116315.1 Thalassovita sp.
TGGCGCGATAGGACCACCAGCTGTAAAGCTTGCCCTCCGGGATATCATTGCGGGTCACATCCACCCAGTCACCAGCCTCCATCACATCATTGAAATGCTCGACTTCGATCGGTGTGTGGCTGACAATTTTCAACAGCTTCTTGTGGTCCCAAACATCGTCTTCACGCGGCGCGATGTTCAAATCCCCAACAAGGATGGATTTTTCTGGTTTTTCGGCGCGGAACCAATCACGCATCTCGGTCAGGTAATCCAGTTTTTGGCCAAATTTTTCGTTCTTTTCGCGGTCTGGAATGTCCCCACCTGCGGGCACATAGAAATTGTGAATGGTCACGCCATTCTCTAGCCGGCCCGCGATATGGCGTGCATGTCCGAGCGAGGCAAAGTCTTCTGCGCCCGCCTCTTCGATTGGCAATTTTGAAAGGATCGCAACGCCATTGTATCCCTTCTGACCACGCGCCACCATATGCGTATAGCCCAGCGCATGAAACGCTTCGGTTGGGATCTTATCCACCGGACTTTTACATTCCTGCAGACACAAGACATCGGGGCCCTGCTCTTCTAGCAGTTTACAAACGATAGGTTCGCGCAAACGAACTGAGTTGATGTTCCAAGTGGCAAGCGTAAAGGACATAGGGGTCTCCGACAGGTTCGCGTCGCAACATGCCCGCCACAGGCTTGGTCGCGCAACCCGAAACCCGCGCATCCCAAAAGGAAAAAACCCGCAACTGGGGAAGCCGCGGGTTTTGGGTGTAAAACGCTGGGTAATATGCCACACCCAATGCACACCTCTGATTGAAAATCTTGGAATGCATGGCTCTTTCTGCACGCAAAACGCGAACTGCGCAAGGCCAATTATCGTAAATATCGATAATTTCACCGCCGATTTGTGTCTTGCGCAATGGTGCAAATGCACAGATGCTTTTCCCCAGCAATTCAATTTTGAAAGTGTCAGAAAATGATCGTTGTGATCGGGCGTTTGGCCGGGCATCCCTATGCCAAGGTCTATGACTGGTGGCCGCCCCCCGGTGGGCTTTGCGCGGGCTAATCCGCAAGTCACCCCATAGATTTTTCCGACAGAGGTCACTCATGACACATGTATCGCTGCGCCCTGACTCCGGTCTGGTCCATATCGAATGGACAGACGGCACGCAGGGCAATTTCCCTTTCCTTTGGCTGCGCGACAACGATCCCGCAGGCTTTCACCCTCAGACCAAAGAACGCGTTGCCGATCTGACAACCGTCGCTTTGGATGTCACCGTCACCGCAGCCGCGGCAAATGACACGGCTTTGACCTTGTCTTGGGCGGATGACGTTGCAGACAGCACCTTTGAGTTGGCGTGGCTGCACGACCATCGCCCCGGCACGGCTGCGACGGACCCAGCCAAAACAGGGTTTGCGCACTGGCGCTCTGAGATGGGGCGCGCGGGCGTGCCGACACTCTCGGCGCATTCTATCCTGACAGATGACACCGCCCTAAAAGACTGGCTGGTCCAAACGCAACGCTATGGCTTGTCCATCGTGTCAGATCTGGCAGATGACCCTGACGCAGGCATGCAAGTGGCCCAGCGCATTGGTTTTCTGCGCGAAACCAATTTCGGTGTTACCTTTGAAGTGAAATCAAAGCCAAATCCCAACAATCTGGCCTATACCCCAGTGGCCTTGCCGCTGCACACCGATCTGACCAACCAAGAACTCCCGCCGGGATTTCAATTCCTGCATTGCTTGGCCAATGAGGCCGAAGGCGGCGGCTCATTGTTCTGTGATGGATACGCCATTGCCGAGGACCTGCGGCGCGAGGACCCAGAGGCGTTTGAGTTGCTCAGCACAGTTTCAATTCCATTCCGCTTTCATGACGAAGACACCGACATCCGCAGCCGGAAACGCGTGATCAATATGGATGAAGATGGGCAAATCATCGAAATCTGCTTTAACGCCCATATCGCCGATATTCTGGATATCGCACCTTCGTTGATGGCGCCCTATTACCGCGCCTATCAGCTTTACATGCGCATGACCCGCGCGCCTGAATACTTGATCTCTTTCAAGCTAAGCGGCGGAGAAATGGTGGTGTTTGACAACCGGCGCGTTCTGCACGGTCGCGATGCCTTTGATCCCCAAACTGGGTTCCGCCACCTAAAGGGCTGCTATGTTGATCGGGGCGAATTCGAAAGCCGCCTACGCGTTCTGTCACGCTGATACCATTGGCTGCATGCGCTGTTGGGCGTGTGCAGCCCCCTATTCAGGGGTCTCTGTGGCCAGTCGGTATTTCATAAACTGCGCCTCATCATACATCACATCGCCGATGTATTCGGCCCCCAGCCGCTTCAGCGCCCCAAGGTTCTTGCGCGACGGAGGCAGGATAAAGGTCACATAGGGCACGCGATCATCCCCGCGAGCAAAGGCCAGCGCGTCCCGGGTGATCCGCAATCCCAGCCCAAAATGCGCGGGATCCAGCACCAGGCCAAAATCCCACTCATCGCCTTCTTTTTGGAAACCGCCCCAACCCACATAGGTGTCGCCCTGCAAAAAGGCCCAATGGCCCAGTCCATCCCGCGCCCAGCATGCTTCTTTCATTGCCACAAACTTGTCCACAAATGCTGCGTCCCACTGGAATGTCAGCAACGGCATGTGCTCAGCGACCCGCGGATCTTGCATGTGTTGCAAAATATCGGCGGGGTCCACCTGTGGCAGCCGCACAAATCGAATGGTCTTATCTGTATCTGAATGGGTCAAACGCGTCTCTGTCGATCTAAAGTGAACTAATCAGTTTAGTTTATCATACATCCAACAAAAGCCAACCGGCTTGACATCAAACATTTTTGAAGAGAGCGCCCTGTGACAAAAAAAGGACCCGGGCGACGCCCGGGTCAGTCCAACAGGGAGGTTGCATATGAATAACCGCATATGCGACGGCGAAACTGATCAGGACGTTAGGGAGGAGGAATTGGCCCTGATCATGAATTCTCTACGCTACTAACTTATAACCGCCACTCTCTGTTATGAGAATACGCGCATTAGAAGGGTCTGGCTCTATCTTTTGACGCAAACGGTAAATATGTGTCTCTAAAGTATGGGTTGTGACGCCCGCATTATAGCCCCAGACCTCGTGCAAGAGGATATCGCGCGGAACGACACCGTCAGAAGAACGATACAGGAATTTCAGAATATTGGTCTCTTTTTCTGTCAAACGAATCTTTTTTTCGTCATCTGTGACCAAAACTTTCAGTGCGGGGCGGAAACTGTAAGGTCCCAACTGGAAAACGGCGTCCTCTGATTGCTCATGCTGGCGCAGCAACGCCCGGATCCGCGCCAAAAGCACAGGGAAGCGGAACGGTTTGGTGACATAGTCATTCGCCCCAGAATCCAGACCCAAGATGGTGTCAGCGTCCGAGTCATGCCCCGTCAGCATCAAGATCGGGCTTTTCACACCCTGCTTGCGCATCAATTTGCACAGCTCACGGCCATCCGTGTCGGGCAAGCCAACATCAAGGATGATCAAATCATACAGGCTTTCTTTCACCCGCTTCATGCCTTCGCTGCCGCAGTCGGCTTCGAATACATCAAAATCTTCGGTCATGACCAATTGCTCGCTCAAGGCTTCGCGTAGGTCGTCGTCGTCATCAACGAGTAATATCTTTTTGAGCTGTGCCATCAACTGGTCCTCCGTGCGGTGTGTCTAACAGATGCGTGCGAATGGGCCCCACGACAAGGATTGCTGCAATCGCCTCACGTGGACGTGTACTTTGACGGCCATATGTTTCAAATTCCGACAAAAAGGGCTAAGTCCTGTAACTGACCAAAGGACTTTGCCATGCGTTTCGCCCCCGATCCAACCGAAATTCTTGCCCGTGCCCGCGCCGATCTGCGGATGGGCGTCCCTGTTGTGCTGGTGGGGGCAACCGGTGGCGCGCTGGTTTGTGCGATTGAAACATTGGGACCAGAGCGCCTGAATGACCTTTTGGCGCTCTCTGGGGCGCCGGTTCTGGCCATCACCTCACGGCGGGCTGAAACCCTAAAGGCCCGCGCCTATGACGGTGATCTTGCTCGGGTGATGTTGCCTGCGGATGTCACGCTCAAGTGGCTGCGCTCAATTGCTGATCCCGCGGATGATCTGATGGCCCCGATGAAAGGCCCTCTGCGCACCGAACGGGACGGCGCGCCCACGTTGCATCGCACAGCCATTGCGCTGGCGAAATCGGCGCGCCTCTTGCCTGCGGCTCTGGTGCTTGATTTGCCTGACGCCACCGCCTTTGCCCGCCAACACCACCTGACCGAAGTGCCCGCCGGCCATGCCAGCGCGGTTCTCAATGCATCCCCCCATCCATTGCCCGTGGTCAACGCGCGCCTGCCCGTCGAAGCGCACGAGGCGGGCCGATTGCACATTTTTCGCCCCGACGACGGCGGCGAAGAACACTATGCCTTTGAAATCGGTTCCCCTTCCCGCGATCAACCGGTCTTAGCGCGTTTGCACTCAGCGTGTTTTACCGGGGATGTCCTTGGCAGTTTGAAATGCGACTGCGGTCCGCAACTGCGCAGCGCCTTGGCGCATATGGGCCAAGAGGGTGCGGGTGTCCTGCTCTATCTCAACCAGGAAGGTCGCGGCATCGGATTGGCCAATAAGATGCGCGCCTACTCTCTGCAGGATCAGGGCTTTGATACCGTGGATGCAAATCACCGGCTGGGGTTTGAAGACGACGAACGCGATTTCAAACTTGGCGCCTATATCCTGCGGCAGATGGGCTTTGACCAAGTCAAACTGCTCACCAACAACCCGCGCAAAATTTCCATGATGCAAAACAACGGCATCGAAGTGGTCAAGCGGGTCCCACTCAAGGTGGGCGAAACCGCGCTGAACAAATCCTACCTCGCCACCAAGGCGCGACGCTCTGGCCATTTGCTATGACCCGCGATGCCTTAGTCCTGACCCCCAAGGGCCTGAGATATCAAGCCCGCACCTACCCCTGCAGCATCGGCCGTGGCGGTTTGAGCGCTCATAAACACGAAGGGGATGGCGCCTCTCCCCGTGGATGGCACAAAATTGTCGGACTGCTCTATCGCCCGGATCGTGTGTCCCGACCCAATGCCTGGGCAGAACCCATCGGCCCGCGCGACCTCTGGTCTGATGATCCAACGCAGCCCGATTATAATCTCGCCGTGACCGCCCCTTATGCCCATAGCCATGAAACGCTGCGGCGCGCGGATCCGCTGTATGATCTGGTCTTGATCACCGATTGGAACTGGCCACACGCCCAACCCGGAAAAGGCTCGGCCATCTTTTTGCATCAATGGCGACGCCCGCGCTATCCGACCGAAGGCTGCATTGCCCTGCGGCGCGACCACCTGATGACACTTGCGCGCCGCCTGACCCCCGGCACCCCTCTCAAAATCTAAGCTTTTTCTTGGCCCAAATACCTCGGGGGGTGGGGCCAAAACCGACAGGTTTTTGCACCGGGGGGCAGCGCCCCCTTGTTTCCCTATCCGTCTTGGGCGGCAAACAGACGCTCAAGGGCCTCGCGCAAGGGCTCCGGCGCATCGATTTGCAGCCGCACCGGCAAAGTCACAACTTTCGACCGGAAACTGTCAGGCAACCGCACCGCATCCTTTTCGGTTGTCACCATCTGCAATCCCCGCAGACGGGCCTCTCCTTCCAGCCGGCTCATCAGTGCTTGCGTCAGGGGTTGGTGATCATCAAGCGCCTCGCCTCGCACCACGCTGGCCCCAAGCCCACGCAGTGTGGCAAAGAACTTTTCCGGATGACCGATGCCAGCAAAGGCCAGAACCTCCATGTCCGCCCATTCGATTCCGGTTTGCAACGGCGTCAAAGAGGCTTTGACATGCGGCAGGTTGATCTCTGCTCCCCATGTTGCGTCAAATCCGGCCTGCGCCGGGGCCTCTCCGATTGACAGCACCAGATCAGCGCGCGGCAGACCCGCAGCAACGGTTTCACGCAGTGGCCCCGCGGGCATGCAGCGCCCATTGCCAAACCCCTTGGCGGCATCCACCACAATCACCGATAGGTCTTTGACCAACTCCGGGTTTTGAAACCCATCGTCCATCACAATGACATCCGCCCCTTGGGCACAGGCCAGCTTTGCACCTTCGGCACGGCGGCGGGCCACCACAACGGGGCTGAACGCTGCCAGCAAAACAGGCTCATCGCCCACCAATGCTGCGTCATGCCGCAAAGGGTCCACCAACAGGGGCGCCTCTTGTTGGCCGCCATACCCGCGCGACACCACGAAGGGGTTGCGCCCCATCGCCTGCAGCTGCATCAGCAGATGAATAACGGTGGGTGTCTTGCCCGTGCCGCCCGCATTCAGATTGCCAACGCAGATCACCGGCACCGGGGGGCGCATCGGTGTGGCTTGACGCAAACGCCGCGCAGTCAAAGCACCATAAAGGGCACCAACCGGCGCTAAGAGCCGCGCCAGAATATGGGGCTTGTCTGGGGTGGTGAACCAGAACCGAGGTGGCTGCATCAGGACACTCCTACGCTATCCAATTCATCTTGGATCATCTCGATCAAAGCGTCAGTAACCTCTGCACCTGCAGAGCTGACTTCCCAGCCGGCGCGCGCCATTGTGGCCGCTTGGTCAGGGGCAGACAGAATGGAAATGGCACTGGCTAATGTGTCGGCGTTGCGCACCATACGGGCGGCTCCGGCATTGGCAAACCGACCATAGGCCGAAAGGTGTCGCCCAACATTCGGTCCATACAGGATGGCAGAGCCCAATGCGGCTGGCTCATATGGATCTGCGCCGCCATAGCCCGACACCAGCGAGCTGGCCATCAAGGTGATCGGCGCAAGCCGGTACCAAAGTCCCATTTCCCCACGGGTGTCAGCCAGAATGATTTGCGTGGTTTCATCGGGGAAATCCCCTTCGGACCAAACCGCGACATTCCACCCCCATTGGCGCAGTTTCGCGGCCATATCTGGCCCCTGCTCGACGTTATCGGGCACCAAAACCAACAATTGGCGGTGCGCCATACGCATCGATGCCTGATGCGCTTGGCTGATCATACCGATCTCATCCATTTGGGCCATGGCTGCCAACCAGATGGGGCGCCCGGCCAAAGCACTGGCCAATTCGTCCCGCGCAGCCTCGTCGCAAGGGAGAGCGGCGCGCCCTTCTTGGATCGGACCGGGAACCGACACTTGACTAAGACCAATGCCGATACGTCCCAGACGTTGGGCGGCGGCTCGATCATTGGCAAAAATACGTTTGAACCGTTTCAGCACGCCTCGGCTCATATCGGGCAACCAGCGAAACCGGGCCTCTTCAAGGGCGGTGGCTTCGGCATCAACGAGGTAAAGCGGAATACCCGCCCGCGCCGTCAGCTCGATAGCAGCAGGGCGCAGCACGCCACTGGTCCACAGACAAAAATTTGGGCGCCAATGATCCAGAAACCGCCCCAGCGATCCAACGGATTCCTCTGGGATCGGTTGCCAGGAAATAGATGCGCTCAGATGGTCGGGCTGCGGCAATTCCGGCGCAGTGGTCAACAACAGATGCACACCGGGGCGCTGCACCTCTAGGCGTTCGAACAATTGCTGAAGCGCCGCAGCTTTTGACAACGTTGGCGCATGCGCCCACAGCAATTCACCCTCAGGGCGCTCTGCTGTGAACGACAGGTTTTCGCGCGGCGCTCGCCGGGCCAGAGCCATATAGGCCGCAAGACTAAGAGAACGCGCCATCAGGGAGAGACTTAGCCCAGCTCTTCGGTGGCTGAAACTTCGGCTTCTTCGTCCCGCAGCCGGTGCAGATGCGCAATGAAATACCGCATATGTGCGTTATCAACGGTTTTCTGGGCTTCTGCGCGCCACGCGTCATAGGCGGTTTGATAGTTCGGGAACATGCCGACAATGTGGATATCATCAATGTCTTTGAAAACATTCTTAGATGGGTCAACAAGTTCACCACCAAAAACAAGATGCAGGCGTTGTGTCATATGAGCCTCCTGGCTGAAAGATATCGGCAATTTACGCGCTGCGCCCAAATGCTGCAAGGCGGCGAAATGGTCCTACCGCGGCGTCTGCTGGGCAATGGGATTGTCCGCTTGCCGCCATGCTGCGAACCCACCTCTGAGGCTGACGCAGCGCAAGCCCATTTGCTGGGCCACTTGGGCCGCCAATAGCGAACGCCACCCCGAGGCACAATAAAAGACAAAGGTCTTATCCTCGGCAAACCAAGGTTTGTGATAGGGGCTGTCGGGATCAATCCAGAATTCAAGCATGCCACGCGGGGCGCGTTTGGCGTTTGGGATCAACCCGTCGCGATCCAACTCTCGTGGGTCACGAATGTCGACAAACACAAAGTCTGGATCATCCGCTTGGGCGGCGGCCGCATCGACTTCGATCGATGTGACCTCAGCCTCTGCGTTTGCAAGAAGTTCTTTATACCCGACTGCCATCTCGACCTCGCGTGTTTGTTTTCAAGAAACCGTCAGTCAGGGCGCCCTGCCAAACGTTCGGTGATCTGACCATGCACCGAGGCCCCGGCCGCAACCACCCCTTTTAATTTGGGATGTGGGTTGTTGAACGTCAGCGCCGCACCGCGCGTGTCCGAAACGATCCCACCGGCTTCGCGGGTGATCAAATCCCCTGCGGCAATATCCCATTCCCAACTGTCACGCGTTGTCAGCATCGCATCATACCGTCCTTGCGCCACAAGGCTCATCCGATAGGCCAAAGAGGGACGGTACGCCTGTTTTACATCAGGCACGGCGCCTTCTTTCCAATGCATGGCTCGATAATTGGGAGAGGCCGCAAGCACCGAGGCTCCGGTCAACTCTACCCGGTCAGACACTTGGATAGGCGCGCCGTTCAAAAAGGCACCCTGCCCTTCAACGGCGGTGTAAAGACGATCAAGCAAGGGCAAGAACACCGCCGCCACTTTGACCTGCCCATCTTCGGCAATCGCCAATGAATGGGCCCAGGTCTGCGCCCCTTCGATAAAGCTGCGGGTGCCATCCAACGGATCAATGATGAAGACATGCTTGCAGTTCAAACGTGCGGTGGTGTCGTCAGACTCTTCGGAGAGCCAGCCATAATCGGGGCGTGCCGTTGTCAGCTGTGCATGTAGCGCCTCGTTCACCGCAAGGTCGGCTTCGGTCACGGGGCCTTGATCTCCGGGTTTGTCCCAAGATTTTGCACCCGTTTTTGCATAGCCACAGGCGATGTCACCCGCTTCGCGCACCGCTGTGATCAGAAGGTCTAGATCAGGCGCCGGCAAGGGTCATCCCTTCGACCAAAAGCGAAGGCACAACACGCGATAGATGCAAGCGCGCGTCATTTGCAGGCACGATAGATTTCAGCATATCGCGCAAATTGCCCGCAATGGTGCATTCGTTCACGGGGTATTGCAGTTCACCATTTTCAACCCAAAACCCGCTGGCGCCACGCGAATAGTCGCCTGTGTTCGGGTTGATGGTTGACCCGATCATCGATGTGACCAACAGGCCCGTGCCCATGTCGCGCAGCAAATCAGCCCGGCTTTGTTGACCTTGGCTGAGGGCCACATTCCACGGGCTCGGCGACGGAGGCGCTGAGGTGCCGCGGGTGGCGTTCCCAGTGGATTCCATACCCAACTTGCGGGCCGTGGCCAAATCCAACGTCCACCCCGTCAAAACGCCATCTTCGACGATTTCGCGACGCGCGGTGGCCAGACCTTCGGCATCAAAGGGGCGCGATCCATTGGCACGTGGGCGCAGAGGATCCTCAACCAGGGACATGCCCTTGGGCAGCACCTGTTGCCCGTTGGCGTCCAGCAGCCAAGAAGAGCCGCGCGCAATTGCGGTGCCGTTGATCGCCGCCAGAAGATGGCCCACCAAAGACGACGAAATGCGTTCGTCAAACAACACCGGATAGCTTCCGGTCTGAGGTTTACGCGCGCCCACGCGTTCTAAGGTGCGCGCCGCAGCGGTTGCGCCGATCTCTTCGGGGCTGCGCAAATCCGATTGGAAAATACGCATGTCCCCATCATGGTCACGCTCCATATCGGTGCCGGTGCCAGCAATGGCGACGCAGCTGATGGCGCGGTCTGTACGTTCGTAGGATCCTGCAAAGCCATTGCTGGCCGCCAAATAGACATCGCGCTTGCCATAGGCCGCAGTGGCCGACTGAACCTGTGTGATGCCCTCAACCGCTTGCGCCGCAGCTTCGGCGCGGCTGGCATCATTTTGCAGGGCTTCTGGATTGGGTTCTGCGGTTGGATCGGACAATTCCAACGCCTCAATATCCCATGGTTTGGCCAGCTGTTCGGGATCTGCCAACCCAATAAAGGGATCTTCGGGGGCTTCTTTGGCCATCGCAACAGCCCGCTCTGCCATCGCAATCAGCGTTTCTGGGTTGGTATCTGACGAAGAGACATTGGCTTGGCGCTGACCAATGAACACCCGCAACCCAATATCCGTACCCTCAGAGCGTTCCGCCTGTTCTAGGGCGCCGTTGCGCACATCCACCGAAATCGAGGTGCCCGCGATGGCCAAAGCATCCGCAGATTCTGCGCCGGCATTTTTGGCGGCTTTCAAAAGAGCTTGGGTCAATTCCGAGAGGGGCTGTGTCATGGGTATCCGATACAATTTTGGCTAAAGCACAGGTAAACCGCAGCGCCTATTGGCGCAAGCATGGAAAGAAAACAGGGCCTGTGGCTAATGCCAAGGCCCTGTCATTGGTACATGTCTTGCGCTTATTTCAGGCGCTGACCATTGGCCATGATTTGACCTTCAGGTGTGAACTCAATGGTCGACTTCAGATCATCCGGACCATTTGGCACCGAGAACATACCGACCATCATGCGAACACCCATGGCTTCTTGTTCTGGGACAAAACCCATCGCGATCAACTTGTCCAACAGCGCATTTCCGCCAATCAACGCAAGATTCACAGCGCCTTCGGGCCGTGGAAATCCGTCAAAGGTTTCGGTGTCGGTGTTGTCAAACGTCACGGCGCCATCGCCGGTCAACTCTGCACCAGCCGCACTGAGCTTCAACTCGTTCAGGTCCAGTGCGTGAATTTCAGCCGGCTCGTCACCAATCATTGCCATGGCCTCGGTGTCCATCAAGTTCGCCAGCATTTTCACTTTGCCAGACAGATCGACAATCAATGTTGCAGGATCGCGTGGCAACTGACCAACCGGATCAAACAGACCCCAGATCATGTCTGGGAATGTGAAATCAGCCAGCGTCACACCAAATGTGAAGTCTTGCGGCTCTTCTGATTCAGCAACCGGGATCGCCAAGTCAAAGCCAGCTTCGGACAAGCCAATCTGAACTGGGAAGGGGAAATCTGCGGTGGTGGCTTCTGCAGAGACATCTTTAACCGTCAGGCCATACCGGATTTCGGAGCGGTCCATCGCAAAGCTTAAAGCGCCACCTGCCGACGAGCTCTGAGCTGTAAAGTCCTCATCGCCACCCTGCATGCTGGTTTCGCTTGCGCCAGCGGTATATTCAATCGAGCCCGAGGCGGCAAAACCATCCGCCAATGCGGCTGTCAAATCTTCTGGATCAAAGTTTGTAGGGACCACACCTGTACCGGACGCCACCAAACCACTGAGGTCACCTTTGAGAACGAACCGTTCGTCTGAACCATCTGGATCAACCACATCGACAAGATACTGCAATTTGTCGGCTGCAAAGCTGCGGCTGCCTGAAATCAGATCAGTCCCTTCCAGCACGCTGGTGCCATGGACATTGTTCATTGAAATGCTGACATCGCCGATTTCCGTGATCTCTCCGTCAATTTCCAAAGCGCCGAGTGCCATTTCCATGGCCGCTGCGGAAAACGTATAGGTCATGGCATCAGCAGATCCAGAGACCACGATATCCAACCCAGAGGTGTTATAGTTGACCTCAGCCTTGATATCTTCATCAAGATCATCCGCCATGTCGACATCGATATCCATCGTCATCACAGAAGGCATGCTGAGCGTGACCGTACCGTCGCCATTGTCCCGCAAGCTCAGATCAACACCGCTGACCTGCACTTTGCCTGCAGATTCGCTCATTTCAACGACCAAGGACATGTTTGTGATGTTGAGATCTTTGCCGGCTTTTTGTTCGGTGGCGGTGATTTCATATCCAACATTTTCAAAGGTGGATTTGTATTTTTCCCATACCTGAGCCGGGGTGACGTCAGCAGATACCGCAGAGGCGCTGCCGAGAAGTGCCACCAAAAGCGGAGTTTTAAAAGATATAAGATTAGTCATCAAAGAACCTTCCGTTAAAAATTGTGGCCAATTTCAAGTCTCTGATCGTCCGAGTCAACGGGCAACAGGCTAGACCCAACGCAAATGGCAGTTTACCACAAAATGACACAAGAGGAGATAGGTATGACAACTGTAAAAGGGAAGACCGTTTTGATCACCGGGGCCAGCCGCGGGATCGGAAAGGCGGCTGCACGCCTATTTTCCAAGAAAGGCGCTCACGTAATTTTGATGGCACGCAGCACAAAAACAATCGACTCTCTGGCCTCAGAGATCGGTGGATTGGCCATCGCGGGGGATGTCGCGGACTATCAAACCATGTCCGATGCCGTGCAAACCATCGTCGAAAAATTTGGCACCATCGACATCCTGATCAACAATGCCGGCGCCATTGAACCCATCGCCTCGCTGTCTGACGTGGACCCAGACGCCTGGGCGCAGGTCATCGATATCAACCTTAAGGGTGTGTTCAATGGGATGCGCGCCGTGATGCCAGAGATGATCAAAGCTGGATCCGGCACCATCATCACCATCAGCTCTGGCGCGGCGCATAGCGCCCTAGAAGGGTGGAGCGCTTATTGCAGCTCCAAAGCGGGCGCGGCGATGCTGACCTCTTGCGCGGATCTGGAAGGGCGCGAACAGGGGCTGCGCGTGATGGGATTGTCGCCGGGCACCGTCGCGACACAGATGCAACGCGACATCAAAGCCAGCGGTGTGAATCCGGTTTCGCAATTGAATTGGGAAGATCATGTCCCCGCCGAATGGCCCGCAGAATGTCTGTTGTGGATGTGCGGACCGGCTGGTGACACGCTGGTTGGACAAGAGATTTCGCTGCGCGATGAAGCCGTGCGCCGCGCGGTGGGACTTATATGATTGAGCTGACCAAAGAGGGTGGCTTGTGGATTGCCACCCTCAACCGCCCCGAAAAGGCCAACGCTTTGACCCACGACATGTTGCAAGACCTTTGTGACATTGCGCTTAACGCCCAACAGGCCAAGGCGCTGATCCTAACGGGCAGCGGCAAAGTCTTTAGTGCCGGGGCTGACTTAGAGGCCGCCAAAGCTGGGCTTGCGGTGTCACCGCTGTGGGAACAGCTGTCACAGGCCATTGCCGCCCTGCCGGGTTTGACCATCGCGGCGCTGAACGGCACCTTGGCGGGTGGGGCAATGGGCATGGCGTTGGCCTGTGATCTGCGGATCTGCGTGCCCGGAGCAAAATTCTTTTATCCGGTGATGAAACTGGGGTACTTGCCGCAGCCCTCGGATCCCAAACGCATGTCAGCGCTGATCGGCCCGGCCCGCACCAAGATGATCTTGATGGCCGGACAGAAACTGCAGGCGCAAGAGGCCCTGCGCTATGGGTTGGTGGATCGCATCGTCGAAGAGGATGTGCTGGGCGCGGCGCGCCAGCTGTGTACAGATGTTTTGGCGGCCAAACCCGGACTGGCCCGTGAGATCAAAGCCATGTGTGTTTCATAGTAGATCCCACGGAGCGCGCCGCATGGCGCGCCCACTTCATCTCATCCTTGACCTGTGGTCTGCGTCTTCGGCGCAATTGGCCCCGTGCCACGTAAATCGCCTGTTTTTCTTAAAGGAAAACACTTTGGCTGTCGGGTAATGCTTGTTTCGCCACAGAACTCACGGCAAGAGACTGTCATGCATTTCGATTTGCGCAAAGGGCACCCAAATGGAATTTAATCTGGCGGATCAACCAGCAATCATCCAACAGGCCGTTGGCTATGTCCTGCAGGGTTGGGATCTGGCGCAGGGTTGGTTGCTAAGCCCTGTTGCGTGGTCGCAGTTTGGATTGTTGGTGGTGGCTTGGTTCGCCGCCAAGTTTGCGAACAAACGCTTGCAGCCTTTGCTGACCCGCTGGCTCAGCCCTGATCCAGAACAAACCGGCGCCATTGCCAAGACCCGCCTGTTCATTCGCCAATTTCTGCCGCTGCTGTTGCCGCTTTTGGCGTTTGTCTTTACCGCCGTTGGCGAAGGCGTGGTGCGGTCGATCTTTGATTCTGGGGCGGTCATTGCCTTTGGGAAGCGCATCTTCCTGCTGGTCGCGATCCGCGCCATGGTGCGCGATATCATCAGTGATGGGTTCTTTCAGCTTTTGGGGCGCTACCTATTGGTGCCGATTGCGGCGATTCATGCGGTTGGTTTGTTGCCCGTTGTCACCGTAAAGCTGAGCGAAACAATTGTGCCATTGGGCAATTTGTCATTCTCTTTGCTTGATCTGTTGCGATTTGTGATCGTGGGTGGCGCGATTTTCTGGCTGGGACGTTGGTCAAATGATCAATCCGCAAGCCTGATCCGCAAGCAAGATGAGATGCGTCCGGCAACCCGCCAATTGGCAGAAAAAGCCGCTGAAATCTCGATCTTTGGCCTCGCCTTCTTGATCTTCATGAACATCATGGGGATTCCTCTGACCTCATTGGCGGTTTTGACCGGTGCTGTCGGTGTGGGTCTTGGTTTTGGTCTGCAAAAAATCGCGTCGAACTTCATTTCTGGTGTCATCCTTTTGCTTGAGGGGCAGGCGAGCGTTGGCGACTTTGTGGAACTGGACGGTGGCGAAGCGGGCACAATTGTGAAAATGACGGCGCGCGCGGCAATTCTGGAAACCTTTGATGGGCGTTGGATTGTGGTGCCCAACGAAGATTTCATCACCACGCGTGTTGTGAACTACTCTGACAGCGGTTCGGCCAACCGCTATGAAGCACCGTTTTCAGTCAGCTACGACACCGATATCAACAAGGTGCCAGAGATCATCGAAACCGCTGTGGCCAAGTTGGATTTTGTACTGACCGATCCAATTGGCCCCGATTGTGAGCTGCGCGAATTTGGTGACAGCGGTGTGAACTTTGCCTTGGAGTTCTGGGTGAACGGGATCGATGACGGGCAAAACAAATATACGCCCAAAGTGCTGTTTGCGATTTGGAACGCGCTTAAGGACAATGGGATTGAGATCCCCTATCCGCATCAGGTGGTCGAAATCAAAGGCCCCATTCACACCAGAACCCGAGGCTAACCCATGACCCAAGAACCATATGCGTTGGTGATCGGCGCAGGGCCCGCGGGATTGATGGCCGCCGATGCTTTGGCACAGGCGGGTCACGCTGTGGTGGTGGTCGAAGCCAAGCCAAGCGTCGGACGCAAACTGTTGATGGCGGGAAAATCGGGTCTGAACCTGACCAAAGCCGAGCCATTTGAGGCGTTCATAAAGGCCTATGCCGAAGCAGCGCCAAATCTGGAACCGATGTTGCGCCAGTTTGGGCCAGATCAGGTTCAGCAATGGGCCGTTGAACTGGGACAAGAGGTCTTTACCGGAAGTTCGGGCCGGGTTTTCCCCAAATCGATGAAGGCCTCGCCCTTGTTGCGCGCTTGGTTGGCCCAACTGGCGACGTTGGGCGTTGAAATTCGCCCCCGCTGGCGTTGGGTTGGCTGGCAAGACGGGTTGCAATTTGAAACACCCGACGGCCCGCAAACCCTGCGGCCAGAGGTCTGTGTTTTGGCCTGTGGTGGGTCCAGTTGGGCACGACTTGGCTCTGACGGGGCGTGGGCCTCTTTGGTCGATGCCGAGGCCAAAGCCCCGTTTCAACCCGCCAACATGGGGTTTGAGGTTCAATGGTCTGACCACATGCGCCCCTTCTTTGGCCAGCCGCTTAAGAATGTCACCTTGACGGCTGGCGACCAAACGGTTCGCGCCGAATGTGTCATCTCTGAACGCGGCATCGAAGGAGGTGGCATCTATGCAGTCTCGCGCGCACTGCGCGATGGTTCACAGCTGCACATTGATCTGGTGCCAGACCGCACCGCCGAGGACATCCGCCAAAAAATGGCACAGGTTGGACGCAAGCAAAGCCTGACAAATCGGCTGCGCAAAGGCGCCCGCCTTGACCCGCTGAAAACGGCCTTGTTGATGGAATTTGCACGCCCCTTGCCCCCGGATCCGGTAGAGGTGATCAAAAACCTTCCGCTGACGCTGACCGCGCCGCGCCCCATTGACGAGGCAATTTCCACAGCGGGCGGTCTGCGCTTTGATGCCCTCGATGACCAACTGATGATGTCTAAAACACCCGGTGTCTTTGCCGCGGGTGAAATGCTGGATTGGGAAGCCCCAACGGGGGGATATCTGCTGACGGCCTGTCTGGCGACCGGGCTTTGGGCAGGGCAAGCAGCGGCAAGGTATTTGGCAAAATAACACAGCGGTCCGGCGAACCGATGCTGCGGGCCAGATGCTTGGTGACATTGGCCTGCCTTCTGGTACTGCTACAGATACGGACCGCATATTCCTGTGGCGGACCGATGCTCACCTGTCACTGACGTACGGTCTATTGAGGTTCACTGTGTCCAACACCCCATCCCAAGATTTTCCCAATCAATTCCAATTTGGCACCGCACAACATCACGCATGGTTGCGCGCTCAAGCAGTGTCCCAGTTTGCCTTTTTCAAGGCCAGCTTGCGCCCAGACAAGGGGTTCTTCACCCTGGGCTATGACGGCAAGCCACTGGAGAGTTCGGTGCAAGAGCTGCACACCACCACGCGGTTGGTGCACTCTTACGGTGTGGGAAAACTGGCGGGCATTGCCGAGTGCGACTCTATAATTGATCAAGGCATGGCCTATCTCCGGGCTCACCACCGCGACGCAGAGCACGGCGGCTATCTGTGGGCGCTGGATGACCAAGGCATTCACGACGATCGTAAGCTGGCCTATGGCCATGTGTTTGTTTTGCTCGCCGGTTCAACAGCCAAACTGGCTGGGCACCCAGATGCCAGCCGCTTGATCGACGACGCCACGGCGGTTTTGGACACCCATTTCTGGGAAGAGGACGCTGGCCTGTTTGCTGATGAGTGGGCCCGCGACTGGACGCCGTTTTCCACCTATCGCGGTATGAATGCCAACATGCATGGCGTCGAAGCGTTGCTGGCTGCTTTTGAGGCCACAGGGCGTGAAATCTATCTTGAGCGCGCCGGTCGCATTTTGTCGTTCTTTGTGTCGGGCATTGCCGCCAGCGAAGGATGGCGCATGCCAGAGCATTACACCCAAGATTGGGTCATTGATCGCGCTTATGTCGGGGATCCCATGTTCCGCCCCGCAGGCACCACACCGGGCCATTCGGTCGAATGGGCCCGGCTGTTGCTGCAACATTGGGATCTTGCTGGCCGCCCTGACACCCAAGCGGTGGATATGGCCTGGCGGCTGAGTGAACGCGCCTTGATCGATGCATGGGACCCAAAAAACGGCGGCATGGCCTATACGCTGAAATTTGATGGAACACCCGATATGACGGCCCATTATTGGTGGCCCGTTTGTGAAGCAATTGGCGTGTTGGCAAGCCTGCTCAAACTTGGTGGCACCCCGGATCAGGCACAATGGTATAGCCGCCTGTGGGCTTTTGCGGATGCCAACTTTATCGATCACGCGGTTGGGGGATGGTTTCCCGAAGTCGACACCACCGGCGCGCCGGTGACCACTGTGTTTGATGGCAAACCAGACATCTATCACGCCATGCAGGCCACGGTATTCCCGATGACAGAGGCGCTGTCGCATATGGCCGTCAATCTTAAGGGCAGCCTTGCGCCTTAAGGCGTCTGCCAAAGACTGACGCGACTTTGCTTTATCGCCCTACCCGTTCTCGCAAATCAAAACGCCGGCCCAACGAGGACCGGCGTTTTATTCAAGCAAAGATCAGCGCCGTTATTCGGCGATAATCGCACCGCGTTCAGAAATCACGCGCGCGGCCAAGTTGTGCCCAGCGCGCATCGCCGCAACAACATCATCACCTTTGACAAAGGCCGCTAAGAAGCCGGCGTTGAAACTGTCGCCTGCGGCGGTGCTGTCGACCACCTTCTCGACCACGTTCAACCCGGTTGCCGTTTGATGATTGGCCAGATCCAGTGGGCCAGACTTACCGCGTTTCAATGCACCGCCGGGAACGCCATACCCAGAGAAGCGCGCCAAAACCGCCGCTTCATCGGCATCCTCAAACAGATCCATTTCGTCATCAATGGACGGCAAAGCAATATCCGCCAACTGCCACAGCTGTGTATTAATGTCCTGCGCAACAGCCTGACTTTCCCACAGCTTGGGACGATAGTTGCTGTCATAGGCAAAGGTGCCCCCAGCTGCGCGGAACGCTTTGATATAGGTGATCAGCTGGTCGCGAACAGTGGGATGCAGGATCGCCATTGTGATACCAGACAGATAGATCAGATCAAAACTATCGAGGCTGCCGAGCGTTACGGTGCAGGGTTCTTGAAACAGGGTGCGCGCCGCAGAATCTGAACGCCAATACGAAAAGCTGCGTTCGCCTTCGTCATCCGTATCAATGGCATAGAGGCCCGGCATTTTGTCGTCGCGTCGTTCAAGTTGCGAGACATCCAAATTGTGCTCTTGCAGGGCATCGACGATCTTGGCCGAATAGCGATCAACCCCCAGGGCCGTCACATAGGTTGGGACAATCCCAGCCTCTTTCAGGTCCCGGCCAAGGTAGACAGCTGTGTTGTAAGTGTCGCCCGCCACCCCAATCGAAGAGTGTCCGGCTTGATTATTCACCAGTTCAATCATCACTTCCCCGATGCAAGCAATGCGCTTGATCGGTCGTTTCGCAGCCGTCATTCAATATCTCCAAAAGTTTCTTTCACCTGCGTCCAGGCGTTGCTCAAATGGGTTCGAAGCGCCTGTTCAGCCGCATCCGGATCCCGCATGAGGATCGCTTCGAAAATCTCTTTATGCGATTGATAATTGCGCCGGTTGCGCTCTTCAAGGCGTGGCATCTTTGACCAATGCGGTTCAAGCCAAGAGGTATAGGCCTTGTTGATGGCAGGCAGCACCGGGTTTTGCGGAAAATTGTAGAGGATTTTGTGAAAGCCGACGTCGGTTTGGTAAAACGCTTCGCTGTCACAAATTGCGGCTTCGTTGGCCTCAAGCGCGGCTTTCAACGCCGCAATATCCTCTTTGCGGGCATTTTGGGCGGCTTCTCGGACCAAGGCCGCTTCGACCATGATCCGGGTGTTGAACAGATTGCGCACACCGCCCGGTTCATGCAGCAGATGGGTCACAATGCTTTCCAGCGCAACAAAGGCCGCGTCATAGCCCGGCTTGCGCACCACAGGACGGTGACGCGGGCGCGCTTCGATCAGACCTTTGTTGGACAGGGCCACCACCGCTTCACGTACCACGGTGCGGCTGATGCCAAACTCTTCCATCAGGTTCCGTTCAGGGGGCAAAGGTTGCCCATCTTCCAACTCACCGGTTTGAATTTTTTCGGCGAGCTTCTGAACCACGAGGTCTGCGGCGCGGCCTTTATCCTCCTGAGATGGCATTCTATCTGCTCCTGCTTCAATTTTGGCTGCACTATCAGTGAATCTAACCGAAGTGAAATGTTCCGTATAGGTTCAGCACGTTTTCCGCGCCGCCGTGCGGGCGCGGCCACAATTATGGTTAGATCCGCCCCATGATCAGATCAGCGCATCGATCCCCAAGCATCATCGCAGGTGCTTGCGTATTGCCCGCGTTGATATTTGGCATCGCTGACAGATCACAAACCCGCAGGCCCTGAATGCCACGCACCCGCAAACGCGGATCCAAAACGGCCATCGGATCGCCATCTGGCCCCATGCGCGCTGTGCCTGCTGGATGATAGTTCGTTTTCACAAACTGGCGGCAATGTTGGCGCAGGGCGTCGTCACTGCGGTCTTGCGCTTTGGGCAACAGAACCTCTTTGACCTGCTGAGCCAAAGGGCTGGCGGCAAACGCATCAAGGAAGAACTTCTGCCCTTTGACCATTTCATCCATGTCCGCCGGATCTTTCAGCAGATTTGGCGACACTAATGGCATATCAGACGGGTTGGCAGAGGCCAGCTTGACCGAACCACGTGACTTGGGCTTCACCACCACGGTGGTCACTGTCAGCCCATAGCCATCTTTGACCAGATCTTTGTTTTCACGGTCCACATAGACAATGGGCACACAGAATGCCTGAATGGTGGGGGTCCCGCTTGGATCATCAGGGTTCACAAAGGCCCCGGCCTCGACACCTGCCGAGGTCACCGGACCGCTGCCAAACAGCTTAAACTGCAACCCGTTGCGCAGCATACGCCAGCCGTCACCCTGCTTGTAATAGCCATCGCGCCCTTTCACACGGGCAGTGATCGGCACTTCGGGATGATCGATCAGGTTTTGCCCAACGCCGGGCAGATCATGCACGCAGGTCACGCCGGTTTCTTGCAGGTGATCCGCAGGGCCAATCCCAGACAACATCAACAACTTGGGCGTCACCAAAGAACCTGCGGACAAGATGACTTCTCCGCTACAGCGTACCGTGTGCACGGCCCCGGATTTATCGGCATAGGTCACCCCAACGGCCCGTCCATCTTCGATGACAACCTTATGGACCTCGGATCGTAACCGCACCGTCAAATTAGAGTTCTGCTCTTGAGGGCTGATATAGGCGTAGGCCGAAGAAGACCGCCGCCCGTTTCGGTTCATGAATTGGTAAAACCCAACCCCGCGCTGTTTGACCCCGTTAAAGTCATGGGTGAAGGGTTCCCCTAAGGACTGAACGGATTGCACAAACAACCGAGACAACGTGTCAATATGGCCCGGATCTGACACCAGCAACGGGCCATCGGCGCCATGGAGGTCGTTTTGCAACTTGTTGTTGCCCTCCATGTTTCTGAAATGCGGCAGAACCGCCTCCCAGCTCCAATCCAAACCGTCATTGCTACCGCGCAGTTGATCATGCCATTCGTTATAGTCATCCGGGCGACCACGCATATAGACCTGCGCATTGACGGATGATCCGCCCCCCAACACGTGGCCTTGTGGGATTTCATGTCGACGTCCATCCAGATGCGCCTGAGGCTCGGTGCGATGGTACCGCATGAACTTGGTGCCTTCGATCATTTTGAAGATTCCGGGCGGCATGTCCAACAACGGATGGCGGTTCGAATAGCCGGCTTCGAGCAACAGAACCCGATGCCCCCCTTCAGAGGCGAGCCGTGCTGCAACAACGCAGCCCGCGGCGCCTCCGCCAATGACGATGTGGTCAAATTCTTCTGACATTTCTGATCCTTCGACGGTCTGAGGGCTTGCTGATTTTGCGATGGTTGAGCCTCTATATATAATCGTACCAAACTTTTCAACATATTGGTCCAAACAGGCCAAATGTACAAAATTTACAAAAACATCTTGACTAAACTGCCGGTCTGCACAACAAAGACTAGCGTTTGGTACGATCAAAGAGGCGACCGTGAATAATTTCGATATCTCATCAGGACACCCAATCACCGCATCGATGTTTATTGATGGGCGTTGGACAGCTGGCGCAGGAACCGACCTTATCGAGGTTGAGAATCCCGCCAATGGTCAGATCATCGGCACCATCCCAACGGGCACCGTTCAAGACGCCAACGACGCGCTTGAAGCTGCCAAAATTGCACAGGTTGCTTGGGCACGTCTTCCCGCTGTTCAGCGCGGAAACATCGTGCGTAAGCTTGGGGATCTGATCGCCGAGCGCAGCGAGCTGCTGGCCAATCTGATCACCGCCGAACAAGGCAAACCCATTGGCCAAGCCTTGGGCGAAGTCGAAGGCACCGTGAACTTCTTGCATCACGCGGCAAACAACGCGCGCAGCATCGAAGGCGACATCGTCACCTCAGACAACGCAAACGAAGAGATCTATATTCGCCGCCACCCGCACGGTGTTGTTGTTGGTCTGACTTCTTGGAACTATCCCGCCGCTTTGGCTGCTCGCAAACTGGGCCCGGCTTTGGTGACAGGCAACGCGTTTGTTTTGCTTGCGCATGACATCACCCCATTGTCGGGGCTGTTCATCGCATCATTGGCAAACGAAGCGGGCCTCCCTCCCGGCCTGTTCAACGTTGTCACCGGCCCGGGCCCAGTTGTTGGTCAAGCTTTGGTGCAAAGCCCGATCACTGGCATGGTCACAATGACAGGCAGCAATCGCGCAGGCCAAGAAATCTATCGCTCGGGCGCGGATGGGATGAAAATCCTGCGCCTCGAACTTGGCGGTAAAGCGCCCTTCATTGTTCTGGAAGATGCCAATATCGACAAGGCCGTCGCCGCAGCGGTTACCGCGCGCTACACCAATTGCGGTCAAATTTGCACCTGTAATGAGCGCATGTATCTGCACAAAGATATCGCAGATGAATTTTTGGAAAAATTCGTCGCCGCCTCGGCTGCTCTGAGCATTGCAGATCCGATGAGCAACCCCGACATGGGCCCGAAAGTCAGCGGCCCAGAAGTCACCAAAATCAAAGCGCTGGTTGATGCAGCTGTGGCGCAGGGCGCCGAAGTCCTGCTCGAAGGTGGCCCATTGACCGAAGGCGATTACGCCAAGGGCCACTGGTATGCCCCCACAGTTTTGGAAGTGGCCAACAATGCCTCTCCGATTGTGCAGTCCGAAGTGTTTGGCCCGGTTGTTCCAGCTGTGCGTGTCAACGACTTTGACCATGCGCTTGAACTGGCCAATGACACCGATTTCGGCCTGTCCGCCTTTGTCTTCACCGAGAATTTTCGCCGCATCATGGAAACGCCTTATCGGCTCAATTTTGGCGAGATCTACGTCAACCGCGCCAATGGGGAACAAGCGCAGGCCTTCCACAATGGATGGGGTCAATCGGGCCTTGGTGGAGAGGACGGCAAATACGGATTCGACGGGTATCTGCGCAAGCAGAGCCTGTATCTGAATTGGGGGTAACCCCAGACCATTGCGGCGGGAGGAGCTGTCGCATTTCACTTACTGGAGGAAAAGACATGAAAAGAAGATCACTGATTTGTTCAGCCATTGCGCTGAGCCTGGGCCTGGGTGCAACCGCCTCTTTGGCTGACACACCGCCACTGGCTGTCAAAGACACATACCGTGTTGGTTTTGCTCAGATGGAATCCAACAACCCATGGCGCATCGCGGAAACAAAATCTTTCCACGACACCGCTGAATCTTGTGGTTGGGAACTGATTGCAACTGACGCGGCTGGTTCTGCTGCGAAACAGGTTGCTGACGTTGACTCGATGATTGCTCAGGGCATCGACGTTCTGTTCTTGCCACCACGTGAAGAAAAGCCATTGATCCCAGCGGTCATGAAAGCCAAAGCCGCCGGCATCCCAACATTCTTGGTTGACCGTTCGGTTGATCCAGCTGTTGCCCAAGCGGGTGAGCACTTTGTTGCGTTCCTCGGCTCTGACTTCATCGAGCAAGGTGACCGCGCCGCTGAGTGGCTGATCGCCAACTTTGCTGGTGACAAAGGTGTGATTGTTGAACTGGAAGGCACCACTGGGTCCTCTCCTGCAAACGATCGCAAAAAGGGCTTTGACGATCGCATCCTTCAAGACGACCGTTTTGAAATCGTTGCGTCCCAAACAGGTGACTTTGCGCGCGATCTGGGCCGTCAGGTCATGGAAACATTGCTGCAAGCCCACCCTGACGTGAACGTTGTGTATGCGCACAACGATGAAATGGCGATTGGTGCCATCCAAGCGTTGGAATTGGCTGGCCGCAAGCCAGGCGAAGACATCACCATCGTTTCGATCGACGGCACACGCGACGCGCTGCAAGCCATCATCGACGGCAAAATGGGTGTGACTGTTGAAAGCTCGCCTTTCTTTGGTCCGCTGTCTTGCGAAGTGATGAAGAAATACGCCGCGGGTGAAGAGATCCCAGGTTGGGTGAAAGTGGAGGACCGCGTGTTCACCATCGACAACGCAGCCATGCACATCGACGAAGCCTACTAAACACTCCTAAGCCAAAGGGGCTGCGAAAGCGGCCCCTTTGGTGTCTCTAACGAAAGGGCAAGTTGGGATGAGTAACCTTATCGAAATGAGGGGCATTCAGAAGTCGTTTGCAGGCGTCGTCGCCTTGCAAAACGCCGATTTGCAGCTGGCCCCCGGCGAAATCCACGCCATCATTGGACAGAACGGCGCGGGCAAATCAACGCTGATCAAAATTCTAACTGGCGTCTATCGAAGTGACGCTGGCGAGGTTGTTGTCCACAACCACTCCGAGGCAATCACCACCCCGCGCGAAGCGCAGGACGCTGGTATTGCAACTATTTATCAAGAGCTTAGTCTGGTTCCCCTGCGCAGCGTGACCGAAAACGTCATGATGGGTTATGAACCACGCACCCGCTTTGGCTTGATCGACTGGAAAGCCGCGCACAAGAAAACCCGCAGCATCCTAGAACGCTTTGGCATCGATATTGATGTGCGCGCACAGCTGGGCAGTTATTCAACGGCCATTCAACAGTTGGTGGCAATTGCCCGCGCGGTTTCGATGGAGGCCCGCGTGGTCATCATGGATGAAGCCACCTCCTCGCTGGATGATCAGGAAATCGAAATCCTGTTTGGCGTTGTGAAAGAGCTGAAACGCGAAGGTGTGGCAGTTCTCTATATCTCGCACTTCTTGGACGAATTGTATCAGATCTGCGATTCCGTCACGATCATGCGCGATGGGCAAACCGTGGCGCGCCGGGACATCGCAGACACAACCAAGCTTGGTTTGATTTCTGAAATGCTGGGACGTGATCCCGAAGAGATCAAAGCCGCCGGTATGACCGGTCTGGGGGGTCAAAGCACCACACCGGGTGACATGCTGCTGGAAGCCACCAACATCAAATCGGGCCATGGCCTGAAAAACGTTTCGGTCAAAGTCCGCAAAGGTGAAATTGTTGGCTTGGGTGGATTGCTTGGGTCGGGTCGCACGGAAACAGCCCGAGCACTGTTTGGTTTGGACTCGCTCAAATCCGGCTCAATCGACTGGCACTTTGGCGGCAAGAAATTCGACAGCGTTGCCGATGCAATTGCAGCGGGCGTTGGTTTTCTGACCGAAGACCGTAAACGCGAAGGCATCGTGCCTCACATGTCAGTGCGCGAAAACATGACATTGGCGCTGCTGCCACAGCTGCGCAAAGGTGGACGGGTCGACCGCAAACGCGAAAAAGAACTGGTCGAAAAGTTCATCAAATCGCTTGGTATCAAAACCTCGGGTATGGAACAGCCAATCCGTGAATTGTCCGGTGGCAACCAACAGAAGGTACTGTTGGCGCGCTGGCTGGCCTTGGATCCGAAAGTTTTGTTCTTGGACGAACCCACACGTGGTGTGGACGTCGGTGCAAAATTCGAAATCCAATCGATTATCCGTGACTACGTCGACAACGGTCTGGGTGTCTTGCTGATCAGCTCGGAATTCGAAGAGCTGGTGGAAGGCGCCGACCGCATTGTTGTGCTTCAAGACGGTTTCTCGGTCACCGAGTTGCAGAACCCCGGCGTCACCGAAGAAAGCCTCATCGCCTCAATCGCTCATCATCATGATAGGACAAGCTCATGACGACGCAGGAGAAAACTCCCGGAACTTCGGCGCCGTCCATGCCATCCAAGTTCAACTGGTCCCTGATTACCAAAAACGGCGGCGTATTCGCCCTGTTGGTGATCTTACTGTTCAACATCCTGATCACACCCAACTTCCTGCATCCGCAAACTCTGTTTGTGAACATCAGTCAGGTGGCCACAATTGCGATTGTGGCTGTTGGAATGACATTGGTGATTGCCACTGGCGGCATCGACCTCAGCGTTGGGGCCATCATGGCCCTTTCGGGGGCTTTGGCACCGCTTATCTTTACCTCTGATTTTGCGGCGGCAAACCCGCAACTTGGGTTGGCGCTGTCAATTGTGGTGCCCATTTTGGTTGCCCTGCTGTGCGGGGTGTTCAATGGCGCACTGGTGAGCTTGCTGAATGTCCAACCCATTGTTGCGACGTTGATCTTCTTCATCTCTGGACGCGGCATTGCTTTGGTGTTGACCAACGGCAACCTGCAAACCTTTAACCACGACGCCTTTAGCTATCTTGGCACAGGCAAGATCCTCGGACTTCCGTTCCAGGGCTGGTTGGTACTGGTTATTGCGATCGCCGTCTGGTGGCTGGTGTCCTACACAATCTTTGGACGTCAACTTTTGGCCGTAGGTGGCAATGAACGCGCCGCCAAACTGTCGGGTGTGCCCGTCAATCGGGTCAAAATCGGAGCCTATGTCATCTGTGCCGGCCTGTCAGGTTTGGCGGGATTGATTGTGGTTGCCATCAACTCAGCGTCGGATGCTGCACGCATCGGCAATTTGATGGAGCTTGACGCGATTGCAGCGGCGGTTGTCGGCGGCACCCTATTGCAAGGCGGCAAGGCCCCCATTTTTGGCGCCATCCTTGGCGCGGTGATCATCCAGTTGGTCAAATACACTCTGCTTGCCAACGGCGTGGCCGATGAGGTCGCTCTGATCGCCAAGGCCGGGATCATCATCCTAGCCGTTTACGTTCAACAAGCGCGGAAGGAATAAGCCCGATGCTTGATACTACAGCTTTTGATCTACGCAAATATCTGCGCGGAAACACCCATACGCTAAGTGTCTGGGTGGCCCTCTTTGCCCTGATTTTATTTGGGCTGATGCGGTATGATAACTTTGGAGGGGCCTATAACTTTTCGTCCTTCTTGAACTACAACGCGATGTTCATCGTCATTGCTTTGGGCATGTGTTTTGTGATCATGACCGGCGGCATCGATTTGTCTGTTGGATCGGTTGCGGCCTTCACTTCGGTGGTGGCGGCCTATCTTTCGCCCTATGGCATTCAAGTTGCGCTGCCCGGCGCAGTTGCTGCGGGTCTGGCCATTGGCGCCCTCAACGCGTTCTTTATCGTCGTGATGCGCATTCCCCCATTTATCGCCACTTTGGCGACGATGCTGGGGGCCAAAGGTGGCGCATTGGTCATTTCGGGGGCGCAAACGATTTCGATTGACTGGTCCTCCAACTTTACCAAGCTTGGCCTTGAACTGGCCTTGGGCATCCTGCCTTGGACCATTGTCATCACCTTTATCGTTGCTGTGCTGCTGTGGCTTGTGCTTGAACATACATCGCTGGGACGGACCGTTCTGGCCTTGGGTGGCGGCGAAGATGCCAGCACCATGATGGGCCTCAGCGTGACGCGTGCCAAAGTCTTTGTCTATATGCTCAGCGGTGGCTGCGCAGGCATGGCAGGCTTGTTCTTGGCCTCAGGCTTTGGGGCGGGACAACCGCTTGAGGGCATTGGCTGGGAGCTTTCGGCGATTGCGTCAGTTGTGGTTGGCGGTACGCTGCTCACGGGTGGCATGGGCTCGATCCCTGCCACTGTGGCTGGTGCGTTGTTGCTGGGCCTTGTATTCAATATTCTAAACTTCGAAAACGGACGTGGTGTGATCAGCCTAAGCGCCTATTGGCAAATGGTTATTCGTGGTGCCTTCTTGTTCGCAGTCATTGTGTTCCAAAGCCGCATTGCGGGTGCGGGGAAAAAGGGAGCTTAATTTATGGCAACGATTGCCAAAATCGACGTTCAGATCTTTGACGTCCCACTGGCAGAGGTTCTGTCAGATGCCAAACATGGCGATCACACGCATTTCGAGCTTGTGACTGCAACTGTCCACTTGGACGATGGGACCTCCGGCACCGGCTACACCTATACAGGTGGCAAAGGTGGCCGCGCCATTGTGGCGATGATCGAACATGATCTTTCAGGCTTCCTGATTGGCAAAGACGCCACTGATGTTGAGGCGTTGTATGACGCGATGCAGTGGCACGTTCACTATGTTGCACGCGGTGGCATCGCCTCGTTTGCGATTTCTGCGGTGGATATCGCGCTTTGGGATTTGCGCTGCAAAGCCAAGGGCGAACCACTGTGGAAAGTACTGGGGGGCACCAGCAATACATGCCGCGCTTATGCCGGCGGCATCGACCTGAACTTCCCTTTGCCCAAACTGCTGAACTCGATCCAAGGGTATCTGGACCGCGGCTTTAACGGCGTAAAGATCAAGATCGGCCAACCAACACTGGACGAAGATATCGCGCGCATCAAGGCTGTGCGCGAACTGATTGGCCCAGATGTCACCTTTATGGTGGATGCCAATTACTCGATGAGTGTTGACGAAGCGATCACTGCGGCCAAGGCTTTTGAACGCTATGATCTGACTTGGTTCGAAGAGCCAACCATCCCTGACGATTACAAAGGCTTTGGCAAAATTGCCGACAGCACCAGCATTCCTTTGGCAATGGGTGAAAACCTGCACACCATCCACGAGTTTGAATATGCGGTTGATCAAGCCAAGCTTGGGTTCCTACAGCCTGACGCATCCAACTGTGGTGGGATCACCGGCTGGATGCAGGTGGCGAAACTCAGCCAGCAACACAATATTCCAGTGTGTTCACACGGCATGCAAGAGCTGCACGTCAGCTTGGTCAGTGCGCAACCCAACGCGGGATGGATCGAAGTACACTCTTTCCCAATTGATGAATATACAACCCGCCCATTGGTTGTTAAAAATTGTCAAGCTGTCGCATCCGATGAGCCAGGTATTGGCGTCACATTTGACTGGGACAAACTCAACAAAGCACACAAGGAAATGCACTCATGAGCGCTGAAACAATCACAGCGGCCTTCTATCGCGGCGACAAAAGCTTTGCCGTGGAACAGATCCCTGCCCAGACTCCGAAAGCTGGCGAAGCCACCATTCGCATTGCCTATTGCGGCATCTGCGGCACAGATATGCATGTCTACCATGGCAACATGGACGGCCGTGTTGGTCTGAACCGGATTGTCGGACACGAGATGTCTGGCGTTCTGGAAAGCGTTGGCGAAGGTGTAACCAACGTCAAAGTCGGCCAGAAAGTTGTTGTGCGTCCGTTGGATCACTGCGGCGATTGCCCAGCCTGTAACGCCGGCAACGAGCACATCTGTCACAATCTGAAATTCCTTGGGCTCGACACTGATGGGGCGATGCAGGAACTGTGGACCGTGCCGGCACACACGCTGCACGTTCTGCCTGACGATCTGCGTCTGGACCATGCCGCGCTGATCGAACCGGTTGCGGTCGCTTGCCACGACGTGCGTCTGTCCGAGCTGAAAGAAGGCGAAGATGTTGTTGTGATCGGTGGCGGCCCAATCGGTATTTTGGTGGCCATGGTGGCACGCGATGCTGGTGGTAAGGTTGTTATTTCCGAGGTGAACCCAAGCCGTCTGGCGATTGCCCAAAAGCTTGGCTTTGACACCATCAACCCGATCGAACAGGATCTGCCTGCGGAGATCAACAAGCGCACCAACTCTAAAGGCGCCGAAGTGGTCTTTGAGGTGTCCGGCACCCAACCCGGTGTTGACGCTATGACCACGGTTGCGGCCTCTAAGGCCCGTCTGGTGATGGTTGCGATCCATGCGACCAAACCATCGGTTGATCTGTTCCAATTCTTCTGGCGCGAGCTGAAGTTGATCGGCGTGCGCGTCTATGAACCCGAAGATTACGAAAAAGCGATCAGCGTGATCGCAAGCGGCGGTGTTGATGCGGACACAGTGATCACTGATGTGAGCCCACTGTCAGACATCCAAGCCGCATTTGAAGCGCTGGATAGCAGCCCCACAGCAATGAAAAGCCTGATCAAGGTTGGAGATATTAAATGAGCGTCCTTTCAAGTTTTGATCTGACAGGCAAAACGGCCCTCGTCACCGGTTGTAAGCGCGGCATCGGCCGTGGCATGGCCGAAGCGTTGGCCCAAGCCGGTGCCAACATTGTGGGTGTCAGCGCCTCGTTGGAACTGTCAGGCAGCAAAGTGTCTCAAGCGGTCGAAGCTTTGGGGCGCAGCTTTAAAGCCTACCAATGTGATTTCTCTGATCGCAAAAGCGTTCTGGATTTCGTCGCTCAGCTGGAAAAAGACGGCATCGAGCCTGATATTCTGGTCAACAACGCTGGCACCATCAAGCGCGCCCCAGCCGCCGAGCATTCGGATGAGTTCTGGGACGAAGTGATCGAAGTGAACCTGTCAGCGCAATTCGTCCTGTCGCGCGCCATCGGTGGCGGCATGGTCAAACGCGGCTCTGGCAAGATCATCTTCACCGCTTCGCTGCTGTCGTTCCAAGGTGGCATCACCGTACCGGGCTATGCGGCCTCTAAGGGCGGCATCGCTCAGTTGACCAAAGCCTTGTCCAACGAGTGGGCTGGCAAAGGCGTCAACGTGAACGCAATTGCTCCGGGGTATATCGCCACCGATAACACCCAAGCTCTGCAAGATGATCCGGCGCGCTCGAAATCCATTCTGGAACGCATCCCACAAGGGCGTTGGGGCACACCAGAAGATTTTGCAGGCCCAATCGTATTCCTTGCGTCCGGCGCATCGAACTACGTGAATGGCGAATTGTTGGTCGTAGATGGCGGTTGGATGGGGCGCTAGTCGCTTAGCACGTCGCTGTACGGCTCGACTTCTCCCATAGCACCTACTGAAAACCGCAACCTCAAGCGCTGGCTCTTTGGATCCAGCGCTTGAGTGTTTTCAGAGACTGTTTCGCCCATTTACGTGCCTGACAGCTCTACCTCTGACAAAAGTTTCTGCAACTCGGCTCCCCGTTCGAAATCTGGCGTGCCGCTGCCTTGTCCGCGAATGGCGGCAATGAATTTCTGATAGACCGTATCCACCGGATCAAGCGCCACCTCATGCCACGTCTGGCTTTCAAGATCTGGTGCCAAACAGGCATTCAACCGGCTTTCTCCTTTCTCAAAGAACACCTCAAGCCCACCGGTAACACCGTAGATCCGCAAGCGCAGATCATTGTGGTGACCCGAAGCAAATCGCGTCGCCGAGATCGTGCCCAAGGCCCCATTTTCACACTGCAAATGCATGACGAAACTATCGTTTGCATCCAAAGGGTATTCCCCGATCTGATCATTTGGGGCCTTGTGAAACGTGTGCAGCTTTGCTGAATGGCTGGTTGGCATCGCGCCGATCACAAAGGTCGCAAAGTCGATGATGTGAATGCCCACATCCCCCAACACCCCTTTGGACCCATGCCGAGAGGACAGGCGCCACAGCCATGTGCTTTCGCTTTTCCAATCTCCCCAGGCGGGTTGGGTCAGCCAGCTTTGCAGATAGGACGCTTCGAAATGGCGTACCGCACCGATGGCGCCTTCGGCCACCATTTGCGCCGCCTTTTGCAAAGCAGGCCCATCGCGGTAGCTGAGGTTGATCATATTCACGACACCCGCTTGCGCCGCCACATCCGCCATTTCACGGGCATCATCATATGTTGCCGCCAGTGGTTTTTCGCACAACACATGCTTGCCTGCCCGCAAGAACGGCAAAGAGGTTGCGTGATGCGCCGCGTCGGGCGTGACATTGGACACCCCGTCAAATGCACCCCACTCAAGCAGCGCCTCAATCGAGGTAAAGGCATGGGCGATGTCATGCTCTTTGCAGAACGCCGCCAGAACGTCAGGCCGGGTATCAACCGCAGCCACAAGGCTGGCGTCTGGGTTGGCCTTATAGGCCGCCACATGGGATCGCGCCATCGTGCCCGTGCCGACGATCGCAACACGCGTTGGGGTCTTGGTGGTCATGGTATTCTCCAATTCGCGCCTTAGCGGAAGCCTTCTTCGCCAGCCTGATGCAAACGCGGACCGCGTTCTTCGATGGGCTCTAGGGCTTGATCTACGGGGACATTTGGCGCGGCATGCACGTCTTGAACGCGCGGGGCTGGGTTGTGGGCCCAATGCACGGCGTTCTTCAGGACTTGCTGCACATTGCCATCAAAATAGGTGGGGTAGGTTTCGTGGCCCGGACGGAAATAGAACACGTTGCCTGCACCCCGTTTGTAAGTCAGGCCAGACCGAAATACCTCGCCGCCTGCGAACCAGCTGATGAACACGGTTTCCAGTGGTTCAGGCACCCCAAAGGGTTCGCCATACATCTCTTCGTGTTCCAGCTCAAAATGATCTGGAAGCCCCGCCGCGATCGGGTGATTGCGCGATGTCACCCAAAGGCGTTCGCGCTCCCCTGCTTCGCGCCAAGTCAAATTACAGGCCGTGCCCATCAGCTTTTTGAACGGCTTCGAGAAATGCGCCGAATGCAGGAACAAGATGCCCATGCCTCCGTTCACTGCGGTACAGACCCGTTCTGCCACTTCGTCGGAAACGTCGCCATGCGCGGCGTGGCCCCACCACAGCAACACATCTGTCTGCGCCAGACGTTCTGCGCTGAGCCCGTGTTCTGGGTCCTGCAACACTGCGGTCGTCGCCGAAATGTCTTTATCTTGGTTCAACGCATCGGCAATACATTTATGCATTCCCCCGGGATAAAGATCGGCCACAATTTGGTTCTTTTGCTCGTGGACGTTTTCGCCCCAAACGACGGTTCTGATGGTCATGACAGTTTCCATATTTAAATCGTGAGGTGCGACACAGACGGGAGGCCCCCTGCCCGCACCTCACATGCGGAGGATTAGCGTATAGGTTTTTCGTCTGCGCCAAAGCGATGGATATGCTCTGGAACAGGTCTAACAGATATTTCTTGGCCCAGCTTCAGCGCTAGTTTTCCGGGTTGGCGCACCACAAGCGGCTCTTCGGCCCCGATTTCAACAAAGACAAAGTTATCGGATCCAAGATCTTCGGCGTGAATGATTTTGCCGTGCCACTGGCCAGCTTTGGGATCGACAATTTCCAGGTGTTCAGCGCGGATACCCAATGTTGTGCAATCATGCGCGGCCGCAATCGCCCCCCCCAAGAAGTTCATCTTCGGCGAGCCGATAAATCCAGCCACAAACAGCGAGTTTGGTGAATCATAAAGTTCAGCTGGGGTGCCAACCTGTTCCACTTGACCATCGCGCAACACGCAAATCCGATCCGCCAATGTCATGGCTTCGACCTGATCGTGGGTGACATAGACCATGGTCACGCCATCCATCTCGTGGTGCAGGCGCGCAATCTCTAGCCGGGTTTGAACCCGCAGCGCCGCATCCAAGTTCGACAAAGGTTCGTCAAATAGGAACACCCGTGGATTACGCACAATCGCCCGGCCGATTGCGACCCGTTGGCGTTGCCCACCCGACAGTTGCTTGGGCAGGCGATCCAACAGGTGATCAATCTGCAGCATCTTAGCCGCTTCGGTCACGCGCGCCTTCATTTCCTCTTTGCTGGTGTCCGCCAACTTGAGGCCAAAGGCCATGTTATCAAAGACCTTCATATGCGGATAAAGCGCATAGGATTGGAACACCATCGAGATACCGCGCTTGGATGGGATCACGTTGTTGACGCGTTCTGCGTCAAACATCATGTCGCCATCTGTGATGGTCTCTAGCCCCGATATCAGGCGTAATAGGGTCGATTTTCCGCACCCTGATGGCCCAACAAAGACCATAAACTCACCTTGCTTGATATCGAGGTCAATGCCCTTGATCACTTCGACTGCGCCATAGGACTTGCGCAGATTGCGGAGTTGAATATTTGCCATGTGAAGGACCTTTAGCCTTTGACGCCACCAGCCGTCAGGCCAGCCACGATTTTGCGTTGGAAGATGAGGACAAGGACGACAAGCGGGAAGGTGACAAGCACCGACGCGGCCATGATTGTGCCCCAAGGGGTCTCAAATTCAGAGGCACCAGACAGCATTGCAATGGCCACGGGCACAGTGCGTTGTGTCTCGGATGCGGTGAAGGTGAGCGAAAACAAAAACTCGTTCCACGCGCCGATAAAGGCCAACAAACCGGTGGTCACCAATGCGGGCCACAACAACGGCATGAAAACCTGTGTGATGATCACCCACGGCGTGGCCCCATCGACAATGGCCGCCTCCTCGATCTCTACCGGCAGCTCACGCATGAAGGTTGTCAGAACCCAAACCGTGAACGGCAACGTAAAGATCGTATAGCTCAGCACCATCGCCCACGGGGTGTTGTAGATCCCCAAAAACCGCACCAATTCAAACAGCCCAGCCAACACGGCAATCTGTGGGAACATCGACACCGCAAGGATTGTCATCAACAACAACCCCCGGCCACGAAACCGCACCCGCGCCAAGGCATAAGACGCGGTCACTGCCAAGAAGAGCGCAAACGCCACCGTTGTTGAGGCAATGAAGATCGAGTTCAAAACGTTGCGCGGAAACTGGCGCCCGTTCAAAACGGCGATGTAGTTGTCCAGATCGAACGAGGTTGGGAAATAGTCAACTTCGAACAGGGCCGTGCCCGATTTAAAGCTGGTGATGATCGCATAATAGAACGGGAACACCGATATCACGACGATGCTGATCACGGCGAAATAGAACGCAGACTTTTTAACGTAGTCTAGGAAAGTCATTGGGATTTTCCTCCGCCAAGATCGACTTTTCCAAGCCAAATATAGAGCGACACAAACACAGCAATGATTGCAAACAGCAGCGTTGACTGGGCCGAACCATAGGCAAATTTGTCAAAATCAAAGAGGTTCTCGCGGGCCACAACCGACATGGTTTTTGTTGCCGAAGAATTCGGGGTCAGAACATATATCAGATCAAAAATGCGCAGCGCATCCAGCATCCGAAAGATCACCGCAACCATCAAAGCAGGGCGCACCAAGGGCAGGGTGATGCGGAAGAACACCTTGATCGGGTGCACGCCGTCGACCCGCGCAGCCTCATAGATGTCGCGTGGAATCATCTGCAATCCTGCCAGACACAACAGCGCCATAAACGGCGTGGTTTTCCAGACATCCACGATCAAAACCGAGATCATGGCCGTTTCAATATTGGCGGTCCACGCGATCTTTTGGTCAATCAAATGCAGGTTGAGCAGCAGGTCGTTCACAATCCCAAACTGGTCATTGAACATCCAGCCCCACATCTTGGCGGACACAATTGTTGGAATGGCCCAAGGCACCAAAATGGCGGCACGGGCAATGCCGCGACCTTTGAATTCTGCGTTCAAGACCAAGGCAACCATCAGGCCCAAAATGGTTTCCAACGTCACCGAAACAAAGGAAAACCGGACCGTGTTCCAAAAGGCATTCCACCACACCGGATCCACCAACGTCCCGCGCCAGATCACCCGGCCAGAGGACAGCTTGCGGTACTTAAGGTAGTTGTCAAACCCAACCCATTCACCGGTGTAGAGACTGGTAAGCGATGTGTTGGTGAACGAAAAATAGATGGTGCGCAGCAAGGGCCACGCGGCAACGCAAAACAGCATCACCAACATAGGCGCAAGGAAACAGAATGCGGCACGGGTGCGTTGTTGGGTCAGGCTGCGCTCTTTTTGCGGCGGACCACCGGGTTGGGCGTTCTGCGGATTGGGCATTGAACTGTCTTTCAGGCGCTTTGGGGCGAACCGCCGGCCAAGCCCTAAGCTTTACCAGCGGTTCTTTATGCCTTTGCCCGGATCAAATTGACGGGCAAAGGCCGGGGAAAGGCGGGAGTTACCAGCCGCTACCTTTCAGATCTTCAAGCTCAAGCTCGAGCAATTCGAAGTTTTCCGCTGTGGTACCATCCCCTGACAAAGAGCTGTGAACCGCAGACCAGAACTTGGACGACACTTCGTTGTATTTCACTTTGGTTGGCGCTGAGGGGCGTGGAACCGCTTGCAGGAACACCTCTTTCCAGCTTGGGATGATCGGCTGAGCAGCGGCCACTTCGGCATCGTCATAAAGTGACATGATTGTCGGCAGACGCGATTCCGTGATTGCCCGGTGCTTTTGGGCTTCGACATTGGCCAGATACAACACCAAGGAGGTCGCGGCCTCTTTGTGCTCTGAGTATTTGCTTACAGCCGCGTTCCAGCCACCCAATGTTGCGGCAGACACGTCATGACCACCCCCAGTTGGCAAAGGCACCACGTCGAATTTGCCTTTGATTGGGCTTTCGTCGCCATTGCCCAGACCATAGGCATAGGGCCAGTTGCGCATGAACACAGCGTTACCGGTTTGCCAAACGCCGCGGGCATCTTCTTCTTGGTAGGCCAAGACGCCTTCGGGGGCGATGTCACCAACCCAGGTTTTCACCAGATCAATCGCTTCGATTGCTTGGGGGTTGTTGATCGAAATTGACCCGTCGGCTTCGATGATCTGACCACCACCAAAGGATTTCACCCACTCAAGCGCGTTACATGTCAGGCCTTCGTAGGCGTTGGCCTGAAAGACAAATCCCCAAAGGTCGTCATTGCCACCAGCGCGCTCGGCATCCTGCACCATCTTGGCGGTTTCTGTCAGCTCTTCCCATGTGCTGGGCACAGAGGCGCCGTGCTTTTCCAACAGGTCTTTGCGGTAGTAGAGCGCCGGGGCGTCGGTGAAAATTGGCAGAGCAACCAATTTGCCGTTTACAGTTTGCGATTCGATGATTGCTGGAAAGTGCAGCGGAGCGACGTCTTTGGCCGCTTCGGTCAGATCGATGAACTGATCCGCCAGTTGAGGGGCCCAGATCACATCGGTCTGATACACGTCAACATCAGCGTTTCCAGCCGCCAACCACAGGCGGTATTGGCCAAACTGATCGGTTGTCGAATTTGGCATTGGCACGATGGTGACGGTGTGGCCTGTGGCCTCTTCCCATGGCTTCACCAGATCCGCGAACAATTGGATAGCGTTCCCGGTTGATCCCGAAACATAGGTGATGTTGTCGGCAATCGCGGTGCTGCCAACGGTTCCAGCCACCAGCGCCGAAGCTGCAACTGTGCGCAATGCGCGAACGGTAAACGAGTGTGTCATTTCTTCTCCCTGACTGTTTACGGATCACTTCCGTAAACTCTCCCTGAACGTACAAATGCCCCCTCCAGAGCACCCGAAACGTTTCGGATTGATAGTTCAGAAAATTCGGACCTGTCAACTCTGCAGGTCAGAAAAAACGAAAATTCGTCGATAAAGGGGGCTAGACCTTGGCGACAGAGGCCCGGTCTACAAACTCGAATTCTGCAATTCTTTGCAGGTTTTCAAGGGGTTTCTCATCGATGTGTTGGCTGAGAAAATCCGCCAAAGGTCCCCAGCTGTCTTTCAGCGGAGAGCGCGTCACCGTGAGCGCCGGATAGAACGCCGACGCGCGGTATTGCGCCAGCACATCGTCATGCGCCACCACCGACAGATCGGATGGAATGGTCAGACCCAGCGCACTGGCCGAGGAATAAACTCCGTTTGCAATCAATATATTACCACATACGATCGCTGTGGGCTTAGCCATTTCTCCGGAAAACATCTGGACCGTCGAGATCATGCCCAGCGATTCAGACATCCGCCCGTGGCGAATCAAATGCTCTTGTGGCGCCACACCCACTTCGCTCAGCGCATCGGTGAATCCACGCAAACGCGCTGCGCTATAGCTGAACTCTGACCGCCCATTGATGAACCCAATATTGCGGTGGCCGTGTTCGATCAGATGGCGGGTCAACTTGTAGCACACACCGTAATTATCGATGTCAAAATACGGAAACGTTTCGGATCCACGGGTGCTGCCATGCACAACAAAGGGGACGTCGCGCTTGGTGAGGTATTGAATGCGCGCATCTTCCACCTCAGGCTCAATGATCACAAACCCATCCAAGGACCCGCTGTCAATCAACCGTCCATAGACCTCGATCGAGTCATCTCCTTCGGTCGGAACGTGCAAAACGAATTGCATGGATCGACTGGAAAACTGGGCCGACAGGCCGGTGACCGTTTCAATAAAGGTGGTGTCACTGGACAGGCCGCGCGACTGAGGAGACACCAGCGCGACCATCCCTGATCGCCCGGACACCAGTTTGCGCGCTGAAATATTGGGGCGATAGTTCAGCGACTTTGCCACCTTCAGAACGTGATCGCGCGTTTCGGCATTCACGTCCGAATGGCCGTTCAAAGCGCGGCTGACTTGGGTCACCGAAAGCCCGGCTTTGCGACTGATATCTTTGAGTGTTGCCATAAGCGCTGCATGTATCTCGGGTTTGGACGGGTGCCCAAAGGCCGTCACCGCACGTTCGTTTCAGCGGCTGACTATGCTGTTTTCCGGCTTTGATGCAAGTTTCTTGGCATAGGTATGATGGCAACAGCGTTTGGGGTGCCGTAAGATTAGGCACCCAAATCGGGGCCGAACGGCGCACACCAACCCGATCACAATCTTCGAAGACAATTGGGAAAAAACAAAGGCTTGCCGGATTACCCACCCCGGCAAGCCTTTGTGGTTTTACTTGCTCGCCTGCGTTTCGGCGTCTGGTTCTGGTGCAATTTCCGCATCGATAATCTCTGCGGCAACCGGCGTGTCGTGCTCCAAACCTTCGCTTGGCTCTTCCACGGCGGCCTCTAGCGGAAGCTCCTCTACAACCTCTGGGACTGCGGCCTCTTCGACCGCGCCAACAATCAGCGGCAACATTGCCAGACCTGTCGAAGAGGCCATGTCTGATTGCGCCGGAATTTTCCAGCTGAGGGTATCAAAGGCCTGACAGTTGGCGCAGACCGGGGCCCATTCGGTGTGGATGTTGTGACAAGAGTCGCAGACCCATTGTGGGCCGCGCGGGGCATTCAACGCCTTGGCCAACCACCCTTTGACAACCGTATCCGAGCTGCCTTCGCCGCGCTCAACCGCTGCCATCATGGTCAGCGCACGGGAATCAGGTTCAGCTTCGATCAGATCGCCCAGCGCTCTGCGCGCAGCAGGGAAGTCTTCGGCAGCAATCTGCAACTCGGCTTCAAGCAGTTTGGTTTCGCGATGTCCGGGGTTCAGCTTCAACAAAGGTTGGAACCGCTTCAGGCGCGCTTTGGCATCCTCTTCGGCGTCCAGCATCGCAAAGGCGGCTGCCAAATCTGGATGCGGATGCACTTCCCATGACTTCTTGAGGATTTTGGTGGCTTTACGCACCTGTCCTTTGGCCGAAAGGCTGCGGGCGGCCATCGCCGCGGCGGGTACCAAATCAGGCGAGAGGTGATTGGCCTCGATCGCGCTTTCCAGTGTCTTGATATCTGCGCCTTCGTCCAAAACAGCTTTGGCTTCGGACAGGGCCAATACCGCGTCGCGCCGCTTGTGCACATCCCGTGGCAAAGCGCCGTGTTTAAGCTTGAGGTTCAAAGTTTCACGTGCACCAGACCAATCTTCGGCCTGCGCTTGAAGTTGCAACAAAGTGTCTTGCACTTCGACATGTTTGGGCCGCAAGGCAATCGCCTTTTCTGCCAGGCTCAGCGCAGTGGAGGTGTCACCCGCATTGAGCTTTTGTTTCATGATTCCACGAATGCCAACAAACCGGGTGGTCTGGTCCTGCAGCAGGCGCTTGTACACCTCTTCGGCCTTTTGCGAGTCGCCTGCCATTTCCGCAGCCTGAGCTGTCAGCAAGTTGGTCAATTCAGGTTTGCGCAGGTGACGTTCTGCCTTTGCGGCTTTGCTCATCGCGACACGGGGTTCCCCTGATGCCAAGGCCATCATGCCTTCGGTCAAAGCCTGATACCCTTTGCGTTCACGTTTGCGATCCGAGCGCCGGGACCATGCGGTTTCATCACCGCTTGCCAGCTTGGCAATCGCCACCGCAAGAGAGGCGAGCTTAAGCAACAGCCAAAGCGACACCATCAGGACAACCACCGCAATAGCAGCCGTCAGCGGTGTCAGGTTGATTTCGCTCCCTGCCAAAGCAATTTGGACCCCGCCGTCCATTTCCAACAGGAACCCAGCCCCAGTGGCAAGCGCCGCAACCAAGACAATAAAAACAACAATTTTAATTAGTGACCAAAGCATGGTGGCAGATCCTCTTAATTGGTCATCACTTGCTGGCTGAGAACAGCCAACGCGGATTGGGCTTCAAGCCGGAGGTTGGCACTCTGCAACCAATCAGACAGTTCGACACGGGCAATTTCTGGCAATGTTTCCAGCTCTGCCAAAGCATCGCTAAGATGCCCAGAGGCAAGCGCAGCTTCGGCACGAGACAAGATCGCATCAGCGTCGTCACCTTCTTGCGGCGTCAAGGAGCGTACGCCAAGCTGGTCTCTGAGGAAGGTCGCGACCCCCCGGTCAGTTTCCGTTGAGCGCGCCGCAGACAGGGCTTTACGTGCTAAGGCAGGAAAAGTGTCTTCTAGCGCGCGCAGGCTGGGCACGCCTTGAGCATTTTGAAGCAAAACCGCTGGGATCTCAGCACCCGCAGCCCGCAAATCATCAATCGGCGCACCAAAGCTGGCCCCAGACGCCACCGCGGCTTGCACACGTGTTAACGCATTTCGCATCGCTGCAATCTTAGCAATTTCATCCGCATCACCGCGCTTGGCTTCTGCCTCGGCCACCATTGCTTCGACTTCTTTGCGTTGCTCAGACATCGCTTGCTGCAACGCCTGTAGCTCTGCTTCATAAGCCGCAACAACATCCGCTGAAACCGCTTCGGTCACGGGACGTTTTTCCAAAACAGAAAGCTTGGCGCCAAAGCTGTCCAAGGCCGCGCGCAACTCTTCGCTTTGAGTTGTAGCCTCCTCAGCGGCAGTGAGCGCTTGCCCCACTTCGGCAGTCAAATCGGGCGGCAATATGATCTTATCTAGCGCAGCCTGAAGCCGGGCAGTTTCGGCAGCCTGCGCTTTAAGGTCGGCAGTCAGCTGAGCGAGCGCTTGGGTGTCAGACCCGCCCAAGCCCTGAGGAAAGACATAAAGAGCACCCGCAGCCCCAATCGCCGCTGCAACAACGCCCCCAAGCACCAGCGGCATAAACCCTGATTTCTGCGTTGGCGCTGGTTCAGCTGCCGGCGTGTCTACTGACCCGTCTGCCTCAGACGCGTCTGATCCATCAGGCTCAACCTCATCAGCCGCATTTTCAGCGACGATCTCTGCGTCTTCGATGGTTGGTTCCGGCTGAACAACAACATCGTCATCATCATCGGATACCTCATCTTGGGGCGCGTCAGAGACAATCTCGGCGTCAATTTCAGAAATTTTTTCCGGATCATTTTTGGGGTCAGACACCTGAGGGAATCCTTTCGAATCTTAAAAATCGTGATCACTATAGAGATAAGTTTATATGGCTGGATTTACACCCTCAAGGTGATCTCCTGCGGCCAACAGTCTCTGAATGCTTTTACAAACGGCCTGCGCATCGGGCGTATCCGCCACGTCGACCCGGTGGAAGCCTTTGTCTACAACGGTTTGAGCCACGGCTTGACTGATCGCGACGGCCCAGATGGGGGCCAGAAACGGCCCATTTTCAAGAAACAATTTCGCACTGCGCGGCGAAAAAAGTGGCACAATTACAGGGTCTTGTCCGCCAAGCACCGCCAAAGCCTGCGCATTCAACGAAAGTGGGTGCTGCTGATAACCGACGTGATCACGTATATCGACCCCTGCAGATCGCAGGGTGTCGCTGATCTCTCCTCGGCTGTGCGCCCCTCGGATATGCACCAAAGGTTGCTTTGGCGCGTCGGCCAAAATCCGCTTGATTAACGCTGCGGCATCCCCTGTCCCGACAACCACTTGATAGCCGCGCGCCTGCGCCGCCTCAGCCGTTGCGCGTCCAACACAATAGGCCAAACGACCGTTGGCCTCCGGGGCACAGTCCACCCCATAGTGAGAGGTAAAGATCACATCCTCTTGCGCCGACAGCGCGACGTCCTGAGCTTTTTCGATCCTCATCAAAGGCGATATAACAAAATCCATCGCCCCGATTTGGCGATGAAGCAAATCAGCAAAACGACCAGATGCATTCTCTGGCCGGGTCAGCAGAAGCGATGCCATATCTGTCACCGGGATTGTTTGAACCTGTCTGCGGTGTTACCTGCGGGGAACCATTGATGCAACGGGCGGACCCATGTCGCAAACCCTAACGATACTTGGATTGGAAAGCAGCTGTGACGACACCGCTGCCGCAATAGTGCGACAAACGGCGGGCTCTGCCCCCAAGGTGCTGGCCTCGGTGGTTTCCGGGCAAACCGAACTCCACGCCGCTTTTGGTGGTGTTGTGCCGGAAATCGCAGCGCGCGCCCATGCGGAAAAACTTGATCTGTGTGTTGAGGATGCCGTTGCCCAATCGGGTGTCCCTTTGCGCGACATTGATGCCATCGCCGTCACCGCTGGGCCGGGCCTGATTGGTGGCGTTCTATCAGGTGTGATGTGCGCCAAGGGCCTGTCGGCAGGGCTGAACGTGCCGCTTGTGGGCGTCAATCATCTTGCTGGGCATGCCCTGACGCCTCGGCTGACGGATCAAGTCGATTTTCCATATCTGATGCTGCTGGTTTCCGGTGGTCATTGCCAGTTCCTGATTGTCAAAGGCACCGAAAGTTTCCGCCGCGTGGGAGGCACAATTGATGACGCCCCGGGCGAAGCCTTTGACAAGATCGCCCGCCTGTTGGGTCTGCCTCAGCCGGGTGGCCCCATGATCGAAACTGAGGCCAAACTTGGTGACCCCAAACGTTTCCCCCTGCCGCGCCCTCTGCTTGATCGTCCGGGGTGTGACATGTCCTTTTCGGGCCTTAAAACGGCAGTGCTGCGGGCACGGGATCAGGTCATCGCGGAAAAAGGCGGGCTGACCCCGACAGACCGGGCCGATTTGGCCGCCGGTTTCCAAGCTGCAGTCACCGCTGTTCTGGCCGAAAAGACCCGCCGTGCACTTGGTGAGTATCTGAACGAACAGCCCGGAACACCCGTTCTGGCGGTGGCCGGTGGGGTGGCCGCGAACACCGCTATTCGGGACGCGTTAAAAACGGTCTGCGCTGAACGCGACGTCGCCTTTACGGCCCCGCCGCTGGCCCTTTGCACCGACAACGCGGCCATGATCGCCTATGCCGGATTGGAGCGTTTTCAACTGGGTCGACAAGACGACATGACCTTGGCCGCACGCCCACGCTGGCCACTTGATACCACATCACCAAGTTTGGTTGGCTCGGGCAAGAAGGGTGCTAAATCATGATCGCAGTCGCAGGATCAGGGGCTTTTGGCACGGCTTTGGCCATTTCGATGGCGGCCACCGGGCAGCCGGTTAAACTTTGGGCGCGCAGCGCAGAACATGCGGATGCGATGCGATCCGATCGCCAAAACACGGCGCGTCTGCCCGACATCCGCTTTCCCGATAGCCTTGAGGTTATTTCTGAGCTGAGTGCGCTCAGCCCCAAGGCACCGGTCTTGTTGGCTGTGCCCATGCAAAAACTGCGTGCCATGGTCACCGAGCACGGCGCGTCATTGGGACATCGGCCACTGGTGGCCTGCTGCAAAGGTGTCGAGCTGGAAACAGGCCAAGGCCCCGCAGCTTTGTTGACCCAGGTTGTGCCCAGCGCCACGGCCGCAATTTTGACCGGCCCAAGTTTTGCCACCGATATCGCGCGCGGCTTGCCCACTGCGCTGACGCTGGCCTGTGCAGATCCTGTCGTTGGCAAAGCATTGCAACACGCCATCACCACACCCAATCTGCGCCTGTACCGCACCACTGACACCATCGGGGCTGAATTGGGTGGCGCCCTTAAGAACGTTTTCGCAATTGCCGCCGGGGCGGTCATGGGGGCCGGGCTTGGCGAAAGCGCCCGTGCAGCCCTGATGACGCGCGGCTATACCGAAATGCAGCGGATGGCGTTGCAGCTGGGTGCGCGCAGTGAAACCTTGGCCGGGTTGTCAGGTTTTGGCGATCTGACGCTGACGTGCACCTCTTCTCAATCCCGCAATTATCGATTTGGCTTGGCCTTGGGTCAGGCCCAGGACTTTGACCCCAGCGTAACCGTCGAAGGGGCCGCAACAGCGCGCGCCGCGCTGGATCGCGCCAAAGCCATGAAGATCGATATGCCAATCACCCAAGCAGTTGTGGCCTTGCTGAACAGAGACATTGATTTATCTGTCGCAATGGACATGCTCTTATCACGCCCACTAAAGGAAGAATAAATGCTCGTAGCACTCATCGCCAAAGACAAAGCTGGCGCACTCGACATCCGCAAGGCAAACCGTGACGATCACTTGGCCTATATCAAATCAACCGGTGTGGTGGCCCAAGCGGGCCCGCTGTTGATCGATGGCGACATGGCCGGATCCTTGATCGTTCTGGATGTCGAATCCATGGAGGCGGCCAACGCTTGGGCTGCGAATGACCCTTATGCCAACGCAGGTCTGTTCCAAAGTGTTGAGCTGATCGAATGGAAAAAGGTGGTCGGCTGATGCGGTACTGGCTGTTCAAATCTGAACCCTCCACCTGGAGCTGGCAGGACCAGATCAACAAGGGTGACGTCGGTGAAGAATGGGACGGCGTCCGCAACTATCAAGCTCGCAATTTCATGCGGGAAATGGCGCTTGGCGATCGTGGGTTTTTCTATCATTCACAGAAAGAAAAAGCGATCGTCGGCGTTGTTGAAGTCTGCGCTTTGGCGCATCAAGACAGCTCGACCGACGATGAACGCTGGGACTGCGTCGATATCCGCGCTGTGGCCTCGGTGACAACGCCAATCACGCTTGACGCAATCAAGACCCATCCAGACCTCGGCGACATGGTTCTGATCAAGAACTCGCGCTTGTCGGTCCAGCCGGTCAGCGATGCGGAATGGGCCATTATTTGTGCCATGGCGGGTGTAAAACTCTAGCCGAACGGGTTTGGATCGGCCAATCTGCAACGCAGAAATGACTGCAAGCAGGAGACGATCCAATGGAACTACTCAACGTTTTGGCCGCGGCAATTGCCAGCTACGCATTCGGAGCCGTCTGGTACATGACGCTCGCCAAACCGTGGATGGCCGCATCTGGAGTTGCCGTGGGTGACGATGGCCAACCCAAAAACCGCGCCAACCCAATTCCCTATATCGTATCCATCATCTGTACGATCATCGTGGCGGGTATGATGCGCCACGTCTTTAGCTTGGCCGGTATCGATTCCGCTGACAAAGGCTTGATTGCCGGTCTTGGCATTGGCCTATTTCTGGTGATGCCTTGGATCGCAACCAACTATACGTTTGCGGATCGCCCCAAGGCGTTGATCCTGATCGACGGCGGCTATGCCACAATCGGCTGCACAATTATTGGCTTGGTGCTGACGCTCTTCTAAGGGCGTTTGCGGTTGCCTTAGGCAACCGCCTCCACCGCTTTGCAGATCGATGTGATGACTTCGTCCAGCAACGCTTGATCCTCTGATTCACCCATCACCCGGATCAACGGTTCGGTGCCGGATTTGCGGATCAGCAACCGGCCTTTGGTGCCGATACGTTTTTCACCTTCGGCAATGGCATCCAGAACAATGTCTTCGTCCATCGGGGTTTTCCCCGCCGCATAGCGCACGTTTTTCAGTGTCTGCGGCACTGGTTCAAACACCTTCGTCAACGCGCTGGCCTTTTTGCCGGTTTCAACCAAAGCCTTTAGGACCTGCAGAGCGGCGATAAGCCCGTCCCCCGTGGTTGCATGATCCGTCATCACGATATGGCCAGATTGCTCCCCGCCAAGGTTAAACCCCTGTGCCCGCATCTTTTCGACAACATAGCGATCCCCAACGGCGGTGCGCTCCAGGGCAATGCCTTGGCTGGCCAGATAGCGCTCTAGCCCAAGGTTGGACATCACCGTTGCCACCAAGGTATCGCCTTGCAACAATCCGTCTTGCTTCCAGCTTGACGCAATCAAAGCCATGATCTGATCGCCATCCGCTTGATTGCCGTTTTCATCCAGAATGATGACACGATCCGCGTCTCCATCCAGGCAGATGCCCAAGTTGGCCCGAGTTTCGCGGATCTTCTGCGAGGCCATTTTTGTATCTGTCGAACCACAGCCATCATTGATGTTGCGGCCATTTGGCGTCACGCCAACGGGAATGACCTCGGCGCCAAGTTCCCAAAGGATGGCGGGTGCGGCCTTATAGGCGGCCCCATTTGCGCAATCCAAGACGACCCGTAGCCCATCCAAGCGCAGCTTGTTTGGGAAGGTGGTTTTGGCATATTCGACATAGCGGCCCAGCGCGTCATCAATCCGTTTAGCGCGTCCAATGTTTTCGGGATTGGCCAAGCGGGCGCCTTCTTCCAGAATACGCTCGATCTCGTCTTCGGCTTCATCCGACAGTTTGAACCCATCCGGGCCAAAGAATTTAATCCCGTTGTCAAACGCTGGATTGTGGCTGGCAGAAATCATCACACCAACATCCGCGCGCATGGAATGGGTGAGAAACCCAACCGCCGGCGTGGGCATCGGGCCCAACAGCAAAACGTTCATGCCGGTCGAGGTGAACCCAGCGGTCAGTGCGTTTTCCAACATATAGCCAGACAGACGGGTGTCTTTGCCGATAACAACCCGGTGTTCGTTTTGATCCCGACGGAAATAGCGCCCCGCCGCTGCGCCCAATCGCATCGCCAGTTCCGCAGTCATTGGGTAAGTATTGGTGAGACCGCGCACACCATCGGTGCCAAACAAAGACCGCGTCATATCAGTTCCGTCATCCTGTGAAGGTAAAGTGGTTGGACCTTCCTATGCGGCGCGACACGTGCTGTCCAGAATATGGACCCGCTATTGGGGTGGATTGTCGGTGACATCCCCCGCAAGGACCCGGAAAACAGCCGATTTGTGCCGAAATCCCTTTTGAACTGAAACACTCTGTAACACCGCAGCAGCGATCGGTGCCACGGGCGATGTTCGAAGTCTCTGAGATAAAAGAGGGGGCCAGCCTTGGACTGACCCCCTGCTCCCCGCGTGCTCCCAACTCACCACACGAAAAACGAATCTGGGGCCGGTCGTCCTGACTCGGCATAGAACTAAGCTACTGCCACCGTGGCAAATCACCAACCATCAAGTACCTAAAATACGGTACAAAAAACGCCCGAAGCAGCTTCGGGCGTTTCAAATTCTCAAACTATAAAAGGGCTTAGCCGTAGATGGCTTCTTTTCCAAAGTGCTTTGTCAGCATGTAATAAACCACGGCGCGGTACTTGTTACGCTCCGAGCGGCCATAGGTTTCGATAACCGAGTTGATTGCTTCCATCAGCTCTGGGCCGTCAGCCAACCCAAGTTTCTTGATCAGAAAGTTGTCTTTGACAGTTTCCAATTCCGACGGCTGTGTCGCCGCAACAGTCGAGGCATCTGCGTTGTAAATCGCAGGACCACAGCCAATGGTGACTTTGGTCAACAGGGCCATATCAGGCTCCATGCCGCATTTGGATTTCAAGTCTTCAGCGTATTGCGCAATCAAATCGTCGCGTTTTCCCATGACGTTCTCCCGTCCCTAATTCCCCGGGGTTATTCCCCTCAATATCGACACAGTAATTAGATTTATTTTATTCACAAAGGAAAACATTGCGTCTTTTTCCCCCTAAATTGACGACGTTGGGGCGGTTAAGGGTTTGGCGCTTTGGCTGGGACCGTGGGCGCATGCCCTTCTATCCAGCTGCGATGTTGCGCAAAGGTGCGATAGAGCAGGTCTAACAACACCCGCACCCGCGGATTGTCCCGCAGATCGGCATGGGTCAGAACCCAAATTTCCATGTCAGGCAGCAGCTCAAATTCCGGAACACGCACCAATTCCGGGTCATTTTCGCCCTCAAAACAGGGCAAATAACCGATCCCCTGACCCTGCCGCAACATTTGCGCCACAACTGATACCGTAGAGCCAACAAATGCGGTTCTGGCCCCCAGCACGGGTTTCAAAGCAGGTGCATAGTCAAGCGCAATCCAGCGATCAACGCCGGGGCGATTGTTCAGATAGCCGGGGGTGGCATAGATCGCCAGAGGGCTTTGCGCCACCATCCGGCCCACCGCATTTTCAGGTGGCTCGCGCGTGATCCGCACAATGATATCCGCCTCGCGCCGGTTGAGGTTTTTAAGCCCCGCTGTGGTTTCAACATTCAACTCGATCAAAGGATGCTGTGTCAGAAACTCTGCAATCGGTGCAGCCAACAGCTTGGCATACAGCTCCTCCATTGCAGACAGTCGCACCAAACCAGCAACGCTGCTTTCTTGTCCAAAGGCTGTGCGATCAATCGCATGCACCGAAGCGGCAATTTCTTCGGTTAGATCAACCAAACTTTGCCCAAAGGCGGTCAGTTCAAACCCCTCTTGGCGGCGCTCAAACAGCATGCCGCCCAGATCCTCTTCGAGGGCCCGGATACGGCGCGACACGGTGGCATGGGTGGTGCCCAAGCTGATCGCCGCTGCGCGCACCGATTTTGCCGCCACCATGGCGTGAAATATACGCAGATCATCCCAGTTCTTCATGGATCAAATTTGTACCACTTGATCCCATTTTTGTACAGTTTCAATCCAACCTGCAATCTCTGACAGTGAGGCCACCTCATCAAACAGGAGCCAACATGGCCTACGAAGTACACTTAGTCTCTGCGGAAATCCGGGACGTTTTGGACGGCAAGATGACCCTTGCTCTGGTCCACGAAGGGCAACGCGCCGCAGAAATTTCCTACAGCTGGACAGATGAACATTACACCGGGACGTTCCACGGTTTGGCCTCAGCGATGCCAATCCCGATGCATCCCATCGACTTTGTTCATGGACCGCTCAAAGAAGTCCTCAAATTGAAAACCGACAAGCACAAGTTCGCGAGTGACGTTTTTCAAGATAACCTCATCTATTTTGGCGCAGCGTAATAGGATTAACACAATGAAAAATATCATTAAAACTGCCACAACATCGATGTTGATCCTTTGTGGATCTGCCGCCGTTTCAGCCCCTCAGGGTTCAGCGATTATCGCGTTTTCCGCAAACAATGACGGTCTGTCCGCGCAAGCAGCGTCAGATTTGGACTGCACAATTCTGCGCGCTGGCGACATCCAATTCCATCAGGGTCCAATGCAGGTTGGCGCGCCCAAGTCCTTTACAGTGTTGGAGTGTGACGCCCCCATTCTGTCGGATCCCGCTGCGCGGTCTTTGCTGTCTGACACGCTGTCAGTATTTGAAGGTGACCTGGCCAAGCTGACCGCAATCGACAAGGTTGACGGGCGCCAATACATCCTGAAACTAAGCACCTATAACAATCTGGATTTGGATGGCCGCGACGCCGAGCTTATCAGTCTTGATACCGAAGGGCGCAGCCGAGAGGGCCGTTGGGAAACTGAATTTTTTCTGAATGTGGATGATGCAATGGGGGCCCCGACGTTGGACGAGGTTGTGGTGCTGTCTTACGACTCCGCCGAAGTTGCCGACAAATTTCGCAACGACAATCAAGACCTTCTCGAGATGGTGGGGCGGTTCAACCACAATCATCTGATTGATTTTGTCTACTTGGGTGGCGCCGCCAAATAGGCATGCACCAACTGCGTCGCGCGCGCTGCTCTATGGGGCGATGGGCGCGACGTTTGGAAATACCTTGGATCTCCCTATGCCAACCTGCACAGGGGGATTGCCTAGATGAGCAATATTGCACGCCTCTGTCCTGCGTTAGTCACACCCAACTTTCACAAGACAAATGAGGTTATGATGAAATACTTCTACGATCCCCGCTCTGGCAGCTGTCGCCGCACGAGCACTGTTCTCAAGCACCTTGGTCTGGAGGCTGAATGGATTTTTCTGGATCTGATAAAGCAAGACCACAAGGCCCCGGACTATGTTGCGCTTAACCCCAACGCTCAACTGCCGATCCTGCAAGATGGGGATGTCGTGCTTTGGGAAGCTTCAGCCATCGCGATCTACTTGTGCGAAAAAGCTGGCGACACCACGTTGTGGCCCCAAGGCGCCGAGCGCGATCAAGTGACCAAATGGATGTTCTGGGCTGCTGAACATTTCCGCCAACCCGCCCCCGCCTACTTCGAAGAGAACTTTATCGCAAAGCTGATGGGCGCAAGCCCAGATGCGGCGCGACTGTCGTATGCCAAAGCCACATTGGACCGCTACGGTCCGATTTTGGACGCCCATCTGGCGCACTCAGATTTCGTTGTTGGAGCCGCGCCAACTTTGGCGGATCTGGACCTTGCCGCACCACTCAGCCAAATGCCGCGATCCAAGGTGCCCTATGACGCTTATCCAAACATCATGGCCTGGTCGGAACGTCTGGCAAATGCAGTGCCTGCTTGGGCCGAAACCGGCAAAGAGCTGAACGATCAACTGGATAGTTTGGTCGCTTAGGCCACCATCGATTGCACATAAGAAAGCCCCGGATCCTAGGACAGGATCCGGGGCTTTTTAACGCAAATCCGGTTTGCTTAGTAGCGATAGTGCTCGGGCTTGAACGGGCCTTCGCTGTTGACGCCGATGTAGTCCGCTTGCTCTGTGCTCAACTTGCTCAGCTTAACGCCGATCCGTTCCAGATGCAGACGCGCCACTTTTTCATCCAGGTGCTTTGGCAGTATGTAGACGTCATTCTTGTACTCATCGCCCTTGGTCCACAGCTCGATCTGAGCCAGAACTTGGTTGGTAAAGCTTGCTGACATCACAAACGATGGGTGGCCTGTCGCGTTGCCAAGGTTCAACAAACGACCTTCAGACAGCAGGATGATACGACTGCCGGATGGCATTTCGATCATGTCCACTTGTTCTTTGATGTTGGTCCATTTGTGATTCTTCAGCGCTGCAACTTGGATTTCGTTGTCGAAGTGTCCAATGTTGCCAACAATCGCCATATCCTTCATCGCTCGCATGTGCTCGATCCGGATGATGTCTTTGTTCCCAGTGGTGGTGATAAAGATGTCGGCATCTGCCACAGCATCTTCCAATGTCAGCACTTCGAACCCGTCCATTGCGGCCTGAAGGGCGCAGATTGGATCAACTTCGGTGACTTTCACCCGTGCACCGGCACCTTGCAATGACGCAGCACAGCCTTTGCCCACATCGCCGTACCCACAAACAACAGCCACTTTGCCGGCCATCATTGTATCAGTTGCGCGACGGATCCCATCAACCAGCGATTCTTTACAGCCATATTTGTTGTCGAATTTCGACTTGGTGACAGAATCGTTCACGTTGATCGCAGGGAAGGGCAGATGACCCGATTTCACCAACTCATACAGACGGTGCACGCCTGTGGTGGTTTCTTCGGAAACACCTTTGATCATTTCACGCTGTTTGGTGAACCAACCGGGGGATGCTGCCATCCGTTTTTTGATCTGCGCAAAGAAGGCAACTTCTTCTTCAGAAGTTGGAACTTCGATCAGGTCGGTTTCACCGGCCTCAACGCGAGCGCCAATCAGGATGTACATGGTCGCATCGCCACCATCATCCAAGATCATGTTGCAGCCACCTTCTTCGAAAAAGAAGATACGGTCCGCATAATCCCAATATTCTTCGAGGGTTTCGCCTTTGATAGCGAATACCGGGGTGCCGCCAGCAGCAATTGCAGCCGCCGCATGGTCCTGAGTTGAAAAGATGTTGCAGGACGCCCAGCGCACATCAGCGCCCAAGTCGACCAGCGTTTCAATCAGAACAGCCGTTTGGATGGTCATATGAAGCGACCCTGCAATCCGTGCACCCTTCAACGGTTTGCTGTCGCCGTACTCTTTACGTAGGGCCATCAGGCCCGGCATCTCTGTTTCTGCAATGTCGAGTTCTTTACGCCCGAACTCTGCCAGAGAGATGTCTTTAATGATATAATCGTTTGCCATCAGAGTGGCTCCTTGCTAGCGCTCCTAAGCAAGGCAGATAGCACTCGACTCACGTTCAGACAACTTAACTTTCGGTTAACTTTTTACACCCTTTGGTTCGTTTTCGTTCACAGAGTTCCAATGTTTACCGGTTGCCATGATGCAAGCCAGCCCATCAGCACGTGTGATAAAGACCGTAAAACTGCCCGAAGCGGGTGAGGCCCAAATTTCCAAAAGCTGTTTTGCATTCTGCAAACCGCCGCCGGTCATTTTCTCGTTATACTTCTTTTGAAGATCATCCACCAAGACCTGACGGGGCAGGCATTTGGAGCCTTGCGCCTGTGCCATTGGGGCGATCATTGAAGCGGCAACAACTACAGCTGCGGCGATGCCTAACTTGGGTGGTTTTTGAAACATGGTCATAACTGATACTCCTAGATACACGAACTACTTTGTTCACTGTCGCCTCTTGTGGGGAAAACCCGGCGGCTAGAAGATTTAAACTGAAATCGATCTGCCTTTTTGAGCTTGCGACACGAACATCTTACAATAAGAAAAACGGAATCTAGCCATATTTTGTTATGGTTTTAGGACTTATGTCGAGGTTTTGACACCAGATTCAAAGCTAAGTCACTGCTAAACCTTAAACTTCAGCTCAATTCTCTTTGGTATGGGTGCCCCTCCTTTTTCGGCATGAATCCAAGGCGATTCACCCCTTACGCGCAGAGCAAAACCGTGATTTAACCTCTAGAATTGGGGTTTTTCACTGTTTTTACCCCGTTGAGACACCTACTTTGGGTGGATTTTCCTCTTTTTGATGCGCGCTTCTCGGGATTTCAGGCCTAAGGCCCCTTGTCCGATCTGATCCCGTCAGCGCAATGGCACGATCCACGACATGGAATGGCTGGGATAATCCATCCGCAGTTTGTTCTGAGGGTGTCGAACCTCTGACAGTTGTCCGCCAAATCACATCTCAACAGGCGGCGCGCCGATTGCGCCGCTTTGGATTTGCCGCTAACCATTTGCCATCACAATTTCCGAGGTGACACAGGTGCCCCCAAAACAACCCCGCGCATGGCAACGGATGCTCTCTGGCCGCCGCTTGGATTTGCTCGATCCGACACCTGTAGATATCGAAATCGAAGATATCGCCCATGGATTGGCCTTTGTGGCGCGCTGGAACGGGCAAACACAGGGTGATTTTGCCTACTCTGTCGCCGAACATTCGGTCTTGGTCGAAGAGCTGTTTGGACGCATGTACCCCAACTCTCCGGTGAAGTGGCATCTGGCGGCCTTGCTGCATGACGCCCCTGAATACGTCATTGGCGACATGATTTCGCCGGTGAAAGCTGCGGTTGGACCTGCCTATGAAGATCTCGACAAGCGATTGACCGCTGCCATTCATATCCGTTTTGGCCTGCCAGCCGCCATTCCGGTCAAGATCAAGCGCCAAATCAAGAAAGCCGACACCGTCAGCGCATGGATGGAAGCAACCCAGATCGCAGGCTTTACCGAAGTCGAGGCCAATAAGATCTTTGGCCAACCGGACCGCACACTTATCGAGGGCCTGACAATTCGGCTGCGCCCGCCGCTAGACGTGCGCAAAGATTTCACCGCCCGTCACCTTCATCTGTTGAAAGAGCTCTAATGAAAGTCAGATCGGTACATAAATTCGACACGGGTCAGATGGCTGATCTGTTGAACGAGATCATTGCGCAAGGCGGCACCACAGCGATCACAACACCGGTGAGCAAAGATATTCTTTGGGATTGGATCTCCGAAGGGGGCAGCCGGGCGGCATGGCACGTTGCCGAACATGACGATCAGATTGTGGGCTTTCAATGGATCGGCGCCAAGGATGGTCTGCCTGAGGAAGCCTGCGATATCGCGACATTTGTCCGCATCGGGCAAACGGGCCTTGGCATCGGATCAAAACTGTTTGACGCCACACGGGCGGCAGCCCTCGAACTTGGCTATGTCTGGATCAACGCCACTATACGCACCGATAACAACAGCGGGCTGACCTATTATCAAAGCCGTGGGTTCCGCGATGTTGAGGTGATCCATGGCATAGAACTGGCCAATGGGCAGATTGTCGACAAGGTGCGCAAGCGCTTTGATCTATAGGCGGGGCGACGCCTTACCCTATTGTTCTTTGGAACCAGCGCGTTACCAAATTGTCGCCCGCCGGGCCTCAATCAGGCACAAAGATTGCACGGAATCTGTGGTCAGCCGCACCTGTGGCCACAGGGTGCGGCGCATGATGCAGAGCGTGTGGTCCGGAGTATCTTATGACCACGCAAATCATGGCCTTGGCGCTTGGGTATTTCATGTGCAGCGCCGCTGCCCAGGATCCGAACAACGCCCAGTCTCATGACAATGAATGCGCTCACATCCGAACTCAATTGACCGTGGCTTTCACCGAAGTCGAAACTCTTGAAGAGTACCGCGCCCTGTCAGAAACAGATCGACAGCGCCTCAATCAACGTGGACTTCAGGCCTTTCAAAGATGGACATCGCAAAACCCACGGGTGGTTGCCTCGCTGCGCTCAAAGGCACAGGTCAGCTTATCCCGGTTTGGATTTTAGACTTAGCGTGGGCTGCGTTTGGCCAAAATCCGTTGCAGGGTTCGCCGGTGCATGTTCAACCGCCGTGCGGTTTCACTGACATTGCGATCACACAATTCATAGACCCGCTGAATGTGTTCCCAACGCACACGATCCGCGCTCATCGGGTTTTCTGGTGGTGGCGGCAGTTCATCACCAGAAGCCAACAAAGCATTGGTGATATCCGTCGCATCGGCAGGTTTTGACAGGTAATCGGTTGCGCCAATTTTCACCGCAGCAACCGCAGTCGCAATTGCGCCGTACCCCGTAAGAACAACAACCCGGCAATCGGGACGCTTTTCACGCAACACTTCGACAACATCCAACCCGTTGCCATCCTCAAGCCGCAGATCACAGACGGCATAGGCAGGGGGGCGTGCGGTTGCGATGGCTTTGCCTGCCGCGACGGATCCAGCGGTTTCGACCTCGAAACCTCGTTTTTCCATCGCTTTGGCAAGCCGTTTCAGAAAGGGTTCATCGTCATCTAGAAGCAGCAACGTCTTGTCATCACCGATCTCTTGAAGAAGTTCTGCCATTCCTGTCACTCCACCCATCCGCACGTTGTTCTTTGGTTCTATAGACACGATATCATCGCGTCAAACTATGGTAACTGCTTAAGCCGCATCAAGAAAACACTGAAGGCTTTCAGCCAGTTTGTCCGCAGGCATATCGCGCCGGAAGAATTCGACAAATCCATGCTCTGGGAAAACCAAATAGCTAAAGGTGGAATGGTCGACCAAGTAGTAGTCCTCTTCGCCTTCTTCGGGTTTTTGCTTTTTGTAATAGGTCCGATAAGCTTGGCTGGCCGCTTTGACCTGTTCAGGCGACCCGGTCAGGCCCACCATCTTGGGATGCATATACCCGGTGAAATCCGCCATCACCTCTGGCGTATCGCGATCGGGGTCGATCGAGATAAACACAGGTTTCACAAAACTGCCGTTTTCTTCTAAGATTTCAACCGCTTCGATATTTCGCGCATTGTCCAACGGACACACATCGGGGCAGAAGGTATAGCCAAAATACAACAACGAAGGTTCGTCGATCACATCCGTATCTGTCACCGTCTGGCCGGTTTCATTGACCAAGGTGAACGGGCCGCCAATGGCCCCTGCACCACCTGCGACGGCGCTGACACGACAGGGGTCAAACTGGTCCTCGGGACCAGTGGTCGCATACCATGTAGCCCCTAATAGTGCGACAACAGCAACGGTCGAAGCCGAGGCAATCAGAGTGCGGTTCATTTGGTTTTCCTTTTTTATGCCATCAAAGCATTGATAGGTCTTGGCTGCATATTTAACACTAAGCGTCAAAATTCAACGGGACGAAATCGCGCATGGCTGAGACAAAATTTGACGTCCTTAAAGGGCGGGATCGTGGCAGTTGGATCAAGCTGCGAACGATCACTTTGTTGCGATGGGCCGCCATCGCCGGCCAAATCACCGCCATTTTAGTCGCACAAAAGCTGCTGGGACTGAACCTAGAACTAAGCCTTTGCATGTTGGTGATCTCTGTTTCCGTGGTCGGCAACCTGATTGCAATGTTCATTTTTCCTGAAAGCAAACGCCTTTCAGAAAGTGAAAACCTGTTGATGGTTCTGTTCGACCTGATCCAGCTGTCGCTGCTCTTGTTCCTAACCGGCGGTTTGCACAATCCGTTTTCGATTCTGATTCTTGGCCCCGTCACAGTTTCGGCCTCTGCCTTGTCGCTTCGCTCGACACTGTTGATGGGGTTAACTGCCATTCTGGCCGTGACGCTTTTGACCGAATTTCATCTTCCTTTGCGCACCGAAGAGGGATTCATTTTGCGCATTCCCCAGATTTTTGTGTTTGGGAATTGGATCGCGATTGTCATCGCGGTGATCTTCTTGGGGGTCTATTCCCGCCGCGTTACCGTTGAAATGCACGCAATGTCGGACGCGCTGCAAGCCACCTATATGGCCCTGTCCCGCGAGCAAAAACTCACTGATATCGGCGGGGTTGTTGCTGCCGCTGCGCATGAGTTGGGCACACCATTGGCCACCATCAAACTCACCAGTTCCGAATTGACCGAAGAGTTGAGCGCACAGCCCGAACTGCAAGAAGACGCCCGCCTGATTGGCGAGCAGGCAGACCGGTGTCGCGATATCTTGCGATCTATGGGCCGTGCGGGCAAAGACGATCTTCATATGCGCCAAGCGCCTTTGATGGCTGTGGTCCAAGAGGCAGCCGAACCGCATTTGGATCGCGGCAAAGCGCTTCACTTCCAAGAGCTTGCAGAGGAATCGCTCGAACAGCCCTCGATTCTGCGACGCCCAGAGATCATCCACGGTCTGCGCAATTTGATTCAAAACGGCGTCGATTTCGCAAGCACGCAGGTTTGGATCGAGGCGGAATGGGACAATGAAAACATCATCGTGCGCATTATGGATGACGGAAAAGGCTATCCAACCCATTTGATTGGCCGCATTGGTGAACCCTTTGTGCGTCGACGTCGGGTTAAAAAGGATCAGGCCAAACGTCCGGGCTATGAGGGTATGGGCCTTGGTTTGTTCATCGCCAAAACGTTGCTGGAACGGACGGGCGCGGACCTGAGTTTTGCCAACGGCCAAGACCCGTATCAATCCTTCGATGAGGCCGATAATCTGGGTGCAATTGTCGAGGTGACCTGGCCAAGACGGGTTGTTGATGCCAATTTTGACCAGACATCAAAGCCACTTGCACAGAATTTGCCGTTGGAAATCTGACACCTCTGTTTAACAGTTTATTAAGCATTCAAAGCAACCTTTGCGGGAAATCTTTTTAAGGTGAGCCCGGATGGATTTTCTTCAAATTCTAATTGTCTGCGCCACGTCGCTGGCCGTTGCTGCGATTTCAGTGCGGCTTTTCTATTACTCTCAAACGCAGACACCACGGCCGCAGCCCGCAGTTGACGATGAAACCCGCTTCTTGTTTGAAGGCCCAAATCTGCTGAACGCCACCGAAAGTGCAGAGGCGCTTTTGAGCACGCCAGATCGTCACAAAAGCGATTGGGCGCAGCTTGCGGCGCTGCTAAAACCGCGGTTTCCCACATTTCCCGCGGTGCCGCCTGAACCACTCAAAACCTCTCTGATGATCGATTCGGCGGATTTAGGGTCTCAAAGCCAAGTGGCCTTGGAATCCATACGGGGCATGACCCGGGTCAAACTTCTCGAACAAAGAGATTACCAACCGACCCCAGCTTCAAACCTGCATCTTCAACGGATGTGGGACTCTCGGCTTGAAACTTTACGCAGCGCGGTTCAGGGCTCGCCCTACCCAATTTGGCAAAGCAACGCAGCCGGTGCGATCACGTGGTCGAACTCAGCTTATGAAATGCTGGTTGCGGCGTGCCTTGGACCCAACCAATCAGGCACCTCTGCTTTGTTTGAATCCGAAGAGGGGGACCAGCTGACATCGGCGAAACGCCGGATGTCACTTACGCTGCGGGATGGATCAGAACAGCTTTGGTATGATGTCGTTTCCGTGGTGATGGGGGACACCACCATGCATTATGCAACCGATATCAACGCGGTTGTCCAGGCGGGCATCGCCCAGAAGAATTTTGTGCAAACCCTGACCAAAACCTTTGCCCAGCTTTCAATTGGATTGGCCATTTTTGACCGCAAACGGGAATTGGCTCTGTTCAATCCTGCACTGGCCGATCTCACTGAAATGCCGGTCGAATTCCTAAGCAAACGACCTGATCTGCACAGCTTTTTTGACAAATTGCGTGACGCGCAAATGATGCCAGAACCCAAGAACTATAAGTTCTGGCGCGAAGAGCTGTCGGACTTGGTGGATGCAGCCCATAACGGCAATTATCTAGAGACATGGAATTTGCCGTCTGGCCTGACTTATCAGGTCAGTGGACGCCCCCATCCGGACGGGGCGGTGGCGTTCTTGTTCGAAGATATCAGCGCCGGGATTTCACTGACACGGCGGTTTCGGTCTGATCTAGAGTTGAACCAAAATGTATTGAACCATCTCAGCAACGCGATTGCGGTGTTTTCTCCCAATGGCAGCCTCCATTTCTGCAACGACGCCTACCAAGAACTATGGGGCTGCGACGGGGACATGGATCTGTGCGAAACCTCCCTGCAGGACGCGCGGCGGCATTGGTCATCCAGAAGCGAACCCACAGAACATTGGAATGACATTTTGCAGCTGGCCCAGCGCAGCACCTGCGACGGGGACTGTGCGGATGTGGTGACATTGCAGGACGGTCGGGATCTGACGGTTCGGGGCAATAGGCTGCCCGGCGGGGCCATAATGGTCACCTTTGAGGACATGCACCGCAGCAATGTATTGTCGCAAGTCGTGCACGCGGTCTGAACGCGCTTGCAGCAGCCGTTCAACCGGGTAATCTCCGGCTATGAACGACCCGAAATTCAAACTTGCCCTCACCTCTCCGGACCACAGCGCGACCTTGGCCCGTGCGCTTGGCGCAAACCTAAAGGCAGGGGATGTGGTGCTGATGGAGGGCGATGTTGGGGCTGGAAAAACCCATTTCGCCCGATCCTTGATCCAATCTCTTTTGCCCCAGATCGAAGACGTGCCCTCGCCGACGTTCACCTTGGTTCAGATCTATGACACCGTGAAAGGCGAGATCTGGCACAGCGATCTGTACCGATTAACAAGCCCGGACGAAGCGGTCGAATTGGGTCTGGAAGACGCGTTCAGTGAGGCCATTTGTTTGGTTGAATGGCCGGACCGACTGGCGGAACTGGCACCCGATCACGCGCTGCATCTGAGCTTTTCAGTCACCGGCGACAACACCCGCGCGCTTGAGCTGCGCTGGAGCGATGCAAAGTGGCACGCCAAACTGGCTGGGATCACGGCGTGACGGATCGCACGCCCCTGATTGAATCGTTTTTGACCTCGGCCAATTGGGCAAACGCCCAGCGCCATCCTCTGGCAGGGGATGCATCCAGTCGGCGATATGAGCGGCTGTCTCATCCAGACCATCCGGACCCGGCCGTGTTGATGGATGCGCCGATCTCTGCCGCAGATTCAGTCACTCCGTTTGTGCGCATCGCTGCCGTTTTGGCGCAACACGGCCTGCGCCCCCCTGAAATATTGGCACAGGATCTGCCCAACGGATTGCTTCTGCTAGAAGATTTTGGCGATGCGCTGTTCACCCAAGTTCTGCAAGATGACACCGGCGATGAGCGCGAGCTTTATCAGTCGGCAACCGATGTTTTATGCCAGCTTCATACGCTCACACCGATGTCCGATTTATCGCTGCTGGATGCCGAGGAATTGACCCAACTCGCAACCTTGCCTTGGCAATGGTATCCGGTTCATGAGGGCGTTGATCGCACAGCGGCGATGGCGCAATATGTCGAACGGTTTCAACCCTTGTTGCACGAGAACCTGCCGCAGGAAAATGTGCTGATCCACAGAGACTATCATGCTGGAAATCTGATCTGGTTGCCCGAAAATACGGGCACCGCTCGTGTGGGGTTACTTGATTTTCAAGACGCGGTCCGAGGACCCCGCGCCTATGATTTGGTCTCGCTTTTGCAAGACGCGCGTCGCGATGTGCCATCCAACATCGAAGACCAAATGAAGGCGCATTTCTTGGCGCACTCCCCGCAGGATCAGCACGGCTTTGAGCGGACATATGCTCTATTGGGATTTCAACGCAATCTGCGAATCGTTGGCATTTTTGCCCGTCTCTGCCTGCGGGACGCAAAACCGCATTACCTAGAATATTTGCCCCGTGTCTGGGCCCATATGATGCGAAACTTGGAGCATCCCGTATTGGCCCCGATGCGCCCACTGATCCATGCCGCCTTCCCAAGCCCCAGCAAATCCCTTGTTCAGGAACTGAAACACCAATGTCCCGCGCCGTGATGCTTTTTGCCGCTGGGTTTGGCACTCGAATGGGGGCGCTGACCACCCATCAACCCAAACCTTTGGTGTCGGTTGCGGGGCGGCCATTGATTGATCACGCGTTGGACATGATCCAAGCGGCTGACCTTTCAAAAATTGTGGTGAACCTGCACTATCACGGGGACAAGCTGAGGGCGCATTTGGCAGATCGCAACGTTCAGTTTTCCGAAGAACGCGATATTCTGGAAACCGGGGGCGGCCTGCGTGCGGCGCTACCATTGCTGGGGGATGCCCCCGTTTTCACGTCAAACAGCGATGCCATGTGGCAGGGTCCAAACCCGTTTCAGTTGCTGGAACAAGTTTGGGACCCAGACAGGATGGATGGATTGCTGATGCTGGTGCCACAAAACGCCGCCATTGGGCACACGGGAAAGGGTGATTTTCTGTGCGCCGAAGATGGTCGTCTGGCCCGTGGCCCCGGCCCAATCTATACCGGGGTGCAAATCATCAAAACCGATCATTTGGCTGCGATCCCTCAGACCGCGTTTTCATTGAATGTGCTTTGGGATGAAATGTTGGCGCAACAGCGCCTGTTTGGGCTGGTTTATCCCGGTGAATGGTGTGACATCGGGCGTCCCGAAGGGATTGTTTTGGCCGAAAGGATGATCGGACATGTTGTTTAGCCCCTCTGACAAGCCCCGCGTGTTTGGGGTTCCTGCTGGCGCTGATTTTCCAGCTGCTCTGAGCCAAGGTTTGACCCAGCGCGCCGCGGCCTTGCCTCCTCAGGAATTGGCCCGGGTCTCTTTGATGGTCAACACGCGGCGGATGGCGCGGCGCATTCGTGAGATTTTTGATCAAGGCCCTGCATTGCTGCTGCCGCAAATCAGTCTGGTCACAAATCCCGCCTCGCCCGCACAGTCACTTGAGCTGCCCCAAGCGGTGTCCCCCCTGCGGCGCCGTTTGGAAGTGTCGCAATTTGTCTCTCAACTGCTGGACAGCCAACCAGATCTTGCACCGCGTGCGTCGCTTTTTGATCTGTCAAACAGTCTGGCAGATTTGATGGAGGAGATGCAGGGCGAAGGTGTCGACCCGTCTGTTCTTCAGCAATTGGATGTGTCCGATGAATCCGGACACTGGCGCCGCGCGTTGGGATTTTTGGACATTGTCCAACACTATTTCGGCGAAGATATCGATGCCCCTGATCGTGAAAGCCTGAACCGCCGTTTGGTTCACTCCATTGCCGAGCACTGGCAGCTTCACCCACCGATCCATCCCATTATCGTAGCGGGTTCTACCGCGTCACGCGGCACAACGATGCTGTTGATGAAAGCTGTCGCCGCGCTGCCCCAAGGTGCATTGGTTTTGCCCGGGTTTGACTTTGAGATGAGCCAAGATGGATGGGCTGACCTTGATGATGCGCTCACCGCTGAGGATCATCCACAGTATCGCTTTGCCAAGCTGCTCAAGGAACTGGACCTAACGCCCGCTGATGTGATCCCTTGGAACGATGCGCAAGCCCCGTCTGCGGCACGCAATCGCCTTGTGTCACTTGCCTTGCGCCCTGCCCCGGTCACGGATCGTTGGCTCGAAGAAGGCCCCAAACTGCAAAACCTGTCCGAAGCTTTGGCCGATGTCACCTTGGTTGAGGCCACATCACAGCGCGAAGAAGCTTTGGCAATTGCCATGCGGCTACGTCAGGCCGCGCAAGACGGCATCACCGCCGCATTGATCACCCCGGACCGAATGCTGACCCGCCAGGTATCTGCGGCGCTGGGACGCTGGAACATCATTCCAGATGACAGCGCAGGCATCCCATTGCAATTGACAGCTCCCGGCCGTTTTCTGCGCCATGTTGTGGCTCTGTTTCACCGTAAACTGACCTCAGAGATGTTGCTGACTCTCTTGATGCATCCTTTGGCTCATACCGGTGGGGCGCGCGGTCCGCACTTGCGCCTGACCCGCGAACTTGAACTTTATGTTCGGCGCGAAGGCATGCCTTTCCCTGATGCGGATCAGTTGACCTTTTGGGCCGCAACCAAAGACGACCCTATGGTCGAAAGCTGGGTGGCATGGATCATTGACAATTTCCTGGACAAATTGGGCGGCGAGGATCTGGCACTGTCAGATCATCTTGCCCGTCATTTGGTTTTGGCCAACCGCATCGCCGATGGATCTGCGCCCGAGAAAACCAGCGAGCTGTGGGAAAAAGACCCCGGACGCGCTGCGGCCAAAACGGTTGCAGATTTGGAGGAACAAGCCCCCTATGGCGGCACCCTCAGCGCCATCGATTATGCGGATCTGTTTGGGGCCGTGCTCAGCGGTGGCGAAGTCAGAAATCCCGACAGCCCACATCCCAACATCTTAATTTGGGGCACCCTCGAGGCGCGGGTTCAAGGTGCCGATCTGGTTATCTTGGGCGGCCTGAACGAGGGCAGCTGGCCCGAAATGCCGTCCCCTGATCCCTGGCTGAACCGCAAAATGCGCCATGACGCAGGTTTGTTGCTGCCAGAACGACGGATCGGGTTGTCTGCACATGACTTTCAACAGGCCATCGGTGGGCCTCAGGTCTGGATCACCCGGTCCATCCGCTCCGAGGATGCTGAAACCGTGGCCTCGCGCTGGATCAACCGGATCACAAATTTGCTGTCCGGTTTGCCGGATCTCGGTGGACCCGAGGCCTTGCAAGGCGCGCGCGATCGCGGCAACCATTGGCTTTCCCTGACCAAAGTGCTTGAACAACCGGGCAGCACACCCCCTGCCCCGCGTCCTTCGCCGCGCCCGCCTGTTGCCGCCAGACCTCGCCGCCTTTCAGTTACGGAAATCAAACGGCTGATCCGCGACCCCTATGCCATTTACGCCCGCCATATATTACGTTTGCGCCCGCTAGATCCTTTGATGCGCGCGCCTGATGCCTTGCTGCGCGGCATCGTCACCCATTCGGTGTTGGAACAATTCATCCATGAAAGCCGCGTTGACCCCAACGTTTTACAGGCCGCGCATCTGACCGATATTTCAGAGACTATTCTGGCCCAAAAGGTACCCTGGCCGGACACACGCACCCTGTGGTCAGCACGTATTGCACGGATTTCTGATTGGTTTGTTACCACCGAACAGGCGCGCCGCCGTCGCGCGGACCCGATGTATTTTGAAGAGCTTGGAGAGTTGCGTCACAGCGCCGTGGATTTCACCTTGGTTGGCAAAGCAGACCGGATTGATATGGATGCCCAAGGGCGTGCCCACATTTATGATTATAAAACAGGTTCTCCGCCCACACCCGCGCAACAAGCGATCTTTGACAAGCAGCTGTTGCTTGAAGCGGCGATGGTGGAACGTGGCGGCTTTGCCAAGATCGGCCCCGCTGATGTGGCCGAAGCCATCTATATCGGTCTGGGCGCAAAACCTTCAGAGGTGCCTGCCCCCTTGGACAAAGAATCCGCAGAGCAAGTGTGGGACCGTTTTGAAGCCCTAATCGCGCAATATTTTGATCCAGCGCAGGGCTACACCGCGCGTCGCGCAATGTTCAAAGATGACGGCTATTCCGACTATGATCAGCTGTCGCGATTTGGCGAATGGGATGTGACCAGCGATCCAATCAAAGAGGAGCTGTCATGATCCGCGACGAAGCCACCGAACGCCAGATCACCGCAGCGCGGCCGGACCACTCTACATGGCTTTCCGCCAATGCAGGCTCTGGTAAGACCCGTGTGTTAACCGATCGGGTTGCACGCTTGTTGCTTCAAAACGTCCAGCCACAGCATATTTTGTGCCTGACCTATACCAAGGCCGCGGCCAGCGAGATGCAGAACCGCCTGTTCAAGCGCCTTGGTGCTTGGGCAATGCTGCCCGATGAAGAGCTGCAAAAGCAACTGATCGAGCTTGGCGTTCCTGGGCGAATTGACGATATGGCCCTGCGCAACGCCCGCACGCTGTTTGCCCGCGCAATTGAAACCCCCGGCGGGTTGAAAATTCAAACCATCCACTCTTTCTGTTCGTCGTTGCTGCGACGTTTCCCTCTCGAGGCGCGCGTCAGCCCGCAATTTGCAGAGATGGAAGACCGCGCCGCAGCCCAGTTGCGCACTGAAATCGTGCAAACGCTCGCCAATGGGCCTGATGCACAGATCATCCGAACGCTGGCGATGAATTTCACCGGTGATGATTTCGAAAAAATTGCCGCATCGGTTGTACAAAATCGAGGTTTGTTAAGCACACCGCTCAATCGCACGGCCTGTCTAGAGCTGTTTGACCTACCACCGGACTATGACGCAGATCGCCTGATGTCCGAGGTCTTTCTTGGTGGTGAAGCAGAGTTGCTGAACGATGTGATCGCGGTATTGGACACAGGTGGTGCCACCGACAGTAAGGCGGCCGCCAAGCTGCGTTTGATCTCCAATTTGGATCACGCAGCGCTGCCGCTTCTGGAAAGCGTGTTTCTATTTGGGGAAAAAGCCCAATCGCCTTTTGGCGCCAAAATTGGCAAATTCCCAACCAAAAAGCTTCAGGTGGCTCTTGGTCCCTTGTTGCCACGGCTCGAAGACTTCATGCGCCGGATCGAAGACAGCCGCGCCCGTCGTGTGGCGTTAACGGCGGCCAATCGGACCTTTGCCCTGCATGATTTCGCCCGCGTTTTTCTGCCCGCGTATGAGCATCGCAAACAGATGCTCGGCTGGCTTGATTTTGATGATCTCATCCTCAAGGCGCGCGATCTTTTGACCGACCCGGCGGTGGCCGCGTGGGTGCTGTACCGATTGGATGGTGGTATTGACCACATCTTGGTGGACGAAGCCCAAGACACCAGCCCCGCCCAGTGGAAAGTGATCGAATTGCTGGCGCAGGAATTCACCAGCGGCACCGGCGCGCGCACCGATATTGAACGAACAATCTTTGTTGTCGGCGACAAAAAGCAGTCGATCTATTCGTTTCAAGGCGCAGATCCGCGTGAATTTGACCGAATGCAAGACGACTTTGGCGCGCGACTTTCCCAAACGGAACGACCGCTCAACCAGATGGAGTTGCAGTTCTCGTTCCGCTCTTCTCATGCCATTCTGTCGCTGGTTGACGAAACCTTTCGCGATGACGCAGACTCGGGATTTCATGCCGGATCCGAGCATCGGGCCTTCAAGGATAAAATGCCCGGCCGGGTCGATCTTTGGCCGCTTGTCGATAAGTCGGATGACGACAAAGACGAAGATTGGGATTCCCCAGTGGATCGTCTGGGCACCAAACACCACTCAGTGATTTTGGCAGAACAGATTGCGCAGCAGATCCGCGATTTGATCGACGCAAAAGAGACTATTCCATCAGAAATCGGTCATTCAGGCAGCTATGAAATGCGCCCAATCACCGAAGGCGATATCCTTATTCTGGTGCGGCGGCGCTCCACCTTGTTTGCCGAAATCATTCGCGCCTGCAAGGAACAGGACTTGGCCATTGCCGGGGCTGACCGTCTTAAGGTTGGGGCCGAACTGGCGGTCAAAGATCTGGCCGCCTTGATGAGTTTCCTTGCCACACCGGAGGACAGCTATTCGTTAGCTGTGGCGCTTAAGTCGCCCTTGTTTGGCTGGAGTGAGCAGAAACTGTTTGATCTGGCGCATCGCCGCGTCGAACCGCTGCTTTGGGAATCCCTGCGCAAGCGTAAGGACGAGTTTCCAGAGGTGATGGAGATCCTGAACGATTTGCGTGACAATGCAGATTACCTACGACCCTATGATTTGATCGAACGGATTCTGACCCGCCATAACGGGCGCAAGAACCTGTTGGCCCGCCTTGGGAACGAGGCCGAAGACGGCATCAACGCGTTTTTGTCACAGGCCTTGGCGTTTGAACGCAATGCCGTTCCAAGCCTGATTGGATTTCTACAGTGGATGGAAACCGACGAGCTTGAAATCAAGCGACAAATGGACAGCGCCAGCGATCAGATCCGTGTGATGACGGTGCATGGCTCTAAGGGGCTAGAAGCGCCGATTGTTATCATGCCCGAGACAGGCAAGTGGAATAACGTGCTGCGGGACGAATTGCTCAGCGACGGGGACACCTTGATGTGGCGCAGCGCCAGCGCCCAAATGCCGGCACATATGACCGCTGCGCGTGACGCCAAACTGGCCGCAGAAGCAGCTGAGCGCCACCGGCTGTTGTACGTTGCCATGACGCGCGCTGAAAAATGGTTGATCGTTGCTGGGGCAGGAGACATCGGTAAGGACCAACAAAGCTGGTATGCAAAAATCGCAACAGCAATGGAAAGCCTTGGCGCGGCCCCGCAGGAGTACCCGTTTGGCGTGGGTTTGCGGCTGTCTCATGGGGATTGGAACTTGCCCCTTAAGGCGGCCAAAGATCAGGTTGCGGCACCGGCGATTTCTTTGCCGGAGTGGGCCAAAAATCCCGCACCCGCCCCAATTGTGTCAAACCCAACACTCAGCCCATCTGATCTAGGTGGCGCCAAAGCTCTGGCGGGCGATCAGGGATTGGATGAAGAGGCCGCCCTGCTATGGGGAACGCAGCTGCACCTGTTGTTGGAAACACTGCCGGAATTTCCAATTTCGGACTGGCCAGACATCGCCAAGAAACTGCTCAAAGATGGATCTAACCCGCCGGAAACCAACACTTTTGACGCCCTATTCAACGAGGCCAGCACGGTGCTTCAAACGCCCGCGTTTGCCCCGATATTTGCCCCCTCAACTCTGGCCGAGGTGCCGGTCACCGCTCAGGTCGATGCATTGGGTCATCAACGTATCCACGGCACCATTGATCGGTTGATCATCGAGGATGATTTTGTCTTGGCTGTCGACTTTAAATCGAACCGTGTTGTGCCCGGATCTGCGGCCGAATGTCCGCTGGGTGTTTTGCGGCAAATGGGGGCGTATGCAGCGGCTTTGAGACAGATTTTCCCAGATAAATTGATCAGGACCGCTTTATTGTGGACAAACAACGCAGAGTTGATGGAATTGCCGGCTGCGCTGACAACACAATCACTTGAGGTCGCCACGCTCCCTTGACGATATGTGGTTGGCTCCATAGGTTTCAGAGCAGATCAAATTGATGGAGATAACCCATGGCCACCGTAGCCGCTACCGACGCAACCTTCGACGCCGAAGTCAAAAACTCAGACATCCCCGTAGTGGTGGACTTCTGGGCTGAATGGTGCGGCCCCTGTAAGCAGATCGGCCCAGCATTGGAAGAGCTCTCCGATGAAATGAATGGCGACATCAAAGTTGTCAAAGTGGACGTCGACAGCAACCCAAATGCCGCCGCCGCAATGGGCGTGCGTGGCATTCCTGCGCTGTTCATCTTTAAAGACGGTCAGGTTGTTTCAAACCGCGCTGGCGCAGCTCCTAAGGCTGCTCTGCAATCTTGGATCAAAGACTCGATTTAAGCTGCGAACCTAGCGGACCGAAACGCATAGACTATTAGAAGCCCTGGCCTTTGCGCCGGGGCTTTTTGTTAGATTGGCCACCCACCGCGGCGCAGCGCCTTGCGGATCTTGTTCTTGGCCTGATCGCGCCCGGCATTTATCGACATTTCTTGCCAGAACCACCAAATGTATTTGGCAAATGGCGGCGGAGAGCCTTGCACCTGCTTAAACGCAGCTTCCGGCCCGTTGGTGAACACGTCCCCAGCGATGTGATGGAAATCGGATCGGGCAAACAGCACACAAGGCTTGCCAAAGAAGTAACCATCAAAGGCCTGCGCCGAATTTTGGGTCACCACATAGTCACAACGCTGCAAAAGCTCTTGGTTGGTTTGAGAGCGCACCTCGAGCCTAGGGAAGCGACCAACAAGCGTTTTCAACTTGCTGCGGTCTTGTGAACTATAGGTAACTTCGGGATCAAGTGACGCCAGAATGCGACGGGATGGATCGTATTGCAGGGTCGAAACCAGCATTTCAAAAGGTGTGCAGGTTTGCCACGGGGCGCGGTCAGACAGATTTGTTTGCAAGGGCACATAGATATACCCGTCTTGCGCAGTCTGATTGGTCGCTTCGCCAAACAATCGGCCCTGCCAGAAAGAATAGAACTTCTCCGCTTGGCCGGCCTCAACCTTGTCAGCCCGGAACGGTGTTTTGGCGACATCCCATTCCCAACGGTCCGACGTCTTTTCGATTGTCCAAAACGGAGGATGATAGCACCGCTCAAGCGTAAGAGTTTGGTTGGAAACGGGTTCTTGTTCATGAACCAGAGCATAGCCATCGGGGTAGTCTGCGGCGTCGCGGTAGTGCACGGTGAAGTTTGCTTTCTCAAGCAGATCGGAAACTTTGCCAATAAAATTGTGTTTCCCAGCAGCCGCGCTGTTTTTCAGGTTCTGTTCCAGACAGAATTCAACATGTTTCCTCGTCACCATAGGCGGCAAGCTACTGGCCATTCCCCGGTGGGGCAAGCGCAACCCTTGTGTTGTAGGCCGGTAACTTCCATATATCGCTCAAGTCACAGGAGCGAGAGATGGCAGAAAACAGTTTCCCCGGTTGGCATGGCACAACCATTATCGGCGTCAAGAAAGACGGGCAGGTGGTGATTGCTGGTGACGGTCAGGTCTCGCTTGGCCAGACAGTCATCAAAGGGTCGGCCCGCAAGGTGCGCCGGATCAATCCGGGTGGCTATGATGTCTTGTGCGGCTTTGCCGGGTCTACCGCGGATGCGTTTACCCTGTTGGAACGGCTAGAGGCCAAACTCGAAGCGACGCCGGGACAATTGGCACGTGCCAGCGTGGAACTTGCCAAAGATTGGCGCACCGACAAATACTTGCAAAAACTCGAGGCGATGCTGATCGTCACCGATGGTGAAGATCTGTTTGTGATCACCGGGGCAGGGGATGTCTTGGAACCTGAACACGATATCGCGGCAATTGGTTCTGGTGGCAACTTTGCTTTGGCGGCTGCGCGCGGATTGCTCGAAGCGGGGCTAAGCGCCGAAGACACCGCCCGAAAGGCGATGGCGATTGCCTCCGATATTTGCGTTTACACCAACGGCAACCTGACAGTTGAGGTGATTTCGAAATGATTTCGCGCGATGACCTAAGAGCGGCGGTTGGGTCCGGGTTGATGTCAGAATCTCAGGCGGCTTCGCTTGCCGCTTTGGCCGACAGTCGACGCGGTGCACGCGAAAACCTGACCATCGGCGACGAACCGTTTGAGTTGTTCAAAGGCTTTAACGAGATCTTTATCGTCATTGGCCTTATCATTCTGGCTGTTGGGTGGGGCGCTGTGACTGGCGTCGCCATGACCTCTGAGATTTCCAATTATCAAACCAAGATTGTTGGGGCGACGGTGGTTGGTGCCGCTGTGATCTGGCTGTTGTCAGAATATTTCATACGCCGGCGCCGCATGGTGGCCCCCGCGATTGCGCTTTCGGTTTTGTTTGCCGCCAACGCTGGAACCGGGCTGACAGCCTATTTCGCCCAACCATTTATGGTGGCCCAAGAAGACCTCTCTAGCTTGATTTTGCCATTTGCCTTGTCCACCGTGGCGATTGCTGTTTTCTGGGCGCGCTTTAAGGTGCCCTTTGCCATGGCATTGATTGCGTTGGGTATCTTTGCTTTGGCGCTGTTGATTGGCGCTCAGCAGTCGGGCACTCCGGGGGATATCTCGGATATGTTCTTATTGTCTGCCAGCGGACCCTTTGCTGTGACCACACTCTTGGTCGGTCTGGCTGTGTTTGTTGTCGCAATGTATTTTGACATGAGCGATCCGCATCGGGTCACCCGTCGCGCCTCGCAGGGGTTTTGGCTGCATGTCGTTGCCGCTCCGGCGTTGGTCAATACCATCGCGCTAAGCTTGCTAAACTCAGGCAGCTCCAGCTCCTATTTGGCTTTGCTTTTGGTCCTGTTGGCCTTTGCCTTTGTGGCCATCATCATCGATCGTCGCTCGTTCTTGATTGCTGCGATTGGCTATATCGTGACCTTGGCTGGAACGGTATTTGACGGAGAAGGCGCAGCTGCGACTGTGCTGATCCTCGGCCTGTTCCTTGTGTTACTGGGGGCCTTTTGGGCCCCGATCAGAGCTGCATTGCTCGCCCCTTTGTCTGGGCTGCTGCCACTGCACCGCCTGCCGCCCTCTCATTGATACGGAAGACCTATGACCAATCTTACTCCTCGTGAAATCGTCTCTGAACTGGATCGTTTTATCATCGGGCAAAACGATGCCAAGCGGGCAGTTGCCGTTGCTCTGCGCAACCGGTGGCGTCGCAAACAGCTAAGCGATGACCTGCGCGACGAGGTCTATCCAAAGAATATCCTGATGATCGGGCCCACCGGCGTTGGGAAAACCGAAATCAGCCGACGGTTGGCCAAATTGGCCAAAGCACCTTTCCTGAAGGTCGAAGCCACCAAGTTCACCGAAGTTGGCTATGTCGGACGGGACGTAGAACAGATCATTCGTGATCTGGTGGATTCCGCCATTGCGATGACCCGCGACCACATGCGCGAAGATGTCAAAGCCAAAGCTCATCAATCCGCCGAGGATCGCGTCATCGAAGCCATCGCCGGCACCGATGCGCGCGAAGCAACCCGCGAGATGTTCCGCAAAAAGCTAAAGACTGGCGAATTGGATGACACCATCATCGAGTTGGATCTGGCAGATAACACAAACCCGATGTCGATGTTTGACATTCCCGGCCAGCCCAGCGGCCAGATGGGCATGATGAATCTGGGCGATCTGTTTGGCAAAGCCATGGGCGGTCGCACTACACGCCGCAAACTCACCGTTGCGGAAAGCTATGAAATCCTGATCGGTGAAGAGGCCGATAAGTTGCTTGATGATGAAACAGTGACCAAAAGCGCGCTGGAGTCAGTCGAGCAAAACGGCATCGTATTCTTGGATGAAATCGACAAGGTTTGCGCACGCCAAGAGGCGCGTGGCGGTGATGTCAGCCGCGAAGGGGTGCAGCGCGACCTGTTGCCATTGATCGAAGGTACCACCGTCAGCACCAAACATGGACCCGTCAAAACAGACCATATTCTGTTTATCGCATCAGGGGCCTTTCACATTGCCAAGCCATCCGATCTTTTGCCTGAATTGCAGGGCCGATTGCCGATCCGTGTGGAACTGCGCGCTCTGACCGAAGAAGACTTTGTCCGCATTCTAACCGAAACCGACAACGCCCTGACCCGTCAGTACACCGCCCTGATGAGCACCGAAGAGGTCGAAGTCACCTTCACCGACGATGGGATCAAGGCTCTGGCCAAGATTGCCGCTGATGTGAACCAAAGCGTCGAAAACATTGGGGCGCGCCGTCTGTACACGGTCATGGAACGCGTCTTTGAAGAGCTGTCGTTTAACGCCCCGGACCAAGCTGGTTTGGCGGTTACTGTTGACGCAGAGTTTGTTGAAAAGAACCTAGGCGCGCTGACCCAATCCACTGACCTGTCGCGGTACGTGCTTTAAAGCTTTCCTTCCTTCGCTTTTTGAGCGAGGGAGGATCCATGGAAACACTTCGGTTCATCAAAGAGAACGCCCGCTGGTTACTGGCGGGCACTTTATTGACGTTCATGTCCAGCTTTGGGCAGACGTTTTTTATCTCGATCTTTGCCGGTGAAATTCGCACCGAATTCGGCCTGAGCCATAGTGCATGGGGCAGTATCTATGCCGCCGGCACCTTGGTCTCGGCTGTGGTGATGGTTTGGTCGGGCGCTTTGACCGATAAGTTTCGGATCCGTCAGCTTGGCACCGTGATATTGGTGTTGCTCAGCCTGTCCTGCTTGCTGTTGTCCCAATTGAACCATGTTTGGCTGTTGCCTGTGGCAATCTTTGCGCTGCGGATCACGGGGCAGGGCATGTCGACCCATATGGCCAGCGTGTCGATGGCGCGATGGTTTGTCGCCACACGGGGCCGCGCCCTTTCCATTTCATCGCTGGGCATTGCGATCGGCAATTCGATCCTGCCTATCGGGTTTGTGGCCTTGATGGCCTATTGGGATTGGCGCAGCCTTTGGGCGGTGCTGGCCTTTGCCATCCTCTTTGCGATCCCGCTGTTTCGCTATTTGCTTAAGCTTGAGCGTTCGCCCAAATACACCGCCAAGAACAACACAAATGTCGGCATGAATGGCAAATCATGGACGCGCGGCGAGTGCATGAAGCATTGGTTGTTCTGGTTGGCTATTCCCTTCCTTATTGGGCCCGCTGCCTTTGTCACCACCTTGTTTTTCCAACAGGTTCACTATGTGGACATCAAAGGGTGGGGCGCGCTGGATTTTGTGGCCATGCTGCCGCTGTTTACCGCCGTAAGTATCGGCGCGATGATCCTATCCGGCTTGGCATTGGATCGATTTGGCGCCCATCGCTTGATGCCCTTTATCATGTTGCCGATCAGCGCGGCTTTTGTTGTCTTTGGCTTTGCGGACACGCCCAAAGTGGCCCTGATTGGGTTTGTGTTCTTGGGACTGGGCACCGGGTCTCTCAATACCCTACCAGCTGCGTTCTGGGCCGAATTTTACGGCACGACCCATCTTGGAGCGATCAAAGCAATGGCGGCAAGCGTCATGGTGCTGGGATCCGCGATTGGGCCCGCCCTGTCAGGATGGTTGATCGACAGTGGTGTCGGCCTTGAGGTGCAGTTTTATTGGATTGCTGTCTATTTTGTTCTGGCCAGCGTCAGCGTTGCCATTGGCGTCTACAAAGCCCGCCCGCTGTTAACGGTTGCGCCGTAAATACACATAGTAGGCGCCAGCCCCCCCGTGAGAGAGGTGCGCTTCGCTCACCTGAAGCACCAATGGGGACAGCGGCATCATCTGCAACCACTGCGGCACATTGTGTTTCAAGACCCCATAGCGCACCGGAATTGGGCCACCATCGTCACGGTGCTTGCCTTTGCCAGTCACAACCAACACAAGGCGGCGACCCTGAGAGTGAGAGCGCATGATGAAGCCAACCAGCGCAGGATGGGCTTTGTCCATCGTCATCCCATGCAAATCCAGCTTGCCTTCGGGCACCAGCTTGCCGCGTTTCATTTTGCCGTAGGATTTTTTGTCCATACGCAACGGTGTGGCGTTCAGCTGATCCGAAATGCTGGGCGTCAGGTTATCACGCACCGGTTTATGCGGCGCCTTCATTCCCAACTCAAACTCGCTCAGACGGGCCCGCGGAGCCTTGGTTGGTTTCGGTTTGGGCTTGGGTGTGGACAAAGCCGCCGCCTGAGGCGTTGTGGCCGGATGCAGGCGTTCGGTGGTCTCTGCTACTTTGCGCCACAGATCCACTTCGTCAGAGTTCAATCGCCGTCTGGTCATTGCTCACTCTCCGGAAGCAATGAAAACGCGCGTTGAATGGGCATCAGCACCACCATGCGCCCGGGATCTTTCAGTCGGCCCGCTGCACGACCCGCCTGATCACCAGTGCCCACAAAGATGTCCGCACGCTGCGCGCCTTTGATGGCCGAGCCAGTATCCTGCGCGATCATCAAACGTCGCATTGGTTGTTCCCCGTCTTTTTCCACCCAGACCGGTGCCCCTAATGGCGTATAACGGGGGTCAACTGCAATGCTTCGTCCGCTGGTAATTGAACGGTTCATCGCACCCAGCGGTCCTTGATCCGCCGAGATTTTGCGAATGCGGCGGAAAAACACATAAGACGGATTGTGACGCAGCAACTCGGCCCCATCCACGGGGTTGCGCCGCACCCAAGATTGGATGACCTGCGCGGACACCTGATGCGCTTTATAGACACCACGACGGATCAACTCAGCCCCGACCGACCGATAGTTGTGCCCATTTGAGCCACCGTATCCGACACGAATATAGGAACCATCCGTCAACCGTATCCGGCCAGATCCTTGAATTTGCAGAAAGAAAAGTTCAACGGGATCATCGACCCAGGCAATTTCCAAACCTCGGTTTTTCATTACGTTGGTTGTTTCGATTTGCCGACGCGTTAGCCAAGGTTTGTTGTGTTTTGCTTCACGGGGCTGGACGTAAACTGGGTATTTATAAGGCCCACCGGGACGGGTGGACCCACTTAGTTCCGGCTCAAAATAGCCTGTGAACAACGCCTTTTTGCCGTCCTCAATCAGAACGGGGCGAAAAAACAGCTCAAAGAATGCGCGGGGGTTGTCAAAATTCTGCGCCAAAGCACAAAGATTTTTCCAATCGATCCCTTTCAGGTCGATGCAAGTCTTTGAAAATACATCCAGACCCTGTCGGTGATCGTCCTGTGCCCAGCCCTCTAGTTCAGAGAAGCTGAGGATACGATGCGATAAGGTCTGGGCTTGTACCAAACTCGCTGACAGCAAACCACAAATCAGGAGTGCCGCTGCCAGCGTTGTTTTCATTCGTCCGTGGCGACAAGCTGCCAGTTGGGATCGTCGCTACCCATTTGACGGGAAAAGACCCAGACATCTTTTTGGCGTTTGATCTCGTTCGGTTTGCCTTCAATGATTTCGCCCGAACTGTCGCGCACAACCGAGGTCAATTCGCCAACGAACCGCACGGCGATTTCAGCCATGTTGTTGGAATCAAGCGAAGCGCGTTGCAGCTGTGTTTCACGCACACCAATGAAATCCGCTTCGATCTTAAGTCCGCGTGCTTCACGATCTTCGACCACATAGGCAAAGCTTTCGTAAACATCGCTGCTTAGGAAGGGCTTGATCGAGGCAAGATCGCCGCGTTCAAAGGCCATCAAGATCATCTCATAGGCGCCGCGTGAGCCCTGCAAGAAGTCTGCAACGCCAAAGTTCGGCTCTTTGCCCTTCATACGAGCCAGTGCATCCGCAGACTCGCTACCTGTTTCAACATGATCCGTGATATCGCGATCAGGGCCGCCATCGATCACTTCAAAGTCATGACGGCGTTTGGTTTCACCCGGAGCAGTGCGCTCAACAGGCTTTTCATACCCATCACGGGTGCCCAATACATTTCTCAGTCGCAAAATCAAAAAGACTGCAATTCCCGCAAGAATCAACAACTGCACTATTGGCGTGTTCATCATTTCCCTTTCGAAACACGAGCATTTAAAAAAGCTCCTTGAGTTCTTATGTAGGTGAGGCAGAGGGCCAAGTCCACTGTGACAAAGCAAAGGAGAATGCCAGAAATGTGGCTGTTGATAGCTTTTATCGCGGTTCCGGTCATCGAAATCGCCCTGTTCATCCAAATGGGAGGCCTGATTGGCACTCCGCTGACGCTTGCCTTGGTGGTTTTGACTGCCATTCTGGGCACTTGGATGGTGCGTACCCAAGGCCGGCTGGCCATCGGCAATCTGCAAAAATCGTTTACCCAGCTGAATGACCCAACCGAACCCTTGGCACATGGTGCTATGGTGTTGATTTCTGGTGCTTTATTGCTAACACCGGGCTTCTTTACCGACGCGGTGGGTTTCGCCCTTTTGGTGCCTCAGATCCGCTCAGCTGTATTTCACTACTTCCGCAAACGCGTGAACGTTCAAAGCTTCTCGGTAGGTGGCAATCAGACCGGCGAAAATCAGCCAGATCAACCCAGTTATAGCGCCTCGCATGAAGGTGAAGTCATTGATGGCCAATTTCACGAAATTGACCCTGACAAACGCCCTACGCATTCTCCATCCGGTTGGACCAAGCATTGAGTTGAGGCAACCCTCGCATCCTGTTAAGCATACCTCAAAGTCTATTTCGAGGAGAAGACAATGGCCGATAATGGCGCCGCACCACAGAACCCTGCAATTCGCATGAACGTATTGAACCAGTTCATTCGCGACCTGTCGTTTGAAAACATCCTGGCTCAAAAAGGCGCCGACGGCGATGTTCAACCAGACGTCAAAGTTCAGGTAAACTTGGACGCCAAAAAGCGCAGCCAAGAGCACCAGTTCGAAGTTGCAATCAAATTGGCCGTTGAATCCAGCGCCAAAGACGGTTCGGCAAAACTGTTCCTGATGGAAATCGATTATGTCGGCATTTTCCACATCGAAGGTGTGCCAGAAGAGCAAATGCACCCGTTCTTGCTGATCGAGTGTCCTCGTCTGTTGTTCCCCTTCCTGCGCCGCATCGTCAGCGATGTGACCCGCGACGGTGGTTTCCCACCACTGAACTTGGAAACAATTGATTTCGTTCAGCTTTACCGCAACGAACTGGCACGTCGTCAGGCCGAACAGCCTGCAGCACCTGCCAACTAATGGTGCTTTGGCGGATGCGCCATCAGCTTAGAAAGCTGTCCGTAATTTTGAGAAGAGCCGCAGTTTTTGCGGCTCTTCCTATTTGTGCCATCGCTGATGAAAGTTGCACGTTGGTGCTGCGTCTTTCGGACAGCGAACCTGTCTATTCAGGTGGTACCGTATGCGATCGACGGTTCAGTCCGGCCTCAACCTTTAAGTTGCCTCTTGCGGTGATGGGTTTTGAAACCGGGTTGCTGACGGATTCGCAAACCCCAGTTGTGCCATACGACCCCGCTTTGAATGCGCGGTTCAAATCGTGGCGTCACGCCACATCGCCCGAACGGTGGCTTCGGTATTCGGTGATCTGGTATTCTCAGTGGTTGACCACTTCGGTTGGGATCACCGATTTTCAGGCCTTTGTCGACAAGATCAACTATGGCAACCGGGACCTCAGCGGGACGGCGGGCCGAAATGATGGGTTAACCCATGCGTGGCTGTCCTCATCGCTTAAGATTTCACCACGGGAGCAGGCGCAATTCTTGGTTCAACTGCGCCAAGGGACGTTGGATGTACCCAAGTCCGCCATACGCAAATTGGAAGAAACAGCCCAGGTCTTTGAAACCTCTGATCCGCAACTGCGGGTGATTGGTAAAACCGGCAGCGCTTGGAAGACACGGGCTGACGGCACGCGAACCAAAAAGCAGATCGGCTGGTTTGTGGGTTGGACGCTTAACCACGAAACCCCTTCGGTATTTGTTCACCTGCGCCGCGAAGATCAGCCTGAAAAAGGATTTGCGAGCGCACGATCACGGGCTGAATTGCTGGAAACCCTTCCTGATCTGCTTGGGAAACCTGCGCGAGATTAACTCTTTTTCCAGAGAGCACTGTCACCCATGCCATCTACAAAATTTTGATGATTCAAAGCTTCGGCTTCGTTGATCCGAGGCGGCAGCGGGGCAGGGCGCGGAAACGGGCGCCAATCATCCTGTGGACCATCATCAGACGAGGTCGATTTTTGTGTGTTCAGTCCGAAATCCGGCTGCCGGCCGCCAATCAGCTCTAGGTAAACTTCGGCCAAAATTTCGGAATCGAGCAACGCCCCGTGCAGGGTGCGCGACGTATTGTCGATATTGAACCGTCGGCACAGCGCATCCAAAGAGGCCGGAGATCCGGGAAACCGTTTGCGCGCAATTGCCAGCGTATCCAACGCACGATCATTGTCGATTTGGGGCAAGCCCATCCAACGCAGCTCGGCGTTCAGGAATTTCATATCAAAGGCCGCGTTGTGGATGACCAGACGCGCAGAGCCGATGAAATCCAAGAAGCTTTGACCTACGGCTTTGAATACAGGTTTATCGCGCAGCGTCACCGCTCCCGGTGCCGGATCCTCTGGTGGTTCCAACAGATCAGGCCCGATGCCATGCACGCCAAAGGCCTCTTTGGGCATCGAACGCTCTGGGTTGATATAGACATGAAAGGTTTCACCCGTTGGCATGTGATTGAGCAGCTCAAGACACCCAATTTCAACAATGCGATCACCTTGTTCAGGCTCAAAACCAGTGGTTTCGGTGTCCAATACAATCTCACGCATCTGCAAGCCTCCTGGTGATATCCGCCAAAACGTCTTGAACCTGTTCGGCGGCGTGGTCTGGGGTATCTGTCACAATTACATAGTCTGCGCGACGTCGTTTTTCAGCATCCGGCATCTGCTTGGCCAATATCGCCTGAAACTGGTCTTTGCTCATCGTACCGCGCGCCATGACCCTATCAAACTGAATTTCAGGTGAAATAGAGACTGTTACAACCGCATCCATCTGTGCATCGGCCCCGGTTTCAAACAGCAGCGGGATGTCAAAAACCACAATATTAGCCGAGGTTTCGCGAATGAAGTCTGCCCGATCAGCTGAGACAAGCGGATGAACAATGGTTTCGATTTTTTTGAGCAAACCAGCGTCTTGAGCAATGGCCACTTTCAGAGCTGGGCGAGACACTGCATTGTCGATGATGGCCTCGGGGCACAGGGCTGCAAGGGGTGCAACTGCAAGGCCATTTTCAGCATAAAGCCGATGCACCGCGGCATCTGCATCCCAAAGCGCACAGCCCTGCTGTTCAAACAGCCGTGCCGTTGCCGATTTTCCCATTCCGATAGAGCCCGTCAGCCCCAGCAGAAAACTCATCGCAGCAACACAGCACGAATATTGGCGTCCACCACAGGACGCATGCCAAACCACCGCTCAAACCCTGGCACAGCTTGGTGGATCAACATGCCCAGACCATCAACCGTCTGACATCCCATTTCTTCGGCCTCGCGTAGGAACCGTGTTTGTAAGGGATTATAGACCAGATCCGTGGCCAAAGCACCTTTTTGCAGGCCATCTAGGGGCACGCGCAATTCAGGTTTCCCAGCCATGCCCAAAGAGGTGGTGTTCACAACGGTTGCCGCATCTTCCATCATGTTGCCAGCTTGCACCCAATCCACAACCTTCACTTTGCTCCCAAATGCTTCGCGCAGGATCTCAGCCCGCGCAGAAGTCCGGTTCGACAGCAGAATTTCGGGCACGCCAGCATCCAAAAGCGACGCCAGAACCGCCCGCGCGGCGCCACCCGCCCCAAGTACCGCCGCAGGGCCAGCTGAGGCATCCCAGTCAGGCGCGTTTTGGCGCAGGTTTTCGATGAAACCATAGCCATCAGTGTTGTCCGCCAGGATTTTGCCATCTTCCAAGAAGATCAGCGTGTTCGCCGCCCCAATAAGGGTCGCGCGATCTGTCACTTGATCGGCAATTTCCAAAACCGCCTCTTTGTGCGGCACTGTGACGTTGATGCCCACAAACCCCATCTTGGGCAAAGTGCGCAATGCCTGTTCAAGATCCTCGGGCGCGATATCCATAGGGACGTAGTGGCCAACAATGCCCAAAGTTTTCAGCCAATGACCATGCAAACGCGGAGATTTTGACTGAGCGATCGGATGGCCGATAACGCCGGCCAAGGGGATATGTTGCAAGCTCATTTTTGTAGATCTCCGCGTATCGTCAGGTAGGCCAGTAGTTCCATCAACGGTAGCCCAAGTACATTGAAATAGTCGCCTTCAATTCTCGAAAACAGGCGTACACCCTCTTCTTCTAGCTTATATCCGCCGACTGAATGGGCAATGCCCGGCCAGTTTCGGTCAAGATAACCCTCCAAAAAGTCATCGGAAAAGTCTCTCATCCGCAAACGAACCTGACCGATATGGCGCCAGATCGGCTTTCCACCCTCGCAGATCACCGCTGCGGACAGCAACATGTGCCGTTGATTGCGCATTTCAAGCAGCTGGGCACGGGCTTCGTCCAAAGACTCTGGCTTTGAAAGCAGCCTGCCACCCAGATCCAACACTTGGTCGCAGCCGATCACCAAATCATCTGGAAATTTCTGACTGACCTTAAGCGCTTTCATTTCAGCAAGCGTATCCGCGATCTCTCGTGGTGCCGTTTCTTCGGCCAATAAGGCATGTTTGATCATGTCCTCATCGATTCGAGCCTTTTCGATTCGGAACGGAACGTTGGCATTTCGCAATAAAGTTTGGCGAATTTCGGATCCCGATGCCAGGATCAGATTTTTTGGCATGTGGATAAACCCGTGGAAGACAATAGGAACTTGTTCGGGAAGATTACTGGATGGTTCCGGGACAATTTGCAACCTGTGAGAAACTCACCAATCTCACGTCTTTTGCCCGCAGCTTTTCCATTTGGGGTAAGGATAACAGCTGTGATGTGGCTATCTGGGGTTACCCCCGAAAACTCCAAGATTTATCCCAAGATATTCCGAGCCCTCTGAATTTTGTTAACCTTTAGTTACTAAACAAAAATCAGATCCCGTCGTTACTCTCGTCACCAGTTTTTCCCAAGACTTGTCTACAAGCAAAAAGCGTCGTGTACAGGGCTTTGGATAAGTCGATAATCCACAGAAAACGGTTCCCCTAAATACAAAAACAATCTTACTTACTTTTATATTTATTATATTAGAGAGATCAGGCGACCCATGGGATACGGTGCAAGTCCCGGGCCATGTCATTAAGTTTGACTCAGAACATGCAGAGCCCTATATCCCTGCTAAGCCCTCGTCCGAGGGAACGATTTTCCATCCATGACCAAAGCCCCAGCCCTTTGATGGCTGATGCGGAGCATTCTATGACTCAACAACGTCTGAACTTGTTTGATCTTAAAGCCAAAAGCCCAAAAGATTTGTTATCTATGGCTGAAGAGCTTGAGATCGAAAACGCCTCGACCATGCGTAAGGGCGAAATGATGTTCCAAATTCTGCGCGAAATGGCAGAAGACGGATGCATCATTGGGGGCGACGGTGTTCTAGAAGTGCTGCAGGACGGTTTTGGATTCCTGCGCTCTCCTGAGGCAAACTACCTTCCCGGCCCTGACGATATCTATGTATCGCCTGACATGATCAGACAGCACTCTCTGCGCACTGGAGACACCGTAGAAGGTGTCATCAAGGAGCCGGAAGAGTCAGAACGCTACTTTGCTCTGACATCGGTCACCAAAATCAACTTTGAAGAGCCTGAGAAGGCCCGTCATAAGATTGCTTTCGATAACTTGACACCGCTCTATCCTGATGAGCGTCTTAAGATGGAAATCGAAGATCCAACCATCAAAGATCGATCTGCACGGATCATCGATCTGGTGGCCCCTATCGGTAAAGGTCAGCGGTCTTTGATCGTTGCGCCACCACGGACCGGTAAGACGGTATTGCTGCAGAACATTGCGCATTCCATCGAGGCCAACCACCCAGAGTGCTATTTGATCGTTCTATTGATCGATGAACGGCCAGAAGAAGTCACCGACATGCAGCGCAACGTTAAGGGTGAAGTTGTGTCCTCGACCTTTGATGAACCCGCTACACGCCACGTTGCCGTGGCTGAGATGGTCATTGAAAAGGCCAAACGTCTGGTCGAACACAAGCGAGATGTTGTTATCCTGCTTGATTCGATCACAAGACTTGGTAGAGCGTTCAACACAGTTGTGCCTTCCTCGGGTAAAGTTCTGACCGGTGGTGTGGATGCGAATGCTCTGCAACGTCCAAAGCGTTTCTTTGGTGCAGCGCGTAACATCGAAGAGGGTGGATCACTGACCATCATCTCAACAGCGTTGATCGACACCGGTTCGCGGATGGATGAGGTTATCTTTGAAGAATTCAAAGGGACTGGTAACTCTGAGATTGTTCTGGATCGCAAAGTGGCAGACAAGCGCGTCTTCCCTGCGATGGATATTCTCAAGTCTGGGACCCGCAAAGAAGAGTTGCTGGTTGATGCGAAGAACCTGCAGAAAACCTTTGTTCTGCGCCGTATCTTGAATCCAATGGGCACCACAGATGCGATTGAGTTCCTGATTTCGAAATTGAAACAGACCAAGTCAAACGGCGAATTCTTTGATTCAATGAATGGCTAACCCTTAAACGGGATTTCCACCATGGATACGATTTTTGCACTGGCGACTGCGCAAGGCAAAGCCGGGGTTGCGGTGATCCGCATCTCTGGCCCTGATGCACATGTTGCTGGGACAAAATTGGCGGGCTCGTTGCCGGCGGCGCGCAGTTCAGCTTTGCGGGTGCTGCGAAATTCTGACGGTGTTCGGCTTGATGAAGCTTTAGTTCTGGTCTTTGAAAACAAGGCGAGTTTCACCGGAGAGCCGGTTGTTGAGCTTCAGCTGCATGGCTCTGTTGCTGTTGTTGCGGCTGTCCTGCGCGAGTTGGGTCAGCATGATGGATTGCGACAGGCAGAGCCTGGTGAATTTACCCGACGTGCATTGGAAAATGGTCGTTTGGATTTGGCGCAGGTTGAAGGTCTTGCAGACCTCATTGAGTCAGAAACCGAAGCACAACGACGCCAAGCACTCCGCGTGCTATCAGGCGATCTTGGTGATAAGGCAGAATCTTGGCGCCGTGACTTGATCCGTGCGGCTTCTTTGATTGAGGCCACGATTGATTTTGCAGACGAAGACATTCCAGTGGATGTGTCACCCGAGGTTAACGCTCTGTTGGATCGGGTTACCGCGTCGCTTGAGACAGAAGTAGCTGGCGTCGATATGGCAGAGCGTGTGCGCTCTGGTTTTGAGGTTGCCATTGTTGGGGCGCCCAATGTTGGCAAATCCACGTTGTTGAATGCGCTTGCAGGGCGTGACGCTGCGATCACCTCCGAATTTGCGGGCACCACTCGGGATGTAATCGAAGTTCGGATGAACTTGGCCGGGTTGCCCGTGACAATGCTGGACACGGCAGGCCTGCGTGAAACTGAGGATAAGATTGAAGAGATTGGCATTGCGCGTGCGAAAGAACGGGCCACCTCAGCCGATCTAAGGGTTTTTCTGGTAGAGCAGGGGCAGGGGCCTGACTTTGAACCAATTGAGGGTGACATTGTTCTGCGGGCCAAAGCCGATCTGTTGGATGACACCACCGGCGCGGTATCCGGGCTCAGCGGGGCAGGGGTCACAGAACTGGTGACTCAGATCTCAAATATTTTGTCGGAAAGAACGGTAAACATTGGTTTGGCCACGCGTGAACGGCACCGTGTGGCGATGTCCCGTGCAGTGATTGCTTTGGCCGAAGCGCGAATCTTGATATCTTCGGACGACGATTTATCAGACATTGCCGCCGAGGAGCTCCGCACAGCTGTTCGCGCGCTCGATTCCTTGGTCGGCCGTATCGATGTGGAAATTTTGCTTGATGAAATCTTTGCAAGCTTCTGTCTCGGAAAGTAGGGAGTGTTTCACGTGAAACAATTCGATTTCGACGTTGTTGTGATTGGTGGCGGGCACGCAGGTGCCGAAGCCGCCCATGCCTCCGCCCGCATGGGGGCCAAAACGGCGCTTGTGACGCTGCGCAAAGATGGCATCGGCGTGATGTCGTGCAATCCAGCCATTGGCGGTTTGGGTAAAGGCCACCTTGTGCGCGAGATTGACGCCATGGATGGGGTCATGGGGCGCATTGCAGATGCGTCTGGCATCCAATTCAGATTGCTCAATCGGCGCAAAGGTCCCGCTGTGCAAGGCCCGCGGTGTCAATCTGATCGCAAACTATATCGCGAAGCGATGCTGGCGGAGACAGAACAGCAAGAAAATCTAAGCATCGTCGAGGGTGAGGTTGTCGACCTCATTATGCAGGGCCAATCCGTTGCAGGCGTGACCTTGGCGGATGGCGTCAGCATCTCATGCAAAAACGTTGTGTTAACCACGGGGACATTCCTCCGCGGTGTCATTCATATTGGTGATCAGCGCAAGCCGGGTGGCCGCATGGGCGACAAACCGTCGGTCAAACTGGCAGAACGGATTGACGGCTTTGAGCTGCCGCTTGGTCGATTGAAAACAGGGACGCCGCCCCGTCTAGACGGGCGGACAATCAATTGGGATGTTTTGGATAGTCAGCCCGGTGACGATGATCCGGCGCTATTTTCCTTTTTGTCAAAGGTCCCCGCTGCGCGTCAGATTTCCTGTGGTATCACCCACACAAATGCCCAAACTCACGAGATTATCCGCGATAACCTAAGCAAGTCGGCAATGTATGGCGGTCATATCGATGGCGTCGGGCCACGCTATTGCCCCTCGATCGAAGACAAAATCGTTAGGTTCGCCGATAAAGACTCGCATCAGATCTTTCTAGAGCCCGAAGGCTTGGATGACCACACGGTATATCCTAATGGGATTTCGACCTCCTTGCCGGTGGATGTGCAGCATGACTATGTCCGCTCGATCTATGGATTAGAGAATACAGAGATCCTGCAACCGGGTTATGCGATTGAATATGACTATGTTGATCCCACGGCATTGGATGCGCGTTTAGCGGTGAAATCCGTTCCGGGACTGTTCCTTGCTGGGCAAATCAATGGGACCACAGGCTATGAAGAGGCCGCGGCTCAAGGATTGGCTGCGGGCTTAAACGCAGCAGCCGGAGCATTGGGCAAGGATGATATCTTGTTCAGCCGTTCTGATAGTTACATTGGCGTTATGATTGACGATCTGATCACGCGTGGGGTCAGCGAACCCTACCGGATGTTCACGTCTCGCGCCGAATTCCGCCTGTCATTGCGGGCGGATAATGCTGATCAGCGATTGACCCCGAAGGGTTTGGATCTTGGATGTGTGTCCCCGCTGCGGGAACAAGCCTTTGCGGACAAGATGGAACGATTGGAATCGGGTCGATCTTACCTGCAATCAGAGACTTACACGCCGCGAGAACTGGCGAACCACGGCTTCAAGCTCAGTCAGGATGGAACGCGTCGCTCGCTCTATCAACTTCTGGCCTTTCCAGACATCGGCTATGACGACCTTCTGAAAGTTGATAGCGAATTGAACACCTTGGATACAGATGTTCGTGCACAGCTTGAACGTGATGCACTTTATGCAAACTATATTGGTCGTCAGCAGAAAGACGTTGATGCGGTGAAACGTGATGAGGCGCATGTGATTGCGCCCGACTTTGATTTCTCGGTCATCATCGGTTTGTCGAACGAGTTGAAGGCAAAGCTAGAGCGCAGCCGGCCCGGTAACCTGGCCCAAGCAGCACGAGTGGAAGGCATGACACCAGCGGCATTGACCCTTATCCTCGCAAAGCTTCGCCAGTCAGATCGGAAGCGCAAAGCATGATTGATCTCAACTCGGATGTTTCACGTGAAACAATGGATCGCCTAGAGATCTATGCAGCCTTGCTCGAAAAGTGGAATCCCCGGATCAACTTGGTTTCCAAATCCACGATTTCCGACATGTGGCAGCGTCACTTCGTGGATTCTGCCCAAATTTTCGATCTTGGGCCGCAAGACGCGCGCAGTTGGGTTGATCTTGGCAGCGGAGGAGGGTTCCCCGGGCTGGTGATAGCAATCATTGCGGCGGAGCTTCGGCCAGACCAAAAGGTTACTTTGGTTGAAAGTGATGCGCGTAAATCGACGTTCTTACGGACCGTGGTTCGAGAAACGGGAATCAAGGCGGATGTTTTGACAGACCGTGTTGAAAAGATCGCTTCGTTGGGCGCAGATGTGGTTTCTGCCCGTGCATTGGCCGATCTTTCAACCCTGCTTGGCTTTGCAAAGCACCATCTGAAGCCAGAGGGAACCTGCCTGTTTCCAAAAGGTGTCAGCTGGGAAAAAGAAATCAAAGACGCTGGTGAATCATGGCGATTCGAGCATGAGAGCCTTAAAAGTGGAACCGAAACGGGTGCTGTCATACTGAGAATCGGGGATATTGTGCATGTCTGATCCAACTCGTCCGCAAGGGCCAAAGATCATCGCAATTGCAAATCAGAAGGGTGGCGTTGGGAAAACAACTACAACCATCAACCTAGGCGCGGCGCTGGCCGCGAGCGGGATGAAGGTGCTGGTTGTCGATCTGGACCCGCAGGGAAACGCGTCAACCGGTCTGGGCATTGAGAACGACGAGCGTGAGTTCACTGTTTATGAACTGCTGTTGGAAGAGATTGACCTGAATGAGGTGATCCAGCCCACAAGCACAGATGGTCTGAGCATCATTCCAGCCACAGTCGATCTGAGTTCGGCCGATATTGAACTTATCTCAAACGAAAAGCGGAGCTTCCTGCTGTTTGATGCGCTGCGTCAGCATGCAATGGATGAGCATCAGTTTGACTTTGTGCTGATCGATTGCCCGCCATCGCTGAACCTGCTGACTGTCAACGCCATGGTCGCATCACACTCCGTTCTGGTTCCGCTTCAATCAGAGTTCTTTGCCCTTGAAGGCCTGTCGCAATTGATGCTGACGATCCGTGAGGTGCGCCAGACAGCCAACAAAGACCTACGGATCGAGGGCATTGTCCTGACGATGTATGACGCGCGAAATAACCTGTCTCAGCAGGTCGAGGCCGATGCACGCGATAATCTAGGTGATTTGGTGTTTGATACGGTGATCCCGCGCAACGTGCGTGTCAGCGAAGCGCCGTCTTATGCGGTTTCAGTTCTGGATTATGACCGTCAATCCAAAGGCGCCCAGTCATATCTGGAGCTGGCCAAAGAACTTTTGTCCAAAAACGTCCGAATAGCGGCGCAATAACAGAGGAGGCGACATGAGCGATCGTCCTAAAACACGTGGCTTGGGCCGCGGATTGTCAGCCTTGATGGCAGATGTAGCGCCGACAGCCGTTGTCGAAGACACAGCGGCAGGGAACAGCCGTGCGGACCTGATGGTGCCGATTGAAAAGGTTCAACCCAATCCGGACCAGCCGCGCCGTACTTTCACCGATGAACAGCTGCAGGAGCTGGCCTCTTCGATCAAGGAAAAGGGCATTATTCAGCCTCTGATCGTCCGTGCTAAGCCGGGTGATGCGGGGATGTACGAGATTGTGGCCGGGGAACGGCGCTGGCGTGCGGCTCAGATTGCAATGCAACACACGATCCCGGTGATTGTTCGCGACTTTGACGATACCGAAGTTCTTGAGATTGCGATCATTGAAAACATTCAGCGCGCGGATCTGAACCCCGTTGAAGAAGCGGCTGGTTATAAACAATTGATGGTCAAGTTTGGCCATACGCAGGAAAAACTGTCCGAGGTTTTGGGTAAGAGCCGGTCCTATATCGCCAATCTTGTTCGTTTGCTGCAGCTGCCTGATGACGTGCAGGAGTTGCTGCGTGAGGGCCATCTCAGCGCTGGCCATGCCCGTGCGCTGATCACGTCCGAAGATCCCTCAGCGCTGGCGCTGAAGGTTGTCCAGGGTGGTCTGTCGGTGCGTGAGACAGAGAAGATGGCCAAACTTGAGGGCAAACCCTCGGCTGAGGCCGCGCCTGCTGCGCCGAAGCCACGCAAAAGCGTTGAAAAGGACGCAGATACGCGCGCGCTTGAAGGTGATCTATCCGCTGCTTTGGGCATGAAGGTTTCGATCAATCACGTTGCAGGGGCTGAAAACGGATCCGTGGTGATTTCTTATGAAAGCTTTGATGCACTAGACGAATTGTGCCGCAAACTGTCGGTTACGAATTAGGTCGCGACCAGATAAACAGCAATACACAGCAGAGCGTGAAGCCTTGGATCAACAAGAGTTTCACGCTCAACCCAATCAGCAAAGACACCCCAAAGACGACCACGATCGACGCTGTAGCCAGCTTTTTGGCGCGCGGGTGAATCGCGCCATGTTCGTTCCAATCGACAATCGACGGCCCAAAGGTCGGATGCTGTATCAGCCAGTTGTGCAGCCGTTCACTGGATCGGGCAAAGAAGAAAGCCGCCAGCAGCATAAAGGGGACCGTTGGCAACAGCGGCAGAACCACACCAATCAGCCCTAGCCCAAGGCTGATAAGTCCCAATGTCGCCCAGATATATCGCATCTACTCTACCAACAGCTCTTTGATCACCGAATTCAACACCATGCGCCCGTCTGGGGTCACATTCAGGCGCTCCTTAGCGTGTTGGACCATCCCGATATCACTGAGATAGCTCAATCTCTCTGGGTTCAAGGGCTGACCGGCCAGTTGGGTGAAACGGTTCAGATCGATGCCGTCGGTGACCCGCAAGCCCATCATGAGGTATTCATTTGCTTGGTCTTTGAGAGGCACGATGGTGCGTGTCTCTGCAGGCGTGCCGGCTTCGGTGCTGTGCAGCCATTTGCCCGGCGTGAGCTCTGTTTCCGTAGCGTATTTGGCGCCATCAAGTGTCAAACGCCCGTGAGCGCCGGGGCCAATGCCGATATAGTCGCCATAGCGCCAATAAATTAGATTGTGGCGCGATTCCGAGCCGGGGTTGGCATGATTAGAGACTTCATAGGCCTCCAGACCCGCTGCATCGCATATCTCTTGTGTGGCGACATACATGTCCGCCGCCGTGTCATCTTCGGGCAGACCGCGCAGCTTGCCATGATTGTAGCGGTCGCCAAACGCAGTGCCCTGTTCGATGGTCAGTTGATAAAGAGACAGGTGATCGATCGCCATCGTTAAGGCGGTCGAAAGCTCGCGTTTCCAATCTGAAAGCGTTTGATCTTGGCGCGCATAGATCAGATCAAAGCTGACCCGCTCAAACTGAGCCCGAGCAATGTCAAAGGCGGCTTGTGCTTCGGCGACGGAGTGCAGTCGACCCAGACGTTTTAGATCAACATCATTCAGAGCTTGGATGCCCATCGACACCCGGTTGACCCCAGCCTGAGCATAGTCGCGGAACCGGCCAGCTTCGACAGATCCAGGGTTGGCCTCTAGCGTCACCTCAAGGTCATTGGCCTGAGGCCAGTTTTGTCGGATTTTGGCAAGGATCGCATCAACCACAAAGGGCTGCATCAAACTGGGGGTGCCACCGCCAAAAAAGACCGAGGTTAGAACGCGATTGGGCACTTCTGCGGCGTATCGATCCAGCTCTGACAGATAGGCGGCAAGCCAGCGCTTTTGATCGATTTCACGCGCAACGTGGCTGTTGAAATCGCAATAGGGGCATTTGGCTTGGCAGAACGGCCAATGAATATACAGGCCAAAGCCGCCGTTCTGCCAATCTTCAGTCAAAACAACCTGCAACCAGCTTGGCAAAGGCATCTGCACGATGGCTCATCGCTTGTTTCTTGGCGGGATCCATTTCCCCAAAGGTAATGTCATGGCCATTGGGCACAAACATCGGGTCATAGCCAAAACCACCATCGCCCCGCATGGGCCACGTGACCTGACCCTCTACGCGACCTTCAAAGATCTCGTCGTGGCCGTCTGGCCAAGCCAGGCAAAGCGTGCAGTTGAACGCCGCGGTGCGTGGAAAGGCGGCATTCTTCTCTTCAAGCAACGTCCACGTCTTGGTCATCGCCATCGGGAAATCGCGCCCGTTTGGCGTTTCAGCCCAATCCGCGGTGTAAACACCGGGCTGGCCATCCAACGCGTCAACTGTGATGCCACTGTCATCCGACAATGCGGGCAAACCAGTCTCTGTTGCAGCGTAATGTGCCTTGATACGGGCATTGCCAGCAAAGGTGTCTTCGGTTTCTTCCGGCTCTTGCAGACCATGATCCGCGGCCGAAGTCACGGTGATGCCGAAGGGGGCCAGCAAAGCTGCGATCTCTCGCAGCTTGCCTTTGTTGTGGCTGGCCATGACCAGCTCTGTGCCGTCGAACTTACGCATTTACAGCGGCCCGCTGCAGCGCGACCAATTCGTCTACGCCTTTCTCAGCCAGATCCAACAGTTGGTTCATCTGGTCACGGGAATAGGTCGAACCTTCGGCGGACATCTGCACTTCGATCAGGCGCTTGTTGGCCAGCATGATAAAGTTGCCGTCCACTCCAGCTTCGCTGTCTTCGGGATAATCCAGATCCAACACCGGCTGACCGGCATAGATACCGCAGCTGACTGCTGCGACGGGTTCAACAAGCGGATCGGTGACCACGTCACCGGCCTTCATCAATTTGTTTACAGCCAACCGCAGTGCAACCCAGCCACCGGTGATCGATGCACAACGTGTGCCGCCATCCGCTTGGATGACATCGCAATCGACCGTGATCTGGCGTTCGCCCAAGGCAACCCGATCAACACCGGCGCGCAATGAACGGCCAATCAGACGCTGAATCTCAACTGTACGACCACCTTGCTTGCCGCTGGCAGCTTCGCGACGCATGCGCGATGTGGTTGAGCGGGGCAGCATGCCATATTCCGCAGTAACCCAGCCGAGGCCAGACCCTTTGATGAAGGGAGGTACGCGGTCTTCGATTGTCGCGGTACACAGGACATGCGTATCGCCCATACGGATCATGCACGATCCTTCGGCGTGTTTTGTCACCCCAGTTTCGATTGAAACCGAACGCATTTCGTCTAAGTTTCTTCCAGATGGCCGCATGATGGTCCCCTAATTTGATTTGGTGACGGGATACAGGGCCAATGACCTATAGCGCAAGTCCGATTGACCTTTGTGACACATCCTCTTTAATGGCTTGCAGCGGGGTGAAGTGAATGAGCGGTGGCGAAAATATTCTGAACGAGATGAACGATCGCTCACGCGAGGTGTTTCGGCGCGTTGTTGAGGGGTATTTGTCCAACGGCGAACCCGTCGGTTCGCGAAGCTTGACGCGCGAGATGAGCGAAAAAGTCAGCGCCGCAACTGTGCGAAACGTGATGCAGGATCTTGAGTATATGGGCCTGCTGGACAGCCCGCATGTCTCGGCAGGGCGCATTCCAACCCAATCTGGCCTTCGGATGTTTGTTGATGGTCTGCTAGAGGTGCGCGATCTTGATAACAACGATCGCCATATGCTGGATCAAACCGTGTCCGCGCCCAGTGGTGACGTGCCTGACATTTTGAACCGCGTCAGCACCGCCTTGTCCGGAGTGACCCAAGGCGCAAGCTTGGTCCTGGCGCCCAAACATGAAGCCCCGATCAAACATGTGGAGTTTGTGTCGTTGGGCCATGACCGGGCTTTGGTGGTGTTGGTCTTTGCAGATGGGCAGGTTGAAAACCGGATTTTTTCACCGCCTGCAGGGCAAACACCCTCTTCGATGCGCGAAGCGGCCAACTTTGTGAATGCATTGGTTGAGGGGCGTACCTTGTCTGATTTGCAAGGAGCGATTCGCCAACAGATCGATCAGCGCCGGCAAGAAATCGATACGCTGGCAAAAGACCTAATCGAAAGCGGATTGGCGGTTTGGTCGGGCGAAGAAGACCAAGATGAACGTCTGATTGTACGTGGCCGGTCAAATTTACTGCAATCTGAAGGGGATGAAGAGGATCTGAGCCGGATCCGAACGCTGTTTGACGACCTTGAGCGCAAGCGTGACATCGCAGATTTCCTTGATTTGACCGAAACCGGAGAGGGTGTTCGCATTTTTATTGGCTCTGAGAACAAACTTTTTTCACTTTCGGGTTCCTCTTTGGTCGTGTCTCCATATATGAACGCTGATCGTAAGATAGTGGGTGCGGTCGGGGTCATTGGACCTACTCGATTGAATTATGGTCGCATCGTACCAATAGTTGACTACACGGCACAGCTGGTAGGTCGGATGATCTCCGAGCGCAGCTAAAGTTGGAAGGTGGCACATGCCAAAAGAAAACGAATTTCTCGACGATATCGAGGCAGCCGAAGCAGATGCGTTTGCTGAGGAAGAGCTAGAGATCTCGGATGAAGAGGTAGAAGTCGATAGCCTGCGCGCAGAGCGGGACGACTACAAAGACAAATTTATGCGGGCTTTGGCAGATGCCGAAAACTCGCGCAAGCGGGCGGATAAGCAACGTCGTGAAGCTGAGCAGTATGGCGGTTCCAAACTGGCCCGCGATATGCTGCCGGTCTATGACAATCTTAGCCGCGCGATGGAAGCTGTGACCGAAGAGCAGCGCGAACAGGTTGGTCCGATGCTGGAAGGCATTGAATTGACGCTGCGCGAATTGCGCAACGTGTTCAAAAAGCACGGCATCGAGGTCATTGCGCCAGAAGTTGGCGACAAATTTGATCCCCAACAACACGAAGCAATGTTCGAAGCCCCGGTGCCAGGCACCAAAGCAGGCGAGATCATTCAGGTTTCTGCCGAAGGCTTTATGCTTCATGATCGACTGCTGCGCCCAGCTCAGGTTGGCGTCAGCTCGATGACTGGCTAAACAAACGCAAGATTTTCTGCTAAAAGCTCCCGTATTTTCGGGAGCTTTTTTATGAAACATTGGTTTGTCTCTGGTCTTGTCTGGCTGTGCGTTGCTTCGGCGTCGATGGCCCAGTCTTATCCTGACTACGAAAACATTTACGTAAACGACTATGCGGATTTGCTAGGCAGCTCGCAGGAATCAGATCTGATTTCGCGTCTGAGTACCCTTAGAAACGACCATGGAATTGAATTCACCGTCATTACGATCAATCGAATGTCTGACTTTGGGCATTCGGGTGCCATCGAACCCTTTGCCACCGGTTTGTTCAACCATTGGGGGGTTGGGGACGCTGCAAAAAATGACGGCGTGATGATGTTGATCGCGCGGTATGACCGAACCTTGCGCATAGAGGTTGGCAGCGGTTACGGCACCAGCAAAAACCAACCCATGCAGGCCATCATTGATGGCGTTATTATTCCCGAGTTCAAAGAAGATCGATATGCGCGCGGCATAATTGCCGGCGTTGACGAGGTGATCCTGAATCTGACCGGCGAAGGGGGCATAGATCTAATCTATGAACCGGGCGCCGAAACCGAAAGTGTATTTCATCGATTTTCTGACTGGATCTTGATGGCAAGCGGTGCGGGCCTGGCGGGTGCGGCATGGCGCGCGAACCGTGTCTGGCAAAGACGGCGGCCGCGCCTTTGTCCCGTTGATGGGCAAAAGATGCATCGGATCCGCGATGAAGATGACGATGCTTATCTGACAGGTGGGAGGCTGACTGAGGAAAAGCTAAAGAGTGTGGATTACGACATCTGGGAATGTCCGACCTGCGCTCATCACACGATACTGTCGTACAAGCGATGGTTTTCAAACCATGGCGTTTGTCGCAGCTGCGGCTTCCAAACCGTGGAACGCGACTCAACCATTTTGAAAAGCGCCACAACCTCTAGCACCGGATTAAGGCGGTTAGATTACCATTGCCAGCATTGTGACGACCAATACAGCGTACAAGTCACGACGCCGCGTGTGTCCAAAAGCTCGTCTTCTTCCTCCGGCTCGTTTGGCGGTGGCAGCTCTTCGGGTGGCGGGGCCTCTGGTAGCTGGTGATTACGCTTTGCCGATTTCCTTAAGCTCGTACAGAATGGCCAAAGCGTCACGCGGGCTCAACTCGTCTGGCAAAATTTCATCCAGTCTCTGTTTCAGCGGATCAGGCCCTTGTTCTGCCTGAACAGGCAGCGGAGGAGGGGCCGCTGAAAACAGCGGAAGATCGTCGATAACCGCCTGCTTTTTGCCGCCCTCTCGCTCGCCTTTTTCCAAGGCATCGAGAACGACACGGGCCCGTTCGACGACAGAGTCAGGCAGGCCCGCCAGTTTGGCCACCTGAACCCCATAAGAGCGATCCGCCGCACCCTTGCGCACCTCATGCAGGAAGATGACGTCGCCTTCAAACTCCTTCACCGCGACGGTGGCATTCTCAACCCCGTCAAGTTTGCCCGAAAGGTTGGTCATTTCGTGGTAATGCGTCGCAAACAAAGCACGGCATCGGTTGGTGTTGTGCAGATGTTCCAATGTGGCCCAAGCGATTGAAAGGCCGTCATAGGTGGCTGTGCCGCGACCAATCTCATCCAATATGACCAATGCATGGTCATCGGCCTGATTCAGAATGGCGGCGGTTTCGACCATTTCCACCATGAAAGTCGAGCGCCCGCGCGCCAAATCATCAGAGGCGCCAACCCGGCTGAACAGCTGACTGACAATGCCCACGTTGGCGCTGCGCGCCGGAACATAGCTGCCCATTTGCGCCAGCAATGCGATCAAGGCGTTTTGGCGCAGGAAAGTCGACTTACCGGCCATGTTCGGACCCGTCAGCAACCAAATGTCCGCACCATCGCTGCCATCTGCGAGATCACAATCATTGGCAATGAAGGGGCCACCGCCCTGTTTGCGCAGCGCTTGCTCGACAACGGGATGACGTCCACCTTCGATTTGAAGGATGCGCGATTTATCCACCGTGGGGCGGGACCAATTTTCAATGGTCGCCAGTTCGGCCAGTGACGTGGCAAGATCAAGCTCTGCCAAGCCGCGCGACGCCGCCCCGACCAAATCAACATGGTCTAGGATCTGGGTGCGCAGCGCCTCAAACAGGGTCTTCTCAATCTCAAGCGACCGACCGCCAGCATTCAGGATCTTGGTTTCCATTTCAGACAGCGGAACGGTGGTAAAGCGCACTTGGTTGGCGGTAGTTTGGCGATGCTTGAACGTGTCCGACAGGGGTTCGGATAGCATTTTTTCGGCATGGGTCGCGGTGACCTCGACGAAATACCCCAAGACATTGTTGTGTTTGATCTTAAGGGCGGAAATACCGGTTTCCTGCTGGTATTGAGCCTGCATGCCCGCGATCACACCACGACCTTCGTCGCGCAGTTTACGCATTTCATCAAGTTCGGCGTCATATCCCGGCGCAATAAACCCGCCGTCACGCGCCAACAGCGGAGGCTCCGCAATCAAGGCTTGATCCAAAACATCTAACAGCGTGTCGTGACCCGTAAGGGCCGCCGCCGCCGCCCCAAGCAGAGCTGGCAGTTGGTGCGCATCAAGACGTGACGAAATTTGATCCGCCTGCGTCAACCCGCTGCGGATCGCAGCAAGATCGCGTGGCCCCCCGCGATCTAAACCAAGGCGGGACAACGCACGATCCAAATCAGGCACGGCGCGCAGATCTGATCGCATATGTTGGCGCAGTTGGCTTTGATCAACCGCAAAATCGATGGCTTCCAGCCGGGCTTGGATCACATCCAATACACGGGAAGGGCTGGACAGGCGACGCTCTAGCAGGCGCGCACCGGCCGCTGTCACTGTATGATCGACCACAGACAGCAAAGATCCGGCCCGCCCGCCATTCATGGCTTGGGTCAGTTCAAGATTTCGCCGGGTTGCGGCGTCAATTTGGACAACGCGGGCTTCGGTTTCGCGTTGGGGCTTGCCCAACAATGGGAGTTTGCCCTTCTGCGTGATCTCTAGGTATTCAACGATCGCACCCATCGCCGAAATCTCGGCGCGGCTATAGGCGCCAAAGGGTTCAAGCGATGCCACCTGAAACAAGGAGCACAGCCGTTTTTCAGCGCTAGAGCTGTCAAAACTGGCACGCGAAAGGGGCGTCAATGACGCGCCAGATTCAGAGACTAATTCAGCCAAATCTGTTTCATTCGCTTCTGAGACAATCACTTCGGAGGGCATCAAACGCGCCAGTTCCGGGCCCAGTCGCACCTGTGCCAACGGCATGGCGTGAAATTCCCCAGTGGAAATATCCACCCAAGCCAACGCCGCCTCGTCGCGCACAATTGCATAGGCGCATAAAAAGTTGTGCCGGCGTGCCTCAAGCAAGGAATCTTCGGTCAAGGTGCCGGGGGTGACAAGCCGGACCACTTCGCGACGCACAACAGATTTGGACCCGCGTTTTTTGGCTTCGGCGGGGCTTTCCATTTGTTCACAGACGGCCACGCGAAAACCTTTGCGGATCAAGGTTAGAAAGTAACCTTCTGCCGCGTGATGCGGGACGCCGCACATGGGGATGTCTTCACCCTCGTGCTTGCCGCGCTTGGTCAGCGCAATGTCCAAAGCCTCCGCTGCGGCCACAGCATCCTCAAAGAACATCTCATAGAAATCGCCCATCCGATAAAACAGCAACGCGTCTTTGTATTGGGCTTTGATTTCGAGAAATTGCGCCATCATCGGCGTTACTGCGGCCACGTCTGTCCCCTTGTTTGGTTTGGCAGACAGTACAAATCCCTGACCCGACACGAAAGGCGAAAACGAAGGCCATATCGCAGTTCGTGCAGCCAAATTGAGATTGTGTTCACTTGGGTTGAACCGTTGGTTGTCGTGAGTGGCGTTGGTATCCATCACCATTTAGTGCGTCTCAAATCGAAAATGTCATGCGCTAGCAGAGTTGAGACCTTTCGCTGAGCGCGCTAAGACTCGTGGATTGCAAAAAACACGGGCCAGAAAACGATGACAAAAAACCGTTTCACACCGGAAGAGGCGCTCGCCTTTCACCTTGAACCATCCCCCGGTAAATGGGAGGTCCAAGCCACCGTCCCAATGACCACACAGCGCGATTTGTCGCTGGCCTATTCCCCCGGTGTTGCGGTGCCCTGCGAAGCAATCGCGGAGAACCCAGAACTTGCCTATGACTATACAAACAAGGGCAACCTCGTTGCGGTGATCTCAAATGGGACCGCGGTGTTGGGGCTTGGAAACCTTGGCGCGCTGGGCAGTAAGCCCGTCATGGAAGGGAAGTCGGTGCTGTTCAAGCGGTTTGCGGATGTCAATTCGATCGACATCGAGTTGGACACCGAAGACCCCGAAGAAATCATCCAAGCTGTTAAACTGATGGGCCCCACATTTGGCGGTGTGAACCTCGAAGATATCAAAGCGCCCGAATGTTTCATCATCGAGCAACGCCTAAAAGAAGAGATGGATATCCCGGTCTTTCACGATGACCAACATGGGACAGCGGTGATTTGCGCGGCGGGTTTGATCAACGCCCTGCATATTTCAGGCAAAGACATCGCAGACGTTAAGATTGTTCTGAACGGCGCTGGTGCGGCAGGGATTGCCTGTATTGAGCTGCTGAAATCCATGGGCGCCAAGCACCAAAACTGTATCGTATGTGATACCAAAGGTGTCATCTACCAAGGTCGTACCGAAGGTATGAACCAGTGGAAATCGGCCCACGCTATCAAGACTGAGCTGCGCACTCTCGAAGAGGCGATGGATGGCGCTGATGTGTTCTTGGGTGTGTCTGCCAAAGGCGCTGTGACACCGGAAATGGTAATGGCGATGGCAGACAACCCGGTGATCTTTGCCATGGCCAACCCGGATCCAGAAATCACACCCGAAGATGCCCAAGCGGTTCGTGTTGATGCAATCGTTGCAACCGGTCGTTCGGACTATCCAAACCAGGTCAACAACGTCCTTGGTTTTCCCTACCTGTTCCGTGGTGCGCTGGATATTCACGCCCGTGCCATCAATGACGAAATGAAAATCGCCTGTGCCCATGCTTTGGCGGCACTGGCGCGCGAAGATGTCCCTGATGAGGTGGCTTTGGCCTATGGTAAGTCGCTGACCTTTGGGCGCGACTATATCATTCCGACGCCATTTGATCCGCGTCTGATCCATGTGATTCCACCTGCTGTGGCCAAAGCGGGGATGGAAACAGGTGTTGCGAGACGTCCGATCATCGACATGGATGCGTACGAGCAGTCGCTGAAATCGCGGATGGATCCAACAGCCAATATCATGCGCGGTATTCACGCGCGGGCCCGCAAAGCACAGGCCCGAATGATCTTCGCCGAAGGGGATGATCCACGCGTATTGCGCGCTGCGGTCCAATACCAGCGCGCGGGATTGGGCAAATCTTTGGTGGTTGGACGCGACGCTGACGTCAAAGCCAAGCTTGAAGAATCGGGCATGGGGGACGCGTATCGCGAACTCGAGGTGGTGAACGCCGCCAACACCCGCCATTTGGAGGGATACAAAGATTTCCTCTATCAGCGTCTGCAACGGCGTGGTTTTGACACTCAGGACATCCACCGTTTGGCGGCCCGCGATCGTCATGTGTTCTCGGCTTTGATGTTGGCCCATGGGCACGGTGATGGCCTTGTAACCGGCGCAACCCGCAAATCTGCGCATGTTCTTGAGTTGATCAACCATGTGTTTGATGCCGATGCGGAACATGGGGCGGTTGGCGTTACTGCGCTGCTGCGCAATGGACGTATCGTTCTGATGGCCGATACATTGGTGCATGAATGGCCCAACCAAGAAGATCTGGCCACGATTGCAGAGCGGTCAGCAGATGTTGCCCGTCACTTGGGGCTAGAGCCACGGGTGGCCTTTGTCAGTTTCTCGACCTTTGGGTACCCCGTATCTGAACGCGCAGAGAAGATGCATATGGCCCCCAAAGTGCTGGAAGAGCGCGGCGTCGACTTTGAATTCGAAGGTGAGATGACGGTTGATGTGGCCCTGAACCCGCAGGTTCAAGAGTCTTATCCGTTCCAACGCCTGTCTGGGCCTGCCAACATCTTGGTTGTGCCTGCACGCCATTCGGCGTCGATTTCGGTGAAATTGATGCAAGAAATGGGTGGGGCCACTGTTGTTGGTCCGATTTTGGCTGGGATCGACAATTCGATTCAGATCTGCTCCACAAACTCGACTTCAAACGACATTCTGAACATGGCAATGCTTGCTGCCTGCAAAGTGGGCTGAACCGCATGACGATTTGGAACTTAGGCTCTATCAATGCCGATATCGTCTATCGCGTGTCCCATATCCCCGCACCGGGTGAAACGATCCTAGCGGATGATCTGGTGCGTGGTCTGGGCGGCAAGGGGGCGAATATGTCGGTGGCGGCCGCGCGGGCTGCGGCGCGCGTTTGCCACATCGGAGCTGTCGGTTCTGATGGGCAATGGGCGATTGATCGCCTCACGGAATACGGCGTTGATACGCGCCGTATTTCCAAACTCGATGGCCCGACGGGTCATGCGATCATCACCGTGGACGCAGAAGGCGAAAATGCCATCGTTGTCTTCCCCGGCACCAACCATCAAATCGCGATGGATTCTGTGGGTCTGGCATTGTCGGCCGCCGCGCGTGGCGACGTTCTGGTGATGCAGAACGAAACCAATGAACAGCTGTTTGCCGCAGAAACAGGGTCGAAACTGGGGCTGACCGTCGCCTATGCCGCAGCGCCGTTTTCAGCGCCGGCGGTCAAATCAGTGTTGCCCTATCTTGATATTCTTGTGCTCAATGAAATCGAGATGGCGCAATTGCAGCAGGCAACAGGTCTAGAGCCATCTGCCCAAATGGACGTCGACACAGTGATCGTCACCAAAGGCGCGGACGGCTGCACCCTTTATGAACGCGCCAGCGGCTGGGAAGCCGTGGATTTTGCTGCAATCAAGGTCGATCCGGTTGATACAACGGGGGCAGGGGACACCTTTACGGGCTATTTCCTTGCTGGGCGGGATCGCGGCATGAGCAATGCCAGTGCAATTGAAATGGCCATCAGAGCTTCGGCGATTATGGTCACCCGTCAAGGCACTGCTGATGTGATTCCAGACCTCAAAGAGGTTTTGGATTGGTGACTAATGCGCGTCCGCAAAGGGCGCGCTGTCTCCCCACAGAGCTTTGACCCGTTCGTCGCGGCCACAGGCTTTGCGATAGCGCTTATAGGCGCTGGACTGCTTGATGGGTCCAAAGCGCGTCAATACCCGCTGCTTGCCTTTATAGTAATCTTGGTGCCGGTCTTCGGCTTGATAGAACGTGCTGGCGGTGAGAATTGGCGTGACAATCTTCTGCCCCAATGCCTCTTGGGCATTCCGCTTTGCGGTTTGAGCCAGCTGTTTTTCACGATCATTGGACACAAAGATGGCTGTGCGGTAGCTCTCGCCGCGATCACAGAACTGACCACGCGCATCGGTTGGGTCAACGGAACGAAAGAACATGTCCAGCAACTGGGCGCGTGACACCCGGTTCGGATTAAAGTGGATCTGCACTGCCTCATAGTGCCCGGATCCGCCTTTGCTGACTTGTTTGTAGGTCGGGTTGGCCGTGGTGCCACCGATATATCCAGAGATCGCTTCGGACACGCCTGCGACGCTTTCAAAATCTGATTCAACGCACCAGAAGCATCCGCCAGCCACCGTCAGAACCTCTTCGGACGCCGCATTTGCGCGGCTACAGTTTACGGCAAGCCCAATCAAAATGGCGCCAAAGAGTAGGGCAGATTTCAGATCATTCATTGTCAGCATGCGATGTCCTCCTGTGGATAACATGCGCCATAGGCTGCGGCTTAGATAGGGCTGCAACAGAATGTCACGCAAGCTTGAGTGCTGGTGACCGTAGATCTCCGGTGTTTTCTCACCCCGTTTTGCACCCTAGGCTGCGGGAAATAACAGGAGAGTTGTATGCGGATTGCGATGTGGTCGGGCCCTCGAAATTTGTCGACGGCCATGATGTATGCCTTTGGCGCCCGGGCAGATTGCGCTGTGATCGACGAGCCCTTTTATGCGTCGTATCTGAAGCTGACAGGATTTGATCATCCCATGCGAGATGACATCCTGGCGTCGCAATCCCAAAATCCAGAGACGGTTGCGGCGTCTCTTTTAGGGCCTATTCCTGCGGGAAAGCCGCATTTTTACCAAAAACACATGACTCAACACATGTTGGATGCTGTGCCGCGCCACTGGATGAAGGACGTCAAAAACGTGTTTCTAATCCGTCACCCAGCCCGTGTCATTGCCAGCTTTGGCGCAAAATACGAAGATCCCACGTTGGCTGATATCGGCTTTGTCCAGCAAGCGGCGCTGTTTGATGCTGTGGTTGAAGCTGGACAATCCCCCGTCGTGATCGACAGCGCCGATATTCGGTGCGATCCACAGGGCATGTTACAAACCCTATGCGAGGCTATTGGGCTAAGTTTTCGTTCGGAAATGCTGCGCTGGGCGCCGGGTGGTCATCCAGAGGACGGTGTTTGGGCCCCGCATTGGTACGGGGCGGTGCACCGATCTTCGGGCTTTGCAAAAGCCGAAGGGCCGCTGCCTGATCTGGATGACAAACAGTCAGAGCTGTGCGCCCTAGCCCTGCCGTCTTACGAAAAGCTTGCGCAGTTTAAGCTGTGATCACAGCAGCTCTTTGAGCTTCATCGCGATGGCAGGGTTACCTGAGATCTTGATTTTCCCCATCAGCACCGCTGTCATTGGGTTCAATTTGCCTTTGATCAGCTTCTCTAGGTTTTCTAGCGAGATTTTGAGCGTGCAATCGGCCTCACCATCGGTGCTTGCGACCTGACCACCTGCGATGCGCAAAACCCCGTCTTCGCCGCAATCGAACTTGAGCCGATCTGAAAAGCCGCTGTGAGTGACGCCCTTTTGGACCAAGTCGATCATATCATTCATAGTCATGGCAGCCTCATGTGTTGGGTGCCAAAGCTATGAGGGCATCGGCGGTATTAGACAATCATGACGTTTCGTTAGCGTCGGCGACGCAAATAAAAAGGCCGCCCCAAGGGACGGCCTGATTTTACTGCAATGAAACGTGGATGCGATCACCCTTTCAGGCGACGATCCCGTGCAGCCAGCAATTTCAAGCGCAGCGCGTTCAACTGAATAAAGCCTGCGGCATCTTCTTGGTTGTAGGCGCCAGCGTCTTCTTCAAAGGTCACATGCGCTTCGGAGTAGAGCGAATGATCTGAATCGCGCGCCACGGTAAAGGCGGACCCTTTGTAAAGCTTCAGTGTGACGGTGCCGGTCACATGCTCTTGGCTTTTGTCGATCAGCGCTTGCAGCATTTCACGCTCGGGCGAGTACCAGAAACCGTTATAGATCAGCTCGGCGTAGCGCGGCATGATCGAGTCTTTCAGGTGGCCTGCGCCACTGTCCAATGTGATCTGTTCGATGCCACGGTGTGCTTGCAGCAGAATAGTACCGCCGGGGGTCTCGTAGACGCCGCGGGATTTCATGCCAACAAAGCGGTTTTCAACAAAGTCCAAACGGCCGATGCCGTGGGTGCGGCCAAGATCGTTCAACTTGGTGAGGATCGTTGCTGGGCTCATGGCTTCGCCATTGATCGACACAGCATCGCCTTTTTCAAACCCGATGGTGATGATTTCCGGGGTATCGGGCGCATCTTCTGGTGCAACGGTGCGCTGATAGACGTAATCCGGGGCTTGTTCTGCGGGATCCTCCAGCACTTTACCTTCGGACGAGGTGTGCAACAGGTTGGCGTCCACACTGAAGGGCGCTTCGCCACGTTTGTCTTTGGCGATAGGAATTTGGTTGGCCTCAGCAAACTCCAGCAACTTGGTACGGCTGGACAGGTCCCATTCACGCCAAGGGGCGATCACGGTGATGTCTGGGTTCAACGCATAAGCGGCCAATTCAAAACGAACCTGATCGTTGCCTTTGCCAGTTGCGCCGTGAGACACCGCATCAGCACCGGTTTCGGCGGCGATTTCGACCAAACGCTTAGAAATCAGCGGGCGCGCAATTGAGGTGCCCAACAGATATTCACCTTCGTAGAGCGCGTTGGCGCGGAACATCGGGAACACAAAGTCGCGCACAAATTCTTCGCGGACATCTTCGATAAAGATGTTCTCGGGCTTGATCCCCAGCAGTTCAGCCTTCTTGCGCGCTGGCTCAAGCTCTTCACCCTGACCCAGGTCGGCGGTGAAGGTGACAACTTCGCAGTTATATTCGGTTTGCAACCATTTCAGGATGATCGAAGTATCGAGGCCACCGGAGTAGGCCAGAACAACTTTTTTGGGCGCGGACATGAGGACCTCTGACACGTTACGTATAATCGCATGCGCGATACCGGGTTTTGGCCCCAAGAGCAAGGTGGTGCGGGAAACCTGACCTTTTCACCCTGTTGTGGATGTGGTTTTTTGCAAAAAAACACTTTGGAGCACTTATGTTAGGTCTTAGAATTTGTTGGCACGCGGTTTTGATGGTGGTCACAAACCCCAAAGCGGTCCTACATATTTTTGTGATTCCAACAGGGATATTCGCGGCCCTCGTCTACGGCGCATTTCGGCTTTTGGTTTCAGATTTTTCAGGTCAAATTCCCCTCGGCCCCTTCGTTATCACTCTCATCCTCTTCTTCGTTGTGTTTTTGTTGATGATCGTGAAATGGCATCAATTTATTTTGCTAGATACTTCTCCGAGAGGCCTGTTCCTAAAAGGCAATTTGTCGCTATCTGCGGCCTACTTTTTTAGGGGTTTGCTCATTAGTTTGATGATGCTCATTCCGGCCCTAGTCATCGTGTATCTAATCATGCCCATTGTGACGCCGCTGCTTCAAAGCATGCTGATTGATGCTTCTAATAATCCTGCTGTGTCTGGGTTCGGTGCGGGGGTCTTGGTTACTATCTGGCTTAGTTCGCTGATTGTTACTACGCCCCTCATGGTTCTTTTTTATTGCGTCAGCCCAATTTTGCCAGCGACAGCCATTGAAAAACCACTGGACCTTAGAGATGCTGTTGGGGCGATGTCCGGGTCCATGGGTGCAATTATCGTCTGTGCGCTTGTGACAGGCATGGTGAACGGCGCTGTTGACATGCTTCCCTATCTGTTAAGTTTGGTCGTTGGTAACAGTGTCATCGCATTTGTTGTGCCTCTTCTATTGCAGGCCCTGCTGCTTGTGGTGAACATCAGTATCCTAACCACGATTTACGGGTACTTTGTGCAAAAGCGGGAGTTGCGCTGAAGTCTGGATACTTCGCGCCACCTCCTCCAAACCCCTTGCCTTTGGGGGAGGCTTGTTTCACAGAATGGGCATGAGCGATTTTCTGAAAAAAGCCCGTGTGGCCGAGCAGCAGATGCGGGCGTTGTTTCCAGCAACGCCTTTGCAGCGCAATGATCACCTGTCTGCGAAATATGGCGCTGATATTTGGCTGAAACGCGAAGATCTAAGCCCCGTACGCAGCTACAAAATTCGCGGTGCGTTGAACGCGATGGGCAAAGCCTTGGCGCGGGATCCCTCACTCGAAGTTTTTGTCTGTGCAAGTGCGGGAAATCATGCGCAGGGCGTGGCGTTTGTCAGCAAGCATTTTGGTGTCAAAGGCGTTGTCTTTATGCCGGTCACCACACCTCAGCAGAAAATCGAAAAAACTCGTATTTTTGGCGGTGAAAACGTCGAAATCCGCCTTGTTGGCGACTATTTTGATGACACGTTGGACGCGGCCCAATCCTATTGCAAAGAGGTCGGGGGGCACTTTTTGTCGCCTTTTGACGATCCGGATGTGATCGAAGGACAGGCCAGTGTTGCCGCTGAAATGTCGGCTCAGCTGGGCCGTGCCCCTGATTTGGTTGTACTGCCAGTTGGCGGTGGGGGTCTCTCTGCCGGCATCACTCAATATATGGCCGAAGTGTCACCAACCACCCGTTTGCGGTACGTCGAACCCAAAGGCGGAGCCAGCCTGCAGGCGGCGCTAGAAGCGCAGGCTTTGGTCAAGTTGAACAAAGTCGACTCCTTTGTGGATGGCGCAGCGGTTGCGCAAATTGGCGCGGCGCCATTTGAAATTTTGCGAGATGTCGCAAAACCCGACGTCTATACCTGCCCCGAAGATCGCATCTGTTCCACCATGTTGGAAATGTTGAACGTCGAAGGCATTGTTCTCGAACCCGCCGGCGCGTTGTCTGTGGATGTGCTTGCGGATCTAAAAGATCAAATTTCCGGGAAAACGGTGGTCTGCGTGACCTCGGGCGGGAATTTCGATTTTGAGCGTCTGCCTGATATCAAAGAGCGGTCTCAACGGCATGCTGGATTGAAAAAATACCTGATGTTGCGGCTGCCACAACGCCCGGGTGCTTTGCGCGATTTCCTTGAGGCGCTGGGCCCAGAAGATGACATTGCCCGGTTTGAGTATCTCAAGAAAAACGCCCGCAACTTTGGGTCGGTGCTTTTGGGGATTGAAACCAAACGACCGGAAAACTTTCCCGCGCTGTTTGAGAAACTCGAAGCGCATGGGTTTGTCTATTCCGATATCACCGATGACGAAACCATTGCGGAATTTGTGATCTAAACTAAGCGGCAAAGCGATTTGGTAATTCCTGCGCAAAATGTGCTTTGGAGTGATCATAGCAATCCAAAATGTCCTTTAGGTCGACTTGTGCCATCAACCCCAAGGCCGCTTGGCGTTCGCCGTTGTGGCATTTTTCCGAAAACGTGGTGAATCCAAGATTGAGCGCACTGCCTTTGAGGAAGTGAAAATCAGCCTCTAACGCCCCTAGATCGGGGGCAGAGCGCAATTTTTCGATGACGATATGGACCTCGTCCAAAAAGAGCTCAACCACTTCGTCAAAATCATCTGCGCCAATTTCGTCACGCAGGTTGGTGATGCGGGTCCAGTCAATCATAACAGTTTCCTTAACTACAGGCGCTGATCAGTTTGGCCCGCAAACCTTAACAATCGATGGCTGAGACCGGATCAAAAGGAAAAATTTTAGACTTCACCGCTTGTTAAAGGCTGGGATTTATTCCGGCAGTGATGCAGTCGGAGAGATCATGTGAGCAGTCGCACGCTATTGCCGTTGGAAACCGAAACACTAGAGGTAAAGAACCGCTGTGTTTTGGTGGTGGATGATAGCCGGCTGCAAAGACGCATCTTAACGGCCTCTCTGAAACGCTGGGGCTATGAAATTATTGAGGCAGAAACAGGGGAAGAAGCGCTGAAAATCTGTGCTGAAATCCAACCTGATATTGTGCTGAGCGACTGGATGATGCCGGGCATGGATGGGTTGGAGTTTTGCCAGACATTTCGCAAATTGCCGCGTGAAAACTATGGGTACTTTGTGTTGCTGACCTCCAAAAGTGAAAAGGAGGCTGTGGCGAAAGGGTTAGATTGCGGTGCAGATGATTTTCTGACCAAACCAGTGGACGGATCTGAACTGCGGGCCCGTTTGAATGCGGGCGAGCGGATCTTGCAAATGGAACGCGAGCTGACGGAAAAAAACACGCTGATCGGCGCCACTTTGGCAGAGCTTCAAAAACTTTATGATGAAATTGACAGTGACCTGCTCGAGGCCAAGAAACTCCAGCAGTCGCTTATCCGCGAGAGCTATCATGACTTTGATTCGGCCAAAGTGTCTTTGCTGCTGCAATCCAGCGGGCATGTCGGTGGTGATCTTGTTGGGGTCTTTCCAATCGATGATCAAAGCATTGGGCTTTTTGCCATCGATGTTTCGGGCCATGGGATCAGCTCGGCGCTGATGACGGCGCGATTGGCGGGGGTGCTGTCTTCGACTGTGCCGGACCAGAACATCGCGCTTGAGAAACAAGAAAACGGCAGTTTCATAGCGCTTCCGCCGTCCGAAGTGGTGAGCAAACTCAATCAGATGGTTTTAACCGAGATGGAGACCGAACACTATTTTACGCTGTTGTTGGCCCAGCTTGATTTGACCTCTGGCAAGGTGGTGATGTGTCAGGCTGGTCATCCCCACCCCGTGGTTCAGCGCCGCGACGGATCGTGTGAAATTACCGGCGTTGGCGGCATGCCAGTGGGGCTGTTTGAAAAAGCAACGTTTGACCAATACGAAATGACGCTGCGCCCGGGGGATCGTTTGTTCATTCCCTCGGATGGGATCACAGAATGCCCCGATGCCAACGGGGAAATGCTGGACACACAGGGGTTGTTCCCGATGTTGACAGAGATTTCACATCTGGGTGGGCCGGCGTTTCTGGATGCTTTTGTCTGGCGATTGTCCGACTACACCGGGTCTGACAGTTTCGGTGACGATGTTTCTGCCATCTTGCTTGAATTTGACGGTGGTTAGAGCGTTTGCGCCAAGAAATGCGCATCGCCCTCATTGCCAAGGGCACCCAAGGCGGCCTGCGCGGGCATCCAAACTGCGGTGTGGCCCGGTTCAGAGGGTTCTGACAATTTTCGGCCGGGGCGGGCGACATAGATTGTGCACAGCTTTTCGGCCCAGATTTCATACTCAGGCATAAAGGTAAAGCGACGGAACGCACCGAGGCGCCGAGGGGCTGACATAGTCCAACCGGTCTCTTCTGCCACCTCTCGGTGCAGGGCGGGAATGGGTGATTCGCCGGGATCAATCCCGCCGCCGGGCAGTTGAAATTCGGGGAAGGGGTGTGACTGATGGGTCAGCAAAACATCGTTCCCGCGCGGCAAAATCACATAAGCTCCTGCACGAAGTACATATTTACGGCCCTGCTCAGGTGGGGTTCCGATGCGTAAAATCATCTACAGCCTCTCTTGGTCTCTCGCTTGCGACACCTATATGGAGCCTGTATGCCAACGCCAAGCGCATAAGGAAACCCAATGACACTTGGTAACAAAATTGCCTGGGACGATACTGTCATCCCGTTCCAACTTGATAAATCTGATATCCGCGGACGCGTAGCGCGTTTGGACGGCTTGCTGAGTGATGTTCTAAAGCAGCACGATTACCCGCCTGTGGTCGAAGCGCTGGTCGCCGAAATGGCCATGCTCACCGCCCTGATTGGCCAAACAATCGAGCTGCGCTGGAAACTGTCGCTGCAGGTTCAGGCCAAAGGTGCGGTTCGCATGATTGCGACGGATTACTATGGCCCCGAAGAAGAGGGCGGTTCGGCGCGCATTCGGGCCTATGCCAGCTATGATGAGGATGCGTTGAGTGACGGCACCCCGTTTGAGCAACTGCAAGAAGGGTATTTTGCGATCTTGATCGATCAGGGCAAAGGCATGGTGCCTTATCAGGGTCTGACACCGATTTCAGGAACCTCCTTGTCTGATTGTGCCGAGGCCTATTTTGCCCAGTCCGAACAGCTTGCAACGCGGTTTGAGCTGAGCTTTGGCAAATCAAGCGAACCGGGTGTGGCCGAGCATTGGCGCGCTGGCGGTGTAATGCTGCAGCACATGCCAAAAGCGTCTCCCTTTGCCAAAGGCAACGAGGCCACCGGGGATGACGGTTTGCTGCACGCACGCGATCTGATGGATGGCGACGCGGAAGAGAACTGGAATCGCGCCAATATTTTGCTGTCTTCGGTCGAAGACATGGAGCTGATTGGTCCACATGTGACACCCACCGATTTGCTTGTGCGGCTGTTTCACGAGGAACAACCCCGGGTCTATGACGCCCAATCGGTCAAATTTGGCTGCAGCTGTTCCGAAGAGCGTGTGCGACAGACCTTGTCGATCTATTCGGCCAAGGAAATCCAAACCATGATGACAGACGATGGTCGGGTGACGGCGGATTGTCAGTTCTGTGGTGCGAAATACGACCTTGATCCTGCCACCGTAGGGAAAGAGGCCAAAGGGGCGTCGGGTGACGTCTGATCAGATCACCCAACAGATCATCCACGTGAAGGCTGCGCTTGAGAAGACAAGCGCAGCCTCGTCGGATTTTGATCTAAACCCGGATGTGGTGTTGCCCGCGGGGCAAAAACTACGTTCGGCGGCTGTTCTGGTGGGGTTGGTGCCGCGTGACGGTGCGCTGCAGGTTATTCTGACAAAACGATCGTCAAAGCTTAAGCATCATCCGGGGCAAATTGCGTTTCCCGGCGGCAAAGTTGAAGACAGCGATGCCGATGTTGTGGCCGCCGCCCTGCGCGAAGCCCAAGAAGAAGTGGGAATGCCCCCTGAAATGGTCGAGGTTCTTGGCCAGCTGCCGTCTCATGAAACGGTGACCGGATTTACCATGACACCGGTGCTTGCCTTAGTGGATGACCGGTTTGTGGCCACTGCTGACCCCAGCGAAGTGGCCGAGGTGTTTGAAGTTCCGCTTGCGCATCTGTCGGATCCCAGCCGGTTTGCCATTCAGTCGCGTCGCTGGCGGGGCCAACAGCGTCACTATTTCACGGTTCCCTTTGGTCCCTACTATATTTGGGGGGCAACCGCCCGGATTCTGCGTGGTCTTGCCGAACGGATGTCCACATGAAGGTGACAGGGGCGTGGATTTCTCAGCCAGCCAGTCAGGCGGTTTTTCGATTTCTGCGCGATGCCGGCCATGAGGCCTATTTTGTTGGGGGCTGTGTGCGCAATGCTTTGATGGGCGTGCCGGTGAATGACCTTGATATTTCGACGGATGCGACCCCAGAAACGGTGATGCGTCTGGCCACAGCGGCGGGTCTGCATGCTGTGCCCACCGGGATTGATCATGGCACTGTGACGGTGGTTTCCGATCATATTCAGTTTGAGATCACGACCTATCGACGCGACGTTGAAACCGATGGGCGCCATGCTGTGGTGGCCTTTGCGAAAACCATCGAAGAAGACGCGCGCCGCCGTGATTTCACAATGAATGCGCTTTATGCCGATGCTGACGGCACCGTCGTTGATCCCTTGGGCAGCGGATTAAAGGATCTGAGCCAGCGTGCGCTTCGGTTCATCGAGGATCCTGACATGCGTATCCGCGAAGATTACTTGCGGATCCTGCGGTTCTTTCGGTTCTCTGCTTGGTACGGGGATCCGATGACGGGGATGGATCCCGATGCTTTGGCGGCGATTTCGTCGAATCTGGCTGGATTAGAGACGCTTTCGCGCGAACGGGTCGGATCCGAAGTGATCAAGCTGTTGAGTGCAAAAGATCCGGCACCGGCGCTGGCGACGATGCAAATGATTGGCGTTTTGACGATGATTTTGCCCGGTGCTGATCACAAAGCCATTGGCCCCCTAACACTGGCCGAGGCGCAGGCAGATGCTGACCCCGATCCGATCTGTCGTTTGGCAGCACTTGGGGGCAATGTCGAAGGCAACGACCTGCGTTTGGCCAATGTTCAAAAACGCGATCTTGCGCTGTTTCGGGGCGAAATAGGCTCTGTTATTGGAGCAGGAGAACTTGGCTACCGCTATGGGTATTTCAAGGCGGTCACTATCTTGATGTTGCGATCCGCGATGCTGGAGCACCCGTTCTCGCACACTGATTTGCCTGTGGCCAAGGCGGGATCCGACGCGGTTTTCCCCGTCAAAGCCCAAGATTTGATGCCTGAATTCAGCGGCCCAACGCTTGGAAAGCGCCTCAAGGCTTTGGAAACATCCTGGATCAATTCCGGCTTTGAGAAGAGCAAAGAGCAACTGCTTGACGAATAGCTATCTTGTCTCGCGGGAATGCGTGCTATCTGACCTTGGATAGAGATAGGTGATTTATGACATTTGCAGATCGTTTGGTTTCTCCGTTCCGCCCAGCCTCAGGACCTCCGCCGCAAACTTTGGGGTCTTTCATGCGCTGGGCGCTGGCGGATTCTTGGGTTGGAATTGCCTTTGCTTCGGTCTTTGCATCGATCGCCGGGGCGATGGATGCGTTGACTGCGTTGTTGTTGGGCATGGTGATCGACTCGGCCATCGCAGCGGGGCCAGAGGCCTACTTTTCAAGCAGCAACATCGTCCTGATCCTTGTCGCTATTGGATTTTTCCTCGCGTTTCGGCCCTTTATCTTGGGCATGTCCGCCTTGGCGTTGGGCTATTTTCTGGTGCCAAACCTCAGCCCGCTGATCCTGTCGCGGCTACACCGCTGGACGCTTGGGCAATCGGTTGAGTTCTTTGACAATGACTTTGCCGGCCGTATTGCGCAAAAGCAGATGCAAACGTCACAGGCCCTGACGCAGGTGGTGACAGAATGCATTCACGTTGTGGCCTTTGCATTTGCCGCGGCGGTTGGATCGCTTGTGTTGCTGGCTTCGATTGATTGGCGCATTGGATTGGCCTTTCTGGCGTGGTTTTGTCTCTATATCGTTGCGATCCGCTGGTTCTTGCCCCGCATTCGACACCATGCAAAGTCGCGCGCCGGCGCGCGCGCTATGGTATCGGGGCAAGTGGTGGATACGATCACCAACATCAAAACGGTCAAGCTGTTTGCCCATGCAGATCACGAAGACAAAGCAGCGCTGAATGCGATGGATAAGTTCCGCCTGAAAGCGCGGGACTTTGGGGCGATCTCTGCATTGTTTCGCTTTGTTCTGATGACGGTTGGGGGCTTGCTGCCTGTGGTGCTAACCGGCGGAGCTTTGTGGCTTTGGACAAGTGGGGCCGCTTCGGCTGGTGAGATTGCCACGGCCGGGACCATTTCTTTGCGGATTGCGCAGATGACAGGATGGTTCAGCTTTTCTCTAATGGGAATTTATTCCAACATTGGTGAAGTTGAGGACGGGCTGAAAACGCTGACAGCCCGGACCCGACTAGAGGATTCTCGCTCTGCGACAGAGCTGAGCGTGCCCAAAGGCAGCATCACCTTGCAGGATGTCAGCTTTGCCTATGGCCGAGAGGCTGGTGGCGTTTCAGACGTCCAACTCACCATCGCACCGGGCGAAAAACTGGGCATCGTCGGGGCGTCAGGCGCTGGCAAGTCGACTTTGGTCGCATTGCTATTGCGCCTATATGACCCAGAAACGGGCAAGGTGCAGATTGATGAGCAAGACCTGCGCGATGTCACGCAGGAAAGCCTGCGTCGCCACATTGGGATGGTCACGCAGGAAACGGCGATGTTCAATCGCTCCGCGCGTGAGAACATTCTTTACGGACGCCCGGATGCGACCGATGCAGAGATGGTCGAAGCTGCGCAAAAGGCTGAGGCGGATGTCTTTATTCGCGACCTCAAAGATCACGAAGATCGGGCCGGGTATGAGGCGCATCTCGGTGAACGAGGGGTTAAGCTTTCTGGCGGTCAACGTCAGCGAATCGCTTTGGCACGCGCCATCCTTAAAGATGCGCCGATTTTGATCCTAGACGAAGCAACCAGTGCTCTGGACAGCGAGGTTGAAGCGGCGATCCAAACCGCGCTGGAACGGGTGATGGAGGGCAAAACCGTTCTGGCGATTGCGCACCGCCTGTCGACGATTGCCCAGATGGACCGCATCATTGTGATGGATCAGGGTCGAATCGTGGAACAGGGCACCCATGAAGAGTTGTTGATGATGAAAGGTCTTTACGCGCGCTATTGGGATCGGCAATCGGGCGGATTTATCGGGGCTGATCTCACAGCGGCCGCAGAATAGGGCTTTTGTAAAATTGGCTGTCGGGCTAGGTCAGGGCATGACTGAAATTACCATCACCCGACTGGGTCACCAAGGCGACGGGATCGCCGACGGCCCCATCTTTGCCGCGCAGACTTTGCCCGGTGAAACTGTCACCGGCGTCTTGGATGGCACCCGGCTGACCAATATCCGCATTGTGACCCCTTCGGATCAACGTGTTGCTGCCCCGTGCCGACACTATAAGACCTGCGGTGGCTGTCAGATGCAGCACGCGACGGATGACTTTGTTGCTGATTGGAAGATCGGTGTGGTGCGCCATGCCTTGGCCGCACAGGACTTGGAAACGGTTTTTCGCGACATCAAAACCTCTGCGCCTAGAACGCGCCGCCGGGCGACGCTGTCAGCCAAGCGGACCAAAAAGGGTGCGATGGCTGGATTTCACGCCAAAGGCTCGGATGTGATGGTGCAAATCCCAGAATGTCATCTGCTGCATCCAGATCTGATGGCGGCCATCCCAGCGGCAGAAAAGCTTTCGATTGTTGGCAGCAGTCGTAAGGCCGAGCTGAGCGTTCAAGCCACGCTGTCTTTGGTTGGTTTGGATTTGGCTGTGACGGGCGGTAAGCCTTTGGACGACAATTTGCGTGTTGCGTTGTCGGCTGTTGTGGAAGAGTTCAAGCTGGCGCGATTGACTTGGGGGGACGAAGTTTTGGCCCAACGCGAACCGCCGGTGCATTTGTTTGGCAACGCCAAAGTGGCGCCCCCGGCCGGAAGCTTTTTGCAGGCGACCAAAGATGGCGAAGCGGCTTTACTTGCGTCGGTGACCGAAATTGTGGGCGAGGCGGCTAAGGTTGCGGATCTCTTTGCGGGCTGTGGAACTTTTGCACTGCCGATGGCTAAGACGGCAGAAATCCACGCGGTTGAAGGGGATCGCGAGATGATGGCCGCATTGGATTTGGGCTGGCGTCGTGCAACAGGCCTTAAGAAGATCACCCATGCTGCGCGGGATCTGTTTCGCCGTCCATTGATGCCGGATGAATTGGAAAAATTTGACGCGGTGGTTCTGGATCCACCCCGAGCCGGAGCCGAGGCGCAGGTCGAAGAATTGGCCAAATCCAAAGTGCCTGTTTTGGCCTTTGTGTCGTGTAACCCCGTGACCTTTGCGCGCGAGGCCCGCACCCTGTGTGACGCGGGATATCAGCTTGAATGGGTGCAGGTGGTTGATCAGTTCCGCTGGTCTTCGCACATTGAACTCGTGGCCAAATTTTCGCGCACATCTGCGTGAAGGGTCAATAAGCGCTATAGATGTGTGCCCAACCGCGTTAGTTTGGGCAAAAATCGCGGAGCAGAAAATGCGTGTTGTCAGGTTGTTTTGTTTGGCGCTGGCCCTTGTTGGGCTGGCGGCATGTTCGGGCCCTTCAAAGTTCAAATCCTACTCTGGCCCCGAGGTCACCAGCGTTGTCGTCAACAAGGGCGCGCGCAAGATGTACCTGTTGCACAATGACGAGGTGCTTGAATCTTATCGGATTGGTCTGGGGTTCGCGCCGGCTGGGCACAAAGGGATCGAAGGTGACGGCAAAACCCCTGAGGGGCAGTATTTCATCGATCGCCGCAATCCAAACAGTCAGTTTCATTTATCGCTGGGCATTTCTTATCCAAACGCCGAAGACGTGGCCCGCGCTGAGGCGGCGGGTGAAGATCCGGGTGGGGAAATCTTTATTCATGGCCGTCCCAAGGACGTGCCCCGCGAGCTGATCGATTGGACGGCGGGCTGCATTGCAGTCACCAACCGTCAAATGGAACAGATTTATGCGATGGTAAAGAACGGCACGCCGATCTGGATCAACCCCTAAGTCCTTAGGTGGCGACATCCTCAGCAACAGTAGAGGCATCGCCGCCAACCACCATGGTCCACCAGATCTTGCCGTTTGATTCTTGGAACCAGGCAAAGCCCATGTTGGTTGCGGCAGGGTCCAAGATGACGCGACGGGTATCTTCACGTTCCATCCAAGCGCCAAGTGTCTCAATCTCGGTCTCGTAGGTTTCCGAGATGTTTTCCCCTAGCAGCGGCCCAAAGTACCCAGCGCGTTGAACGCGTTCAATGGGAGAGGACCCATCAGACCCAAAGTGCCACGGACGGTTTTGCACCGACATGTCGCGGGCGTGTGTGGCGGCGGCGGCGTTCAGCTGTGCGTTCAAATCAATTGCGCTGGCTCCGGCTGCGGACCGCAGGGCATTTACCGAATCGAGCATGCGGAATTGAATGGCAGAGGTGTCGCCAGCGCGGATACGGTACAAACGCGGCAATGGTTTGCCATCAGGCCCCAAAGGCGTTTCCGTTGCTGTTGTGGTGCAGGCGGACAAAGTGACCACAGTGATGAGAATTAGGCTAATGAGACGCAGCATAGAAGATCACCTGTAATTTTTAATAAGACCTAGCGGGTGCGGCGTGTCGATTCAAACCCACATTGATGTTACATGAGCATTTAACAGGTGTTTGATTTGCGACTGAGGCATTCGCGCCATATTATCCGGCTCAAAGCTGTGAAACAGCAGCAATTGGAGGCTACGTAGTGCTATGACTAACGATCACACCAAATTGAACCGCCGTGCGTTCATCGCGGGATCCGCATCTTTGTTGGGGGCTCCGGCGATTGCACAGAGCGTTGACGGTGTTGATACCGTCGAATTTGAATCCGAAGTGACGTCGTCTGTGCGTCACAACATCTCAAGCTTTCGCACGCTTGATTGGCGGCCCTATTTCGACAATTTGAACAATGGCGCCGTGCTGGTGGATATCGATTCACGCGCGCTGCATTATTGGGCACCCGAAGGTGACATGTATAAGCTCTATCCTTCAAGCGTTCCCTTGACCGAAGAGCTGACACGGCGCGGTCGTACACGTGTGACACGCAAGGTCGAAGGTCCGAGCTGGCGACCAACACCGTCGATGAAAAAGCGCAATCCTGAATGGCCCGATTTTATCCCGGCTGGCCCGGAGAACCCATTGGGAACGCACGCGCTTTATCTCAGCTGGACCTATTATCGGATCCACGGAACGCACGATACGCGTAAAATTGGGCGACGCTCTTCGAATGGTTGCATTGGCTTGTACAACGAACATATCTCAGAATTGTTCGCTTTGGCCAAAGTGGGCACCCAAGTGTTGCTAATTTGACGACATTTAGGCAATGAGCCGCAAGTTGCGGCCAAGTTGGGTTTGCAATTGGCAATGATAGCTGGTTAGACAGACTCACGAGGTAAGTCTTGGGTGCTTGGCGCCGTATTTTATTGGGCCAAGCGAATTTCTGGAGGATACTATGAAAAAACTCGTTCTCGCTGCTGCTCTGACTGCTGCTGCTTCTACCGCATTTGCTGGCAACCCTGAGCCTGCTGTAATGGAACCTGAAGTGATTGTTGAAGCAGCTGCTTCTTCTTCTTCTGCCGGCATCATCGTTCCGCTGGTTATCCTGGCGGTAATTGCTGCTGCAGTTGCAGACTAAGTCGTTCGCGACATACAATTTGAAAAAGGCGGTAGATTTCTACCGCCTTTTTCTTTGTCCTGAGTCAGGATGCGGGCTTAGGCCAACCATCCCTTAAGGTTTTCATCAATGATGTCACCAAGGGCCGCGATATGGGCCGGGTCATCATTTAGGCAGGGGATATAGGTGAACTGTTCGCCACCTGCATGTTCAAAACTCTCGCGGATCTCTTCGTTGATCTCTTCGAGTGTTTCGATGCAATCCGCAGAAAACGCTGGCGCAATCACGGCGATATGCTTCTTGCCCTCTTCTTTGGCCAGACGCGCGACCTCTTGCACGGTGTAAGGGCGTAGCCACTCTTCGCGACCAAATACGGATTGGAAAGTGGTCTTGATCTGGGTGTCATCCCAGCCTAGACGCTCTTTGAGCAGGCGCGTGTTTTTCTGGCATTTGCAGTGGTAAGGATCCCCCTGCATCAAATAGCGTTTTGGCATGCCGTGATAGGACACAACCAGCATTTCGGGTTTGCTGTCACTTGCGGCGTATTTGCGTTCAATCGATTGGGCCAATGCTTCGATATAGGCGGGATGCTCAAAATAATCTTCAATGGTCCGCGCCGCGGGTTGATGGGTTTCTTTCATCAACGCGCGGAAAAACTGATCGTTGGCCGTGGCTGTCGTGGCTCCGGCGTATTGAGGGTACAACGGGAAGAACAGGATCTTGGTGCACCCAGCTTCGACCATCGCGCGCACTTTGCTTTCGGTTGATGGGTTGCCATAGCGCATGCAGAAATCGACCATCACCTGATCGCCATATTTGCTTTGCATCCGTGCTGCCATTGCCTTGGTCTGATCCCGTGTGATTGTCAGCAATGGGCTTTCATTCAGCTCTTCGTTCCAGATGGTTTTATAGGCGGCGCCAGAGCTAAAAGGGCGTTTTGTCAGGATGATCAGCTGCAACAACGGTTGCCACTTCCAGGTCGGAAGGTCGATCACACGTTTGTCGGATAAAAATTCACCCAGGTACCGCCGCATAGACCAATAATCAGTGGCATCAGGGGTGCCCAAGTTGGCCAGCAAAACACCGACTTTTTGTGTCTTTACCTGCGGGTGATCAGCCGGCGCATGCGCGGGTGTCACTGCGTTGGATTTATCAAGCATCCGGAATCCTTTGTTCATCGGTCACAGCCGTTCAGAATGACATAACGGTTCCGGCCCACAGGTCAATGCGACGTCTCAGTCGCGCAGTGGGCTTTCTTTGGTTCCCAAGGCTTCGGCCAGCCGGGCTTTGGCACTGCCCGGACGCAGTGGTTGGGGCTGACTGTCGTCAGGACACCATCCGGTTAGAAAGACCAACTCAAACGTCGCTGGGATCCGGCCATCGCCGTCGCCGTGAACCTCGCGATAGATGTCCGCGGCACGTCGTAGGACCGACGGGCGTGTCAGACTGCGCAATCGCGCGTCCATCGCGTTGACTTCACCCATGGCCCGCAGGTCTTTCATCAAATGAAAGGCGCTGGTGTAGCTCGCTGTCAGTTCCAGATTGTCAGCCACAGGCAGGGTCAGCCCAGCGCGCTGTAACAAGCCACCCAGATCCCGGATCTCAGCCATGGGCACAACGCGGGGTGACAGGCCCCCGGCGATCTCAATTTCCGCTTCTGCCAAAGCCGCCCGCAGCTGTGCAAGCGTCTGACCGCCAAACATGGTCGCAAGGAACAGCCCGTCAGGTTGCAGCGCCCGGCGACATTGTATGATTTGCCCCACCGGATCATTGGCCCAATGCAAAGACATGGCGTGGATCACCAGATCAAACTGTCCCTGAGGCAGATCCAATGTCTCTTCATCGGCCACCAACGTTGCTTGTGGCCAAATCTGAGCCCAAAAATCGGGAAAACCAGTGACGACGGCCACATTGGTAAAGGTCTTGTTAACCATCAACAGGCGATCTTGGAGTTCCTCAGCAGCGGTTTCATGCAGAAACAATGCGGGGTCTCGCAAGGCGCGGTCACGGTTGCGCAGCAGCGCGGATCGGTCTGTCAATCTAGGAGCCTGTGTCATGGCAGGGTTGATACTGTGATGTTGCACAAGTTTCAAACGGCTCTGCGCGTGATCTACCCGCCATGCTGTCTTAGTTGTGGCGCATTGGTCGACAGCGAATTTGGCCTGTGCGGCAATTGCTGGCGCGACACCCCCTTTTTGGGTGGTCTTTGTTGCGATCTTTGCGGCACGCCCCTGCCGGGCGAACGACAGGCAGGCGGGCAAAGCGAAGAGCGATGTGACACCTGCCTGATCACGCACCGTCCTTGGACCAAAGGGCGCGCAGCGCTGCTATATCATGGGAACGCGCGCAAAATGGTATTGGCGCTGAAACATGGGGATCGTCATGAAATTGCTCGGCCAGCCGCGCAATGGATGTGGCGCAGCTGTCGCGACATTGTGTCAGAGGACACAGTGATTGTGCCGGTCCCGCTGCATTGGCGCCGCATGATGCGACGACGATTCAATCAATCGGCCTTGCTGGCCGAATCAATCGCCAAGATTTCGGGGTTGGAATATTGCCCCGACGCGTTGCAGCGACATCGGCGCACTGCTTCCACCAAGAATCAAGGCGCTGCCCAGCGCTATGCGTTGATGCAGGATTCCATTCGGCTGCATCCTCGCCGTGGAGATATCTTGAATGGGCGCCCCGTGCTTTTGGTGGATGATGTCATGACAAGCGGGGCCACACTTTCGGCCTGCGCATTGGCGTGTCAGGCTGGACACGCCCACTCACAATCTGTTGTGGTACTGGCGCGTGTGGCCATGCGCCCCTAAATATGGCACCAAGCAATTTGAAACGCCAAGGACACACCATGTCGAACATCGAGATCTATTCCTCACCGCTCTGCGGTTTCTGCCACGCTGCAAAGCGCCTGCTCACTCAAAAAGGGGTCGAGTTCACTGAAATCAATGTCCTCACCAACCCCAAGCGCAAACCAGAGATGATTCAGCGCGCAAATGGAGGGCGTACGGTGCCGCAGATCTTTATCAATCAGAAACACGTTGGTGGCTGTGACGATCTGTATGAGCTTGAACGTCAGGGCAAACTCGACCCTCTGCTCAAAGCATAATTGTGACACGCGCTGCCATGCTTCAACTGAATGCGTCGGATGATCCTGTTGCCAATCTTGTGACAACACGAGACTTCCTGCGTCAAGCGGCGCTGGGCGGCGCCAAATTTGTACTGACCCCCGAAGTCACCAATTGCATCTCTTCCAGTCGCAGTCACCAAAATCGCGTGCTGCAATCTCAATCTCAAGATCAGACTTTGGCGGCCCTGCGCCAAGATGCGCAGACCTATGGGATTTGGCTGTTGATTGGGTCGTTGGCGCTCAAGACGGAGGACGCTGAGGGGCGCTTTGCCAATCGGTCCTTCCTGATTACACCCGCGGGCGAAATTGCCGCGTGGTATGATAAAATCCACATGTTTGATGTGACGGTGTCAGACACCGAAACCTATCGCGAATCGGCTGGATATCGTCCGGGAACCCGCGCGGTCTGCGCGGACACCCCGTTTGGCGGCTTGGGCATGACCATCTGCTATGATCTCAGATTTCCCTATCTGCACCGAAAATTGGCACAGGCTGGCGCCACTATTCTAACGGTTCCCTCAGCCTTTTCACCGGTGACCGGGGCGGCGCATTGGGCGCCCTTGCTTCAGGCTCGGGCCATTGAAACAGGGTGTTATGTGTTGGCCCCCGCCCAAACTGGCACGCATAACGCGAACTCAGATCGGCCTCGTAAAACCTATGGCCATTCCTTGGCGGTGTCCCCTTGGGGAGAAATCATTGCAGATGCCGGAACAGACGCTTGCGTGACCTTCATCACTCTTGATAGCAACGCGCCAGAGGCCGCACGACGCAAGATTCCTGCCCTGCGCCATGATCAATTGTTCGATGGACCATGATGACCGATAGCTATCCCCTTGCCATTACCCTGTTCAGCGAATTGCTGACAGCCGATCAGCTGGTGCGCAACCGGCTGACCAAAGTGCTGCCCAAAGGCATGGAGATCTCTCATTTTTCAGTGCTGAACCATCTGGCGCGTTTGGCGGACGAACGTTCCCCAGCCCAGCTCGCCAAAAGCTTCCACGTCACCCGTGGCGCGATGACCAACACGCTCAGCAAGTTGGAATGGGCGGGTTACATCCACATTCGCCCCGATTGGGATGACGCACGCCGCAAGATGGTTGCAATCAGCCCCTCCGGCATTCAGGCCCGCGACGCTGCACTGGCGGCCATCTCGCCGATGATTTCGGATTTGGTCACAGACCTTGGTGGCGAAAAAGTCCGCGCAGTTTTGCCGATCCTGCGCGATCTGCGCCAGAAACTCGAAGAAGACTAACGCCTACTTCAACGCGTCTGCCATATTGGACCCTTTGAATTCTGTGATCGTGCAGCGCATGACCTTGGCCGCCGTAAAGGGATCTTGCGCCACAATCGCTTCAATGGTGGCGCGATCCGGTGCCGCAGCAATCACAACACCGCCCGTGCGCGGTTCTTTGGGGCCAGACATCAAAAACACACCCGCGTCATACTGCGCGCGCACAAAACTCAAATGTGGCTCGATATGGGGCTGCACTTGGTCCAGTGGCACAACATAGTCGATATCGATCACAAATAAGTTGTGACCCTCTTTGATCAATCCCATCGCTGTTTCTCATTTCATCTTGCTAAAAATACTCACGGCGCGCCGCTTGGCACGATCGCTTACGTCAACGGCTTGAGGCTCGCCGTCACATAGTTCACACTCAGGTCACGCTCAGAAATCGACCACTTCCAACTGATGGGCTTGAAGACAAAGCCCTTGCGATCCACCGGATCCAGCTGCGCCTCGCGGATCAGGGCATAAAGCTCCTGTGGGGTGATGAATTTGTTCCATTCATGGGTGCCTTTGGGCAACCAACGCATGATGAATTCCGCGCCCACAATGGCCATGGCAAAGCTCTTGGGATTGCGATTGATGGTGGAACACAGCATCAGCCCGCCGGGCTTTAACAGGTCCTTGCAGGCGGTCAGATAGGCCAGCGGATCCGCCACATGCTCAACCACCTCCATGTTCAAAACGACATCAAATTGCTCGCCATTGGCGGCCATTTCTTCGGCGGTGATGTTGCGATAATCGATGTCTAACCCGGATTGTTCGGCGTGGACCTGTGCCACGGGAATATTGCCGGCGGCTGCATCGGCGCCCACCACTGTGGCCCCCAGGCGCGCCATGGGTTCAGACAGCAGTCCGCCACCACAGCCAATGTCCAACAGTCGCAGCCCTTCAAACGGGCGCTCATCCGCGAGGTCACGATCAAATTCCCCTGCGATCTGTTGGGTGATATAGTCCAGCCGACATGGGTTCATCAGGTGCAGAGGCTTGAATTTCCCATTAGGATCCCACCATTCTGCGGCCATGGCCTCGAATTTTGCGACTTCCGAAGGGTCTACGGTGGTCTGAGCGGTTTGCATTCTGCTCTCCATATGCTCTTTAGTATCAGTAAGACTATATAGGACAGTCATGGACAAATTCTCGGGCCAAAAAAGCGCAGTCTTCTATTTGCACCCGCCGATCGATCCGTTTGATCAGCGTATGCTAGAGGTGGGCGACGGCCACAAGATATATATGGAGCAAACCGGCAATCCAGAGGGCATTCCGGTGGTGATCTTGCATGGCGGTCCGGGCGGCGGCTGTAGCCCGGCAATGCGCCGGTATTTCGATCCGCGGGTTTATCGCATTGTTTTGTTTGATCAACGCGGCTGCGGACGTTCCACCCCTCATGCCAGCATTGATCACAACACAACGTGGGATTTGGTTGCTGACATCGAACATATTCGCGACGTTTTGGATATCGATACGTGGTTTGTGTTTGGCGGCAGCTGGGGGGCGACCCTGGCGTTGATCTATGCGCAAACCCATCCAGAAACCGTTCGTGGTTTGATTTTGCGCGGTGTATTTCTGGCCACGCAGACGGAACTGGATTGGTTCTATGGGGGTGGGGCCGGCAAATTCTGGCCCGAAACCTGGGCGCGGTTTGCCGATTTAATTCCGGCCGAAGAGCAGCATGATTTTATCGCGGCGTATCACAAGCGGCTGTTTTCGGGCCATATGCCAACCGAGATCAAATATGCCAAAGCATGGGCCGAATGGGAAAACGCGCTGGCCTCTATCCATTCTTCTGGGCACGGTGGCGACCCGCCAGGGGAATATGCGCGGGCATTTGCACGGCTGGAAAACCATTACTTTATGAACAAAGCCTTCTTGGAAGTGGATGGGCAGATCCTGCGGGATATGCCCAAGATTGCCCATATTCCCGGTGTCATTGTTCAAGGTCGCTACGACATGATTTGCCCCCCTGAGTCGGCCTGGAGTTTGGCCAAGCGGTGGCCCAATGCCGATCTCAAGATGATTCGAAACGCCGGCCACGCGCTAAGTGAACCGGGCATCAGCGCCGAGTTGGTGCGGGTGATGGATCAAATTGCCGAAGAAGGGGGACTTGCTTAATCGCGCCCCACTTTTTCGGACATGCGGATCTGGTCAGGCTTTCTGGTTTGGGGGCTTGTGGCGCAACAGCGGCAAGATCCGCGAAAACTCGGCCTTGCCTTTGGTCAACCACGAGATCCCAAAGGCCCAGATCCCCAACGCCTCGACCCAGAGCACGAGTCTGTTTTCAACGACAAAGGCGCTTTGGGCCGGAGTCCCATAGACTTTGTAGTAAGAGGCCACAGTCGCCAAGGTGCCACCCAGCAGGATGAACCATCCACACGCCCGATAGATTCTGCGGCGATGGGGCAGGGCGGTTTTTGCAAATTTCACCAAGCAGAAATAGGCCAGTGATCCCAGAAATATGATCGCCGAAATATAGTGACCCACGGCGGCAATCTTTAGCCCAAGAATCATCTGCGACATCGATTCCGGGTGCCCGGTGCCGCCCTCGTTCGGGAAAATGGCCACACCAAACGCCGATAGGCCTGCGATGGTGGCGACGATATCATCCGACAGTTTTTCGCCGTCCTTCAGCGGGTGGCCCTTATATGAGATCAGGAAAACCCCAATCGCAAAGAGAGAGCCGACAAAGATGTCGCGCATGGTAGAATGATAGTAATCACTGACCGAAGGCAGCACGTCTGATTCAGACAAGTAACCGCCCAAGATCAAAAGGAAGGGAAAGAGAAGCCCTAAGTAGCCCAATGCGCGGCGAACACGGACATAAGACAAAACCAACTCGTCGCGGGTTACTTCCGACATAACTTCTCCATAAGGTTGAGCGCTCAAATTGGGGCCACCCTAATAAACTAGGTGAATCTGGCAAGTCGGGATAGCGGGGCTTGATATGTGAAACAGTTAGGCGTATATGCCCCCTAACAGCGGCGTGGCAGGCAACTGACGCACCACCGAGAAAGACCAACGGGCCGCGCGCCCGTTTTTTTGTGTTTGGATGAAATGACCAACGACCTGATAGCCAAAGCTGCAATGGATCGACGCCTTGCCGAGATCGTGACACCCGTTCTTGTGGACATGGGGTTCGAACTTGTGCGCATTCGTTTGATGAGCGGCAAGACTCATACGCTTCAAATTATGGCCGAGCGTCCCGAAGGTGGGATTGCGGTGGATGAATGCGCCCGCATTTCAACAGCCGTGAGCGCCATTTTGGATGTAGAAGATCCGATTTTGGATCAATACGTCCTTGAAGTATCAAGCCCCGGAATTGACCGCCCTCTGACACGCCTCAAGGATTTTGAGACTTACGAGGGATATGAGGTTAAACTGGAAACAACCGAACTGATCGACGGGCGCCGCCGCTTTAAGGGTGTGCTGGCGGGCGTTGAAGGTGACGATGTTTTGATCAACCTCGAGCAAGACGGAGAGATTGTGACCGTGGGTCTGACCTTTGACTGGCTCAGTGACGCAAAACTGGTTCTGACCGACGAGTTGATCAAAGAGATGATGCGCCAGCGCAAAGAAGCCGGCACGCTGAACGAAGACGAATTTGACGAGATTAAAACCGAAACCGATTCCGGTTCTCAGGAGGATTAAGTACAATGGCAATTACCTCTGCAAACCAGCTGGAGCTGTTGCAAACCGCTGAGGCTGTGGCCCGCGAAAAAATGATCGACCCCGGGTTGGTTGTTGAAGCGATGGAAGAATCTTTGGCGCGTGCCGCCAAGTCTCGCTACGGCTCTGAAATGGATATCCGCGTGTCGATTGATCGTCGCACCGGCAAAGCGACCTTCACACGGGTCCGCACTGTTGTGACGGATGAAGAGCTGGAAAACTACCAGTCCGAATTCACTGTTGAGCAAGCCAAACAATATATGGCGAACCCCGAAGTGGGCGACACCTTTGTTGAAGAAGTGCCTCCGGTGGAGCTGGGTCGGATTGCCGCGCAATCTGCCAAGCAGGTGATTTTGCAGAAGGTTCGTGAAGCTGAGCGGGATCGCCAGTTCGAAGAATTCCAAGACCGTCAGGGCACGATCATCAATGGTCAGGTCAAACGCGAAGAATACGGCAATGTCATCGTTGATGTTGGTCGCGGCGAAGCGATCCTGCGTCGGAACGAAAAAATTGGCCGTGAAAGCTATCGTCCAAATGACCGCGTTCGGTGCTACATCAAAGATGTCCGCCGCGAAGCGCGTGGCCCTCAGATTTTCCTGAGCCGGACATCGCCAGAGTTCATGTCTGAACTGTTCAAGATGGAAGTGCCCGAAATCTATGACGGCATCATCGACATCAAGGCGGTTGCTCGTGATCCCGGATCGCGTGCCAAAATCGCTGTGGTCAGCTATGACAACTCCATCGATCCGGTTGGGGCCTGTGTTGGTATGCGCGGCAGCCGCGTTCAGGCCGTTGTCAATGAATTGCAGGGCGAAAAGATCGACATCATTCCTTGGAATGAAGACATCCCAACCTTCCTTGTAAACGCATTGCAGCCAGCCGAGGTGACCAAGGTTGTCTTTGACGAAGATGCAGAGCGTATCGAAGTTGTTGTTCCTGACGAACAGCTGAGCCTTGCGATTGGTCGTCGCGGTCAAAACGTGCGTCTGGCCAGCCAGCTGACTGGCTTGGACATCGACATCATGACCGAAACCGACGAATCAGCCCGTCGTCAGAAAGAATTCGAAGAGCGCACACAGTTGTTTGTTAAAACGCTGGACGTTGACGAGTTCTTTGCCCAGTTGCTGGTGTCCGAAGGCTTCACCAACCTCGAAGAGGTTGCCTATGTTGAAGTTGAAGAATTGCTGGTGATTGACGGTGTTGACGAAGCCACCGCTGGCGAATTGCAGGCCCGTGCCCGTGATTACCTTGAGGCGCAAGCCCAAGCGGCTATCGATAAGGCCCGCGAATTGGGTGTCGAAGACAGCCTGTTTGAATTCGAAGGTCTAACACCTCAGATGATCGAGGCGCTTGCGGGCGATGATGTGAAAACATTGGAAGACTTTGCAACCTGCGCCGATTGGGAACTTGCCGGTGGCTGGACCACTGACAATGGCGAACGCATCAAGGATGACGGTATCCTCGAGCAATTCGGCATGACCCTAGATGAAGCACAAAGCCTGATTATGACGGCTCGGATTGCGCTGGGTTGGGTAGACCCTGCGGAACTGGAAGCCGAGGAAGAGGCCACTGCAGATGACGACGACACAACAGAGGAAGCCGAAGCCTGATTTCAGGCTTCGGAGGCTTAACGCATGACGCGCGGTGGACGAAATAAGAACCGGACAGACGGTTCTGAGCGCAAGTGCATTGCCACAGGCGAAGTTCAACCTAAGTTCGGGATGATTCGCTTTGCCGTGTCGCCGGATGGTTTGGTTGTTCCAGACCTGATGGAAAAGCTGCCTGGGCGCGGAATTTGGGTTGCGTCAGATCGCAAAGCCATGGAAGCGGCCACAAAAAAGGGGCTGTTTTCACGGGCCGCCAAACAGCCGGTGACTGTGCCGGACGATTTGGTTGGCGTGATTGAATCTGCGTTGGTGCACCGTGTTGTTGATCTGATCAGCCTGGCGCGCAAAAGCGGCGAAGCCGTTAGCGGGTTTGAAAAGGTCAAAGATTGGCTGGTCAAAGATTACGCAGAGGTTCTGATCCAAGCCAGTGATGGTTCGGGTCGCGGAAAATCAAAACTGAACACGCCAGATGGCGGTTCATTCATTGGATGGCTAACAGCAGATGAGCTGGGTCAGGCCTTTGGACGACAAACTGTAATACATGTGGCCCTAGGCGCTGGCGGTTTGACCCAGCGTGTAGTAGAGGAAGCCGCAAGACTTAAGGGTATGCGTGCCCGAGGTGGCGACGATGACCACCGGAAAGGATGAAGAAGCACAGATGAGCGACAACGACGGTAAAAAGACTTTGGGTGTACGTGGCGGCGGACCTCGCGCGGGGAACGTGAAGCAGAGCTTCAGCCATGGACGCACGAAAAACGTCGTGGTGGAGACCAAGCGCAAGCGCGTTGTGGTCCCCAAGCCCGGCGCAGCGAAATCTGGTGGCGGTCGGCCTGGTTCTGCAGGCGGTGACCCGTCTCGACGTCCGGCTGGCATCTCCGATGCGGAAATGGATCGCCGACTAAAGGCCCTTCAGGCTGCGAAAGCCCGCGAAGCAGAAGAAACAGCCGCCCGCGCGGCTGATGAGAAAGCTCGTGAAGAGGCGCGTCAGCGTCGTCGTCAGGAAGCGGAAGAAAAAGAACGTGCTGAGCGCGAGCGTGAAGAAGCGCTGAAAGCCAAAGCTGAAGAAGCTGCACGTAAGAAAAAAGAGAGCGAAGACGCTGCCAAGCAAGCGGCTGCGCAGGCTGCGGCCGCCGCTCGTGCGCCAGCGACTGAAGAGAAATCAGCGCCAGCGCGTGTTCAGAAAACAGGTCCAACGCCAAGCGCGACACCTCGTAAGAAAGAGCGCGAAGACGATCGCAATCGCAACAAAAACCGTGGTGACGACAACCGTCGCTCTGGCAAGTTGACCGTTAACCAGGCACTGACTGGTGGCGAAGGCAAACGTCAGAAATCCATGGCCGCGATGAAGCGCAAGCAGGAACGTGCACGTCAAAAAGCGATGGGCACTCCGGTTGAGCGCGAAAAGGTTGTTCGTGACGTCCAAGTCCCTGAAACTATTGTTGTTTCAGAACTGGCGAACCGGATGGCGGAACGGGTTGCCGATGTTGTCAAATCATTGATGAACATGGGCATGATGGTGACGCAGAACCAATCGCTTGATGCGGATACTGCGGAACTGATCGTTCAAGAATTTGGCCACCGTATCGTGCGCGTTTCGGATGCTGACGTTGAAGACGTTATTCAGCAGATCGAAGACGATGAAGGTGATCTGAAGTCACGGCCTCCGGTTGTGACCATCATGGGTCACGTTGACCACGGTAAAACCTCGCTTTTGGATGCGATCCGCAAAGCCAAAGTGGTTGCTGGCGAAGCCGGCGGCATCACCCAGCACATTGGTGCGTATCAGGTGACCACCGATGGCGGCGCAACGCTGAGCTTCTTGGATACTCCGGGTCACGCGGCGTTTACGTCGATGCGGTCACGCGGTGCTCAGGTAACGGATATCGTTGTTCTGGTTGTTGCGGCTGACGATTCGGTCATGCCTCAGACGATCGAAGCGATCAACCACGCCAAAGCGGCTGAAGTGCCTATGATCGTGGCGATCAACAAAATTGACCGTCCCGCAGCGGATGCCAACAAAGTGCGTGCAGAGCTTTTGCAGCACGAGGTGATCGTTGAGCAAATGTCTGGTGAAGTGCAGGACGTTGAAGTCTCCGCCATCACTGGCCAAGGCTTGGATCAACTGTTGGAAGCCATCGCGTTGCAGGCTGAAATCTTGGAACTGAAAGCGAACCCAGATCGGGCCGCTGAAGGTGCCGTGATCGAAGCGCAGCTGGATGTTGGACGTGGCCCTGTTGCAACCGTTCTGGTGCAAAAAGGGACGCTGAAACAAGGCGATATCTTTGTTGTGGGCGAACAGTGGGGCAAGGTACGTGCCTTGATCGATGACAAAGGTGACCGTGTTCCAACGGCTTCTCCATCGGTTCCTGTTGAGGTTCTTGGCTTGAACGGCACACCAGAAGCAGGGGATGTTCTGAACGTTGTCGCAACCGAAGCTCAGGCGCGTGAAATCGCCGAGTATCGTGCCGATGCAGCCAAAGAAAAACGTGCGGCTGTTGGCGCTGCTGCGACGCTGGAACAGCTGATGCAAAAGGCCAAAGACGACGAGAACGTGCAAGAAATGCCGATCTTGGTCAAAGCTGACGTGCAAGGTTCTGCTGAAGCGATCGTTCAGGCGATGGAAAAAATCGGCAACGACGAAGTCCGCGTTCGAGTTCTGCACTATGGTGTGGGCGCGATTACAGAGACGGATGTTGGTCTGGCCGAAGCGTCTGGCGCTCCGATCATGGGCTTTAACGTTCGTGCAAACACTTCGGCGCGCAACACCGCCAACCAAAAAGGCGTAGAGGTCCGTTACTATTCGGTGATCTACGATCTGGTTGACGATGTGAAAGCGGCCGCCTCTGGTCTGCTGAGTGCAGAGATCCGCGAAAACTTCATCGGTTATGCGCAGATCAAAGAGGTCTTCAAAGTGTCCGGCGTTGGCAAAGTTGCCGGCTGTTTGGTCACCGAAGGTGTGGCACGTCGTTCGGCGGGTGTACGCTTGCTGCGTGACAACGTTGTGATCCACGAAGGCACGCTGAAAACGCTGAAGCGCTTCAAAGATGAAGTCAAAGAAGTTCTGTCAGGCCAGGAATGTGGTATGGCGTTTGAGAACTACGATGACATCCGTCCTAACGACGTGATCGAAATCTTTGAACGTGAAGAAGTTGAGCGCAATCTAGACTAAGGTCCGATACAGCTAAGAAACGACAAAGGGGAAAGTTGCAGCTTTCCCCTTTGTGCATTTATGAAGTGGCTTTGATTCGATCAGAGGGCTTTAGGCGGCTTTCGATACTGGAAAACCGGCATATTCGCGATCACCCACAGAAACGAGAATTTTCCCGTCTGGAAGTGTGCTAACAAATGCGCCCTGGACCGAAATGTAGTTTCCGATCCGAATAGTACGTAGCATGTCAATATTCCCCATAGATACAGACATCCTTAAGATATTTAAAATTGACACAATTCCTACAAAAAAATGCCTAAAAGCTAAAAAACTATACTTTTGGAGCAAAATTGGAACGTTTGGGTCGTACGCAACACAAAAATGCTTGCCTTTCGCGAAACGCGAAGGTGTCAAAGCCAGTCGCGTAGGATCGGGATAAGCGGCACATCGGCCGCTGGCATCGGATAGTTTCGCAGCTCGTTTGCACGCACCCACTTTAGGGTTTGACCTTCCACGGGACGTGGAATGCCTTCCCATTTGCGGCAGGCAAACAGGGGCATCAAAAGGTGAAACGAATCATAGCTGTGACTGGCAAAGGTCAGGGGGGCTAGGCAACTTGACCAAGTATTGATGCCAAGCTCTTCTTCTAGCTCACGCACCAGGGCCGCTTCGGGCGTTTCGCCCGGTTCAACCTTGCCGCCGGGAAATTCCCAAAGGCCCGCCATTGACTTGCCTTCGGGGCGTTGCGCCAGCAAAACCCGGCCTTCGACGTCGATCAGGGCAACGGCGGATACAAGAACTGTCTTCATAATGGGGTCCGCTGCCTATGACCGATAGTCGGCATTGATTGTGATATACCCATGGGTCAAATCACAGGTCCATGCCTTTGCGGTGCCTTGACCCAGCCCCAGATCGACGGTGATCGTCAGGTATTGGCCGCGCATATAGTCAGCACCCTGATCTTCGCTATAGCTGTCAGACACCCAGCCGTTTTCCGCAACAAGGATGTCACCAAATTTGATGCTAAGGCGATCACGATCCGCGGCGGCGCCCGACTTCCCGATGGCCATAACCACCCGGCCCCAATTGGGATCTTCGCCTGCAACGGCGGTTTTGACCAAGGGGGAATTGGCAATGGCCATCGCATGGGTGCGGGCATCTTGGTCGGTGGCGGCGCCTGTAACAGCGATCTCGACAAACTTGGTGGCGCCTTCACCGTCTCGCACCACTTGATGGGCCAAATCCAGCATGACGTCGTGAAGACCTGCAGCAAAGGCTGCGTTGCCATCAACGTTGACCCCCGAAGCCCCGGTGGCCGCCAACAACAGCGTGTCTGAGGTTGAGGTGTCGCTGTCCACGGTGATGCAGTTAAACGTCTTTTCATTCAGGCCTGAAAGCGTGGCTTGCAGTTGGTCCTGAGAGGCCAGAGCGTCGGTGAAGATATAGACAAGCATCGTCGCCATATCCGGCGCGATCATCCCGGAGCCCTTGGCGATCCCGGCAATTTTGACCAGCTTTCCATCGATCTCAACCACGGTCGACGAGCCTTTGGGAAAGGTGTCCGTTGTCATAATCGCTTGGGCTGCGTCTTGGATGCCTTTTGGGTCCTGAATTTTGGCCAGTTCACCGATTTTTTCGGTAATCCGATCATGCGGCAACGGTTCGCCAATCACCCCAGTTGAGCTGGAATAGACTCGATTTTCGTCAATCCCAACTGCCGCAGCCACCGCTGAGGTCACGGCGGTTGTGGCCTGCGTCCCGTTCACCCCGGTAAAGGCATTTGCATTGCCAGAGTTGACCACAATCGCGGCGCCCCCGGTGGAGGCGCCTTTGATCTTGGCCTGACAATCCAGCACCGCAGCCGAGCGTGTGGCAGAACGGGTGAACACCCCGGCCATCGTTGTGTTCTCTGCCAGAACGGCCAACATGACATCTTTGCGGCCCTGATATTTCACCCCGGCCGCAGTCGCAGCAAAGGTGACGCCATCGATAATGGGCAGTTCAGGAAAGGATGCGGGCGCGAGCGGTGAAATCGCCGGAGTGTCTGCCATGTCTTATTTCGCCATCAATGAAGCATCGTCCAGAATCGAGGCATCAAGCCCGTCTGCAACGCTGCGATCGATGTCAGCGGCTTTTGTCAGCGCGGTGAGCTGGTCAGTGATGGCCTTTTCTTCGATCTGAGATTTCAGCTGTGCACGTACATCTTCGAAGCTTGGGCCGCTCTTCTCACGAATTTCATTCAATTTGATGACGTGCCAGCCAAATTGAGTTTCGACGGGCTCAGATACGCCGCCGACCTCCATGTTCATCACCGCAGTTTCAAACGGTTTCACCATCATGCCCGGTCCGAACCAACCAAGGCTGCCACCGCTTGGGCCTGACGGGCCGGTAGAGTGCTCTTGCGCCAATGCGGCAAAATCGGCTCCGCCACGGGCTTCTTCGGTCAATGCTTTGGCGGCGTCTTCGGTTTCAACCAGAATATGCGCGGCGTTGAATTCCTGCGTGACTTCTGCATCAGCAAAAGCGGCTTGGTATTCAGCCTGCAGGGCGTCTTCAGTTGCGACACCTTCGATGGTGGAGTCGATTGCCAGCTGCGCCATTGCGGCACGACGCTGGTTGTCCAATGAGTATTGAACAGCGGCGGGCAAGTCGCCGTCGATGGTTTGTTCAAGGACGATCTGCTGAATGATTTGATCCAAAATGCCGGGAAACAGAACATCTGTGGGCATTTGCTGGAACCGCTCAGGCAGGGCCGCGCGGGTCATGATCATATGCCCAAGCTTGATTTCTACACCGTTGACGGTGGCGACCACGGTTTCAGCAGTTGTTTCCTGCGCGTGGATAGGGCCAGCCAGACCAATTACAAGAGCAGCAGCTGACACAAAAGTGAGGCGTTTCGACATGAGTTTCGTCCTTAATAAGCACGCCTTGGACGCGCAACGTTGACACTGCACCAGCCGACCCTTACATCGCTTTGAGGCCTGTGAACCGCTGGGCTTTGTGCCTGTTGTAAGGGGTGCATCGAGAGGCGGCAAGCAATAGCCTTGCACGAATTTGTTAATGACCGGATCGGAAAGAATATGTTGGGTTTCGGAACACTCTATAAAAAGATTTTTGGGACTCCGAATGATCGGGTGATTAAAGCTGCGCGTCCTTTGGTCGAAAAGATCAACGCGTTGGAAAAAGAGTTCGAAGCGCTGTCAGATCAAGGGCTGATCGACAAGACCGAAGAATTCAAAAAACGCATTGCGGACGGCGCCAGTGTTGATGACCTGCTGCCAGAGGCCTTTGCCAACTGTCGTGAAGGTGCACGCCGGGCCTTGGGTCTACGCGCTTTTGACACACAGTTGATGGGCGGCATCTTCCTGCATCAGGGCAATATTGCCGAGATGAAAACCGGTGAGGGTAAAACCCTTGTGGCAACCTTTCCTGCGTATCTGAACGCGCTGTCGGGCAAAGGTGTGCACATCGTGACGGTCAACGACTATCTGGCCAAACGTGATGCCGAATGGATGAGCAAAGTCTATGGCGCTTTGGGCATGACAACCGGTGTTGTCTATCCGCAGCAGCCCGAAGACGAAAAGAAACAGGCTTATGCCTGTGATGTGACTTACGCCACCAACAACGAGTTGGGCTTTGACTATCTGCGCGACAACATGAAGTCAGAACTGACTGAAATGAACCAGCGCTTTCACCACTTTGCCGTGGTGGATGAGGTCGATAGTATCTTGATCGATGAAGCGCGTACGCCGTTGATCATCTCTGGTCCGGCGCAGGATCGCTCTGAGCTCTATGTGGCAATTGATAAACTGATCCCCAGCTTGGATGACGATCACTACTCGCTGGATGAAAAGACCCGCAACGTGACCTTCACCGACGAAGGCAACGAGTTCCTTGAAGGTGTGTTGCAGAAAGCTGGGCTCCTCGAAGAAGAGCAAAGCCTCTATGATCCAGAAAGCACCACCATCGTTCACCATGTGAACCAAGGTTTGCGGGCGCATAAGCTCTTTACCCGTGACAAAGATTATATCGTGCGTGACGGTGACGTCGTGCTGATTGACGAATTCACCGGCCGGATGATGGCGGGACGTCGTTTGTCAGACGGCTTGCACCAAGCAATCGAAGCCAAAGAAGGTTGCCCGATCCAGCCAGAGAACGTGACGCTGGCGCAGGTGACGTTCCAGAACTACTTCCGTCTGTATGACAAACTGGGTGGCATGACCGGGACTGCGGCCACCGAAGCGGAAGAATTCTCTGAAATTTATGGCTTGGGTGTGGTCGAAGTTCCCACCAACAAGCCGATCGCCCGTTTGGATCAAGACGATCAGGTCTATCGGACCGGTCAGGAAAAATTCAACGCGATCATCGAAGAAATTCAGACAGCCAACGCCAAGCAACAACCCGTTCTGGTCGGGACCACTTCGATTGAAAAATCCGAACTGCTGAGCCAGCTTTTGACCAAAGCTGGTGTGGCGCACAGCGTTTTGAACGCGCGTCAGCACGAGCAAGAAGCGCAGATTGTGGCTGATGCCGGCAAACTGAACGCCGTCACAATCGCCACCAACATGGCGGGTCGCGGGACCGACATCAAATTGGGCGGCAACGTCGAATTTAAGATCATGGAAGCGATTGCCGCGGATCCTGATACCCATCCGGATGAAATCCGCGCCAAAATCGAAGAAGATCACAAGGCTGATGAACAAGCTGTCAAAGACGCTGGCGGTTTGTTTGTTCTGGCGACAGAGCGGCATGAAAGCCGTCGTATCGACAACCAGTTGCGCGGTCGTTCGGGTCGCCAAGGGGATCCGGGTCGATCTGTGTTCTTCTTGAGCCTCGAAGATGACCTGATGCGCATCTTTGGCTCTGAGCGGTTGGACAATGTGCTGTCCAAACTGGGCATGAAAGAAGGCGAAGCCATTGTACACCCTTGGGTGAACAAGTCGCTGGAACGTGCGCAGGCCAAGGTCGAAGGCCGTAACTTCGACATTCGTAAGCAGTTGTTGAAATTCGACGACGTCATGAACGAACAGCGCAAGGTGATCTTTAGTCAGCGCCGCGAAATCATGGAAGCAGAGGACTTGTCGGAAATCGTCAAGGACATGCGTGATCAGGTGATTGACGATTTGGTCGACACCTACATCCCACCAAAATCCTATGCGGATCAATGGAACGCCGAAGGTCTCTATGCGGCGGGTCTCGAAGCGCTCAGCCTCGACGTGCCGGTGATCAACTGGGCCGAAGAAGAAGGCGTGGATGGCGAAGTGATCGCCGAACGGATGGAAGACGAAGCCGATAAGGTTATGGCCGAAAAAGCCGAAGCCTTTGGTGCCGAAACCATGCGCCAGATCGAAAAGCAAATTCTGTTGCAAACCATCGATGCCAAGTGGCGTGAGCACCTATTGACGCTTGAACATTTGCGTTCGGTTGTTGGGTTCCGTGGCTATGCACAGCGCGATCCATTGAACGAATATAAGACCGAAAGCTTCCAGCTGTTTGAATCCCTCTTGGATGGTTTGCGCACCGAAGTGTCGCAAAAATTGGGTCAGGTACGCCCAATGACCGAAGAAGAGCAGCGTGAGTTGATGGAGCGGATGGCCGCGCAGCAATCCGCCATGCAACAGGCCGCACAGCCTGCTGCGCCCGCCGCCCCAGTCGAGCTGGTCGAAGAGCCACGCGAAGGCTTTGACGAAAACGATCCGTCCACATGGGGCAACCCGGGCCGGAACGAAACCTGTCCTTGTGGATCTGGCAAGAAGTTCAAGCATTGCCACGGCAGCCATGCCTAACTGATCAGATGGCGCGGTGTCCGAAAGACTCCGCGCCATCGCCACAGTACTGCCCCTTTTGAGGCGCAGATAATCCTCTGACTGTAGTTGTGTTCAGAGGTTCAAAATGGCTCTTTCAAATAGATTTCTGATGGGATGTGCATCCTTGTCGATGGTGTTCGCCATTGGCTACATCATGGAAAATTACGCCCAATCGCCCGCACAGGCGCCGGTGCAAACGGCCAAGGTTGAACCTCCTGCATTGCCAACAAACGCGCCTGTCGAACTGACCGGAATCACGCTAACGGCCGCCCCGGCGGTCAACAATCTTGCGTTGCCGCCGTTGACCACTGAAGATCCCCAGATCATCCGTGCCGCCGCTGGGCCCGAAATCCCCGTGGCGCCAACGCCCGACGTTTTGGATGAACCAACGCCCAGCTGTGAGCCAGTCATGAGCGCCAAAGCGATGGCTGGCGCGGTGGCCGAAGTCCATTTTCAAGCCGACTGCATGCCCTATCGCCGCGTGACGGTGCACCACAATGGCATGATGTTCACACAGTTGACCGATGCCTCTGGTGAGATGGTGTTGAGCGTGCCTGTGCTGTCTTCTGCCGCGGTGTTTATCGCAGATGCCGGACAGGGGGCCGGTGCTGTTGCCCATGTCAGCGTGCCTGATCTGGCGCTTTATGACCGCGCCGTGGCGCAGTGGCAGGGGGACAAGGGATTGCAACTTCATGCGCTGGAATTTGGCGCAAACTACAACGACGTTGGCCATGTGTCTGTTGCCACGCCCGGCTCGCAGGATCTGGCGGACCAACAAGGGTTTGTGATCGAATTGGGTGATCCCACTCTGCCGGAAAGCTATCAGGCGGCGGTTTACACCTTTCCTACCGGGCTCAGCCAGAAGTCAGGCACCGTGGAGCTGAGTGTCGAGGCTGAAGTGACCGCTGCGAATTGCAATCGCGACGTTCTGGCTGAGACATTGCAGTTGAACGGCGGCCAGGGGCTGGTTGTGCATGAGCTGACGCTTGCGATGCCCGAATGTGATGCAATCGGTGATTTTCTGCTGTTGAATAATCTGCTGCAAAACCTGACAATCGCCGCCAAGTAATCGCAGCGATCCGGGGTAGAGCTTATGGCTTGGGTGCGTGCGGCGTGTGTCGCCGCACTTTTTCTTTTTGGCGCAGGTACAGCCGCTTGGTCTCAGGACGTCACGCTGTTTTCCAGAGACAAATCCGTTGAGATTTCTGGGACATTGCTGGGCTTTGATGGCGAGTTTTATCGCCTTGATACGATTTATGGTGAATTGACCGTGGATGGGTCCGGCGTCAGCTGTGACGGGCCGGGCTGCCCTAACCTTGATGATTATGTTGCCGAGATCGATATTTCGGGAGCGCGCTCCATGGGGCGCGTGTTGCTGCCAGCCCTGTTCGAGGTTTTTGCCCAAAATGCTGGTTTGTCATTGCTGCGCTTCAAGCCAGACCCCGACGAGATGGAATTTGTGTTTTCTGATGCGGAAAGTGGCAAGCCGGTTGGGCGCTTCTACTTGCATCTCACCGGGACCGAAGAGGGCTTTGCGGATCTGTTGGCAGACGAGGCGGATTTGGTTCTCGCCCGCCGAGAGGTCACTCAAATCGAAGTGGACCGAGCCAGCGAAATTGGCCTGGGCAACCTAAGGGATCGCAGCCGCGTGTTGGCTTTGGATGCGCTGGTGCCGATTGTGTCACCCGGCAATCCGATCACCCAGATCAGCAGCGAAATGCTGTCTCAGATTCTAAGCGGCAAGATCAACGATTGGTCACAATTAGGAGGTCCAGAGGCGCCGATTTCAATCCATCTGCGCGACCGAACATCGGGGCTGTTCCAGCGCATTGATCAACGCTTGTTGGCGCCGGTGAACCAAACCTTGTCGGAAACGGCGCGCCGATATTTGACCGATCAAGACGTTGCCAAAGCAGTGGAAGCAGACCCGTTTGGCATCGGGATCGCCAGCGCCAATGAGATTGGCAACACCAAGACCTTGGCGCTCAGTGGCAGCTGTGGCTTTGAACTGAAAGCCACGCGGCGCACGATCAAAACCGAAGATTACCCGCTGACCGCCCCGTTGTTTTTGTATTCGCCAGCCCGCCGTTTGCCCAAATTGGCGCGGGACTTTCTGACATTTTCCCATTCTCCCGCGGCCCAGCTTGTGGTGCGTCGCGCCGGGTTCACGGATCAAACGGTCGAAACCATCCCAGTCGAAGACCAAGGCAGTCGCTTTGTGAATGCGATTGCGCAGGCTGGCCCAGAGATCGAGTTGTCCGAATTGCGCCGGATGATTGACGTGATGAAAGACAAATCCCGCCTCACGTTGTCTTTTCGCTTCGAAGCGGGATCCTCTAGCTTGGATGGTCAGTCACGCTCGAACGTGGCCTATCTGGCGCAGCTGCTCGAAGCGGGGATTTATGACACGCGGGAATTGGTCTTTATGGGCTTCAGCGATGGCGAAGGGTCAGCCGCCGCCAACCGAACGATTTCTGAGCGTCGGGCACAGGCGGTCCTAGAGGCGGTCCGCTCTGCCGCAGAGACCGCCAACTTTGATCGGCTAAGCCTGAAAGCCGAAGCATTCGGAGAAGCCCTGCCTATGGCCTGTGATGACAGCGCGTGGGGCAGACAGGTGAACCGACGCGTCGAAGTTTGGGTGAAATAGAGCCTAAATCAGGCCTTCCATCCGAAAGCTGATCTCGCGCGATTTGCCGATAATCAGGTGGTCATGCAACGTGATTCCTAGGGCGGCAAGCGCTTGGCCAATTTGATTGGTCATCGCGATATCAGCCTCAGATGGAGTGGGGTCCCCGGAGGGGTGGTTGTGCACCAAGATCAAGGCGCTGGCGTTCAGTTCTAACCCGCGCTTGGCCACTTCACGCGGATAGACAGGCACGTGATCCACCGTGCCGCGCGCCTGCTCTTCGTCGGCAATCAATGTGTTCTTGCGATCCAAAAACAATATCCGAAATTGTTCGATGTCCCGATGGGCCATTGTGGTGTGACAATAATCAAGCAATGCATCCCAACTGCTGACAATGTTGCGTTGGATCACCCGCGAACGCGCCAGCCGATGCGCCGCTGCTTCCACAATCTTCAGCTCAGTCAGAACGGAGGGGCCAATGCCCTTGATTTCTACAAGCCGTGCATGTGGTGCCGAGAGCACGCCGTTAAAGTCACCAAAGACCCGCAACAGGTGATGGGCCAGGGGTTTCACATCCTGTCGCGGCATGGCGCGAAACAGGACCAATTCCAACAATTCATAGTCGGGTAGCGCAGCCGCCCCCCCATCAAGAAACCGGGTCCTCAGACGTTTGCGGTGATCTTTGATGTAAGAGGGCAGTTGGCGCGGCGTCGCCACATTTGGAATGGCTTCGTCGGCGTCAAACAGCGGCAATGGCTGTTCAGCAAAGGCGTGTGGATCAACAGGCATAAGGCCAGTTTGCGCGCCATAGGTTAGAGAAGCGTTAACCGAGTTTGGAACACCCTCTGCAACAAAAAAGAGCGCGCAAATTGCACGCTCTTTTTCAAAAATTTGCCAAGAGCTTAGCCCTTCATCGAATCCCAGAAGTTCTTGACCGAAGAAAAGAATGTCGAGCTTTCTGGATTATTATCCTCGCTCAGCGCTTCAAATTCTTTCAGCAACTCTTTCTGCTTCGAGGTCAAGTTGACCGGTGTTTCCACGGCCAGTTCGATGAACATGTCCCCAGCTTGACCACCGCGCAGGGCAGGCATCCCTTTGGTGCGCAATCGCATCTGGCGACCCGATTGGCTGCCGCTTGGGATCTTAACGCGTGACCGCCCGCCATCGATGGTGGGCACTTCGATATCGCCCCCCAACGCTGCGGCGGCCATAGACACAGGCACACGGCAGAACAGGTTGGTGTCTTCACGTTCAAAGATCTCATGCTTGCGCACTTCGATAAAGATGTAGAGATCGCCCGAAGGTCCGCCCCGCATGCCCGCTTCGCCTTCGCCGGCCAACCGGATCCGCGTTCCGGTTTCAACACCCGCTGGAATGTTCACACTGAGAGAGCGATCTTTTTGCAGCCGGCCTTGACCAGAGCAAGATTTACATGGGTTTTGAATGATCTGGCCCATGCCGGAACATGTTGGACAGGTCCGCTCGACAGTGAAAAATCCCTGCTGAGCTCGGACTTTGCCCATGCCGGAACAGGTTGGGCAGGTCTGCGGCTCTGCGCCACCTTCGGCACCGGATCCTTCACAGCTGTCACAGGCAATCGAGGTTGGCACCTTGATCGACTGTTGCAGGCCAGAATAGGCGTCTTCTAGGGTGACACGCAGGTTATAGCGCAAGTCAGCCCCACGAGAGGCGCGACCGCGCCCACCGCCGCCGCCACGGCCGCCCATGATGTCACCAAACAGGTCATCAAACACATCAGAGAACGCGCTGGCAAAGTCCCCTTGGCCACCGGCCCCGGGACGATGTCCGCCACCCCCCATTCCGCCTTCAAAAGCGGCATGGCCAAAGCGATCATAGGCGGCCTTTTTATCGGCATCCTTCATCACTTCGTAGGCTTCGTTCACTTCTTTGAACTGAGCTTCGGCATCTGGATTGTCAGAGTTACGATCCGGGTGAAGCTCTTTAGCCTTCTTGCGATAGGCTTTCTTCAATTCCTCGGCAGAGGCTCCTTTGGCCGCGCCAAGCACGTCGTAATAGTCACGTTTTGCCATGGGACTCTCCTTTCGTCAGGAACGGGAAAGGCCGGTCCGGGTTGGACCGGCCCCCCAAAGTTCCAAGGGTCGCTTACGCGCGCTTGTCGTTGTCGAGATCTTCGAAGTCGGCATCGACGATATCGTCGTCACCCGCTTCGGGGCCTGCGCCCATGTCGTCGCCATCGACCGGCGCGTTGTCGCCGTCTTCTTGCGCTGATTTGTAGATCGCTTCGCCCAGTTTCATGGCCGATTCGGTCACGTTCTGAACGCCGGATTTGATCTTCTCGCTTGTCGCGTCGTCTTTTTCCAGATCGTCTTTCAGCGCCGCAATCGCCAACTCAATCGCTTCGATCGTAGTTGGGTCAACCTTATCGGCATGCTCTTCCATCGACTTCTCAGTCGAGTGGATCAAGCTTTCCGCTTGGTTGCGGGCTTCGACCAGCTCTTTGCGATCCTTATCCGCTTCGGCGTTGTCTTCGGCGTCTTTTACCATCTGTTCGATGTCGCTGTCTGACAGGCCACCCGAAGCTTGGATGGTGATCTGCTGCTCTTTGCCGGTGCCTTTGTCTTTGGCGCCAACGGACACGATGCCGTTTGCGTCGATGTCAAAGGTCACTTCGATCTGAGGCAGGCCACGCGGTGCGGGCGGAATGTTTTCCAGGTTGAACTGACCCAGAATTTTGTTGTCCGCAGCCATTTCGCGCTCACCCTGGAAAACCCGGATGGTCACGGCCGATTGGTTGTCTTCAGCAGTCGAGAAGACCTGAGACTTCTTGGTTGGGATCGTGGTGTTGCGATCGATCAAGCGGGTGAACACGCCACCCAATGTTTCGATGCCCAACGACAGAGGTGTCACGTCCAGCAACACAACGTCTTTCACGTCGCCCTGCAGAACACCGGCCTGAATGGCGGCGCCCATGGCAACAACTTCGTCCGGGTTCACACCCTTATGAGGCTCTTTGCCAAAAAATTTGGTCACTTCTTCGATCACACGAGGCATGCGGGTCATACCACCAACCAAAACAACTTCGTCGATGTCGCTTGTGGTCAGGCCAGCGTCTTTCAACGCCGCTTGGCAAGGTTTGATCGATGCTTTGATCAGGTCGCCAACCAGGCTTTCCAATTTGGCGCGTGTCAGTTTCAGCACCATGTGCAGTGGCTGACCACCTTTGGGGTCCATCGAGATGAACGGCTGGTTGATTTCTGTTTGCTGTGCGCTCGACAGTTCGATCTTGGCTTTCTCTGCGGCTTCTTTCAGACGCTGCAGGGCCATCTTGTCTTTGGTCAGATCGACGCCGTTTTCTTTTTTGAACTGATCCGCAAGATAGTTCACGATGCGCATGTCGAAATCTTCACCACCCAAGAAAGTGTCGCCGTTTGTCGATTTCACTTCGAACAAACCGTCGTCGATTTCCAGAATGGTCACATCGAAGGTACCACCACCAAGGTCATAGACCGCGATGGTTTGGGTTTCTTCTTTGTCCAGACCATAGGCCAGCGCAGCGGCTGTTGGCTCGTTGATGATGCGCAGCACTTCGAGGCCAGCAATCTTGCCGGCGTCTTTGGTCGCCTGACGCTGAGCGTCGTTGAAATAGGCAGGCACCGTGATCACCGCCTGAGTGACGTCTTCACCCAAGTAGGACTCTGCGGTTTCTTTCATTTTGCCCAGAATAAACGCGGAGATCTGCGAAGGAGAGTATTTCTCATCCCGAGATTCGACCCATGCATCGCCATTGCCACCATCGACAACTGCGAAAGGCAGGTTCTTTTTGTCTTTTGCCAAATGCTCGTCGTCATACCGACGGCCGATCAGGCGTTTCACACCAAAGATGGTGTTGGAGGCGTTGGTCACGGCCTGACGTTTGGCGGCTTGGCCAACCAGACGCTCGTCGTCGGCAAAGGCGACGATCGATGGCGTGGTGCGCGCACCTTCAGCGTTTTCAATTACCTTTGGCTGCGAGCCGTCCATGATGGAGACGCAGCTGTTGGTGGTTCCGAGGTCAATACCGATTACTTTCGACATATGCGTTTGATCCCTTTTACATTAAGGCGATGACACGAGACGGAGGACCCGTTTTGGCGACCTGCCTCGATCTGATTGTGTGACAGAGCAATCCATCACGCTTCCTCGGGTATATAGGGAGGCCGTTTCAACGCTGCAAGCCGTCTCAACGCCTGGAATCAGCGATTCAGACGCAAATTTTTGACGTTTTGACGATTCCAGAGGAGAAAACGCTGAAATGGCTACTTCCTCCGTATAGGAGTCAATAAACTGAGGCGCGTGTTCGCTGGTGAAATCACCGATTGCTGGGCTGATGGGACAGGGTCCGGGTCAGAGATTCTTGCGCCCATATCCGCCCGGATTACCGACGGGGCGTTTCAGATCTCTGTCATTTCAAGGGCACAAACCGCAGCGCTGGCCCCAACCCGATGATCTTCGGCAACGCCAAAGATCAGAGATATCGTGGGCACGCATGTGCGTGCGCCATTGGATCACGTTAGCGGCGCGCACTCCAGCTGACAGAGCTGTGCCGGCGGGTGTAAAATTCGCCCATCAGACCAATCATCAAAAACACGGCATAGACGATGACGGGATAGAGGATCGAGCTATAGCGCGGGGCATAGTTGATGAAGGTAAAGCCACGTGCCTGATCGATGCAATGAAACAGCGGGTTCCAGTCGAACAGGTTCAGCATGAACGTCGGCAGCGAATTGGCCAGAAACATTTTCCCAGAGGCAATCATGTTGGCGCGCTGATAGACAAGTGCGATCATGCCCACTGCGGTTGGGAACCAGGGCTTCAACGCCAGCAGGACCGTACCAAGCGCAAGACCGCCAAACCACGCTATCAACAGCATGCCAAAGGCGCCAGCGGCATCATCGATCACAAAGTGTTGTATGCCCATGTAGTACACAAACAGGATCAAAAACAGTGACAGCACCTGAATATAAAGCGCACTAAGGGCCGAGGATAAGATCGCGATGATGGTATTCATCGGCGCATGTAGCATCATTGGCGAAGTTGGGCCTTCGGATCCAAGAACCGAGCTGAGCGTCTTGGTGTGGGTCATGTAGAGGAAAATGCCCGACATCAAATAGAGCAGGAAATCGCCCCGCACCGCCGAGGATCTTAGACCCAGCAACGAGAACATCACGTAAAAAGCCATCACAAAAACAACAAGTTGCAACAGGTTTACAACGATCGACATCACAGCGTTGCCGTGGGTTTTGCGAATTTTTCGGGCACTTGAGTGATAGACAAGCTCTGCCAGCGTAAAAGCGGACGAAAGTCCCGATGCTTTTCGTGTGTTCTGAAACATAGTGTCTTTGCTCCCGCAGCTTGCGGATAATATTACGACCAATTGTTGCCGTTTACTTAGGGTGCGATCATAAGCAGCCCAAACTAATTTACAACAACCGCCCTTTGGGGCGCGGAATAGATGTTAGGAGTCAAAAATTGGATTACGAAAAACTAACGGTGGTGATGCGACGCTTAGCTCTGGAAGCGGGCGACAAGATCATGGAAATCTATGAATCTGATGACTTTGACGTAAAAACCAAATCTGATGACAGCCCGGTCACAGCAGCGGATGAAGCAGCAGACGCTTTGATCTCTGCCGGGTTGCGCGCGGCGTTCCCTGACACTGTGCTGATCACCGAAGAGCAGGCCGAGTCGCACAGCTTGAATGCCGACACCTTTTTGATCGTTGATCCGCTTGATGGCACCAAAGAATTTGTACACCGTCGCGGCGATTTCACGGTGAACATCGCTTATGTGGAAAACGGGGTTCCCACCCGCGGCGTTGTCTATGCACCGGCCAAGAACCGCATGTTCTTTACGCTGTCCGAAGGGGACTCGGTTGAAGAAACAGGGGCGTTTTCCAAGGACAGCGTCGGCTCATTAGCACCGATCAAAGTCTCAGACGCAGACAATGACGCTTTGTTGGTTGTGGCCTCGAAATCGCACCGGGACCAAGCCACCGACGACTATATCAACAAATACAACGTGTCAGATTCCAAGTCTGCCGGCTCGTCACTTAAGTTCTGTCTGGTGGCAACAGGCGAGGCTGACATCTATCCGCGCGTTGGGCGCACGATGGAGTGGGACACAGCTGCGGGTCACGCAGTGCTGAACGGCGCGGGGGGCAAGGTTGTGCGGTTCGACGACCACAGCCCGCTGCTCTATGGCAAAGAATCATATGCAAACCCATTCTTCATTGCATATGCGCCAAGTGTAGAGCTGAAGAAGGCCTAAGCCGCCTCCTAAGAATTTGCGAAACAGAGTTGTCGAAACTTTGTTTCGCAAATCCAGCAAGAACGCTGGGTGAGACTAGGCTTAGCGCAGCAATGCTCGACGGGAAGATGCGGTTTTGATCAAGATTTAGGCGCAGTATTTAGTTTAGTGTTGTAAAAATTGGATGTCATAAAACTTTACCAACTGCCTGTTGTCCTTAGCCAACGCGAGGCGCTACAGTGCATTGTATTCCAAGACGGGTGTAAATTTAATTGACCTGCTTGGTCCAGAAATTGTGGGCGAACACATGCACAAAAAAGTTACGAAAGCGATTTTTCCTGTGGCAGGCATGGGGACGCGATTCTTGCCTGCGACCAAGTCTGTGCCAAAGGAAATTATGACGTTGGTCGACCGGCCTTTGGTCCAATATGCAATCGACGAAGCGCGTGCTGCTGGAATCAAAGAATTTATTTTTGTCACGTCGCGGGGCAAATCAGCACTTGAAGATTATTTTGATCACTCTCCACACCTTGAGAACGAACTGCGCAAGAACGGCAAAGACAAGCTTCTAGAACTGTTGAAATCCACCAATATGGATTCCGGTGAAATTGCGTATCTGCGTCAGCACAAAGCGATGGGATTGGGTCACGCTGTTTGGTGCGCACGTCGCTTGATCCACAATGAACCTTTTGCGGTTATCTTGCCGGATGATGTGATTGCGGCCGAAAAGCCCTGTTTGCAACAGATGATGGAGGCCTACGAAGAAACTGGCGGGAGCATGGTTGCGGCGATGGAAGTACCGCCTGAAAATGTATCGTCTTACGGGGTTTTGGACGTCAAAGATGACATGGGCAGCGTTGTGTCAGTGAATGGTATGGTTGAAAAACCAGCGCCGGGCACTGAACCGTCTAACTTGGCTGTGATTGGGCGTTATATTCTGCACCCCAACGTCATGAAGTCTTTGAACAAGAAAGAAATCGGTGCAGGGGGTGAAATTCAGCTGACCGATGCGATCGACAAAGAGATCCAATCTGGTGATGGCGTTTATGGCTATCGGTTCCAAGGTCAGCGGTTTGATTGCGGATCCAAAGCAGGCTTCTTGCAAGCCACAGTTAGCTTTGGCCTGTCGCGTCCAGAGTTGAAAGACGAGCTGAAAGACTATCTTCACGAAGTATTGGCAACAGATAAAGCGGCACAATAACGCCCTGTTACGGATCGGATTGAAGAGAATTGAATGTAGATCCCACTGACACCAACGACTCTGGGCTTGTGATGCCAAAGAGATCTTTGTCAGAGGCATATCGTCTGCGTTTGAAGAGAAAACGGATGCTATGGCGCGCATTTCGTGCCCGCCATAACATGACCTCTGTGGTTGATCGCACCCACTCGCTGGGTCCAACCGATCTGGTCGCTGTTGTGGTTGCGCGCAACGAAGCTGGCCGCATTCCCCATTTCCTAAAGCACTATCGCAAGCTGGGCATCTCCCAGTTTTTGGTCGTCGACAATGACAGCGATGACGCAAGTGCCCAGCTTTGGGCCGAACAACCCGACGTGTCTCTGTGGCAGTGCACCGGCTCTTATCGCGAGACCCGTTTTGGGCTTGATTGGGCCATGCGCCTATTGCGGCGCTATTGTCATCAGCGCTGGGCGCTTACCGTCGATGTTGATGAGCTGTTGGTCTATGACGGCATGGAACGTCACGACTTGCCTGCTCTGACGCAGTTGCTCACGGCCCAAGGTCGGGACGTCTTTGGCGCCTTGATGCTGGATCTTTATCCCAAAGGCGCGTTGGGATCGCAGACCTATGATCCCGAGAGTGACCCGGTTCAGCTGCTGAATTGGTTTGATGCTGGGCCTTATCGCGCTGTGCGTCAGGCTCCGATGGGCAACCTTTGGGTGCAGGGCGGCGCACGAGAGCGTAAGTTCTTTGAAGCCGACCCGAGACGTGGTCCAACGCTGAACAAAATTCCGCTGGTCCGGTGGCACCGCGACTACGCCTATGTCAATTCCACCCATTCTGCGCTGCCGCCTGTATTGAACGCCGCATATGACGGACCCGGCACGCAGCAGCCGTCGGGCGTGTTGCTGCACACAAAATTTTTGCCGCAAATTGTTTCGGATTCAGAAACAGAAAAGCAAAGAAAACAGCATTTTGGCGCACCAGAACTGATGGAATCCTACTACGATCAGGTCATTTCAGCGCCAAATTTGTGGTTTGAAGGATCGGTTCAGTACCAAAATCCTGTCCAGTTGCAGCAGCTCAATCTGATGAGCAAGCTGGACTGGTAAGGCCAGCGCCACAAATTCATCTGTGAATTTGCTAATGTCAGCGGACCGTCAACCGTTTCTATATATGTTGTCCGAGTGTCAAGATCATGACATATTGAATGAAACGCTCGGGGCAGGGTGGTGCAGGTGCGGTTGGAAAAATGCGCGCTCAATAACAAGAGGTTAGAGTAGACGTGGGTCTAGTGGATTCTTATCGGATGCGATTGCGGCGCAAGCGCCGCATCGTTCGTGCGGCGCGCAAGTCGCGGGAATTGACAGTGGTGCAGAACAACACCGACCGGATCCGCAAAGGTGACATCTTGGTGGTGTGCACCATGCGCAACGAAAAGATCCGCCTGCCCTATTTCCTGGATTACTACCGCTCCAAAGGGGTGAATCATTTCCTATTCGTGGACAATGATTCAACGGATGGCTCAACAGCGGCGCTGAAGGGGATGCAGGATGTGTCGGTCTGGACGACCTCTGCAAGCTACAAGAGCGCCACGTTTGGGGTCGATTGGATGAACCACTTGATGCGCAAATATGCGCATGGCCATTGGACGCTGGTGGTCGATCCGGACGAATTCTTTGTGTACCCGTTTTGCGATACGCGCCCTATTCGCGGCTTGACCGACTGGTTGGACAATTCTTCGATCCGCAGTTTCTCTGCGATGCTGATTGATCTGTATCCTAAGGGCAAAATCGGCGCGCAGCCGTATCGCGCCGGTCAGGATCCAGTGGAAATTGCCAATTGGTTTGATTCTGGGAACTACACAATTCAACGCAACTGGCGCTATTGGAATCTGTGGATTCAAGGCGGACCACGCTCGCGGGTTTTCTTTCCCGATAAACCGAAAAAGGCTCCGGCCTTGAACAAAATCCCCTTGGTCAAATGGGATCGCAAGTTTGCCTATGTCAGCTCGACCCATATGCTGCTGCCACGCGGATTGAACCTGACCTATGATGAATGGGGCGGAGAGAAAGCCAGCGGGGCTTTGCTGCACACCAAATTCCTGAACACCTTTGACGAAAAAGCCAAAGAAGAGATGGAGCGAGGACAGCACTACGGCAACAGCGTCGAATATATCGCCTATGCCGAAAACTCGATTGCCGACACTGATCTGTGGTGCAAGTGGTCCGAAAAATACATCAATTGGCGCCAACTCGAGATCCTGGGGCTGATGTCCAAGGGCAACTGGGCTTAAGGAGCGGTTGATGGGAACTCTTGGCATCATCATGCTGGTCCACACCGCACTGGGACGCGCTGAGCGTGTGGCGCGGCATTGGTCGCAGGCGGGTTGCCCTGTGGTGATCCATGTTGACCAGAACGTTGATCACAAAACCTATGCTGCCTTTCGTGATGCCCTCAAAGATTTGCCTGACGTAAAGTTTTGCCAGCGCCATCGGTGTGAGTGGGGCACATGGGGCATCGTGGCCGCGTCTCAAAGTGCCGCCGAAATGCTTTTGGACAACTATCCGGATGTGGGCCACGCCTATCTGGCGTCAGGATCCTGTTTGCCGCTGCGCTCGGTCTCGGATCTTATCGACTATCTTGTGGCCCGGCCCACCACCGATTTTATCGAAAGCGCGACCACGGCGGATGTGCCATGGACCGTTGGCGGGTTGGATGAAGAACGCTTCACCTTCTCTTTTCCCTTCTCTTGGCGCAGTCACCGCAAACTGTTTGATGCCTGGGTCAAGATCCAGCGGCGCATCGGCTTTAAGCGCAAAATGCCCAATGGAATTGTTCCCCACATGGGGAGCCAATGGTGGTGCCTGAGCCGCAATACATTGGTGTCAATTCTGCGTGACCCTGAGCGGCCCCGCTATGACCGGTATTTCAGAAAAGTTTGGATCCCAGACGAAAGCTATTTCCAGACTTTGGTACGGTTGCACACTCGTAGCATCGAAAGCCGCTCTCTGACGCTGTCCAAGTTTGACTATCAGGGCAAGCCGCATATTTTTTACGATGATCACCTGCAGCTGCTGCGCCGCTCGGACTGTTTTGTCGCGCGCAAAATTTGGCCGCATGCGGACCGTCTTTATGATGCGTTCCTCAATGATCCTGACGGCAATATGAAGGGCGCTGAACCAAACCCGGGCAAGATTGACCGTATCTTTGCCAAAGCGGTGGATCGCCGGACGTTGGGGCGCGTGGGCTTGCATATGCAAAGCCGGTTTCCGCGTGAGGGCTGGGAAAATGGCATTACCTCAGCGCGCTATTCGGTGTTCGAGGGGTTTTCGGACCTGTTTGAAGACTTTGATCATTGGCTGACGTTGGCAACAGGTGCGCGGGTGCACGGCCATCTCTATGCGCCGGATCGCGTGCAATATGCGGATGGTCAGACGGTGATGAATGGTGCCTTGTCAGACAGTGCAGCGCATCGTGACCACAACCCTGAATCCTTTTTGAGCAACCTCATTTGGAACTCCCGCGGAGAGCGTCAGTGTTTCCAATTTGGGCCGTTGGACAATCAAGATATCAGTTGGCCAATTGCCAAGGATCCTAACGCGCAAATCTCGGTCATTTCGGGCGCATGGGCGGTGCCGTTGTTCAAGTCTAATCGAAGCTTTGCTGATCTGCGCAAAGAGGCGGCGCTGCTGCAAAAAATCGAAGCTGAGCATTTGAATGTTCTACGCTCGTCTTATGTCAAAGCGCGCATTCGGATTTGGACAATGGCTGAGTTCATCGAAGCGCCGATGGAGCCCTTGCAAACGATTTTGGATGAGATTGGCACCAAGTCGTCACGTCGCCTGACCGAGGCGCCAAAAATGGCGGACCTTGCGGGCTTTGGTCAATTCCTACAGAATTTAAAAAATCAGGGGATGCACCCCTATCTTATGGGTGATTTCGCGGTGGAACGGGGCCTTGCGAATACTGATCGTCCGAAACGAAAACCCTATTTGGTGCGTTGATTATAAATGACCGATACATTTGACTATTTTGTCGTGTTCGCAGAGATGCGGACAGGGTCAAACTTCTTAGAAGCCAATCTGAACGCATTCCCGGGGCTGGTGTGCCACGGAGAGGCGTTTAACCCGCATTTCATAGGCTATCCCAATTCTTCGGATATCTTGGGTGTCAGCCAAGCGCAACGCGAGGCCACGCCACAGGTTTTGATCGAATCGATCAAGCGCCATAGCGATGGCTTGGGCGGTTTCCGATACTTCCACGATCACGATCCGCGTGTGCTTGATTTGATGCTGCAGGATCCGCGCTGCGCCAAGATCATCCTGACCCGCAACCCCGTCGATAGCTATGTCAGTTGGAAAATCGCCAAAGCCACCGGGCAATGGAAGCTGACCAATGTCAAAAAGCGCAAAGACAGTCAGGCGCGCTTTGATCGAGAAGAGTTTGAACGCCACCTTGCAGAGCTTCAGGCGTTTCAGGTCACACTCTTGAACGCATTGCAGCGGGCGGGTCAAACGGCTTTCTATGTCGCATACGAAGACTTGCAGGACGTGGGGGTGATGAATGGTTTGGCCAAGTGGTTGGGCCAACCAGATGAGCTTGATGGGTTGGACAGCAAGCTGAAGCGGCAAAATCCAGCGCCGCTTTCGGATAAGGTTGAAAACTATCCTGAGATGGAAAAGGCCTTGGCGCATCTTGATCAGTTTAACCTGACCCGAACGCCAAATTTCGAACCGCGGCGCGGTGCGGTTGTGCCTTCCTATATCGGCGCGGCCAAAACGCCGCTTTTGTTCATGCCGATCCGCTCAGGGCCCGACGACATCGTTGCACAGTGGTTGGCAGATTTGGATGGGGTGGACACAGATCAGTTGACCACCGCGTTTTCGCAAAAATCGCTGAGGTTTTGGAAAAAGGATCGGCCCGGTTTTCGCAGCTTTACCGTCATTCGCCATCCCGTTGCCCGCATTCACCGCACGTTCTGCGACCGGATCCTGTCCACCGGGCCGGGCAGCTTTACCAAAATTCGAAAAACGCTGAACAAGAACTTTGGCTTGGGGCTACCTGATGAGATCGATGACAGCTATAGCGCGGCCGATCACAAGGCCGCTTTCGAAGTCTTCCTCGCGTTTGTGAAGGCCAACCTGTCAGGCCAAACCGGAGTGCGGGTGGATGCAAGCTGGGCGTCGCAGGCCCAAACGATTTCAGGGTATTCTGAACTGGCCGCGCCAGATTTGATCCTGCGCGAAGATGAGCTGGCCGAGCAATTGCCCAGCTTGGCGCGTCAGCTTGGCATTCAAGATGCACCAGCGCCCGCGCAAGAGACCTCAGAGGATCCCGTTGCTTTGGACGACATCTACGATGCGGGCATCGAACAGATGGTCAGTGCCATTTACCAGAAAGACTATGTTACCTTTGGATTTGCGCCCTGGCGCTAAGATCAGGCCGCCTGTGCGCCCTGACCTTCGGTGAGAATCGCATATAGCGTGGCCGGATCTTCGTTCGAGCGCAGCTTGGTGCAAATCGCCGCTTCGCGCAGCGTGCGTGACACCATGGCGAGGGCCTTGAGGTGTTCAACACCCGCGTCCTCTGGGGCAAACAGCGCAAAGATCACATCAACAGGCTGACGGTCGACAGCTTCAAAATCGATTGGCTTGTCCAACAGGATAAAGGCACCAACCACTTTGGAAATGTCTGTCAGGCGGGCATGGGGCAAGGCAACGCCATGGCCCACGCCCGTTGGACCGAGAGTTTCGCGATCCAATAGGGCTTCGACGGCAGCGCCTGGGTTCACACCGTAAGCACTGCCAGCCAGATCACCGAGATCGTGCAGCAAACGTTTCTTACTTGAGGCCGAAGATACGATCTTCACAGCCTCAGGCTTGAGGATAGATGATATTTCCATGTGTCGCACGGTTCTCCGCTCGTCCTGCTCCCGACGCAGGGCCGATCTGTTATTGCGGATCAATCCAGCCGATGTTTCCGTCTTCGCGACGATACACGACGTTCAACCCGTCTTTTCCTTCGTTACGGAACACAAGAACCGGTGCCCCGGCGAGTTCCATCTGCATAACGGCTTCTCCAACCGAAAGCGACGGAATCTTGGCTTCCATCTCTGCGACGATGATCGGCTGCAGTGTTTCTGGTTCTGCTTCGGTATCGTCGGCTTCAGGCGCGAGGATATAGGACGAACCGCCAAAATGTTCAACAGGCTCGGCACGCGAGCTATGATGATCTTTTAGACGGCGCTTATAGCGACGCAGTTGCTTCTCCATTTTTTCGGCACATTTTTCGAAGGCGGCATAGATTTCGTGATCGTGCGCTTTGGCCTGAGCGGTCAGGCCGGTCGAAAGGTGAACCGTGGCTTCACAGACATATTCATTGGCTGACTTGGAAAATATGACGTTGGCGTCGGTTGGACGTTCCGCATATTTTTGCACAGCTGCTCCTAATCCATCCTTAACGTGGATTTGTAGGGCTTCGCCAATATCAATCTGTTTTCCACTGATCTGATAGCGCATCTTATCTCCTTTGCGTGACATGTCGGGCGACCGGTGACCTTGGGGTCCCGATTTATTGTTATTCCCGAATGCTGGATTTCGACATTTCGCGCGCTTGCTCAGGAACGGGCCTTGAGAACAAGGTCACACACATCAGAGCTGCAAGAGCGAAAAATGCCATACACCAATTGAGGCCCTTCTTGGCCCAAGTGTCAATTGATCTGGAGAAACTTTTTTTGGTCAGTTTTGCAGATTGTTCAAAATTTTACGAAATTCTGAAATTATCGCCAAGATATACCCGTCGAACGTTTTCGTTTTCGACAACATCTTCGGGGGTGCCCGACATAAGGACGCGTCCGTCGTGCAAAATATAGGCGCGATCAACGATTTCCAAAGTCTCGCGGACGTTGTGATCGGTGATCAAAACACCGATTCCCCGCTTGCGCAGGTCAGCGACAAGGTGGCGAATATCGCCCACGCTGATCGGATCCACCCCTGCAAAAGGTTCGTCCAACAACAGGTACTTGGGGTTTGCGGCCAGACAGCGCGCAATCTCCACACGGCGTCTTTCCCCCCCTGACAGGGCCAAGGCAGGCGCGCGGCGCAGGTGTTCGATCGAAAATTCTGACAGCAGCTCTTCGAGCCGCTCGCGCCGTTTGTGGCGATTCTTTTCAGAGATATCCAAGATAGAAGAGATGTTGTCTTCGACGCTGAGACCGCGAAAAATGGACATTTCTTGGGGCAGATACCCAATGCCCAACTTGGCCCGGCGGTACATCGGAAGACCTGTGACTTCGCGCCCATCGATTTTGACGTGGCCACCCTCGGGATACACCAATCCGGCAATCGAATAGAAGGTCGTGGACTTGCCACAGCCGTTGGGACCAAGCAGTGCAACAACCTCGCCCCGCTGCAATTCCATGCTGAAATCGCGAATCACAACGCGGGTTTTGTAGCTTTTGCGGAGGTTTTGAACTTCGAGACCGCTAGAGCCTTCGGTCACCGTGAGCGTGGGCGCAGACATAGATCAGTCCCCGGCTTGCAATGTGGTTTTGACACGTCCCGCCGCTTTGGCAGTGCCTGACTCCAGATCGATGGTGATCCGCTCGCCGGTCATGACATTGTCGCCTTGGCTAAGCAAAACATTGCCCGTCAAAAGCACGGTGCCTGCTTCAAGATCGTAGACAGCGTTCTGGGCTTCGGCGGCATCTGGGCCGCTGACCAAAGTCACGCTTCCTGAGGCTTGCAGATTAGAGATTTTCTGGGTGCCCTCTTGATAGTTCACCAAGACATTCTGCGCCGAAAGGATCACATCGCCTTGGGTGACGACAACGTTCCCGGTCAAAGTTGCCGTGCCATCTTGTTGATTGACCGACAATTCGTCTGCCGCAACCTCGACTGGCAGCGAGCGATCAGGCTGGGCACTGCCAAAAGCGGCGTCTTGTGCCACTGCGACATTGCCAAAAACAGCAAGTGCAAGCGCGAAGGCCAGACGGGAAAGAACAGAAAGAAGCACGTCAAATATCCTAATTTTGCGGATGATATAGCAGCTTTACGCCATTTGTGAAAAGTAATTGAACCTCACCGGTGGTGGGATCTGATGTAAGTAGTAATTTGCCGGCGTCAATCCGGCCCGGTGGTCCAATGCCCGTGACAGGGCCAAAAGTTTCGGCACCAACCTCGGCCATCAATGTGCGCAGGGTATCGCTTTGAACATTGTATCCCGTGGAGCTGACAATTGTCACACCGTCTGAAAGGTCCGCAACTTCTTCCATCGTGTTCATTTCGGCCGCCCCCGCCGCAAACGTGATTTTGGTGCCGCTGGTCAGGTTGATGGTGGCCGACAATGTTTCGGCATAGGCAAGGTGGTTGGCTTCGGGGTCTGGTTTGGCGGCTTCGGCCACAAAAGAAATCAGATGACCATTGGCAGACGCGCCCGAAAACCGCGGCTTTGTGATGACCTCTTCTCGGGCGCGTTCTTGCAGGTCAAGTTGGGCAAAGGTCAGCCCATCAGAGGCCTGATTGCGGCCCTGAGACAACAAGAACAACGTCGACAGCAACGCCAAGGCCACCAGCGGAAGCAAAATCTTCAGCCAGGCGACCAGACGGGAGTGAAATCCGTCGCGCGATACCATCGGGTTACCTCGTTCTTAATGAGAGAAGATGTCTGTTTCCGGCCAGCCCGCCAGATCAAGCTTGGCGCGGGTGGGGAGGAAATCAAAACAGGCCTGTGCATAGGCATCGCGGCCTTCGCGCACCAGCATCCGGTCCAACTCGGCCCGCAGCTTGTGCAGGTACAACACATCAGAGGCGGCGTATTCAACTTGGGCTTTGGTCAAGTCGGGCGCGCCCCAGTCGCTGGATTGCTGTTGTTTCGAGATGTCTTGGCTCAGCAGCTCTTGCAGCAGGTTCTTTAGGCCGTGACGGTCCGTGTAAGTGCGCACCAGCTTCGACGCGATCTTTGTGCAATATACCGGCGCGGTCAGCGCGCCAAAGGCGTTGTACATGGCGGCGATATCAAAGCGACCAAAGTGGAACAGCTTTAGCACCTCGGGGTTTTCCAGCATGGCGCAGATGTTGGGCGCTTCGGTTTGACCTTTTTCGATCTGAACCAAATGGGCGTTGCCGTCTCCGCCAGACATCTGAATCACACACAAACGATCCCGGTGAGGGTGCAGCCCCATCGTTTCGCAATCGATCGCCACAACCGGGCCCAGATCCAGCCCATCGGGCAAGTCGTTCTTGTAGAGATGGTTCGCCATGTGCAGTCCTTCCAGCGCCATATGTGTCGGATCCGAATCTGTGACAGAGGAATTTGTCTGTTCGGCCAGTGTTTGTGGATCTTCTAAGGCAGATCGGCTGCGTTTGCCATCAAAGCAGACTGATAACTGCGCGGTTTCCTGCAAAGCGCTTGGGGATTCGCCGGGGAAACTGTGGATTTATGTGAAATTGGGCGCAAAAACGTAAAAATACTCAATTTGGAAAATCTTCTCAACTCGTTGAACTTAATCAATAAATTAGAAATAATTTGGTCTTAAGAAATTCGAAAACTAACGAAAGTATGTATGCCCATACCAATACCCGGATAGGCCTGCCGCAGCGAAATAGGTTAAAACCAATACCAAGGTACTGGTGAAGAGTTCCTAAGTTTTAGGTCAAGCGTAACAAGTAGTAACGAGTAACAAGGAGCGCGAGAAGAAAACACGTTTAGGCAGTCATCCGTTGTTTTCAATGTCCCCCCCCTCGCTCGCGCTCCACTTTTTCCAGTTCTCTCTCTCTCGATTGTGTACAGATCCCGGCCTTTCCCCCAGGTCGGGATCAATACGTTTTGGGCCTCAAAAATTTGGGCAACGTCAATACGCGGCACAAAAATCCCCGATGCACGATGGCACCGGGGTTATTTTTGTTTTTATTTTTAGAGCTGCTCGATAGTGGTTTAGACCAATCCGTAATCTCGGGCCAAAAGGGCGGCCTGAGTTCGGTTGCTCACGTTTAGTTTCTTGTTGATGAGGGTGACGAATTGTTTGACCGTTGTTTCGCGGATGCCAAGGCTGTCTGCGATGATCCGGTTGGTCTTGCCGGTGGCGATCTCTTTCAAGATCTGGGTTTCGCGCTTTGAGAGGTTCTCAAAGTAGGGATTGTTTTCTTCTGAATCGGCGGCGCTGGCAAAATCTTCGGGCAAATGTTTGCCGCCCATCGCCAGATATTTGAGTGTTTGAACGAAATACCCAGCGGACACCGTTTTGGCGATAATCCCTGCCGCGCCCAGTCGAATGGCTTCGCGGGCTTCGGGCTTGGGCATCTGGCCCGTCATCATCGCGGTGTGGGTCACATTGGGGGAGGCCAGAACCTGTTTCAGACCAGAGAGGCCATTCATGCCGGGCATGTGGTAATCCAGCATGACCAGATCATATTGGGTTCCAGATTCGATGAGCTGCATCGCGGCTTGAAGCGAGCCAACCTTGTCGACGATCATATTATCGTCCTGCGACAGGTGGGTGGCGATCATCTCGATCAGCAACAGATGGTCATCGGCCAAGAGAATGCGCATTACGTGGTTTCCTGCTTATCCTGATTAAAAGGCATACTTACTAACTGAAACCACTATACCCTTTGGCCGCTGCGCCGCGAACTCAGCCAGTTGGCCAAAAAACCGCGTTTTTGGGCGGTACTTTGAAGGGGGCCTCCAAGCGAAGGTCTTATATGACCAGACTAAAGGCTAGGTCAGTAGGGCTTCGGAAGGCGGTTTTGGTTTCCCTCCCAGCACCAAAGTGAGTTCTGACGCCAGATTTTGCACGATTCTACCAGTTTCGGCGACTTTCTGGGGCGTCATCCGGGCCGCAAGGCCTGACACTGAAATTGCGCAGGCGGCCTCGCCAGTCGGCCCCCAAACCACCGCAGCCACACAACGCAGCCCCATGACAAATTCTTCGTCATCCAAAGCAAAGCCGCGCGCTCGGCATCTGGCGATCTCGTCATGGACGGCTTTGGGGCTGGTCAGGCTATGCGCCGTCATGGCGCGCAGCCCGTGTCGGTCAATGACCTGATCGATGTCGCCATCTTCCCATGTCGCTAAAATTGCCTTGCCCATGCCCGAGCACAACACCGGCACCCGCCCGCCGGGCGGCGAGATCGCGCGGGTTATCTCTCGGCTTTCCACTTGGCTCAGGGTGACGACCTCGCCGTCTTCGATGATCCCTAGGTTTGCCGTTTCACGAGTGGCGTCCCGTAGACGTCGCAAAAACGGCAGCGCTGGCGCGACAAAACTGCGCTGCTTGGTATAGGCCGAACCCACCGCAAAGGCGCGTTGGCCCACATGCCAACGGCCACTTGCCGCATCGGCTTGCGCAAAGCCGCGTTGTTGCAATGTGGTCAGCAGCCGGTGGGTGGTCGACACTGCAAGCCCCGCGTCGGTGGCCAAATCTGACAAACGGGCACCTTCGGGGCGGGTTGCGATTTGTTCCAGCAAGTCCAAAGCGCGTTGGACGGATTGGACACCCCCGGATGATTTTTGGCTCATGGCTGGACTCGTCTTTCCAAAATGCAGCGCAAGTTTTCCACATCGTGGAAAAGATTATCAAGAGCCAAGACGAGGTCGCCGGTAAATTCTATTCTAAGCCAAATCGAAAATGGAGATCTGCGATGACACAGTATGTAACCCGCGCTGGGCTGGATGTAGCGGCTGACCTTGCAGAGCTTGTCGAAGCCCAAATTTTACCGGGCCTTGGCCTAGAGGCTGATGCGTTGTGGTCGGGTTATGCGGCGTTGCTGGCTGACTTGGCGCCTGAAAACAAGCGACTGCTAGAGGTGCGTGACACGCTGCAACAGCAAATTGATGCGTGGTTGTCGGCCCGCAAAGGGCAACCTTGGGATCAAGTTGGCTACAAAGCCTTCCTGACTGAGATCGGGTATTTGGTGCCAGAAGGGGCGCCATTTGAGGTGACCACCCAAGGTGCAGACCCTGAGATTGCAACTATTGCAGGTCCCCAGTTGGTGGTGCCAGTGATGAACGCCCGCTTTGCGCTTAACGCTGCAAACGCCCGCTGGGGCTCTCTGTATGATGCGCTCTATGGCACCGATGCCCTGCCGGGTCAGCCGAAAGGGAAAGGATTTGATCCTGAACGGGGTGCCTTGGCGGTGTCTTGGGCGGCTGATTTCTTGGATAAGGCCATTCCGCTGACTGCGGGAAGCCATAAAGATGTGACCGCCTATCGCCGGGATGGAGATCAGTTGGTGGCACAAACCGCTGCTGGATCTGTTGCATTTGCGACGGGCGCAACCTTTGTCGGCTATAGCGAGGACGGCGATCGGGCCTCTTATGTGCTATGTCACAATGGCATGCATATCGAGTTGGTGATTGATCCTGCACATCCTGTTGGCGCGACACATGCGGCTGGACTGCGCGATGTGGTGTTGGAAAGCGCTCTGACAGCCATTCAAGACTGTGAAGACAGCGTTGCAGCCGTGGACGCCGAAGACAAAACCGCCGTTTACAAAAATTGGCTTGGCTTGATGAAGGGGGATCTCAGCGAGACCTTTTCTAAGGGTGGCAAAGAGCTGACCCGCCGTTTGGCTGCGGATAAAGTGCTGACGGCCCCAGATGGGTCAGAGGTTTCTTTGCAGGGGCGGGCCTTGCTGTTGGTGCGCAACGTTGGTCATTTAATGACCACCGACGCGGTCCTGCTTGAGGGCCAAGAAACACCCGAAGGCATGCTGGACGCCTTGGTGACCGTGGCAGGAGCGATGCATGATTTGCAAAAGACTGCCGGGCCGCGCAATTCGCGCAACGGGTCAGTCTATGTCGTGAAACCAAAAATGCACGGCCCCGAAGAGGTGGCGTTTGCCGATACCCTATATGGTCGCGTTGAAGATATTCTGGGCCTGCCGCGCAACACCGTAAAGTTGGGTGTGATGGACGAAGAGCGTCGCACCTCTGCCAACCTGCGTGAATGTATCCGCGCGGTGAAGGACCGGTTGGTCTTTATCAACACCGGCTTCTTGGATCGCACTGGCGACGAAATCCACACCAGCATGCAGGCAGGGCCGTTCATCCCCAAAGCCGAGATGAAGGACGCTGCGTGGTTGTCGACCTATGAAAACGGCAATGTTGATGCGGGTCTGGCGACGGGCATGCAGGGCAAAGGCCAGATTGGCAAAGGCATGTGGGCCAAACCAGATGATATGGCCGAGATGCTAGAAGCCAAGATTGGCCATCCCAACGCAGGTGCAAACACCGCATGGGTGCCATCGCCAACTGCGGCGACACTGCACGCCACGCATTACCATCAGGTGGATGTCTTTGCGGTGCAGGACGCGCTGAAATCACGCGAGGCTGCCAGTTTGGACATTCTATTGACGCCGCCGTTGTTGGCCGGTCGCAATCTGACAGATGACGTTGTGCGCCGCGAAGTGGACAACAATTGTCAGGGGATTCTTGGCTATGTTGTGCGCTGGGTCAATCAGGGCATTGGCTGTTCGAAAGTGCCTGACATCAATGATGTGGCCTTGATGGAAGACCGCGCAACGCTGCGGATTTCGGCACAATATCTGGCCAACTGGCTGTTGCACGGCTTGGTGACCAAAGACGAAGTGCTCGAGAGTCTGAAACGGATGGCGGTTGAAGTTGATCGCCAGAACGAAGGCGACCCCGAGTATATCCCCATGGGCCCCAATTATGATGGCATTGCCTTTGCGGCCGCCAAAGATCTGGTCTTCTTGGGCATCGAACAACCATCTGGCTATACCGAGCCTGTCTTGCACGCGCGTCGTCGCGAGCTGAAAAATAACTAAGGGAAATAATATGTTGAACCTAAAACGCTTGGACTTGTCTGATGCGGGTGTGCTGTTGGCGGGGGCGCGGGCTCGCGCCGTTGAGATCGGTGTTCCGATGTGCATCGCCATTACCGACGAGTCCGGCAATTTGGTGGCCTTTGAGCGTATGGACGGGGGCAAGGTGACATCGATCACCATCGCCATCGACAAAAGCTATACTGCGTCAGCGGCCAAGAAAGCGACCCATGAATATGGTGCTGTCTGCCAACCCGGAGGCCCTGCTTTCGGGATCTCTTCGGCGATCGGTGGCCGATTGATGGTTGTCGCAGGCGGTTTGCCCGTCATCGTGGATGGCGATGTTGTTGGTGGGATCGGGATCAGCTCTGGCACGCCGGCGCAGGATCTTGATGTGGCGCAAGCAGCGATCGATGCCTTTTTGGCAGGCTGATCGCCTAAGACATTGAAACGGTCCGCATAGGCGTCCGTATGAAAATAGGGGCGCCTAATGTGTTGTAGACGCCCCTTTTCAATTTAGAAGTCCAGATTTTCCACGCTTAGGGCGTTGCTCTGGATGAACTCGCGCCGCGGTTCAACAACATCACCCATCAGCTTGGTAAAGATGTCATCGGCCTCAGCCATGTCTTCGATCTGAACCTGCAACAACGTGCGCGCTTCGGGATCCAGCGTGGTTTCCCACAGCTGATCCGGGTTCATTTCACCCAAACCTTTGTAGCGCTGCAATGACAGACCTTTTTCGCCTTCTTTCAGAACAGCAGACAGCAAGTCCAGCGGCCCGTTGATGACGACGGTTCGATCCTTGCGCACCAAGGTGGCGGGCAGGTCATAGACCTCTTGCAGAGATTCGGTAAAGCTGCCGGTTTTGCGGGCTTCGCCAGAACGCAACATTGGACCATCCAAGGTGCGCACCTCTTCGACACCGCGCAGAATGCGGGCCAGACGTACACCGTGATCCTGTGTGATACGGCCTTGCCAGCCACGCTCGTATTCCAACGCGATGTGGTCCAGACGGGTCGCCACTTTGTCCGCAACGCCTTGCAGGTCCGCATCAACCGCACCGGGCACAAATGCGCCCGCAATGGCGGCTTGTTCCAGAATGTGGCGTGGGTAATGCGTTGGGAAAGCATCCAAGACACGTTTGAGGCTGCGGGCTTCTTCGACAACGCGTTTCAGGTCCGCGCCTGCCACTTCCATGCCGCTGCCAAGCTTGAGTACAGCGCCTTCGATGCCCTGTTCGATCAGATACTCGTCCAGCGCCGCTTGGTCTTTCAGATAGACCTCGGACTTGCCGCGCGCCACTTTGTACAGCGGTGGCTGCGCGATGTAGAGATAGCCACCTTCGATCAGCTCAGGCATCTGGCGATAGAAGAAGGTCAGCAACAAGGTGCGGATGTGTGCGCCGTCGACGTCCGCATCGGTCATGATGACGATCTTGTGGTAGCGCAGTTTTTCAATGTTGAACTCGTCCCGCCCGATACCGGTGCCAAGCGCCATCACAAGGTTGCCGATTTCTTGGCTCGACAGCATTTTGTCAAACCGGGCCCGTTCCACGTTCAAAATCTTACCACGGAGGGGCAGAATAGCTTGGGTCAGGCGATCACGGCCGGTCTGAGCTGAGCCGCCAGCGCTGTCACCCTCCACGAGGAAGACTTCGGTTTTGGAGGGGTCTTTTTCAGAACAGTCTTTCAGCTTGCCAGCGAGAAAGTTCACATCCATCGCGGTTTTACGACGGGTCAGTTCACGCGCTTTGCGGGCCGCCTCGCGCGCCACTGCGGCTTCGACGATCTTGGACACGATGGTTTTGGCGACGGCTGGGTTCTCTTCGAACCATTCCGACAGTTTTTCACCGGCAAGGTTTTCGACGGCTGGGCGCACCTCAGAGCTGACCAATTTGTCTTTGGTCTGGCTCGAGAACTTTGGATCCGGGACTTTGACGGACAATACGCAGGTCAAACCTTCGCGGGCGTCATCGCCGGTAAAGTTGATCTTTTCACGTTTGGTGATGCCGCTGTCTTGAGCGTATTTGGACAGGGTGCGGGTCAAGGCCCCGCGAAAGCCCGCCAAGTGGCTGCCGCCGTCGCGCTGGGGAATGTTGTTGGTAAAGGGCAGGACGTTTTCGTGGTAGCTGTCGTTCCACCACATCGCCAATTCGATACCGATGTCGTCACGCTCACCTTTGACGTAGATTGGGCTCTCCATCAGCGGGTTTTTTGAACGATCAAGGTATTTGACGAACTCTTTGACGCCGCCGTCATAGTACAGTTCGGTCTTCAATGCTTCGGCGGGGCGTTCATCTTCGAGGATGATCCGCACGCCAGAGTTCAGGAAGGCCAATTCGCGCAGGCGCTTTTCTAGTGTCTCAAACGAGTATTCAAGGTTGGAAAAGGTGTCCGTGGACGCCAGAAAACGCACCTCGGTGCCCTTTTCGCCTGGCGTCTCTTTGACAACGCGCAGATGTTCGGTGCATTCGCCATGTTCGAACTTGGCATAGTGCTCTTTGCCGTCGCGCCAGATGCGCAATTCCAGCCAAACCGAGAGAGCGTTCACAACCGAGACGCCCACACCATGCAGACCGCCAGACACCTTGTAGGAGTTGCTGTCAAACTTACCGCCTGCGTGAAGCTGAGTCATGATGACTTCTGCAGCGGAAACGCCTTCTTCTTCGTGGATATCCACAGGAATGCCGCGCCCATTGTCGCGCACCGAGACACTGCTGTCGGCGTGAATTTTGACATTCACAAAGTCAGCATGACCCGCCAAAGCTTCATCGATCCCGTTGTCGACAACCTCATAGACCATGTGGTGCAAACCCGAGCCATCATCGGTGTCACCGATGTACATGCCAGGACGTTTGCGGACCGCTTCTAAGCCCTTGAGAACTTTGATGGAATCCGCGCCATAGTCTTCTGGATTTTGCTCGGTTTCGGACATTCCGCAGTTCCTTAATTATTGTAACAAATATATACGAAACCCCGCAGGGAATGTCACGTCCTCTGCGGGAACTCTGTTACAAAGATAAGGCGCTTATGCCTCGGTCATTGAGACCTGGCTGGCGGTGTCTGTGGTGTGGTGTTCAACCCAGCGTGTGACAACGGCGCGCGCGGCGATGTCATCATCGTTTTCAATCGCCACCCGCAGATCTTTCAGCGCGGTTGCCATTTCAATTTCTGACAGGAAACGTTCCTGTGCACGCAAGATTTTTGGGTGCGGTGTGGTCAGCATATCGGGGCTGATCAACAACTCTTCGGTCATCTTTTCACCCGGACGCAGCCCGGTCACAAAGATATCGATTTCGCCATCTGGGTTTTCTTCGTCGCGCACTGTATAGCCTGCGCCTTCGATCATTTGATGGGCCAGCTTGCGGATCGGAACCAGATCCCCCATGTCCAACACAAAGAGGTCCCCACCACGCGAGAACGAGCCCGCCAGCAGCACCAAGCGCGCAGCCTCTGAGATGGTCATGAAATAGCGTGCGACATCTGTGTGGGTGAGTGTCACAGGGCCGCCACGGGCAATCTGCTCTTCGAACAACGGAATGACCGATCCAGACGAACCTAGAACGTTGCCAAAGCGGACCATGGAGAACTTGGTCGCGGTTGATCTGGTGGCCAAATCTTGAACGACCAATTCTGCCAGTCGTTTGGATGCCCCCATCACATTGGTAGGGCGAACGGCTTTGTCAGAAGATATCAGGACAAAATGATCAACCGAAGCTTGGCGCGCAGCTTCGGCCAATGTGCGGGTGCCCAAAACGTTATTGTTCAGGCCAATCACTTCGTTCTTTTCGACCATTGGCACGTGTTTGTACGCAGCCGCATGGATGACAACGCTAATTGTGTGATCAGCAAAGACCCTAGCGCAAACAATTGGATCGCAAACAGACCCCAGAATGCTGACGATTTGAACATGGGGGGCCAGCTCTTCAAGCTCTTTTTCTATAGAGTACAGAGCCAGTTCCGAATGTTCCAACAGCACAATTTTGGCGGGTTTGCAGGAAATCAATTGGCGGCAAAGCTCAGAACCAATGGAGCCGCCAGCCCCTGAGACTAAGATATTTCGACCTTGGTAGGTGTCTTGGTCGGCGGGCAATTCATGATCAAGACCATTGCGACCCAGCAAGTCATCCATCGAAATTGGCACACTGCGCTTTGAGATATCAGAATCGGTGATCAGCTCAGCAAAAGACGGCAAAGAGTGCACTTCGCAGCCCATGCCACGTAAACGATGCGCAATTTGGGCCTGGACCGACGCCGAGGCGGTCGGCATTGCCAAAACAACCCGATTGGCTTGTTTGCGGGCGATCAGATCCTTGAGACGGCTGGGCGCATAGACCGGCGCGCCGAGAATGGTCAAGCTTTGCAGCCGAGGATTATCATCCACAAAGGCCATCAAGTGTATGGATTCATCCATGCGTAGAGCTGCGGCCAATTGTTGCCCGGTTTGACCGGCGCCATAAACGATCACACGAATGCGTCCTGTGCCGTGTCGGTAGATCCCCAAGACCAAACGCAGCATCACGCTGCGTAGCGCTACCACTCCAATAAGATAGACCATGCCAAAAATCACAAAACTGGCCATGGGAAGAGGATGCTTTAGAACGATATTCATCGCCAACCCAGCAAAGGTCAAAATAGCCGCGAGAACTGCACTACGCTGCGCCCCACTGGATTCAAATGCCTTTAGCCTGATTCTGGGTAGTCCCAAAAACTGAGCAACGACAACTGCGAGCAGAATGAGAACGGATGTCAAAATATAAGGACTGGTCTGCACAGGACCTAAAAAGGTCGCAGGTGCGCTAAGCGCTATCGCTATGGCCAGTGAAATTGGAACTAACAGCATGTCTACAAACAAAAAAACTAATTGCTTTTGCTGGTCGGATAATCGCGTAATTAGCGAATATAAAGTCATGCAACAGCCTCCGGGCGGTCGGATTTGTTCATTTTACCTAATGGGCTAGAACACAACCAACAGGTTTATGCGTAGCTAATATGACGTCTTATAGATTAATTATAGCATCTATTTGCAAGTATGGCCCTATACTTGCAGAAAATGAAGAAGATGTCACGCTCACCGACGGGACCGTGGGATCGGGGTGCGGCGCACAACCGTTTTCAGCATCAACACGAGGTCCAGACAAAAGCTGCGTTTGTCTTGGTAAATGAGGTCCAGCTTGGCTTTGCGCGGCACACACCGGGTCACATAGACGGCTTCGGTTTCCGCGCTGTTTTTGCAAGGAGCCAGAAGCGCCTCTTCGTGACGATGAAACACCACCGTTGCCAAGCCAGTCACCCCCGGTCGATTGCGCAGAACCTCGCGATAGAGGTCTGGAAACTGCTCGACATAGCGTCGCAATGGCGGGCGCGGGCCCACAAAAGAGATATCCCCTTTGAAGATATTCCAAAGTTGGGGCGTTTCATCCAGCCGGTAGCGCCGCAAAAACGCTCCCATAGGGGTGATACGTGCGCTTTTGTCGCCACCGGACACACCGCTGTCCGTCGCAACATCGGTCATGGTGCGAAATTTGATCAGGTTAAAGCCAACCTCATTGGTCTGCATCCGTTCCGAAACATAAAAAATGGGGCGCCCTTGGCGGATCAACAGCACCAAAGCCAGACATAGCACCACTGGGAACAAGACCAGCATCAACAGAACGGACAGGCAAAGGTCAAAGGCGCGTTTAGACCAAGTCATCAGCGGGACCTTTCCAACGAATCCAGTCTTGGGCGATCCAATCCGGGTCTGCGCTGCGCGGAGGCATCGAGATCAAATGCTGGAGGGCGGATGTGTCCAATACAGCATTTTGCAGTGCTGTATCGGGCGCAGGGCGCCAGGCAAAATCGGCACCAGCAGCGCGCAAAAGCTGCGCCATTTGAACCGGATTTGAAGCGCCTATATTTAGAGCAGGGGGCAATGCTTCAAGCGGTAGGGTTGCCAGTTGAATAAGAATATCCGCTAAGTCCGAGGGCGCGATATAGCTGCGACTTGGGCCTTTGGAATCCGCAAAGCGATCCAGCGTGAGGGTGGCATTTGCGGCAAAGGCTTTGGCCAGGCTTTCCGCGCCGGCGATCGATCCCAATCGTAAACAGCAGCTTTTGGGCGGGGTTGCATCTTGAACCGCAGCTTCCATCGCAGCCTTGGCTTTGCCATAGGCGTTGGCGGGTGCGAGTGTGTCTTGTTCTGAAAGAGGATGCGAACGCGGGCCATAGGCGGCGATGCTAGAGGCATGAAACACGCGATCTGCCCCGCACACGCGGGCAATGCGGATGGCATCCAGCGCCAGTCTGGTGTTGTCTTCGAGCGCCTTGAGATCAGAGGACGTATTGCCCCACAGCGAAATCACCGTATCAAGCTTGCCAAAGACAAAGGGATCGTCGCCGTAGTCATAGTGCACTTGGCCCCGGGTTTTGACGACATGGCGCGTTTGATAGATCAGTTCGCACCCGTGTGGCGGGGTGTCGCCCCATATCGCACGCAGAAATCTGCCAACTTTGCTGGTTGCACCCAAAATAAGGATGCGAGAAGTGCCGTGTCCGCGGGCTAGACGATCCATATTCGGAATACCCAAATTACAAATACCTGAATTTATTTAACATTTGTCTGAGACCGCAAACAAGGCCTCAGGTGAAGGGCGACTTGATGGTGTGGGCCTCGGACAGGCCGTTGATGTCTTTGACTTCAATGTATTGGGCGCGGGACCCTAAGCTGTCAAACAGCGCGGGTTCGGTTCCTGTCATCCATGCCTGTGCGCCAAGATCACATACTTCGTCATATAGCGCGGCACGGCGATCAACATCCAGATGCGCGGCCACCTCGTCCAGCAGCAGGATGGGCGGCATCCCCACTTGTTCGGTCAGGGCTCGGGCGTTGGCCAGAATCAACGAAATCAACAAGGCTTTCTGCTCACCGGTCGAGCAATCTTTTGCGGGGGCTCCCTTGGCCTGAAAGACGCCATTCATATCCGTTCGGTGTGGGCCGACCAAGCTGCGACCGCTGGCCAAATCCCGAGGACGGCTTGAAGCCAATGCCTCGGCAAGTTCTTCGACGGTTGTGGGCAAGGTGCCTTCGCTTTGGACAAGGGTCAGGTCAGCCGTCGGAAAGGCCGTTTGCGCCTGTTGCTGGGCGTCACGAAGAAAGCCCAGTGCGGCCAGCCGGTTTTGATGAATCTTCGCGCCGCATTCCGCCATCCGAGCTTCGAGGGCGCGATACCAATGGGCATCACGCACTTGCTCTTTCAGCAATCGGTTGCGCTCGCGCATGGATTTTTCATAGGTCAGGGTCGCCTCAGCATGATCGGGAAAAAAGCTAAGGGTCATGCGATCAAGAAAGCGTCGTCGCCCTTCGGCGCCTTCGATCCAAAGCCGATCCATCGAGGGGATCAGCCAAAGCACGCGCGCTTTGCTGGCCAGCGTGATCTGAGGCGTGGATTTCCCATCGATGCGCACCTGCCGCGAGGCGCCGTTTTCGGACCATGTCTCGATTTCATAGTGGCCCTGAGCGGTTTCCAAAACGCCAGAGACCTTCCACCCCAAAGCTTCGGGGCGCCGGGTCATCTCTTCTGCAGAGGCACGCCGTAGCCCGCGCCCGGGCGAGAACAGAGAGACCGCTTCGAGAATATTGGTTTTGCCAGAACCATTGGATCCAAAAATCGCGAGCGGGCGACCGTCACATTCCAGCGCAGCAGTGAGGTGCGATCGAAAATGCGACAAAGCCAAACTGTTCAAGGCAAGCTTGGCCACAGGTCACCTCGTTTTCTGCGAGAAAACGTTCCGGAATTTTGCAAATTCCGTGGTCACTTAGACCCGCATAGGCATGACAACATACACAGCTGAGCTGTCGTTGCCTTCGCGCATCAAAGTTGGATCACCCGAAGAGTTGAACAAAAAGACGGCGTTTTCGCGATCAACCTGACTGGAGATTTCCAACAGATATTTGGCGTTAAACCCGATCTCCAAACGCTCGTCTGAATAGGCCACAGCCAGTTCTTCTTCGGCAGCACCGCTGTCTGGGGCGTTGACCGACAAGACCAGCTTGTCTTGATCAAGCGCCATTTTGACTGCACGTGATCGTTCAGAAGAAACCGTTGCCACCCGATCAACAGCGGCGGCAAATTCGCTGGCGTCCACTTCCATCTTGCGGGTGTTACCCACCGGAATAACGCGGCTGTAGTCAGGGAAGGTGCCGTCGATGACCTTAGAGGTCAGCGTGATATTTGGCGTCGCAAAGCGGATCTTTGTTTCGCTGACAGAGACGGCGATCAACATCTCATCATCGTCCAGCAGTTTGCGCAACTCGCCGACTGTTTTACGGGGCACGATGACGCCGGCCATATCTTCGGCCCCCATCGGCAGATCAGCGTCGATCCGCGCCAAACGGTGCCCATCTGTCGCCACTGCGCGCAGGACCTTGCCACCGTCAGAGTCTGTGACATGCAGGTACACACCGTTCAGGTAATACCGTGTCTCTTCGGTTGAGATGGCAAATTTGGATTTATCAAACAGACGCCGCAGCACAGGGGCCGGCGCCGAGAAGTTTGAGGCATATTCAGAGGTCGCCATCACCGGGAAATCTTCGCGCGGCAAGGTCGCCAGATTGAAGTTTGAACGGCCCGCTTCGACGGTCAGGCGTCCAGCAACGCTATCGTCGGTTACAGTCACCAAGGCCCCATCGGGCAATTTCCGTACGATTTCGTGCAGGGTCACAGCAGACACTGTGGTTGCGCCCGCGCGTTCAACCTGTGCGGCAGCTTTATCAACGACTTCGATATCCAGATCCGTGGCCCGGAACTGAACTGTGTCGCCTTCGGCCTCGATCAAGACGTTGGCCAGAATTGGGATTGTATTGCGGCGTTCGACAACCGATTGCGCCTGCGCCACCGCTTTAAGCAGCGTCCCGCGTTCGATGCTGAATTTCATTGCCTCGCTCCTATCCCTGTTTCGGCCTGGGCCGGGGGATTGCAAACTAGCAAATTCCCAAAGCGGCTCAACCCTTTTGTTGGTTTGTCCGCTGGATTGGCAGGAGCGTCAAGAGAAAGGGCACCTTACCACGTCAGGTAAGGTGCCCTTATGTGCGTTTCTGGTTACGCTTCTAGCGCGCGACGCAGCAATTCGACGTCTTCGGCGATCTGCCCGTCCTGCACACGCAGTTCTTCGATGCGCTTCACCCCGTGCATGACGGTGGTGTGATCGCGACCCCCAAAGCGGCGGCCAATCTCGGGCAGGGAACGGCTGGTCAGCTGTTTGCACAAATACATCGCAACCTGCCGTGGACGCGCATAGCTACGCACCCGTTTGGGGCCGATCATGTCGCTTAGGCGGATGTTGTAATGCTCAGAGACTTTGCGCTGAATTTCTTCGACCGTGATCTTGCGCTCTGAGGCACGTAGAACATCAGCCAAACAATCCTGTGTCAGCTCCATCGTGATAGGGCGGCCAACCAGCGACGCAAAGGCAAACAGTCGGGTCAATGCACCCTCAAGGACGCGTACGTTGGTGCTAATCCGATGTGCGAGGAATTCCAGAACACCTGCCGCCAGTTCAAGACCGGGGTACTGTGCGCTGTGCAGCTCGACTTTGGACTGCAGGATGCCGAGGCGCAGTTCATAGTCGGTGGGATGCAGATCAACCACCAGACCACATTGCAAACGGCTTTTGATGCGATCTTCGAGATCTTTGATTTCGCCGGGCGCACGGTCAGCAGAAATGATGATCTGTTTGTTTTGGTCAACAAGGGCGTTGAATGTGTGGAAGAACTCTTCCTGAGTGCTGTCTTTGCCGGCGATGAACTGAACGTCATCAACCATCAGCACGTCAACCGAGCGGAACAGTTGCTTAAAGTCCATCATCTTGCGATCACGCAGGGCTTGAACAAAGCGATACATGAATTGTTCAGCAGAGAGGTAAACAACGTTCAGGTCTGGTCGCTGTGTCTGCAATTCCCAGGCAATGGCGTGCATCAGGTGGGTTTTCCCCAAGCCAACGCCCCCATAAAGGAACAGCGGGTTAAATGTGACGGGGCCACCTTCGGCGACACGGCGCGCGGCGGCATGGGCCAATTCGTTTGGTTTGCCGACCACAAATGTGTCGAAAGAAAAACGCGAATCCAGCGGGGCGGCGGGGATCAATTCTTCTTTGGCGGCGACAGGTGTTGGGCTGGCGATTGGGGCAGGGGCTGGGTCGACGGCAACCGGGCTTGGTGCGGCGTCGCTGTGGGCCTGTGCGGAAACAAGAGGGCGCTGAGCCAAATTGGCGGCGACGCGGAAATTGATCCGGCGCACACCGGCGTCAACTTCGGACAGCTTGTGTAGAATCAGATCGCCAAAATTTTGTGAAACGTAGTTCCCCAAAAAGGTTGTTGGCACCTCGAATGTCGCAACACCGTCAATGATGTCTTGAAACTCCAAAGGTTCGATCCAAGTGGCAAAGTTATTTCTACCGACCGTCTTCAGAAGGTTCTGTTGTAGTTGGCCCCACTGTTCTTGCGTCATATTCCCCGTTTCCAGCCTGTCCTGTTTCATTCATCTTGCACTGCCTGTACCCGCAGCACCTACTTTTACCTTACTGCCCGACACAAAAGGACTGTGACCGCTGCATTTCTGCTGCACCGGCAAAGCCGCCCCGTTCCGGACAAAAATGCACATCACGCACATGAATTGCTTTGCCATTTCCCCAAACGGCAACTCAGAAACACATGCGTTCAATGACGCGCACACTCGGAGGACCGGCATAGGCCATGGCCCAAAACAGCTGCAAAAATAAACACGCTATGCGCGAATATCTCTGTCAGAGCTTCACGCGTCGACCCCCGCGTTTTGCGGATTTTGTATCGACGGTGCCTGTCCCCCCAAGGCGATGTGGAATCGCATGCAGAAGCTAGCAACTGGGGCGGCTTGGGGGCAACAGATCTTGTGGGGTTGACTCAGGGATTCCGAAAAAGAATCTCCTGCGTGCAATTTTTGTTGTTACTTTTCAGGCGCTTCACAGAAAAGCGCCGAAAATTGCACAAAAAGAAAGAGGCGTCACCATACGGTAACGCCTCGATCAGATTCTCTACACTAAACGCAGTGTTTACAGCGATTACGCCAGTGATTTCACACGTGCGGACAGACGCGACATTTTGCGCGCTGCAGTATTTTTGTGGAAAATACCTTTGTTCACGCCGCGCATCAGTTCAGGCTGACATTCACGCAGGGCTGCGGTTGCTGCGGCTTTGTCGCCAGATGCAATCGCTTCTTCAACTTTGCGCAGGTATGTCCGGATGCGCGAACGACGTGCTTTGTTAACTTCAAAGCGTGCAGCATTCTGACGCGCGCGTTTTTTTGCTTGAGGCGAATTTGCCATTTTCGAATCTTCCCTATCGACGGGGTTGCATAAGTATCACGTGGAACCCCAATCCAGACCGCGAGGGTCGGGAATGATTCTAGCCAGAGCGGGCTTCACGCGCATGTATCGCGCTCTTCTACTGAAGATTCGCGGAATTGCAACAGGAAACGGGCGGTCTGAGCCGCCCGTCCTGTCAAAATCACTTGTCGCGGAACTGAGGTGTCCGCTTGTCTACGAAGGCAGACATGCCTTCTTTCTGGTCCTCAGTGGCAAACAGCGAATGGAACATCCGACGTTCAACCAGCAGCCCCTGAGACAACGGCATTTCGAACGAATTGTTCACAGCCTCTTTGATCATCATCACAGAGATCATCGATTTCTCTGCGATCTTCGCAGCGGCGCCCATTGCTTCGTCCATCAGCTTTTTGGCTGGGACAACACGGCTGACGAGGCCCGCACGTTCTGCCTCTTCGGCATCCATAAAGCGACCGGTGAGGTTCATATCCATGGCTTTGGCTTTGCCAATCGCACGGGTCAGGCGCTGCGTGCCACCGATGCCGGCCATCACGCCTAGGTTCACCTCGGGCTGGCCAAACTTGGCGTTATCCCCGGCAATGATGAAATCACACATCATCGCCAATTCGCATCCGCCGCCCAGCGCATAGCCTGATACGGCTGCGATGACGGGTTTGCGCACGGCGCTGATGGCGTCGACTTCGGCGCCGAACAGATCGTTGGTGAACACCTCGGTGAACGTTTTTTCGTTCATCATTTTGATGTCGGCTCCGGCGGCAAAGGCCTTCTCGGAACCAGTCAAAACGATGCAGCGAACCTTTTCGTTTGTCTGTGCCGCTTTCATCGCGGCCCCCAGTTCGTCCAACAACTGCGCGTTCAGCGCATTCATCGCATCCGGGCGGTTAAGCTTAATCAGCGCGATGTGATCTTCTACTTCGACGACGATCGTCTCATAGGCCATGAAGTTAGCTTTCGTTATTCCAGTCAGGCCGATAAATGGCCAATCCTGAGAGCCGGATCAAGTTATCTTTGACAAATTGGACAGTAAAAACTCGAGCGCCCCGACTGCACAATTCTGAGAATCATCCCGTCGCAAGAGGAGGATTTGCAGCTTTCGCCTTCACGGTCATAGACATCAAATCGGTGCTGGAAATACCCCAACTCTCCGTCCGCTTGGCGGAAGTCTTTCAAACTGGAACCTCCGGCGGAAATTGCATCGCTCAAAACGGTCCGAATGATGGGAACAAGCTTTGAAATGCGGGCTTTGTCGATTTGTTTTGCTTTGATCTGGGGATCGATTTTGGCCCGATAAAGCGCCTCGCAAACGTAAATATTCCCCAAACCGGCGACGATTCTTTGATCCAGAAGTGCCGACTTGATCGGGGTGTTTTTGGCGGCCAGTTTTTCGACGAGGTAGGAGTCTGAAAACTCATTTCCCAGCGGTTCGGGCCCCAGAGTTGACAACAATTTGTGTTGCGCAGCGGTCGCGGTAGTTAACAAATCCATCGCACCAAATCGCCGAGGGTCATTGAATGTGATGCGGGCCCCATTGCTCATGTGAAAAACCACGTGGTCATGTTTCTCGGGTGCTGGATGTTTGTGCACAAATTGGCCCAAAGGATCGCCAGAAACCAACATGCGCCCGCTCATTCCCAGATGAATCAACAGTGATTCGCCCGAATCAAGGTCCGCGAGGATGTATTTGGACCGCCGCCGCAGCGCTTGAACTGTGGAACCCTCCAATCGTTGCGCCATACGGTCCGGAAAGGGCCAGCGCAGGTCTGGCCGATTGACATCCGCGCGGGTGATGACCGCGCCTTCCATAGAGGGCGCCAAGCCACGGCGAACGGTTTCAACTTCGGGCAGTTCAGGCATCTGTGGCATCCTTGGACAGTAGAGCGCATTGCAGCGCGCGTTCAGCGCCCTATAAGAAGGTGCAGAACAACGGACTGGCAAGACCCATGACCGAGACAAATCAAAATACCACCCACTTCGGCTTTGAAACTGTGGCCGAGTCAGAGAAGGCAGGACGCGTTCAAGGCGTCTTTGGTTCTGTGGCGTCCAAATATGATGTGATGAACGATGCGATGAGCATGGGCATTCACCGTATTTGGAAAGATGCGATGATGGATTGGCTGGCCCCTCGGCCGGGAACCAAGCTGTTGGATGTTGCCGGCGGCACCGGGGATATTTCGTTTCGCTATTTGAAACGGGCAGGTCAGGCCCACGCAACCGTGTGTGACCTTACCGAGCCAATGTTGATCGAAGGGCGCAAGCGGGCCGAAGCGGATCAGATGTCAGACAGTCTGGACTGGGTGACAGGGGATGCGATGGCGCTGCCCTTTGCTGACAACACCTTTGACACTTATACAATCAGCTTTGGCATCCGGAATGTCACACGCCCCCAAGAGGCGTTGAACGAAGCGTACCGCGTGTTGAAACCCGGTGGCCGGTTGATGGTGCTGGAATTTAGTCAGATCCCAAACGACATGATGCAGAAGGTCTATGACCTCTATTCTTTCAACATCATCCCCAAACTGGGTCAGATGATCGCGAACGATCGTGATTCGTACCAATATCTGGTCGAATCGATCCGCAAATTCCCTGATCAGGATACCTTCCTATCCATGGTGCAGACGGCCGGATTCGAAAACGCCAAATACCGCAATTTGACAATGGGCATCGCCTGTTTGCACTCGGGCTGGAAAATCTAAGATATGCGCGGACCACATAATATCTGGCGTCTCATCCGAACAGGCGCAACGTTCGAGCGCTCTGGTGCGATGGGGGCTGTGCTGGATGCGATGGATGCGCCGCGCAGTATCCGAATCGCCGCGCGCGTGTTGGCTTGGCCTTTCCGGTGGTTGGGGTACAAAGGGGACCCTTCGATGCCCCCGGCCACGCGGGCGCTGACCGCGCTGGGCCCTGCCTACATCAAATTTGGTCAGATCTTGTCGACGCGCCCGGATGTGGTGGGCGACGAAATGGCGCTTCAGTTGCGCGTGCTCCAAGACAAATTGCCCCCATTTTCGGTGCAAGAAGCCAAAGACAGCATCCAAGCGGAATTGGGCCTGTCCGTAGACGAAGTCTTTTCGGAATTCAGCGATCCGGTTGCCGCAGCCTCTATCGCTCAGGTGCACCAAGCGCGTCGCCGCGATACCGGTGAATTGGTCGCCGTCAAAGTGCTGCGCCCGGGGATCGAGCGCGCCTTTCAACGGGACGTGGACGCCTTTTACTTTGCGGCTGATGCTATCGAATTCCTTTCACCGGCATCGCGACGCCTGCACCCACGCGAAGTGATTGAACACTTCGAAGGTGTGGTCAAAGGTGAGTTGGACCTTCGGCTCGAAAGCGCCTCAGCGTCGGAGTTTGAAGCCAACACAGCGCAAGACGAAGGTTTTCAGCTGCCGCCGGTCAAATGGTCACTGTCGGGACGCCGTGTGATGACAATGGGGTGGGCCGATGGCGCCCCTTTGGGGGACAATGACGCGATTGATGCCGCTGGGCATGATCGCCGGGTGCTCGGCGAGCGGGTGTTGCAGCTGTTTTTGCAGCACGCGTTGCGCGATGGGTTCTTCCACGCGGATATGCATCAGGGCAACCTGAAGGTCGCGCCAAACGGCAATATCATTGCGTATGACTTTGGCATCATGGGGCACATTGATGAATATACCCGCCGGGTCTATGCGGAAATCCTGTTTGGATTTATCCAACGCGATTATCAGCGCGTCGCCGAAGTGCACTTTGAGGCGGGCTATGTGCCTGCAACCCAAGATGTCGATGAGTTTGCCCGGGCCCTGCGCGCAGTAGGGGAGCCGATTTTTGGCATGGAAGCCTCGAATATTTCGATGGGCCGATTGCTAAGCTATCTGTTTGAGGTCACCGAGCGGTTCGGCATGGAAACACGTACCGAGCTGATTTTGCTGCAACGCACCATGGTCGTTGTCGAAGGTGTGGCCCGGTCCCTGCATCCTCATATCAATATCTGGGATGTCGCCAAACCTGTGGTCGAAGATTACATCAAGAAGAGCATTGGACCGCACGCCATTGCGCGTGATCTGGCCAAAACTGCCAAGGTATTGGCGCGCTTTGGTCCCCGCTTGCCCGACTTGGTCGAGGCGGCCCTGATCCGCCAATCTGAAACCCATTCGACAGATCAAAAATCCAATTGGATTGGCGCGATGGTTTGGGCGGGTTGTGGCAGCGCGGCAACCTTGGCTGTGATCGCTTTGGTTTGGGTTTTGAACTAGGCCAACGTTCGCCTTAGCGCCGCCAGCTCTAGGGCCATGCCATCGCGATAGATGTCATGGCCGCGTGCCACTTTCCAAGCGCAATACGCTGCCATCCGCCAATGATGCCAAGGGGCCAGCAGCAACAGCCGCTTGGTTAGCGCCTTGTCCCCATAGGCCGTCAGCACCTCTTGGTGGTCTTCGGCGCGCAAGGGGCATCCGCGATAGACATATTGCATTGACGGGGACAAAAAGAGCGCCAGATCTTCACAAGCATCCCCGATGGCGGGGCACTGCCAGTCGATAAAGGCTGTCTGCACCGGGCCTACAATTAGGTTTCCGGGCACGGGATCGCCGTGCAACAGCACTGCGCGATCGCTTTCAGGCACATAGGTGTGTGGCTTAAGAGCGGCGAGCTTAGTTTGATCGTGTTCGGGCAATAGCGCCAACAGCTTGGCCGTTTGGCGTTCGATCCAAGCCGACCCTCCGGGGACCTGGCGCAGGTCTGGTGGTGGCGTTTGCGTATGAAGTACGGCAAGCGCCCGTGCCGCATCCTGCGGCCTTTCATGCCAAGGTGATCCGTCCAAATGATCATAGATCAGCACATCTTGGTTTTCAAAGACGCTGACAGCGCGCAACACGGGCGAAAGGCCAATGGGGCCCAGTTGGCGCAACATCCGGGCCTCATCCCGCGCAGAATTGGGAAAGAGCGGGCTTTCCGCGGTGGGCTCAAACAGCTTGATCACCAAAGTGCGTGATTGTGATTGAGCTTTCCAACTGATGTTGGTCTGGCCGCCCGTCATTCGTTCCCACCCGGTCAGAGGGGATCCCAGTTGCTCTGAAATATGGGTTATCAAGGCCCGGCTTGGGGTCGTCATAGTGTCGCTCAAACGGCAAGGGGATCGCGGCGACGCTAGGGGTTTGACGGTCAAACCGCAAGGCTGGTTAGCGCGGCATTCTTACCCCTGCAATACTGTCCGATGCCAGTGCCCCACCGTTTTCAAAGGTCAAAATGACACCACCCAAGGGATCACGATGAGCTTCGGTGATGCCCATCCAGACTGCACCTGGCGCAACCTGAACCACTGTGTCGGAAATCGTGCTTTCGATTTCAAAGCGATAGCTGGCGTCTGGCGCCTCTGATCCATCGGCAAAAGTGCCGTCCCATGTCGTTTGCTCTGCATCGGGCGTCATGCGAATGCGCGCAACCTCGGTATCGGTTTCATCATATACAACAAGGTCGCCAAAATCTGCGGTGGGCAGTGCGGTTCCGACCACCTCTATCGCAGCGCCGTCATAGGGCACGGGGTGATAGGTTTGCCCCTCCATCCCGACCCATTGCGCCAGTTGCGCAAGATTGCTTTGGCCGGTAGCTGCCAGCAAGTTGTTCAGCAATGAGTTGGATAAAACCTGTTGTTCAACCGATGAAAACGTCGCCAGTTGCATCGCGTATTCCGAGCTGTCCATCGGGTTTAACGGATCTTGGTTTTCAGCCTGCACGGTGAGCATCCGAATAAAGGTTTCAAAATCCGAACTGATTATCGAAGACGTGGCGGGATTGGCCGCGTTTGCCGCCGCGGTTGCGCTTTCAACAGAAGTCATCACAGATCCTTATAGTCTGATATCCAAACGACCCGAGGCGCTTACCGCAATCGGATCCGCTGAGTCGGTGTCGTCGCTCCACTCGCCCAATTCATCTTGCGTCTGCTTGCCCGCAGAGGTGCGGCGCTGCGACTGATCATTGGTCGAAAACTCAAATTCGACCGAGGTGTAGCCCGCAGATCGCAATTCCTGGGTGAGCATCTCTGCATGTCTGCGCATGAGCTCCAACGTTTCAGGACGCTCTGCCTGTAGTGCGATGACAACGCCATTTTCAGAGGGTTGTACAATCAACCGCAGCTTTCCCAACTCTTCGGGTGAGAGAGTGATTTCCGTTCTTTGGGCGGTCCGCAGGTCGGTGTTCAGCAAATGCTGAAGCACAGGATGTGTGACCGTGGGGCTGCTGGGCGCCGGGGCACTGGAAGGTTGAGACGTCAAAGGGGTCGTTTCTGCAGAAACAGGCGCCCCAAGCGCAGGGTCAACCACGGGCGTGATCACTTCGGTCACAGTGGCCGAGTTCAGTGAAGGCGTTGCAGCTGAGCCCATGGGCTTGGGCAGCTCTGCGATGTGAGTGGGCAGCGGCGCGGCCGGCGTGTTGCGCATCGATTGTGACGCGTGGGCTGCAATTGGGGGTGGCACCTCGCGAAGCGTGGATTGCTCAAGCGTCTCCACTTCTGCGCTTTTTGAGGGCATGCGCGCAGAGGGCCCTGTCGCGGGGATAATTGAGGAGTTCGGCACTGTATTGGCGGTCTCTGTACTGGGGACTGCCGTGGTTCGGGCTGGGACGTTTGGCGGCGCTTTAATCTGCTTACGTGTGGAAACCTGTGGGGCGGTCTGATTGCGAGGGGCGGCGTCGATTGCGTTGGTGGCCGTCACTTGATTCGCAGGGGGCAGGGTTGCTGCGACAGGCGACGGCAACGCTTGTGCTTGGGCAGGTCGCGTCGCGTCAGTGGTCGCTGCCAATGGGATTTTGTCTTTCCCGTCAGACAGGACAGGTGCGTCCACAGGTCGAGATGGCGGCGAACCCGGCTCAATCCGGGGGGGATGCACCAGCGCTTGGTAGGGCGATGCCTGCGATACAGCGGCGGTGGTTTTGCTGTTCTGGGGCGTCGGCAATGTATCGATGTCAATTGGGGCCGCGCGAACCTGCGGGGGAGATGGTTGCAAGGGTGGCGCGGATTCGGCATGCGCTTCAATAATTTTGGAGTGTGTGGGCACATTCGCAGTGGGGAGCGCTGGCGCTGGCGTTTCGATCGCCGGGCCAGTCACCGCCGTCTTACTGTCCTGGTTTTTTTTGGGCACATTTGAGGGCAGGGGCACCGTCAATTCAGCGCCCTGTTCGCTTAGAGCATCGTCAGTCGGCGCGGCTCTGGGCATAGCCTCGGACTGTTGAGGATCAGACTCCTCATGCGTCGTGCTCTCAACCCTAAAGACCTCTGCAAACGCCGCCACCGCCTGTTCAGGGCCTGCCGTGATTTGGCCCGCCAAAGCGAAGGTTGTCGCAATTGTCAGCTCGGGATTTGTGTGTATCAAACTGGGTTTCATTTTTTCACACCGCAATTCTTCGCGTTGCTTTGGTATTACATTTTACAGTTACCAGTTCTTTACCGATGCATGGGCATGATGATGAAAATTCGAACTATCGGAGTTTCTGAATGGAAATTGGATCTTTTAAACCTGCCACCCTGTTGCATGATGGTGTGGCGCTCAGGCAATCAGCACAAAAATTAGAGGCCGTGTTTCTGGCCGAAATGCTGAAAGCGGCCAAATTGGGCGAAGTGCCTGACGCCTTTGGGGGCGGTACCGGAGAAGAGCAATTCAACTCGTTTATGCGAGAGGCCCAGGCTGACCAGATGGTAAAGGCGGGCGGCATTGGTCTCGCAGAATCCTTGTTTCAAGCCTTAAAGGAGCAAACAGATGCCAGATAAGAACGCTGTCGAAATAGGTGTCGCCTTGGATGATGTGCTGGCGCAAGAACGCAATGCGTTGCTTTGTGGTGATGCTGAAACTGTGGCCCGGATCGTTGCCAAAAAGGAACGCCTGATCGATGCGTTTGGCGCGGCTGCCAGTCAAGAAGAGCTGCGAAAGATGCAGGTCAAAATTCTCAGAAATCATACGCTTATGCACTACTCGCTTAAAGGCATTCAGGCGGCGGCCTCTCGGCTGGCGGAACTGCGCGAAGTGCGCGAGCACATGCAGACCTATGACAGCACCGGGCAGCGAAAATCCATCACAGCGCCCCAAAAGCAGACGTTGGAAAAACGCGCTTGAACGAAATTTGAGAGAAATCGTGCTTAGTTCGCAAAGCCGTTTTAGCACTCTCTTAGCGATTGAAACCGCATGTTTGGCTCGCATCCAATGAGGTGGCACAGCACTGAACCCCAGCGCTGTACGGGTCGGAAAGACAGTCAGCTCGCCCAGTGGGGGCGGGGAGTTTAACAGGCCGTAAAACCACGGCCATGACTGAAGGAAACATGCGATGACCAGCATTTTAACAAACACAGGCGCAATGGTCGCGCTGCAGACACTAAAATCGGTGAACAGCAATCTGGCGAACACACAGAACCAGATTTCGACCGGCAAGGACGTCAGCTCTGCCAAAGACAACTCGGCGGTTTGGGCGATTTCCAAAGTGATGGAGTCCGACGTCGGCGGATTTCAGGCCATTTCTGACAGCTTGTCGTTGGGCGAATCAACCGTTGCGGTTGCGCGCCAAGCGACAGAGACGATCACAGATCTGTTGGGGCAGATGAAAGAAAAAATCGTCAACGCTCAGGGGGATAACGTTGATCGCGATAAGATCAACACGGATATCACGGCTCTGAAAAATCAGATCAGCTCGGTCGTAAGCGCGGCACAGTTCAACGGGCTTAACCTGGTGGATGGCTCGACCGCCGCAACCGCAGTACTGGCCTCATTGGACCGCGATGCGGGGGGCGCTGTCACAGCCTCGTCCATTTCGGTCACTGCGCAGGACATGTCGACAGGTGGGTATGTCGCCAACGACGTGTTGTCAGGCAGTTCAACCGGGGCGTCGGGTGATGGTGACACCGTTGCCTTTTCGCTGGACAACGGGGGCGGCAACGAACAGGTTGAAATCGCTGAAAACGGCGCGGCTTTTGTGGCTGGGGACAGCGTAAGCCTGACAGTTGGTGGTCAGACGGTCACTTATACCGTCACCACTGATGATGCGGCGTCGACCACAACATCCGATATCTTGGCGGTCGCGTTGAAAAACAAGATCGATGATCTGGGAATTGCGGATTTGGTGGTCGACTATGACAGCGGTACACCGGGCACGTTGGATTTTACCAACAACGGCGCGGTTGACCTGTCAGTCAGCGGTCAATTCACCAACGCTGGGTCTGGTGGGCTTGGGGCAATGGCTGGCATCGATGCTTCAACAGCCACCGGGGCCACGGAGGCTTTGGCAACGGTTGAGACCTTGATTGATGCCGCCATTTCGGCAGCAGCAGCGTTTGGTTCGGCCGAGGGACGTCTTGGAACTCAACAAGACTTTATCTCAAGCCTGACAGATTCGTTGAAGAACGGTATCGGGGCGATGGTTGATGCAGATATGGAGGCTGTGTCTGCGCGTTTGCAAGCGCTCCAAACCCAGCAACAGCTGTCCATTCAATCGCTGTCGATTGCCAATCAGGCTCCGCAGTCGATCCTGTCCTTGTTCCGGTAAAGTTGGGGTGAGGCGCGGTTCGCCGCGCCTCTCGCTTTTGCCAATTTGCCTTGAAACAGGAAGGATCCCGAATTGCAGTCTCAGACACTTGCGCAGCGCGCATATTCTGACCCGTCTCATGCAACACGCACCCCGCGGGGTGTGGAATATGAGGCGTTTGCCCGGGCCACGCGCCGGATGGTCGAAGCTGCCAACTTAGGGCCCGGCGGGTTTGCCACTCTCGCAGAGGCGCTTCATGAGAATCGCCGCTTGTGGTTGATCCTCGCTGGCGATGTGGCGGGGGTCGACAATGGCCTGCCACCCGAACTGCGGGCACGGATTTTTTACCTGGCCGAATTCACCCGAGTGCACAGCAGCAAAGTTCTTAAGGCAGAGGCAACAGTTGAGCCCTTGGTCGAAATCAACGCCCTCATCATGCGAGGGCTCCACCAGAAAGGACCTGTCCAATGACGGGATTGGTACTCAAACTTGGCCCCAAAGAACGGGTTCTGATCAATGGGGCGGTGGTCGAAAATGGGGATCGACGCAGCCGTTTGTGCATTGTGACACCGAATGCAAATATTCTGCGTCTACGCGATGCGATTCATCCGGAAGAGGCGACAACCCCCGTGCGCCGGGTCTGTTATTCTGCGCAGCTGGTGTTGTCTGGGGATGCGCCCCCAGATGAAAGCCGTTTGCAGCTGCTCAGACGAATCGAAGAGCTGAGCCGTATTCTAACCGATCATGACAGCCGGAAACTGTTGTCGCAGGCAACGGATGCCGTGATCGAAAATCAGTTCTACAAATGTTTGAAGTCCCTGCGTGCATTGCTTCCGCGCGAGGATAGATTGCTGGCGTCGAGGCAGATATGACTTTTCAACCAATTGTTCCTGCGGTTGGGCTGGTGGGATGGAATTTCCTCAACCGGACCTTAGAAACGCAAAATGAAACCTTCGGAAAAGCGCCGGAAATTCTGCGGGATACCGAATATTTTGAGAAAACCATTGGCAGTATCGAGACACCCCAAGATCTGGTGAATGATCGTCGTTTGTTTCGGGTCGCATTGGGGGCCTTTGGTCTGCAGGACGATATCAACAGCAAAGCGTTGATCCTAAAAGTGCTCGAGGAAGGGTCTTTGGATCCGGGGTCTTTGGCCAATCGAATGGCAGATTCGCGCTATTTGGATATGGCCACGGCATTTGGGTTTGATCTGGGTGTCCCTAATACGGCACTGCCAGATTTCGCGGCGGACATTGTGGACAGTTTTCGCGCGCAGCAATTCGAAATCGCGGTGGGGGACCAAAACGAAAACTTTCGACTGGCATTGTTTGCACAGCGCGAGATCGGCGACATTGTCAGCGGTGAGAGTTCTAGCGAAACTAAGTGGCTCAAGATTTTGGGAAATGCACCCATGCGCGAAGTGGTGCAAACGGCTTTGGGTCTGCCCAGCAGTTTCACCCAGATCGATTTGGAGCGGCAGGTCGAAGAGCTACAGGACAGAGCGCAGCGCCAATTGAATATCGAAGATATCTCTGAGCTGGCCGATCCTGATGTGCAGGACAAAATTGTTGAGCGGTTTTTGCTGCGCTCTCAGGTTCAAAATCTGCAATCAACCAGCTCAACCTCGATAGCGTTGATGTTGCTTCAGGGAGGGGTGTGAGGCTCTGGTATTGATCCTTCGGTAACTTGCGTCGAGCGTAAATTGGCGCTCTGCGGGCGAGGGGGCAGGCTGACGCCAGCCCGTTTCAAAATCAGTTCCAGTTTGGCAAAACTTTGGGTGATGTTGCCGGTTTCGATTTGCCCGACGAAACCATCCAACTCTGGCCAGGCCGTGATGGCTCGGTCGATCATCGGGTCACTGCCTGCTGCATAGAGCCCTGCACGTATCATCATCTCTGACTCATCATAGGCCGCCAGCAATTGTCGTGCGTGTTGCATCAGCATGTTTTCGTGATCATTGGCAGCCATGGGCAAGCTGCGTGACACAGAGCGGAGCACATCAATGGCTGGAAATCGTCCACGTTCGGCAATTTTGCGATCCATGACAATATGACCATCCAATGCGCCCCGTAGGATGTCGGCGATGGGTTCCTCCATATCGGATCCTGACACCAACACGCTTAGCAAAGCCGTGATGCTACTGGCGTTTCCAACTCCTGGGCCAGCCCGTTCACACAACGACATGATGAGGTGGGAGGTTGACGCGGGAAATCCGCGCAACGTGGCGGGTTCACCTGCCGCAACGCTGATTTCGCGGTGTGCCTCGGCGAAACGGGTGATTGAATCTGCCAAGAACAAAACGCGCAGGCCTTGGTCGCGAAAATACTCGGCAATTGTCATCGCACTCCAAGGACAACGACGCCGGATCAAAGGCGATTGATCAGAGGTCGCGGCGACCACCACAGCCTTTTTAAGCCCCTCTCTTCCCAGAACATTTTCGATGAAATCTCGCAATTCCCGGCCGCGCTCTCCGACCAGTGCAATCACCACAATATCGGCCTCTAAGTGACTTGCTAGATGGCCCAACAGGCTGGATTTGCCGACACCAGAGCCTGAGAAAAGGCCCAGTCTCTGGCCTTCGACAATCGGCAGCATCGTGTTGAAAATAGTCATGCCTGTTTCCAACCGTTTTCCCAATGCGTGGCGGTCCGCGGCAGCCGGGGCGGGCCCGCGGAGTGGCATCGCAATTGGCCCTTTCAATAGCGGGCGGCCATCCAAACTGTTGCCCATTGGATCGATGACGCGCCCCGTCCACGTGTGGATCGGCCAAAGCATCAACTGATCCCCCAAGGCCACGCGATTGCCCAGCGCCACACCGTCTGGCGCATCGTCAGGCAACATGAACACCCCAGAGGGCGATAGGCTGACAACCTCGCCCAGCAATGCGGTGCCGTCCGATCTGGTGAGATTGAGTTGATCGCCAAGATGGGCCACCGCTTCGAGGCCGCGAATGTGGATCAGGCCTGCTTCTACGCGGGTGACGCGCCCGATTGATTGCACTGGCTTTAGCTGGGCCAATTCTGCGGAGAGGCTGGCGAGTGGGAGAGGATCCATCGTGCGTTCCTTTTGGTTTGTGAAAACAATTTCTAAAGGAATCGGGGTTAAGCCTTAGTTGAAACCAACGAGGGAGAATCCCCAAATGTTTGGAAATCTTCAAATTTTCCAAATGGCCAGTGCGCTGGCCAGTCACGCGGGAACGCGACAGACTTTGATTGCGCAAAACATCGCAAATGCGGACACGCCTGGATACAAATCTCAGGATCTCAAAAGCTTTCGCGAAACGTTTGAGCGACCTCAGCCCGGGGTGCAAAAATCCGACATTTTCACACCATCCGGGTCAACTTCGCCCAATGGGAACTCTGTGTCCCTTGAAGAGGAAATGGTCAAAGCCGGTCAGGTCAAACGCGACCATGATCAGGCGCTGGCGATCTATCGCTCGTCGCTTACGATTTTGCGCGCCGCCATTGGTCGGCGATAGGAGCGAGATATGAGCGACTTCTCTAAATCCCTTCTTGTTTCGGCCAGCGGTCTTAAGGCCCAAGCGGCCCGATTGCGTCATGTGTCAGAAAACATCGCCAACGCGGACACGCCGGGATATCGGCGCAAATCGGTGCGATTTGATGCTGCGTTTGACGCGGCGCAGGGGGTCGAAACGGTGAAAACCGGCCCCGTCAATTTGGACCAGCGCGAGCTGGCCAAAATATACGAACCGTCCCATCCACTTGCCAATGAAAGTGGTCACTACAACGGGTCAAATGTCGATCTGATTGTCGAAATCGCAGACGCGCGCGAAGCGCAGCGTAGCTATGAGGCGAACCTCAAAATGTTCGATCAAGCCCGCCAAATGGCGACCAGCTTGTTGGACCTACTGCGACGCTAAAGTTGGATGAACCAACGCTAAAAGGAGAACCAGAATGGAAATTCGTGCCCCTTTTGCCGCTCAGAAATATGCGGCGAACAAACCAGCCACTGAACCAAGCGCCGCAGAAGCGACGCTTGGCACGGCGCAAGACTTTGTAGAAACCTTAAAGCAGACTGAAGACACAGCCCAAGCCGCAATGGTCGGGGACGCCGATCCGCATGCTTTGGTCCAAGCGCTGGCGCAAACAGAACTGGCAGTCGAAACGGCGGTGACCGTCCGGGACAAAGTTGTCGAAGCGTATCAGGAAATTCTGCGGATGCCGGTGTGATGCTCGAAGAGGCTGTTTTCTTTGACACCATGCGCCAGGGCCTTTGGATTGCAGTGATCGCTTCGGCGCCGATTTTGGCCGTGGCCTTGGTGTCGGGTGTTACGGTTGGCCTGTTCCAGGCGCTGACATCTATTCAAGAAATGACCCTGACTTTCGTGCCCAAACTTCTGGCTATTGTGGCGGTGTTTTGGGCCTCGATGGGGTTCATGACGCAAACACTTGTCGGATTTTTTGAAACTCAACTTGTCCCACTGATGATTGGAAGCTGAGATGGACAATGCAGGCTATACAACGTTAACCCGGCAATCTGGCTTGATGTACGAAATGCAGGTGGTTGCAAACAACATCGCCAACGCGGCGACCACTGGATATCGTCAAGAAGGTCTTGTTTTTTCTGAATTCGTCCAGACCGTCGAACAAGGCCCATCTTTATCGATGGCGGCCGCCAATGTCCGCCAAACCTCTCAGGCTCAAGGCAGTTTGACACAAACCGGGGGCACCTTCGACCTCGCGATCGAAGGCCAAGGGTTTTTCCTGATCGAAACACCCAATGGCGAACGATTGACCCGAGCGGGAAGCTTTTCACCAAATGCCGCAGGCGATTTGGTGACGCCAGATGGCGACCGTGTGCTCGATGCGGGGGGGGCGCCGGTGTTTGTGCCACCCGGGGTGACCGATTTGAATGTGTCTGCCGATGGCACGGTCAGCGCAGAAGGCCAGCCCATCACCCAGATTGGCCTCTATCAACCGCTCCAAGGGGCACAAATGTTGCGGGAAGACGGTGTCATGTTTCGGTCCCAAGAGGGAGTTGAGCCCGTTCTGGATGGCAAGATGCTTCAAGGTTTTCTGGAGAGTTCTAACGTAAACCCCCTAAGCCAAATTGCCCGCATGATCGAAGTCCAACGCGCCTATGAAATGGGCCAAAACTTCATGCAATCCGAAGACGAGCGCATCCGAAACGCCTTGGATACGATGACCCGTTAACCCCACCCCAGGAGATGCAGAATGCGTGCTCTAAAAATTGCTGCAACAGGAATGTCCGCTCAACAAATGCGAGTGGAAACAATTTCAAACAACCTCGCCAATATGTCGACCACGGGCTACAACCCGCGCCGGGCGGAGTTTTCTGATCTTCACTACCAACAATTTGCCCGGGCTGGGACCGTCAACGCCGCAGATGGCACGGTTTTGCCCACGGGGGTCCAGCTTGGATTGGGTGTGCGTCCCTCTTCGGTGACAGTTTCGCTGACCCAAGGAGCGCTCTCTCAAACCGGCGGTGATCTGGATCTGGCCATCGATGGGGCGGGCTACCTTGAGGTCACGCTGCCTTCAGGTCAGACGGCCTATACCAGAGATGGAGCGCTCAAACGGTCGGCGGATGGGTTGGTGGTGACTTCTGATGGGTTTCCAGTTTCCCCCGAAGTTACGGTGCCGGACGATTCGCGGTCGATATCGATCAACAGCGATGGGGAAATCTACGCCTATTTCGCTGATACTGTAGAGGCACAGCTTTTGGGGCAGCTTTCTTTGGCCGGGTTCACGAATGCGAAAGGGCTAGAGGCGCTGGGCAACAATCTGTTTGCCCAAACCGAAGCGAGCGGACCGCCTTTGATTTCTACGGCTGGGCAAGATGGGCTTGGGACACTGCGTCAGGGCTATCTCGAGGACAGCTCGGTCGACCCGGTCCGCGAAATTTCCGAACTGATCGAGGCGCAGCGCGGCTATGAGCTGAATTCTAAAGTTATTACCGCCGCGGATCAAATGCTCAGCGCAACCACACAGGTGCGCTGATGCGGTGGATGCTTATGCTCTGGTGTTTGGCAAGTTCTGCAGCCGCGGAAACGATTGTGGCCGCGCGCACCCTACGCCCTTTCACCATATTGGAACCGGTAGATTTGATCGCAAAACGCGGCGACACACCGGGGGGATTTGACACCATTGACCCTTTGATTGGCCAAGAAACACGGGTGGCGATCTATGCAGGTCGGCCAATCCGACAGGGGGAGGTCGGCCCGCCGGCCCTTGTTGAACGGAATCAGATCGTTGCGCTGCGATATCAAATGAACGGTCTGTTGATCGAAGCGGAAGGACGCGCCTTAAGCCGCGCTGGCTTTGGGGATTTGGTGCGCGTGATGAATCTCAGCTCGCGCCAAACCATTCAGGGACGGGTTGAGCATGATGGATCTATCTTGGTGGCGAGGTGACTATGAAAACTGTAACCAAATTGATGTGCTTTGGTATTGTGTTTCTGTCGGCCTGTGGCCGCAGCAGTGAAATTGGTGTCGTGCCCTCACTCACCCCCTCGATTGGCAACCAAGAACAACGCGCAATGCTGGATCCGGGATTGCCGCTGACAGTCACGCCGGATCACGCTGTGGATCGCGCCTCTTTGTGGACCAGTGGCCAGAAATCATTGCTTGGGGATCGTCGCGCAATCAAACGTGGGGACATTTTAACGGTGGTGATTGAAATTGATGACGAAGCGGAGTTCTCAAATTCAAGCGATCGATCCCGCCAAGGGTCCGAGGCGTTGGCTGTACCGCAATTGTTCGGCATACCTCAAAGAATTGACACCGAACTGCCCGACGGGGCGTCGTTGAACGACGCTGTTTCTTTGGATTCAAGCAGCACCTCCCGGGGGCAGGGATCAGTCAAACGCAATGAAAAACTGACGCTCAAGGTGGCCGCAACAGTCACCGAAGTGTTGCCCAATGGGGTCCTGTCGATCCAAGGGTCCCAAGAGGTGCGAGTCAATTTCGAACTGCGCGAGTTGCTTGTGACCGGCTTTGTGCGACCACAGGATATTTCGCGCCAAAATCAGATCACCTACGACAAAATTGCGTCCGCGCGCGTGTCATACGGCGGCCGAGGGCAAATCACCGACGTGCAACAACCGCGACTCGGGCAGCAAGTTCTGGACGCTATTTTGCCATTCTAAGGAGGTCATCCGATGAATATATTACCGATTGTGATGGTGGTTCTGGGATCGGCCATGGGGACCGGTGCGGGCTATATGCTGATGCCAGCCGCCCCTAGTTCACCACAAGCTGATGCGGCTACGGCGCAGGCGCCCTCCACGCCGGCGGTCCAGGCCGAACAGAAACCCGATGAGGCGCATGCCGATGCGTCGAGTTTCGAATATGTAAAGTTGAACAATCAGTTTGTTGTCCCCGTTGTGACGGACGGTCATGTGGTGTCGTTGGTGGTTGTGTCTCTCAGTCTTGAGGTGGACGCCGCAGCCACCGAAGATGTCTATGCCCGCGAACCAAAATTGGTGGATGGCTTTTTGCGTGCCCTGTTTGATCATGCGAATGTCGGGGGCTTTGAAGGCAATTTCACAGAATCCGAAAAGACCGAACTGCTGAGAAAAGCTCTCCATTTTGAGGCCAAGGCGGTATTGGGCGCCTCCGTTCACACGGTGTTAATCACGAACTTGGCCCGTCAAGACGTGTAGTCTTGACCCTTTTGAGCCCGTTGGTTTTGCCATAGCCTGTGAGCAACTTCGCGGCGTCCAAATGCGTCTTTCATCGCGTTGGTTTCCTCCGCCTTTTGCACCAAGACCTGCGCCAGCTCGATTTGCAGCTGGTCCCTTTGTTTCTCAATCCAACTGCGCCAGGCGAAATCCGTCCCCGAGGCGATGTAGTCTAGGTTGCTAAGGTCATGGGGTTGGGCCGACATGTGATCGGACAAGGTGCGAAGCTGAGCCCGGATCGCGGTTTCCTGCGCAACCAATCGACGCCAGCGCGTGGTTTTGGCCGCATAGTTGACGCCGGATAGGTCGGCCAGCATCTTGAGTTTGGAAACCTGTGTCATGACGTTTTGGCCTTGTGTCGGATGGCGTCTGCAAAACGAATGGCCGCAGCAACCGCGCGATAGTGTTCCTGAGAAATCTCTGCGCCGATGTCGGTGTTCGCAAACAAAGCGCGCGCCGTTGGCGGATCTGAATGAACGGGAACGGCGTTTTCCATCGCGATCCGGCGAATCCGCGCCGCCACCTCGTCGACACCTTTGGCCACGCAGGTTGGGACTTCACCATTGTGACGGTTCCAGCTGAGCGCCACAGCGAAATGCGTAGGGTTCACGATCACCACATCCGCATCTGGCACAGCAGTCATCATTTGCTTTGAGGAAATTTCAACCGCCCGCTGTCGCCTTTTTTGCTTTAAATGGGGATCCCCTTCGGTGTCTTTTTGTTCGTCCTTTAGATCCTTTTGGCTCATCTGATTTTTGCGAAGGTGTTCGTGGGTCTGCCACAAAAAATCGATACCGCCGATGCCAAGCGCCACCAGAAAGACAATCGCAAGGAAGTCGCGCAGTGCTTTGCCGATTGCCAAGGCAATGATCGCAGGCTCAGTCCACACCAGCTCGGCGAATGTTGGCAGATGTGCGCGCAGATAAAACCCCAAGCAAACCGAAAAAATAACGAGTTTCGCGAAACTTTTTGCGAATTCAAACAACCCCGATCGGCCAAATTTGTTTTTGGCATTTGAGAGCAAAGAAATGCGCGACAACTTGGGTTGCAGTTTTGAGGGCGTGATCAGAAAGCTGCGGGTGATGATGTGGCTTGTCAGCGCCAGACACATGGGAAGCAACAACCATGGACCAAATGATTTGAGCGTCGCGCCACCAAGCGTGCCACCGATCGCAGAGGCCCCCCCCGAAAACAGATCTTTTGCCAAACTGTCGGATTGAGCCAGAAACGACGCCAATACCGTGCCCAGTTGAGAGACACTGGATGCGCCCAACAGCGAAATTGCCATCAAAAGCCCCAAGAAACTGGACGCGGTTGCCAGGTCCGAGGACTTTGCGACTTCGCCCTTTTTCCGGGCCTCGTCCAATTTTCGTTGGGTCGGTTCGTGTGGTTTTTCGGTGTTTTCGTCTTCCATCAGTTGGCCCGCAGTGGATTGGCCAAAAATTGTGACAACTGTGTATTCCAAACAGTCAACATCATCGGCGCGAGCAGCAAAAGAAGGGCGAGGCCACCAAAGGTAATGAGCGGCGCGCCCACAAAGGCGACCATGAGCTGAGGCATCGCGCGGTTGATAGCGCCCAGCGCAATATTATAGAGCAAAGAAATGACCACAAAGGGGGCCGCCACGGTAAACGCAAGCGCAAAGCTCTGCGCGATGTTGTGAATGCCCCAGGTCGACAGGCCCAATGGATCAGGAAATTGACCAACCGGCCATAGGTCATACGAGGCAATCATCAATTGAATCACCCGGATATGCAGATCAGAAATCATCGCAAGGCAGAGGCCGGCCACAACCAAAAGATGGCCGATTGCGGGCATGGGTTCGGCTCCGCTGTGGCCCAAGATTTGCGACAAAGACGTCGATTGCGCCGCAATCGACCCCGCCGTTTGCAAGGCCATGATAAACAGCCTGACCGTCAAGCCGAGCGCGACCCCGATCAAAGGCTCGGTGGCGATGTATATCGCGAAACGCAATGGACCTTCTGGTGGAGGGATCTGCAAAACTGGTGCGGTAACAGCGGTGAAAACCACGGCCAGAGCCAGTTTGATGCGAACGGGGACAGACCGTTCCCCGACGCCGGGCAATAGGGCAACGATAGCGCCGATCCGTAGAAAAACCGTGAAACCTTCCCAAAGGGCCTCTTGGACCCAAGCAAAAATGAGAGCCATTTCACTCATGCAGGGACGACGCCGGTCAATGATGGTTTTGCCTCTAACCCGATCTCTTCGAAGGACAAAACCGGGGCGCTGATTTGTTTCGCGCTTAAGACGGTGCGTAAGAACCGCCGGCGCCGAGTTGAGGTCACGATTGCGGGGAACACGCCTCTCTCTTGGGCTTCGGACACTTGTTGCGAGACCGATGTGGCCAATTGATTGAACAAATTTGGTGGGAGGGCGACGTCAAGCGCGCCACGCTCACCATCCATTTGATAATTGGTGAATGTATCCTCCCACTCGGGCGCAAGTTGGATCAAGGGAATGGTGCCATCGGCGCGACGCATTTCCGCAACCAGTTGGAACCCAAGGCGTTGACGCACATGTTCACAGATTGCGGTGGGCGCTGGATTGATGCTGCGCGCTTCTGCAATGGCTTCCAAAATCAAGGGGATATTGCGGATCGAAACCTGCTCTTCGAGCAGCAGCTTCAGCACGGCGTGTAGCAGATCGATCGGAACACGATCAGGGATCATTTCATCCAACAAACGCCGGTTCGCCTCGGCACGATCTTTGTCGGTCAAAGTGGTCATTTCATCCAACAACCGGCGCATCGCTTTGAGGGTGAGCAGGCGCGATAAGTTCTTTTTGAGCGTTTCCAACAGATGCGTCGCCAGAACCTCGGTTGGGCTCACCACAGCTGTTCCTGTCAGCGAAATCTGATCCTGTAGTGCTTGATCGACCCAGCGCGCGGGGGCTTGGTACACAGGTTCAAGCACCTCTTCGCCCTCCATCTCACCCAATTGCTCGGGCCCGCCCAATGCCAAAACTTTTCCGGGCCGAAGCGAGGCGCGAACCTGTTCGACCCCATGAATACGAATAGAATATGTCCCGGCTGACAGAGTCGCTTCGTCCGTCAATCGAATTTCTGGTAAAATGGCACCATACACACGGGCCACATGTTGCCGCATGTTGGAAATTCGGACGTCTAGCCCCGTTCCCGAATTCAAAACCATGCTCACCAGGTCGGGAGCAAATTCGACGTGAATATCGTCCAACTCCATGATGTCCCCCATGGTGGGCGTTTTGTCGGGCGGTGCAGCGTCGTTTGTGTCGATCTGAGTGGCCTCCTTCATGGTTAATTGCCGCAGCCATAGGCCAGACAACCCCAAACAGCAGGCGCCAATCATGAACGGAATGAATGGCAATCCGGGCACAATGGCGAATAGCATCATCAATACGGCAACCGTCAAAAGAGCGGCGGGGTAACGGCCAAGCTGCGCAAAAAGATTGGTGTCTGTCGCGCCAATTGCCCCGCCTCGCGACAAGAGAAGGGCAGAGGCGATGGAAATAATGACCGCAGGAATTTGCGTGACCAAACCGTCACCCACGGTCAATATTGCGTAGGTTTCAAACGCGTCACCAAGCGGCATGTTGTGAACGATCACCCCCATGGCCAGACCCATGATAAGGTTGAGCAATGTGATCAACAGACCGGCAACCGCATCGCCTTTGACGAATTTTGACGCCCCATCAAGCGAGCCAAAGAAGGTGGTTTCTTGCTGCTCCTGCTCGCGCCGTGCCTTCGCTTCGGCGTGATCGATCGCGCCCGCTGACACGTCACTGTCAATTGCCAGTTGTTTGCCCGGCATTCCGTCCAAAGCGAACCGCGCCCCCACTTCGGCCATGCGGGTTGCGCCTTTGGTGATGACCATGAAATTCACAATCAGCAGGACGCCAAAGACGACGAGGCCAAGAAAAACGCTGCCGCTCATCACAAAGTTTGCAAATCCTTCGATCACATTGCCCGCCGCACGGGTGCCAGTGTGGCCTTGGCCAATGATCAGTTTGGTGGACGAAACGTTTAGGGAAAGCCGCAGCATTAGTGATGCGAGCAATATGGTTGGAAAGGATGAAAACTCCAACGGCTTCTCGATGAAGAGGGTGATGGTGAAAATCAGCACAGCCAGTGAAAACGACGCGGCCAGCCCAAGATCCAAGACAAATGCCGGAACGGGCAAAATCATCATGATGATGATGGCCATCAAAGCCAGCGCCAGAAGAATTGTCGGTTGGAAAATCTGACGCATCAATTTTGCCCGTAGATTGAGGTGGCTGCATGATTGGAAAACAGCCCAGTCGACGCCGTAGGGAGATGCACCAGTGAGCCGGGACTCGCAGTTCCAACCTTGCTGAAAAGTTGGGTATTCACGGGCGCAGCACTGTTGATAGTCGCAGGCTGCTGCGCATGTGCGTTCCAGATTTCCGTGTATCGGCTCCGGTATTTTTCTGCCAGTTCGGGTGTATGTGAATGATACTTACCAGCAGCGGAGCGCCAGTTTTCAGATGAATCTGCAAGGGTCTTTAGAAACTGTGCCGCGTAGAGAGCGTTGTCATCTGGGTTCAACATTTGGGCCAAAGAAGGGAAGGCGTCGCGGTGCCATCGGTAGTTGATTTGAAAGCATCCCACGTCAAAGTTTGTGTATCCTGCATCGACGAGGTTTTGGGCTGCTTGCAATGCCGCAGTTTGATCTGCGAAGTGGAGGCTTTCACCGGCATGGTTGAGAGCCCAAGGCCAAGGCGCATAGGTCCCACCCACTGTTTTACCTGTCTCAATTAGGGCCACAGTTCTTAAGACGTCCTTGGGAACACCTGTTTGATGAGAGGCGTGTTCGATCGCAAATTCGCAGAGTGACGGCGGGTGGCCTACCGTAGCCTGTGCTGTGGTCCACATCGCCGCGACAAACGTTATTGAAAGCGAAGCAAAAATGAAGGGGGGGGCGAGATCCATTCTAAGATCCTTATCGGATTTGGTCCTTCGGTCTGTTCAGACTATGGCGTAAATGGTTTCCAGCGGGTTATCGGTTTTCCAATTGCTTCAATTTTTCAAATATTTTTCGACGATCTTGCTGACTCTGGGCGAGAAGATCTCGCCCTTCTTCAAGAGGCTTTGACGAAGAGTTCTGTTGTTGTTTGGGCTCGACAGCAACTGATTGCCGGATGTCGGAATTGATCGACATTTCTTGTAAAATTGCGGCTCTCAGCTCAAGGGCCTCTGGCGTTTCAAGTCCCATCAACTCGGCAAGAGCCCCTTGAAAGTTTTGGTCATCCGCCAATACACGGGCCCGGTTCTGCCGTCTTACGCTGGGCAAGTTGGCTGATTTGTCAACTTCGGCAACGCGTGTTGCCAGATCAGCAAACCCTAACGCGATCAACCTATCGGCTGCGCTTTGTGCATTGTGTGCTGACATGAGATGGCCGCGCGAAGTTTGGTTCGCTACAACCGTCAAGAAAGTTACATCGTCAGAGGTCGATATAAAATCCGCCTCTAATGTTCTTCGCATGGCTGTCGTCGCCAAGCCTTCGCGGCTCATCTTCTCAAGCAAAGTAAATGCATCGTCAAATTGATCAGTCTTGGCTAGGGCCAGAAGCTCTGCATGCTGTAACTTTCCGTCCCCGTCATTCTTTCCAAGCTCGTAGACATAGCTTTGCAACAGTTCACTTTGCGCCAGAGGCTGTGTTTCATCGCGCCCCTCTTCGGCAGAGCTTGGAAATCGGGCTTTAACGGTTTCCACAATGTCAGTTGGGGCATCCTTCTGGGCAAACTGCTCAATCGAAGCGATGAGACCTGCGTTCTTGTTGGCAGAGACATCCAAAGTCGCAGCACCCGCGAAGGTGCGGGAATTGATCCGCGATACCGTTTCTGCGGCCGAGGTTTGGCCCAAACTGCGCAACCGGTCGATGAGACGTGGCCCAATAAGTACCTTTAGGTCGTCAGGAAGTTGCAAAAAGGCTGACTGTAACGGTTGTGGATCGAGCGCGCGCAGGGCGCCTTCGTCTGTTGAGGTCAAATAGGCCCAAATACCCGCAGGGCCAGGGCAATTATGGAACCGTGTGAGGGTAGACCTTTGGTTAGGAGAGGGCTTCATGAACAGAGAGGCAAGATCTTGCAAGAATTCCACACTTTGATCCTTTGGCAATCGCGACAGCAGCTGAATAGCTTCGATTGAAAGACCAAAATGGAGATAGTGTTTCGCCAAATTCAGGGTGTCTTGCGGATCTTCTATGAACTCATTTGCATTTAGAATATCGCGATAAGCTGCGACACCCTCGGTAAAGCTGCGATTGTGCGCCCAAAATGTAGGATCCACTTCGTGCGCGAACTTACAAGGATCGGATACTTCGGGCCCCCTCTCATAGGTCGTGATGAGGCGAAGAGAGTCCTCAATACTGGTTGTTGTGATCAATTGGTTCGCACTATTTGGATCTGGATCCAGAGGGTCGAGCGGCAGTGGTGTCATTGTGTCAGAAGACTTGCGAATTTCGACCAAGCCATGGGCTGCTGCTCCGGTGAGTTGCCGAAGCAAGCGTTGCTGTGCTGACGACACATCCGGAGAAATCGGAGGCAGGGTTTGCGCATTCGCCAGCGACATTTCAGGGTGCAATGTTGTGATCCGTGGAGTGGTTGGAACGTTTAATGGCAATTCCGTTGGGTGTGATTTCTGGTTGGGGCGAGTGTCAGCGACCTCGCTTGTAAAGTCCAACACCAACATCGAAGACCCGACCAAATGGTCGCGAACTTTACAGTCGCAGGCCGTATTTACAGTTAAAGTGTTCTCCGCGCTTGAAAGATTGACAATGCGACTGCGTGAGATTCTTGAAAAGACCGAGGTGGTATCAAACCTGGTTGCAGCGTCCGATATCCGAACTTGAGTCTTGGCGCCTTCCTTGACAACGGACCAGTCAATATCCCCAACAAGATCGATGACGAGGCGGGTAAAATCTGAGTGCTCACCAGATCTCACTTTCAGCGTGTCCGCCCAAGAGTGCGACCCCCACAGACAAATTATCAGGATGAGGAGGCGTTTCATGCAGCATCCTGTTTTGTGGTTTTCAGGGCATCTTCAAGCTCTGAAAAACTAGGCCGGCAGTGGGATGGCGTATTCTGGCGCCCCACTTCGATGCACATATTGGTGGGATGATTGTGCAGGTTGGCGACAAGAACCTCGCGGATGAGATGATAGAAATGGGTGTCTTCTTCTACCACCGCTTGGACCTTGGCGGCAAAAGGGCCAACCAGCCCGTAAGCCAAAAAAACGCCCAAAAATGTGCCGACCAAAGCCCCGCCGATCATCTTGCCCAAAATTTCCGGAGGTTGATCAATGGACCCCATGGTTTTGATAACCCCCAGAACGGCGGCGACAATTCCCAAAGCTGGCAAGCCGTCGGCAACGGTTTGCAAAGCGTGGCTGGAATGAAGTGCGTGTTGGCTGTTGGATTCGAGTCGCTTTTCCAAAACCTCCTCAACTTGATGCGGATCGTCATAGTTCATCGATGCTGAGCGCAATGTATCGCAAATCAAATTGACGGCTTCTTTGTCGGCCAAAACTTTGGGGTAACGCGAGAAGATCGTCGAGTCGTCTGGGTTTTCGATATGCTCTTCGATGGCGAGAGGATTTGACCGCGCCAAGCGGATCAGCTCGAACAACAAACACAGCAAATCGCGATAGTCCGAAGGTTTCCACTTTGGACCTTTAAACACCTTTCCAAGATCTTTGAGAGTGTGTTTCACCGCAGCGGAATCATTACTGATCAAAAAGGCGCCGGCAGCGGCGCCGCCAATCATCATCATTTCAAACGGCAGTGATTTTAGGATAATTCCAAGCTTCCCCCCCGCGGCGAGGTAGCCCCCAAACACCATAGAAAAAATGACGGCAATTCCGATTATTCCTAGCATTTGCAATGCTCCCGACTCGCGTTTCTTGGTCAGCGTGCCACGAAGTCATTAACAATCCGTCTTTCTAATTGGTGGGCGCATTTGCATTTCGACCGGCCAAGATGACAGACACGGAATAAGCCGTTTCAGGCTTCATCCCAGCCAAGATTCCCGCAGCACTTTCCGGGGCCATTCGCCCCAAAAACCCCGCCGCAAAGTTGGGGTCCATTTCTTCAAACAAGGCCGCTGCGCCTTTGGGCTTCATGGTTTCATAGACGGCGACCAGTTTGGCTAAATCGTTCTCAGACGCGGTTTCGGCGACGGAAATTGTGGCGCTCAGACGTGCCTCGGCCGCCTCTAATTCTGTAAGCCTTTGCTGAATGAGCGTTTCAGCCTCTGTCAAGGTTTGCTCCCAGACGATCAAATTCTCTTCGCGGGTTTTCAAGCGTTTTTCCTTCTTCTGGAGCTCGTCAAAAAACGCAGCATTGTGAGAAGGGTTTTCAAAACTTTGGACCGCTTGCTCCTGAGGCAGCGTCTCAACTTCGATCGGAAGCGGAGCGACGTCGTTTTTCGCGACAGCCTGCGTTGCCCCAATTGCGATGCGAAGCGTTGCCGAAGCGATCAACAGTGTTGAGATCAGGGCAAGCGTGCCTTTGCCTGTTGGTTTAGGCATCACGATGCCTCCTGCTCTGGAGTCGGGTGGCGGATGAACATGGGTTCTGCACTTGGTTCTTGTTGCGCAACGTTTGGGGAGCCCATTTCGGCGGGCAAGTCGTGCATCGACGCGACAAGCAATTCCAGGCGTTGCGCCACGCCTTCGGCACGGGTTGTCAATCCGCCAAGCGTTTCAGTGGAATGCTCGGAGGACGCGCGAGCAGAAGCCAAACTTCGGCTAAGGTCATCCACCTGAGCAGACAGCACGGCAACCGCCCCACCCACCCCGTTTTCCAGATCGTTGAATCGCGACAGGCGCCGGGCCAGAATATAGCAATAAAACCCTGCCCCAAGTGCGCCCGCGACCAGCAATATATCTGCGATAAACGTCATCGTTCACTCCGTTAGTCAAAAATAAATTCCATAATCAGCAGGTCGCGAACATGGCCCGGACCAACCACCAACTGAACCCGGCGCAGCATCTGAACTCGCAAGCGAATCAGAATTGCGGTGTCATCAAAATCGGCTGTTTCAACGGCACGAAGATAGCTGTTTAGGACGTCCACAATACGTGGCATCAGCGCTTCCACCGTTTTTTCCGACCCGGGTTCCGTTTCCAACTGGGCAGCAAACCTCAGATGCTTTGAGGCTGATGCAGGGCCGAGCGAAATCAAAAGCGGGGGGATCGGCACAAAACTGATGTCCTGGGCCATAAAACTTGGCTCACCGGCATGTGAATCACTTGAATGCGCCTTATCAGTCATCGTTGCATCAGCCGTCGGTTGAACCGTATTTCCCAGCGGCAACAGGCCTTGATAAGCAGCGTAAAACCCAACGACCCCACCCAAAATTCCAAGGACAAGGCCCAGCATTAGCGGACGCTTTGATGATTTCACATTGGGGTCTGCAGTGGTGGTCGCCATTGGGGCCTCCTGATGTCACGTTGAAATCTATATAACCCTGCAGGCACTAACCGATTGTTAAGGCTCGTCGATGATCTTGGAGAGACATTGAGCAGAACGCTCGTGCTATCGGAGATTGATTGTGCAGCAGATATTGCGGGTTTGGTCCGGCCTAGATTTACGAAAAAGATTGGCCGTTGGTGTGGCGACATTGGCGATGTTTGCTGCGGTATTTGGTCTTTCCAGAATGGCCGCCAATCCGAACATGACGCTCTTATATGCGGGGTTAGAAAGTGGCGCCGCAGGGGATGTGGTGCAGGCGCTTGAACAGCGTGGCGCCGCTTATGAAATTCGGGGCGGATCGATCTATGTTGAGGCGTCCGAGCGCGATGCGTTTCGCATGACCTTGGCCAGCGAAGGGCTGCCGGCGAATGGCACCAGTGGCTATGAGCTGCTCGATTCGCTGTCCGGTTTTGGCACAACCTCGCAGATGTTTGATGCCGCGTATTGGCGCGCCAAAGAAGGCGAATTGGCACGTACAATTGTGGCCAGTCCCGATGTTCAGCAAGCACGGGTCCACATCGCCAATATCACCAGCAGCCCCTTTCAACAGGACACCCGCCCCACCGCATCGGTGACGGTTTTGACGTCAAATGGTGGGTTAACTCCTGAACGGGCCCGGGCGCTTCGATTTCTTATTGCTTCGGCCGTTGCCGGGCTAAAACCAGAAGATGTTGCGGTGATTGATGGTGCAAACGGCCTTGTCGGCAGCCCCGAAAATACCGCAGCTGTGGGGCCAAATGATCAAAGCAGGGATCTTAAAGATCGCGTTCAACGTCTTCTAGAAGCGCGAGTGGGGCTCGGCAATGCCATTGTTGAATTGAGCGTTGAGCGGGTCACCGAATCGGAATCCATTCTTGAACGCCGATTTGATCCTGATGGCCGGGTGTTGGTCAGCTCTGAAACCGAAGAAAACGTTAACAATTCTACCAATGGGGCCTCAGGCGACGTAACCGTTGCTTCCAATATTCCCGATGGGGATGCGGCAGGGCAATCGGATTCCAGTTCGCAAAACAGCCTCACGCGAGAGCGGGTAGACTATCAAGTTTCTGAGACGCAAAGGGAAGTGGTCCGATCTGCCGGTGCGATCCGGCGGATCACCGTCGCAGTTTTGGTTAATGGTGTCCGCGATCCCGCAAATCCCGCGGATACAGCCGTCAATCCGCGATCGGACGAAGAGCTTGAGGCGTTGCGTGATCTTGTTTCTTCCGCGGTTGGTTTTGACCAAAATCGGGGTGATGTCATAACGATTAAGTCGATGAGTTTTGAGCCGGTTTTGCCATTGGGCACCGCAGCGCAGACATCGTTTTTTGATTTGTCGCGCCTTGATCTGATGTCGATTTTCCAAATGTTCTTTCTTGGGGCGGTGTCCTTGGTGCTCGGGCTTTTTGTTCTGCGTCCTATCCTGGCTGCATCAACAGGAGTTCAACAATTGGCGCCGCCCTTGCCGACTCTGGCAGGGCCAAGTTCAAATGACGTGGACACAGCACTTTCGGGTGAAATCTCCCCCCCCGAATCTGGGGTGAGTGCGGTGGATCCAAGTTCCCTGCCGGTTCCGTCCACCAATATCGGCGACGCCGACCCCGTAGAGCGGCTTCGGGCCCTGATCAATGACCGCAAAGATGAGACCGTCGAAATTCTACGGGGTTGGCTGGATGATCGCGAGGAGCAGAAAAAATGACCATTTCGCACCTCCTTGAGGAGTTCACACTCGCGCAACCGGGCGAAATCAAAGAGGTCCTGCCCGATGTTAGCCTAGAAGAACACCAACTTGAGGCCTTTGAACAAGGGTATCAGGCTGGGTGGGACGATTCCGCAAAGGCCCACGCAGAAGAGCAGCTGAAGCTCTCTGCTGATCTGTGTCAGACATTGCAGGACATCAACTTTGCGTATCGTGAAGCTTACGGGGAAGTCATGCGCGGCCTCACCCCGACGCTCCAGGACATTGTCGCCAAACTGCTTCCTGAAATTGCCACAGCGGCATTGCCTGCGCGTGTGGCGGAACAAATCGTGCGTTTTGTGGGCGAAAGCACGGGCGATGCGCTTAAGATTTGCGTTTCTCGACACGACGAACCCGCGCTGTCCTCGGTTGTTGCGTCGCAGTCAGCCTTGCCCGTCACCGTTGAGATTGATCCAGATTTGGCCGAGGGGCAGGTCGTGATTTCTTCTCCCAAATCAGAAGTGTTGCTGGAAACGGCGTCAATTCTGACCGGTATCGAGACGGCTTTATCTACTTATCTCAGTGAACTTCTTGAGGAGACCAAACATGGCTGATGCAGGCAATTCTTTCTCATCCGTACCAATCGAAGTGATCATCTCGGTCGGAAAAGCACACCCACAAATCAATGAGTTGCTGCACCTGACTGAAAACGCGGTGCTGCCTTTGGATCGCAACATCGATGATCCGGTGGAGCTGTACATTGGGGATCGCCTGATCGCGCGCGGGCAGCTTGAGGAAAGCACGGGCGAAATTCCAGGCCAATTGGCTGTTCGTTTGACCGAGGTGTCCTCTCTTGATGGTGAGCCCGGATGAGGGCGCATGTGGGATGCCTGATTGGGCTAACAGGTGTGCTGATGTTGGCAGGGACAGCGGTGTCTGCCCAAGAGTTTGCTGTCAACTTAGGGGATGACGGGTCGCTGACCGCGCGAACTCTTCAGATTTTCGCCTTGGTGACTGTGCTTAGCTTGGCGCCGGGCATCGCAATCATGATCACGTGCTTTCCGTTTATCGTGACCGTCCTGTCAATTTTGCGGCAAGGAATAGGCTTACAACAATCGCCGCCCAACATGTTGATCGTCAGCCTGGCGCTGTTTTTGACCTATTTTGTGATGGCCCCGGTCTTTGATGACGCGTGGCGACTTGGCATTTCGCCTTTGCTGGCTGAAGAGATAGACATTTTTGAGGCGATTGAAAAAGCGTTGCTGCCATTTCGCAGCTTTATGAGCGCGCGCGTTGATCCAGAAACATTGGCGGCGATGACCAACTTGCGGCCCGACACGGCGGCTCTGGTCGAGGACGCTCAACCGCCTCTGTCCGTCTTAGTGCCAAGCTTTTTACTGTCGGAAATTTCTCGGGCCTTTCAAATTGGGTTTTTGGTCTTTTTGCCCTTTCTTATCATTGATTTGATTGTGGCGGCCATTTTGATGTCGATGGGCATGATGATGGTGCCTCCAGCTGTGGTCTCGCTGCCCTTTAAACTGGCCTTTTTTGTCGTAGCGGATGGATGGCAATTGGTGTCCGAGGCTTTGGTGCGCAGCTATCTTTAGCGATTGGCTGCGCCCTAGGAATGCGGCGTCAGCGGACTACGAATTCGGCATGTAAGGCCCCGGCTGCTTTCACACTTTTCAGGATGTCGATCATATCCCGTGGAGAGACGCCCAAGGCGTTCAAACCCGCGACAACCTCTGAGAGAGACGTGCCGCCGGCAACCTCCGCCAGCTGAGTTCCAGGATCTTCCTCTAATTCGGCGCGGGTGCGCGGCACCACAACCGTTTCTCCTTCGGAGAAGGGGTTGGGCTGTACGACAACTGGCGCTTCTTGGATCCTTAGAGTCAGATTTCCCTGAGATACGGCCACGCGCGAAATGCGTACGTCCTCACCCATCACAATTGTGCCAGATCGCTGATCAACCACAACCCGGGCTTTTCGTTCGGGTTGCACAAGGATGTTTTCAATCCGGCCGATCGCATGGGCTGGGGATCGGCTGCGTGTGGCTTTGATGTCGAGCTGCACGGTGCCAGAGTCCAACATTTGGGCAACTGAGCGCCCAAAGCTGCCGTTAATCGCACGTTCAATCCGATCGGCGGTGGTGAAATCTGGCTCGCGCAGCGCCAGGCGCAAATTGGTCAGAACGCCAAGATCAAAGGCAACTTCCCGTTCGACAAAGGCCCCCGATGGAATGCCCCCGGCGGTTGGCACCCCTTTGACAACACGAGCTCCGTCTCCTTCGGCAGAGGCGCCGCCGGCAATCACCGTTCCCTGCGCGACCGCGTAGATGCTGCCATCGGCGGCGTTAAGCGGGGTCATGATCAGCGTGCCGCCCAGCAAGCTTTTGGCGTCTCCGATGGCGGAAACCGTGACATCAATGCGTGTGCCTGCCCGGGCAAAGGGCGGCAGCTGTGCCGTTGCAAAAACGGCCGCGACGTTTTTAGGTCGGAACTGTTCCCCCGCAACGTTTACCCCTAAGCGTTCCAAAATATTGGACATGATTTCTTCGGTGAAGGGGGCATTTCGCAACCCGTCCCCAGTGCCGTTTAAGCCAACAACCAGGCCATAGCCCACAAGGTCATTGCCCCTGACGCCATCAAACTCGACCAGATCTTTGATGCGGACGGAATTGGCCGAAGCAGAAGTGGCGAGGCTGATCACAATGGTAAAGATCAATACACATAGGTTTTTCATGACAAGAAACTCACAAGAGACATAGAAGACATGCGGGCGGTGATGGCGTAGATCGTCTGCAACCGCGTTTCGACATTCTGAAGCTCGGTTGCCGCGCTGTAGGGATTGACGCCCAACAGGTCATTATAGGCCAGCTCAAGGCTGTTTTGTTCCGCGGCGTGCTGGGTTTGGGCGTGCTGTATGCTTTGCTCTTTGAACCCAAGCGATGCCCGCAGCTTGATGATCGCGTCATCCGACATCAGCAGCCCCTCGCCCGCCGATTGGAGCAGCGAGGAACGATCGGATGTGGTCGTCGCGTCACTTGCGATGGCCGCGGTTGCAACAAGGCGCAATAGATCCTTGATCGCGTCATTGTCGGCCCGCACCGAAACAGCGACCGTGTCCGTGTCGTTCAGCCGGAACGCGGTTCGATCGTCGAGCGAACCTTGATAACTCGCCGTGTCAAAGCCACCACCCGGGGCGAACCAAGCGTCAATGGTGGTTCGAATGTTCGTCACAGATAGGTCCGCACCAATTGCGGTGCGGATGCTAGATAAAATGGTCGCGCCTGTTGGCAATGCGGCTTGGTCAAGCGCCTGCCCGGTGAACAAAGACTGCCCCGCATAGGTCCCATTCAGCGTTGAAACCATAGTGGCGAAGGCTTGTTCCGCTTCGCCCGTCAGGGTGTCGCCCAGCTCGGCAAAAGCCCCATCGGTTTTGAGCAAATTTGTCGACAGATCGCCGGCCAAGCTTTGGATATGCTCAAGGCTTGATTGAGCCGCCCCGGCAAAGCCTGCGGCTTCGGTCAGGGTGGTGTGATAGCTCGCAAGGGTCTTTAGGTTATGTTCGATTGAATTCAGGATGCCAAAGTCACCAGAGAGATGCCGGGTGATATTTGCGGTGCGTCCCGTTGTGACTTCTTGACCCAAATCTGTCAGCTGCTGTTTCAGGGCGGCATTCTGGCGGCGCAGCAACCATGTTTGTGTCATGTCACCCAAAGAGACCTGTGTCATCATGCAATCCTCATCAAAGCATCCAGCATTTCATCCACTGTCTGCACCATTCTTGCGTTTGCGGCGTATGTTTGTTCGATCAGCAAAAGGTTTTGCAGCTCGTGGTCCGTGTCGACACCATTGGCCAACTCTGCCTCTTTCAAGGCTGCTTGATGGGCTGCACGATAGCTGCGATTGTCTTCACCTATGTGCGCGCGAACAGCCACCGCAGATAAAAACGCAGCTCCCATTTCCGAAGAGGTTTTTTCCGATGGCCCAAGCGAACTGTTGGCGCCAAGCCGGGAATGCCCCAGCTGTTCCACCATCAAGTTGATCAAAGAAGAGTCCCCGACTTCGCCGGGGATCAGGACCCCAAGACCATCGCGAAGACGCCACAAATTTCCCCCTTGAGTAGGATCAACAAGGGCGTTGATTTGGATCCGATCCGCCAGGCCTGTGATATCAGCCGTGACCGCCCCTTGATCCGTGAACAGCCCCGGAGCGCCCACCGCCAGGGTCGGGTCCAGACCGGTTTCAAATCGGGTCGCAAGATCCATCGCAACGGTGTCGAGCTGAAGCTGTGCATCGACCAACGTTTCGTCCCGCAATTCGAATAGGGCGGTGAGGCTGCCGCCGCCAAAACGCCCATCTTCGCGAGACGAGAGCGGGATGCCCCCAACGCTGAGACCCGACAGCAACCCGTTAGCTTGTGTTTTGTCCGCCGTCGCTGCGTTGCTGACGGTGAAATCAACCGTGACGGCGGTGACGTCCAGCAAGACAGCGCCGCCCACACTATAGAGGGCGACAACGCCTGACGGTTTGTTGAGCTGTTTTACCGGAACAATTTCTGAAATCTGGTCGATTAATCGCTGTCGTTGGTCGTGGAGCGCTGCGGTTTCTTGCGAGCGCGCATGCGCTTTGACGATGCTTTTGTTGAGCTGCTCGACCTGTGCCAAGGCGGTGTTTAGCGTGCTGACTTGCGTGCCGATGGAGGAATCGATTTCGCTGCGCAGTGATTGAATGCCCATTGCGGTGTCGTTGAACACACGCGTGACTGCGGTTGCTGCGGTAACCACCCCTTGCAAACGTGTTTCAGAATCCGGGCGGCTGCTGGCTTCGATGAGGCTGGCTTCGAAGGCCGCAAGACGCGCCGATAGCCCACCGTCGTCATCAGGTGTCCCGGACATTCTCTGCAAGCGGTCCAGATAGTGTAATTTCAGTTCGGCATTGGCCAGATCAGCGTCTGCCAATCGACGATCGGCAAGCAAGGCCGGATCAAGTCGACGGGAAATCCCATCCACCTGAACCCCGCCCGTTGAACCGGCCCGCGCACTAAGGGAAAGTTCCCGCGCAGCGTACCCTTCGGTGAGCGCATTGGAGATATTGGAAGACACCAAACTGGCACCACGGGCCGATGCAGAGAGGCCCGACAATGCGTTGGAGAGGGCGCTAGACAAATTCATTGCGGTTCCTTTCTAAGGCACAGGTTAAGACCGCCGCATCAGCGGATGATATTGGCGGTTTCCTGCAACATTTCATCAACGGTCTGGATCACCTTGGCGTTGGACGTGTAAGAGCGTTGGGTTTGGATCATATGGGTGAGCTCTGCCGCCACATCCGTTGTGGATTCTTCCAAGGCAAAGGCTTTGATCCCCCCTGTCGGACCATCCCCTGCATCCCAAAGGAAGAATGTGCCGCTTTGTGGCGAGGTGGCATAGGTCTGTGCGTCCAAGGCGGTCAAGCCGTTGGGGTTGGGCATGTCGATGAGTGGGATTTGATAGATTGTTCGGGTGACACCAGTGTCATAGATGGCGTGGACGTACCCGTTTTCATCCACTTCGACCGACGTCATATTGCCGACTGGAAATCCATCTTTGACCACATTCATTGGGGCAAAGCTGTTCGACAGCTGTGACATCCCGCTGGGATCGCCATAGGTGCCGATACTGATTTCCATCGGACCGCCTGCGACATTGACGATGACGGCACCAGTGGCGGTGTCATAGGCCCCGCCCGAAATTGTGGCGACGTTTTCAAGCGTGCCACCGGCGGTGCGATCATCATCAAACGTCAGAGTGTATTCCCCGATCACCGCCCCGGAGGAGGCCGTGTCGGTGATGGCCATGGTCCATTCATTCGACGATCCGGCGACCGGCACCGTTGGGGTAAAGGTGAAATTCAAGCTCTGGGACAGGCCAAGATTGTCATAATATTCGATGGCAAACGGTTCCACAGTGCCATCTGCGCCAGCCTCGGTTGAGGTGGCAGGCAGATTGAGCGCCATCTGAATGGCGGTGGTTGGATCGCCAGACAGTTGGTTGACGTTCATCTTAATGGGTTCCAACCCTGCGCCTGAATCGCGTGCATAGGGGGGGATGGATCCATCAGCCGCTGCAGGCCACCCCAACAGGGCCAACCCCGCTTCGGAGACCAGATAGCCATCACTGTTGGCGCGAAAGGACCCGGTTGTGGCCAGCAATAAATCCGGCGAAGTGCTATCGACGCCCAGTTCAGCGGTCGACATCACCGGCAAGAACCCGCGGTTGGCAACCGTGAGGTCGGTTGGGTTGGACGTGGTCAGCGGCGTGCCCCGTTCCGAGATCAGCCGTTGGGTTGTGGTGCTGACGCCACCAGCCGCGTAGGACCCGCCGGAATTGGACGACAGAACCATCGAATGGAATTGGGTTTCAACCCGTCGGTATCCACTGGTCGAAGCATTCGCGATATTATCGGAAATCGAGGCCAAACGGTTGGCATTTGCGGCCAAGCCAGCCACCCCGGCATTGAGGGAAGAGGACAACGTCATCTGCACGCCTTTCTGCTGCATATTGAGCCCACAGAGTTACCCGGCAGCGCTTAACAGCCCGCTAATGACTAAAATCCGATGGAAATTTCGCTAATTGCGCAACAAAATCAGCTCCAACCGGTTGTTGCGCACAGACATGGGGTCAAAGTGGACAGGCTCGCGATCTGCGTGACCTGTGACCCGCTTGATCCGATCGCGCTGCGTGCCCGAAATCTCAAGCAACTCTCGCATTTTGTCCGCACGCTTTGTCGAAGTGTTCCACACGGGGTTTTTCGCCAAGACAATGGGTTGGGCCTGTGTATGACCTTCGACGGCAATCGCATTTGTGACCAAATCAAAGGTTGCGCCCAGCATGTGCCCAAAGGCGATCAACAGGGGGGTCGGATCTCCGGTTTGAGGATCAAACAATGGTGCTTCGGGCAGATCGAACAGCTCAACGATCAGGCCTTCGTCTGTCACACGTGTGATGATATGTCGGCGCATTTCCGGGCTGACCATGCTTTCCCCGCCGCGCCCCAGCAGCAGAGATTCCAGCTCAGACAGGCTGGTGGATTGACCGTCAATTGGTTCTGTCATCCCCAGTTCAGCACTGCCCAGTTCGCCGCGCGCCTTGGCACCTTCGGTGGGTTTCATGTTGCTGGCCCCGGTGCCCACCTGCGGCAGTGTTTCTTCGGAAAACACCGAAGACCCATTGAGCGTGCCATCTCCGCCACCTGAGATGCGGCTGATGGCAATGGTTGGGCTAAAGTAGTCAGCCAACCCTTTGCGTTGTTTTTCGGTTGTTGCGTTCAGCAGCCACATCAACATGAAAAAGGCCATCATCGCGGTGACAAAGTCGGCATAGGCCACTTTCCACGCACCACCATGGTGGCCACCACCGGCCACAACCTTTTTCCGTTTAATGATGACTGGCGCCACATTTGACTGTGCGTCCATTCCACCACCTCTATTTCACCCAGAAACAGATTTAGCAGAATGGACCCTAAGGCGGGCTTAACAGCTAAAATGTGAAGCGTATTAAGAGACCCGTTGCCCCTGCACCCAAACGCCGCGCACCGCTGGCGTGTTGGCCACCCGCGCCACCCGGACAACATCCGCACGCTTGCCAATTTCAATCAGACCCCGGTCATGCAAACCCGCCGCGCGGGCTGGGGCCTTGGTGACTGTGGCGATCCCGCGGGCAATATTGCCCCACATATCGCCCAACAACAACGCCGACGACAAAAGCGCCGAGGGGACATAATCCGATGACACAATGTCCAACAGATCCAATTCTGCCAGCTCTCCTGCCGCAACATTGCCCGAGTGAGAGCCGCCTCGGATCAGGTTCGGTGCACCCATCATGACCGCAATTCCATTCTCATTGCAGGCGCGAGCCGCCTCCACAGTTGTGGGGAATTCAGCCAGTCGGATGCCGTGTTGTGCCGACACTGTTACGTGTTCGCCAGTGGTGTCATCATGGCTGGCCAGCACGGCGCCATAGCGGGCCGCCTCAGCGACAGCCACTCTTTCGTGGCGCTCGCCATTGCGGCTGCGCATGGCTCGCAAATTGGCCACGTGATCGGCGAAATCCTCTTCGGACATGCTGTTCTTGCCCATGACATAGGCTTTGAGTTTGTTCAGATCGCGGAACTGACGCTGCCCGGGGGTATGGTCCATCAGGCTGACAATGCCGACACGGTCCTCGGGGCCAAATTCGGCCATTTCCTCTTCCAGCGTTTCAGAGCAGACCTCAGCGCGCAAATGCAGATAATGGCTGATCTTCAGCGCATTGGCGGCGCGCAACTCCATCAGCTCTTTGGACAACGAGCGCGCGTATTTCAAATAGCGCCCCTTCCCCGTTGGGATCGAACCGACGCGCATTGCGTCAAACACAGTGGTGATGCCAACCCCGGCCAGCTCTGCATCATGAGCAATGATCGCGGCAGCATGGGGCCAATCCACCTTCGGTCGAGGTTGGATGTGACGCTCAAGGTTGTCGGTGTGCAACTCAATCAAGCCGGGGCACAACAGATCGCCACCGAAATCTTCGGCGCCTTCGGGGACCGACTGACCGGGGGTAATCGCGGCGATTTTGCCCTCCTTGAGGGTCAAAGCACCGCGGATCACTTCGTTTTCAAGAACGATATTTGCGTTTGCGAGAATTAGCTGATTTGTCATTGTCTTGTTACCTTTTGGCGTCATGCCGCCTTGCAGCACTTATCAGGGGCCACACCGTGACCGACTTCAAACGTTATGCGATTTACTATGCGCCTCAACCCGGCGCTTTGGCTGATTTTGGGGCCAGCTGGTTGGGCTGGGATCTGGCGCAAGGATGTGCGTGCCCCTATGCGGATATTGCGGGTTTGGACGCGGAAAAACTGACGGCGACGCCGCATAAATACGGGTTGCACGGCACCGTCAAACCGCCGTTCTTCTTGGCAGAGGGCACCAGTTTCGATGATCTGTGTCATGCCACACAAGCCCATTGCGCCAGCCAAAACGCGGTTCAGCTGGACGGCTTGGTTTTGTCGCGCCTTGGTGGGTTTTTGGCGTTGAAGGTGACAGGTGAGGCAAACTCTCTGGCGGCACTTGCTGGCGAAACCGTTCGAACGTTGGATCGTTTTCGCGCCCCCGCAAGCGAGACAGAACTGGCTCGGCGTCGCAAATCCGGCCTGACGGCGCGCCAAGAGGCGCTTTTGACGCAATGGGGCTACCCCTATGTCATGGAGGAGTTCCGCTTTCACATCACGCTGACCGGCCGATTGGGGGCCCAGCAAGCCGAAGCCACGCGCAGCGCGCTCGCCCCGGTTCTGGAACCGATCTTGCCGACGCCGTTTCTGGTGCACGACTTGTGTCTGGCCGGTGAAGACAGCGATGGAAAGTTTCACCTGATCCATCGCTATCCTCTTTCTGCGTAAACGGCGGCTTCAAACGCCTCGAGCGTTGCGCTGAGCGCCCCGTCGTTGCGAATTTCGACCGGGGTCAGCCCCGGCGCCAGTGTGAACGTGGCGCGTTGCAGACGCTTGGCCTGATCTTCGGCGGTTTCACGCCCCCGTTCGGCCAGCCGCGACGCCAGAACCTCGGGTGAGGCGGTCAGCAGAATGATCAATGATCGGGCAAAGCGGCCTTCCAACTGGGGCAAAACACTGCGTGACAGATTGGCCAAGACATCACGTCCTTCGGCCAAGGCCTCATCCACCGTCGCCGGGATGCCATAGCGCAAACCATGCGCCTCCCAGTGCAGTGCAAAGGCGCCTGCAGCGACGCTGGCCTCAAAGGCTTCAACGCTCACGGTTTGCGCGTCCTCGCCCCCCGCCAAAGGATCGCGGGTGATCACCCGACGCACCTTTTGGATTTGGGGATGCTTGGCGCAAATGGCATCCATGACGGTGTCTTTGCCAACGCCAGATGGGCCGACAACCGCGATGAAACGACCGGACATCACGCGGCTTGTGGCGTAAAGACCGCCACATCCACTTCACGATCACACACGCGATCGCGGGCCGCTTCGTCATGGAAAATGCCAATGATGGCGGTTCCACGGGCTTTGGCCTCTTCGATCAAGGTCAAAACCACCTCTCTGTTGGTCGCATCCAAACTGGCTGTAGGCTCATCCAGCAACAGCGCAGGAAAGTTATGGGCAAAGCCGCGCGCAATGTTCACACGCTGCTGCTCCCCGCCCGAAAACGTCGTCGGCGACAAAGCCCATAACCGTTCCGGAATGTTCAGCCTCTGCAACAAATCACGCGCCCGCGCGCGGGCCACCTCAGGTTCCGCCCCAAGGGACAGCAATGGTTCAGCCACAACATCCAGCGTCGGCACCCGCGGCACAACGCGCAAGAACTGGCTGACATAGCCCAGCACTTCGCGCCGCAACGTCAGAATATCGCGCGGCGTGGCCTGTGCCACATCCACATCCCCCACCAAAATCTGACCCGAATTGGACAGGTAATTCCCATACACCATCCGCATCAGGGTCGATTTTCCCGCCCCAGAGGCGCCGATAAGGGCCACACATTCACCAGCCTTCACACTCAGGTTGGCTCGATCCATCACCGGGATCACCGCGCTGCCCTGATTGTGCAGCACAAAGTTCTTCGATACGTCGCTGATCTCAATCATCTCTCAGCCTTTTCATCTTGCTCAAATACTCCGGGGGAGTCGCCAGGGGCGACGGGGGCAGCGCCCCCAACCCGCTTAAACTTGCAGAACCGAGCTGACCAGCAGCTGGGTATACCCATGTTGAGGATCGTCCAGCACCTGATCGGTCAGGCCGGTCTCAACCACATGGCCTGACTTCATCACCATCAACCGATCGGCCAGCAAGCGCACCACAGCCAGGTCATGGGTCACGATGATCGCGCTCAATCCCATTTCCCGTACCAAGCCGCGCAGCAGATCCAACAGGCGCGCCTGAACCGACACATCCAACCCGCCCGTGGGCTCATCCATAAAGACCAGACGCGGGCCAGTGACCAGATTGCGGGCAATTTGCAGACGCTGTTGCATGCCGCCTGAAAAGGCGCTGGGTCGATCGTCGACGCGGTCGGTGGCGATTTCAACCCGGCCCAGCCAATCAGTGGCCTGCGAGCGGATGTCGCCATAGTTGCGCGCGCCAACGGCCATCAATCGTTCGCCAACGTTGCCGCCGGCGCTGACACCCATGCGCAGTCCATCGCGGGCGTGCTGGTGTACAAAGGCCCAATCGGTGCGGCTCAGCATGCGGCGCTCAGGTTCGCTCATCTCAACCGTATCGCGCAGCCCATCACTGCGGGTGTCAAACAGGACCTGACCGGTATCCGGGGCCAGATGACCTGCCATGCAATTGAGCAATGTGGATTTTCCGGAGCCGGATTCTCCTACGATGCCCATGACTTCACCGGGGTAGAGGTCAAATGAAACGTCTTTGCAGCCTATCCGGTTGCCGTAAAACTTAGAGAGGTCTTTGACCTGGAACAGCGGGCTCATGCGGCGCTCTCCTCATAGGGGGCGCCTTGGGCGCCAACGTGACCGGCCTCGCGGCGGGTGCGACAAAAATCGGTATCCGAGCAGACAAACATCCGGCCACCGGCATCATCTGTGATCACCTCGTCGAGATAAGAACTGTCAGAGCCACAGAGATCACAGGGGTGATCGGCCTTGCTGGCTTCAAAGGGGTAATCTTCGAAATCCAAGGACACCACTTTGGTGTAGGGCGGCAGCGCATAAATCCGTTGTTCGCGCCCGGCGCCAAACAGTTGGATCGCTGACATTTCAAGCTTGGGATTGTCAAACTTCGGGATCGGGGACGGGTCCATGACATAGCGGTCTTCGACCTTCACCGGATAGGCGTAAGACGTCGAAATGGCCCCATTGCGAGAGATGTCTTCATAGAGTTTCACATGCATCAGCCCGTATTCCTCTAGGGCATGCATCTTGCGGGTCTCGGTCTCGCGGGGTTCCAGAAATCGAAGGGGTTCGGGAATGGGCACCTGATACACAAGGATCTGATTGGGGCTCAGATCTTCTTCGGGGATCCGGTGGCGGGTCTGAATAACATCCGCTTTGGCCGTTTCTTCGGTGGTGGCGACATCCGCCGTTTTCTCAAAGAATTTGCGGATGGAAACGGCGTTGGTGGTGTCGTCCGCGCCTTGGTCGATCACTTTCATGGTGTCGGTTGGGCACAGAACTGCCGCACTGACCTGCACCCCGCCAGTGCCCCACCCATAGGGCATGGGCATTTCGCGCGAAGCGAACGGGACCTGATAGCCGGGAACCGCAAGGCCTTTGAGGATGGCGCGGCGGATCATACGTTTTGTTTGTTCGTCTAGATAAGCAAAGTTATAGTCACTCATGACCGATCCTTTCAGCCAAGTCGTTTCAAGGGCAAAGGAGCCCCAATATGAGTTCTGAATTTATGGGCACCCTTTTGGGTATCTTGATCTGCATCGCGGTGGCGGGCATCATTTTGGTGGCGCTGTTTTCCGGAGGCTCCAAGAAGACCAAGCGTAGTCAAAGCCGAAGCACCTTTGTGGCAGGCATCGACGATGCGCCGGTTTCCGGCGACCCAAGCAGCGAGTGATCGCACCAAACGGAGACAAAAATGCTGTCTGACATCATTCTGATTTTGTTCGTTACAGGCATAATTGTGATTGTGGTTAAGCTGTCCAACCGGACGCCCAAGCCGCCGAAACATCCGCCAAAACGCACCTCTGGCTACAAGCCCGATGCGGGGACCGGTCTGGGCGGCATGGCCGCGTTTAGCGCCGAAGTTTCTTCCGAAAGCAGCGGCGGCGGAGGGGGAGGCGGCGAGTAGGCTCATTCTGCGGCCTCTTGCATCGCGGACCCCTGCGCAGATGACCGCAGCTTACGCACCAGTTCCAACTCGGATTGGAAATCAACGTAATGGGGCAATTTGATATGCTCCAGAAAGCCGGTCGCCTGAATATTGTCCGAGTGATACAGCACAAATTCTTCGTCCTGTGCCGGCGCGCCAACATTGTCTTCGCCAAGCTCTTTCCAGCGCAGCGCCCGATCCACCAGCGCCATTGAAATGGCTTTGCGTTCGGTTTGGCCAAACACCAATCCATACCCGCGGGTGAATTGTGGTGGTTCTGTTTTGGACCCGACAAATTGGTTCACGGTTTCGCATTCCGTCAGCTCGATGCTGCCAATTTCAATGGCAAAACCAAGCTCGGGGATGACCATCTCGACATCGCAAGTGCCGATGCGCAGCTCGCCGACGAAAGCGTGATTGCGGCCGTACCCACGTTGGGTCGAATAGGCCATGCCCAGCACAAACCCTTCGTCACCCCGGGCCAGTGATTGCAAACGCAGCGCACGGCTGGCGGGCAATTCAAGTGGCTCACGTGTCAGATCACGCGGTGTTTCGTCGCTTGGAACTTCAGTCTGAATCAAGCCTTCTTGGTTTAGAAAGTCCGTGATGTGGGGCACGTCACCGGGTTGGGCGTCGCGGCTAGGCGCTGCGGGCACCTCACCTTCGGCGGCCAATTTGAAATCCAGCAGACGGTGTGTGTAATCAAAGGTTGGCCCCAAAATTTGCCCACCGGGGGCGTCTTTGAAGGTGGCGCTGATCCGGCGATCACAGGCCATCGTTTCGGTTTCAACAGGCAGAGTTGTGCCAAAACGGGGCAGGGTGGTGCGATAGGCACGAATGAGGAAGATCGCCTCGATCAGGTCGCCGCGCGCCTGTTTGATCGCCAAAGCGGCCAAATCAGGATCATAGAGCGAGCCTTCGGCCATCACCCGGTTGACGGCCAAGGACATTTGTTCGCGGATTTGAGGAACCGAAAGCTCGGGGATCGATGTGTCACCCCGGCGTTCTTCGGCAAGCCAAGCGTGGGCGGCGTCAATGGCCTTCTCGCCACCTTTTACAGCTACATACATCAGGCAATCTCCAACTTTGTGCTGCGGGGCAACGCCGCAAGGGACGCGCCAGCGGTGAAGTAGAAATCCAACCCCAGTGGGAACAACATGGCGTTGTTTTGCAGGGCAATGGGGTCTGGCAGGGTCAAGGCGGCGGTGTCTTTGATTCCAGGACCGCGCAGCGTTGTGCCCGTTTGGGTCAATGTGTCGGTTTCCACGATCAACGTTGCGCTGCGATCTGGGTATTCTGAGGTGCCGATTGCAAATTGGCTGATGGGCAACAGATCGTCCCATTGGCCAAAGGCAAAGCTACACTCAGCAGCCGAAGTAAGCGGCGCACCGGTGTGGAAGGTCAGCCAGTCGCGCACGGGTTGGCAATCAAGCGCGCCAGCCAAATGCACCGGGGTTGTGCCATCCAGCAACGTCACCGCCAAAACGCCAGCGGCAACGGACATGGGGGCAGGTGGCTGCGCCCCTTCAACCATTTCGATGCTGCCGGGGCGGGCCATTGCGTTCATCAGCCCGCGAAAGGCGCGCGCGGCGTCACGCGGCGCATCGGCAAAACCACCGCTGAGTGCTGTGTCCTGCATCAGTTGTCTCCTCGGACCATGGTGAAAAAGTCGACCTTGGTGGCCGCAGCCTTGGCGGCGCGTGTCGCCTTTGCGGCGGCAACTTCGGTTTCCAAGGGTGTTAGGATTTGGGCCTGCAGTTGGGCGGCGGCTGCGGTTTGCATCATCGCATCCACAACAGCGGCGGTTTCTGCTTTGGCTTTGTCGCGACCCTGCACATAGGCGTGGCCAACCTCGCCGCTGTCCAGACGCACCGAACACCGGGTCACGGTCATCTCACCCAAGTTAAAGGCTGCGCCGGTGCCTCCCATGCGGCCCTGCACCATTGTGCCGCCCACTTCGGGGGCGCGCAGCAACTGATAGTCGGCGCGAATCTCTTGTGCAGCCCATAGGTCTGCAAGACGGTCTGCCGGGGCTTTCGCCAGCAAGCTCATCCATGTTTTTCGGTCGTTTGTTCGGGTCATCTAGACACCTTGTCGATTTGTCTACTTTACTATACAACTAGACAAATATTAGATCTAAACACATAGAATCAGCAACCCATCACTTTGTGAATTATTGGTGACACAATGGCCAAGACCCCGGTTTGGAAATCCATCGCGCAAACCTTGACCGGCGAAATAGCCGAAGGGCATTACCGTCCCGGCGATAAGCTACCGACCGAAGCGGCGCTGTCAGCCCGCTTTGGTGTGAACCGTCATACGGTGCGTCACGCGCTCCAGTACCTACAAGACCAAGGTTTGACCCATTCGCGGCGCGGGGCGGGGGTCTTTGTTCTGGCCGAACCGACCGAATACCCCATTGGCAAGCGGGTGCGGTTTCATCAGAACGTCAAAGCGGCTGGGCGCATGCCGGACCGGCGTATGCTGTCAACGCAGACTCGACCCGCCAACACCCGCGAAGCCGAGGCGCTGCAGCTGACGGTGGGCGCGTTGGTTCACGTGTACGAGGGTCTGTCACTGGCGGATGGTGTGCCGGTTGCCTTGTTCTGTTCGGTGTTTCCCGCAGAACGGTTTCCACGCTTGTTAGAGGATCTTAATCAGACAAATTCGGTCACGGCTGCGCTACGCGTGGCCCATGTGACGGATTACACGCGGGCCTCAACACGGTTGAACGCAAAGATCGCCAACGCCACGCAGGCGGTACATCTGAACGTCACCGAAGGCGCCCCGATTCTGCGCACTTTGTCGGTGAACCAAGACCAAGATGGCTGCCCGGTGGAATACGGCCGGACCTGGTTTGTCGGAGATCGGATAACTTTGGTGATCGAAGGTGAATAATCCCTGCGTGTGTCACAAGGCCGACATAGAATAAAACTAGAAACTGCCGTGCATAGACACAGACAGAGCAGGCACATGCAGCGGTTTCTTCCCCCTTTGCGCTTAACGGGCGCAACCGTCCTACGTGATGGTGAATTGCAGGATCGGTCGGTTGTGATCGAGCAGGGCCGGATCTCAAAGGGTCCCAAACTCGCGGTTGATCTCAGCGGTTATTACGTCCTGCCCGGCATTATCGATCTGCATGGGGATGCGTTTGAGCGCCACATTGCGCCCCGGCCTTCGGCCCCGTTTCCGATTGAAACCGGTTTACGCTCAACCGATCGCGAAGCTGCCGCCAATGGGGTCACCACCGCGTGGTTGGCACAAAGCTGGTCTTGGGAAGGTGGCATGCGCAGCCCGGATTTTGCCGAAAAGGTTTTGGCAGCGCTGCACAGCTACCGCGATCAGGCGTTGACGGATCTGCGGCTGCAAATCCGCTATGAAACCCATATGATCGATAGCGGCGATCGCCTTCTGGAGGCGGTTCGCACATATGGCATCGACTATATTGTGTTCAACAACCATCTGGACGACGTGCTGGAAGGGGCGGCGGCCAATCCCAACATGATTGCGGGTTGGGCTGCGCGCAACGGCCGATCTCTCGACGACTATATGCGTGACGTGCGTGAAGCGACCACTCGACGCGAAGACGTGCCCCGCCATCTGTGCCGGCTGGCTGAATCGTTTGATTCCCTCGGTGTGATCTATGGGTCGCATGATGATGATACGGCCGAAGTGCGCGAGCACTACGCTATGATTGGGGCGAGGATCAGCGAATTCCCCACCAAACGCGCCCCTGCAGCGGCAGCGGCCGCAATGGGGGATCCGGTTTTGATGGGGGCGCCAAATATTGTGCGCAACGGATCTCAGTCGGGCAATATCGCAGCGGCGCAATTGGTGCGTGAAGGGCTGTGTGACGCGTTGGTCTCAGACTATTTCTATCCGTCCTTGTCGCAGGCGGCATTCAAACTGGTTGAGTCCGGTATTCTGTCCCTGCCGAAGGCTTGGGCGATGATTTCCAGCCGTCCTGCCCAAATTCTGCGTCTGACGGATCGCGGCGTGATCGACTATGGCAAGCGGGCCGATCTGGTGGTGGTTCACAAAGAAACCCACGCGATCGAAGCCACCATTAGCAATGGTCGATTGACGTTCTTGGCTGGCCAAGCGGGCGAACGGTTCTTGGCCCAAACCAGCACCTTACAGATGGCCGCAGAATAATTGCTGTCGTGAATTTGTTACAAAAGGGTCGCTCAATCGTTAAGCCGAACCGCTAATGTCAGCCTAAGAAACGCGCATATTCAGCGCGGTTCAGACCATAGGTTAAAAAGTTTTCAACGGCCTGTCCGTCAAAGCCTTTCTCCCCACAAGTTCTTTAAGCACCAATAAGCGGCCCCTAACGGGGTCGCTCTTATTGGCGTTGCAATGTGGTTAGGCGTATTTGCGCAGAAAAGATTGGATCGAGAGGGACCGAAAATCGACCAAAGCCTCTCGCAGGGCGTCATGATCCCAATCCCACCAAGCCAAATCGATCAGCTCTTGTGCGATGTCTGGCTCAAACCGTGGTCGCATCGGTTTGGCCGGGAGGCCAGACACGATCATATAGGGTGGCACATCCTTGGTGACGATCGCGCCAGAGGCCACAATGGCCCCATGGCCAATGGTCACCTCTGGTTTGATCTGCGCGTTGTGACCGATCCAAGTGTCGTGCCCAATGGTGGCACGGCGTGACCGGCGGTGGGCAAAGAACGCCGGATCATGGTCAACGTCATCCCAGTAATCAGCGCTGCGATAGAGAAAGTGATGCAGGCTGGCGCGCTCCATCGGATGGTCGGTGGCCCCAATGCGCACATAGCTTGCGATATTGGCGAATTTGCCGATGTCGGCGTTGGCAATATCCGCGAAACGGTCGCAGTAGGAATAGTCCCCAAGCGTGCTGTGACCAAGGCGGCTGCCTGTGCCGACCTCTGTATAGGCACCAAACTGGCACTCGGTGATAGAACAATCGGGGTGAATGAGGGGCGCCTCGGCGCTCAGCTTTGCCAAAAGAGAAGTCCTTTCTGAATGGCGGAGGGCGCTCTGCGGTGCGAGCGCCCTCTGAACTTAGTGGTCTGATTGGGCGCCGCGAATAAGACGGCGGCGGATCATGCCTGAAATCCAGTCCATCAAGATCACCACCAGAACGATCAGAACGATGTAATACGTCACCTCTTCCCAGTCCTTCTGGGTGATGATCGCTTGGGTCAGCAGCAAGCCGATACCGCCACCGGTGATCGCACCAATGATCGTGGCCGAGCGGGTGTTTGATTCAAGATAGTACAAGACCTGAGACAACAGCACCGGTGTGATCTGTGGGATCACCCCAAAGCGATAGCGTTGCAGCGGCTTAGATCCAGTGGATTGGATGCCTTCGATTTGCTTCTTGTCGACATTCTCCAGTGCTTCGGAAAACATTTTCCCAAAACTACCCGTGTCGGTGATCAAAATCGCCAGAGCACCGGTTAGCGGTCCAAGACCAAAGGCACGGGTCAAGATGATCGTCCAGATCAACGCATCCACACCGCGAAAGAAGTCAAAGAAGCGCCGGGTCACAAACAGCACCCAAGTGAACGGCGTGAAGTTGCGCGCCGCCAAAAACGCAAGCGGCAGCGCCACAATTGCGGCCCCCATTGTGCCAAGGAAAGCCATCAAGATGGTTTCGAAAATCGCCCAGGCCACGTCTTTGTGCAGCCACATCGGGTTGTGCCAAAAGTCATGCAGGATTGCGCTGGCTTCTCCGCTGACAAATCGGCCAGCAAGTTCACCGAAACCAAGGCCATTGTAAGGGCTGTCCAAGGTAAAGAAGAACAATTCCCACCCGTTGAAATAGCGAAACACCTCGGTGCGGTTGCGCGTGATGCTGAGGCGCCCGGCGTCCGTCGTGAACGCCACCCGGTTCTTGGACGCATTGATCCACTCCGGCAGCTGATCTTCTGGAACGGGGTATTGGGCCACAACACCGTTGCGACGCGACACCTCAAAGGTCGAAAGACCAAAACCGGGCACGTCATAGGTGATCTTTTCAGGGCCAAAGGTCACAATATGACCGTCTTCGAGGTCAATGACGGTGGTTTCTCCCATCTCAACCCAGCTTGGGGTGACGCCTTCGGGATAGCGCCCTTTCTTTTCACCTTCGATCGCGACAGAGACCGCACCAGAGCGGTTGTCCCGCGTCACATGGGTCTTATAGCTATAGGTGTCTGCAACCAAAGACCGGGCGTTGTCGGCGTTGGCCTTGTACCAAAGCGAGGGCACCTCAAAGGCGAAGAAAATATAGGTGAGATAGGCCAGAATGACCGCCGGAACCGCCAAAGTGACCATGCGCTTGCGACGGAACAGGTGATGGGTCTGGGCACGCAGATCGTGGTTCGTATCGAGCATTGTCATAGTCTTATTCCTTACCCTTGGATCCGTGTACCAGTCGGTTGCGATAATGGCTGGACAGTTGATCAAAGAAGACGATGGTCAAGAACAGCAGGATGAACATGGCCGCGGCCTCGTCAAATTTGCCCTGACCCCATTGGATGGCGACCTTCAGCTCATAGCCAAGACCGCCAGCGCCAACAAAACCAAGAATGGCAGAGGCGCGAATGTTGATTTCAAAGCGCAGCAGGGCATAGCTCAACCAGTTGGGCGCGACCTGTGGGATCACCCCAAGCAACATGCGCTGGGTCCAGGTGGCCCCAACCGATTCCAAACCTTCCAAAGGTTTGAGCGAGGCATTTTCGTTCACCTCGGAAAACAGTTTGCCCAAGGCGCCAGCAGTGTGGAACGCGATGGCGATCATCGCAGGCACAGGGCCGCCGCCCAAGACAAAGATCAAAACCAGCGCGACCACAATTTCCGGCACGGCGCGCATCAGGTCCATCATCCGACGAAACACAGGGATCAATCGGGGAAAGCGGGCCAAGCCGCGCGTCGACAACAGCGACAGCAAGATTGCAAACAGCGCGCCGACCAATGTGGCAACCGCTGCGATGTTCACAGTTTCCAGCAGGGCTGGAAAGAAGGTCACAAAATGCGCTGGGATCTCTGTTGCTTTGCTGGCGGCTTCGCTGATCACATCGTTTGGATAGTCGAAGAAGTTGCGCAAACCTCCCCAGAAACTGCCCCCATTGCGAGAGCCAGCGAGATTGAACCCCGACACCATCAAAAGCACAAAAACCAGCATCATTATGCCGGAATAGAGCCGTTTTCGGCCCACCTGCGCCATGTAGGCGCTTTGAATATTGGTCAATCGCGCCGGGGCGCTTTGAGTCAGATCTGACATGGGGGTCTCTGTATCTTGCGGCCCCACTGTCGTGACGGGTGGGGCAGATAATCTGGGGCGTTCCCCAGAATGAAGAACGGGCGGGTTCCAGTGAACCCGCCCGTCGGTCAGTGAAAGCTTACTGCGACTTTGCTTTGCGCGCTTCTACGATAGAAACGTAGGCGTCGTGGGTGATTGGGTCAAAGCCCAGAGATTCACCAGCAGAGATGTTGTAAGTACAATCTTTGTCGGCCTCATACATGCCGTCGACCAAAGCAACCATTTTGGCTTTGACGTCTGCAGGCAAAGTTTTGCGCAGAACAACGGGGCCTTCTGGGATTGGCTTGGACTTCCAGATCTGAACCAGATCGTTCATGTCAACCAGACCCGAGTCTACTGCTTTGCGCAGAGCGCCAGAGTTGTAGCCATCTTCCCAGTCGCCTTGGCCGTCGGCCCAGGTTACGCCGCCGTCGATGTCGCCGTTGTTAACCGCAACGATGGTTTGCTCGTGGCCACCGGTGAATTTCACTTCACCAAAGTACTCACCAGATTCCATGGTGACGCCGTCTTTGTATGTTGGAATTTCGATCGATGGGATCAGGTAGCCAGATGTCGAGTTTGGATCACCAAAGCCGAATACTTTGCCCTCCATGTCGTCCAAAGACGCGATGGCAGAGTCTTTGCGGGCGAAACCGATTGAGTGATACCCAAACGAACCGTCGAGGTTGATTTTAACCAATACTGGCTCAACAGCTTCTGGATCTTGCAGGTAAGTTGCGGCGTAAGAAGACGCGCCCAACCATGCCATGTCCAATGTGCCACCAACGAGGCCTTGGATAACACCAGCGTAATCGGCTGGGGCGAACAATTTGGTTGGAACGCCCAGAGTTTCCTCGGTGTAGGCGCGCAGGCATTCGTTTGAGTTCAAACGGTCCTGAGCGTTTTCGCCACCCAGCAAGCCAATGCGGAATTCGTGGATTTCTTGACCGTCAGCAAATGCTGGGGCGGCCAGTGCGGTGGTTGCCAATGCGGCAGCGATCAGTTTTTTCATCAGTTCTTCTCCGGTTTGATGAACCCTGTAGACGCAGTGTCTCAGGACAATAGTGAGCTCAGGCCAAGGCGGGGGCGCTGGGCTCCAATGCTTCGATGCTTGTGCTGGTTGCGGATTCGCTGAAACTGGCGTCCGCGCCATAGATGTCGCGGGCAACACCAGTGGTCAGCTGTTCGGGGGTGCCGTCGAAAACGACACGGCCGTGGCGCATCCCGATCACCCGATCGCAATAGCGGCGGGCGGTATCCAAGGTGTGCAGGTTGGCGACAACCAGACGGCCATCTTCGTCGTGCAAGCGGCGCAGGTCGTCCATGACGATTTGCGCGTTCATTGGATCCAACGAGGCGATAGGTTCGTCGGCCAACACGATTTTGGGATCCTGCATCACAGCGCGGGCGATGGCGACGCGCTGTTGCTGGCCACCCGACAGGTCTTCGGCGCGTTTGGCGGCATGCTCGGCAATGCCCAAACGATCCAAGATGTCGATCGCGCGGTGAATGTCGTCGGTTGGGAACAGATTGAACAGGGTTGTCAGTGTTGAGCGCTTGTTCAACGTGCCATGCAGTACATTGGACACCACATCCATGCGCGGCACCAAGTTGAACTGCTGAAAGATCATCGCGCAGTCACGTTGCCAGCGACGTTTGTCGGCGTTGCGCAGCCCACTGATTTCGCGGCCTTCAAACATGATCTTGCCACTGGTGGCATCTTCTAGGCGGTTCAACATCCGCAACATGGTCGATTTGCCGGCGCCAGAGGCCCCAATGATGCCGATCATCATCGGGCGGTCGACATGAATGGAAACGTTGTCGACAGCGACGTTGGATCCAAAACTTTTGGTCAGATTTTCAATTGTTAGCATTTTTTGCCCCGTTCTTCGACGACGGAGCTAATGACCCTCAGAGACGTATTTGTGACACGTCCTTAAAAGTTTCGTGACGCTCGGAGCGATGGGGTCAGCGAAAAGTTACAAACCAAAATCTGCTGAGACCGGGGAAATTCTGGTTTGAAAATAGAGATTTATGGGGGCTTTGAGGCAGGTCGATTGCGGGTTTGTAACCAAAAGACTGTCAAATTGCGCTGGCCGGCGCACACAAAAATACCGGCTGCCTTGGCAACCGGTATTCCTAAATGCACAGAAATTGAGCCTGAAATTGGCCTATCTGGTTTGGTCTCGAACCGCGGAGCGCATCAGGTGTCCGGGCAAAATGCCGATGCAGCGCAGATACCGCGCCCCAAGTCGCTGTGGGTTGGTCCCCAAGCGCCAAAGCCATTCCATGGACATCTTACGTACCCAAACAGGGGCGCGCGTTTGTGACCCGGCCAAGAAATCCAGACCAGCCCCGACGCAAGCAAACCCAACGCCGGTTGCGATCTCGCGGCCAAAGGTTGCAAAGACTTCTTGCTTTGGGGCGCCAAGGGCCACAAAGCAAAGTTTGGCACCGGAGTCTGCGATGTCTTGCAGGATGGCCTGCGCATCTTCCCCCATGGGATCAAACCCAAAGGCCGGAGAGACCCGACGCACGATATTAATTCCTGGAACGCTCTGCTCAAGGCTACGCGCTGCGCGACGCAGGTTATCAGATGTACTGCCGACGAGGGCAATTGAGAGATTGTTGTCGGTACAATACTGCGCCAGGGGTTCGACCATGTCGGATCCGGGCATTAACGAAACTGGACGTTTTGCTAGTTCCGACATCCACACGATGGGGTTTCCATCAGCAACAACCAAATCTTGGCCCCCATAGGCAAATTGCATCCCTTTGTCGTTTTGCAATTTAGCTAGATGATCCAAATTCAGCGTGGCAAGGACAAAACCTTTTCCTGAGGAATACCGATCGCTGATCGCAGATTCCAGACTGCGCCAGTCAGGTATATTTACCGTGACGGAATTAGAACCGACCCAAAATTTCATTTTGCCTCCTCACCGAAGTGAAAACGTCGCAGAGATTACCTTTGCAACGACAGGCCCCCGATTCTTTTTAGCACAAAGCGAATGGCGCTTTGTAGTTATATTGGAGACAAACTGTTGCCTTGTTTTTATGATTTCAGGGAGTTGAGGCAAAAAGCGGCACGAAAGAACTATGACTGACACAGTTAAAACAGCGGCAATCGCTATCGTTGGGTGCGGCTTTGTTGCGGATCTCTATATGAGATCACTCAACGCCTTTCCTGAAATCCGAGTCGTAGGTGTTTTTGACCTAGATGACGCACGGGCGCAAAGATTCTGCGCCTATTGGGACCTGCAAAAATTTGACAGCATTGTCAGTTTATTGGACGATTTGCCCTCAGACGGGGTGGTGTTGAACCTGACCAACCCTTCAGCGCATTACGCGGTGAACAGCGCCTGTTTGAACGCCGGCCACCACGTCTATTCGGAAAAACCTTTGGCCACAGAAATGGGTCAGGCGCGGGCTCTGCACGAATTGGCGGCCGCCAAGGGCCTTATGTTGGCCTCAGCCCCCTGCAGTGTCCTTGGAGAGGCCGCACAAACGCTGGCCCATGCGGTGCGCAGCGATGTCGCGGGCGCGCCACGTCTGATCTATGCGGAATTGGACGATGGCTTTATCTCGCAGGCGCCGGTGCAAGATTGGCAAAGCGAAAGCGGTGCGCCTTGGCCCTATGAGGACGAGTTTCGGGTTGGCTGTACGCTGGAACATGCGGGCTATTATCTAAGCTGGCTGATTGCGATGTTTGGGACGGTGCGCACCGTTGTTGCGGCGTCGGGACAGGCTATTCCCGACAAATTGGGGGTTTCTGACGCGGCTGCGGACACTTCGGTGGGGATTTTGTTTTTTGAAAACGGCCCGATGGTGCGGCTGACATGTTCGATTGTGGCCCCGCATGACCATCAGATTCGGGTGATTGGCGACAAGGGCATGCTGCGACTGGATAAAGCCTGGGACAACGCGGCTCCGGTAAAATTTTATAAACGTTTGCGCGTTCGGCGTCGTTTGATCGATATGCCCATTGGGCGACGGGTGCGTCTGAAAGGCCCAACGCATCCCAAAGTCAAACGGTGGGGAGCCGCAGCTATGAATTTTGCCCTTGGACCCGCAGAGATGCTGGCAGCCATTGCTGAGGATCGCCCCTGTCGGTTAAGTGCAGATTTTGCGCTGCATTTGAATGAGGTTACTTTGGCTATACAGAACGCAGGTGAACACGGCGGGTCACAAACGATGACCACAGGCTGTGCCCCAATGGAGCCGATGTCATGGGCCGTCTGAAAATTTTGGTCACCGGAGCAACCGGTTATCTGGGTAAGCCAGCGGTCGCCAGTTGCTTGGCGGCGGGACATCATGTTGTCGCGGTGGTGCGTGACACTGAAAAATGCCCGTTTGAGTGGGACATTGATCAGCGGGTCACTGTTCTGGACACGGATCTGAATGCGCTCCCTGCTTTGCCTGACGGCATCGATGTGGTCATGCATCTTGCGGCATCGTTGTCTGGCGATGAAGCCCAGCAGATGCAGGACACTGTGCAGGCCACAGAACATCTCGTGTCCCTATGTCTAGAGCGGGCACCAGCGATTGTTTTGGCCAGCTCTTTGTCGGTTTACACTGGTCAGGCCGAGTTGGGCGTGGTGAGCGAACAAACTCAGCTTGAACCGCAACCGAAGTTCCGTGACGCCTATTGTCGGGCCAAGCTGCAGCAAGAAGCGATATGTGCGCAATACAGCGAAGCCACCGGGGCGGCGCTGGTGCGTTTGCGCATTGGCGCGATCTGGGGGCCGGATCGGTTGTGGAATGCACATTTGGGCGTTGGCATCGGACCAGCGCTGCTTGGCGCTGCAGGGCCGGGGGAAATTCCCCTGTGTCACGTCCGTCACGCAGCGCAGGCTTTGGCCTTGGCGGTTGCGCGGGCTGGTCAAGGAGAGACCGATATCGTGAATGTGGTGGACAGTGATCTGCCAAGTCGTAAGCGCTATCTGCAATCCCTTCAGGCAACGGGCTGGCCGCGAATGGTTCTACCTTTGCCGATTTCAGGACTGGCGACGCTGGCCAAGTTGACGGGCTCTCGACTGGGCTTTGGATTGCTGCGGTTGCCTGTTTTGCGGGCACGTTTGATGCCGCTTCAATATGACAACACGCGTTTGCGCGGTTTGGGATGGCGGGCCGAAGCATCCTTCAGCATCCTGATGGCCGAAGCGGTGGAGGCCTCTCGTGGATAAGCCAACCAAGATCGCCTATCTGACCGGGGAATACCCGCGCGCGACGGACACGTTCATCCAGCGCGAAGTGGCGCAGCTGCGCACACAAGGCTTTGATGTGGCGACCTGCTCGATTCGTCGGACCGGTGTTGAGCATCTGGTTGGCCAAGAACAGCGCGCCGAAGCTGCAAAGACCTTCTATGTGCTCAATGCGGCGGCCAAACCGCTGGTAAGTTTGAAGGCACATGTGCAGGCCCTGAAAACCCCTGGCCGTTATTTCAAGGCGTTAAAGCTGGCCCTAAAGCTGTCGCCCGGTGGTTTCAAGCCGACGCTGTTTCAACTGTTTTATTTTGCCGAAGCTGTGGTTTTGGCTCAGCAATTGCGCTCCTCTGGCGTGCAGCATCTTCACAATCATATTGCCAAGGCAAGTTGTACAGTTTCTTTGCTGTGCCAAGAGCTTAGCGGTATTCCCTATAGCTTTACCATGCATGGGCCGGATATCTTTTTTGAGCCAATTCACTGGCGGTTGGATGAAAAAATTGCACGGGCAAAATTTGTCGCCTGCATCAGCGATTTTTGCCGATCTCAGGGTATGTCCTTTGCCGACCGCACCCATTGGGACCGGATGCACATTGTGCACTGCGGCATCGAGCCATCGCGCTATGTGGGCGCTGCGAATCGGCAAGGAAATCATCTTTTGTTTGTTGGTCGCCTTGCGGCGGTCAAAGGTGTGCCGGTGTTTTTTGAGGCGCTACAATCCTTGATCCAAGAACGGCCCGACCTTTGTTTGACGTTGATCGGGGATGGTCCCGAACGGCAAGCCCTGGAACAGGAAGCGGCTGCGTTGGGTCTGACACAGAATGTTGAATTTGTTGGCTATAAATCGCAATCCGAAGTGGCAGAGATGTTGGCGCAGGTTGATGCGCTTGTCTTGCCCAGTTTCGCCGAAGGCGTGCCAGTTGTTTTGATGGAAGCCATGGCTGCGGGGATCCCTGTGGTCACCACGCAAATTGCGGGCATTCCCGAATTGGTAAGTGATGGCGAAAGCGGGTTTCTGGTTCCGCCGGGCGATGCTGACAGTTTGGCGACCGCGATCACCGCTGTGCTCGAAGATCCGGCGCGTGCCGCGCAGATGGGGGCCAAGGGGCGGGCCAAGGTGCAGGCCGAGTTCAACATCGAAACCGAAGCGGCCTGGTTGGGGCACTTGGTGCAAAGCTATCTGGATGACACACCTCCCAACAGCAAACGACCCACGAGGACAGCGACATGACAGCAACCGTCGGTGCCGTGGCGATTGGGCGAAATGAAGGTGAACGTTTGGTTCGCTGTCTGAAAAGCCTGCGCGAACAGGTTGAGCACGTGGTCTATGTGGACAGTGGCTCTGCTGATGGGTCGGTGCAGGCGGCGCGGGATCTAGGGGTGGAGGTTGTTGAATTGGACACCTCTATTCCGTTCACCGCAGCACGGGCCCGCAATGCGGGCTATGCAGCGCTGAAAGAGTCCAGCGCGCCCGAATTCGTTCAATTTGTTGACGGGGATTGCGGGGTCGAACCGGATTGGATTCCGTCTGCTTTGGCGGAATTTGCCGCGCAAGATGGGCTGGGCATTGTGACGGGCTGGCGCTCTGAGATCTATCCCGATGCCAGTATCTACAATGCTTTGGTGGATTTCGAATGGCACCGCCCTGCGGGCGAGATTTTGGCCTGTGGCGGCGATATGATGGTGCGCTCTGCGGTGTTTGATGCGGTGGGCGGGTTCAACCCTTCGGTCATTGCCGCCGAAGATGATGAGTTTTGCACCCGTGTGCGCAAAGCCGGACATCGTGTGTTTCGCATCGGGGTCGCGATGACCCGCCATGATGCGGCAATGTCGACGTTTTCGCAGTGGTGGCAACGCGCCATTCGCAGCGGGCATGGCTTTGCTCAGGTGGGCGATTTGCACCCCGAGTATTTTCGCGCTGAAAAACGGCGTGTGGTCCTGTTTGGCGCGGTACTGCCGGCGATTGCACTGTCGGGCGCAGGCCTAACTGCGCTGTTGCCCTTGGCGGTTTTGGGTCTGTATGCCCTATCCTATTATCGCACAGTCAAAGGCCTAACCGGCGATGGATTGTCGCAAAAAATGGCGCGCCATCAAGGGTTTTACCTGAGCCTGTCAAAGTTCCCCAATCTGATTGGGATGATCCGATATTATCTGCGTAAGTCGCGCGGCAGCGCTATGCGCATCATTGAGTATAAGTGACGAAGGAGTCCCCCGTGACCCAAGCCCCTATCCGAGTAGGCATCATTGGCGCCGGTTATATCGCAACCTGGCACGCAGATGCATTGCGCGCTGTTCCTGATGCGGAACTGGCCTGTATCTGTGATGTCTCGCTTGGCACCGCGCAAGACATGGGCGCTGCCTATGGCGTGCCTGCCTTTGGTTCGGTTGATGAGATGATTGCGGCCAAGGTGTGCGACGCTGTGCATATTTTGACGCCACCGCATTTGCACAAGGACATCGCCATCAATTGTATGCAGGCGGGGCTGCATTGTTTGGTCGAAAAGCCCGTTGCAGAATCTGCCGAGGAAACCCGTGAAATGGTCGCGGCCGCTGATGAGGCCGGGGTGCGGTTCTCAGCGGGCCACAATTTTCTGGGCCTCCCCTCCTATCTGCGCCTCAAATCCGCAATGAAGGCGGGCAAACTGGGGCGGGTGTCGGCCATCGAGGTGAATTGGTGTCTGCCGTTGGCACCACTGCGTTCCGGGCCTTACGGGCTTTGGTTGCTGCGTCAGGCTAAGAACCTGTTGCTTGAGCTTGGTCCGCATCCTTTTGCCTTTGCGGTTGATCTGTTGGGGCCGCTTGAGGTGCAGCATCTGGCGTTGGGCCAGCCGATCACGTTGCCCGGTGGCGCAGTGCGTCACCAGTCGTGGCGCATCTTAGCCAAGGCAGGCGATGTCGATGTGACCTTTAACCTGTCGATGGTTGAAACTCATGATGATCGCTCGATGTTGGTGCGGGGGTCTTCGGGTGTGGCGCGATTGGATTATGCCGCGGACACTTTGGTGACCTCGCAAGACAACGCTGCGGATTTGGTGCTGAACCCCTTCCTGAAACAAGTCTCCTTGGCGGGGCAACATCTGCGCGAAGCGGTGGTGAATGCGGGGCGGCAAGTGGTCTCGCTGAATCAAAAGTCGCCCTATGGCCTTAGCTTTCGTGGCACTGCAGGTGCCGTTTACAGCGCGCTGAAACAGGGCAACCCACAGGATCCACGCTATGGGGGCGCCGCCGCCGTCGATGTGATGCAGGCGATTGACGATACTTTGGCGCTGATGCCGCCACCCGTCGAAGCCAAAGTGGTCGAGGGCACACCCAACCCCAAGGCTATGGTGATTGGCGGCACAGGTTTTATCGGGCGCAATTTAACCCGGACCTTGGTGGCGCGCGGCTATGACGTGCGGGTTCTTAGCCGGGGCAGCCATGGCCCCTTTGATGATATTGCGGACCATGTAGAAACCGTTGCGGTCTCGCTGCGCGATCTTGATGGGCTGACGCAGGCGATGAAGGGGGTGGACCTTGTGTTCAACCTTGCCAAGTCGATGGACAAGACGTGGGATGCGGCCTTGGAAAACGATGTTGGTGTCGCTGTGCGAATTGGCGAAGCCGCGCTGGCCGCAGACGTAAAGCGCCTGATCTACACTGGTACAATCGCCTCTTACGATATGTCTGACCCAGAGCAGAAAATCACCGAAGACACGGATTTCGGAGAGATGGAAGAACGCAATCTCTATGCGCGCTCCAAAGCAGAATGCGAGAAATGTTTGCTGGAAATGCACCGCGCCCGTGGCTTGCCTTTGGTGATTGCACGCCCGGGGATTGTCATTGGCGAAGGTGGACCGCTTCAGCATTGGGGCATTGGGCGCTGGCATGGCGCAGGTGCGGTGCGCATCTGGGGATCGGGGCGCAATACCTTGCCATTTGTTTTGGCGGATGATGTGTCCGATGCGCTGATCCGCATGGGGGAAACCGAGGCGGCCATTGGCGAATCGTTCAACCTGATCGGGGAGCCGATGATGACAGCGCGTGACTATTTTGATGCGATTCATCAGTCTTTGGATGCCAAGATCAAGGTGCGCTCTGGCAACCTGCAGGCCTTTTGGGCCGCTGATGCGGTCAAGTTTGTGCTGAAAACCAAAGTTTTGCGACGTTCAGGCGTGGTGCGCCCCTCATTGCAGGATTGGAAATCACGGGCGCATTATTCACCTTTCGTGAATGCGCATCCCAAAGATGTTCTGGGCTGGAAACCTGAAAGTGACCGGCAGGCCTTTATTCAACGTGGGATCGTTGAGGCCAACCTGTTTGGCCTTTGACGCAGTCGTGGCATAATTTGGCCTCTTTCTTAGGGTTTTATGAGACTTGGAATGAATTTGATTCGTGTGGGCGTCTGCTCGCACGTTGAGATCCGGGAAAGGCTCGATGCCAAATCAGAAGAGAAAACATCGCCGTGCGAAGCAGCGCAACGCCAAGAAACCTTCGGGGTTTCTGAGCGTGACGGGCATGCCTCAGCAGGAAATCGAAGCCCAAGAGCGTAATCTTAGGGCGGCGTTGGCGTGGGATATCGAACCTGAAGAGGCAGACGTTTTACCCGAACCGATCGTATTGACCCAAGAGCAAGAGGCCGCACCAGAGGCGCCCGAGGAAGAGTTTGACCTTTGGCCAGAGCTGCTGAGCATGCCGGTGGATGCCCCGCGTCTGCGGCGCAACCTGATCATCACCGCCGCGCGCAAGGATCCGTCACACGCGGCCTTTGATGTGTTGCGGACGCGGCTGGTTCAGGCGCTTGGCGAAAACAACTGGCGTCGCGTGGCGATCACATCGCCAACGCGTGATTGCGGCAAAACCTTTGTGGCCGCCAATCTGGCCATTTCCCTGTCGCGCTACGAAAGCAGCCGGACCCTTTTGATGGATATGGACATGCGCAACCCAAGCGTGGCCAAAGCGCTGGGCGTGACCAATGTCGGCAGCATGGGCGACTATCTGCGTGGTCTGACACCCACCGAAGATCAGTTTCATATCTTTGATCAGAACACCCTAAATATCGGACCCAATTTGGCGATCGCGATGAACGACCGGGTTGAACCCTATGCAGGCGAGTTGCTGCAAGATCCTTTGACCGCGGAACGCTTGGAACAAATGGAAAAAGAGCTGCACCCGGATGTGGTTCTGTTCGATTTGCCGCCTGCATTGGCGAATGATGATGTCATCGCCTTTGACAGCAACTTTGATGGGTTGCTGATCGTGATTGATGGCACTCGCACCAGCGGGGCACAAGTTCAAGAAGTCATGCGACGTGTCGGACCATCGGTTCCGCTGCTTGGTGTGGTTTTGAACAAGGCCGAAGAAGCCACTGGCGACGAATACGGCTATTGATCCACCCGTGTCAGCGCGGATCTAGCAAACCTTTCATCTTACCCCAGAACTAAGAGCGGAAAGCGCCATCATTGCCCTGATTTCGGGAGCGGCGGCGCGAAGCGCTATAGCGACGCGAAGGACGCAAAGCGTTGGAACAGCCCGCGCCGTGGTTTGCTGAGCACTGGAATGATCACAACCGGGCGCACATCAAGCTCTTTTTCAACCTGATGGCTGGTGCGCATCACTGGGCTGATCATTTCCAACATCAAAGCCAATCCAAATGCCCCCATGATCGAGGCAACCAACCCCGCCATGACGATCTTGAGTTTGCCCGAAGACACCGCATCGGTTGGCACCAGTGCGGTTTCCAAAACTTCAAACCGTTCAAATTGATCTTGGCTTTCAAGCTGCTGGGTCATCGCAGCCTCGTTGCGCCGGGCTGTGATCAGACGATACTCTTCCTGAAGCTGGGTGGTTTGGCGCTCCATCACATTGTGGATACGCTCGACTTCGGGGGCGGCGGCCAAAGCGCGCTCAACATCTGCAATCCGGGATTCGACCAATGCCAATTGTTGGGTCAGCAATTCCGATTGCCGGGCACGCTCTTCGGCACGGACGCGGGCGTTATTGGTGCTCAGCTGAATGAACTGAGTCTCGATCTCTAGCTGTGACTGTTGCAGCCGGGTCAGCTGTTCGCGCTGGTCGGTGATGATCTGCGGCAGAGAGGCAGCATTGCGCTCTTTAAACCGGGCAAATTCCTGCTCCATTGCCGAAATTTCTTCGCTGACGCGGGCCTCTTCGGCGGTGAAAAAGGCCAGCGTTTGTGCGGCGCGGCTTTCACTGCGGTTTTTGCCTTCGACCAATGCCAAAGACAGGAATTCATTGGCCACATTTGCGGCGCTTTCGGGATTGCCCAACCGCGCAGTGATACGCAAGCCAGACGGTTGGCTGTCGGCGCGCCAGACGGTGGCTGGGTCTTGAATTTCGATGATCTGTACAGATTCACGCAGCAAATTGACCTTCTCAAGGTCGCTGAATTCACTCACCGCGGCAAACAGGTCGAATTTTTCGATCACAGTCAAAACGCTGTCGCGTGACATCAGTTTTTGTTCGATCAATTTCAAACGATTGCGATTGCTGGTGGGGACTGTGCTGGTGCCTTGCAGATTGGTGGTCACCTGAGAGGCTTCGATCTGAATCACCGCAGAAGCCTCATAGACCGAGGTGCGACCGCTGGCAAAAAGATACGCCATAGCCGTTCCGCAAATGACCGCCACGATCATGATCAGAGCGCGTCTTTGAAGAATGCGTTTCAAACTGCCTAACGATTGCAAAGGATTCATTTTGTATCCAATTTGGTCCTGCGATTGCGGTGCTCGGGTCACCACGATTGACTGCTAAGCTAACAAATTTTGCGCAATTTTTCCACTAATTGACTCTGAATTGGTGGAAACAATCTATTTCGAAAACTGTGCGCATTGCCTTGTTTTTGCCATATTTATCAAGGTATTCCGGTCTTAGAGTAGGTGCTAACCACCTGCCAGACGGTCTCTTGCATCAAACGGGCAGCCTGTGGGGTTATCGGCGTCATTTTTGACCCATCTGCGCGGGTCAATTCAAACGGCAAGCCAACCGGCGAGCGATGATAAAGCGTAGCGTAATGTGTCAGCGCCACCAGATACGCGCCGATATCGTTGACGTGAATGGTATCCAACTCACCCGATTCGCTGCGCTGGAATAGATCGTCGCGGCTGGTCAGGCCGGGAACGGTTCCTTGGTCTTCGATTTGGCGCACAAACCGGGCCATCACTTGGCCAGCGGGGATCATGTAAATCGGGTTTGCATCCGGATCGATCGCTAGTGCGCGGCGCAGCACCTCTTTTTCCCAATACCGCTCCAGATCCAAATCCAGCCGATTTAGCCATCCCTGTGGATCGTTCAGATCGTGCCAGGATTCGTACAGATAGATGCGAACGTCGGGATTGCCACTGCGCGCCAATTCCGCCCATTTCGCCATGAACTCGGCACTGTCAAAATAGGCAATTGCGGCTTCGATCTCGACCATCTCGGTGAGAACAAAGGCGTCATAGTCCCCTGACCTCAGGGCGTCTTTTGCGGCGCGAAAATGCGGGTGCGCGTTTTCAGTTTCAAAGCCTTGGATCACCTCTTGATCGTCCCAATGGGCCCGCAAGGGCGTGCCCCATCCCAATTGCGACGCATGCGCGTGACCTTTGAGCGAAATCTGTTCCAGCATTGCGGGCATATCGCGCCCCACCAAAGAGTGTCCAAGATGAAAAACGTTAAGTGCGCCCGCAGGTTTAGACAGGGGGGTGGTGAAGATCTGATCGGTTTCTTCTGCTGACAGCATTGCGGGGGAGCGGGTCAAAACACCCGCCGCGCCCAAAGCCGCCAAAACAAGGCCAGACCCCACAAACGCCCGTCGGGACAAAGCGCGTTTCAAAGACCGTTTTGCGTGGTCAAACATGGCCAAGACCTTGCGTGAAATGATGGTGTTGGGCCAGCCTTTGGTGGCCCAACTCTGTTAGGATTGCCGCGACATCCGCCGGGCGCGCATTTGTTTGCGGCGCGACATTGCCTCTGCACGATTCGATGAGGTGTCCGCTGCCGGTGCGGCGGCGGCCGGTTTGGCGCCGCCTGTGGCTTCGATGACCTTCTCGCAAAGGTTCGACAAAACCGGGAAGCGGAAGATATCGGTGATACCCAGCTTGGTGGCCCCCAATTTTTCGCGGATTTCCCGGTGGGCCTGTACAGCCAACAAGGAATGGCCGCCCAGATCAAAGAAATTGTCCTTGGAGCCAATTGAGCTGACCCCCAAAATCCGTCCCCAGATTTCTGCGATTTGCTTTTCGACGTCATTGGTCGGGGCCACAAATGTTTCTTGGCGGGCCGGTGTCGCCCGATCAGACGGCGCCGGAAGCGCTTTGCGATCCACTTTTTTGTTTGGCGTCAGCGGGAAGACATCCAATGTCACAAATTGGGCCGGGACCATGAATTCAGGCAAAACCGCAGACAGCTGCGCACGCAGCGCCGCTTCATCCACTGGGCCAGAGGTGGTCATGTAACCGACCAACCGTTGTGCGCCCGGCGTGTCTTCTCTTGGGATGACAACAGCCTGCGTCACGGCCGAATTTTGCGTCATGATGGCTTCGATTTCACCCAGCTCGATGCGGTAGCCGCGCAATTTCACCTGATGGTCCGCGCGCCCCAAGAAGTCGACTTTGCCATCGGCGCGCCAGCGCACCAAATCGCCTGTGCGATACATGCGACTTCCGTTTTGGGCAAAGGGATCGGTTGGGAACCGCTCTGCGGTTAGATCGTCGCGTTGCCAATAGCCGCGTGTCACACCAGCGCCGCCGATATAAAGTTCGCCGGGCACGCCAATAGGCACCGGATTTTTGTCCTCGTCCAAGATGTAGACTTGGGTGTTTGCAATCGGTTTCCCAACGTTCACAACGCTTTCACCGGGTGTCGCGGTTTCTGTTGTGGACCAGATGGTGGTTTCTGTCGGGCCATACATGTTCTCGATGCTGGCCTTGGTGATCTCAGAGAATTCCTGAACCAAGGCTCCGGGCAATGCTTCGCCGCCGATCATCAGGTGATCGACACGTCCCAAAGCGATACGAGCCTCATCGTTCATCGAAATCATCCGCGCCATCGACGGGGTGCATTGCAGATGGGTCACGCCGTGGCGCACGATTTGCGCCGCGATCGAAAAGTCGTCTGCATCAAGCTCAACCTCGGTGTTGGACTTTTTGAGAACCTCAGCCACATAGTTTAACCCATGCAGAACCTCTGGCTTTGAGATGCCATAATCGATCAGGCAGGCAACTTCTTGGACGCCGATGCGTTTCAACTGCTCGATGCGATCCAAACAATCGTCGACGGTGCCAAACAGTCCGGAATCTTCGAAATAGCGCAGGAAGGCAAATTCAAGGATCGCGTCCAACTCGTCTTCGGTCAGTGTGCCCAGATCCAGTTCAAACGGGTTGCTGACGCCTTCGGGGCGCTTAAAGGCAGGAAATGCCCAGGCAAATTGTTTGATCAATCCAGCGGCTGAACGCAGATAGTCCTTCATTGGACCACGGGCCACTTCACGCGCTTTTTCGCGATCATCCGCAATATAGGTGTGCAGCATCAAAGTGACGGTAAAGTCATCCGGGTTGTGCCCCGCCTCACGCAACGCAGCGTGATAAATTTTGATCTTTTCGCCAACTTCCTCAACGCTTTGACCCAAGAGGTGGGTTAGAACATTGGCCCCAATTCGACCGGCTTCTTTCCATGTCTCGGGATTGCCCGCTGTGGTGATCCAAATTTCCAGCTTTTTGGACACGGGGCGCGGTTGTGTAACGACGCCGTGCATCTCGCCGTTGGCCATCGGGAATTCAACTTCTTCGCCACGCCACAGGGCGCGCAGCTGTTCAATGGTTTCCAGCATAGCTGGTTTGTTGTTCGGTGGGGTGTTCTCTGGGCGCAGCACAAAATCATGGGGTTGCCAGCCAGAGGCAATCCCAAGGCCGGTGCGCCCATTGGTCAGATTGTCGATCACGGCCCATTCTTCAGCGATACGCGCTGGATGGTGGAGAGGGGCGACACAGCTGCCTGCGCGCACCGCCAAATTGGTGGTCAAAGCCGCAACCGCCGCTCCAGTGACGGACGGGTTTGGATAAGGGCCGCCAAAGGCGTGGAAGTGGCGTTCAGGGGTCCAAACCGCGCAGAATCCGTTTTTGTCTGCGAATTTGGCGCCCTCAAACAGCAATTCGTATTTGTCCCGGCCAACGCCGTCGTCATTGCCCCAATAAAACAGGCTGAATTCCATGCCTTTGCCGGTCAAATTCATCCGCCCATTGGACACCATGGTGCGGTTTTCGTCGCTGGACAGCACCAACTTGAACCCGCGCGCCAAGGTGTAAAACAGTTCTAGAACCGAAATATCAAAGGACAGGCTGGTCACGGCCAACCAGACCGAGCCTTGCGCATGGTCAATGCGCTCGTCCATGCCTGTAAAGAAGTTCGACACATTCCGGTGTTCAACCATCACGCCCTTGGGACGGCCCGTCGAACCCGATGTATAGATCATATAGGCCATGTCAGAGCCTTGGGTCGCACTGTCGATGGCGTCAGTTGGTGCGGACAAGATCTTTGGATCGTTGTCGATGCTCAGGACCTGCGCGCTATGGGCCGGAAGATCGCCCACCATGGCATGTTGGGCGACAATCACGGGGCAGGCACTGTCTTCGATGTATAGCGCGATGCGGTCGGCCGGGTAGGCTGGATCAAGCGGCACATAGGCACCACCCGCCTTAAGGATGCCCAACGCACCGATCAACAAAAAGGGTGAGCGCTGGGTGTAAAGCCCAACCAAAGTGCCGGGTTTGACGCCCATCGCGCGCAATTGATGCGCCACCTGATTGGCGCGCGCATCCAGCTCGGCATAGGTCAGTTCTTCGGCATCGACGACAAGGGCCGTGGCATCAGGTGTCTTGGCCACTTGGCGTTCAAACATGTGGTGGATGCATAGATTGGCGTCATATGCGGTCTCGGTGGCATTCCAATCGTTCAAAATCAGGGCGCGCTCGCTGTCGGGCAGAACATCAAGTTGAGTGACGGCGATATCATCGTCTTGGGCCGCAATGTGGGACAGGCGCTTGGCCAGCAGGTCCAGCATTGCCGGTGAAAGTCGTGCGGCATCTGCGTGCAATGTGGCTTTGCCGGCGACCACCGATAGGGTTAGGGCTGTTCCGGGCACAAGCATGGGCTGATCACACAGGCCAATTTGCGGCACATCGATGCGTGCGCTTGTGTGGCGGGCCAAAATGTCCTCGGCCAAAGACCCGGTTTTACGTGCCTTGGCGAGATCAGCAGCGAAGTCCGCCTGTGCATCCCGCGCGGTGCCCAAATTGGACACCCGAACGGGCGTCCATCCCAACAAGCCAGCGGTTGCAGGATATCCCAAGGCCAAATCCACATGTGCGCTTTCGCTAAGCGCTCCGGCCAACAGAGCCATCGTGGCAAAGCCGTCGGCGCCGTCTGGCAACGCGACACTGGTCTCAATCACACCGGTCTCGGGTTCCACACCCAGCTGCAAAGGCGCACCTTCGAAGGAGTCAAACATCCGGCGCGCACGAGCTTCACCGCGCAAGGCAGCTTGCAATGCCGCTTCAAGGCCAGTTGCCGTGTCGCTGTCGGGGCCAGATAGGATGACACCAGCTTGGGGCAAGGCACGCGGCTCGACGGCCTGTCCGGATGCATCACAAAGGTCCGAGAGAACAACCGCGCCGCTTGCGCAGGCAATCGTTAGCGACCCCGCTTCGTTACTTAGAACCGTGCCCGCAACACCCGTGGCTTCGGATAGGGCGCATTTGCGGGCCAGCAATGTTTGGCCGTCTAGGAGCAGCTTGGCCGTGGTCAACGGGTTCCAATACTCGCCATGATCCAAGGCGCGGACCAATGCGTCCACTTCCGTAGCAGGCTGGGTAAAGGTCAAATATCCGGCGGCCGCAGGGCGATGCGCCAGTCCAAAGTAGCTGCGCTGGGACAGGTCTTGTTTGGTGCGTTCAGGCGCGCCTGTGGCCAAAGCATCTGCGAGGTCAGGGAAGCTATCGATCGCAGCTTCAAAACAGCGCGTATTTAGGGTTAGAGCGGTATCGCGCGGGGCGATATCAAAGTGACGCTGAACCAGAATGTCACCTTCATCGATCCCGCCTTCGATCATGTGCCAGGTGATGCCGTGCTGGGCTTCACCGTTGGCGATGGCCCAGACCGGCGCATTCAAACCGGCATAGCGTGGCAAAGGCCCATCGTGAAAGTTCACCGCGCCGTTGCGGGGCAAGTCCAGAACATCCGCTGGAATGATATCCAAGTTGGCAATCGACAGCAGCCAATCAAACGGGGCGCTGCCCAAACGCGCGGCAAGATCTTTGCCGGGCGCTTGGACATTCAGTCCCAAATCGCGACCCCACTTTTCCACATCCGCATTCCGTGTGACCAAAGCAGAGATGCTGTGACCTTTGGCGCGCAAGATTTCGCCGCACTGAATAACGAGAGATTCGTTGCCAATTAGGACGCTGGAAAAAGACGGCATTGGTTACTCCGATACTGGTAAAGAGGAGGCGTTCAGTTGCGGCACCTTTGGGGCGCGACGGCGTTTGAACATCGCCTTGAAATCATGGCACAACAGCATGCGCAAAAAGTGAGGGGGATCCACAGGTTTTCGGCCCTGAACACCCTGACGAACCCGGTGCAGCATCCCGCCGAACACATGCGCAAGAGTGGCCAGTGCAGCAACAACAAGACCATGGTTTTTGGTAAAGTAATAGAGCCGCGAATTGTACCAATAGTCCGGGGTACGCTGCCACTTGCTCATCCCTGTTGAAACAGATCCGATGTGGGTCACTTGGCTTTCGCGAACATAGGTGATGCCCCACCCGGCGCGCTGTGCGCGCAGGCAAAGGTCGGTTTCTTCAAAATAGAGAAAGAAACGCTCGTCAAAGAGGCCGATTTCATCCAGCGTTTTGCATCGCAACAACATGCTGGCACCGGCCAACCATTCCACCGATTGGGTGGATTCTGGGATTTCAATGGGCACCCGTTTGTTGGCCAAAAGACGCGACACCGGGCCAAAGCGGATGGCGCCTTCGAATTCGCTGGCCACGGTGGGGAAGCGGAACGTTGTCAAATGCGGGGCGCCGTCTTCCCCATGGGTATAGCTGCCAGCAAAGCCCACCTCGGGGTGGTCCCGCAAATAGGTCAGCAACGCGCTGATGGCATCAGGCGCGGGAAATGCATCTGAGTTCAGAACATAGACGTAATCTGGGGCACTGCCATCACTTAGCCCGGCGCGAATGCCAAAATTATTGCCCGCACCAAACCCACCATTCTGACCCGCTTCGACCACGCGTACTGCGTTGTCCTTGGTCCAGCCTTGGGCTTGGGCGTGGGCGCTCATTTTGGCAAAGGAGCCATCCTGAGAGTCATTGTCGACAACGATGATTTCCCCATCAATATCGCGCATGGCTGTGCGCGCGGCTTCGACCGAACGCAGGGTCATTTCCGCTGTGCGATAGTTCAAAATCACTGTCAGTACGCGGGCAGTCATTCAGCAGCCTTTCCGGCAACCCACGCGGGGCTGGTATCTTTCTCAACGTCGGTGATGGCGTCGCGAATACGCGAGGCCAAAACCCGAACGTTGGGCTCCAATACCATCGAGTCGTGGTTGCCTGGAACCTCAAAAACTTCGACCTTAGGGGCCCAGTCTGACCAGTCGTTGTCATGCACCACATAGGCGCGTTCAGAGTTGACCAACCGATCAAGCGCCACCTGCCATTTGCCTTCGAGGGGTGGGCGATAGAGCAACAATGGCCCATCCCACATCTGCAGCTGATAGGTTTCAACGGCGCTCAAGAAGGCGGCTTCGATTTCAGCGTTATGGAATTGAGCAGGGGCATCCGTCACGGCTGTGCCGCGCCGCTTGGAGATCTCCCACTTGATCCGGTTGCTCACCCACCGTGTGAGATAGGCTGGGCCTTTCTCTTTCAGTTCGAGCATTTGGATTGCGATCCGGTCGCGTTTGCTTAGGGGGCGGCGCACTGGCAGCGGCGTGTCCAGCATCACCAGCATTGCCACTTCTTCACCTTCAGCCTGCAGCTGTTGCGCAATTTCAAGCGCTGTGATGCCACCACCTGAAAAGCCGCCCAGCATATAGGGGCCTTTGGGTTGGACCTGTTTCATCTCAGCAATGTAGTCGCGTGCTGCTTCGGGGATAGTTCCGTGTGGGCTGGCATCGCCAAAAAGCCCCCGAGCTTGCAGACCATAAAAGGGTCTGTCCGCGCCCAGCAGATGCGCCAAGTGGCGCAGGTTCAAGACGTTGCCGAACATCCCAGCCACAAGGAAGAACGGTGTGTTTGCGCCGCCCTCTCCTTGGTGCATCGGCACCAGATGGGTGAAGCGGCGTTGTGCAGGCATGGGCGTGACGGTGTCGGCACCTGTGTCCGCGTCCTGTGTTGGCAGATGGGTGGCGATCTTGCGAATGGTTGGCGCTTCGAACAGCAGCGAGATTGGGAAATCTGTGCCAAAGGCCTTTTTGATCTTGGCAAACAAGCGCACCGCAATCAGAGAGTGCCCCCCCAGATCAAAGAAGCTGTCGTCAATGCCGATTTGATCCACACCAAGCAGCTCTTCAAAGAACACAGCGATGCGCTTTTGAACATCGGTTTCAGGCGCTGCAAAGTCTTGGTCCAACTCAGGGCGTTCGAACTTTTGGGTCTGCGATGCTGCTTGGCCGGCGAAAGCGGTCTGTTCCACCAAGGCAGGCAGATCCAACGAGGAGACCACAATTTGGGACTGACCGCTGGTCAGCGCGCGGAAGAAGGCGTCGACGCCTTCGGCGGGGCGAATACCCTGCGCGAGGTTGTGTTTCAGGCGTTCTTCGGCGGGTGACAAGGGGCGGAAGTCGGTTCCAATCGCCGTGACATTGGGGGATGACAAAGACAGGCCACCCTCAAGCTTGCGAATAGAGAAACCTTCGATGTCCAGCAAAACAGTGCCGTCCGGCGCTGTCAGCGTGATGTCAAAGCTGGCCACACCGTTGCTGGAGTTGCTGTCTCCGCGAATGCGCACCCAGCTGTGGATTGTCTGTTGTAGCGGCGCAAATACGCGCACCCGGTGGTAAGACACCGGTGCCCACAATGCGTTGCCCTCATAGCCTTCGACAAGGCCCATCGCCCAGCCGGTCGCCAAATCCATCAATCCCGGATGCAGCGCAAAACCGTCAAGATCAGAAGCAAACTCATCAGGCAAACTCAGCTGCGCCAGACCTTCGCCCGCCCCATAGGCGGTGGAGTGCAAGACACGCCAGCGTGGCCCAAAATTCAAATGGGCTTCTTGAGCGGAACGCAGTGTTTCGCCGTTGTTGGCGACGGTGGCTGGGGCCATACGTGCCGAAATCGCATCCAGATCCAGTGGGGCCGGTGCCGCAATCTGCCCAAGTCCAATCGCCGCTTCGGCGTTGGTGATCGCGCCGGCATGTCCTGCAGCGCTTTCTACGTTCAGATCATAGCCTTGGTCCGCGCGGGCCAGCTTGATCGTCACGTCGCAACCCTGTTTTTCTGTCACATGCAGCGGCGCTAGGAAGAACAAATCACGGATTTCAAAGGCGGCCGTTTCGCCCTGCGCTCTCAGCGCTTGGTGGGCCAATTCAAGATAACCGGTGCCGGGCAACAGGATGTCGCCTGCTTTGGTGCGGTGTTCGTCCATGACCCAGTTTTGGGTGGACAAGGCAGTGGTAAAGATCCGCGCGCCTTCGGCGTCAAAGCTCTTGTCACTCAACAAGGTGCTGTCGACCGGCTCGCTTGGTGATTGGGTTTGGGTGCCAAGGCGTGTGGCCATCGCATCTGCTGCCATGCCCACATCAGACCAGATGCCCCAGTCGATTGCGATCACCGGAGTGCTGCCCCCGGCGCGGGATTTGGCCAGCGCATTGAGGTATTCGTTGGCCGCCACATAATCGACCTGACCCGCCGGGGCGGTCACGGTCGATGAAGACGAAAACAGGACCATCCAGTCCAGGCTGCCATCGGGGAACAAGCTGTCCAGCACCTGCGTGCCGTGGACCTTTGGGGTAAAGACATCTTCGATGTCTCCCAAAGATTTGCCCAAAATCGGAGCATCCGCGATCACACCCGCTGCGTGGATTACGCCGTTGACATCGCCATAGGTGTCCCGGGCCAAACGCACGGCATTGCGCATTTCTTCGACGTTGCTAACGTCCGCTTCAAGCACCAAGACATCTCCGCCAGCGGCTTCGATTTCCTTGACAGCCGCGATGCGGCGCGACACTGGATCGTGCTGGGCGCTATTGGCCAGATAGTTGGCCCATGTGTCGCGATCCGGCAGAGCCTTGCGTGACAACAAGACGATATTGGCTTGCGCTTTTTGCGCCAATGCTGTGGCCAATGTGGTGCCAATGCCACCAAAACCACCAGTGATCAAATAGCACCCATTTGTGCGGATCGGCAGCTCGTCCTTGGCGTCGAATTCGGCTGCGCGGAATTCAAGTTCGTACCGTTTGGTGCCCCGCAGAGCGGCCACCAAGTTGCTGGGATCCGCCAGAACCTCTTCGAGCAACGTGGTGCTGAGCTGTGGATCGAGCCCGCGACGTTTGGACGGGAAGCTCTTGGAGCTGAGGTCCAAGACCGCGCAGGTCACACCGGGGAATTCCCGGGGGATGACGCGTGCTGGCCCCATAACGGTGGATTTTTCGGGATAGCGCAGTGTTTCCCCAGAGACCTTGGCCGCATCCGATGTCATCACGTTGATGTGCAAGGGCGAGGCAACGTTCTGATCGCTCAGGGCCTGCGCAAGGAACATAAGCGAGTAGAACCCATATTCCTGATTGCGGTGGAAAAAGCTGCTGCCGGGCCGAAAGGTTTCGCGATCGGTTAGCAACCAGCCATGCAAGATTCGCGTCGGCATCTGCCCTGCAGATGACAAATCATTCAACAACAGGTCATAGCCTTCGCGCCCCTGCTCTGGGGCGAGAATGTAGCCGTCTTCAAGCTTGGCAAATCCATCACCGGTGCGCACCGAGGTCACAGCATGACCTGCATCTCGCAAGCGCGTAGCAACTTCAGCGCAAAGACCAATCTCATCTTCAAAGATCAACCATGTCTCTTTGCGCGCCGCTGCCAAATCGGCGTCAACATCAATGGCGCATTCCGCATAGCGTGGTTTCCAAGCGGGCTGATATCCCCAGTCGCCAATGTCGTCGCGCCGCATCAACCAATCTTGTGCTGGGGTGGCTTCGGCCTTGGCCGGTTCAATGAAATATTCGCTGCGCTGAAAGGCGTAGGTCGGCAAAACGACGCGATTGCGGCGGGCGTCACCCCAGATTTGGGCCCAGTCAAAAGAGACACCCATCGCCCATGTTCGTCCCAACATGGCAGCAAAGTAGGTGTCATCTGCAATGTCATCTTTGGGATGGCGCAGGGTGCTGATCACTTGGTTGGGGGTGACGTCGCTATGCTGTCCAGTCAACGAGCTTAACGCTTTGCCGGGGCCAACTTCGATAAACACTTTGTCTTCGCCCGCGGCCAGAGTGCTGATGCAATCCGCAAACAGCACCGTGCCGCGCAGATGGCCAACCCAATAGTCGGGGTCGGTTGCCATTTCGGGTGTGATAAACTCGCCCGTCCGGTTCGAGGTGAACGGGATTTGAGGCGCGTTCAGCTGGATCGACTGCAAGAAGGTGCGGAACCGGTCTAGGATCGGCTCCAACATGCGGGAATGTGCCGCGATATTGATCGCAACGCGCTGACATTCGATGTCCTTGTTGGCAAGTTCTTCCTGCAGACGTTCGATTGCCGCAATCGGGCCAGAGGCCACGCTGAGATCAGGGGCGTTCTCAACCGCTAGGTCCAAATCTTGACCGAGATAGGGCTTCAGCTCAGCGGCGGACAAAGCGACGCTCAGCATGCCACCCGCAGGCACTGTATCAAACAGTTGGCCGCGCAAATGCACCAAGCCAATGCAGTCTTCAAAACTCAGGACATCGGCCAAACAGGCGGCGGTGTTTTCACCCATCGAATGGCCCACCATCGCAGTGGGACGCACGCCCCAGCTGATCCACAGCTGGGCCAGCGCATATTCCACGATCATGATCAACGGCAGCTGGATCGAAGGTGTTTTCAGCTTTTCATCGGCGGTGGCTTTATCACCTGCTTCGGGCAGCCATAGCGCGCGGATATCATAGTCGATTTTGGATTGCAGAACATCCAAACCCTTGTCCATCCATTCGGCAAAAACAGGCTCTGTTTCATAAAGATCCTGCGCCATGCCAGCGTATTGCGCCCCGCCACCGGGGAACATGAAGACCACGTCCGGGTGGTCGCCAACAACGGTGTGGGTAAAGACCCGGCGCGGATCGTTTTGCTCGAGCAATGCTGCGGCTTCTTCGTGGGTTTCCGCCACGATCACGCGACGCCGTTCAAAGGCGCGGCGTCCCTTTTGCAGCGTCCAAGCGACATCGGCCAAAGGTTGGTCGGGATGAGCCCGCAGGTGCGTCGCCAAGTTGCTGGCATTCGCTTCCAGGGCTGCTTTGTTGCGTCCTGACATGGTCAGGATTTGAAACGGCCAATCGCTTTCTTCGGACGCCGCCCGCTCTGGTGCTTCTTCCAGAACGACATGGGCATTGGTGCCACCCACCCCCAGCGAATTCACCCCGGCGCGGCGCGGACCTTTGTGCGAAACCCAGTCGCGCAGGCTGTCGTTCACCCGGAAAGGCGAATGCTCAAAGTCGATGGCCGCGTTTGGTGTTTCATAGCCCAAGCTCGGGGGCATTTGCGTGTTGCTGAGCGCCATGCTGGTCTTGATCAGGCTGGCCACACCGGCGGCTGTGTCTGTGTGACCAATATTGGTTTTCACCGACCCGATCCGGCAGAATCCCGTTTCGTCAGTGGTTTCCGAAAAGGCCTCGGTCAGGGCGGCCACTTCGATTGGATCGCCCAGATACGTGCCGGTGCCGTGGCACTCGACATAATCGATGGTATCGGCGGTGATGTCCGCCAAAGCATGGGCATCCGCAATCGCTGCGGCTTGACCATCGACAGATGGTGCCAGATAGCCAGCTTTGGCCGCGCCATCGTTGTTCACAGCCGACCCTTTGATCACGGCATAGATATGATCGCCATCAGCAATGGCATCTTCCAAGCGGCGCATCACAACAACGCCGGCGCCACTGCCAAAGACGGTGCCTTGGGCGCGATTGTCAAACGCATGGCAATGGCCGTCTGGGGATAGGATCTCACCTTCTTTGAACACATAGCCCCGTTCATGGGGCATCTCGATGGTGACGCCGCCCGCCAAAGCCATGTCGCATTCGCCGTTCAACAGCGACTGGCAGGCATAGTGGGTAGCGACAAGTGAGGTTGAGCACGCTGTTTGAATGTTGATCGACGGACCTTTCAGGTCCAGCACATGAGACAGGCGCGTGACCATAAAGTCTTTGTCGTTGCCGGTGTGGCGCAACAAGAACATGCCGGTGTCATCGACAAGGTCACGGTTTGAGCAGATGTTGAAATAGAAATAACTTCCCATGCCACAACCACCAAAGACCCCAACGGGGCCTTTGAATTGTTCAGGGGTATGTCCAGCGTTTTCCAAGGCCTCCCAAGAGACCTCAAGGAATTGTCGGTGTTGCGGATCTAGGATCGCAGCCTCTTTGGGGGAAAACCCAAAGAATTCGGCGTCGAAGTTTTTGAAGCCATCCAAGGGGGCGGCGACGGGGACATAATCATCACGCTCTAGCAGATGGGGCGCTTCGCCAGCGTCCAGCAGATCTTGTTTGGAAAGGCGGCGGATCGATTCAATTCCGTCCCGAAGGTTGGCCCAATACTCCTGAACAGAGTCCGCTCCGGGGAGGTGGGCTGCCATGCCGACAATCGCGATGTCTGCACTGATATTTACTTCGGTTTTTGGCTCTTGCGACATTCAAACAAACTCATATCCACTACGGGTTACCTATCCACTTACGGGTAGAATGCGGTTGTTTTGAGGCACTGATTTGCCTTTTTTGGTATAGGTGCCTAGCAATTAGGTATAGGCAAGAGAGCAATAGCAGGTCAAAGCGATGCATCAGCCGGTTAAGGTTAATATTTCGGCAATGTGAAACTGAAATGCGATTGCAGCAAGCAGGAAACTAACCCCGATTGCAACTGCGTCATGCAGCGGATCCCACGCGCCTTGTTGGCGCGATAGCCAGATGACCACGGGGTAGGCAGCGATATAGGCCGCCCCCAAGCCCAGCAAAGCGCCGAGCAGTCCCATGGTTTCAAGACCGATGATCAGCCCGGCAAAGATACAGACCGCGCGCACCGCCGCGAGCACAAAAAAGCCCCGCGAATTGCCCGCTGCCAAAGCCGCTTGATCATAGGTCATGACGATGATTTGTGGAATTTGCACCAGGGATAAGACGACAACCACTGCGCCCGCGCGGGCATACCGCGCGTCATAAAGAATATCGATCAGCCAGACCCCTAGCAAAGACACTGCAAAGGTCATGACCAACAACAGAGCGGTGGCAAACACCCGCATCTTGCGCAGCCGCAGAAAGTTCTCTCGCGAGGCATCAGGTGGGTTTTCGCGATAGATTGGGATCAGGACTTTGTGGGTGACCATACCGCCCAGCAGCATGGGAAAGCTGGCCAGAAAATAGCCGATATTGTAGACGCCGAACTCGTCCAGCGAGAGGTATTTGCCAATCACAAGCTTGTCGCTGTGCAACGTAATGAACCCGCAGATGGTGCTTAAAAAGATCCATTTTCCAAAGTGGATCAGCTCTTTGGCAGCGGGTTTTTCCCATTGAAACCGGTTGGCCGGTCCGGGCAAAAATTTGTTCAGGAACACCACTTGGATCACGGCCGCACTGATGCCGCTGATGACCAATGACCAGACCGATTGGGTGATCCAGGCGGCCAGCACGGCGATGACCAATCCAATGAACTGCACGGCCAGCGTGATCGTGGTGACGCGCCCGGCTTGTAGGTGGCGATTGGCGGTTTCCATCTTTGTGGGATTAAAGCCGCTGATCAGCAAGGTGACACCATAGACGGGCAGCACGTAAAGCAGCTGGGGCTCTTCGTAGAGCAAAGCCGCAGGGTAGGCGAGCAACGCCGCCACAGCCCACAGGGCTGCGCCACGCATCATTTGGATGGTCCAGGCGGTGTTTAGGAAGTCCGGATCATCGCCGCGTTTGCTTTGCATGATGGCTGGGCTGACACCGACATCAGAAAACATCGCCAGTCCGACCATGACAACCGTGACCAGCGCCATCAATCCAAAGGCTTCTGGGAACAGGATGCGCGTCAAAATCAGGTTGGAGCCAAGCCGCAACGCTTGGTTCAGCACAAACCCCATCGAATGGATCGCAGAGCTGCGCATCGCGCGGTCTGTCAGGCTGCCACCGCGGCGCAGGCGGTTCAAAACGGTGCCGATCATCTGCCGCGGCTCCATCTGGTGGAGTTGCGGCCAAGTTTCACCCGCAAGGCCACGGCTGCGTAAACCGCAAATCCAATGGGATCGCGGATGATGGTGCCGATCAAACGTTGTTTGCCATAGGAAAACTTGTCGTCATTTTCCAACAGCTCTGGGTAGGTCTGTTTGATTTCTGTGACGCCCAAGTTTTGGCGGCGGCGCACTTTGACGAGGTTGCCAAACCCTTCGACCAGGGGCCAGCGATAGCTGGCGTCAATTGACAGGCGCTCTTCAGGGGAAAAGCTGAGGCGCACATATGTGTCATCCGAGATGATGTTTGGAAATTGGGCCCAGCGTTTTCGCCCTTCGGCATTCACCGCAAACAGGCCGCAGCCCGGAACGCCATGGCGCATAAACGGCACCGTCAGATAGAACCGACCGTAGGCGCGCGTCGCCCAACTTTGGGCTTGGGGAATGGTGACCTTGCCACTGGCATACAGCGGCTTGGCGGGCGAAAGCGCGTGAACAAGCTGGGCGAGCACAGGCGCACTAAGCTCGACATCGGCATCCAGATAGGCCCGCATGTCGCCCTGTGCTTGGGCGTCACCTTCGTTGAGGGCCAGCATCTTTCCACCTTGGGGCAGGTCGATCACCCGAAAGGCCCAGCCTTTTTCCTGAGCATTGGGCGCAAAGGCTTGGGCTTGGGCCACCGTGTCATCCGTGCAGCCGTTGGCGACCACCAGAACTTCCACCTCCCCTTCGGGGGCATCCGAGGCAAAAAGGGCCGAAAGGCAGTGGCCAATCAAGGGACCTTCGTTGTTTGCCGGTATGATGACGGATATCATCGAATGGAACCCCAGATAAGGACTGCTTTGATCTTGGTAACGCCTTGGTCACTCAAGTGTTTACCATAGATTGGCATCGGTGCCCGCTTGATCATGAAACTGTGGTCGAACTGTGACATCGTGGTGAATTAATGAGCTCAGGGGCTGTTTGTTCAGCGGATTAGCCTTGGGGCGTCACAGCATAAAGCTGACCGGGATCGGCTTCGAATTCCAGACGTTCAATCGATAACATCCGGCTTTCACCCAAAGGGCCCTCTGCCATCAAAAAGGGGCCCATCCACGTAAAGCGATAGGCCGAGGCTTCTCCGGGGAAAATGGCCGTGTCCACCCCGTCGCCGCCATGAACCGCATCAGAGCCCCCGGCCGTGACCAGCCAGTCATCTCCGGGCCCGCCGTCTAGAAAATCGGCGTGTGGGCTGCCCTCGACCAAATCATCCTGTGAGGTGCCAATCAGGCTAAGACCGTTTGCAAAAACGGCCTGATCCCGCGCTTCCCAAGTTGCAGGCAAAGTGGCGTTATATGTGCGCAGCGTCGACCAGCGCGGGTTGCTATCCTTGAGGTGTCGTTTGGCGCCCCAACTGCCCCATTGCGAGGGTTTGGCCACATCCACAAAGGCATTGAACAACGTGCCTCCGGCTTTTTGCCAGCCATCGATCACGTCGCTATAGAGCGCAGCAACCTCTTGGGAGTAGTTGAACGTCTGATAGAAGGCGGTGAGCGTTTTGTCGTTCTGCCATGCGCCGGTGCCGGTGATATGTGCCCCGCCTTCATACATAATCAGATCAAGGTCATGGCGCGCAGCGGCGGCGGCGTGGTGGGGAAACAGCTCTTCGATGAGTTCGCGCACAGGACCGGCTTTCAACGCTTTATAGCTGCGCTTCAACGCTTCGCTTTCGCTGATTTTGAGCCAATCCAAGATTTGCGGCGCAAAGCTGTCACCGCCCATCTCGTGGCCGAAATATCCGGTGACGGCATAGGCATCAAATGACTCTGCCGGGGCTTTGTTGGCGCGGTTTTCTTTTTGCCACAAGGGGGCGTTCAGCATGGGCTCTTCTAATCCGGGCCAGCCTGTGTGGGTGGCAACAACGCGGGTCAATCTGGCCGGAGCCTCTTCTGCATAGACATCGGTCCACAGATCAGCGACCTGCGCGGCGCGCATCCCCGCAAATTGCATCCAGCGATCATCAGAGCCACGCGGCCACCGCTCTTCGGCTTGCTCTCCTGCCCAGATGGCCTGAGGAAAGATGAAGTTCCAAACCTCGTTGGAGTATTCGACATAGGCTTTCAGATCGGGACGCAGCTCGGTTTTGACTTGGGTTGCAAAGGCGGTGACATAGGCATCTTCGGCCAAGTGTGGCATGTTGAACCAAGGGTCAGCCCCGACCAAATTGGCCAAATCCACCATGGTTTCGATCGGCGTGCCCCGCCATGCATAGGTGTAATCGCTTGGCTGAGGGCGTTCGTCCCACGTCTCGATCAGTGACCCGTTGGTTTGCATCCAATCCATAAAGCGCAACACGCGAAAATCTTGGACCAAGGCCAGCCAGTCGGGATTGAACTGTGCGCCCAGAGTGTCCAACGCCAAATGGCGCGTGTGCAGAACGCGAATGTTGCGGATGGGGTCGCTTTCGTCAATCTGGCTGATGGAAATGGCCACCAAACCTTCGCCGGGCGTGAAAGAGAACTGAATTTCACCGGGTTGCGATTGGATTTCGGTGGCGCGGCCAAACAGCTGCACTGTGCCGGTGCCCTCGTAGGTCAACTGATAGCGTCCGGCAAATGTCTGCGCCTGAGGTGGCAGTTCTGTCAGGACAAAGGTCTCGATCTTTTCGATCCCCGGTGGCATGCGCAGCGGCCAGCCACTTGGACTCAGGTGGCCATCGGCACGCATTTGGTTGGCATCCATACCGCCCCATTCGCCGGGTTTGTGGCCGACCCATGGGCGCGCGGATTTCATCAGATCCAGAAAGGGGTATTGCGTCGACCAATCCGAAATACCGTTCAACCCCATCGCCATTGCCGGAATGGTTGGGCGCGCGATTGTGCGCGTGGGCGAGATGCGCGGGCGGATCGAAGCCGTGCGGCTTTGTCCCAGATAGGCGACAATTTGGGGATAGGCTTTGCGCACAACGGGATGAATGGTGTTGGGGAGATCCATCGTGTCGGGCAGTTGGTCACCAAATATCGGATTATAAGCAATCAATGCCGCCAAGAAGTACAAGGTTGGCGTCCCGTGGGGCGCATCATCGGCGTAAAGATCGGTCCCAACAAGGTCGCTGAGCGCGGGTTGAGACAAGAGGCCCGATAGAACCGAGGCCACGGGGATCAGCTCGATATCGCGATTGGGACGGGCCTGTTTCAGGTCGTCCAGATATTGAACGTACCAGTCATGATACTGACCCGTGTTGGCCTCTAGATATTTGGTCATTCCTGCCGCGTCTGGCGGGTAGCTGGTGATGCTGGCCAGATCTGCCCAGCCTTCATAAATGAAGAACGTGGCTTCGGGGGCTTGGCCGGCCACCCAGTCCATCACCGTTAAGCTGGCAGAGACCGGGCTTTCTGATCGGGGGTTGTCGCCATCGTATTTGGCCGTGGGCGGTTGATACTGAATGAAGTTGGCCGGGTTGATCACCACAGAGCCAAAGCCCGCCTGTCCAAACCGTTGACGGTCATGATTCCACGCTCTGGCGAGGCCGGGAAAGCTCCAATTGGGTTCGGGCGGCAAAGACTGTGAAAAGTTTCGTAAAAACCCCCAGACACCATCGGCTGCAAAATCCACATCCCGGGCGTCGGCGATTTTGTTCAACCAATAGGGGACGGCCGTTTCGGGCGTGTCGCTGAGGTGATGAATGAGCGAATTGCCAAAGAAGAAGGTCCGGACACGATCCGCGTTTTGCGCCTGGGCAACGCCCGGGAGCAGGCACATCAGCAGGCATATCAACTTCACTAAGCGCATCATGTTTCCTGTTCTAGGCGTCGGTAGAGGGGCCAAATGGGTCAGGGCGTTCGGCTTGGTGCCCCAAAACCCACCGATAGACTGACAGGACTTGCTCGGCTTTTCTATCCCAAGTGAAGTGGGACGCAATTTTTGCACGACCGTTTTGGGCCATCTGAGGCAGGGTTTCGGGGGACGCTACCAAATCTGACAGCGCTTGGCCAAAGCGGGCCACAATTTCTGCTCGGTCGCCAATTGGGGATTTGACGCCAATATCTGGCGTGACCAATTCGGCTGGCCCTGCATAATCGACAATCAAGGGCACCAGCCCCAATGCCATGGCTTCCAGCACAACACCTCCGCCAAATTCACGGACCGAAGGAAAGCTGAGGATCTGCGCCTGACAGGCAACATCCTGCACGTCGCTGTGATCCAGCCAGCCGTGAAATGACACGGCCTCTTCTATCGCATGCTCTTGTACAAAGTTCCGTAGTGACGGCATCATTGGGCCATCCCCAATCAGATCGATGTGCAACCGACCAGAGCGCAGCAGCGGCAACGCGGCCTCTAGCAACATATCTGGCCCTTTGTAGGGCACCAAACGGCCAATGAAACAGGCCCGCATCACACCGTCTTGCGCGGCGGCGGTGCGATTGAACCGGGTGGGATCAATGGCGTTTTCAGGGATATAGACTGTCTTGTGTTGATAGCGCGCCGGGATCTCTGACTTGGTGTGCTGTGAGCCGACAATGAGGGCCGCAGCGTGGCGCAGCATGGCCCGACGGCCCGGCAAAAGTTTATAGGCAGAGCGCAGATAGGACAGCCATTCTTTTTCACGCCGCCGTTCGGCATCAAACCCTTTGGGCCAAGGCACGCCGCCGTTTAGTGGCCCAACAACAAAGGGGGTTTTTGCGCGGGCGCATTTGGCTGCCAATTTGCTGGAAATGGTGGGGCTAAGCGGGGTGACACGGTGAACGATGTCATAGTCGCCGCGCTTGATTGCAGCGCCGAATTTGCGCCAGATCAGCCGTTCGAAATGCGGATAAGACAGGGCGTTGATCAGTTGAAGGGCAGTCCAGCCCTTGCCGTCGCCCATGCGCAGGATTGATCCCAATGCCCACAGAGGTTTGGCGATGGCTTCGGAATCAATGGCGGTGAAATCTTGTCCTTCGACCAAGCCTGCGCGCACAAAGGCGTCGCGGTTGCGAATCTGGGTGACGATATGCACCTCTGCCACACGGCCAATGGCGCGGGCCAATGACCAGCCAACCAAAGGCACGCTGACCCATTCAGGATTGGCAGCTTCTGCAACGATCAAAACGCGGAGGGGGGCCGATGATGTAGAGATAGGCGCACTCACATTATGGATTGTAGTTTCAATTTGACGGCCCGCTTTTTGGCTTCGGCGGTTTCTGCATAGCCTAGCAGAGTTCCCGCAATCAGCCATGTCAAAGGTGTCAATGTGGCGTTGGGCAACAGATCGACCAAGTTGACAGCCAACATCAAGCTGAGCCCGCCGATATAGGGCGACCAAATTGCACTTTCTTGGCCGCGGATTTTGAACCAAGCCAACAAGATCGGCGACGAGAGCAAGCCGATTTCGGCAATGAACCCAGTCCAGCCATAGATGCCCAGCACAATCACCCAGCGCCCGTCGCTGACGGTCAGGAATTCACCCGTCACCGGATCAAGGATCATGTTGCGCCCCCAACTGCCCCAACCAAACAAGGGGCGTTCTAAGGCGCGCTGCAGTAGGGTGGATTCATTGTCGAGCCGGAACTGAAGCGAGGCGGCGCGCTCTTCGCTATAGCGGGCGATAAATTGCAACAACTCAGCTTCGGGCAGCAGGCCCAGCCCTTTTAGGATCGGATAGCTGATCGCGAGCAAGGCCATAAGCATTGCGAGCCGCAGCTTGAGCGCCCGTGGCAAGAACAATATCAGCGGCAAAAGGGCGACCGCATAGAGCAATGAGCCAACGGATTTACACAAGAAGAGCACGCCCGCCATGTAAAACACGCCCACGATCAACATCGCTTTGTTGCTGCCCGTTGCGGGGCGCACCAAAGTTGCCGTTGCGCAGAGCGCCATGAGCGCAAAAAACGCAGCCCATAAGCCGTGGTACAAAAAGACAATCGGTCTGAAGCCGCCAAAGCGGATCATCTGATCAAAGCTGTGTTGGAAGTAGCCATAAATCCAGACGTTCATCTGAGGCGATAGCCGTACTTCGATGAGCATCGGCAACGAATAAAATAGCCCCCAAAGCATATAGGCCAACAGCAGGTCTTTTTGGCCTTGTTCCTGAGACAAGAAGCTGCGCGCCATCAGCAGGGGCAGGACAAGGATCGATTGCTGCATAACCAAAGACAAAGAGTCTTTGATCCCAAGGCCGGGCAATCCCACCAGTCCAAAAAACACCGGATCCATATTGGTTAGCGCCGTCAGGACGGGGGAAAAGACAAACACAGCAATCAATGCGATGGTTAGGCGACTTTCCGGGATCAGCCTCAGCTTGTCGCGATGCAGCAACCAACAACACACAAAAGCAGAAATGCTGGGAATGTTTTCTTTGGTCAATGTTGGGATCAAGGGCAGGTCAAAGACCATCGGAGGTGGGGGCAACAGCAGATAGCCACCAAACACAGCCACCAATAGCGCCCGCCCGGGGGGCAGCGCCTTAAAAATCCCGAAGGTGATGAAGGGCCAAAGCCCCAGCATCAATATGGCAATTGCGTTTGGCATTGTGTGCCCGTGTGTGTCCCGATGTGCCAGCCAGAGCTGACGTTGGTGTCATTGGAATATACGACACAGCTTTATCGCAACGTTAGGGCAGAATAATGGCATCGCGCCAAAGAATAGCAAATTTGTGGAGAATGACGGTCGGCGTGGTCTTGCATGACAAATGGACGACCGATCACGTGGCGCACTTGCAGCGCCCAATCTTTTGATTAAGGCACTGCGATCACGGGTGATCTATTTTCCGGTCGCTTTGATCACGACCCCAATTGTAGCAAGCAGAATTTTCAGATCTGTAACCAGCGATTGGTCGTGGAAATAAGCGGTGTCAAACCGGGCCCGCTCACGGAAGGCGCTTTCGTTACGCAAAGAGGTCTGCCAATAACCTGTGATACCGGGGCGCATGGCATAGTACTCAGTTCCTGGGTAAATTGCGCGTTGATCGCACATCATTGGACGTGGACCTACCAAAGACATTTCGCCTTTTAGGACGTTGATCAGCTGCGGTAGCTCATCCAAAGAGGTCTGGCGGATCAGTCGTCCAAACCACGTGATCCGAGGGTCATTGGTCAACTTTTGATGTGTATTCCATTCGCTGCGGGCCGCTGGGTTTCGTTGCAGATGGTCTTCCAACACGGCGTCAGCATTGTGGATCATGCTGCGCATTTTGATCATGTTGAATATTTGGCCGTTCTTGCCCACGCGTTTTTGCAAATAGAAAGGCGACTTCCCATCCAATGCTACGACAGCCGCCATGATAGCTACGACGACCAAGACCATCGGTGCCATGAACAGAACCAAGAAGACGTCAAACGCACGTTTGCCCAGTGCCTGATAGGTGCTAGGCAAGGATACGGTGTCTTCAAATGCGCTTTGCACTGGCGCCGCTTCCTTCAGATCGATTGCTTTTGATATTTGAACGTTCATCAAACACCCTCTCAATTCTACTATGGTCGCAATGGTCAACCGCAGTGAGCAGTCGACGTTTTGCACAAGCCAAAAGCGCCATTGCGAACGCAATGACAGAGCAGTGGCCAAAATGTTTTCGTGGTTACAGGTGGGAAGGCAGATACCCATCTGTCGTTTCAGCTTTAGATCAACAACTACGTGAAACTTTCACTGTATTTTCACCAATCTTGGGTGAGAATTCAGCGGGAATTGAAACACGTTTTCCCCGTTATTGAGCTAAGTTGTACATCTTGTATGCCCAGCCAATATCGCTCAGTCAATGAAATCGGGCAATTTGCAACTGCAGCGAGACGCTAGTCACAAAGTACTGGTTTCGCCAAAAAATACCTGTCAATGAAATGCCGGTTGTCGTCGGAAACGTCCGAAATCAGTCAAGTGACTGTGTTTCCGGCACCCGCTGAAAAGGGACCGTGAAGTGGTTTTTTTGACGCTTGCTTGAAGAGTTTGTTCGAGCGTTTGATACAGTCGATGGCGCAGAGCGTTTCTGTTGGCAGATGAAAAACAATCGACCCAGCCAACTCACAATTTTGCTATGAAATTTGAACAGCTGGGAGTGTTGGAATCTTTGACGCCAGTGTCAGCTTTCTGGAACTTTACAGAGTTGTGCGTTAATTTTGTGTCAAAGATTCGGCACCTGTTGAACACCGATTTGTGCCCGAACTCGCTCTTGTCGAGAAGTTTGCTCAATCTGTGGTTGCTGATACTTTGGAAACAGTATGCCAACTCAGCGAGAATTGTTCTTTCTCAGGTAAGCATACGGCCCAACTGATTCGTTTTTTATACATATTGAAGACAGTTTCGCATTGCAGAAGGCTGTAGCGTGCTCAACAAAAGTATAGGGTTCCAGTCAAACCGGAAAGAAGGGGGCATCAAGCCCCCTACTAAATGATGTTAGAAGCAGGCTTCAAATAGGGCTTTGGTGTTTTCTGCGGTCATCTCAACCGGGTTGCCCCCTGTTGATGGATCCGCCAAAGCGCCTTTGACCAGCAAAGCAATGTCAGGGTCTGTGATCCCCAGTGCGGTCAGGTTGGCTGGAATGCCCAAAGAGGCGTTCAGCTCTCCGACAAAGGCAAAGAACCCGTCAAAGCCGCCTTCGATACCCAGATAGGCCGCAGCGCGTTCGATGCGCTCTTCGATGGCAGAGCGGTTGAACGTCAGCACAGGCTGCATCACGACCGCATTGGTGGTGCCGTGGTGGGTGTGATGAATGGCGCCAATCGGGTGGCTAAGGGCGTGGATTGCCCCAAGGCCCTTTTGAAAGGCCACCGCGCCCATCGCTGCCGCTGCCATCATCTGGCCTCGTGCCTCGATGTCAGTGCCATCCGCATAGGCACGCGGTAAATAGTCTTTGACCAGCCGCAGCCCTTCCAAAGCGATACCCTGAGACATCGGATGGAAATGCGGCGAGCAGAACGCCTCAAGGCAATGGGCAAAGGCATCCATTCCGGTCCCTGCTGTGATCGGTTTGGGCATGCCAACCGTCAGCTCTGGATCGGCAATCACGATGCTGGGCAGCACCTTGGGGTGAAAGATGATCTTCTTTTCGTGGCTGACCGAATTGGTCAAAACGCTGGCGCGTCCAACCTCGGACCCGGTGCCTGCGGTTGTTGGCACTGCAATGATCGGGGCGATGACGTCGGCGTTGGCGCGAGTCCACCAGTCGCCGATATCTTCGTAGTCCCAGACCGGGCGCGTCTGGCCCGCCATAAAGGCCACCATTTTCCCCAGATCCAATCCCGATCCCCCGCCAAAGGCGATCACACCGTCATGCGCCCCGTCACGATAGACCTTCAGGCCATCCTCAAGGTTCAACTCGGTTGGGTTCGGGTCCACTTCTGAAAAGATCCCGCGCCCTAATCCTGCGCCGTCCAGAACATCCAGTGCGGCGGCTGTGATTGGCAGGGCGGCCAGCCCCTTGTCTGTGACCAGCAACGGTTTTTTGATGCCCAGTTCGGCGCAGGCGTCAGGCAATTCACTGATGCGCCCCGCACCAAAGCGGATGGCGTTGGGATAAGACCAATTCGCAGTCAAAGTCATAGCTGTTTCCTCAGGTGGAAAGATTTGGGTCGAGTGAGGTTGTGATAGCCGATGATCGACAGGCCACCGCCACGTCCAGTGTCTTTGCAGCCAGTCCAACATAGGGCCGGATCCAGATAGTCCGCCCGGTTCATAAAGACGGTTCCGGTTTCAATCTGATTGCCAATCGCCTCGGCGCGCGCCACATCCGCTGTCCACAAAGATGCGGTCAGGCCAAAATCGCTGTCATTCATCAAGGCCAAGGCTTCTGCGTCATCTTTGACCTTCATGATGCCTACGACAGGGCCAAAGCTTTCTTCACGCATCACCCGCATGTCATGGGTCACATCCACCAGGATCTGCGGCATCAAATAGGCGCCGCCATCTTCGGGAAAGAGTGCAGGATCGATCAAAGGTTTGGCGCCGTCCGCAACGGCCTCAGCGACTTGGGCGCGCACGTCATCGGCAAACCGCACCTGCGCCATCGGCCCAAGCGTCGTTTCTGGATCCAACGGATTGCCCAACTTGTAGCCCTCGACAATTTTCACGGCCTTTTCGACAAAGGCGTCAAATAAGCTCTCAACGACATAGATCCGCTCGATGCCACAACAGCATTGCCCTGAGTTGAACATCGCCCCGTCAATCAAGGTGTCCACGGCGGCGTCCAGATCGGCGTCCTCCATGACATAGCCGGGATCTTTGCCCCCCAGTTCCAGCCCCACACCGGTAAAGGTGCCCGCAGCGGCGCGTTCAATCGCGCGTCCGCCGCCCACGGATCCGGTGAAATTGACAAAGCCAAAGCTTTTGGCCGCAATCAGATCTGAGGTGACATCATGCGACAGACACACATTCTGAAACACCTCAGCAGGAATGCCCGCGGCGTGAAACGCATCGGCCATGCGCTCGCCCACCAACAGCGTCTGCGTGGCGTGCTTTAACACCACCGCATTGCCCGCAATCAGTGCCGGGGCCACGGTGTTGATCGCGGTCATGAACGGATAGTTCCACGGGGCAATCACCAAAACCACCCCATGGGCTTCACGCGCGATATAGCGTTTGAACGCTGCGCTGTCTTCCAATGCCACAGGTGCCAAAGCCTCCTCGGCAATCTGGGCCATATAGCTGGCGCGCTCATTAAAGCCGCCAAATTCGCCGCCATAGCGCACCGGTCGCCCCATCTGTTGAGCGATCTCAGGCACAATGGCCTCATTCATGGCGCCGACGTTTTCCACACCTTTCATGACCAAGGCCACACGCTCTGCCAACGGGCGCGCCGCCCAGGCTTTCTGGGCCGTTCGCGCCGCAGCAACGGCCTCAGTGGCCGCCTCTAAACTCAACACATCTCTTTCGGCAACAACCGATCCGTCGATCGGTGAAATACACGTCAGTTTCTGGCCCATGCCAAACACTCCAGTTTCGAAGGACGGCAAGACAGCATTCATCTTGCCAAAAATACTCGCGCCGCAGGCGTTGCCACGGCACCCGTTGCGCAAACGTCAGGCGCGTTCAAACCCACGGCGCAGTTCATAATCGGTGACCGCCGCGTCAAAGTCTTCCTGTTCAACTTCGGCAGCGCGGACATAGTGATCCACTGCCCAATCTCCCAGCGCGGTGCGCAACATCGCCGAGCCGCGCAGGGTTTCAGTGGCCTGTATCAAAGAATGCGGCACATTTGGCACGTCCTTGGCCGCATAGACATCGCCTGAAATCGGTGCGCCCAGCTCCAGATTTTCTTCGATGCCAGCCAATCCTGCGGCCAGCAAAACGGCGGTCGCCAGATAGGGGTTCAGATCCGAGCCTCCGATACGGCATTCGATCCGCACGGCTTTGGTGTCCGCGCCGCACAGCCGGAAGGCGGCGGTGCGATTGTCGACAGACCAGACGGTTTTGGTTGGGGCAAAGCTGCCTTTTTGGAACCGCTTATAGCTGTTGACGTAGGGCGCTAGAAAATAGGTGATTTCGGGCGCGTACTTTAGCTGACCGGCCACATAAGAGCGCATCAAGTCTGACATGCCGTGCTCGGCCTTGGGATCAAAGAAGGCATTGGCACCATCTTTCCACATCGATTGATGCACATGGCTGGAAGAACCAACCTTATCCGCGCGCCATTTCGGCAGGAAACTTGCGGCATGGCCGTGTTGCCAAGCGATTTCTTTGGTGGCGTGTTTGGCGATCACATGGTGTTCGGCGGTCAGCATGGCTGGCGCGTATTTGATATTCAGCTCTTCTTGACCGGCCTCTGCTTCCCCTTTGGTGTTTTCCACGGGAATGCCTGCTGCATAAAGATGATTGCGCAGCGGGCGCATGATCGCTTCTTCTTTGGTGGTCTGGAAGATGTGATAATCTTCGTTGTAGTCCGAAATCGGCTTTAGGTCGCGAAACCCCGAAGCGGCAATCTCTTTATAGCTCTTCTCAAACAGGAAGAATTCCAACTCGGTGGCGGTGTATGGGGTCAACCCCATCGCCTCGGCGCGCGCGACCTGCTTTTTCAGCAAGGTGCGGGGGGCATGTTCGATCTCTTTGTGGGTGTGGTGATCCAGCGTGTCACACAGAACCAAAGCGGTGCCTTCCAACCACGGCACCGGGCGGATCGTGCTCAGGTCTGGCTTCATCACATAATCGCCATAGCCATTTTCCCAGCTGGTGGCGGCATAGCCTTCGGGTGTGGCCATTTCCAGATCGGTGGCCAACAGGTAATTGCAGCAATGGGTCTCTTCCCAGGCATCGTTCACAAAGTGATGGCCAACAAACCGTTTGCCCATCAGCCGGCCCTGCATATCGATGGTGCAGGCCAGAACGGTGTCAATTGTGCCGGCCTCAACCTGAGATTTGAGCATTTCGAAAGTGTAAGTGTTCGCCATTGTGTTGCCTCAGGTCGATTTTGATGTTGCGGATTTTGCCAGCCACAGAGCCAGCAATGGGAAGCCAATAAGTTCTAACAAGAATGAGCCAATCACGTCGTTCGACAGAACCACGGCCCAAGATCCGCTTAGGCGAAACAGCCCAGCCAGTGCAATGATAAGACATAGTGAGATTATCGATTGGCGTAACAACTCCGTGCGCCAGGCCCCAAGCAGGAAAACCAGCCCAACCGCACACCAGACACCGCCCAGGAACCGGGTGTGGCTGTCCTGCGTGGCAAACACATCGGGAAGGGTTGCGGCAACATAGGAGGGATCAATTTGCCATCCCAGCGTTGCAATGCCACCCAGGCCAATGTCGGCGCCCAGAAAAACAACGGCCAGCCCGATCAAAGCCAGCACCAATTTTTGCAGTACTCTCATCATTGCGTCCTATGAAGAGTGGGGACGGGCGGACCCGTCCCCAAGGTGATTTAGCCGTAACGGTAAGGCCGGCCCGCTTTTTCCATGTCGGCGTTGTACTTCTTGATGATCTCAACAACCTTGGCTTTGGTTGGCGACTCTGCCGCGATTTCATCCCAGAACTTAACAGCGGCGTTTTCAACCTGTGCCCATTCCTGATCCGGAATAGTTGTCAGTTCCATCTTTGGACCGTTGACGCGCAGCGAGGCTTCACCACCCCAATACCACCACTGACGATAGTAGTGTGACTGGTCACAGCAGACGCGGAACAGCGTTTGCAGATCTTCGGGCAATTCGTTCCAGCGGCCTTGGTTGGCAAAGAACGAACCAGCCCAAGCACCAGAGATGTTGTTGGTCAGGAAGTAGTTGGTCACGTCGGCCCAGCCTACGGTGTAATCTTCGGTGATGCCGGACCACGCGATGCCGTCCAACTCGCCGGTTTGAACCGCAACTTCGATGTCTTCCCATGGCAGTGTCACAGGGACCACGCCGAACTGGCTGAGGAAGCGGCCAGCGGTTGGGAAGGTAAAGACGCGTTTGCCTTTCAGATCAGCAAGGCTGTGGATGGGGTCTTTGGTTGCAAAGTGACATGGATCCCAAGCACCAGCAGAGATGTGCTTGACGCCAACTTTGGAGTATTCTTCGTCCCAGATTTCGTTCAGGCCGTACTGGTTGAACAGCACAGGAACGTCCAAAGAATAGCGTGACGCAAACGGGAAGTAGCCACCAAATACGGTGACATCTGTTGGCGAGGCCATCGAGTCATCATCTGACTGAACCGCGTCAATTGTGCCGCGCTGCATGGCTTGGAACAATTCACCTGTTGGGACCAGTTGGTCAGCAAAGAACAGTTCGATCTGCATGCGATCGCCAGCGATCTTGTTGAACATATCGATGGCGGGCTTCACCACGTGCTCTGCCAATGCAGGACCAGCATAGGTCTGCATCCGCCATTTGATGGTGGATTGCGCCAGAGCCGGTGTGGCCAGAGCCGCTGGGGCGGCCGCAGCGGCGCCAGCAAGGAAGGTACGTCTAGTTGTCATAGTCTCTCTCCTAGTTGGTTCAAGTTCGACGGGCTTTTTTGCCTTTGTTATTGGACGCTCCAATTGGTGGAGTTCTGTCAATTTCCGTAAACATATTCCGGTAGCCAGAGGGCGATCTGGGGGAAGGCCATGATCAGTATCAGCGCGCCCACCATCACCATCACAAAGGGCAGGATGGATCCGTAAATGTCTTTTAGGGTGATCTCGGGTGGCGCCATTGCGCGCATCAAGAACAGATTATAGCCGAAGGGCGGCGTCATATAGGCGATCTGCGTGGTGATCGTGTACAGCACACCATACCAAATCAGATCGAACCCAAGCACATGGACCAGCGGCACATAAAGAGGCGCCACAATAACCAGCATGGCTGTGTCATCTAGGAAGGTGCCCATGATGATAAAGCTCAGCTGCATCATGATCAGGATCACCCATGGATCCAATCCCAAACGTTCGGTGAACAGATCTTTGATGGCATTCACGGCACCCAGTCCGTCGAACACAGCGCCAAAGCCAAGAGCAGCCAAGATGATCCACATGAACATGCAGGAAATGGCCAGTGTCTGGCGCACTGAGGTTTCGAACACTTGGCGCGTCATCCGCCGTTTCAGAACTGCCGCCATAAAGGCGGTCATCGCGCCAATGGCCGAACTTTCAACCAGCGAGGTCCACCCGTTCACAAAAGGCACCATCATCGAGGCAAAAATCACGATCGGCAGCAGGCCTGCGCCCAGCAATCGGATCTTTTCGCGGCGGCTGACCTGACGCTCTTCGGGGGGCAGCACAGGGCCCAGTTCAGGGTTCAGTTTGCAGCGGATATAGATATAGAGGATGAACAACGTGGCCATCAAAAGGCCAGGCACCACACCGGCCAACCACAGTTGACCCACCGGTTGGCGCGCAATCATCGCATACAGCACCAAAACCACCGACGGCGGAACAAGGATGCCAAGCGACGATCCCGCTTGAATGACTCCGGTCACCATCTTTTTGTCATAGCCACGCCGCAGCAACTCGGGCAGTGCGATGGTGGCGCCGATGGCCATACCGGCAACGGACAGACCGTTCATCGCCGAAACCAGAACCATCAAGCCAATGGTGCCGATGGCCAAACCACCCGACACCGGCCCCATCCAGACATGGAACATCTTATAAAGATCGTCCGCAATTTTGGATTCTGACAGCACGTAGCCCATGAAAATGAACATGGGCAGAGTCAGCAGCGGGTACCATTTCATCAGCTTCATCGCCGCCGAAAACGGAATGTCGCCGCCACCGGTGCCCCATAGGAACAATGCGGCCACAGCAGCCACGCCGCCAATAGCGCCAAAAACCCGCTGGCCGGTGAACAGCATCAGCATCATCGTGGCGAACATGAAGATGGCGATCATCTCATAGGACATGAACTTAAATCTCCTGTCCGCGAATGCGGGCGATATCTTTGATGAGTTCAACCGTGGCCTGAAGCAGCATCAGCAATACTCCGGTGACCATGATCAGTTTGATGGGCCACAAATAGGGGCGCCATGCGGTGGGGCTGCGTTCGATATAACCAAAGACCTCTTGGGCTCCGGTCACGCCGCCGGTCAAAAAGCCGGTGATGATCTGGCCAAAGAACACCAGAGGTGTGCCTTGGAAATGGCCAAGGGAATAGGCCAGAGAGTTGACCGCCCCATAGAGCAACACACATAGGTAAAAGCCCAAGACCAACACGGTAAAGGCATCAACCCAGGCTTTCTGTACCGTTGACCATTCATGATAAAACAGATCCATCCGCACATTCGAGCCCATCTGGATCGAATAGGGCCCGCCTAGAATATAGTAAGACACCATCGCAAACTGCGCCATTTCCAGCGTCCAAAGTGACGGCAGAAAGAAAGTCTTTGAGATCGAAGACCACAGCAAAATGCCGACCATGACAAAGATGCCATACATCACAATCCGGCCCAGCCGATAATTGATCGCCTCTACCCAGCGGATATATCCCCGGATCAGTCTTGGCATGGTGTCTCACTTTCGTTCGCTGTCAGGTCGAACGCGGTAATGGCATCCGCAATCCAGACGGTCATCATTTCTGCCATGACGCGCTGACTTTCTGCGTCGGTCAACAGGTCATTGCGAATTTCGACCATAACATTCAGCATTCCGCTGGGCTGTGCATGGGTTGTCAGCGTGTGCGTGACACCGTGTTGCGGGCCATAGGGCTCGTTGCGCTGCACTTTGAGATCCGTGTGAAAATCCGCAATTCGCAGCATTTCATTGGCCAGACGTGAATCGTCATCATGCAGAATGCCAATTTCCACCGGGCGGGCGTTGCCGCGATAGGTCGGGGTAAAGCTGTGAATGGTGATCATCACTTTGGGTTTGTGAAACTTGATCACTTCGGTGATGGCGTCGCGAAACGGATCGTGAAATCGACGAACGCGCTCGTCGCGCTGGGCGTCGCTGAGGGCCTGATTGCCTGGGATATCAAAGATTTCGCTTTGCGTTGGGATCGCGCTGATGGCTTCGGGGGGGCGATTGCAATCAAACAACAACCGCGACGCGCGCCCCAACACCAGTACAGCATTCAGACCCGCAGCGATGCTTTCGGCCACAGTCTGCGCGCCGGGATCCCACGCGATATGGGCGTTCAGATCCTCTTGCCCAAGACCCAAGCCGTCAAACTCGGCGGGAATAAAATTCGAAGCATGTTCACACACAATTATCACTTGGCCTGCCTGCTCAGAGGTCAGAACCTTCACCGCTTCATTGTCGAAGATCGGATTTGTGCTGGGCATAGACTGCATTGTCCCTATAGTTTTGAAGACAATTCTTCAGTTCGGGTCGCGCTGTCAATGAAATTTCTGAAATTATTTCTTCAGAGGGTCACGTTCTGTATATATACTGTGCAAAAAGGGGAATTCTAAGTGTCTGATCAGCCCGAAACCGTTGCCGATCGTCTTCAGGCGGATTTTGACAATTTGACGCGCGCGGAACGTCAGCTCGCTGATAGCTTGTTGAAAAACTATCCGGTGTCGGGGCTTGGTTCGATCACGCAGGTGGCCAAAGCAGCGGATGTTTCAACGCCAACTGTCGCAAGAATGGTGCAAAAACTGGGGTTTACCGGGTTCCCCGATTTTCAGGCGGCGCTGCGGCGCGAATTAGAAGCCCGAATTTCAGACCCGATCACCAAGCATGACACATGGGTCGAAAAGGCACCTGATGCGCATATTCTAAACCGTTTCACCGATGCGGTGATGGGCAATATTCGCCAGACCTTGACCCAGCTCGATCCGGATATGTTTGATCAGGCCTGCGCCATGTTGGCCAAAACCGACCATAAGGTTTTGGTGGTTGGTGGCCGAATCACACGGTCATTGGCGGATTACTTCTTTCTTCATATGCAAGTTTTGCGACCAAACGTGACGCATATTCAATCAATGTCGAATGCGTGGGTGCATTACCTGCTGGATATCGAGCCGGGGGATGTCGTGGTGATCTTCGACGTCCGTCGCTATGAGAACGCGACTCTTAAGCTTGCCGAAATGGCCCGTGAAAAGGGCGCGCGGATTGTGCTGTTCACCGATCAATGGCGCTCACCGGTACATGAATTTGCTGATTGCACCTTCTGTGGACGGATCGGAGTGCCCTCGGCTTGGGACAGTTTGGTCACGTTGAACCTGATGCTGGAGGCCGTGATTGCAGAGGTGCAAGAGCACACATGGGACAGCACGCGTCAGCGAATGGAAGAACTGGAAGAGATGTTTGATCGCACCCGGTTCTTCCGCAAGTTTACCTGACCTTAGGCCTGCATTGCAGCCATGCCCTTTTTGCGCGCGGTCAAAAACGCGGGTCGGTTGGTCATCGCTTTGACGTAGTCGGTGAGTTTGGGGTCCTCGACAGGGAACTTGTCGTGGATCGCCCAATTCAGGCAGCTGGTGCACAAAATATCTGCAATGGTCATCGTGTCGCCCATCAGGAAGGGGCCCTTTAGCGTTTCCACGAGGCGCGGCACGTTGCGCATGAATTCCCATTGCAGTGTGTCTTTGGCTTCGGGCACGCGGCGGGCTTCGGGGTAAAGACCTGACATGCGTTCAAAGGTCCACAACGGTGATTCAAACTCGTCCAACAGCATATGAACAACCGCATCTTGATGCGCGCGTTCAACTGTGCCGGGTTTGGCGGTCATCGCCCCGTGTTTATCCGCCAGATAAGTCATGATGGCGACGGATTGGGTCAGCGTGTGTTCGCCGTCTCGCATCGCTGGAATTTTGCCAGATGGATTAGCAGCATAGATCTCTTTGCTGTGCGCGCCGGCGTTGGTCAAAGTATAGTCTTCACCCAGTTCTTCTAGCATCCACATAATGCGAAAGGCCCGCGAGTTTGGGCGTCCGATAACTTCGTACATAGGTAGTCCCTTGTGTTTTGATCCACCGCATCTGTCACTATGCGCATGCATAGGATGCTCTGGCTGCAAGCGTTATCGTTTCGCGAGCATCGAAAGTCGAATCAACATTCGTTCAACAAGCGCCATTGCCGGGGCGTGTTGCCCTGCCGAGCGAAGCTGCAGGTCGGTATCGTTGAGCAACGTTAATGCAGCTTCAAGCTTATGCGCACCCCAAGCCTGTGCTTGGCGGATCATACGATCGCGACGCGGGCCATAGATCGGCGGACGCATCCGCGCGACGCCATTGGCCGCGCCACCGGGATCAGAGCACGCAGCATAAAGCGTGCGAAAATGCCGTGTTGCAGAGATACATAGGCTAACAGGGTTCACCCCCTGCGCCTGTAACTTATTCAAAATGGGGCCGATTTCTGGTGTGCGCGCCTCTGCAACGATGTTCAAGATATCATCCAGCGCCGCTTCGGTTGTGGCTGGTGCGCAGGCCTTAACATCGTCCGAGCTGGCCCCGGATGGATCGTTCAGCTTATACAGCGCCAGTTTTTCCAGCGTCTGGCGGAAATCCCCCGGCGAAATCTCTCGGGACAGGTTGGTGAGATCGGTCATCGCATCATTGTCGATCTGCTGCAGGCCCGAGCGGCGCAGTTCCGCTTCGATTTCCTCGCGACTTGGCGGGTCATCATAAAGCCCCACCGCATAGGCATTGTTGTGCCCCTCAAACAGCTTTCGCAGCTTAGAGCTGGCTTTCAACTGCCCGCCGGTGACGATGATCTGTGCATCCCCCGGCGCCCAGTCTTGCAGAGCGTTGGTCACCGCCGGTGCGGTTGCGTCTGTCGCATCCTCGACAAAGGCCACGCGCGGACCGGGGAAAAAGCTGATCGCTTTGACCGCATCCAACAAAATGGCGGGGTCTTTGCGTAAATCTGCCCCGGGGATCCTGGTCAGTCGCATTTCTTCTTCGCCATTGGGGCCAAGCAAGGCTTCGATCACTTCTTGGCGCTTGAGCGCAACCCGCATGGCATCGGCGCTATAGATCAGCAGGCCTGCCCGTTTCTCATCCGGGTTTGAGAAATAGCGATTTGCGTCGCGCCCGGTTAACTTCATCGCGGTAGATCTGCGGCCGCGGCGATCAACTTGGTGACAACCAAATTGGCCAAAATCTGGCTAAGGCGTTCATGGGCCTGACGTTCAGCAGAAAGGGTGGCCACTGTTGTGCCCGAAGCTGAGTAGCCAGTGAATTGGTTGACCTTGCCTTGGGTCAACGTTTGTCCCGTGTCACTGTCGCGCAGCGCGTAATCCGCCTCACCCACCAGATTAAACCGTGTTGTGATGTTGCTCGAAGTGATCGCCATACGTTCTTCGCTGACGCTGAGCGTATAGTCCAACGTATACCGCGGGCTGTTTGTCCGGCCCAGTCGTGATTCGATTTGATGCACAAAGTGCTGATCGTTGCGGGTTTCAGGCGCAGTGGCTTGGACAGAGCCCATCAAGCCTGCGGCCGTGCCATCAGGTGCAAACGCAGGGGTGAAACCACAGCCCGACAGGGCTGCGGCACTGAGCATCGCTAAAAACGTTCGACGTTTAGACAACCACATTCACAATCCGCCCGGGCACCACGATCAATTTCTTCGGCTGGCCCCCATCGAGAGCCTTGATCACAGCATCTTGCGCCAGCGCCAGCTTTTCAATGTCTTGTTTGGACATATCTGCCGGTACGCTGATTTCCGCGCGCCGTTTGCCGTTGATTTGGATGGGCATGGTGACACTTTCGTCGACCATCATCTTTTCATCCGCAACCGGCCAAGGGGCTTTGGCGATCAGCCCTTCGCCACCCAGCATCGCCCAGATTTCCTCGGAGAGGTGCGGGGTCATCGGGGACATCAGCTGGGCCAGAACCTTGGCGGCCTCTTTCTTAGCAGCGCTGCCTGCCTTGGATTTTGCCAATGTGTTGGTAAAACCATAAAGCTTGGCGATGGAAGAGTTGAACCCAAAGCTTTCAACACCGCCGGTCACATCATGAATCGCTTTGTGCATGGCGCGCAGCAACGCGTCGTCTTCTTTGCCATTGGCAGGCGTATCGCTTTCGGCAATTTCTGCACTGATGCGATACACGCGCGACAGGTGCTTGCTGGCGGCTTCGGCGCCTGAAGCGGTCCACTCTACATCCCGTTCAGGAGGAGAATCGGACAGAACGAACCAGCGCGCGGTGTCCGCGCCATATTGTTTGATGATCTCAATCGGATCGACAACGTTGTTCTTGGATTTTGACATCTTGGCAGAGGGGATGATCTCGACCTCGGTGCCATCCTTCAGGAACCCTTTGCCATCGCGCAATTCCACGGCCTCTGGGTAGTGATAGACCGGGCGGCCATTGTCACCTTTGGTTTGATAAATTGCATGAGTCACCATGCCTTGGGTGAACAGGGCGTCAAACGGTTCAATCGCCGAATCCGGCAGATGACCGCAGATGTTCATCGCCCGCGCAAAGAAGCGCGAGTACAGCAGGTGCAGAATCGCGTGTTCGATGCCACCGATGTACTGATCGACGTTCATCCAATATTTGGCATCCTCAAGATCCGTCGGGGTTGCGGCGTTCGGCGCTGTAAAGCGTGCGAAATACCACGAAGAATCAACGAAGGTGTCCATCGTGTCGGTTTCACGCAGAGCAGGCTTGTCACATTTCGGGCAGGCGCAATCGCGCCAAGTTGGATGGCGATCCAGCGGGTTGCCCGGAATATCAAAGCTGACGTCATATGGCAGCTCAATCGGCAGGTTCTCTTTCTTTTCAGGCACCACGCCGCAGTCGTCACAATGGACCACAGGAATTGGTGCCCCCCAATAGCGCTGGCGGCTGAGGCCCCAGTCGCGCAGACGGTATTTGGTAACGCCTTGGCCAATCCCTTTGGATTCGCAAAGATCTACTGCGGTGTTCACGCCGTCTTCGCCGGTTTGAATTTCCTCACCGGCAACGGCTTTTACATAGCGCACCTTTTCGGTCTTGGTGGGCACGAATGGGCCTTTGGCCGGATAGTCACCTTCGACGGGCTCAAACGTGGGCACAATTGGCAGACCGTATTTGGTGGCAAACTCGTGGTCACGTTCGTCATGTGCCGGGCAGCCAAAGATCGCGCCAGTGCCGTAATCCATCAAGATGAAGTTGGCGATATAGACAGGCAGTTCCCAGCTGTCGTCCATTGGGTGCTTAACGGTCAAACCGGTATCAAAGCCCAGTTTTTCGGCTTTTTCGATGGCTTCGGCGGTGGTGCCGCCTTTGCGGGCCTCTACGCAGAATTCAGCAACATCGCTGCGCTCCGCTTCAAGCTGTTTGGCCAGCGGGTGATCCGGCGAAATGCCAACAAAAGAAGCACCCATCAACGTGTCAGGGCGTGTGGTGTACACTTCAATCGGCTCTGCACCGTCGCTGCGTTCAAAGCCAAATTGAAGCCCACGGGATTTCCCGATCCAGTTGGCCTGCATCAGTTTCACCTTGGCTGGCCAGTTGTCCAACCCGTCCAAAGCGCTCAGCAACTCGTCCGAGAATTCAGAGATCTTGAAGAACCATTGTGTGAGCTCACGGCGTTCCACATCCGCCCCCGAGCGCCAGCCCTTGCCATCAATCACCTGTTCATTGGCCAGAACGGTCATGTCGACGGGGTCCCAGTTCACAACAGCGTTCTTGCGATACACCAGACCTTTTTCGATAAAGTCGATGAACATCGATTGTTGCTGGCCATAGTAATCCGGGTCACAGGTCGCAAACATCCGATCCCAATCCAGACCAAAGCCCAGTGGTTTCATCTGTTCGACCATCGTGTCGATATTGGAATAGGTCCAATCCTTGGGGTGGCCGCCAATCGCCATCGCAGCGTTTTCAGCCGGCATGCCAAAGGCGTCAAAACCCATTGGATGCAAGACGTTATGCCCGGTGGACAGCTTATAGCGCGCGATCACGTCACCCATGGTGTAGTTGCGCACGTGGCCGATATGAATCCGGCCCGATGGATAGGGGAACATCTCTAGCACATAGTATTTTGGCTTATCAGCGCTGCGCACAGCTTTGAAAATCTCAGCCTTATCCCAGGCTTCTTGCCACTTGCTTTCAATTTCTGTGGCCGAATAGCGGGTCATGTCGGTGTTCCTTGCCTTACCAGCGTCGTGTCATCGCCAGAGGTGATAGGCCCGCTGGGGCTTGCGGTCTAGGGGAAATGGCAAAAATGCAGGGTTCGCAGTCTGGCGTTGCGGGCTATAAAGAACAAAATTACAGGCAGACGCATTATGAAAATTCTCTTCATTCACCAAAACTTCCCCGGACAGTATAAGCATCTTGCCCCGGCATTGGCGGCGCAGGGGCATACATGTGTCGCGCTGACGCTGCGGGTGAAAGAGCGCCAGCAATGGCGCGGGGTGACGATTCTGCCGTATGAAGTGCGCCGCCGCCAAGGCAAAGGCATCCACCCTTGGGTGCAGGACTTTGACACCAAAGTGATCCGCGCAGAGGCCTGTTACCATGCAGCTGTTGCGCTGCGAGAAAAGGGATTCACACCCGATATCATCGTTGGGCATCCCGGTTGGGGCGAAACATTGTTCCTGCGAGACGTCTGGCCCAATGCGAGAATCGGCCTCTATTGCGAGCTTTATCACCTGTCTGGTCCCGAACACGTTGGATTTGACCCAGAATTCCAACCCAAAGTTGGCGAATCCGAAAAGCTGCGTATTCGGATGAAGAACCTCAACAACCTCTCGCACCTTCCGGTGTGTGACATGGGGGTTAGCCCGACTCAGTTTCAGGCAAACACCTTTCCAGAGGCCTATCGCGACAAAATCAGCGTGATCCATGACGGAATCGACACCAATCATGTTGTGCCCAACGAAGCGGTTCAGTTCACGTTGCCTGACGGCTCGGTTGTGACGCGCGACGATGAAATCATTACGTTCGTGAACCGCAATCTAGAGCCCTATCGGGGCTATCATATATTCATGAGGGCCTTGCCCCGTCTTTTGAAAGAGCGCCCCAAAGCCAAAGTGCTGATCGTTGGCGGGGACGAGGTGAGCTATGGCGCACGTCCCAAAGGGGACCAGAGCTGGAAACAGATCTTTATCGACGAAGTGCGCGGGCGAATCTCAACTCCAAACTGGGAGCGTGTCCATTTCTTGGGCAAGATCCCCTATACAAACTTCATTGAGCTGCTGCAGCTGACCAGAGTGCACGTCTATCTGACATATCCATTTGTGCTCAGCTGGTCCCTGTTTGAGGCGATGAGCGCGCAGGCCGCCATTGTTGCCAGCGACACCGGACCCCTGAAAGAAGCGATCACCCATGGCAAAACCGGGCAATTGGTCGATTTCTTTGATGGCGATGCCCTGATCCAAGAAGTTTGCACCTTGATGGAGGACGCAGATTTGCGGGCTGAGCTGGGGCAGGCCGCGCGGGCACAAATGGTCGCAAACTATGATCTTCAGTCGATCTGCTTGCCGCGGCAGCTCGAGTGGATTGATCAATTGGCCGCCATGACCGCGGGCTCGGTTCACGACTGATACGCACAAAAAAGGGCGCTCAATGGCGCCCGATTTGCTCGTCATGTTCCAACAGAGTTAGAATTTTTTGTCATTCACGCGCAGTTGGCGCGCGCGCGCCAAAATGGCGTCTTCCACGGCGCGCTGGGTGTTCGCAGCCACAGGACGCCCATTTTTGTTCTGCAACGCAACAACCAATGACCGGGCCTCTAGGGCAGGATCTTTCACGTATACTGTTGCGCGGTAAGAGCGCCCGCCACCTGGGGGCGTGCCATACCCCATCACAATCACACCCGTGAAAGGGTCGACCGATTCAACAGGCATAAAGTTCAGCACTTCCAGAGAGGCGTTCCAGATGTAACGGTTCACCGCCACCTTAACGTCCGAATCCTTGGCTTTAAGGATATCCCAAATGGTTGCGTCTTCTTCTTCGACGCCTCGCGCTGTTGCTTCTGATGAAAGCGCTTTTGGCTTAACGATGCCACACGATACCAGTGCAGAAACTGCCGCAATGGCAAAGAAGAGTTTGAGAATTCGCATAAAGATCATCGGACCGCCCACAAATATTTGTCCACATTTCCTACCTAACCCCAGTTAAAGGGGCAAGGCTTTAGTCAAGCGTGCTTCAGAGCCCCTTCGGCGATATTATGCCTTCATTCGGCACAGATAACGGTTGGGTCCAATTCACTGTGGCAAAGCTGCACCAGATGCGGTCACTTTCATTTGGAACGTGCGACGCGACTTGCAAACGCCCCCCCAAAAGAGCGAGAGAATGCACATACCCAAGCGGATTCCCCGTTTTGGGGCGCTTGATTTAAAATTCTCCGAGGGAAAAACTATGAAAAAAGTTCTCTTCGCTTCTACAGCATTGATCGCAACTGCTGGCGTTGCCGCCGCAGAAATCACATTCAACGGTTCTGCGAACCTGGGTGTTATCTATGAAGACATCGGTGGCGCGACTTCCACTGTTGTTAAAAATGAAATCGACTTCCAAATCGTTGGTTCGGGTGAAACCGACGGCGGCCTGAAGTTCGGTGCAACTTTGGACGTTGACGGCGCGACAAACAACGCTGCCAACTCTGCAAACGCAGCTGACCCAGACGTATGGATCGAAATCAACGGCCTGAAACTGTTGACTGGTCTGAACGACGCAGCAAACGACAACGAAGGTCTGCCAGACGTTGGCTTCGACGACCTGGGTGTTGACGATGCGGGTGAAGTTTCCGGTTCCGGTTCTGCTGACGTTGTAGTTTCCTACTCCTTCGGCGACATCTCTGTTGCTGCTTCTGCAGACTCTTCAGGTAACGACTGGGCCGTTGGCGCAGCTGGCTCGTTCAGCGACGTTTCCTTCAAAGTTGGCTTCGGTGAAGCTGCTGGCAACGACGAAATGAACCTGTACTTGGGTTACACAACTGGTGCCTTCACTGTTGGCGCACAGTACTCTGAAAACGGCACCAACTCTGGTTGGGGTGTACACGGTTCTTACTCTCAGGGCGACCTGACTGTAACTGCTGTTTACTCTGAGAACGACAACGCGACTTCCGCTACTCGCGCTTCTGAAGCGTACGGTATCGGTGTTGCATACTCACTGGGTGGCGGCGCGACCATCGCCGGTGGTATCGCTCAGACAACCACAAACAGCGTTGACCGCACTGCTGTTGACCTGGGCATGACCTTCAAATTCTAATTTGAAGTTTATAGCTTAGCTAAAAGAAGGGCAGGCCATTTGGTCTGCCCTTTTCTTTTTGTCCGGACTGGTGTTTTGTGCGCAAAAACCACGAGCCGGAGCTTCCCATGTCCTTGCAAGAAATCACTGACCGCGTTCGTACAGCCGAAGCCGCTGCAGGCCGTGCCGAAGGTTCGGTCAAATTGATTGCCGTGAGCAAAGTGCAACCCAACGAGCGGGTGGAATCTGTGCTCGACGATGGGCATCGGCTCTTTGGCGAAAACAAGGTGCAGGAAGCGGCCGGTAAATGGCCCCAATTCCGTGAGCGGTTTTCAGACAGCGACGTGCACTTGATTGGCCCGTTGCAAAGCAACAAGGCGCGCCAAGCGATGCAATTGTTCCAGGCCATTCACACCTTGGATCGCCCGAAACTGGCAACAACCCTGGCTCGACTGGCACAAGAGCTTGGCATCTGCCCAGATCTGTTTGTTCAAGTGAACACCGGCGAAGAGCCGCAAAAATCCGGGATCCTGCCGAAAGAGGCTGATGGATTCATAGTTGAGTGTCTGGCGCTTGATCTGCCGGTGCGCGGCCTAATGTGCATCCCACCCGTCGAAGAAGAACCATCCGTGCACTTTGCGCTGCTGGCCAAAATTGCGAAGCGCAACGGTCTGCAAGGCCTGTCGATGGGGATGAGCAGCGATTTTGAGCGCGCCATTGCGCTCGGCGCAACCCATGTCAGAGTCGGTTCGGCCATCTTCGGAGAACGCACCTACGCATAGGCGCGCAATTTCTATAGAAATTGGTCCGGAAAATGACATTTTCCGCGCTCGTGCCAGGCGGCACAATAGAAGAAGAAAGGGCCACTTCTCAGTGGCCCCTCGTGTTTAGGCGTCCAGTTTGGCGTCCAGCAGAGCTTTCAGATCTGTGAAGCTCATGTTGGAGTGTTTTTCACCATCAATGAACAAAGTAGGCGTGCCGCTCACATCGTCTTTTTCGATGTTCTCTTGGAACCAAGTGTAGAGCGCCTGAGCGTTTTCGCCGTCGGTCAGGCAGGTGTCCAATTGCTCTTTGGTCAAGCCAGCAACCGAGCCGACTTTACGCAGGTTCTGTTCGATCTGCGCAGGGTTGCCGTCCCCGATCCATTTTTGCTGATCGGTATAAAGAAGATCTGCAATGCCAAAGAACCGGTTTGGATCACAGCGTGCAACCAAAGAGGCCCAGAGACCGGGGCGGTCAAAATAGACGTCACGGTAGATGAATTTCACTTTGCCCGTGTCCACATATTCGGCCTTAAGCGGTTCCATCACCGAGGTGTGAAAGCGAGCGCAATGCGGGCAGGTGAAAGACGCGTATTCGATCAAAGTGATCGGTGCGTCGTCTGAACCAAGCGTCATTTCCAGCACGCCGGTCGAGGCATCCTGTGCCATGGCCATGCCGGCCATGCCAAACGGTGTGACAGAGATCAGCCCTGCGGAAAAAGCCGCGCTCCCAATAGTGCCCAATGCATTTCTGCGGTTCATGGCAATTACCCTTCTTATTGTTGTGTCTTTGTTAGTACGTTCTGCGCTAATGATTCCAGCGCGGCGCGCAGCGAGTCGTCGCCGACATCCTGTGTGACGCTGCGCGCCTCGTTCTTGATGGCCGGGGTTGGGGCTGGCTTGGCTGGTCGCGCGTGACCATCATAGGCAAAGCTCGCCTGACCTTCCGCAAATCCAGTGGCTGCGGTTTGTGTGATGCGAATACGGGCGATGGCGTTATATCCGTACACGCCGTTCACCTTCTCGCGGAGCGTCTCTTTCTGCATTTCCAACATGGGAGCCTGCGCGCCCGTGGTCAAAACAGTCAGAGTGGCCCCAAATCCTTGGCGCCCGTATTTGACATCCACCGGCCGTGCCATCGTGGACATGTCCGGGCCAACAATGTCTGGCCAATGGGTCAACAGCCGGGTCACAGCAAAACCGCGCGTTTCCCCCGCTTTGCGAATCTGCGGTTGCAGAAGCGAAGCGGTTCGCGCAAAGCCTTTTGTGGTGCTGCGGCGATTGGCCATAACTTGCATCCCTTTCATGCTGGCTATTCTAATAGAGCAGCGCAGAGACACCAGTAAATAGCTTGAGACAGGAATAAACATTGCGTGACGAAGGTTACAGGACCGCCCGGGTTCAAGAGTTGCTGGCGTGGTATGATGCAAATGCCCGGGTTTTGCCGTGGCGTATCAGCCCAGCAGATCAGGCCCGGCAAGTGCGGGCTGATCCTTACCGTATCTGGATGTCCGAGGTGATGTTGCAACAAACAACTGTCGCAGCGGTGAAATCCTATTTCCTACGCTTCACAGAGCTTTGGCCCAGTGTCGCGGATCTGGCCGCCGCGCCGGATGCTGTGGTCATGGCAGAATGGGCAGGCCTTGGCTATTATGCCCGTGCCCGCAATTTGTTGAAATGTGCGCGTACGGTTGTGGCAGAACACGATGGCAGGTTTCCTGAGACACGCGAAGGATTGCTTAAGCTGCCCGGCATTGGCCCCTATACGGCGGCGGCGATATCCTCGATCGCTTATGATTTGCCCGAAACGGTGGTGGACGGTAATGTCGAACGGGTCATGGCCCGTCTGTTTGATGTTCATCTGCCCTTGCCGGGGGCAAAACCGGTCCTGACGGAGCATGCGGCGACCCTGACGCCAAACAAGCGCAGTGGGGACTATGCGCAGGCGGTTATGGACCTCGGAGCGACGGTTTGCACGCCGCGGTCTCCGAACTGCGCGATCTGCCCCTGGCAGACGCCCTGTGCGGCCCACGCCGCTGGCACTGCAGCAGAGCTGCCCAAAAAGACCCCCAAGAAACCCAAACCCACCCGCCGCGGGATCGCCTATGTTGCGCGCACACCTGACGGCTCTTGGCTGCTTGAGCGACGCCCCGATCGGGGCTTGTTGGGGGGCATGCTGGGCTGGCCCGGATCCGAGTGGGTGGAAGAGGCCCCCACGCCCGCTGCGCCTTATGAGGCTGACTGGCACCAATTGGACAAAGTGGCCCGCCACACCTTCACCCATTTTCACCTCGAACTCACCGTCTGCGTCGCGGAATTGAGTGAGGTCCCAGAGGCAGGGGATCCACATCTGATTCCCGCTTCGGAATTCAAACGCAGTGATTTACCAACGGTTATGCGAAAGGTGTTTGATCTTGCACTGATGGCGTTTGCCGATAGCATCACAAACTCAAAATAGACGGAGCGTTCTATGGCCGCCACATCTTCGATCCGCGGGTTCAAACATGCAGCCCCCTTCTGGCTTTCGCTGACACTGATTCCCGTCGTGCTGATTAGCTTTGGCTTGGGGGGGCTCTGGACAATGATGTTGCCGCTGTGGGCGTGGTGGGTATTTACCTTGCTGGATGCGCTGACCGGGCTCAATCTGACGGATGCGGATCCGGAAACACCCGAGGCAGATCTGTTTTGGTACCGTTTGATCACGGTGATTTGGCTGCCGGTGCAGGTTGTGGTCATCTATGGGGCAATCTACTACGCGACCCATACCTCGCATCTGGAGGTGGTCGAAAAGCTTGTGTTGTTCTTTGGCTTGGGCGTGATTTCGGGCACCGTTGGCATCGTCTATAGCCACGAATTGATGCATCAAAAGAACAAGCAAGAACGTTGGCTGGGTGACCTGCTGATGGCGATGGTGCTCTATTCCCATTTCCGATCTGAACATTTACTGGTGCATCACCGGCATGTCGGAACGCCCCGCGATGCGGTTACCGCGCGCTATAACGAAGGCTTTCACCGGTTCTTTGCACGGGTACTCTTCGCCAGCCTGCGCTCCGCTTGGGACGCTGAGGCCGCGATGCTGGCACGGCGCAAAATGTCCCGCTGGCACCGCAGCAATCCTTTCTGGCGCTACGCGGCCCTACAATGTGTGGCGCTCGTGCTGGCCTATTTGATTGGCGGCTGGCAGGGGGTGATGCTCTTTGGGCTTCAGGCGGGCTGCGCTATCTGGCAGCTCGAGCTCACCAACTATGTGGAGCACTACGGCCTGACCCGCAAACACCTTGGGGACGGCAAATATGAACATGTCAAACCGCACCACAGTTGGAATGCCGCGCACAAAGCCACGAACTGGTTGCTGATCAACCTGCAACGCCACTCCGATCATCATTATAAACCCGACCGCCGGTTTCCCTTGCTGCAGAACTACGCAGAGCATGAGGCGCCGCAATTGCCCTATGGCTACCCTCTGATGACCTTTATGGCGATGATCCCCCCGCTCTGGCGCCGTCGGATGAACCCCAAGGTCCGGGAATGGCGGCGCACGTTCTATCCTGAAATTGAGGATTGGAGCGCCTACAAAGCAGGCACTCTCCCGCTCCCACGTCTGTAACCACAAGGGCTGCGCTGCGCGCAGAGCGTATCAGTCCCCCCTCTGGTCCTGCCAGAGGGGCTCCGGCTGGTGCTTCTGGCAAGGTTCTAACGAATGTCGGCAGGTGCTTTTTCTTGGCTTAACTACCTCGGGGGAGCCTCCCGCTGGGGAGGCGGGGGCAGAGCCCCCAAGGACACCTTTGACCGCGGCGCGCATCGCTTCTTTGGCCCGCAAGTTTGGTGACTTAAAATCCTCAACTTGGGTGGGTCGCAAGTCAACAAGGGGGTCAAATCCCGCAAATGGCGACAAAAAAAACCCGCCGTTTGCGCGGCGGGGTAAGTTGAGCGCCCTGCACAGAGTGCCGGCGCTGGCGGTAACCATTTGGCCCGAAGGCCAAGAGTGTTAGTTTTTCATTTCGGTTCTGATTTGCTGGCGCAGCAGGTCAATCGAGACATCTTTGCCTTCGCGTTTGATGCTCCAATAGGTCCAGCCATTGCAGCTTGGCGCACCTTCAAGGGCGGCCCCAACTTGATGGATCGACCCTGAGACATCCCCGCCAACCAACGTGCCGTCAGCCCGCACCTTGGCCTTGTGGCGCTTGTTGTTCATCGAGGTAAGCTCTTCGCCGGGGCGCAACAGACCACGTTCGACCAGCTGTCCAAATGGCACCCGTGGCTCTGCACGTTTGCTGGTCGAAACCCGCAACGCATCTTGGTCATATTTGCGCACAGCCGCGAGGCGCTTTTGCGCCACTTTGCGATAGGCCGCTTCGCGCTCGATCCCGATGTAGTTGCGGCCGAGCATTTTGGCGACAGCACCTGTTGTGCCGGTGCCAAAGAATGGATCCAGCACGACATCGCCGGGATTTGTGGTGCCCAGGATCACACGGTGCAGCAGGGATTCGGGTTTTTGTGTCGGATGGGCTTTTTCGCCGTTGTCGTCTTTCAGGCGCTCACCGCCCGTACAGATCGGCAACACCCAGTCCGAGCGCATTTGGATACCTTCGTTCAGCGCTTTGAGCGCTTCGTAGTTGAAGGTATATTTGGCTTTTTCCGTTTTGCTGGCCCAGATCAGCGTTTCATGCGCGTTGGTGAACCGCTTGCCACGGAAGTTCGGCATAGGGTTTGATTTGCGCCACACAACGTCGTTTAGGATCCAATAGCCCTGATTTTGCAGCTCTGATCCTAGACGGAATACATTGTGATAGGACCCGATCACCCAGATAGCGCCATTGGGTTTCAGGATCCGTTTGGCTGCCGCCAGCCAATCGCGGGTAAAGCGGTCATAAACGGCAAAAGAGGAAAACTGGTCCCAGTCGTCGTCCACCGCGTCAACTTTGGAATTGTCAGGGCGATGCAGATCGCCCTTCAGCTGCAAGTTATAGGGGGGGTCTGCAAAAATCAGATCAACCGATTCTTCGGGCAGACTGTTCATCATTTCGATACAATCGCCATCAAGAATCGTGTTGATAGGGAGCGCTGGAGCGCCCTTATCATTCGTGTTCGTGCTCATACTCTGCCTCAATACCTGGCGCATTTTTGCGCTCTATGGTTGGCTCTAAAAATGAGTCAAACGGGATTCGAGGTCAATTTCTTTTTTGAATCATAAGCTTACTCTTTACTCTTGATACAAGATATTGTGCACCGGCTTGAACGAACGTCTATGGTGTGGGGTCACCCCCAGTTTGGACAGCGCCGCTTTGTGTGCTTTGGTGGGGTATCCGGCGTTTGTTTCCCATTCATAACCTGGAAACTGTTGCGCTAAATCCCACATCAAGGCATCGCGCCTTATTTTTGCCGCAATTGAGGCCGCTGCAATCGACACCGAAAGCGTGTCACCTTTGACAATCGCTTGCGCCGGAAGGTTCAACGTTTTGGGCAGGCGGTTGCCGTCTATCAGGGCAAAATCGGGGCGGGTTTTGAGACCGGCCAGCGCGCGCACCATCGCCAGATGGCTGGCTTGCAGAATATTCATCTCATCGATTTCGGCGACCGAGGCATGCGCCACCGAAACATCAGCGTATTCCAACACTGCCTCAAGCAATCCGTTTCGGCGTTTCGGGCTAAGCTGCTTTGAATCATTCAGCCCCTCTGGAATATGGGCGGGGTCCAGCACAACCGCCGCAGCGGTCACAGGGCCTGCCAAAGGACCTCGCCCCACTTCGTCAACGCCAGCAACGCGCAGGAATCCCTGCGCGTTGGCGGCTGCTTCAAAGGAAAAATCTGGTTTGCTCATTTTCACAGAACAAGCGCAACATCAGATGACATGCAAGGGTTTAGTTGCGCGCCACAGTGTAGCCGCGGTTGCGCAGGCAGCGCATCTCATAGCCACGGCGGGTTTGCTGGCCTTCACCCACCCGGATGCGACAAGCGCGGGGCAAATCGCGGGCCTGATCATAATTCTGGCGCAGACAGCGACCGTCCATAAAGCGCACGTTTCCGTCCCGGGTCCAAACGCGCGAGCGGCAGAATCCCGGCAGCGCCGTGTTGCGACGGGGGCGGGGGCGCTCTACGTCCCGGCGACGGGTGACTTCTACGGTGGCAGAGTCGTTTGAGTTTCGGTTGCTCAGCGCCGCACCAATGATCACCAAAGCGGTGGTGCCCACAAGGAAGCGGGCCAGATCATCTTGGTCAGCGCGGGCTGGAGCTGCCGCCATAGACGTGATTGCAAGAGAGGCGGCGAGAATGGAAGCGATGAATTTGCGTGACATTTGGCAGGTCCTTTTCAGATCAGATAAGTCTCAATCGGCCCCGGCGCTGGAAATTGGTACGTGGCACCAAGGCTATGACCTCACCCTCATCCAACCGGCGTCAGACAGGCAATAACAGCCCATTGTTATCGCATATCACAGGGTTCAACCCCCTTTGGTTATTGAATAACACCCCCGTTCGGCGCATGTTGGACCCATGAAAAATATTCGCTCCATATCCCTCACTGCGGCCCTTGTTTTTGGTCTTGCTGGAACGGCTCAAGCCGCTTGCTACGCCGATTACAAAGCCAAGCAAGACAGCCCGTTGCGCCTGCACTATGGCGTGGCCCAGCTTTCCGGCGGCTGTGACGTTGGTGCCGCCCAACAAGAGCTGAGCCCCCGCCTGACCAATGAAGGATGGGTGTTGTTGAATGTGCTTTCGGTCTTTGATGAGACCGGGCTTGAACAAAGGAAAGACAGTGCCGGACAGTATTTTCTCCGTTACTGAGATTCGCCGCTCAGGCACGCGCCTGCTTGTGGCCGGAATTTCTGCGATCGTCGCGATCCTCTTGGGCGCGGCGATTTTGCTGTTCTTGACGCTGCCTGATGCCAATGCCTTCAACTCTCGGGTTGAGAGGATCTTTGTCGAAAACGACATGCTGACGGCGCCATCAGAAATCAAACTGCTCGAGATTCTGGCCCAATCTGGCACGGCCTTTGGTGACACGCTGACCAGCTATCGCATGGTGATTTTTGTCCTAATGATCTTTGCGACCGCCCTGCTGATTGCGGCCTTGGTTTTTCTGGTGCTGGTTGTGGGGATGAACCGCCGCCTGGCACAGATCGAACAATCCGGCATTCAGGTGTCTTCATTGTTGATCAGCCGGGATGAAAACACCGTCTACCTCAACAACATGGGGTTCAAATTGACCGCTGCTGCCATGGAAACCCTCTCCGTTCTGGCCGAAGCCCGGATGGACGAAGATGTTTTGTCCGGCGCAGAAATCGAAGGCATGGTGTCCGGAAAATCCGCCGCCGATTGCGAAGAGGCCGCGGGGGCCACACGTATCAAACGCCTGCGCGACACTCTGGGCAATCAAATGGTCAGTGAGCTTTTGGTCAAAAACATCACCCGCAAAGGCTATATGCTGGCGGTCGACAAAGATGTGATCCGCATGCTCTAAGCGCCCCTGCATTCATCTTGCGCAAAATACTCCCGCCGGAGGCGATCTGACACCTCAGCCCAAGCGCCCTCTCAGATCAAGACCACCAGCTCAGGTCGCGCGGCTGCGCAGCGTGTCCCCAAAGGAAAGCTTGGGGGTCAAAACCACCCGGTTTTCGATATCTTTGTCGGGGTTATTTGTCCGCTCAACAATGATTTCGGCGGCACATTGACCAATTTCGGCCCGGCACGCATCCATTGTGGCCAGCCGCTTTGGCAAGCCCTGCAACAGCTCAACCCCATTAAACCCGGCCAAACCAATGTCGCCGGGGATGTCATAGCCTTTTTCGATCAAATACAGCAGCCCACCGGCGCCGATCATGTCATTTGAATAGTATAGGAAATCGAGGTCCGGCGTGCGTTCCAGCATCGCGGCCGTCATCTCGCGCCCTTTACCCAAGGCAGATCCACCAGAATAAAACTCTTGGTCAGCAACCTCGACACCCGCTTTGGCCAAGGCATCGGTCATGCCTTCAAACCGCTTTCGAGCCCGGTGATCCAGTGGCATTTTTGTACCCATAAAGCCGATGCGCTTATAGCCTGCCTCAATGATGGCATTGCCAATTTCCAATCCCGCACGTCGGTGTGAAATGCCCACCATGGCATCCACCGGTTCGCCATCCACATCCATGATTTCCACAACGGGAATGCCGGCACTGCGCATCATGGCCCGCGAAGCTTCAGAGTGTTCGACCCCGGCGATGATCACACCAGAGGGGCGCCAAGACAGCATTTCATACAGCACTTTTTCTTCCTTTTCAGGAATGTAGTCGGTGATGCCAACAACGGGCTGCAAATCGGTGTCTTCCAGAACCTTGCTGATTCCGGTCATGACTTCGGGAAATACCAAGTTGGACATTGACGGAATGATCACCGCCACCAAGTTGACCCGTTGACTGGCCAGAGCTCCGGCGATCTTGTTGGGCACATAGCCCAGTTGTTTTGCGGCCAGCAGCACCTTTTCGCGGGTGGCTTTGGACACATCCGTACGATTGCGCAACACGCGACTGACTGTCATCTCGGACACACCTGAGGCTTCAGAAACATCACGAAGCGTCAGCGGGCGGTTTGGGGACTGGCTCAATAGGAATTCCTGTATGTCTGATTGCCCTGATGCTAACGCGTTACCTTAGACTTGTTCAAGTCGCGTCGCCGGACTATGTGACACAGGCGTGGTCCCGTGGCTCAACTGGATAGAGCAGCCCCCTCCTAAGGGGCAGGTTACAGGTTCGAATCCTGTCGGGATCACCATGTTTCACCAGTTCGACCGCAGATTGGGGGTACATAGGCGCTGTGCTGCCCCGCCCCCCTAACTCAATGGCTACAGTTGTGCGGCCTTAGCTATGCCGCCCGTGCCTGTAGATCCGCAGGGGTTGGGTTAACCGCTTCTACGGCAGGCGCAAATTTGATAGGCGTCGCCTCAGGCTGAGCCCCGGTTGCGTCAAACGTTCCGCTTATCTCAAAGAACCCAACGGCTTCGCGCAGGGCGCTGGCTTGTTGTGCCAATTCTTCGGCTGTCACAGACATTTCTTCGGAGTTGGCGTTGGTGCGTTGCGACAGCTCGTCCAACCCGGTCACAGCGGCACGAACTTGCAGCATGCTTTGAGAGATATCTGCATTCGCGTTGTTGATCTCTCCAACCAAGGTGGCTGTGCTTTCGATACTTGGGCCAAGGCCTCCAAGGCTTTCACGCGCCCCACGGGCGGCGGTCATGGTGCGCTGGCTGAGTTCTTGGATCATCCCCGACGTGCGTTGACTGCGTTCGGCCAGTTTACGCACTTCTTGTGCGACAACGCTGAAGCCTTTGCCCTCGTCCCCTGCACGAGAGGCCTCAACCGCCGCATTGAGAGCCAGCAGATCTGTTTGGCGCGCGATTTCTTGAACGACTTCAATTTGCGTCAACATTTCTTCGGTTGCGGCCAAGGCTGAGCCCACCGCCGCCTCAGACTCTTTGACTTGGGCGACAGATTTTTTCGCCATTTCATTGGTTTGATGGGCATGTGAGGCCGTCTGTTCGACAGATTTTGTCACCACGGCGATCGAACTGGACAACGCATCCGAGGACCGAGCTTGTTCCAGCGACGCATCGTTAAGCTGATCTGCGGTTTCGGTCATTGCCTGGGCGCTGACCGAGACGTTTTCGGCGCCAGAGGCCACCGAGCCGACCACCCCATTTAATTGGGTTGTCATGTTGTCCAGGTTGGTCAACAACTGCCCGATTTCGTGGGTTGGGCGCTTTTCGGAGCCGATGTGCAGGCGGCCTTGGGCCACTTCGCGGCTTAGGACACCGGCCGAGGTGAGACCGACCTTCAACGACCGCGTAACACGCCACGCAATGAGAACGCTCAGGAAGAGCGCGCCAGCGATACCAAGCGACAGGCGGGTCACCGTTTCTTGGTACACCTGCTCAGAGTCAGCCGCAGCATGGTTCATTGCGCTGGTGGCATAGACCTGCAATTCGCTGAACAGGTGCTCCATATTTTGCGACAACGGGGTGATTTTGAGCAGCAGAACGTCGCTGGAGCGGTCGGAAACACCGAACATCATCTGTTGGGCGATATCTGTGCGCAGCTTTTGCATGTGGCTGTTTTCCGCAGCGTATCGGTCAAGGTAGGGCGCCAGATTTGGGTTGTTCTTGGCTTTGAGTTCTTGAAAGGTTGACGCTTGCTGGCTGGTTAGGGATTCCATCTTTTGCCAGATGCGTGCGCGCTGCTTTGAATCACCGCGTCGGATCATCAGGTAATCCCGCATTTGGGTTTGCAGTTGTAGCTGCAACCCATGCAGTTCTTCTACTTTCACGTTTTCATAAAAGTGGACCTGGACCATCTGATCACCGTGGTCTTTCACTTTGCGTAATTCGTAAACAGAGAATCCAGCAATTGCTATCATGACTGCCGAAAGAAAAGAGAACGTCAAAACCAATTGTGTCTTAATGGATATGGACATTTATAATACCTTTGCACTCGTTAACAGATCCACTATCGCCACCGGCCTTCATGGATTTTCCTGTCTTAACCCGTTGAGTTAATCACCATATTTCTGCACTGGATAACGACGCACCTGCGTTAAGCTATAGAAAAAATGCAATTTTTAGTTGCACAAATTTTGGGCAAAAAATAAACTTGTGCTGTCAGTTTTCTGACTGCCCTTTTGACGTTCTGATCAATTGCTGTAACGCGGTGATCGGTCTCGTGAAAGTGGCTGTATTGCTGTACTTTCCGAATGGCGCACAGGCCAAGGTATTCAAGTTGGAAACGGCGTTTGAATACCGGTTCTATTCTCTTCACAGAGTAGATTTACGGAATTGAGAGCCAATGCACCGAGCGTAGCGCCGCTCATGAAACGACGGATATCAGGCTCAATCCTCTTGGCCTGATACCTCGTTTGTTTAGGCAGTGCTGCCCTATGCCGCCGCGCTTAGGCGCATCATCATCTGGCCCAAGACGCTGTTCTTTTTGCTTAGAAATGTCTTGAGGCGATCGTTGTACCCTTCTGGCACTGCGTTGATCACAGAGTCGCGTGCTGCGACAGTTTCACGCCATGTGTTCAGTGGTTCTAGATCTTTCAGAATGCCAAAGTCCTGAATGTCATCAAAGACGTCAAAGTAGCGAAAGATTGTGGCCCAAACCCCGTCGATCAGGTGAAAGTCATCACCAGCAAAATAGGGGCCCTGAATTTCGGAATTGATACGTTCAAATTTCGCGCGCAGGGCTTGGCGTTTTTGCTCAAAGGCCGCGTCGTCTTTGGCGAGATAGAACCCACCAATGGCCGCAAGTGTTTCAGATCCAAACTCGATCCACGAGCGGTGCCGGGCTTTTTTCAGTGGGTCCGTCGGGTGCAGTGATCCCGGCGTAACTTCGTCCAGATACTCGGCGATCACTTGGCTTTCAAAAAGCACGGCGTCGTTGGTTTGCAACAAAGGCACGCGGCCCAATGGGGATATGGGTTTGAACCACTCTGGCTTGTTGGCCAGATCGATATAGGTGCGCTCGTGCTCGATGCGCTTTTCCGACAGAACAATCACGGCGCGCTGCACATAGGGGCACAAATGATGGCTGATCAGGTGATGGGTGGTCATGGGAGTCTCCATTTGGATGCGTTTGCATGTATGTAGGTGGCACAACTTGTATTTAAATGCAACTGCATGTAAAAAGGCGAAATGAAGATGCCCTCAGACACAACAATGCAGACGTGGATCCATTTGGTTCGGGTCTATACCAACGCCATGACCACAATCGAAGACGCGCTGAGCGCGTCTGGTCACCCGCCACTGAACCATTACGATGTCTTGTTTGAGCTTGAAAAAGCAGGCGAAAACGGGCTGCGCCAGTACGAGTTGGAAGCGGCCTTGTTGCTCAAGCAATACAGCGTCTCTCGGCTGGTGGAACGCATCGAAAAAGGCGGTTATTTGCGACGCGAAAAAAGTCTCGAAGATGGTCGTGGCAAGCGCTTGGTGATCACGGATTTGGGGCGTCAACTGCGCGGCGAGATGTGGCAAACCTATGGTCCGCAGATCGAATCGCTCTTTGGACAGAAGATGTCAGAGGCACAGCACATCGACTTGGCGCGTATGCTGCGACAGTTGAACCAAGACTAGTTTGGCCTAAACCAGAGGCGATACGCCAAACAGAGCACCATGTGCCCAGAGCAACGTGACATAGCAAAGCGCTGCAATGCCCAACCTCAGGAAAAAGCCCCGCCAAGACGGGGGGCGATACACCCAAGGGGCGGACTTCATAGCAATCTGCAATGTGGTCCAATCCGCCAACTCTCTGCGTTTGCGTCGATCAATCAGACGGGTGCCAAGCAGGGCAAACACTGCAAAAATTCCAAAGACAATCAGATGGGCCAGCGTGCCATTTGCCACCAAATGGGCAGAGGCCCAAAGAAACAAGGCTGCTAGAACGGGGTGGCGTGTCCAACGGACCATCCCCGCGCGTTTGGGATCAAAAGCGGCGGTGTTGGCACCACCAAACGAAAACGGATTGGGACGCCCCAAACTGAGCGCCAAGATCAAAATCACCAGCGCCATCACAGCGATGGGCACAAGATTGTGCCAAGGTTCCCAGTGCCAAAGCTGAACCAGCGGTGCGCGCCCTGCGGCGATCAAAAGCCAATACAGCGCCAACAGAGAAAGGCCTGAATAGCACAGACCAAAGCCACGTTGACCCAAACGCGCAACAAGGCGTGTTTTGATATCAGGCCACGTGGGAATGTTATGCGCTGCAAAAAACACGGCAAAGGCTGCTAGGAATTCGAGCCAACCCATCGGTTAGACAACCACCTTCATGGCTTCTTGCGGGCCGACCTCAAACACCCGCTTGTAGCGCTCGATCTGATCACTTGGACCCATCGCCTTGTTGGGGTTGTCTGACAGTTTGACGGTTGGATTGCCATTGGCCTCAACAGCTTTGCAAACCATGGAAAACGGATCCAAGGCTTTGTTTGGCATTAGGCCGCGAAAATCATTGGTCAACAAGGTGCCCCAGCCAAAGGACGGGCGTACCCGGCCGTTAAACTGGTTCTGCAGCTCTTCAATCTTGTCGACATCCAGCCCGTCCGAAAAGATGACCATCTTTTGGGTTGGATCTTCGCCGCGAGATTTCCACCAATTGATCGCCGTTTCGGCCCCCGAAGCCGGGTCGCCACTGTCAATGCGGATGCCGGTCCAGCCGGCCAGCCAATCAGGCGCGTTGTCCAGAAATCCAGCGGTACCATAGGTGTCGGGCAAAATGATCCGCAAATTGCCGTCGTGTTCTTCCTGCCAATCGGCCAGAACTTGATAAGGAGATTGGGCCAAGTCGGCGTCGCTTTGCGCCAAAGCGGCATAGACCATCGGCAATTCATGCGCGTTGGTTCCAATCGCTTCGAGATCGCGATTCTTTGCGATCAAGCAATTTGAGGTGCCGACGAATTTTTCGCCCAAGCCTTCGTTCATGGCTTGAACGCACCAATCCTGCCACAAGAAGGAATGGCGCCGCCGAGTTCCGAAATCTGCAATCCTCAGCTGATCAACTTGGCGCAGGCGCTCGATCTTTTCCCAAAGCTTGGTCATGGCGCGGGCATAAAGCACTTGGATTTCGAACCGCCCCATATCGCGCAGAACTGCACGGCTGCGCAGCTCCATCAGCACGGATAATGCAGAGATTTCCCACAGCATGACTTCGGGCCACGTTCCTTGAAAGGTCAGCTCATATTGCCCGTCCCGCCGTTCCAGATGGTATTCTGGCAGGCGCATGGATTCGAACCACTCCATGAAATCTGGGCGAAACATCTGACGTTTGCCGTAAAACGTGTTGCCGCGCAGCCAGGTGCTTTCGCCGCGGGTCAGGGAGAGCGAGCGGATATGGTCCAACTGTTCGCGCAGCTCCGCTTCGTCAATCAGCTCAGCCAAGCGGATGTGCTTGCTGCGATTGATCAAGCTGAACGTCACTTGGGTGTCGCGCTTGTTGCGAAAGACAGATTGGCACATCAACAGCTTATAGAAATCGGTGTCGATCAACGATCTAACAATCGGATCAATCTTCCATTTGTGATTCCAAACCCGGGTAGCAATATCAACCATTTGAGACCCCTTTCGCGCACCGGTTAAATCAATCTGCTAATGGCTTTGCAAGCTACGTCGTAAGGGACCAGTATTGGGCAGCCTAAGGTGGCAGGCCAAAACCATAAAACAGGGAATATATAAGTTGAAAAAAAGCGCCCTAAGCTGCGCAGTTGTGTTCGCAGCACTCACAGCCCCGGTTCAAGCCGAGGACTGGTATTATGAATACGGCTCTTGGCGGGTTCACGTCGAAGAGATTGATACCGGCGAAGATTTGCGGCGCACCTGTGTCGCCCTAACTGGCGGGGACGGAGAGCCAAGTGTCTCGTTCGAGATCAGCAATGGGGACGCTGGTCCTCCTGATTACTTCCCTTCCGTTGTGGTCGAAGAAAACGCGTTTCGCCACCAAAGAACGGTCGCGCAGGATGGTCAGCCTGTCTACATCCGGTTTGACGACAATGATGTGATGGACAGCATTGTCAGGGGTTACATCGATGAAGAAGGCTTTCAGCACGCCACAATCTCGTTTGACCACCCCCAAAGCCAATGGGTGCTTCAGGCGATGCGGCGCAACGGTCAGATGGACGTTGTGGTTGATCACAAAGTCCTGACGGTGGCTTTTCTGAACGGTTTCACCGCCTCTTATCTAAAGGCGATGGAATCTTGCGGCTTTGACGGGCGCGGCGTTGTAAACTGATCAGAGTGCGGCAGGGTCAGCTCAACGAGACACCTGCCGCATTCATCCCTTCCAGCGCAGCCGCAAGGGATCCGTTCAAATCAATGGCACGACAAAGCGATAGGTGCACATTGACATCAAACCCCAGCTTGGCCGCATCCACCGCGGAATAGTTCACACAGAAATCTGTCGCCAATCCGACCATGGTCAGTTTGGAAATCCCGCGCGTGCGCAAATATCCCTCAAGGCCTGTCGGTGTTGTGTGATCATTCTCAAAGAAGGCAGAATAGCTGTCGATTTTGGGATTAAACCCTTTGCGCAGGATCAAATCCGTCTTGGTGGTGTTCAGCTTGGGGTGAAACGCAGCGCCGTCGCTGGCTTGCACACAATGATCGGGCCATAGAACCTGTTGCCCATAAGGCATGTCAATCAGGTCATAAGCGGCGTTGCCTGCATGGCTTGAGGCAAACGAAGAATGCCCGGCTGGGTGCCAGTCTTGGGTCAAGATCACGGCATCTGACTGGTCAATCATTTGATTGATACCAGCAACAATCTGGTCACCCTCGGGCACCGCCAGCGCGCCGCCGGGGCAAAAATCATTCTGAACATCAATCACGATCAAAGCATGGGTCATGTCGGGCTCCTTTGTGCCAAGGCCTAGGCAAGCTCAATCCCAAGGTCAACTGTTTGCCCCACCACGGGCGCAAAACCTTGGTGCAAAACCACGCCTCAGCATCAGCACAAGGCGCGGGGCACTGCGGCCCGGAAATTTATAGCAGTTTTGAAATCCAGCCGTTGAAACACGTATGCGTTTTTATTAAACGATCCTTTTTCGAGTGGGATGACATCATGGCTGTTTTGGGCATTGATTTTGGAACTTCCAACACGGCCGCTGGCGTGAGCGTCAAAGGGGCGCCCTATGTCATTCCGCTTGAGCCGGGTGAACCCACGTTGCCCACGGCCGTATTCCTAGACTTCAACAAGCGTAAAACGCTCTATGGCCGCGTGGCTGCGCGGGCGATGATGGATGGCATCGAAGGCCGCTTTATGCGCTCTTTGAAATCGGTGTTGGGCACGCCACTGGCGCAGGAAAAACGTCAGTTCTTCAACGAAAAACTGACGTTGATCGAAGTGATCGCGCGGTTCCTCGAAGAGGTTCGGACCCGCGCCGAAGCGGCAACCTATCAGAGCTATACCCACGCCTTGTCTGGACGCCCGGTGCGGTTCCATTCTGCTTCTGCCGAGCGCAACGCACAGGCCTTGGTGGATTTGGAGCAGGCCTATCATTTGGCAGGTTTTCAAGAGGTGCGCTTTTTGCCAGAACCCGAAGCAGCCGCACTGGCGGTCGGCGGAGAAGGGCGGATCCTGATCGTTGATATCGGCGGCGGCACCTCGGATTTCACCCTATGTGAACGCAAGAACGGCAAAACCAATGTATTGGCCAGTCAGGGTCTGCGCATCGGTGGCACCGACTTTGATAAGGTGCTGAGTCTGAGCCATGCCATGCCCTTGCTTGGCTATGGCGCCAACATCGGAAATGAGATGGGCAAAGGCCACCACAGTGCGCCGCGCGCTTTGTTTCATGATCTGGCGACTTGGGAAAAAATCACCTTTGTCTATGGGCCTGCTTTAGAGCGGGATGTGCGCAAGTGGCAGCGCCTTGCACAGGAACCCGCGCTGTTTGCCCGGCTTGGGGATGTGCTGGAAATGCATTTGGGGCATGATTTGGCCTATGCGGTCGAGGCTGGAAAGATCGAAGCCAACGGCGCGGACGAAGCCCAGATCAAGCTCGACGTGATTGAATCGGGCCTGTCCTCTTCTTTATTGCGGGATACGATGCTGGCTGAACTGGCAACCTATGCGGATCAAATTGGGGCCTGCGCTCTGGAAACCGTGCAAGAGGCGGGATGCGACCCGCGCTCTGTGGACCGGGTGGTTTATGTTGGTGGCTCTAGTTTGATGAGCGTGATCCGGGATCGGGTTGAACAGCAATTCCCCGAAGCAACCCCAGAAACATCCGAAGTGTTCACCGCTGTGGTGGACGGATTGGCGCAGGCAGCGGAATCTGCGTTCTGAAGCTTGTAAACAAAGGATCAGAGGCGTAAATCGACAATATGTTTACCGTATGCGCACTCTATCACTTCACCCGTTTTGACGATCCCGCCGCGATCAAACCTGCTCTGCTAGAGCTGGCCTTGGCGCAGGGGGTGACTGGTTCCTTGCTGTTGGCCCATGAAGGCGTGAATGGCACAATCGCGGGCTCTCGGGCCGGGATTGACGCCGTTTTGGCGCATCTGCGTGCATTACCGGGATGCCAAGACCTAGAGTGTAAGGAAAGCACGGCGTCCCAGCCGCCCTTCCCACGTATGAAGGTGAAATTGAAGAAAGAGATCGTCACAATGGGGCAGCCGGATGTGGATCCGTTGGCCTCGGTTGGACATTATGTGGATCCGCAGGATTGGAACGCTTTGATCCGCAGCCCGGATGTGGCGGTCATCGACACGCGCAATGACTATGAAGTTGCCATCGGCACCTTTGAGGGCGCGGTTGATCCCAAAACCGAAAGCTTTCGTGATTTTCCCGCATGGTGGGAAGCCAACAAAGAGCGGTTCCACAACAAACGCGTGGCGATGTTTTGTACCGGAGGTATCCGGTGTGAAAAATCAACCAACTACCTGATGTCGCAAGGGGTTGAAGATGTCTTTCATCTGAAAGGTGGCATCTTGAAATACCTCGAAGAGGTGCCGCAAGACGAGAGCAGCTGGGAAGGCGAATGCTTTGTCTTTGATGGCCGTGTTTCGGTGGGGCATGGCCTGAAGGAAGGGCCGCATCAGCTGTGTCACGCCTGTCGTCGTCCAATTCTGCCCGAAGACACCAAGCGGGCCGAATTTGAGCAAGGTGTGTCCTGTCATCACTGTATCGATCAGACCAGCGAAGAAGACAAACTGCGGTTCCGTGAGCGCCAAAAGCAGATCAAGCTGGCATCGAAGCGCGGCGAAAACCATATGGGCATCGGTCGCGGCGCGTAAGCGATTGCGTGTGATTGGGCTGTGTCCCTGTCATGGGTCGGTTCGGTGTTTGGCGCAGTCGTTGGGGGCGCTGCCCCCTCCGGTGAAATGGGATTTCACCGTTCACCCCCGCGGTATTTGACCCAAGAAAAAGATCAGGCGTGAGCGGGCTGGGGGCGCTGGCTGCGCAGCAGGATGATCACTGCGATGGACAGGTTGAGGGCGTTCCAACCGATGCCATTCCAAAACGCCAGTTGATAGCTGCCGGAAAGATCGTAGATCAGCCCTGAGAGCCAGCCGCCAAGCGCCATGCCAATGACCGTGGTCATCATGACAAATCCCACACGGGCACCGGCCTGTTCAGCGGGCATGAATTCCCGCACAATCACAGCGTAGCTGGGCACGATGCCCCCTTGGGCCAATCCAAACAGGGTTGAGACCACATAGAGGGAGACCAGGCCATCGAAGGGCAGGTACAAAAACAGCGCCAGCATTTGGAGCGCTGAGCCGATCAGAAGGGTGGTCAACCCGCCCAGACGGTCGCTGAGCAGGCCAGACACCAGACGCGACGCCACACCGCCCAGCAGCATGAGCGACAGCATTTCTGCCCCCACTGCCGGCCCGTAGCCAAGATCAACGCAGAAGGCGACGATGTGGACTTGCGGCATCGACATGGCCACACAGCAGGCAACCCCGGCGGCGCCAAGCATCAGAACAAGGGTGGTGTGGGAAAAGCCACTGGCCCGGGTGCGGGCAGCAGAGGTGGCGTTGGACTGGGCGAGGATGGCGGCGGGCACGCGGCGGCGCAACAGTTGCGCCAGAGGGATCAAGGTAAGCGGGCACATGATGCCGAGAAAGATATAGACGGCGCGCCAGCCTTGGGCTGCCTGCAAATCTGACAGAACAACGGGCCAGAACGCCCCGGACAGGTAGTTGGCGCTGGCCACGATGGCGACGGCGATGCCGCGCCGCTTCATGAACCAAAGTGAGACGTCGGCAATCAGCGGCCCAAAACTGGCCGCTGTGCCGAGGCCGATGACAAAATGCAGTATCGACAGCACCAAGAGTGTGGGGCTGAGGGTGGCCAGCAAGAAGCCGGCGCCAATCAGCAGGGCGGTGCTGGACAGCGCTTTGGTGATTCCAAGGCGATCCACAACCGTTCCAATGAGAAAGTTGCCCAGACCAAAGCCAACCATTGTCGCGATATAGGGATAGGCTGTTTGGGCGCGATCCAGACCAAATTCACGTTCAATCGCGGGCAGGATTGAAATGATCATCCACATGCCAACGCTGCCGATCACTCCGATCAGAACGGAGAGGCCAAGGCGCATCCAAGCATAGCGACTGTCGAGAGTATAAGTGTTCATCCGGCACTATTGCGCGCAAATTTTGCAGTGACCAGAGCGAAAACGGCGGCTCAATCCGAATCGGTGACCCGACCGCGCAGCGACTTGACCTCGCCGCGTTGCTTTTTGCCTTCGATACGGCGGCGCTGACTGCCTTTGGTGGGTTTGGTGGGGATGCGGCGTTTGGGTTTGAATGTGGCTTTGACAATCAATTCGACCAAGCGATTGCGGGCGATGTCGCGGTTGCGGGCTTGACTGCGGGTTTCATCACATTGGATGATCAACGCGCCTTCTTTGGTCCAGCGACGCCCCGCCAAACGTTTCAGGCGGGTCTTGACCGGACCGGGAATATTGGGGCTGCGTTCGGCTTCGAACCGCAGTTCGACGGCGGTGCTGACTTTGTTAACGTTCTGTCCGCCGGGGCCAGAGGCGCGCATGAAAGACTCTGTCAGCTCCCAGTCGGCAATTTCGATTGTGTCGTTGACACGCAGCATTGGAATGAACCTTTGGTCCGGTAATAGGAAAAGGGTCGCCCGATCAGGCGACCCTAGAGATTTAAGGAGGTGTCACCGGTTAGGTGGGCACCAATTCGATGAGTTAACAACCAAGGGCTGCCTCAGATGTGTTCCCCTCGAACTGTTCCGATCCACTTCTCCATGATCCCATTAGACACAAGAGCACCTCCTTTCTGAATGTTTCGATAATTGAATCGTTGCACAGAAATGCTCAAAGTCAAAACAAAATCATGTGGTCTGGACAGTTAGTTTCCCCACGATCATGCGGAAGGGCACAAGTGCCACCAAAGCCAGCGATAGTTTGACCATCCAATCAGCAACCGCCAAAGACACCCACAAAGGCAGCGCAGGGCCGACGCCAAGCAGCGGCACCGCGTCCCAAGACCAAGCCACCGCATCGTTGGCCATGGGACCAAAGAAGGGGATCGCCGCCGAGAAGGCGATGGTGAAAAAGAGAGCTGTATCCAGCGCAGATCCGATCAAAGTAGACGCCAGCGGGGCGCGCCACCACGCCCCTGCGCGCAGACGGTTAAAGATCGCCACATCGGTCAGTTGCGCGATGAGAAAGGCAATGCCAGAGGCCACAGCCACACGCAGCGGCACAGCGGCATATTCATAACCGTCGCCCTGAAGCATAATTTGGGAGCCGATCAGCGAGCAGACAACACCCACCAAAAAGCCAGCCACAACAACTTTGCGTGCCGGGCCTACACCGTAAACGCGGTTCATCACGTCGGTGACCAAAAAGGCTAGGGGATAGGTGAAAGCGCCCCACGTCAGCCATTGGCCGAACAGATATTGGACGAGGATATTTGAGGCCACGACAACGGCGGCCATGGCAAGAATGCCAGGTAGGTAAATGCGGTACATATCATGTTTCCCGTTTTGACAAGGTAGCGGACACTTGGCCCCCGGTCATTCGGGGAACGGGAGGCGTCTAATGCGTTGTGGGGGGCTTGGCAAGTTTTTCCGTTACGACATATTCCACAAACTCTGTTTTCTGGAAAAACTTGAAATTGTCGTCTGACAGCATCGTTAGGCGAATGTGCCCGTCCTGGTCGCGCCAAACTGACAGGCCCTCTAGGTTGTCGTGATCGCCCAAATCAGAGGTGAACAAGATCTCGCCTGTGGGATCTGATGCGCCCAGTTCAAAGCGGCGCACGCGGCTGCGAAAACCAAGGCCTCCAAAGTTGCGTTCCAGCAAGTAAAAGTGGCCATCAGGGCCGAAATCGGCGCCCACAGGCGCAAATCCATTCAGATGGCTCAGCTGGCGCACCACACGCCACGTGCCGTCAAAGACATATAGGGGCAGGGTTTTACTGCCGCGGAGGGGTTTTTCTGGCAGCGTGTACAGGCGACCAGAGGCATCAATGGCCAAAGCTTCGAGGGCGCGGTTTTGTTCCATCTTGGCAAAGCTGGCGTGCTCTGGCAGAGGTTCGGGTCGCCCCCAAGGAGAGGCATAAGACCAGACCCGTGGCAGCATTTCAAAGCTGACAAACAGACGGCCATCTTTGCCGATCGCCAACCCTTCGGAATCACGTTTCAGCTTCCACAGTTTCTTACCATCTGTGCCCAGCAAGCTTTGCTTTTTGCTGACCTTGATGCCGGTGATCTGGCCTTTGTGGCGTTCGATTGTGCCTTTGACGGCAAGGGTGCGATCCGACAGGGCAATAAATCCGGTGCCTTTCGAATCCAACTCTACTGCCGAAAAGCCGCCAAAAAACTTGTGGCTGCCGTGCCATTCATAGGACTGAAGAAATTTGGCGCGGTCTGCGGTCTCGGCTCTTGGTTGCAGTGCAAAGGGCACCGCAATCAAAAGAGCGATTATCGTGATTGCAAGACGGAGACGCATTGGGAGGGTAAGTTTGCCATAGTGAGTTCAGCACGCGGGGTGACCGGGGTTGGGTTCGGATCCGGGGGCGGCGGATAGAGGATGTCTTGCACCCATTTTTCAGCGTCGGCACATCCATCGCCGGGCGGCGGAGGCGCTTGGTTAACGCAGCTCTTGTCACCCGCGGGGCACGACAGACGCACATGAAAATGATAGTGGTGTCCCCACCAAGGCCGTATTTTGTTCAACCAATCACGGTTGCCGGTTTCGTCGTTGCACATCTGCACTTTGGCGCCGGGGAAAACAAAGATGCGCGCCACACGCGGATCTTGGGCGGCGGCTTTGAGGATCTGGTGATGTTGCGGGGTCCAGCTGCTGTTCACATAAGCGCCTTTTTCGCGCCGCATGGAAATCGAGGACAGTGTTTCACGTTCTGCCGCGCTCAGATCCAATCTATCTGGGGGCAGCATCCAGATGTCCGCATCCAATCCCATTTGGTGGCTGCGATGACCGCTAAGCATTGGGCCGCCGCGTGCTTGGCTCATGTCGCCGACATAGAGCCCTTTCCAACCGGGTTGGTGCGCAGCCTTGGCTGACAAATCCTGAATGAAAGAAACCGTGTCGGGGTGGCCCCAATTGCGGTTGCGGCTTAAGCGCATGGCCTGCCACGTCGGCCCGGTCTCGGCCAATTGCTGACCACCTGCTAAGCAGCCTTTGGCATAGCTGCCATGGGGATCTGCGCGCTGTGTGCTTGGCGCACGATGGGCCCCAAACAACTGTTTGGCCAACACACCTTGCATCTCGGCGGGCACGTGCTGCTGCGAGGACAGGGACAGATTGGCGCCATCAACACTTTTGTCAGAACCGCTGCAACTTGCCACAAGCAGCGAGGCCGCGATCAGTTTGAGGAGTCTTGCCATTTTTGGGGGTCTCCGTCGGGTTTAACCCAAGATAGCAAAATCAGCCCCAAAAGGAAAAGCCCGATCAGCGGAGACACGCCCAATTGTTGGCTCTGAGTGGCCAGCGTTGCCATTCCAATGAGCATAGGGGCCAAGAAAGAGGTCGCTTTGCCCGCAAGCGCATAAAGACCAAAGGCTTCGGCCATCTTGTCTGGGTTGGCTTGGCGCACCATCATTGTGCGGCTGGCGGATTGCATCACCCCACCTGCGGCGCCAATCAGCGCCCCCAAAACGTAAAACACAATGTCAGGCAGGTTTGAGTCAGGCGCCACAGCCACGCCAAACACGCTGTCACGCGAGACAAAGACAATCGCGATGGCCACAAGGCTCAGCACAATGATGCTGGCACGGATCACGGGCTTTGGCCCGAGCCGTTGGTCAGCCATGCCGCCAAGCCAAGCAAACAACGCGCCAGACACAATCGCAAGGATGCCAAAGATGCCGGTGTCAACGACGCTCCAGTTCAAGACCCCAGCGGCATAGATGCCACCAAAGACATACATGCCGTTCAAAGCGTCGCGATAAAACAAGGACGAGGTGAGATAGGCGAACAAAGAGGGTGTTTTGGGCAAAGACCGCAGTGTGCCAGCCAGCGCCACCAAAGCTTGCTTGGTTGCGCCTTTCGGTGCTTTCGCGGACTTCGGGTCTCTGACCCACAGGAAAAACGGGATCATAAAGAGCGCGTACCAAAACCCAGCCAGCGGACCGACGAACCGCGTTCCCTCACGCAGCTCAGGATCCAATCCCAATGCTGGGGACAATCCGACAAAGGTTTTGCCAGTTGTGGCGCTTTCCGCAAAGAACACCAGCATCACAACCAGTGAGATCAAGCCGCCAACATAGCCAAAGGCCCATCCGTTGCCTGAAATTCGGCCGATCTCTTCCTTGGTGCCCAAGTCAGGCAGCATTGAATTGGTGAAGATGGTCGCGAACTCCATCCCAATCAGCCCAATGGCAAAAAACAGCAAAGTCAGTTCGAGATTGAAATTCTCCGGGGAAGCCGTCCACAGGCCAAAGGCACCGATGACATACATCCCTGAAAACAACCAAATCCATCGCATTCGGTTGCCCGCGGTATCGGCAAGCGCCCCAAGAATCGGCGCCAAAAGGGCGATCACGATGCCTGCCGCGCCGATGCCAAACCCCCAAGCGGCCTGAGCCGAGGTGCCATCGCCAACAAGTTCTTTGACATAGGGGCCAAAAATAAACGTCAGAAGCAGTGTGTTATATGGCTGGCTGGCCCAGTCAAAAAAGAACCAACCCCAGATCCGCTTGCGCATGTCTGTCCCCGATACAGTTTCCCCTGTTGGGGGTTATGACAGTGTGAAGGGAAGGGGATCAAGTTAATCCTGCATCGGCGGCCAAGGGCGTGCCTTTTCAGCCTCTATCCATTGTTGGACCCACTCTGGCAGGTCAAGCGACGCGGCCTCGGGGGCAAAGGTCGCAATTACCTTCGCTGGCGGCACAATGCCGTTCTTGTCGGTGACCGCAGAGCGATAGACCGCGTGGTTGGCGCATTCACCGTTCCGCTTCCACATGGTTTGTTCCAGATAAATGAATTTGTCGTCTGTCCCGATCGCCCGAGAGCGTATCTCAAAGCGCTCAAACATTTTGATCCGACGGCGATAGCGCACATAGACACCCGCCATCGTCATGCCCCAACGCTCGCGGCGCAGCGCGGCCACCATTCCTGCCCGTTTGGCCATCGTCAAACGTCCGAGATCGAGCAGCGTCAGCGTGCGCCCGTTGTTCAACTCCATGAAGGGATCAATATCCCACGGCAGGCACATATGCTGAGACACATGGGTGCCATCATACGGCAACGCTGGCGCATTTCTGAACTTAATGAATTCTTTGACGAGACGTAGATAGGGGTACATCGGCGATCTTTCGTTACAGCAAGCTGAACTAACCTGTTTACTTCGAAAGAAAGCCAGTCAAGACAAACCCCGCGTCAACGCTTGCGTAATGGGCCGTTCAGCCTTACCTGTGACCGGTCAGAAAAGAAAAAGGTGTCCAATATGCAGTCGTTGTTCCAGATCATTATGCTTTTGCTTGATATCGTTTGGTTCTTCATCATCGCGCATATCATCATGAGCTGGTTGATCAATTTTCAGGTGCTGAACGTGCGCCAACAGTTGGTTGGACAGATCTGGTATATGTTGCAACGCCTGCTAGAGCCGATCTACAGCCGCGTGCGCGCCATCTTGCCCCCAATGTCCGGGATCGATCTGGCGCCTTTGGTGGTGATCATCGGGATCTATGTGATCCGGATCGTCTTGACCAATAACGTGGCCGCGTTCATGTGATCTGGGCTTGTCCCCCGATACCTTGTGTGTGAATACTTCTGTAACAGCAGATCTAGACAAAATTACAGGATTCCATGCCAAGCGCTGCCACGCTTCTGAGCGATGTTTTCGGCTATGACGCCTTCCGCCCCGGGCAGGAAGACGTTGTGCAAGCTGTGGCCGATGGCCAAAATGTTTTGGCCATCATGCCCACAGGCGGGGGCAAATCCCTGTGTTTCCAATTACCTGCGCTGATGCGCGAGGGTGTGACGGTGGTGATTTCACCGTTGATTGCATTGATGCGCGATCAGGTGCGCGGTCTGCGCGAAGCCGGTGTCGAAGCCGGTGCCCTGACCAGTGGCAACACCCCCGAAGAAACCGACGAGGTGTGGCAGGCGCTCGAAGAGAACCGCCTGAAGCTGTTGTATATGGCGCCAGAACGGCTTGGCGCGGCCTCTTCGGTGAACATGTTGCGGCGCATTGGTGTCAATCTTATCGCCGTCGACGAAGCCCATTGCGTGAGCCAATGGGGTCATGATTTCCGGCCAGATTACCTCCGTATCGGAGCGTTGCGGCGTGATTTAGGTGTGCCGCTGGCGGCGTTCACTGCGACGGCGGATGCGGAAACGCAGGTCGAAATCGTGGAACGCTTGTTTGATGGCGAAGCCCCGTCCAAATTTTTGCGCGGGTTTGATCGCCCCAATATTCACCTCGCTTTTGCAGCCAAGAACAGCCCCCGCCAGCAGATCTTGCAATTTGCTGAGTCGCGTAAAGGGCAATCAGGTATCGTATATTGCGGCACGCGTGCCAAAACCGAAAGCATCGCCAAAGCGTTGCGGGATGCGGGGCACACGGCCTGTCACTATCACGGTGGCATGGAGGCAGATGATCGACGCGTCGCTGAGCGTCGCTTTCAACAAGAGGACGGCTTGGTTGTTGTTGCCACCGTGGCCTTTGGGATGGGCGTCGATAAACCCGATATCCGCTGGGTGGCCCATGCTGATTTGCCCAAATCCATCGAAGCTTATTACCAAGAAATTGGGCGCGCGGGGCGCGATGGTGCACCGGCGGAAACGTTAACGCTCTTTGGCCCCGAAGATATTCGTCTGCGGCGCACTCAAATTGACGAAGGTCTGGCGCCGCCAGAACGCCGCATGGCCGATCATGCGCGGTTGAACGCGCTGTTGGGCCTGGCTGAGGCCCTGACATGTCGCCGCCAGACGCTGCTGACTTATTTTGGCGAAACCGAAGTCACCTGTGGCACGTGCGATCTTTGCGACACACCGCCCGAAATTTTTGACGGCACGCAGCCCGTGCGCATGGCGCTCTCAGCTATTTTGCGCACCGAAGAATGGTACGGCGCAGGGCATTTGATCGAGATTCTGTTGGGCAATGCCAATGACCGGATCCTGTCCAAAGGGCATGATGCCCTGCCGACGTTTGGCGTTGGCAAGGAATATACGCGCCCGCAGTGGCAGGCGATTTTCCGGCAAATGATGGGGCACGATCTGATCCGTCCTGATCGCGAGCGTCACGGGGCCTTGCGGATGACCGAAAGTGCGCGCCCCATTTTGCGCGGCGAAGCCAAGATCGACTTACGCAAAGACACGATTGCCAAAGCGGAACGCCGCCCAGCGGTCAAAATGTTGGTCAGTGACGAAGATGCGCCATTGTTGTCGGCGCTTAAGGCCAAACGGCGGGCGCTGGCAGAGGCGGCCAATGTCCCAGCCTATGTGATTTTCACTGACCGCAGTTTGATCGAGATGGCCGAAAAACGGCCCGCCGATCTGGATCAAATGGCGCGTATCAGCGGAGTTGGTGCTAAGAAACTTGAACGCTATGGCACAGATTTTCTGTCCGTGGTGGTTGGTGAAAGCACCGAAATGCACCCGCAACGGCGCAAACTGGCCGGGCGCGAGGCGGGAACGGTTTATGACCGTCTGCTGCAAGCGCAGGCGGAATTGGCCCGCGGCCCTGAGGGGGCGGATAAACCCCTAAGCTGTTCGGCGTCTTTGTTGGCCAAAGTGGCACAGATGAAGCCGCAAAACTTGGACGCCATGCAACGGTTGTTGGGCGACAGGCGCGCGGATCGATTTGCCGACGTCTTTTTGGACGTTGTGAAGGATGCCGGTTAACAGTTGTTGAATAAGGAAGGATTGGGCATGCTGGTTACGGTTTCCCCTGCGAAAAAATTGGACATGACCCCGGTTGAGGGTCTGAACTCAACAGTTCCAGCCTTTCAAGAACAGGCGCAGGAACTGGCCGCCGTAGCCAAAAAGCTGTCGGTGAGTCAGTTGATGAAGCTCATGCATATCAGCGAAAAATTGGGCCAATTGAACGCAGATAGATTTCGCGATTTTGGCACATTGGACAAAAAGCAAGCCGCGCTGGCCTTTGCGGGAGACACCTATCAAGGGCTTGAAGCGGCAAGCTTGGACGCCGACGAAATGACCTGGGCGCAGGATCATTTGTGCATTCTGTCCGGCCTCTATGGAATGCTGCGCCCCTTGGATGCGATCGAGCCTTATCGCTTGGAAATGGGCAGCCGCCTGAAGACCAAGCGTGGGAAATCGCTTTATGAGTATTGGGGCAGCGACATTGCACAGGCGCTGAACACCCGCGCCGCAGAGATCGGCAGCCAAATTTTGGTGAATTGCGCCAGTCAGGAGTATTTTGGCGCGGTTGATCTTGCGGCCCTTAAACTGCGAGTGGTGACACCTGTCTTTCTTGAAGAGAAAGCCGGCGTCGCCAAAGTTGTGAGCTTTTATGCCAAGCGGGCGCGGGGGGCGATGGCGCGTTTTGTCATTCAAAACCGGGTGAATTCGATTGAGGCGTTGCACGATTTTGACATCGGCGGTTATGCGTTTCAACCCGACCAAAGCGACGGCGACCGGTTGGTGTTCCTGCGCCAAGACGTGAGTGTTCAGTCGACTGCCGCCTGATCCAATGAAACCCGTGGTGGACGAACGTCGCGGGGGCAGTTGGCTTCGATCGCGGTTAAGATATCGCGTTTGCGCAAGGGTTTGGTCAGATACCCATCCAGCCCCGCGGCAAGAATTTCTTGATCGTCCCCGTCTAACGCATGGGCAGTCATCGCAAAAATCGGGACATGAGCTGCGTCTTGGGTTTCCATCGCCCGGATTTTTTGCGTGGCCACTTTGCCATCCATTTTGGGCATCGAGATGTCGGTGAATATGATGTCTGGCGCAAAGTCTTGGTACAGGCGCACGGCCTCTAGCCCATTTTCGGCAAACCGCAGATCAATATCCAATTCGGCCGTCATTTTTTCAAAGACCAACTGGTTGGTTTTGTTGTCCTCAGCGGCAAGGATCCGCATGGCGCGTTGGGAGGGCGACACTTGTACCGCTGTCGTGTCCAAAGAGGCCTGCACCTTTGGCAATGTGGAGATGTCGGCGCCTAAGGATTGCAATTGGGCAAACAGTTCGCGCCGTGGCGTCGGCTTTTGCATAAAGGCCTGAATGTCTGTGCTGCGCTGGCGCATGTCTTCGACGCTTGAGCTGGAGCTGAACATCAAAATCGGCATGTCAAAGCCAGTTTTACGCATCGCATTTGAAAGCGTCACCCCATCCATTTCCGGCATGTTATGGTCAGTTAGAACCGCATCAAATTTGTCGTCCAGCAGGGTCAGCGCCTCTGCGCCGCTGGCACAGCTGACGGTCTGGACGCCCAATACTTCCAGCTGTTTTTCCAAAATCGAACGGTTCACTGCCATGTCGTCCACGATCAAAACCCGCTTCATAACGCCAGAGAGAATGGGGGCGGTGATTTCATCCCGTTCGGCGGCGGGCAGAACGATGCGAAAGCCGAAACTTGATCCAATACCTTCTTCGGAGTCGACCCAAATGTCCCCCTTCATCAATGCAATCAGGCGGCGGGTGATGGCCAGACCCAACCCGGTGCCTTCAAACTGGCGATTGCGTTCATCCTCGACTTGATTGAATTCGCCAAAAATATGGTCACATTTTTCTGCCGCAATGCCGATCCCGGTGTCTTCGACGGTGACGTGAATATGGGTGTCCTCTGCGCCGGTGGGCTGAACACCCACGACACGCACCAAGACGTGGCCTTCGCTGGTGAACTTCACCGCATTGCCCAGTAAGTTCGTCAATACTTGGCGAATACGCCCGGGATCGCCAACAAACATGGTCGGCAAGAACAGATCATAGTCCACCAGCAGTTCAATCCCCTTGTCGCGGGCGGAGGGTTGCAAAAGCATGATGATTTCATGGATGCAACGTTCCAAGTCGAAGGGTTCTGAGTGCAGCACCAGCTTTTCGGCTTCGATTTTGGAGTAGTCGAGCACGTCGTTGATGATCACCAACAAAGCTTCGCCAGAATTTTTGATGGTTTCAACAAAGAGACGCTGATCTTGGGTCAGTGTTGTGTCGGCCAGCAATTCTGCCATGCCGACCACACCATTCATGGGCGTGCGAATTTCATGGCTCATATTGGCAAGAAACGCGGATTTGGCCCGGTTTGCGGCTTCGGCTTTTTTGCGCGCCGCCTTGAGTTCTTTCTCGTGGCGCACATTTTCGGTGATGTTCAAGGCCAAGCTGACCACATCCCCGCCATGCCCGCGTTGGTCGATAAGGTTGATATACTGATCGTTCCACAAACGGACCACCACCGGTTGCGGGCTGGGCGATTGCCAACGCGCGATCATCATGGCGCGCCATTCTGCGGGGCTGTGTTTGCCAATATTGACGATGCCTTCGTCCGTCAAAATTTGCAAAATTCGCGGATAAGCAACCCCCGCCGCGATCTCTTCCACTTCTTCAAACAGCGACAAATAGGCGTTGTTGGCGGCGATCATCTGATCATCAACATCAAAGAAGGCAAAGCCATCCTGAATGGTTTCAATGGAATGCCACAACCGGCGTTCGGCAATTTCAACCTTTTGATGGGCCTCGCCCAATTCGGATTTGACCCGCTGGTTTTCATCCTTGATTGTTTCAACTTGCGCCCGGGTTTCCACGATTTCTTCGGAGAGGGCCAAGGCGTGCCGCCCCAGTTTTTGGTTGGCAGAAAACAGTTCAGCCTGTTTGAGTTCCAGCAAACGTTCCGCAGCCAGTCGGGCACGGCGTTCTTCGGCCAATTTGATGGCTAGGCTCATTCACTTCCTCGAATCTGCGGGCACGGGCACATCCAAGCTTGGGCAGTCGAAGTGAATAAACATTTAAGCCTCAAGCGTAAGACCCGGAAATTCTTGCTAAGTCGCAAAGCGGCGTGTCACTATTCAGCTATCCATTTTGAGGAGAGTTTATTATGCGCCGTGCAATTATTGCCCTTGCCGCCCTGGTTTTGTCTGTTGGGCCAAGCTTTGCCGCCGATGAGGTGCCAGAGCGGCGCATAATCATGACGCGTGACGTTGATTTCTATGGCTCTGATTTGCAGGCCTTATTTGACACAACCTATCAAGCCTGTGAAACGGCGTGCCTGACGCAGTCCCAGTGCAAAGCCTTTACCTTCAACACGCGCTCAAATGCGTGTTTCCCTAAATCTCAGGTCACAGAACGGATCGATTATGAAGGGGCCGATTCGGCCATAATTGTCGATACGCCAACCTCCCTGATCAACGCTGCGTCGCAGCGCTTGCGGGATTTGCCTTTCCTGCGCAAGAACGACACCAGCGCCGCACGACAGCAGGCGCTAAAGGTGGGCTGGACCCATCCGGCAGGGCAATACACAGTTGATTCAATGTTGCAGAGCGCTGGGCGCGCCCGCACCGCAGAAAATTGGGTCACAGCAATGCGTTGGATGGGCGGTGCTGTCGCTCAGAGCGATCAAGCCGATCACTGGCTGGATTATGCCATCTTTTCACTCAATGCCTCAAAGCTAGAATCGGGCAACCAAAGTAAATACCGCCGTCGAGCCATTTCGGCGGCCATCAATACGTATCTGCGCACCGATAACCCCGCCCTGTCGGCCTCTGCCTTGCACACAATGGCACAGGCCATGGAAGACAGCGGACGTGGTCGCGATATGATTGCGCCTCTGCGTTTGGCGTCGGACAAGCAACCCAATTGGCCTGAATTGGCAGAAGCCGTGGATGATGCCGTCGGTAAATATGGATTTCGCATCACCGATAATCAGATTGAAAGCAACAGCGTCACGCCGCGGTTTTGCGCAGAGTTTTCCGAAGAATTGGACAGTGAAGCGGTTGACTATACCCCCTATGTAAAAATGCCGAGCACCGGACTTGCGGTTGTGGCGAGTGGGAACAAGCTGTGTGTCGAGGGGCTGCAGCACGGCGAACGATATAATTTTACCTATCGCGAAGGTCTGCCGGCGGCCAATGGCGAAGCTTTGATCAAAGACGTGACGTTGACCCAATACGTACAGGATCGCGACCCCTTGGTGCGCTTTACCGGGCGAGCCTATGTCTTGCCAAAGTCTGCAGATGCCGCGCTGCCGATCGAAACCGTGAATGTCGATCGCATTGATCTGGTATTGCGTCAGGTCAGCGATCGGAATTTGCTGCGGGCCATTCAGAACAATTATTTTGCGCGTCCCCTCAGCTATTGGGAACGCGACGACTTTGCTGACAACATTGCCGAAGAGGTGTGGCGTGGCGAAGGCGATATCCAAAACACGCTGAACCAAGATGTGACAACCCGTTTGCCTATGGGCGACATTATTGCGGACCTCCCAGCGGGGATCTATGCCCTGTCGGCACAGTTTCAGGGGGCAGACCCCTATGATGATCCAGACCACACCCAATGGTTTGTGCTGTCCGATCTGGGGGTAACCACCCTAAGCGGAACAGACGGTTTACATGTTTTTGTGCGATCCTTGGCCACTGCGGACCCAATGGCCGACGCCACGGCCACATTGATTTCGCGCTCAAATCGCGTGTTGGGAAAGATCGAATTTGACGCTGATGGTCACGCCGTTTTTGCGGCGGGTTTAACCAAAGGCGAAGGCCCGTCAGAACCCGCGATGGTGTTGGTTGAACGCGGTCAAGACGACATGACATTCCTGTCTCTGACGGACCCTGCATTTGATCTGTCGGATCGTGGGGTTGAGGGGCGGCCACCAAGCCCGGCGATTGATGTGTTCATGACCACTGAACGCGGCGCCTATCGGGCGGGGGAAACCGTGCATGTGACAGCTTTGGTGCGCGACGGGGTCTCGACAGCGATCCAACAGTTGCCGGTCACCGCAATTTTGACCCGCCCTGATGGTGTGGAATACGCGCGACATGTGTCGACGCGGGACGCGTCGGGCGGCCATATCTTTGCGATGCCGTTGGGCAGCACAGTGCCGCGTGGGACGTGGCGATTGGATCTGAAAGCGGACCCCGAGGCCCCAGCCTTGGCAAGCCAAAAATTCCTTGTCGAAGATTTCTTGCCAGAGCGCATCGATTTCTCTTTGTCCCTGCCAGGAGGCCCTTTCCGTCCTGGTGATGCGCCGACCTTGACGGTTCAAGCTGACTATTTGTTCGGGGCCCCAGCGGCGGATCTGCCGGTGGGTGGCACCGTAGTTCTGGCACAGGCCAGCGCGGTCGAAGGATTTGCTGGATACACATTTGGGCGCCACGACGAACGGTTCTCGCCGATTTCGGAATATTGGGATGCAGATAAAACCGATGCCAGCGGTCTGTCGCGTACGCCGATCAGCTTGCCAGTGGCAGAGCAGGCAGATCGACCGCTAGAAGCCCGGATTTTGGTTTCAGTTTCCGAAGGCTCTGGACGTCCGGTTGAGCGTCGCCTGACCCAGGCTCTGGCCCCGGAAAAACCCGTCATCGGCATCAAAAAGATGTTTGGCGATGTGGTGGCAGAGGGCACCGAAGCACGCTTTCAGGTTATTGCGCTGGATTCCAATTTGCAGCTGAGCGACATGCCGGTGACATGGACGCTGAACCGCGTTTCCACCCGCTATCAGTGGTATCAGCAGTGGGGCAATTGGGATTGGGAAGCGATCCGCTCGCGCAAAGCGGTGGCACGTGGCGACGCGATGCTGGGCGATGGCCCAGTGGAAATCAACGCCCCGGTTGAGTGGGGCAATTATGAGTTGGTCGTTGAGTACGAGGGGCAAACCTATGTCTCTGCCTCAACCGATTTCTATGCTGGTTGGTATGCGCCTGCTGATACTTCGTCGACACCGGATACGCTGGAGCTCGCACTGGATAAGCCCGCCTACCGCAGCGGAGACACGGCGCAATTACGGCTGGTTCCGCGCTATGCCGGGCAAGCTTTGATCACGGTGATGTCCAACCGGGTCATTGCGATGAAAGCCGTGAACGTGGTTGAAGGTGAAAATGTGATTGAGGTGCCGGTGACTGATGACTGGGGGGCGGGGGCCTATGTCACCGCTTCGGTCATTCGTCCGATGGATGTTGCCGCTGGGCGCAATCCGGCGCGCGCCATGGGTCTGTCCTATGCCAAGGTGGATCCGCAGGAAAAGCAATTGCAAGTGGCGATGCTTGCCCCGATCGAAGCCAATCCGCGCGGCCCTCTGACCGGCGCCGTGCAAGTTGACGGCCTGACGGCAGGGGATACAGGATATGTGACCATTGCGGCTGTGGATGTCGGCATTCTGAACCTGACCAGTTTTGACAGTCCGGACCCTTCGGAACACTATTTCGGCCAGCGCCGGTTGGGCGTCGAAATTCGCGACCTTTATGGGCGTTTGATTGACGGGATGAATGGCGCAATGGGGCAGGTCCGCTCGGGGGGCGACGCCACCAGTCAGGATCGCTTTGATTCCCCGCCTCCGACCGAAGAATTGGTCGCCTATTTCAGTGGCCCTATCAAGGTTGGGCCAGATGGCACCGCCCCGTTCAGTTTTGATCTGCCTGCCTTCAATGGCACGGTGCGCTTGATGGCGGTTGCATGGTCTGAAACAGGCGTTGGTCAAGCGGAAACAGATGTCTTGGTCAGAGATCCTGTTGTGGTCACAGCCAGCCTGCCGCGGTTCCTTGCGCCGGGGGATGAAAGCCGTCTGTTGCTTGAGATTGTGCACGCCACAGGGCCGGCGGGCCGGATGGGTCTGGATGTGACCGCACAGGGGGTGACGCTGGTCGATGCCGCGCCTTCTGGTGTGACATTGGATCCATTGGGTAAGGCCACGTTGAGCCTGCCTTTGACCGCGCAAGAGGTTGGCGATCATGCCATCCGGGTGGCATTGACGACGCCTGATGGCAAGTTGCTGCTCAAGGACCTGACACTTGGGGTGCGCAATAATGACCCCGAAATCTCCACAACTCAGCGCTTCACTTTGGCGGCCAACAAAGTCTTCACGCTGGACAACAACGTCTTTGCCGGGCTGCGCGCGGGCAGCGGCTCTGCGGTTGTGACCGCCGGACCTCTGGCGCGTTTGAATGCCCCGGCTTTATTGGCCTCGCTTGATCGATACCCTTATGGCTGTACAGAACAGGTCACCAGTCAGGCGCTGCCTCTGCTCTATATGGGGCAAGTCAGCGAAGCCTTGGGGATTGGTGGACGGGATCGCATCCAGAAACGGGTGTCGCAAGCCATCGAAAAGGTGCTGACACGTCAAGCCACCAATGGGGCCTTTGGTCTATGGCAGCCAGAGAGTGGCGACATGTGGCTGAATGCCTATGTCACAGATTTCCTGAGCCGCGCACGGGCCGAAGGCTATGACGTTCCGGATTTGGCGTTCCGCATGGCGATGGATAATTTGCGCAATGGTGTGAACTATGCGCCGGACTTTGATCAGGGCGGCGGGGAATTGGCCTTTGCGTTGTTGGTTTTGGCGCGCGAAGGCGCGGCCTCGATGGGGGATCTGCGCTATTATGCGGATGTCAAAGGCGATGCCTTCACCACACCGTTGGCTGCGGCGCAATTGGGCGCTGCTTTGGCGCAATACGGGGATCAAAGCCGAGCGGATGCGATGTTTGCCCGCGCTGCGCGCATGATCAACACGGCGAAGGGATCTGAAAAGAACCTGTGGCGCGCGGATTATGGCACGCGGTTGCGCGATAACGCAGGGGTGTTGGCCCTTGCGGTCGAAGCAGGAAGCAACGCCGTAGATCGACAAAGACTTGCCCAACAGATCAGCGTGATTGAACGAGGCTTTTCAACCCAAGAGGCCGCGTGGTCATTGATGGCAGCCAAAGCCTTGGTGCAAGATCCTTCGATCACGGGTTTGACGCTGAATGGGGCCGAGTTGGACGGGCCATTTGTGCGAACGTTCGAAGAGAAAATGTCGCAACACCCATTGGCAATTCGCAACGTCGCGGATGGACCAACGGAGATCACCTTGACAACAACCGGGGTGCCCGAAGGCGCAACGCTGGAAGGCGGATATGGCTATCGTATTGAACGCGGCTATTACACCCCAGAAGGAGAGCCCGTGTCCCCCGAAACGGTCAGCGCAGGAACGCGACTGGTGGTGGTCCTTGAGGTGTTTCCTTTTGAAAAAGGCGGCGCGCGTCTGATGGTCAATGATCCATTGCCGGCTGGGTTTGAAATCGACAACCCAAATTTGCTGCGCCAAGGAGATGTTCGGGCGCTGGATTGGTTGAAGCCTGCCTATGCCGAACACAGCGAATTCCGGTCGGATCGTTTTCTGGCCGCCGTCAGCCAGCGCACCAGTCGCAATTTCCAACTGGCCTATATGGTGCGGGCTGTGTCCCCCGGTGTGTTCCATCATCCTGCAGCAACGGTCGAAGACATGTACCGGCCGCAATACCGCGCACAAACTGCATCTGGCTCGGTGCGTGTAACGGAGTGACGGTGTGAGACGCTATGCACTTTTTGGGCTCGTGGCGCTTTTATGGAGCGGCGCGGCCCTAAGGGATATGGGCGCGGCCTGGGTGTCCTCAACTGTGCTGCCAGAATTGACGTTGGAACAGTCCGTAGAGGTGCGTGATCGCAATGGTGATCTGCTGCGCGCCTATACCGTTGCGGACGGACGCTGGCGCTTGCCTGTCAAACACGATCAGGTGGATGCGCGGTTTCTGCGCATGTTGCTGGCCTATGAGGATAAGCGGTTTTATCAGCATGCCGGGGTTGACGGCACGGCGATGGTGCGCGCGTTGGCGCAGGCTTTGCGCAATGGCAAAATTGTCTCGGGTGGATCGACGCTGACCATGCAAGTGGCCCGGTTACTCGAAGAAGGCAGCACCGGGGCTTGGTCCGGAAAACTACGCCAAATCCGCGTTGCTTTGGCCTTGGAACAACGGATCAGCAAGGCTGAAATTCTGGATCTCTACCTTAGTCTGGCCCCCTATGGAGGCAACATCGAAGGTGTGCGCGCAGCCACGCTTTCTTACTTTGGCAAAGAGCCCGGGCGACTGACGCCTGCACAGGCAGCCCTCTTGGTTGCGTTGCCCCAAGCCCCCGAAGGGCGCCGCCCGGACCGATACCCCGACCGGGCATTGGCAGCGCGAGAACGGGTGTTGCACCGCATGGTCGCAGCGCAGGTGCTGACCGCGGAGAACGTCGAGGGTGCAACCCGGGACCCCATTCCCAAACAGCGCCTCGCCTTTCCCGCTTTGGCCCCGCATGTGGCCGATCGCATGCGCCAACAGAACCCTGATCACCAGCGACACAACGTCAGTCTTGATCGCGCGCTGCAGTCACAGCTGCAAGACCTCGCCCAACAGGCGCTGATTGGTCTGCCCGAACGGATGTCGATCGCCATTTTGGCCGCGGATCACACCACGGGCGAGATTTTGGCCTCGGTTGGATCAGGCGGGTATCTCCCCGGGCGTGGGCAGGGCTTTGTGGATATGACGCAGGCGCTCCGTTCGCCGGGATCGACGCTTAAGCCACTGGTCTATGCCTTGGGCATGGATCAAGGTTTGATCCACCCTGAAACCCTTATCGATGATCGCCCTATCGCTTTTGGCTCTTATGCGCCGCAAAACTTTGACGGGCAGTACCGCGGCGAGCTGAAGGTGGCTGAGGCGCTGCGCCTGTCATTGAATATCCCTGTGGTGGCTTTGGTCGAGGAAATTGGCCCGCCGCGGTTGGTGGCGGCGATGCAGCGTGCGGGAATGACGCCGGTCATTGCCGGACGGGAGCCGGGATTGGCCGTGGCGCTCGGTGGCGTTGGGGTGACGTTGCAAGATCTTGTGGGGCTTTATGCCGGGCTGGCGCAGGGAGGGCGGTCTCAAACCCTGCACCTTGGAGACAGCTTAGAGACGAAGGTGCAATTTGTCGGCGCTGCGCCCGCTTGGCAGGTTGGCCATATCCTATCGGGTCTGTTGCCACCCAAAGGCGCCATCACTGGCGATCTGGCCTATAAAACCGGGACATCTTATGGCCACCGCGATGCTTGGGCGGTGGGCTATGATGGCACTCATGTCATTGGGGTGTGGATGGGGCGTCCGGACGGCACCCCGGTGCCGGGTGTGTTTGGCGGAGACCTTGCCGCCCCGGTTCTGTTTGAAAGCTTTGGGCGTTTGAAGCCGCGGTTTGAGCCCCTGCCTGTGCCACCGCCTGAAACCCTTCTGGTGCGCACGGCGCAACTGCCGCAGGCGTTGCAACGGTTTCGCAGTCGCCATGCGGTGTTTCAGGCCGCACCGGATGCGCCAAAGCTGGCCTTCCCGCCGGATGGTGCGGCGTTGGAGCTGGAAGCGGATCGTTTGGTGGTCAAACTGCGCGATGGTGCCCCGCCTTTCACGTGGCTGGCCAATGGCGTGCCGGTTTTGACCGGGGTGCACCGGCGTGAAGCCGAGTTGGACGGGGTCGGTGCAGGCTTCATGCGTTTGACGGTGATCGACGCGGAAGGGCGTTCAGATCGGGTGCAGATCCGCATCGATTGATCGTTTGGCGCGCGGGTCGTGTGTCGTCTGACGTTGCTAGGGCAGGAAAAAGGGGGCGTTGCCCCCCTTGGCCGATGGCCAATTCCCCCCAGAGTATTTGGGGCAAGATGAATAAAGATCAGAGCCGTTCGATGGCCAGGGCGATGCCTTGGCCGCCACCGATGCACATGGTGATCAGGGCTTTGGACCCACCGATGCGCTCCAATTCGTAGAGGGCTTTGACCGTGATGATCGCACCGGTCGCGCCCACCGGGTGACCCAGAGCGATGGCGCCGCCGTTGGGATTTACCTTGGCTGGGTCCAATCCGAGCTCTTTGTTGACCGCCAATGCTTGGGCCGCGAAGGCTTCGTTTGATTCAATGACGTCAAAGTCAGAGCCTTTGAGGCCGGTTTTTGCCAGCAGGTTCTGGACGGCGGGCACCGGGCCGATGCCCATCACTTCGGGGCGTACACCAGCGTGGGCATAGCCCAAAATTCGGGCCTTGGGGGTGAGGCCCGCTTTCTCTGCGGCCTCTGCGCGGGCCAGAACCAAGGCGGCGGCCCCATCATTGATGCCAGAGGCGTTGCCTGCGGTCACGCTGCCGTCTTTCTGAAACGCGGGGCGCAGTTTGGCCAAACCTTCGGCGGTGCTGAGCTTGGGATGTTCGTCGGTGTCAAACGCGATCAATTCGCGTTTGCGCTTGATCTCGATCGGGACAATCTGACTTTGGAAATGACCAGCTGCGATGGCAGCGGCGGCGCGGTTTTGGCTTTCGAGGGCAAAGGCGTCCATGTCTTGGCGGCTGATGCCGTGTTCTTGGGCGACGTTTTCTGCGGTGACCCCCATGTGCCCGGTACCAAAGGGGCAGTTGAGAGCGCCCAGCATCATGTCGAGCGTGCGTACATCCCCCATTTTGGAGCCCCAGCGCTGATCCGGCACGATATAAGGCGCGCGGCTCATGTTTTCGGCGCCGCCGGCGATGGCGAAATCAGCGTCCCCCAGCATCAAGCTTTGAGTGGCTGAGACAATTGCTTGCGCCCCAGACCCACAAAGGCGATTGACGTTCATCGCTGGCGTGGTGTCGGGAATACCAGCCTCTATTGCGGCGATGCGCGACAGGTACATGTCGCGTGGTTCGGTGTTGATCACGTGCCCAAAGACCACATGACCGATCTGTTCGGGACGCACACCTGCTCGGGTCATGGCATCCTTGGTGACGCTTGCGCCCAAGGTGGTTGGAGCCACGCCCGCAAGCGCGCCGCCAAAGGTGCCAATTGCGCTGCGTGCGCCGTCCAGAATAACGATGTCTGACATGGGTCTCTCCCTCAAATGTTTGACGGCAGCCTAACCGATCGCAGAGACAAGCATAGCGCAACGTTCCGTCACAGATCGGGATAAGGGTTTGGTTTTTGTCGCAGAGGTTCGCGCCCAAATGGGGAGAGTGTCCAAACCTGCCCCATTTCAAACACAGCCGCCGTGATGGGGCGGCCATAGCCCGCCCCGGAATCCAGATTGACCCGATTGCCCAAGTGTTCGGGTTGCGACAGGGCTGTGTGCCCGTGAACGACCACCCAAGGGTAGGGGTTGGGGTAATCCAGAAATCCGGTTCGGATCCACATCAAATCTTGGGGATCTTGCTGCGCCATTGGGACGCCGGGTTTGAGGCCGCCATGCACCATCATCAAGCCGCCACGCTGGGTGTAATGCGGCAAAGAGCGGATGAATTTCAGGTGACGGTGAGGCACGTGATCCCGGGCCGCCGACAGCAGGTCGGTTGGGGCCAACCGATCCACATCAACTCCGTAAGAGCGCAGTGTTTCCAGCCCACCCAGACGCGGGTCACTCCAGGGCAGGCCCGATTTGACCCGAGGGGTATAGAGGTTGCCGGTTTCCAAAAAGGTGGCAAATAGGTCGTCATGATTGCCGCATAGCACCGTCCAGTTGCGACCGGCCTCGATTCCGTCAGACAACCGGTTGATCACCGCGCGACTGTCGGGGCCGCGATCAACCAGATCCCCCAGAAAGACGATCTCTGCATCTTCTCCTCCGTCTTTCTCAATTTGTGCAAGAGCCCAGTCCAACTGGTCGATAAATCCGTGGATGTCGCCAACTGCGTAAATTGATCGAGAGCTCATGTAGAAAATCCTGCGCCAAACGGGTCTGTGTTTCCTTAGCTGTAAGCGGAAACTGACGTCGACGATACCCTGATGAGATCAAACAGGATAAGATGCGTTTGAGGGGTATCATTTGGACACGGCTTGGCCGCGCATTTTGAACGGCTGAGTATCTGGAAAGGATATATAAATGTCGGCAATTGCACGAAATTTTATGGTTTTGGCAGTGATTTCAGCCATTATTGGGATGGCATGGGGCATTCAGATGTCGGCCTCTGGTGATCATGCACTTTCACCGGCCCATGCACATTTGAACCTGCTTGGGTGGGTGTCGATGGCCATTTTTGCCTTTTATTATCATCTTATTCCCAGTGCGGCGTCCGGGGTGTTGGCCAAGGCGCATTTTGGCGTTGCGGCCCTTGGATTGCTTTGCGTTGTGCCCGGCATTGTGATGGCGCTGAGTGATCAGGGGGACACCTTGGCCAAGCTTGGATCTGTGCTGAGCCTGCTGTCTATTGTGATCTTCCTGATTGTGGTTTTGCGCAGCAGCGGCCCTGTCCGTTCAAACAGCTAAATCAAAAAAGCTCCCCACTCGAGGTCGAGGGGGAGCTTTGATATCGGTTTGCAGAGCGCCCGTTAGGCGATGTCAAAAGCCAAAGGCCGGATGTGTTGGAACAGGCCAGTGTCGTTCAGCGCGTTCAGAACAGGCTGGCCCACATCGCCATCTACATACAACAAGGCAATCGCTTCGCCGCCTTCCGCCGCACGGCCCAAGGTAAAGTTGGCGATGTTCACGTTGTTTTCACCCAAGACGCCACCCAAAGTCCCGATGATGCCCGGAACGTCGTTGTTGGTGGTGTAGAGCATATGCGCGCCAACTTCGGCGTCGATGTTGATGCCTTTGATCTGAATGAAGCGTGGCTTGCCGTCGCTGAACACAGTGCCCGCAATGGAGCGCTCACGATCAGGGGTGACGATGGTCACTTTGATGTAACCGTCAAACGTGCCGGTCTTGTCCTGATTGGTGGTTGAGATCTGAATGCCGCGATCTTTGGCCACAACTGGGGCAGAGACCATGTTCACATCAGGGTTGGCCTTTTTCATGATGCCCGCCACAACCGCGCAGTTCAGCGCAGGCAGGTTCATTTCAGACACTACACCATCATAAAGAATGTTGATGGCTTTGATCGGCTCGTCGGTCAGCTGACCAATGAAGCTGCCCAAGTGGCCCGCCAAGGCGACCCAAGGGCCCATAACTTTGGCTTCTTCGGCGGTCATAGACGGCATGTTCAGCGCGTTTTCAACAGCGCCGTCCAGCAGATAGTTGGACATCTGTTCAGCAACTTGCAGCGCCACGTTTTCCTGCGCTTCGGTTGTCGCTGCACCAAGGTGCGGCGTGCACACAACGTTTGGCAAGTTGAACAGGGCGTTTTCTTTGGCAGGCTCTTCTGAGAACACATCAAAGGCCGCACCAGCTACATGGCCAGATTTCAACGCATCGGCCAGGGCTTCTTCGTCAACCAAACCGCCGCGGGCACAGTTGATGATACGCACGCCTTTTTTGGTCTTGGCCAGGTTCTCACGGCTCAGGATGTTTTTGGTCTGCTCGGTGAAAGGCACGTGCAGGGTGATAAAGTCAGCGCGGGCCAGCAGCTCGTCCAACTCAACCTTTTCGACCTGCATCTGAGCCGCTTTTTCTTCGCTCAGGAAGGGGTCATAAGCGACCACTTTCATTCTCAAACCACGGGCACGGTCGCACACGATGCCACCAATGTTGCCCGCACCAATCACACCCAAGGTTTTGTTGGTCAGCTCGGTGCCCATGAACTTGGACTTTTCCCATTTGCCGGCGTGGGTAGAGGTGCTGGCCTCAGGGATCTGACGGGCCACAGCAAACATCATCGCAATCGCGTGTTCGGCGGTGGTGATCATGTTGCCGAAAGGCGTGTTCATGACGATCACACCTTTTTTCGAGGCGGCGTCTTTGTCAACGTTGTCGGTGCCGATGCCGGCGCGACCGATGACTTTCAGGTTGTCGGCTTTTTCCAGCAGTGCAGCTGTCGCTTTGGTGGCCGAGCGAATGGCCAGACCGTCATACTGGCCGATGATTTCGGCCAGTTTGTCTTTGTCTTTGCCCAGCTCAGGCATGAAATCAACGTCGATGCCGCGATCGCGAAAGATCTGAACAGCGGTTTCGGAAAGTTTGTCGGATACGAGTACTTTAGGCGCCATGGTTTTGGTCCTTTGATGTCAGGTGTATCGGTGGCGCGCGGGATCGAGGGAGAGCGGAATTTGATAAATTCCGGACCGTTTTCTGATAGAAAACGCCCCCGTGACTGCCCGCGCGCTGCTATGTCTTAGGCTTGCGCTGCGATTTCAGCCTCAAAGGCCCATGCCAACCAAGGCAACATCGCTTGGATGTCCGCGGTTTCCACCGTGCTACCACACCAGATCCGCAGACCCGCTGGCGCGTCACGATAGGCACCGATGTCCAGCGCGATGTTTTCCTTTTCCAGACGTTTGGCCACGGTTTTGGCAAAGGCGGCCCCGTCTTGGATCCGGTCATCGGTGAACTTAAGGCAAACCGAGGTGTTGGAGCGTGTGGCTGGATCTTCGGCCAGGTTGGCAATCCAGTCATTGGCTTCACAGAAATCAAATACGGCTTGTGCGTTGGCGTCTGCCCGCGCAACCATGCCTTTTTGTCCGCCAACCGAGCGGGCCCAGTCCAAGGCAACCAAGTAGTCTTCGACGGCCAGCATCGATGGGGTGTTGATGGTCGCACCGGTAAAGATACCGTCGATCAGCTTGCCACCTTTGGTCAGGCGGAAGATTTTTGGCAGAGGCCATGCCGGTGTGTAGGTTTCCAGACGCTCAACGGCGCGTGGGCTCAGCACAATCACACCGTGGGCCGCTTCGCCGCCCAGCACTTTTTGCCAAGAGAATGTGGTTACATCCAGTTTGTCCCAAGACAGATCCATCGCGAATGCGGCCGAGGTGGCGTCGCAGATGGTCAGACCTTCGCGGTCGGCTGGAATGAAGTCACCGTTTGGAACCCGCACCCCCGAGGTGGTGCCGTTCCAAGTAAAGACAACGTCGTTGTTAAAGTCGATGCTGGCGAGATCAACGATCTGGCCGTACTCAGCGGTTTTGACTTCGGCATCGATTTTCAGCTGTTTGACAACATCGCTGACCCAGCCAGCGCCAAAGCTTTCCCAGGCAACCATTTCGGCTTTGCGTGCGCCCAGCAGAGACCACAGCGCCATTTCAACTGCGCCAGTGTCGGACGCAGGCACAATGCCAATCTTATAGTCTGCTGGGATACCCAGAACGTCGCGGGTGCCTTCGATGGCATCCTTCAGTTTGGCTTTGCCAACTGCTGCACGGTGCGAGCGGCCCAAGGGCGCGTCAGCAAGCATATCCAGCGAATAGTTGGGGATTTTGGCGCAGGGGCCAGAGGAAAAACGCGGATTTGCCGGCCGCGTTGCCGGTTGTTCAATAGCCATTTGTGCTATCCTTCCAGATAAGCGCCTCTCGTTGGGGAGAGGTGTCCCACCGCCGCAGATAATTGGGATCACAAAGATTCTCAACAGTGAAAATGACGCAGGTGCGGCAAAATCCGCCGCGGGCGCGCAAGTCTGACGCCTATCGGAAACTTTTTGGCACCCGGCGGTGCTGTGTTCGTGGCGTGCCCCTCGGGGGTGGGGCGCGGGGATTCGGTATGCTTTCGTCAAGATTTCTAGCGCCATGGCCTGAACTATGGCCTGTGCATTCGGTTTTTGGATGCAACCAGTCGCGCCAGATTGCGACGATGGCGGAGCAGGCAGCGGTGGGGACTGCTGAAATCATAAGTTGTGTGGGACGAAACCAATGGCGTGTGGTCGCACAGGCGCCTTGGGTCAGGATCAACAGGCAAACATTTTGGACCACGGCGATCGGGATGAAATCGAAACTTCGCGCCTCGGTGCTCTCCAGTTACTGGTAAATTTGCAAAGTATGGGGTAAGCGGCCTCAAGATTACGGCCGGATCAAGGAGACCGCCCCCATGTATGTTGTATCGCTGCTTACCAATCCCGAAACCGCCGGTCTCGAGGCCGCGATGGTGGAAAACCTGCGCAATGCCTGGGGCGGAGGCGATGCCGATTGGCTGGCCGCTGATGTGGCGGCTGAGTTCCCGATCTCGGAGGTGCCAAGCAATCAGTGGGACGTCTGGGCGGATCTGCAAAAGCTGGGCGTTGATTTGGTTATTCAACCGGCTGATGGGCGCCGCAAAAAGATGGTTTTGGCCGATATGGACAGCACCATGATCCAACAGGAATGCATCGACGAATTGGCCGCCGAAGCGGGCGTCGGGGAACGGGTCGCTGATATCACAGCCCGTGCCATGAATGGTGAGTTGGATTTTGAAGGGGCCTTGTTGGAACGGGTTGGCCTGCTGAAGGGGCTCGACGTGGCGATCATCGACAAGGTCTTGGCGGAGCGCATCACCTTCATGCCCGGCGGCAAAGCCTTGATTGCGACCATGAAGGCACATGGCGGTTATGCGGCTTTGGTGTCCGGCGGGTTTACAGCATTTACGGCCAAGGTTGCCAAGGAATTGGGCTTTGACGAAAACCACGCCAACACATTGTTGGTTGCGGAGGGCAAGCTGAGCGGCGATGTCGCCCGACCAATCCTTGGCAAACAGGCCAAGGTGGACCAGTTGGAAAAGATCACAACCAAACTGGGCCTCGCGGAGGCCGAGGTGATGGCGGTGGGGGATGGCGCCAATGATCTGGGGATGCTGGGGCGGGCCGGTGCAGGCGTCGCGCTGCATGCGAAACCCAGCGTGGCTGCGCAATGTGAAATCCGGATCAACCACGGTGATCTGACCGCGTTGCTGTTCCTGCAAGGGTATGCAGCGTCGGAGTTTGTGACGGGCTAATCCCATAGACAGCTACAAAGACAGGTACGGACAGTTACAAATAGAGTGTGGAGCCGCCAAATGCACTTGGGTGCGTTGGCGGTTTTTCTTTGCCGGCTTGGTGCAGGCTGTGACAATTTAATTAACCATTGTGTTAAATAGAGAATCGGTTAATAAAGGATGCATGACCAAACTGACCCAAACCTTTGCCGCCCTGTCTGATGAAACCCGCCTCGCGGTTGTCGAGCAGCTGATGCTGCGTGGTGAACTGCCAGCCGGAGAGATTGGGGCCAATTCCACGATCTCTGCACCTGCGATGTCGCGCCATCTCAAAGTGCTGCGCGAAGCTGGATTGGTGGATCGACGTGTGGACGGCACGCGGCGCTTGTACTCGGTCCGCCCCGAGGCGTTGCGCAGTGTTTCAAATTGGACACTGCAGCACCGGCAATTCTGGGAGGCGGGGCTCGATCGCCTGCATGACTTTCTCGTACAGGGGGCAGAAGACGACAATGGATGACCTAAGACTGGAACGCGAATACCCGGTGCCTGCGCAGCGGCTGTTTGATGCGGTCACAACCCAAGCACAGTTGTTGCAATGGTGGGGGCCAGAGGGGCTGCATACGCCCGAGCATGATTTGAACTTTACCCGCCTTGGTCCGTGGTTTTCTGTTATGGTGAACGGAGAGGGCCAACGGTTCAAAGTGTCCGGTCATGTGACCAGTTACAATCCACCCAAATCCGTTGGGTTTACTTGGGCTTGGCACGATCCTGACGATATTCGCGGTGCCGAAAGTCATGTGACCTTTACCGTTGTCGAAGTCGCCAATGGGGCCAAGTTGGTGTTGGATCACCGCAATCTGAACGAAGGGGATGGTGGCGCGCGCCACGAGCAGGGTTGGACCAGCAGCCTGCGCAAACTTGATCAATTGATTATCAAAGCCAGTGAGGAGACCAAAAATGCCTAAATTCATGTTTATTTATCATGGCGGTGGACGCCCAGAGACCCCCGAAGAAGGCGCCAAAGTCATGGCCGCTTGGGGCGCGTGGATGGAAGGCATGGGCGAGGCCATGGTGGATGGGGGGAACCCCGCTGGGATGTCCAAAACCGTCACGGCCAATGGCGTTGAAGACAACGGCGGTGCCAACCCTGCGTCTGGATATACGTTGGTGAGCGCTGAGAATATGGATGCGGCTTTGGCCCTGGCCAAAGGGTGCCCCATTCTTGAGGGGGGCAAAGGCACCGTTGAGGTGGCGGAAGCGATGGAGATGTAAGTCTCTGGCGGCGTCGTCGCCGGAGTGCTGCCCTGCCCGCGTTCTGCGCGGACAGGGTCGGATTTGAGTATTTAGAGCAAGATGAAATCAGGCGGCCAGGCTTTGGCGGGTTTTGCCAATCATCAGAGCGGCGCGCGCTGCTTCGCGGCCTTTTTCCACAAAATGCGCCCGGTAGATGTCGTTGTGGTGCGCGGTTTCTTGGTAGTGGTGGGGGGTCAGGGATATCGAAAGAACCGGAACGCCGCTGTCCAAGCTGGCGCGCATCAGCCCATCGACCACCGCTTGGGCCACAAAGTCGTGGCGATAGATGCCACCATCGACCACCAGTGCCGCTGCGGCCACCGCACCGTATTGCCCCGTGTCGGCCAATTCGCGGGCCAAGAGCGGCATTTCAAATGCGCCGGGGACATCAAAGACGTCTACCTGAGCGGCGGGAATAATTTCACAAAAACCAACAAGCGCCTGATCGACGATGTCAGCATGCCAGTTTGCCTTGATAAAGGCGTAGCGGGTGGGTGTCATGGTAAGGCTCCTTTCCTATGCGACACGTTCACCCAAGGCGAAAGACGACAGGGAAGGGCCAGCTTGCGCTGTTCCTTTTGTCGTTCTCTTTCATCCGGACTATGACCGTCGGCTCTGGAATCACACCAGATCTGCTGACCCAAGGCGGACAGGCCGCCAAGGCGCTCGCGGGCTTGGGGCAACGCCCCTTACCGCCGGTGGGGAATTTCACCCCGCCCTGAGAACAGGGGCAACCTGTCAGAGCTGTGTGATCTGTGCAAGTGGTTAGCGGCGCAGCTTCTTCAAAATACTGAGAGATGCATATCCATCGGGCACGTCGCCGCGGGCGCGTTGATAGTCGCGGACCGCATCGATGGTGAGCGGGCCAATCAAGCCATCCACCCCTTGGGTGTTAAACCCTTTTTGCGTCAGAAGTTTTTGCATTTCTTTGCGTTCTGAGAACGTCAGTGCGCGGTCATCCCGCGGCCAACCCGATTGGATCTTTGGCCCCCCTTTGAGGCGATCCGACAGGTGACCTACGCCGATCACATAGGCGTCGGCGGTGTTGTAGCGTTCGATCACCGAGAAGTTCTTGAAGATCAAAAAGGCGGCGCCTTGGTGGCCTGCTGGCAGCAACAGTGACGCCTGACCATAGTTTCTTACGGCTTTCCCTTTGGTGTCGCGCACCCCAAGCTTGGCCCAGTCTGAGGGCAGTTTTTTGATCTTTCGATTGGCCAAAGCATAGTTGAAATCGCGCGGGACCGTCACTTCGACCCCCCATGGTTGGCCTGACACCCAGCCATGCTTTTTCAAATAAGCGGCGGTGGAGGCCAGCGCATCCGCAGGATTGTCTGACCAGATATCGCGTTTGCCATCGCCGGTGAAATCCACCGCAAAAGCCTGATAGGAGGTTGGGATGAACTGGGTGTGCCCCATTGCACCGGCCCAACTGCCCGTCATTTTGGCCGGGGCCACATCGCCGGATTGCAGAATTTTGAGCGCATCAATCAGCTGCGCCTCAAAGAACTTGCCGCGCCGCCCATCGTAGGCCAGCGTCGCCAAGGCTTCGATCACATTGATATCGCCACGAAAGGTGCCATAGGCGCTTTCAAGACCCCAAACAGCGGCGACCACTTCTTTGTCGACGCCATATTTGGCCTCGATGCCGCGCAGCACACGGCTTTGTCTTTTGAGCGCCTTTTTCCCGTTGCTGACGCGGGTGTCGGAGGCTGCGCTATCGAGATAGGCCCAGAGAGTTTTGGTGAACTCGGATTGGTTGCGGTCTTTGTCGATGACATAGTCATTGAAGGTCACGCCACGAAAGGCGCGATCCATTGTGCTGTTGGTGATGCCTTTGGCATTGGCACGGCTGCGAAATGATTTGATCCAGCGCTGAAAGCCTTTGTTGGTGGCCTGCGAGGCTGCGGGCACAATCGCCGGTGTGGCTTGCGCTGTGATCGGACGAGGATTTGGTCGTAAGGTGACCTCGGACGGGCCAGCCAGTGCCGAATCGCACAGCAGCGTGAAAGCGACTAAGACCCCTGCGTTGTATAGATTTTTCATCACCTGCTCCTCGTTCTATTGCTGAACTTATGAAAGATGGTAGCTTGGAGTTGAACAACACGAAAGCAACCATTCATTTAAAGCCTAAAACTGGCTGGTTGTTGCTATGAGGACGGTCCATGTCGGAAGAATTTGCGAGCAAAGCGGTGGCAGAGGCATTTGAGGCTTTTCCAGAGGATGTGCGGGAAGGTGTGCTTGTGCTGCGCGATCTCATCTTAGAGCAGGCCAAGCAAATGCCGCAGGTCGGGCCCATTGAAGAAACCCTGAAATGGGGACAGCCGTCCTATTTGACCCCCAAAACCAAAGCGGGGTCTACGCTACGCCTTGGGCGACCGAAAACCGGGGGATTTGCGATCTACGCCCATTGTCAGACCTCGATCATTTCGTCCTTTGCCGAGGCGTTTCCGGGCATGGATACGATCGAAGGGACACGCGCGATCCATTTTGCCTCGGTCGATCAGATTGACCCAGAGCGGCACGCGTTGTTGATCCGCCACGCTCTGGGGTATCACCTGAAATCTACGTCCGGCGTGTACGCTTAACTTTGCGCTTGGTGACGCCAGCTTTGCGTTTGGCATTGTTGGCGCGCCGCTTGGTTGGACCGCCACGGCCACGACCACGCCCGTAAGACGGCCCGCGGGTGACGGCTTCGCCTTCTAGGCTGATCAGTTCCAATGAGATCCCGCCCGTGACTGCCGTGGCTTCGGTCAGCTTGACTGTCACACGCTGTCCCAAGGTCATCACAGTGCCGCTGTCAGCGCCCATCAGGGAATTGCTTTCGGCGTCAAAGTGGAAGAACTCGCCGCCCAATGTGCGGATTGGAATCAACCCATCCGCCCCGGTGTCATCCATGCGGATGAACAGGCCAAACTTGGCAACACCGCTGATGCGGCCTGTAAATTCATTGCCAACTCGTTCTGACAAAAACGCCGCCAGATAGCGATCTGTGGTATCGCGTTCTGCCATCATCGAACGACGTTCTGTTTCGCTGATATGATTGGCGGTGTTTTCCAATTCATCGGTTTCAGCCGGGCTCAGCCCGTCTTCGCCCCAACCGTGGCCAGAGATCAAAGCCCGGTGCACGATGAGATCGGCATAGCGGCGAATAGGAGAGGTGAAATGCGCATAGGATTTCAGCGCAAGGCCAAAGTGCCCAAAGTTCTGCGGGCTGTAATAGGCCTGTGTCATCGCGCGTAGGGTCGAGATGTTGATCAACTCGGCAAAGTCAGTGTCCTGCGCCGCCGTCAGAAGCTGGTTTAGATGACGGGTCTGCAGAACCTGACCTTTGGCCAGAACCAAGCCCGAAGCCATAGCTGTTTCACGCAGAGCCTCTAGCTTGTCCGCGTTGGGTTCTTCGTGGACCCGAAACAACAGCGGCGACTTTTTGGCCGAGAGCGCTTCGGCTGCGGCGACATTGGCCAGAACCATGCATTCCTCGATCAGCTTATGCGCATCAAGGCGATCAGTGAAATTGACGCTCAGGACTTTGCCCTCGTCAGACAAGACCACTTTGCGTTCGGGCAGATCAAGGTTCAGCGGCTGTCGCTCGAGGCGGGCTTTGACCAATAGGGCGTAGGCTTCATAGAGGGGATCAATCACCTCTTCCATCAAGGGGGCGCATTTTTCATTTGGGGCGCCATCGCGGGCCTGTTGCACTTCTTGATAGTTCAGCGAGGCCGCAGAGCGCATCAATCCACGCACAAATTCGTGAGCGATTTTGTTGCCATCCGCGTCGATTTGCATCCGTACCGCCAAACAGGCCCGTGCCACACCTTCGTGCAACGAACACAGGTCGCCGGATAGGCGGTCGGGCAGCATCGGCACCACGCGGTCTGGAAAATAGCTAGAGTTGCCGCGCTTGCGCGCTTCACGGTCCAGCTCGCTGCCGGGGCGCACATAGTGGGCCACATCCGCAATTGCGACCCAGATCACATAGCCGCCTTTGTTCTTGGGATCGTCGTCTTTGTGGGCCCAGCACGCGTCATCGTGATCGCGGGCATCGGCGGGGTCGATGGTGACCAAAGGCAAGTCACGCATGTCTCGCCGACCCGACAAAGCAGCGGGTTTCATGGAATCAGCCTCGCCGATCACCGCATCGGGAAAATCATCCGGGATGCCGTGTTGATGAATAGCAATCAAGGACACAGCCTTGGGCTCTGTTGGATCACCTAGGCGGTTGATCACCCGCGCGCGTGGCAGACCCATCCGAGATTTTGGTCCGCTTTGCTCTGCCTCGACCAATTCGCCATCTTTGGCGCTGCCGGTTGCGCCTGAGGGCACAAACCATTCTTTGGTGTCCCCTTTGGCGATGGGCACGATACGTCCGCCCTCGGCCGATTTTCTGAACACGCCCAGAACGCGGTGCGGGTTGGTGCCGATCCGGCGGATCAGACGACCTTCGTAATGGTGGGTTTCACCTTTCACCTCGGTGAGGCGGCCCAAGATGCGTTCCCCGGCCCCCAGTGCAGGATCCGAGTCGCGCAGCACCATCATGATTACAGGCTCAACGCCTTGGCCTTCCCATTCAAGGGGGCGGGCGATCAGGTCACCATCCGCATCTGTGCCGACAATTTGCAGCACGCTGACCGGAGGCAGCTTATCGGGATCACGGTAGGTCTTTTTGCGTTTTTGCAGATGCCCTTCGGCCTCAAGTTCCTTGAGGGTACGTTTCAGGTCGATCCGCGCAGCCCCTTTGATACCAAAGGCTTTGGCAATGTCGCGTTTCGAGGTGAGGGTCGGGTTGTCCGAGATCCATTGCAGGATCGCGTCTTTCGTGGGCATCTGGCTCATATACTGGGCCTAACACGGCGCAGCGGTGGCGTCACCTGTGAAACGTCTGGGACAGATCAGCCACGGTGTCGACGTCCCTTAATGTGTCGATCATGGCAATGCGTTTGCCCGGCAAAGACGCGATGCTATCAGCCAGCGCGCTCGGGCTGGACCAACGCACGTTTTGAAACAAGCTTGGAGGCGGCGGCGCGGTGCGCTTGAGCCCCACCAGCCAATAGCCCCCATCCGGCGCGGGACCAAACACCGCGTCATTGGCCCCTAAAGCCTGAAACGCGCGGGCGAGTTGTGCGCGGGTGATGCCGGGAATATCCCCGCCAATGATGCAAATCGGGCCTTTTCGGGGCTGTCTAAACTGGCGGGCCATACGCTGCCCAAGATCCCCATGACCTTGGGCGCGGCGCGGTAAATGCGCAGGCCAAGTGCGTGACGTCGTCACCGCGGACAGAGGAGAAACGGCCAGCAATAGATCCCAACGCGGATCGTCAATCCGGCGCAACAGATCTGTGACTTGGTGGCGAAACCACCAGGCGGCGCTGGTCATGCCGATGTCGCGGCCAAGGCGGGTTTTCACCCGCCCAGCACGCGGCTCTTTCAGCATGACAACCAGTTGGGGCTTCACAAAGGACGCTCCATTTCGCGGTGGGGGATGCCGCCATCGTCATAGACCGGACCACAGACCACAAAGCCAAGCTTTTCATAAAACCCGATGGCATATTCCTGTGCGCCCAAAGCCACGCGGGTGAGATCGGGGCGCTGGGCCAAATGATCAATGCCAGCTTGCACCAGCGCAGCCCCCAGACCGGTGCCGCGCTGAGATTTGGCAACACAGACCCGGCCAATGCGCCCCGTTTCGCCCGAAATCAACAAGCGTGCGGTGCCAACCGGAGCCCCGGCAACCCGCGCCAGCAGGTGGATCGCACCTGCGTCGAGGTCATCCCATTCTTCGTCTTCTGCAATCTCTTGCTCTTGGATAAACACGGCGCGACGCAAGTCATGACAGGCAGCCAGATCGTCGGTAGCCGCAATTTCCCAGCTCATGCGAAATAGTCCTGCAAAATACGGCTGTAGATCGCCTTGAGCTGATGGACTTGCTCGACCTCTACGCGCTCGTCAACTTGGTGCATGGTTTTGCCAACCAGACCAAATTCGACCACCGGGCAGTGATGCTGCACAAAGCGCGCGTCTGATGTGCCGCCAGAGGTCGATAATTCAGGGGTGACACCCGTTTCAGCCTGAACCGACGCGCTGACCAGATCAGACAGAGCACCAGGGGGCGTGATAAAGCTTTCGCCTGAAATCTTGATTGTGCTGCTGACCTCAACCCCAAACTCTTCGGTGACGATGGCCGATTGAGCCTTAAGCCAATCTGACAAAGAGGCGCCGGAATGCGCGTCGTTAAACCGGATGTTCACAGTTGCTGAACAGGTTGATGGAATGACATTGGTGGCCGGATTGCCCGCATCCATTGTCACCACAGCAAGCGTTGAGGCGTCAAAATGCTCGGTGCCGTCATCCAAGGTGTGGCTGGACAGCTGATCCATCAAGCGCGCCATCGCCGGCAACGGGTTTTTGGCGCGATGCGGATAGGCAGAATGACCTTGAACGCCGGTAAAGGTGAACCATGCCGTCATCGAACCGCGACGGCCAATTTTCATCATTTCACCCATCGTATTTGGGCAGGTAGGCTCCCCGACCAAACAGACGGACATCTGTTCGTTTTGGGCATCCATCCAATCCAGCAAAGCCGTTGTCCCATCCAGCGCATCGGCTTCTTCGTCGCCGGTGATGGCCAAGATCAGCGCGCCATCGGGTGGCGTTTGGCGCACATAGTCGATGGCTGCGGCGGCAAATGCGGCCACGCCTGATTTCATGTCGGTGGCGCCGCGTCCCCAGATTTCGCCGCCTTTGACGGTGCCGCTGAAAGGCGGTTCGGACCAGGCGGCTTCGTCACCAACGGGCACCACATCTGTGTGGCCGTTAAAGCCAAAACTGCGCGCATGACCTTTGTCGCCCCAGCGGGCAAACAGATTGGCAATGCCACCGCGATCCACACGGGTGCAGGCAAAGCCCGCATCTTCGAGCAGGTCTTGCAACAACACCAATGCGCCGCCCTCGACAGGGGTCACTGATGGGCAACGGATCAAATCTGCGGTCAGCGCGGCGGCATCAATCGGCGAGGGGTGTTTTTGGGTCATGACGGGCTCCTTGGTGTTGTCAAAGGGCTATCGCGGAATGGCCGCTGTGGCAATCGATGGCCCAACACAAAGCGATCAAATCGCCACAGAGTGATCTTCATTTTGCCACAAAGGCTTACACGTACAAAAGTTTGGTGTATATCTAGACAAAAGAGACCCGAGGCAGGGCGCAAAGAACCAGAGGCCAAAAGGCCCGGACGAGCAGTTTAGTTGAAAAAGAACCGGCATTGCCGGTCTTCTGCCGTATGTGCGCGTTGCTTCATCAAGAATGAGGCAGAGCAGATGCCAATTGCGCAGGAACTACCCATTGATCTCAACGCCTCAGCTATGACGATGGCTGAAGAGATCTTTGGCGAGGGTGTTCAGGTTGTCAGTGCTGATTATTCCGGTGATCGGCGGTCTTCGGGAACCTATTCAGACGGCGATACAATTTCGGCGGAAACGACGCCGGGGGATACGGGCGTTATCCTGTCCACTGGGCGCGCGCGCGATTACACCAACTCCAGCAACAACTGGTGGGGGGGCGGCTCGACCAACACCAACCAGGCAAGCAACACCTCGACCAATACACGTGGTATCGACAATGATGCGGCGTTCAACGCCGCGGCCGGAACGTCGACCTATGACGCCTCGATCCTAGAGATGGAGTTCATTCCAACCGGCGACATGATGACGATTCAGTTTGTCTTTTCGTCCGAGGAATACCCTGAATACACCGACAGTCTTTATCAGGATTTCATCGGGATCTGGATCAACGGAGAATACGTTCAGCTGGGCGTTGGTGATGGGGATATCGACCCCAACAACATCAACAGCGGCAACAACGAAAGCTTGTTCATCTCAAACTTGAATGACGAGTATAACACAGAGATGGATGGCTTTACGGCCACGATGACCCTGACCATGCCGGTCAACAGCGGTGATGTGAACACGCTGCGCATCGGTATCGCTGATGTGACCGACTCTAGCTATGATTCAACCCTGTTGATTGCTGGTGGCAGTGTGCAAACCGCATTGATCGCGGAAGATGACGTGGTGAACATCGCGCCTGATGGCAGTCAGGTTGTCGACCTTATGGCCAATGATGATGGGCCCAGTGGGGCCACGCTCATCCTGACCCATATCAACGGGCAAGAGGTCAGCGTCGGCGATGTCATAACCTTCTCGACCGGTCAGCAGATCCAGATCAATGGCGATGGCACGGTGACGGTGCTGGCTGATGGTGATGAAGAAAGCGTTAACTTTTCTTATACGACATCGGTTGATGGCAGTGATCTGTCAGACACAGCCTTTGTCACCATCAATCAGGTGCCCTGTTTTGTGGCCGGGACGCGGGTGCGCACGCCGGATGGCTACGTTGCGGTGGACGAGCTGCAAGCGGGTGACTTGGTTGTGACCAAAGATGATGGCGTGCAGCCGATTTCTTGGATCGGCGCGCGAGAGGTCGAAGGCACGGGTGATTTCGCCCCTATCCATATTCGCAAGAACACGTTTGGGCATCACCGCGCCTTACAGCTTTCGCCATTGCATCGCGTTCTGGTGCGTGACGGTCTGAGCGAAATTCTGTTTGGCACCGCAGAGGTGCTGGTCGCCGTGAAGGAACTGATCAATGGGCATTCCGTGCGTCAAATCCCAACTGATCACGTCACCTACGTGCACCTGATGTTTGAGAAGCATCAGATCGTTTGGGCCGAAGGTTTGGAGACCGAGAGCTTTTTGCCCGGCCCGCAGATCGTGAACAGCTTTGAACAAGAAACCATGGCTGAAATCTGTTCCATTTTTCCCGAGTTGGATCCAGAAACTGGCGCGGGTTACGGCAAGGCGGCGCGTCGGACCTTGCGCGGCTATGAGGCCAATTTGCTGATCCGCGAACAGGCGGTGGCCTAATGGGGTGGATTGCGCTTTCAGATCAAAATCGGCAGATTTTTGATCTTGCAGGGCTTGGGCCAGAGGCGGTGCGCAATGTGCCGGAACAACTGACCCCCAATAGCCTGCTGGCGCGCGGCACCATTATGTTTGAAACCAAATTGCCCGGTGACGGGCGCCCTCGCCAATTGCTGTCCTATCATCGGGCGCACCCTTGGGTCAGCGGCTTAACCATCCAAGAGTTGCCGACCGGTGGGATCGTCTTGGTCATCACCCAGGGCGCTGATGTGTTCCATACCGTTCTTGAGCATGGCGCGCAGGCGCATGGCGAAGAGCTGCGCGTGAGCTATAGCTGGGACGCGCCGCGGCGCTGGGGGCGGTTGGCCGTCGAGCGGATCGGCTCGGGCAAGGTCTATACGCGGATCCTAAAGGATCCCAAGCCACTGTTGTTGTCAGACCTGCGGATCATGGTCTTGGATCCAGTGCAGCGGCAAGTGGACCGCGGCGTCACCTATTTCGCAATCTCAACCGATATCGAACCCATCGGGCTCACCCCGTCGTTGACTGGGAAAGTGCCGGTTCTGACCAGTTTTGGATACCGCCCCGCGGCGCAAATCAAACGCGGCGACGTCTTGCAGGTGCCGGGGCAGGGTGGTGTGCCTGTGCTAGAGGTGATCCGCCAGACCGTTCCAGCACGTGGCGCGCTGCAAACCATTCGATTGCGCGCGCCCTATTTCGGCTTGCAACAAGACATCATTGTCGGCGCCGAGCAAAAGTTGAGAATTGGCGGTTCTGCTGTTGAGTATCTGTTTGGCTGTCCACAGGTTTTGGTGCCAGCTGGCCATTTGGTGAACGGCGTGTCTGCGCTGCGATATACCAAGGTTGAAACGGTGACCTATTATCAGTTCATCATGCCGGGCAGCGAACCGTTCCAGACCGCTGGCCCAACGTTGGAATCGCAGTTCATCGGCCGCATGCGCCGCAGCCCTGACCTGATCGCAGCCAGCCCGCTTGCGGATCGAGATCGGATGTATCTGCCCGAACATTCATCGCTAGCCTTGCCTGTGTTGGATCCGTTTGAAGCCAACACACTGGCAGAATTGCGCGCCGCCTAAGCGACAGGCCACTAGGCTTTGTCTTCGAAGAAAGGCGTCATCTGCGCCACAATGACCGAATTCTCGGCCAAGGCGCGCTCCATCAACTCGCGCTCAGCGGGTTCAATGTCGTGCCCTTGTTCCAGACGCTCGTCCAATGTGCCATAGCCGGTCACATCCAGCGGGGCCACATCAGCCTGCTTAAGAATGGCGACGGTTTCGCGCACAGCTTCGGCTTCGTCGACGCCACTGGAGTAGATCATCAATGCAGCACCAGTTGCCGATTTAGGCAGCCCGTCACCGTCTTTGCGGCCCACCTGCACCAACAGAGTATAGACCTGCTGGCGGGATGGCTTTTTCTTCTTTTTCTCGCTCATGCCCTGCCAATACGCGCGACCGGCGCGACGATCAAGGTCGTCCGGTAAAATCAGAGCTTACCGTGCCTTTGAAACAGCGCGGAAAGAACGGATAGGTGTCGGTGGCAAAATACATATAGTTGCCGTCAACAGTTGCGCCGTTGCATTCATCTAGGTTGCCGCTGCCAGCTTTATAGATCCAGTCCTGCTCATAGGTTCCGTCATATCGGCCCCTCGGCCCGTTCGGGCGGGTGCCAGATTTCAACTGCCAACTGCTTTGCGCTTTGGATCCGGAATAGTGGATCGGAAAGCCATCAGCGGCATATCCAATCAACGAGCCTTTCAAAGAGTCCGTCAGCTGAGAGGCTGGTGCGTGATAATGATAAAGCCCACGACCATCGACATGGGCATTGGCGTGATCCATGCCCAGCATAGTGGCGGCCCCCATCCCTTCAAGACGCCAACCACTAGAAGAGTCGCGCGAATGGCCGCGTCGGCTGGATGGATCATAGTAGTCGGCGGTGCCGGGTCGAAAGAAAATGCCGGTCAATGATATGCCCGAGGCGTTGGTGCGTGTGACGGTGCGGCCTGTCTTGGCCGGGGTGGCATCGACACAGACTTTTACTGACTGGGCGCGGAACGTGTTTGGATTGCCCCGAGTTGGGAAAGTGCCAATATCATGGTTGGGGGTGCCATTGGATTGAATGCAGCGCTGATCGCCTTGGGTTTTGATGCTGACCTTGTTGTTATGTGCATGGGCATGCTGGACAAAAGTCCCAGTGAGGATGGCGACGGATAGGACGGCGATTCTGAGCATCGTGCTCTCCCTTACGTTGATTACAGAATCATACGTAGGCGCGCTGCGAATCCGTCGAAATTTCTTAAACCCCATACCGCGTTGGCTTTTGCGATCACTGCAAGATAGGCCGGACTCGCTTAGAAAATGATTCGTGAGGGATGTATGCAACCTCACCATTGGTATGGGGTTACAGACCAATTCAGGCGAGCAGTGGTCGAAGTAGACCGCACGGGGCAACCAGTGCGATGGTATTACTTGAGGCAGAAGATCCGTTAATTATTGTTGAATAAGGTTATGTTCTGTGGTCGCTGCTCAAGAATTGTCAATTGATACAAGTGCCTCCGCTAATGAGATGGCCGAAGCCATGTTTGGCGATGGTATTACCATTGTAAGCTCCAGCTATACCGGCAGCGGTCATGCGTCGGGGATCTACAGTGGGGCAGATGCGACAATGCCCGGTGTTGCTCCTTCTGACAGTGGTGTGATCCTGTCCACTGGACGCGCGACGGACATCACCAACAGCTCTGGCGAGGCCAACCAATCCTCAAAGACGACCACCAACAACAGATATGCCGTCGACAATGACGAAGGGCTGAACGAAATCGCTGGGATGACCACCTATGACGGGGCGATCTTTGAAGCGACTTTTGTGCCCGACGGGGCCGTTTTGACGATGCAATTGACGTTTTCGTCTGAGGAATACCTGGAATGGGTCGACTCTGGCTACAATGACGCGGTTGGGATCTGGGTGAATGGTGAGCAAGCGGATCTGACGCTGGGCGATAGCGAAATTTCGATTGATGAAATCAACCCCGACAGCAATTCGGATTGGTACATCGACAACGCCAACAGCGAATACAACACCGAAATGGATGGCATGACCATCACGCTGACACTCAGCGCGCCGGTGACGCCAGGCGAAGAAAACACGATTCGTATCGGCATCGCTGATGCGGGCGACTCCAAATACGACAGTAATTTGATGATTGCGGGTGACAGTATCCAAACGGTGATCGTCGCCGAGGAAGATGACATCGAGGTCTCGATCGGGTCGACCGCAGTATTCGATGTGCTGGAAAATGACAGCTCGTCTGCGGGTGGAACATTGACCATCACCCATATCAACGGTCAGTCGTTGGTTGAAGGCGTCCCCATCGTGCTGGCATCTGGCGCCGAAGTTGTGCTTGGCGAAGATGGAATGCTGAGCGTGACCGGCGCTGACGAAGAAGACGAAACCACCTTTATCTATTCCATCTCTGACGGGTTGGGCCACGAAGGCAGTGGCTATGCCACCATTTCTACGATCCCTTGCTTTGTAACGGGGACAGCGATTGACACCGCCCGGGGGCAAATTCTGGTCGAAGACCTGCAGCCCGGTGATTTGGTGCTCACGCGGGACCATGGTTATCAACGGCTGCGGTGGTCCGGAGAGTGCAAGACATTGACCACCCCCGTGACCGCGCCGGTCGAGATTTCCGCCAATACATTTGGCAACCACGGAAATCTCTGTGTCTCACCTCAGCATCGGGTGCTGTTCACCGGGGCATCAGCCCAGCTGTTGTTCGACACCAGCGAAGTTTTGGTGGCTGCGAAACATTTGGTCGACGGTCGTCGTGTGCGCCGCCAGAAATCTGGGACACAAACCACCTATATGCACCTGTTGTTTGATCAACACGAAGTGCTGCGTTCAAACGGATTGTGGACCGAAAGCTATATGCCCGGCCCTGCGACGAGTTCTGATTTTGATGCAAATGCTCAGGCCGAAGTCTTGGCTCTGTTCCCTCAGCTGGATTTGCAGACCGGAAAAGGCTACGGCGCTGAGGCAAGGTTGAGCCTGCGCCAGCATGAGGCGCAAGCTCTGTTGGTGGATTAATCGCGCAGCAACTCGTTGATGCCGGTTTTTGAGCGTGTCTTTTCATCGACGCGTTTCACAATCACAGCGCAGTAAAGGTTTACACCGTTCTTGGATGGCATCGAGCCGGCCACAACCACCGAATAGGGTGGGACTTCGCCGTACATGACTTCGCCGGTTTCACGGTCCAGAATCTTGGTTGATTGGCCGATGAATACGCCCATGCCCAGAACCGAGCCTTCGCGGACAATACAGCCTTCAACAACTTCGGAGCGCGCCCCAATAAAGCAGTTGTCTTCGATGATGGTTGGGCCCGCTTGCATTGGCTCCAATACGCCGCCGATGCCGACGCCGCCGGACAGGTGCACGTTTTTGCCGATTTGCGCGCAGGAACCAACAGTTGCCCAGGTATCCACCATCGTGCCTTCGTCAACATAGGCGCCCAAGTTGACGAACGATGGCATCAACACAACGCCGGGGGCGACAAAAGCGGATTTGCGGACGATCGCGTTGGGCACAGCGCGGAACCCGGCTGTTTTCCACTGATCTTCGCCCCAGCCTTTGAATTTGCTGTCGACTTTGTCCCACCAGCCAGAGCCCTGTGGTCCGCCGGATTGCTCTTCCATATCTTTGATGCGGAAGCCAAGCAAAACAGCCTTTTTGGCCCATTGGTTCACATGCCAATCGCCGTTGTCTTGTTTTTCGGCGACCCGCAATTTGCCGCTGTCCAAGGCATTCAGCGTGTCTTCGATGGCGTCACGGGTTTCACCAGTGGTTGCGGGTGTAATGGTGTCGCGGGCTTCCCACGCGGCTTCGATGGCTTGTTCCAACTGGGCATTCGACATGTTTGTATTCCTCACCTGTTTCCTTGCCATATACCCGGCGCTTGGGGCGCTCGCAATCCCGATCCGTTTTATCGAGCTTGCGCCAAGTGGCTGTGACAGAGCAGAGATGACCGCCAAATTTGGGAATGCTGGTTTGTGTTGAAGGGCTTAGGTGCCCTTCAACTCTGTCGGGTTTTTCTGACTTATTTGTCAGATGATCCGCGCAGCTTTGTCATCAAAGCGGCAGGCAGTCCCAAGACGAGAATGGTTGCCAAGATCACTTTGACCGAGTCGCCCGCGATGAAGGGCGTAAAGCCATAGGCGAATACTTTGTCAGCAGGAACAAACTGGGCCAGCCACGCCAGACCGGGGACATAGATGGCGACCAGACCCGCGAACATGCCCGGCAACAGCGCCCATTTCGGCAGACGCTCAGCAACAAGCGCGACAACGATTGTGGCCAGCAAGAAACCCAAGAGATAGCCGCCGGTTCCGCCCATCATATAGGCCAGACCGATGCCCTTTTCTGGCGTGCCCGCAAAAACAGGCAGGCCCGCTGCGCCAGCGGCCAAATAGGCGGCCATGTTGACGGTGCCCAAGCGCAGACCATAGGTCGCGGCCAGCGTCATCAGCACAGCGATTTGCAGCGTCATCGGGACTGGCCAGAACGGCACCTGAACCTTTGCGCTGGCAGTCAAAAGTGCGACGCCAACCAGAATGCGCAGGGCGTTGCCGGTCCAATTGGTGGCGGCGCCTGCATCAAGATTTTGCGGAGAAGTCATGCCTGTTTTCCTTTTATAGATAAAATTTCAGCATTGCTGCGGTACAGCATCGCGATAATAGATAAAAATGCAAGATAGAAATGTGGGGTGGCAATTCACGCCTAAAAAATCAGAGAGTTAGCGGGTCTGAATCCGGTCTGCTTTGCGAAGATGGCGTCGCAGCAACTCGCAGGCGCTGGTCACTTCTTTGCGGCGCAGCAGCGACAGAATCGCAGCGTGGTCTTTGTCTTCGCGTTGGGTCCAGCCGCTCTTCCAATTCGCCAATAGGTGCCGAGCGCTCGCGATATGCAGATCATCAATGGTGGCCAACAAGCGTGGCATAGCACATGGGGTCAGGATCGCGCGATGAAAGGCGCGGTTTTGGGCCTCCCATTCCACAAGGCTCGTCGCGGAATCACAGGCTTTGCGTGCGGTGTCCGCCTTGGTAAAATCCGCTGCGGAGAATTGAAGACCCGCGTGTTGCAGTGCCAAAATCTCTAGCGCCACACGCATGTCGTTGACCTCGCGGATTTCTGCGGGATCAAGAACAGTGACCCGCATGCCCCGACGTGGCAGATGCGCCGCTAGCCCATGTGCTTCTAGGCGCAACAGCGCCTCACGAACAGGCACATGAGAGGTGTCAAATTCACGCGCGATGTGATCCTGTCGCAGCTTTTCACCCGGCGCCAGCTGACCTTGAATAATCTGCTGCGCCAGTGTTTCGTAGATGCGATCGGTGATGGTGCTTGTGGAATTTGCCATAAATTATCTATAATTTCGACGCGCGCTAGACGCAAGCCTGCGGATTGATCATTGGGCAGGCGCATCGAGATCGGTCCCATCACATGGGTGTGGGAATGCTGGTGCTTGGCGCAATAATCTTTTACCGTTTGGACAAACAGTTTTGAGGACGCATTTATGAGAGACGACCGCCGCAGCCCTTTGCGCGATGCACACACCGATATTGAATCTTCACATGGGGTGCCTGATACGCCGCAAACGCGCGCACCTTCTTACAAGTTGGGATTCAACGATCCTGATTTTCTGTGCCGGGATGAATTGCGCCCGGTGCGTTTGCAGTTGGAACTGCTTAAGCCGCAGATGCTGATGGATGAGTACGGTGTAAACAGCACGGTGGTGTTGTTTGGCGGCGCACGCATTCCTCGCCCAGAGGATAAGGCCAGCGCGCGGACCCAAACGTTGGCGGATCTGACAAAATACTATGACGAAGCGCGTGAATTTGCGCGTTTGGTGACCTTGAAAGGGCAGCAAACCGAAACGCATGACTATGTGGTCTGCACTGGGGGTGGACCCGGTGTGATGGAGGCGGGGAACCGCGGCGCTGTTGATGCGGGCGGTGTATCGATTGGTCTGAACATTGTGTTGCCACACGAACAGGCGCCAAACGAATTTGTGACGCCGGATCTGTGCTTCAACTTTCACTACTTTGCCATCCGGAAAATGCATTTCCTGATGCGCGCAAAGGCAATCACCATCTTCCCCGGCGGCTTTGGCACGCTGGACGAGATGTTTGAGGCGTTGACGCTCATTCAAACGGGCCGCATGGAACGAGTGCCGTTCCTGCTGTTTGGCGAAAAGTTCTGGCGCAGCATCATCAACTGGGAGGCCCTCGCCGAAGCGGGCACCATCTCGGAAGATGACCTAGAGCTGTTCCGTTTTGTCGAAACAGCACAAGACGCTATGGATGCGATCGAGGACTGGCAAGATGCCGGTACCAAGCGCGAAACCATTCCGGGACGTTGATGCTTAGTGCATCAACTCGTCAGGGATTTCGCACAGTTCTTCGCGGGACCCGAGCTTAAGAATGACATCGCCATGGTCGGTGTTGCGGACTGTATAGCCGTAACCCATCAGGCGGTGTTTCCATTCGCGGACAGAGACAGATTTTTCACGTTCGGAGCGGATAAAATCCAGCATGGCAGCGTCGTCGGTTTGGGTATTCATTTCAAATACAAACATGACATTTTTCTCCTGTGGTCTAATGCCTGCAGGATTGATGCCAGTTGACTGGGGCTGAAAAGGTGCCGGAATAAGGCGATTGTGTGAAAAGTGGAAACAATCGCCCTAATCAGTGCTTATTGTTGCGAAATTCCAGACTCTGCTTCGATCTGTTTGCGGGATTTACGCTGCCGTTCCGTTGCGGATTTCAACTGGCCACAAGCGGCCATGATGTCTTCGCCGCGTGGACGGCGCACTGGGCTGGCATAACCGGCGTTGTGCACAATATCGGCAAATTTTTCGATCTGACGCCGCGTTGAGCGCTCATAAGGCGAGCCGGGCCATTCGTTAAATGGGATCAGGTTGATCTTGGCGGGAATGCCTTTGATCAGCTTCATCAAACGATGGGCGTCTTCTTCGCTGTCATTCACGTCTTTCAACATCACATACTCAAAGGTGATGCGTTCGCTGTTGGACAGATTGGGATAGGCGCGCAGAGCCTCCAGCAAGGCTTCGATGTTCCAGCGCTTATTGATCGGCACCAATGTGTCCCGTACTTCGTCGGTGGTGGCGTGGAAACTGACAGCCATCAAACACCCGATTTCTTCGGCGCAGCGGGCAATTTCCGGCACCACACCGCTGGTGGACAGGGTGATGCGGCGACGGCTGAGGCAAATACCTTCGGGGTCCATTGCGATCTTCATTGCGTCGCGAACGTTGTCGAAATTGTAAAGAGGCTCACCCATGCCCATCAAAACGATGTTGGACAGCAGACGAGGGCTGGCGTCGTTATGTTCGCCGGGATTTGGCCATTCGTCCAGATCGTCGCGGGCCATCATGATTTGGCCGACAATTTCGCCAGCCGTTAGGTTGCGCACCAATTTTTGCGTGCCCGTGTGGCAGAACGAGCAGGTCAAAGTACAGCCCACCTGAGAGCTGACGCACAGCGTGCCGCGATCGGTTTCGGGGATATAAACCACCTCAACCTCGTGGCCGCCAGCAATACGCACCAGATATTTGCGGGTGCCATCGTTGCTGACCTGCTTGGACACCACCTCTGGCACTTCGATCACAAAGTGTTCGGCCAGCTGCGCACGGTACCCTTTGGCCAGATTGGTCATCTCGGCAAAATCGCGCACACCCCACTGATAGATCCACTGCCAAATTTGGTTGACGCGCATCTTAGCCTGCTTTTCAGCCGTGCCCATTGCAATCAGCGCCTCGCGCAAAGCGGGGCGGGTCAGGCCAACAAGGTTCATGGGTCCCTCGGGCAATTTGCGGGGGATGGTCATGACATCTTGAGTGATCGGTGCTTTCGCCGTCATTGCGCGCGTCCTTGTCTGGGTGAAGGCGGTGTCATACAGGATTCGCACGCCAATGCCAAAGCCTATGTTCGCCACGCAAAAGGGGCCCACACAGGCCCCTTGAGTTCGGTTCAACTTGCCGGGCTTACTTGCAGCGCGCGGCGGCCTCTTCTACGGCGGCGGTAAAGCCCAGCAGAGAGAAGGTGTCTTTTGTCTGAGTGCCGCGCGCAGACCGCGCCGTGATCACAGCCGATTTGCCGCGCTTCATTGCGGTTATGATTTTGGAATCATCGGCCGCAGACTCTGGCCATGCCCATTCACCTTCGGTGAACCACTTATACGACGCGTCGTCGATTTTCACTTCTACAAACGAACCCGGTGCAAACGGGTAGCCTCCGGTAAAGGCCAGCGCACCAGATGTGTTCTTATCGGGGTGATAAAATGCCATCAATACGGTGTCACTGCGGGTCACAGCCACAATGCGGCCTTCCCGGGTGTTCACCATTTCTTTGGGTGCTGAAACGGCCCAGCATTCCCGGGGGCTTTTTTCTTCGTAAACGTACCAATCAGTTTTGGTCGCAACCAAGTTATCGCTTGTGCCCTGGGCCCATGTCCCGGTCACGGTTTGTAGCAGCGCGGCCCCTGCCACGGCGACAATGCGCAAATAACGTGAAACCATGTCTTCCAGCCTCCAGCTGTCCTTGCCTCAAATTCTGTCCTGCCCTACTGCTTGCCTTTAGCGGCTTTTGTCTAGGTAAGGCAACTCTGCTCAACATTAACGATATTAGCGCAAAAGCCGCCAGCGGTGAAAGACCCATTGGCAGAAAATCGCACAGCACTTGCGTTGGAAAGGCAGACTGAGATGACAAAAGCAGTGGCATTGGCCGAAATTTGGCGTGGTCCCTTTCTGGAAAGCCAGCATTTGGGCCATGCGGTGGTCTGTGGCGCGGATGGTGAGATCCTTCAGGCCTGGGGAGACCCAAACACTGTGGTCCTGCCGCGCTCATCCTCCAAGATGATCCAGGCGCTGCCGCTGCTGGAAAGCGGTGCGGCGGCAGCTTATGGTTTGACACAAGAGCAGTTGGCACTGTCCTGTGCCTCTCACAATGGGGCCCATATCCACACTGACCGTGTGTCCGCTTGGTTGCAGCACTTGTCACTGACCGATGCGGACTTTCGCTGTGGGCCACAAGAACCCGACGACCGCCCGGCGCGCGATGAGCTGATCAAAACCGACCAAAGCCCCTGCCAGATGCATAACAATTGCTCTGGAAAACATGCGGGGTTTTTGACCCTGAACCAGCATCTGGGGGCGGGGCCTGAATATACCGAAAACGATCACCCGGTGCAAAAAGCCTGTCTGGCGGCCTTTGAAGAGCTGTGTGAAGAAACAAGCCCGGGGTTTGGCATCGATGGATGTTCTGCGCCGAACCACGCGGCGACCCTTCATGGGATCGGGCGCGCGATGGCGTTTTTTGCGGCGGCGGAAGAGGGACAGGGGCGGCGCGCAGATGCGGCGGTACAGTTGCGTCAGGCCATGTCGGCCTATCCAGAGCTGGTCGCTGGTGAAGGGCGTGCCTGTACCGAGCTTATGCGCGCGATGGATGGCCGTGTGGCCATCAAGACTGGTGCCGAAGGCTTTTTCGTTGCAATCGTGCCCGAGAAAAAGGTTGGCGTGGCGCTGAAGATCCAAGATGGCACCACGCGGGGTGCAGAATGCGCGATTGCGGCGATCTTGGTAAAGCTGGGTGTGTTGGCACCCGACCATCCCGCCACGCTGAAGCGCATGAATGCCCCGATTTTGAATCGTCGGGGTCTTGATACCGGATCTCTGCGCGCCGCGCCTGCGTTGCTTTGAATGTCAATGGGGGCGGCGCGTCACGCGCGGCCCCTGTGGCCCCGTCGGCCCGCGCCGCCTTGCCAATGGCCCGCAGGTGGCCAGCGTTTCCTTTGGCGACGGTCGGGCGCTAAATTTTTGCTTTGAACTCTTGCAGGACCTGTTCATAGACCGCCCGTTTGAACGGCACGATATTGGCCACAAGTTGATCCGCAGGCAGCCAGCGCCATTCTGAAAATTCGGGATGTTTGGTGGCGATGTTCACATCCTGATCTGTGCCGTTAAAGCGCAGGAGGAACCATTTCTGTTCCTGACCGCGATATTTGCCCTTCCAGATTTTGGGCACCAAATCATGCGGCAAATCGTAAGGAAGCCATGTTTCGCTTTCCGCTTCGATGGTGACGAGTTCTGGCTCAACACCAGTTTCTTCCCAAAGTTCTCGCAGCGCTGCATCGCGCGGGGCCTCGCCTTTGTCCACGCCGCCTTGGGGCATTTGCCAAGCAGGTGTGTCGTTGTCGAGCCGTTGCCCAACAAAAATCTCGCCTTTGGCATTGGCCAGCATAACGCCAACACAAGAACGGTAGGGCAGTTTCGCGATGTCTTCAGGGGTCATGGGGGCCTCTTTGTCATAGAAAAGCCCCCGCCTTGGTAAACCGTGGCGGGGGCTTTGAAGGGTAAGGTCTGTATCAGTCGCGGTTAGAAATGGCCGAGAGGCCTTTCAACAGATCAACGGCATAGGCCAGTTGATAGTCCTGATCCCGCAGAGCTGCGGCTTCTTCGGCGCGCACCCGATCGTCTTCGATCTGTTGGATTTCATCCTCGGTCAGACTGTCATTGCTGAGGCTGCCGCGCAGATCCGCTTCGGAGCGTGACCGGTTTGTCAGCGGCTCGTCGTCCTCGGCATTTGGATCGCGGCGCGGCTGTTCAACGATGATGTCAGGGGACACGCCTAAGTTTTGGATCGAGCGGCCAGACGGTGTGTAATACCGCGCCGTGGTCAGGCGCATGGCCCCGCTACCGCGCAGTGGCATCACAGTTTGCACCGAACCTTTGCCAAAGCTCTGAGTGCCGACAACAATCGCACGGCGGTGATCTTTCAACGCGCCAGCGACAATTTCTGATGCAGAGGCTGAGCCGCCGTTGATCAGCACAACGATTGGCTTGGCTTCGGCCAGATCACCCGCAACAGCGTTAAAGCGATCGCCATCCGCCGCATCACGGCCACGGGTCGAAACAATTTCGCCGCTCTCAAGGAAGGCGTCGGACACTTTGATAGCTTGATCCAGCAGACCGCCGGGGTTGTTGCGCAGATCCAGAACGATGCCGTTTACATTGTCCATGCCGCCCAGATCTTCGGCGGCTTTCTTCAGGCCATCCGCTAGGTTGGGGTAGGTTTGGTCGTTGAACGTGGTGATGCGCGACACGATGGTGTTGCCTTCGGTGCGCGTGCGTACGGCTGTCAGTTTGATGGTGTCGCGGATGATCGAGACATCAAAGGGTTCGCTTTCACCTTCGCGCACAATCGAAACGATGATTTCGCTGCCAACAGGGCCGCGCATCAGTTCAACCGCGGCGTCGAGGTTCAAGCCCAACAGGCTTTCGCCATCCACATGTGTGATAAAGTCGCCAGATTCGATACCGGCCTCGCTGGCAGGGGTGCCATCGATGGGTGAGACAACTTTGACAAAGCCTTCTTCTTGGGTAACTTCGATGCCCAAGCCGCCAAATTCGCCCCGGGTTTGCACCCGCATGTCCGCGGCGTCGTCAGGCGACAGATAGCTTGAGTGAGGATCCAGCGAGGTCAGCATCCCGTTGATGGCAGCCTCGATCAGGTCTTTTTCATCAACTTGTTCAACGTATTGGGCGCGGACACGCTCAAAGATGTCACCAAAAAGATCGAGCTGTTCATAGACATTCGTCTGTTTTGCACTTTCCTGTGCCAGCAAAGGCCCCGCCAGTTGGGTGGTTGCGATTGCCCCAGCTAGGGTGCCGCCAATCGCGGCCATGACGAATTTCTTCATCGCTCAGTTATCCTTCCCCGTTATGAACCACGTTTCCGGGTCGACCGGTTCGTTGGCTTCTCTGACTTCTATATAGAGCGTTTCTGACGCCTCAGCGCCAGCCCCCTCACTGGCCTGTGATAAAATTGAGCCGATTTCTGCATCTTGGCCACCCATTAAGCCGATTGGGCTGCCAGATGGCAGCACTTGACCCGTCTCTCCATAGACAACATCGAGCCCGGCAAAGACAAACAGCACGCCCGCTTGCGGCTCAAGAATCATCACTGTGCCAAAATCCAGCAAGGGGCCTTGGTACCGGATGGTGGCGGCTGCCGGTGTGGTGACCAATGCACGCGGTCGCGTGGCGAGGATAATGCCGGGGCGTGCAATGCCTGCGGCATCGGCTTCGCCCGCCCTGCGCAGCATCAATCCCTGAACGGGCAATGCCAAATGGCCTTTGCGGTGGGTTATATCAGGTAGGCTGCCGTCAACTTCGTCTTCTGCGATATCGGTCAGGCCGCTGGCAAATCCTTGCAGGGTTTCTGTTGAGGCAATCAAAATAGCCGTGCGAACCGGATCCTCGTTAAAGCGCCGTGGCAGATCGGTGCGATCGGCCAAAGCCTGCGACAATTCCGTGCGGGCTGTTTGCACCCCATTCAGGCCCCTTTTCAGGGTCTCAACGGCGTTTTCCTGTAACAAGCGCAGGGTGGCTGCTTCTTGCAGTTCCAAGCGCAGCTCTTCGGCTTTGCGGTTCAAGGCAGGCGTGACATCGGCCAACAGCATCCCAGACCGGGCGGTGTCCGCTGGGCCGTTGGGGTGCAACATGGCGACGGGCGCAGGCGTGGCTGACAGTGTCAGCAAAACCCCAAGCAATTGCGAGATTTCGTCTTCGCGCGCATTCAGCTTGGCCTGGACTTGGGCTTCGCGCAGCGAGGCGCGTCGCAAACCTTCACGAATGGCCTGCAGCCCATCTTCGTAGGCGCGCAGAGTTTCAGACAAAGCTTTGACGCGATCACGCGCGCTATCGGCTTGATCCAGCTTGATCGCGGCAGCGTCCAGACGTTCAGCCGCACTCTGCGCCAAGGCGGCCGGATCTGATTGTGCCGATCCGGGGTCCCCAAGGCCCAAAAGACCGAGTGTCAGAACAAGTGCCGCGCGCCTAATCATCCCAGCAGGCTTTTCCCGGTCATTTCTTTGGGTTGCTCTAGTCCCATCAATGCCAGCAAAGTTGGGGCCAGATCGGCCAGTCGTCCTGACGAAAGCTGAGCCCCCTCGGGGCCGCCCACCAAGGCGACGGGCACAGGGTTGATGGTGTGCGCGGTGTGTGGTCCCCCGGTTTCCGGGTCCAACATCATTTCGCAGTTGCCGTGGTCAGCGGTGACAAGCATTGCACCCCCAACCTTTTCCAGCGCCGCAACGACCAGACCAAGACCTTGGTCAACTGCTTCGCAGGCTTTCATGGCCGCTTGCAGATCGCCGGTGTGTCCGACCATATCGGGGTTGGCAAAGTTGGTCACAATCAGATCGTAGCCCGCCTCGATTGCTTTGACAAAGTTTTCTGCCACTTCTGCCGACGACATTTCGGGCTGAAGATCATAGGTTGCAACGCTGGGTGACGGCGCCATGTAACGATCTTCGCCGACTTCGGGATCTTCTTTGCCACCGTTCAAGAAGAAGGTGACATGCGGGTATTTTTCAGTCTCGGCCAAGCGGAATTGGGTCTTGCCCTGTTTGGCCACCCATTCCCCAAGCGTGTTGACGATGTTGCGCGGTGGGAAAACGGTGCTGAGATAGGCGTTGTGGCCTTCGGAATATTCCACCATGCCTAGCAAAGCGGCCCAATCTGGACGGGGGCCTGTGTCAAACTCGGCAAAATTTGCTTCGCCGACCGCGCGTAGGATTTCGCGGGCCCGATCTGCGCGGAAGTTCAAACAAAACAGCCCGTCGCCGTCTTTGGCTCCGGCATAGTCGCCGAGCACGGTGGCGGGGACAAACTCATCTGTAACGTCAGCGTCATAGGCCGCTTGAACCGCAGAAATGGCCGTGTCCGCGGTTGGGCCATCGCCCTTGATCATGGCGCCATATGCCTGCGAAACGCGCTCCCAGCGGTTGTCGCGATCCATCGCAAAATACCGGCCGGTGATGCTGGCAATAAACGCGTTCTCGGGCAGGGCGGCCTCAAGCGCTTTTAAGTAGGAAAGCGCGGATTTAGGCGCCACATCGCGCCCATCGGTCATTGCGTGAAACGCCACGGGCACACCTTGGTCGGTGAGTGCTTTGACGGCGGCAATGAGGTGGGTCAGATGACCATGCACCCCCCCGTCAGACACCAGCCCCATCAAATGGGCCGTGCCACCAGTGGCTTTGATCTTGTTGGCAAAATCGAGGATGGCATCCGCTTGATAGAAGCTGCCGTCTTCGATGGACAGGTCAATCTGACCCAGATCCATCGCCACAACGCGGCCCGCGCCAATATTGGTGTGGCCCACTTCGGAATTGCCCATTTGCCCGCTGGGCAAGCCAACGTCCGGCCCATGCGTCAGCAATTCGTTTGTGGGGCAGGTCGCCATTATCCGATCAAACGTCGGGGTGTTTGCCAATGCAGGGGCATTTGCGGTTGTGTCCGCACGTTTGCCCCAGCCGTCTAGAATGCACAAAACAACAGGTTTAGGAATGGTCATGGTCTGCCCCTCATAGCTTAGGTGCTGTCTAAGCGGCTATGGGCGGCGGGGCAAGCGTTCAGACCCGGTGATAGGGGCTGCCGGCGAGAATTGACGCCGCACGGTAGAGTTGTTCGCTTAACATGGTGCGCGCCAGCATATGTGGCCAGACCATTTTGCCCAAAGAAATGGCAAAGTCAGCCTTTGCCCTGAGGCTGGGATCAATGCCATCCGCGCCGCCAATTACAAAGGCCAGATCCGCGCGACCCGCGTCCCGCCAATCTCCAATGCGTTGGGCAAAATCTGGCGAGGAGATCAGTTTGCCGCGCTCGTCCAGTATGCACAGGACCGCGCCGCGCGGCAGGGCCCGCTCCAGCAGAGCGGCTTCGGCTTTCATGCCGCCGCCCTTTTTGTCTTCGACTTCGTGAATGGACAAGGGACCGAGACCCAAGCTGCGACCGGTGCGATCAAAGCGGGTGACATAGTCGTCAATCAGTGCACGTTCTGGGCCGGAACGCAGCCGGCCCACCGCACAAATATGAACCCGCATCAGGCTTTGGAGGGCTCTGCTGCGCCGGGCTGCCACATCTTTTCGATCTGGTAGAATTCGCGCACTTCTGGACGGAAGACATGCACAATGACGTCACCCGTATCGATCAGAACCCAATCGCCAGTTTCCTTGCCTTCGATCCGACATGGCCAGTTGAATTCGCGTTTGACCCGCTCGACTAGTTTTTCGGCAAGCGCAGAGACCTGACGCGAAGAGCGCCCGGAGCAAATAACCATGTAGTCGCCAAACGACGTTTTGCCGCGCAAATCGATTTGCACGACCTCTTCAGCTTTGTCTTCGTCAAGCGAGGTGAGGATGCGTTCCAGCAAAGCTTCGCTGGTCACGACAGGGGGAGAGCTGTTCACAGCGGCCCCCGGTTCTGCGGCCGAAGCCGCATCGGTGGTAAGAGACAGGACATTGTCCTCCTTTTGGTGTGCACGGCGTTTGTGTCGTGCTGGATTGAATCAGAATACCATTGGCGCTGAGAAATCTCAATCGCCACAGATGGGGAGATAGGCGTGTCGCGGCGGATTTGAAGGATTTTTGTTATATTGAGCGCGTTTCACGCGCACAGGTCTGTCTCGTCTACGGCCTTTGGCCGTCTCCTCGGGGCAGGCGCGTGGTGCGGTTTGGGCTAAAGGCTGGGGGTTTGATCCTGTGGAGCGGGCAGGACGGTCACCTCGCGCTGAGGGAAGGGGATGGTGATTCCATTGTCCTGAAAGCTGTCCCAGAGCGCGAGATAGACATTGCCGCGGATGTTGGTCAGCCCACCGGTCGGGTCTTCGATCCAAAAGCGCAGGACGAAATCAACCGAGCTGTCGCCGAACCCCACGATATGGCACACCGGGGGCTTGCTAGAGAGGACACGATCCACACTGAGGGCAGCCTGCACGGCGAGCTGACGCACCTGATGAGGGTTGTCGTTATAGCCGGTGCCAAAAAAGATATCGAGCCGAACGTAGTCATTGGAGTGGGACCAATTCACCACCTGACCAGTGATCAGATCTTCGTTTGGGATCAGATATTCTTTGCCATCCCGGGTCACCACACTGACATAGCGCGCGCCAAGGGCTTCGATCCAGCCGAAGGTTTCACCCAGCGAGATGACATCCCCCGGTTTGATCGATTTGTCGAGCAGGATGATCACCCCTGAAACGAGGTTGGACACAACTTTTTGCAGGCCAAACCCAAGGCCCAGACCGATGGCCCCCGACAGGAAGGCAAGCCCGGTCAGGTCAACGCCAACCGCCTTGAGGCCGACAAAGAAGGCCATGCCATAAAAGATCACCTGAGACAGCTTGACCAACAAGACCTGCATCGAGGGCGAGATCTCTGTGTTGCGCCGGATGCTTTGGCCGCTGGTGCGGGTCAGAAAGCGGGCCAGTGCAAACAGTGCCCCAAGGATCACGACGGCCTGAAGCACCAACCACAGGGTCAGGTGCATTTCCCCGATATCAAGCGCCGCGCTTTCCAGCAGCAACTGTGCGTCCGATGTCAGCCCCAGAATCGACAGGGTCACCCATGTCCAGCCGCTATACCGAACAAGGGCGCGCAAAACGGAATTGCCGATGAGCCGCGTCAGAAAGGCGATCAGCAGCCACGCCAGCGTGAGCTCGGCCAAAATGCCCAACATATACGAGCGGCTGGGCCAGGTTATTTCGCGCATGACCCAAACGGTGGGCCAGATCAGCGCCACAAAAGAGATGAGCCAAAGGCGGCGGTGCAGGATCACCAGCACCCGCATGCGCCAGGTGGGCCAGCCGGTGCGGCCCCGCATCCAGCGATACAGAACTGGCCCCAGTGTTTTGGCAACGATCAGGGCGGTCAGCACCAATCCTGCAGCGATCAACACTTGATAGGCATTCCAAGGTCGCAACAGCGCTGCCAAGAACCCATTGGCATCATCCACAAGTGACAGCGCCACGTCCTGTGCGTTTTGCGCCGTCGGTTCTTGGGGGACATCGGCCAGTTGGGTTTGTTCTGGGTCGGTGAGGTCTGCCATGCACTTGATCTCCTGACTCAAAGTTGCATGACAGTGGATGCGGAGCAAGCGTGCGTTCGCACTCTGCTTTGTTTGTTAGCGGATGGCCTCGGCGCATCTTGATGGGCTGGTGCTGTCGGTCGGGACATTGATCACCTGCCGCAATGGCATGTTCTGAATGACCGGCAAGAAGCGGTCGCCGCCGTCCATGCTGAGGCTGGCTGACACGGTGGCGGCCTCGTCCAGAGGGGCCGCAGTGCGACACCCTGCGATGCTGAGATTGAGGCTGCCCTTGGTGGTGTCTGGCGCGGCTTCTTTCCACGCCTTGGTCTGGGCTTGTAAGGCACGCAGCTTGGGGAGGTCCTGAGGGTGTAGGCGCCACATATCTTGGTCTTGAGCGAGGAAAAACTTGCCCGAGAGCGTTTCTGCGATGTCACTTCGGTGGGCGGCGAAGTTGAGGGCGAAGCCTTCGGTCGGGATTGCCAAGCCTGTCGGCACATCAAGCCGGGCTACGATGTTGGCAGGGTCTATGTCCGTTGGATTTGTGGTTTTGAAGTATTGGTCAACCGCTGGATCAGCCGCGCTGCATCCGGCCAAAAGCAATCCAAAAACGAATAGAACATTTTTCATGATATTTCCCTATGATTCGGTCAAAAATTATCGTAAAACATTAAAAAGTAAGTTTTTGGAGATGAGTCAATGGCAGAAGTTCAGGCGCTGAGTAAAGCGGTGGTTCTGATGGCGCGACTGGGCATTGTGGGGCTGGGGGGCACCATGTGCTGGACTGTCTGGCAAGCATTTGATCAGCCGCGATCGTTTGCTGAGGCAGCGGTGGATGTGCCTGTGATTGCACCTCCGGCGGATCTCGCTTTGGGGGTGGCAACAGCGATTGTTGCCTTGCCAATGTTGGCCATGATCGGCGTCTTGTGGCGGGTGCAGCACCTATTTGCGTGGTATGGCACGGGCGAAGTTCTGGCGCCGGAACCTGCCCGCCATATCCGATCCGTGGGAATCTGGATATTGATTGCGGCTTTGTTGTCGGTGCTGTCCCGTCCGCTGCTGTCTGTTTTGCTTACGATGGGCAACCCGGCGGGTCAGCGCGCGTTGTCGGTTTCGTTTTCGTCGACTGACTTTGCTTTGGTGCTGGCAGGGGGCGTGATGTTGGTGCTAGGTCAAGTGCTGCATCACGCGGCTATGGTGGCGGCAGAAAATAAGGCGTTCGTTTGATGGAGATCGTGGTTCGGCTGGATGTCATTCTGGCGCTGAGGAAAATGAAGTCGCGTGATTTGGCTCAGCGCATTGGCATTTCCGAGCAAAACCTGTCGTTGCTTAAATCCGGCAAGGTCAAAGGTGTGCGCTTTGAAACGCTGGCAAAGATCTGTGCCGAGCTGGACTGTCAGCCGGGGGATTTGCTGGAGGCCGTTGAGAGCGCGCACTAACCTCAGCCGTATTCAGCGGATCAGAAAACAGATTGTCTCGCCCTTAGGCAGGCTCTAACAAGTTTGGATGGCTGAATTATTGTTAATCATATGTGCTGGCTTTGGGGCTGGCGTCGTGAATGCGTTGGCTGGCGGAGGTACGTTCCTGACGTTTCCTGCGCTGGTCTTTATCGGCATTCCCCCCGTGGCGGCAAATGCGACCAGTGCGGTTGCGGTTTTCCCCGGCTACTTGGCGTCGGTCTTTGGCTTTCGTGATGAAATCTCCTCGGTGCCAAAGGCCTCGTTGCTGCGGGCATCGATTCTCGCGCTGATCGGCGGATTGGTGGGTGGATTGCTGTTGTTGGTGTCATCCAACGAAATCTTTGCAGTTCTGGTGCCGTTTTTGTTGCTGGCGGCCACATTGGCGTTTGCGTTCCAAAAACCCATTCAACGTTGGATGCAGGGATCTGCGCTGAAGGCCACGCCCTATGGGACATTTGGCCTGTTGGCTGTGTCGATTTATGGCGGATACTTTAACGGCGGCCTTGGGATTGTGTTGCTGGCGCTCTTTGCGTTGTGGGGCATGGACAACCTTAACCAAATGAACGGCTTAAAGAATTGGCTGTCCTTTATGATATCGGCGATATCTGTGGCAACCTTTGCGGTGGCTGGCATTGTGGCTTGGCCGCAGGCCTTGGTGATGGCCGTGGCCGCGATTGCCGGTGGTTTTGTGGGGGCCCGTTTGGCGCGACGCCTGCCAAAACAAGTGGTCCGTGGGGCCATCATTGTGATCGGCTTGGGCATGAGTTTGGTGTTCTTTGGCCGTATTTGATGGTGCACAGGCTTGATGCAACGCATCTGTCCGTGTAGGAGAGGCGGCATGAAACGCATTTTTGACATTGATGACCGCAGCTTTCTGCCTTGGCGGTTTTACGGTGCGTCGCTCACGGTACTTGCCGGCCTATAAGGCGGGCCAATCTTTGTCACACCCACACCATATCTGAAGACAATCCACGGGAGAGGACCATATGACCGCCCCGAAGACACTCTATGACAAAATCTGGGATGCCCACGTCGCCCACGAAGCTGACGATGGCACCTGCCTGCTGTATATTGACCGCCATCTGGTTCACGAAGTGACCAGCCCACAGGCCTTTGAAGGTCTGCGTATGACGGGCCGCACCGTGCATGCACCTGAAAAAACCATCGCGGTGCCGGACCACAACGTTCCGACCACGCTGGACCGTGCCAACGGCATCGAAAACGAAGAGAGCCGCATTCAGGTCGAAGCGCTGGACAAAAACGCCAAAGAATTTGGCGTGCACTATTACCCAGTGTCTGACGTGCGTCAGGGCATCGTGCACATTGTTGGCCCAGAACAGGGTTGGACATTGCCGGGCATGACCGTTGTGTGCGGCGACAGCCACACAGCGACCCACGGGGCGTTTGGCGCTTTGGCACACGGCATCGGCACCTCTGAAGTTGAGCACGTTCTGGCAACTCAGACGCTGATCCAGAAGAAGTCCAAAAACATGAAGGTGGAAATCACCGGCAAGTTGAACCCTGGCGTGACCGCCAAGGACATCACCTTGGCCGTGATTGGTGAAACCGGCACCGCGGGCGGCACAGGTTATGTGATCGAATATTGCGGTGAAGCAATCCGTGATCTGTCGATGGAAGGTCGCATGACCGTCTGTAACATGGCCATCGAAGGCGGCGCGCGCGCCGGCCTGATCGCCCCGGACGAGACCACCTATGAATATGTCAAAGGTCGTCCACACGCGCCCAAAGCGGGTCAGTGGGAAAATGCCTTGGCCTATTGGAAAACCCTGTTCACTGACGAAGGTGCAGAGTTTGACAAGGTAATCACCCTCAAAGGTGAAGACATTCAGCCCGTTGTGACTTGGGGCACCTCTCCTGAGGATGTTCTGCCGATCACTGGTGTTGTGCCAAGCCCCGAAGACTTCGAAGGGGGTAAGGTTGAAGCCGCCCGTCGCTCGATCGAGTATATGGGTCTGACACCTGGTCAAAAACTGACCGACATCGAAATCGACACCGTGTTCATTGGGTCTTGCACCAACGGCCGTATCGAAGATTTCCGTGCCGTGGCCGAAGTGGTCAAAGGCAAGAAGATCAAAGACGGCATGCGGGCGATGATTGTACCGGGCTCTGGCCTTGTGCGCGCGCAGGCCGAAGAAGAAGGTCTGGCGGATATCTTTAAGGAGGCCGGTTTTGAATGGCGTCTTGCAGGGTGTTCCATGTGTCTGGCGATGAACCCGGATCAGCTGAGCGAAGGTGAGCGTTGCGCCGCAACGTCGAACCGGAACTTCGAAGGTCGTCAGGGCTATAAAGGTCGCACACATCTGGTGTCGCCTGCCATGGCCGCCGCAGCGGCCTTGACTGGCAAGCTGACCGACATTCGCGACTTGATCTAAGGAGAGCACGAGATGGAAAAGTTCGAAAAACTCCAAGGTATCGCCGCGCCAATGCCGCTGGTGAATATCGACACCGACATGATCATCCCAAAGGTCTTCTTGAAATCCATCGCCCGTACAGGCTTTGGTAAGAACCTGTTTGACGAGATGCGCTACAATCGCGACGGCACCGAAATCGAAGATTTTGTGCTGAACAAACCACAGTATCGCGAGGCCGAAATTCTGGTCGCTGGTGATAACTTTGGGTGCGGATCTTCGCGTGAGCATGCGCCTTGGGCGATTGCAGATTTTGGCATCAAATGTGTGGTGTCGACCTCTTTCGCGGACATCTTCTTCAACAACTGTTTCAAGAACGGCATCCTGCCCGTTGTCTTGCCACAGGAACAAGTTGATCTGTTGATGGCGGATGCGGAAAAAGGCGCAAACGCGCGGATGACCGTGGATCTGGAAGCTCAGGAAATCACCACTTCAGACGGCGAAACCATCGCCTTCGAAGTGGATGCATTCAAAAAGCACTGCTTGTTGAATGGTTTGGATGACATCGGTCTGACACTTGAAAAGACCGACTCGATCAAATCCTTCGAAACTAAGATGGAAGCAGAGCGTCCCTGGGTTTGAACCAAGGCGAGCTAAGGCAAGGGCCGCTCCGAAAGGGGCGGCCTTTGTCGTTTGGGACTAGAGGTCACTTAGGGGTGTGCCACTAGATCTAGCATTGGCGTGTTGCAGGCAGCCTGTGTTTGATGCAATCGCGCACCACCTGACCCGATAAGATGGTGACTTTTCAGCATTATCATCCCGCCACCTTGAGCCGATGTTGGAAACAAGGCAGGATTAAGGCGAGAATGAGGCAGGCCGTCAAAATGACGGCATCAAGTTGGAAACAGAGCGCATAAAAAAATCGCGCTTGGCCAGTTTGAAAGGGATCGGGTGTTGATCGAACGCGTATCGGGTGCATGCCTTCGGGCATTTTTTGTGGCGTTGCTTGTGGCAATGCCATCGTTGATGTTGCCGGGGACGGCAACGGATGCCACAGCTATGATCGTCTTGTTGGCCTTTTTTGCCGGCCTCATGACCTTTGTGGAATATAACTCCAAATATCCGTCGGTGGTTGAGTTCCGTTTTACTGCGCCGTTCAATCGTTTGCGGTTCGGTGCGATGTTCTCCGTGGTTCTGGTTCTGTCCGTCATCATGCGGGCCGAAGCCTATCCCAATCAGATTGGACAGCTGTTGCATGGCTTGGCCAATGTTCTTGGACGCATGGCGGATTTCCCCTATTCCCCGGTCCGTTTGGCGGTCTTGGCCTTGCCGGTGGGCACAGCACCAGAGACCATTGAAATGGTACGCAGCGCCGCCGCAATTTCTTATCTAATCTCCGGAGCAGCGGTTCTGGTGTTTCTGTTTCAGGTGCAGGTGTTGAATTGGCCCATGCGCTCGGGGGCGTTTAATGTCTGGGTCAACTTGCCGATGTTTGACCCCACCAAGGGTGACGTGCTGGTGCGACTGGCACGGGATGCACGCATTAACGTGATGTTAGGCTTTATCCTGCCATTTTTGATCCCAGCCGTTGTGAAGACCACTGCGGTTTGGGTGGAACCCATGGTTCTGATGAAACCGCAGGCGCTGATTTGGTCGATGTCAATCTGGGCGTGTCTGCCCGCCAATATGATTATGCGAGGTCTGGCCATTGGCCGGGTCGCCGATATGATCGGCGAAAAGCGTCGCCGCGCCTATGCCGAAGCCAAGGCCGAAGGTATTCAAATCTCCTAAAGTTGTGGCTTGTGGTCTGCGTGTTTTTGCCAAGCGTGCTGCTGGCGGAGACTTTGCGCGTCGCAACTTACAACGTGGATCTTGGTCGCAAAGGCCCGGGATTGATGTTGCGCGACATCCTGAAACCAGATGCACAGGTCCAAGCGGTTGTGGCGGTCATTGCCCAAGTTCAGCCCGACATCTTGTTCTTGCAAGGGATTGATTATGATCATGACCTGCATGGCCTGCGGGCGTTGCGCGATCACATTGCGCAGGCGCAGGTGGTTTATCCGCATGTTTACGCTGCAATACCCAACACGGGGATGCCAACCGGGGTTGATGTGGATGGCGACGGGCGTTTGGGCGGCGCGCGGGATGCCCAAGGCTATGGGTGGTTTTCCGGATCTGGGGGGATGGCGCTCTTGTCGCGGTTCCCAATCAAGCGGGACCAAGTGCAGGATCTTTCCGCCATTTTATGGATCGATCTGCCGGGATCAAATGCGGGCAAAGTATTGGTGTCTCCGGCGGTGCGCTCGGTCCAAAGGCTAAGCACGGTTGGCCATTGGGTTGTCCCGGTTGAGACCCCCGGGGGGGCGCTGACCCTGTTGGGTTTTCACGCGACACCACCTGTGTTTGACGGTCCTGAGGATCGCAACGGATTGCGCAATGGGGACGAATTGCGCCTTTGGCAGGCCTATCTTGATGGGGCTTATGGACAGGCGCCGCAGGAAAAATTTGTGCTTTTGGGCGATGCCAACAATGATCCCCTGCAAGGGGAGGGGCGCAAACCGGAATTAATGGGCTTGCTTTTGGATCCCCGACTTCAAGACGTGGAACCCGTCTCTGACCACTATGGCACAGCGACCGTGGATTGGCCCAAAACTGGCCGTTTTCGGGTGGATTATGTGTTGCCTTCGCAAGATATGCGGGTTCTGGCTTCGGGCGTGTACTGGCCTGAGGCGGCGGACCCTATGGCCCAGACAGTGGCGCAGGCCAGTCGCCACCGTCTGGTTTGGGTTGATCTTGCGCTGCGCTAGCAGTCACCTAAGTGGTGGCGAGCTGGTCCGCGCTTTTTTGCCCAAGATGCGCCGTGGCCCGCGCCAACGCTTGGTCCACCGGGGTCGGTTCAAAATCGGGCAACAGGGATTGCAAAGGCTCTGGATCAAGGTGATGGGGGGTGTCCCACAGATACCGCATCTCGCGCAGATACCTAAACAAGGGCATAAAGGGGGATGCCAACCGCAAAGGCCACCATGCCATTGATCTGGCAGTGATCAAGCGCCCATGTGTGCGTCCGAGGATCTGCGCCATTTCCGTTCCTGTCATCGTGTAGCCCGCAAACGGGACATCGACAAACTTAGGCAGGGTGTCACGCATTTCGCTGAGTGCCACGGTGGCGCGCGCCAGATCCGGCAGATAGGCCCAGGAATGGGGCGTGTTGAGATCCCCGGGATAGGTCAGTTTCCCCACGTTCAACGACTTGGTGAGGATTTCGTCAAACCAGTTGCCCGAGGCTTGCGTGTCCAGAAAATCGCCAGCGCGGATCAGCAAAGTGCGCACGCCTTCGCGCCGATACGCCGCCTCCATGTCAATGCGAAGCCGTCCCAACGGGTTCTGGGCCTTATGCGGAGTTTCGGCCCCCCACGGCAGCGGGGTGTCTGCGCCAAACACGTAGACATTGCCGGGGAGCACCACCAAGGCGTCATGCTTAAGAGCCGCAGCGCGGATCTGCGCATGTATCGCAGGCAACTGACTGGCCCAATCTGGATAGAGCGGGTTTCCCGTCGCGACTATAACCTGCATTCCCTTGGCGGCATCGGGCAGCTGGTCTTTGCTGCGGTCAAATGTGTGAACGGACCAACCCGCTGTTTTGAAACTTTGTGCGGCGTGCCGGCCAAAGCGCCCAGATGCACCCAAGATCAATACGTTCTTTTCCATTTGCTCATCCTTTGTTTCGTGATGTCGCCTATTTGGAGGTTTCAAGCTGCAAAGAACATTGCCCTCGCGCGCACACCGTGTATTCATTTTTGAATGGCAGATCTTGATCGAACCGACTGGACCCTTGTGCGCAGCTTCTTGGCGGTTGCAGAAAGTGGATCGCTATCTGGGGCCGCGCGCGTGTTGCATGTCAGTCAGCCCACACTAGGCCGCCAAATTCGCCAAATGGAAACGACGCTGGGTGTGTCGTTGTTTGTGCGCCAGCCGCGTGGATTTGATCTGACCGAAGCAGGGCAATCCATTTTGCCGGCAGCCAAGCGAATGCAGGGCGCAATGAATGAAATTGCGCTGACTGTGGCGGGGCAAGACACGCAGACCACCGGGTCGGTGCGCATCACAACCAGTGAAATTGTTGCCCACCACATTATGCCCGGCGTGATCGCAAAAATTCGCGCCACCCACCCGGGCATTGCCATCGACTTGGTGGCCAGTGATTCCAGTGAGAACCTTTTGTTTCGTGAAGCTGATATCGCGGTGCGGATGTATCGCCCTCAGCAGCTTGAGATTGTCACCCGTAAGTTGGGCAACATGCACTTGGCTGTCTGTGCTGCAAAGTCCTATCTTGAGCTGCGGGGGCGCCCGCGATCGGCGCAGGATCTCTTGGAACATGATTTGATCGGCTATGATCAAAGCGAACAAATCCTGCGTGGGATGCGTGATCTGGGCTGGCCTGCAACGCGCGATTGGTTTGCGACGCGCTGTGACAATCAAAATGCCTATTGGGAACTGGTGAAATCCGGGTGCGGTATCGGGTTTGGGCAGCAAAGATTGATCCAGCTGACCCCGGAAATCGAAGAGCTGGACGTCGGTGTTGAAATCCCTCCGCTGGAGGTTTGGTTGGCCGCGCCGCAAACGCTACGCCAAACCCCCCGCATTTCTGCGGTTTGGGACCTGATCGCCGAGGGTCTGAAGCCCTTCGTTTCTTGACCCTAGGGGCGTCAGAGGGTAGGCGTTTGCAAGCTTTGAAAACCAAGGACACATGACTATGACCAACCCTTCACTTCTTATCCTGCCCGGTGACGGTATCGGCCCCGAAGTAATGGCCGAAGTTCGCAAAATCATTGACTGGTACGGTGACAAACGCGGGTTGGCATTTGATGTCCAAGAAGATCTGGTCGGCGGCGCCGCCTATGACGCACATGGCACCCCATTGACCGATGCAACCATGGAACTGGCACAGTCTGTTGACGCGGTTCTCTTGGGTGCGGTTGGCGGCCCAAAATATGACGATTTGGATTTCAGCGTAAAGCCCGAGCGTGGCCTGCTGCGGTTGCGCAAAGAGATGGATTTGTTCTCGAACCTGCGCCCTGCACAGTGTTTTGACGCGCTGGCCGATTTCTCATCTTTGAAAAAGGATGTGGTTGCTGGCCTCGACATCATGATCGTGCGCGAACTGACCAGCGGCATCTATTTTGGCGAACCACGCGGCATCTTCGAAGAAGGCAACGAGCGCGTCGGCATCAACACCCAGCGCTATACCGAGTCTGAAATCGAACGGGTTGCGCGTTCTGCGTTTGAATTGGCCATGCGTCGCGGCAAAAAGCTGTGTTCGATGGAAAAAGCCAACGTGATGGAATCTGGTATTCTTTGGCGCGAAGTGGTCACCGAAGTGGCCAAAGATTACCCCGAAGTTGAACTGAGCCACATGTATGCGGACGCGGGTGCGATGCAGCTTTGCCGCTGGCCCAAACAGTTCGATGTGATCGTAACTGACAACCTCTTTGGTGATCTGCTGTCTGATGCGGCTGCGATGCTGACAGGTTCGCTGGGCATGTTGCCGTCTGCAAGCTTGGGGGCTCCGATGGCCAATGGTCGTCCAAAGGCGCTGTACGAACCGGTACACGGGTCTGCTCCTGACATTGCGGGCCAAGCTAAGGCCAACCCGATTGCCTGTGTGCTGAGCTTTGCGATGGCGCTGCGCTATTCGTTTGACAATGGCACCGAGGCGGACCGCCTTGAAGCCGCTGTTGAAAAAGTGTTGGCCGATGGCGCACGCACAGCCGACCTGCTGGGTGAAGACGGCGTAGACCCGATCACCACGGGTCAGATGGGTGACGCGATTGTGGACGCGCTGAACGCAAGCCTCTAAGGCGCAAGCTTAAGCTTAAGACGACAAAGGCCCGCCAATTTTGGTGGGCCTTTTGGTTTTTGTCTGGGGCAGTTAGGCGGGGGGCCAGTTAAGCGGGGGCGTGATCGGCCAGCGTTTGCTCTAGCTTGGATTGAAGCGCTTTCATTTCAACGGGTTTGGGCAAATAGGCATCCATGCCCGCCGCCAAGCAACGCTGGGCCTCACCTTCTAGGGCGTTGGCTGTGATCGCGATGATGGGGGTGTGACCGCCCTCTCCGCCATATTCGACACTGCGTATCGCCGAGGTCAGCTCAAACCCGTCCATAATTGGCATATGGCAATCGGTCAGAACCAGATCGTATTTGCCACTGGTCCATTCCTCCAGACCTTCTAGCCCGTTGGACACGACGTGGTGCGGATAGCCCAAAATCTCTAGCTGTTTGGTCAACACGGCCTGATTGATTTCATTGTCTTCAACCACAAGGATCCGCGCGGTTTTTGCGTGATCGGCCACTTGTGTGGTGGCGGCCTGTGTCGGCAGGTCTTCGGGCGGCGCATGGACGCGTCCACTCAGCAGCGCCACTGCATACATCAACTCCGATATCATCATCGGGAAAATCTGAATCAAATAGGTGTTGTTGCTTTGCAGACCAAATTTAGCAGAACGTTCTGCTGAGTGACGCACAAATTTTGCTGTTGGCAATTTGCCTTGCAAAAAGGTTTGCGTTGCCTGCGCATCGATGGCGTCCGATGTCGGCAGCATAATGATGCTGGGTTCTGGATGCGCATTGGCCATCTCGACCGCTTCGTGTTTGTTATCGGTGAACAAAACAGTGGCGCCAGATTCGGCAAAAACCTTGTTCATGCCCCGACGAATTTCCTGATCATGATAGTAAAAACAGATGATCCGAACACCCGAGATATCGGGCAAATTGTCGGGGCCTTCTGCGGCCTCAAGATCAAGCTTAACGGTCAAAGTGGTGCCAACGCCCTCTTCGCTTTTGACATCGACCGTCCCACCCATCAACTCGATGAGGTTTTTGCTGATCACCAGTCCAAGTCCGGTGCCGCTGACCTGTCGCCGGCTGGAGCTCTCCCCCTGAACAAAGGGCTGAAACAGGTTCCGACGAATGTCTTCGCCCATGCCGATGCCATTGTCGCGAACCTCAAACAGCAATGTGCCGTCCGGCGCCAGTAAGGTGGAAAAGAACACCGTGCCCTGTCGCCCCGTGAGGCGAGAGGAGGAGTATTTGATACCGTTGCTGACCAAGTTCAGCAGGATTTGCCGCAGGCGCCCGGAATCGGCCATCACCCAGCGCGGTGCGGCCGGATCGGCCATCATCCGCAGCCGCACATCAGACCCGTCCGCCATGGTCTGCAATGTCTGTGCGACCCCTTCGACCAAGGGCATCAACTCAACCGGTGTCAGATCGACATCCAACTTGCCTGCTTCCATTTTACTGGCATCCAAGATGTCATCAATGATGCGCAGCAACGAAAAGGCCGAATTTCGAATGGTGCTTACAGTGGCGTTTTGATTGGTGTCCAAAGGAGTCGTTTCCAGCACTTCGATCATGCCGATCAAACCATTCATCGGCGTGCGGATTTCGTGGCTCATATTGGCCAAAAACTCGCCTTTGGCTTTGGCAGCGCTGTTGGATTGAGTGAGCGCCTCAAGCGTTTTGCGCTCTCCAAAAGATTGCATAAAGGCAAACAGGCTAAGTTCAGCCAGCAAAACGGCCCCAACCGTCAGTCGGATGCCGTAATTCATAGTGTCGTCGATTTGCGGATCGTCAAAAACGATGAGGGGGCTGGGGAAATAGGTGTAAAGCTCAAGCCAATCAATGCTGGTGGTCACCAAAGTCAGGATCGACATGGCCACAACCAGCACGATCAGGCTGACCCGTTCGCTCGCTGGAGAAAAGTACAAAAATGGCGTGCCGATGAGGCAAAACATAAAGAGTTCCGCATCGATCTGTGGTTCAAAATTGACTGTCACAACCGCGGTGGTGATGGCCATAGACACAAACCAGAAAACCCGGGCGAGCCAATGATCTCCGCGGTAGTAGAGATAGAGGGTGATCACGTGGCAAATGCCCGACAGCCCGATGACCAGAAGCCCTCCTTTGGATCCGAGGTACCCAAAATACAGGCCCCAAATCACGACGATAACCGACGACACCATCACAGCATATTTGCTGACCAACACACGCATCTGCACGGTTTGGCTTAGGTCAGAAAGGGCGTCAGATTGGGCGGGCATAGAGGTATGGGGTCCTATCGATCAGAGGCAACTATATTGACGGCCAGCTTAGCCTAAGAGTTGAGCAATTCATGAAGCGTTTCTTTCAGCGACTGCAATTCTACGGGTTTCGCCAAATAGGCGTTCATTCCAGCAGCCAAGCATCGTTCTGCCTCTCCGTCTAGGGCGTTGGCCGTAATGGCGATGATGGGGATCTGAGCATCCGGGTCGTGATTTTCGGCCATTCGGATCGCTGAGGTCAGTTCAAAGCCATCCATCAACGGCATGTGGCAATCGGTTAAGATCACGTCAAAGTCGTCCTCACGCCACGCGGCAAAAGCTTCTTGGCCGTTTGATTTCATCACATAGGAATAGCCAAGGATTTCAAGCTGTTTGCGCAGAACGATCTGGTTAATTTCGTTGTCTTCCACCGCCAGAATGCGCCCACTTGGGGGTTGCTGTGGATGAGGGGCCGGGGCACGAACCGGCTGCAGATGGGCCGCTTTTTGAGTGCGTGCCGCAGTTTCTGCGTCAGGCTGATTGTGCAGAAACGCAATCGCTTTGTAGAGTTCAGAGACCATCGTCGGAAACACCGGCATCAAATAGGTGTTTCGGTTTTGCTGTCCAAATCGTGCCGAGCGAGAAGCCGAGCACAGCAAAAACCGCGCTTTTGGATATTGAAGTTCAAGCTGTTTGTGCAGGCTACTGGCAACAGCGATGTTATCCGTTGGTAAGAAAATAACTGGTGTTTCGCTTTTGATCTGTTCGGTCTTTGCCAGATCTTGTGGGGAATTAACGATGGCCACATTGGCCCCGCTTTTTTCCAGCATTTCCCCCAGACCTGCGCGCAGATCGATGTCGTCAAAGTGAAAACAGATCAGCTCGATCCCGTCCACATTGGTCAGTGACGCAGGGCCATTAATGGCCTCGAGGGGCAACAACAATTTGACGTGGGTGCCTTCGCCCTTTTTGCTGGTGAGCGAGATTTCACCCCCCATCAGTTCAGTCAGGCGTTTGGTGATAACCAAGCCCAAGCCTGTGCCGTTCACCTGTCTGCGCGAGGAAGCTTCCCCCTGGACAAAGGGTTGAAACAGGTTGTTCTGCAACGCTTGATCCATCCCAATGCCGTCGTCGCGGAAGGAAAAGCTGATGCGCCCGTCGTCCTCTAGGCGGACGTGAAACCGCACTTTGCCGGGGCGCCCTGTCAATCGACGCGAAGAATATTTGATCGCATTGGACAGCAAATTCAGCGCCATTTGCCGGATACGCCCTGCATCCCCCAGCACCCAATTTGGCACGTTGGGATCCACAAACATGCGCAGTCGCACGCCGTTGTCATCGGCCATGGTTTTCAAGGTCTGAGCCACGCCTTCGGCAAGGGGAATGACCTCGACCTTGGTCAAATCGACATCCAGCTTTCCGGCCTCGATTTTACTGGCGTCCAGGATGTCATCGATAATGCGCAGCAGTGAAAAGGCCGAATTGCGAATGGTGCCCACCGTGGGGGCTTGTTGATCGCTCACCCCGTTGGCTTCTAGCACTTCAATCATGCCGATCAGCCCATTCATTGGCGTTCGGATTTCATGGCTCATATTGGCCAGAAACTCGCCCTTGGCCCGCGCGGCTTGGTTGGATTTGATCATCGCCTCGTTGGTCTCTTGCGCGAACTTGCGATTGAGATACTCAAAATAGGCAAATTGGCTGAGGATCAGGGCCGCAACGGACAGGCGAATGCCCAACTCGACCGAGTCGTTGTAGGCAAATTCCAAAGCCTGAACCGGGGGAGGGCGTAGCCCCAAGGAATCAAATCCCAGTGCCAAAAACGCGGCCAAACACACGACAGGGATCAGCAGGACTTGGGTGATGCGCTCGTTTTTCCAGGTGAAAATCAGGAAAGGAAAGGCCAGCAGAACCAAGGACATCAGTTCCGGGTTCAGAACTCTGCCAAAATAGTAGCTTTGATAGACCGATGACACGCTGAACAATAGCACCAGCGTAAGACGGCCAAGATAGTGATACCCCGTCGCCAACAAAACGATCGCGATCAATGTTGGCGCACTGCTGTACGCCGTTGTCAGCATCGGGCCAAATTGTTGGATCCAAAGAAAATAGATCAACCAAGGGACCAGCAGTGCCAAATTTGCGAGGGCGACAAACCAGCTAAACTGGAGGCAGCTCCTTTGCTCCGGAGGCATCGTTGGGTCCGGCTTGGTCTTAAAAATCATCAAATGTGGTCCAAATCAAAGTATCTCAAATTGGTGACGGTTGGGTCTTCACAAAAGCGACCAGCACCTCCGCGTTTCTAGGCGTCAGTTGCAACATCAAGTGCATCAAGCCTTTCTCGCAGAGCGTTCAACTCTACAGGTTTGGCAAGATAAGCGTCCATGCCTGCGGCAAGGCACCTGTCAGATTCGCCCTGCAGCGCGTTCGCAGTGATCGCGACGATGGGCGTGCGCTGCGCATTCAGGCTTGCTTCGGTTTCGCGAATTTTTGCGGTCATTTCGAAACCGTCCATAAGGGGCATGTGGCAGTCTGATAGTACAATATCATAGAGCCCTGACTGCCACTTTTCCAATCCGTCCCGTCCGTTGGAGGCCACATCGTGGGGATATCCTAATATTTGCAATTGGTTACTGAGAACAACTTGGTTGATTTCATTGTCCTCAACGATCAAAATTCGGGATGTTTTAGTCACCGGGCGCGCGTCTTTATCGTGGGACGCCTTATTGGCGGGTGCGGTGGGGCTGAGGACGGTGCGATCAATCGGTTCGGTGACATTGACGGCGGTGCGTCCGCTTAGCACACCAAGCGCGTGATACAGGTCAGATGTGCGCAGCGGGTACATCTGTACCAGATAGCTTGTCTCGTCGATACGGCCGAACTTTGCGTAGCGCGACTCTGAAAACAGGATGAATTTTGCATCTGGGTACAGCTTCTTCAATTTGCGCTGCTCAGATTCTGAGACCTCGATATCGGCAATCGCCAGCAGGAAGATTGGGTTGGCCCCTGTAGGCGCGCGCGGTGTTCCGGGGGCAAAGTCCTCGGCGGTGTGGCCAAACTCCAACGGCAATCCGGTGGGTTTCAGGAACAGGCTGAACGCAGCGGGTGAGCTGGGCTCAAGCTGGTTGAGGCATTTGACCTCAAGACCGGCGAGGTCCGGCATTCTTTTGGGGCCATCCACTTGCATCAGCGGTAGGCGAATGGTGACGTCAGTGCCGCGACCGGGCTCGCTTTCCAGCGTGAGTGTGCCGCCCATCAACTTGATCAGGTTATTGGTAATCACCAAACCAAGGCCCGTGCCGCCAACACGGCGTCGCGTTGACATTTCGCCTTGCGAGAACGGTTGAAACAGCCGGTTTTGGGTTTCCAGATCCATGCCCAGCCCATCGTCGACAAACCGGAAAAGGATGTGCCCATCACCATCAGGCATGACCTCAAGGTTCACATGCCCGACATGACCGGTCAGCTTTTTGGCCGAATAGTTGATGGCGTTGCTCATGATGTTCAGCAAAATTTGGCGCAGTCGACCTGAATCCGACAGCACCCATTCCGGAAGATCCGGAGAGGGGATCAGACGCAATCTGACTTCGCGTTGATCAGCCATGGTTAGAAAAGTCTGAGGCACGGCCTCGATCAGCGGGCGCAATTCGACGCGCGACAGCTCAACATCCAGCTTTCCTGCCTCAATCTTGCTGGCATCCAGAATGTCATTGATGATCCGCAGCAACGAAAAGGCAGAATTTCGGATTGTGCCGACAACGCGTTTTTGCGCGTCCTCGAGCCCAAAGGTTTCGAGAATTTCGATCATGCCAATCACCCCATTCATGGGGGTGCGGATTTCGTGGCTCATATTGGCCAAGAATTCACTTTTGGCGCGGCTAGCGTGATTGGCGCGTTCCAACGCGTCTTTGACTTCTTGGTTGGCGCTGCTGGCGGATTTCACAAAGAAACCGATCTCGATCAGCACGGCAAGAATGACCGTGATACGGACGCCAAAATGGTTGGCGGCTGGGGATTCTTCTGAGAGTGAGGCAAAGGGCCAGAAGAGTTCCCGGAACCCTAAATCATTTGCGGCAAAAGCAAGCAGCGCGGTGAAGACGGTGAGCGAGACAAATCCATAGACGAAGCGCCGTTCGGTTTGCCAAGAAAACAGCAAGAACGGCAGGCCCAGCAGAGCAAAGTAAAACAGATCTGCGTTTGAGTGTGGTCCCAAATAGTAGATTGTGGCCAAGGTTAGGATTGGCACAAGCGACATCCAAACAACCCGCGCAGAGGTCTGCCAACCGATACCAAACAGGATCAACGCCAAAAGGTTAGGGATTTGTAGAACCAGCACGACCAGCAGCCGCTGTGTGTCGCCCACCGCAAGCAAATATACAAACCAAGGCAAGAACAGCAGAAAAGTCACCATTACTGTGAAGCGGCCAATTTGGATGTGCCGCCGTGTAATGTCTTCGTCTAATAAACTGCGTTCTGTTTCTTCTGCCATTCGGATTTGTGCGCTTTTTGATATACACACTTTAGGATGCGTCTATCTGATTGGCAGGTACAGAAAATTCTGCAGAATTCCCGCCAAAGCCGCAAAACCTATACGGAATTCCCATTTTCAGGGCCCTATTGGCGCATCGCAAATACAGATTGTACCAAGTGGCTCGTTGGCCCTGGGGATTGATCTAACGTCTGGGTTGCGAAGATTTCCGCGCCGCTGACGCAAAGCGTGTGCAGTCAGGGGCGCGGTCCGGTGGGATTGGCGGTTCACCTAGGCAGGGGTGGCCCTGTTTAACATACCAAACAGATCGCGTGGATCATCGGGATCGGCCAGCATATCCAGCATGACATAGTGATCTGTGCCAGCAATGCGATCATGGATAAAACGCAATGCGCTGAAGTCTTCGATGGCAAAGCCCACGCTGTCAAACAACGTGATTTGGCGGTCCTCTGTGCGCCCCTGCGCAGCCCCGGTCATCACTTGCCATAGTTCGGTGACGGGATGATTGGGATCGAGCTGTTGGATCTCGCCTTCGATCCGGGTTTGCGGCGGATATTCCACAAAGATGCTAGAGCGCAACAGGATGTCGCGGTGCAATTCGGTTTTGCCGGGGCAGTCACCGCCAATGGCGTTGATGTGAATGCCTGCGCCTATCATGTTGTCCGTTAGGATTGTCGCGTACTGTTTGTCAGCGGTGCAAGTTGTGACGATCTGAGCGCCCTCGATGGCCATTTCACCAGACTGACAAACCACCACATCCAACCCGGACCCTTTGAGGTTGCGGGCGGCTTTGGCAGTGGCTGCAGGATCAATGTCGTACAGGCGCACGGTGTCGATGCCGCAGATTGCTTGAAAGGCCCGCGCTTGAAATTCGCATTGGGCGCCGTTGCCAATCATGGCCATGACTTTGGCGTCTTTTGGGGCAAGATATTTGGCAATCAAGGCCGAGGTCGCGGCGGTACGAAGCGCGGTCAGGATCGTCATTTCGGTCAATAGGATGGGATAACCATTGGCAACGCTGGACAGGACCCCAAAAGCCGTAACCGTTTGAAAACCCTCTTTCATATTCTTTGGATGGCCATTCACATATTTGAAGCCATAGTTTTCGGCATCCGCAGTTGGCATCAGCTCGATCACGCCATCCGAAGAGTGGGAGGCAACGCGGGGTGTCTTGTCGAATTCCGGCCAACGTTTGAAGTCCTGCTCAATGTAGGTCGCAAGATCGCGCAGCAGCGTGTTCAAGCCAATCTCGTTGACCAATTGCATCATGTTGTGGACCGACACAAAGGGGACCAGCGCCTTATCTGAAGGATTTGCAGTGGTTGAAGAAAATGTCATGCGGAACTCCGGGTCATACGGTCAAGAACGCGGCGGCCACATAGGCTGGCCACCAGATCGCACAACACGGTTGCGGTGCGGCCGCGCTCATCAAGAAAAGGGTTCAATTCAACCACATCGAGGGAGGTCACCAACCCGCTGTCGTGCAACATCTCCATGATCAAATGCGCCTCGCGGAAGGTGGCACCGCCGGGCACTGTGGTGCCCACTGCGGGCGCCACGTCGGGGTCAAGAAAATCAACATCAAAGCTGACATGGAGGTGGCCGTTTGCGTGTGACACCTGTTGCAAAAACGCTCGCAGCGGCGCGATCACGCCGCGCTCATCTAGCGCGCGCATGTCATGGACCACCATCTGCGTGCTTTGAATCCGGGTCTTTTCCGCGGGATCCACGGATCGGATACCCATCATGCACACATTCGCCGGGTTGACCCTGGCGGGCACCGGGGGGAAGCCTTCGAATCCGGAATGCCCAGTGAGATAGGCCATAGGCGTGCCATGCAGGTTGCCGCTGGTTGTGGTGCTTGGGTCATGCAAATCCGGATGTGCGTCCAACCACAAGACAAACAATGGGCGCTCTTTCTCATCGGCATAGCGCGCCACGCCGCTGATTGTGCCCGCCGCCATCGAGTGATCGCCGCCCAAAAAGATCGGGAGATCAAAGTCCCGGCAAGCTTGATAGGCAACCTGTTGTCCTAGCGCGGTCCAGCCGATCGTTTCGGCCAAATTTTTGACCGCTGGATTGGCATGCGCCACAGCCGTTTGTGCCGGCAGACTCATGTCGCCCGCATCAGAGACGCGCCACCCCAACTGGGACAGTATCTGTGGCAATCCAGCAGTGCGCAGGGCGGCAGGCCCCATGATGCATCCGGGCTGTGAAGCGCCGGTTTCGATGGGAAATCCAACCAATTGACAAGTTTTGGGCATGTCGACTCCGGTGTGACGAGGTGTTTGATCCAGAATTGCAGCCAGAATGGTCGGCCCCTAGATCTGTAATTGCGCAAATTGCGCGTATCTTTTTGCAAAATGGCGGGATAAGTTTCATAATGAAAAGGAGCCTGCATGACCGCATTGACCCAAACCGATCGACGATTGATCGCAGCCCTCAGAGAGAACGCCCGCGCCTCGGTCACTGAACTGGCCCATGTGACCGGGGTGTCCCGCACCACGGTTAAATCGCGCATTGATGCCTTGGTCAGCTCGGGACAGATCCGCCGTTTCACCATTGAGACTTTGGCCGATGATCCCGATCAGGTGCGCGCCATCACCTCGGTTGAGCTGCAAGGCAGCATGTCACGGGTGGTGATCCGGGCTTTGCGCGCCCTGCCAGAGGTGACAACGATCCATTCCACCAATGGGGCTTGGGATCTGGTGCTAGAGGTGCGGGCGGAAAACCTGCAACAATTTGACCGGGTGCTGCGTGAAATCCGCGAGATCAAAGGCGTTTTGAACAGCGAAACCAGCCTGTTGCTGCGCAGTGTCGCTGAATAGACACGGTCGGAGCGAATTTTATATCGAATTTGCGGCGGCTTAGCGGGAGGACTCTAGCAATCAGATTCAGAGTTCGTTAGAAAATTCTTGCGCTGGGGGGCGTACATTGGGGTGATCGCATGATCCGTATACTGACTGTAGCCTCCTTAGGGCTGGCTCTCCTGACCTCCACAGCCACCGCACAAGAGCGGTCCCAATTGGGATATGGACGTCTCATCAACAACGACTTTATTGGCGATACGCAAGACCGTTGGCGCACAGGCTCTGTTGCCTCGAGCCGTGTTTGGGGGCCGTCTTGGAATGGGGCCGCACCCAGCACCTTTGGCGAGGTGCTGGAATTTCGCATCAACGCGGAAGTGATTGCCCCAGATAATTTGGTGACACCCGCCGCTGGGGATCGCCCGTTTGCTGGCAGCCTGTCCTTTGGACTGCACAGCCACATGCAAAAACGAAACACACAAATTGCCGTGGGTTTGGATCTGGTTCTGACCGGGCCTATGACCCAATTGGACGAGTTCCAATCCGCTTTGCACGATACGCTTGGGGTTGCGGATGCGTCTGCAACAACGCGCGCCAATCAAATTGGTGATGGCGTTCATCCGACGTTCGTGGCCGAAGTTGGGCGCGAGTTTAGTTTTGGAAGCTCAGTCTTGCGTCCCTTCGTGGAAACGCGGGTTGGGGTTGAAACCATGCTGCGCGTTGGTGCGGATCTGACCATCGGAGATGTGGGCAAGCAGGAGTTGCTGGTTCGTGATCCCGTCACTGGTCAGCGCTATCGCACCATTCAAAAGAACGCACCGGGCTATAGCTTTGTGGTGGGGGGCGATATCGCCAAGGTGACAGACTCGGTCTATTTGCCCAGTGATCGCGGCTATGTATTGAGCGAAAGTCGCAAGCGTGTGCGGGCTGGGTTTCACTGGCAAGGGGAACGCAGCAGCACCTTTTATGGCATCAGCTGGCTGGGAGAAGAATTTGTCGGCCAGCAAGAAGGTCAATTTGTCGGCTCTTTGCGGTTGAATTTGGATTTCTAAACCACTTGCGAGTGAGTGAAGTTAAGTTCAGCCGGTAAATCGTTCTAAACTATGTAACAATTGTGTTTGTCGCGTAATCTCAGGCTTTGCAGAGGGACGTGACTCTGTTAATAAGTAGATAATAAAAAGATTAAAATAATCTAGGCAGGTATCGGGCATGGGGACGGGCTATCAAGGCACGTTCGTTATTTCCTGGTCACAAACAAAAGTGGACGGCATCGAAGCAGCGCCCGTTCACGCAATGACAGTCGGGGCCTCTTGGTCTTGGCATGGAGCAGAAGTGCGGGTTGATGGACCCAGCACATTGTTACGTTTGGACCGGGCAGACGGAGACGTGAATTTGCGTCGCAGCGCAGCACGTATGGTGCGGCGGCTGATTGGCGCAGCTCAGCAGAACACGACCGATCTCAATTCCATTGAGGTCGAAGACGCAATTATGGACAGCAATGTGGTGGTGACAGATGGCACCGCGACCTACACATTGACCTTGATCGAGGTTGGTGACGGGGCGCAGCCGCTGTTGATGTTCCTTGGCGCGATGCCGCCAAAAGGGCGCGAGCTTTGGGTGGTGCATCACACCTTGGATGCGATGCAGTCCAATCACATGACCGAAGGCAGTGGTGGTGTGATCTGTTTCACACCCGGCACACGTATCGAGACGCCTGACGGCCCCCGCCTTGTGCAAGACCTGCGCGAAGGCGATCGGGTTCAAACCAAAGACAATGGTGCCCAAGATATTTTGTGGATTGGCAGCCGTCGCATGACGGGCGCGCGCTTGTTTGCGATGCCAAAGCTGCGCCCGATTCGGATCCGCACGGGGGCCTTGGGGATCCAGCGCCCGGACGAAGAGTTGCTGGTGTCGCCCAATCACCGGATGTTGGTGCGCGGCGAGGTTTCACGTGCGTTGTTCAACACGCCAGAGGTATTGGTGACGGCGCGCGATTTGGTCGATGGCAATCGCGTCGTGGTCGACAGCCAGCTGCGCGAAGTGACCTATGTGCACATCCTGTTGGACAACCATCAGATTGTCTGGGCCAACGGGGTTGAGACCGAAAGCTTTCACCCCTCAAACGCGGCACTGTCGTCCTTGGGGGATATCGATCGGATGCGTCTGTTGGCGCGGTATCCTGAACTGGAAGCTGATTCCCATTCCTATGGTGGGTATGCGCGGCGCAATCTGAGCCAGTCTGAGGCGGCCATTTTGATGTATGAGGCCGCTTGATCCCAAGGGATGTCTGGAGGAAGATGTCTTGGGGCGCTGCCCCAAACCCCGAGGTATTTTGCCAAGAAAAAGTGGCAGTGAAATGAGGTCGACATGACGTTGAAAGTGTATTTGGCAGGTGAGATTCACACCGATTGGCGCGCAGAGGTTGCGGCGGGCTGTGCGGGGTTGGACGTTGTGTTCACGGCGCCGGTGACCGATCACGCGGCCTCAGATGATTGCGGAGTTGCGATCATGGGGGCAGAAGACAGCAAGTTTTGGCATGATTCCAAAGGGGCAAAGCTGAACGCAATCCGAACCCGCAAAGCGATCGGCGAGGCGGACATTGTGGTTGTGCGGTTTGGTGAGAAATACAAGCAATGGAATGCGGCTTTTGATGCGGGGCAGGCGGCTGCGCTGGGCAAGTCCGTCATTGTCATGCATCAGGCAGAACACCAGCATGCGCTGAAAGAGGTGGATGCTGCGGCCTTGGCGGTTGTGGAAAATGTCCAGCAAGTTGCGGATATTCTGCGCTATGTTCTTGATGGCGTTTTGCCTGCTTAAGGGGCTGAATTTAGACTTTATGACTTGAGCGCGCCGCCCTTTGAAGAGAGGGGCGGCGTTTTGCGTTTTCATGCTTTGAGTTTGGGAGAGGTGATGGGAGGCGTGCGGGTTTTTTGCAGAAGGGTGAGAAGCGCGTTGACTCTGGTGTGGTCCTCTATATAAGCGCGGCTTCATTGGTGTTGGTGGCCCCCGCAAGGGGATGCCTGTCAAGGGTTCGCCCAAGAGGACAACGCCCTTCATAGTCGCCCCTGTGGGCGTCGCTCTAAGAAGGAGATCAGCCGTGACTAAACGTACGTCTGCCAAGTATAAAATTGACCGCCGCATGGGCGAAAACATTTGGGGCCGCCCCAAATCCCCTGTAAATCGTCGTGAATATGGCCCCGGCCAGCACGGTCAGCGCCGTAAAGGCAAGCTGTCTGATTTCGGTACACAGCTGCGCGCCAAGCAAAAGCTGAAAGGTTACTACGGTGATCTGACCGAGAAGCAGTTCCGTCGCATCTATGGCGAAGCTGAGCGTGTAAAAGGCGATACCGGTGAAAACCTGATCGGTCTGCTGGAGCGTCGTCTGGACGCCGTTGTTTACCGTGCCAAATTTGTTGCGACCGTATTTGCGGCGCGTCAGTTTGTGAACCACGGTCATGTTCTGGTGAACGGCAAGCGCGTCAACATCGCGTCTTACCGTGTCAAAGAGGGTGACGTTGTTGAGGTTCGTGAGAAGTCCAAGCAACTGGCCGTTCTTTTGGAAGCTGTTCAGCTGACAGAGCGCGATGTGCCTGACTATATCGACGCTGACCACTCCAAAATGACAGCGACATTGGTGCGCACGCCTTCTTTGGGCGATGTACCATACCCTGTTGTTATGGAACCAAATTTGGTTGTTGAATTCTACGCGAAAAACTAAGTTTTTCGCCGCACCACAGAATTTTGGAAAACCCGCCTGTTTCAGGCGGGTTTTTTGTTTTTTGGGTGATTTGGGTGTTGCGACCTTTGGAAACAGCGTGGCGCAGAGAATGCACCATCGGCTGGGCCGCAATGGTGCATTATCCGAAAATGCCGTTTGTGCTGGGCTGTGGGTCGGGATGCCAGTTGCACTATGAGAGCACCTTCTCCGCGCACAACGTCTTTGACGTTGGCTGAGAAATCCGTCTTACAGCGGTAACGGACGGCCTTCGGCAATGGCCTCCATCGCGAAGTAAGAGGAAACGCTGTCCAATTCGATGCCCTCGATCAGCCGTTGGTAAACGCGATCATAGCTGGCCATGTCCTGCGTTACGACCTTCAGTTGATAGTCGTAATCACCACTGATCCGGTGGAAATCGACCACTTCGGGGAGGGTTAAGACATGGCGTCGAAATCCGGCGAGCCATTCGGCGGAATGATGTCGGGTGCGCAGCATCACAAAAACCACCAGATCCAACCCCATTTTTTGCCGATCAATACGGGCGGTTGATCCCTGCAGCACGCCTGTGTCCGTTAAGGTCTTGAGCCGCCGCCAGCATGCATTTTGAGACAGGCCGACGTGATCGGCCAGTTCGCGCTGCGACAGGCCACCATCGCGTTGCAAGGCTTCTAAGAGCTGTTTGTCTAAATGATCCATGAATGACCTGTATCATCGATCAATTGACACACAAAGGCAAAAAATTGGCAATAGAAAGGGGAAGTTTACCCAAAGAGATTGGATCATACTTCATGGGCGAGCAAACAGGAGACGCCACATGCCCTTTACCCAATTCCGCCAAGAACTGAACAACGCTTTGCAGGATGGGTCTTTGTGGACCAGCGTTCTGGGCGAGGGGCGGATGATTCCGGGGCTCTATGATGATGTGGCGCTGACCTATGCTGATTATGTCGCGTCGGGCCGGGCTTTGCGTCAGATCGAAGATTTTGTGGCAGAGCAGGTTTTGCCGTTTTACGCCAACAGCCACACTGAATCCTCCTACTGCGGCTCTTATATCACCACGCTGCGCAACCAAGCCCGCAAGGAAATTGCGACATTGGTTGAGGCGGGGCCAGAAGATGCTGTGATTTTTGCCGGATCTGGCGCCACGGCGGGCATCAACCGGTTGGTACGCCTGTTTGCAATCGACGAAGCGGAGGCCCCAGTTGTGATCATCGGGCCTTATGAGCACCATTCCAACATTTTGCCATGGCGCGAAACCAAGGCCAAAATCATCGAGATCCAAGAGGCCCCAACAGGCGGTCCAGATATGGATCAACTGCGGGCCGCATTGAATGACCATGCAGCGTCGGACTTGGTGATCGGTAGCTTTTCGGCAGCGTCGAACGTGACGGGTATCATCACGGACACTGACGCGGTTACGCGGGTGCTTAAGGCGCATGGTGCTTTGGCGGTGTGGGACTTTGCCGGTGGCGGCCCTTATTTGCCGATTTCTATGTCCAGCGGTGACACCAAGAAAGACGCAATTGTTGTCTCACCCCATAAATTTCCCGGCGGTCCGGGCGCTTCGGGCATTTTGGTTGTGAACGGACAGGCGGTGCGTTTGGATCGCCCCAGCTGGCCGGGCGGCGGCACCGTAACCTATGTGTCCCCATGGGAGCACGACTATGCCCAAAGCCTTGAAGCCAGAGAAGAGGCCGGAACCCCCAATATTATTGGCGATATCCGCGCAGCTTTGGCCTTTGTTGTGAAAGATGTGATTGGCGACGCGCGGATCCAAGAGCGCGAGCATCGCTATAGCGCTCTGGCCGAGAAGGCCTGGGCGAACACCCCCGAAATCACCATCCTTGGCGGCGAAGTTGCCAACCGGTTGCCGATCTTTTCTTTGGTCATTCGCGATCAAAACGGCCAAGCGGTCAGCCCGCTGCTGATCACAATGATGCTAAGCGACATCTATGGGGTGCAGGTGCGGGGCGGTTGTTCTTGTGCGGGGCCATATGGTCATCGTCTGTTGGAGATTGATGCGGAAAAGGCACATGAGATGCGCGCCGACATCGTCGCAGGCAACACCCGCGAAAAACCGGGTTGGGTGCGCCTGAACTTTAGCTACATGATGCAAGAAGACACGGCCAAGCGGATTGCCGCAGCCGTGGAAGAGCTGAGCCGGACGTGGCAAACTCACCTGCCGCACTACACAATTGATGCCAGAACGGGACAGCCGACACGGAACCTGCACGCTGCGTAACGATGGTGCTTTTCCTTAGTCATTAGGGGCGTTATTGAGAGGCGGATAAGGAGCCTTACAATGACCAAGATTGCGCCTCAGCCCGGTATCATGGAGATCGCCCCCTACGTGGGTGGTGCGAGCCATGTCGAGGGCGTTGCAAATGTCGTGAAGCTCAGCTCGAACGAGAATCCGTTTGGGCCAAGTCCGGATGTGGCCGAGGCCGTGCGCCGCGCCATGTTTGAACTGCATCGATACCCCGGTGTTGATCACGCGGCTTTGCGCACAGCAATTTCAGACATCCACGGTGTGGTGGCTGAAAATGTGATCTGTGGTGTTGGCTCTGACGAAGTGCTGCAATTCATTGCGCAGTGCTTTTCGGGACCGGGTGATGAGGTGATCTATACCGAGCACGGGTTTTCGATGTATCCCATTTTGGCCCACGCGGCGGGGGCGACCCCTGTCAAAGTGGATGAAACCAATCGTGTGGTGGACGTCGACAAAATCCTTGCAGCTTGCACAGAGCGCACGCGTATTGTCTTTATTGCCAACCCCGGCAATCCAACCGGCACGATGATCGATCTGGATGAGTGCGCGCGCTTGGCCGACAACCTGCCCGAGGGTGCGTTGCTGGTGTTGGATGGGGCCTACGCTGAATTTGTTGGTGAATACGATGGCGGTGCTGCGCTGGTGGAAAGCCGCGACAACGTTGTGATGACCCGCACCTTTTCCAAGATCTATGGGTTGGGTGGTCTGCGGATTGGTTGGGGCTATGCACCCCATGCGTTGATCGACGTTATGAATCGCATCCGCCAGCCCTTCAACCTGTCCACGGTTCAGCTGTCTGCTGCCGAAGCTGCGGTGCGCGACACGGCCTATACTGAAAAATGCCGACTGGACAACGAACGCCTGCGCAAGATGATGGTCGAACAACTGGCCGTACACGGCGTTGAGGCAGACCTGTCGCAGACAAACTTTATTCTGGCCCGCTTTAACAGTCAGGCCGAAGCTGAAGGCTGTGACGACTATCTTAAATCGCTTGGGTTTATCGTGCGTCGTGTCGCCGGCTATGGTCTGCCACATTGCCTGCGGATCACCGTCGGTGATGAACCTGCGTGCCGCAGTGTGACCCATGCTATTGGTAAGTTCAAAGGTGGCGATACATGAGCCGCCCGTTTGAAAAGGTTGCTCTGATTGGATTGGGGCTGATCGCGAGCTCGATGTTTTGGGCGATCAAGCGCCGCGACGTGGCAAGCTGTGTGTCGGGCTATGCTCGGTCTCAGGAAACCCGTGACACGGCGCGCCGGATTGGCCTGTGCGACGAAGTTTGCGATAGCCTGAGTGACGTTGTGAAAGACGCTGATCTGGTGGTGCTATGCGTCCCGGTTGGCGCGATGGGCGCGGTTGCGGCGGAAATTGCACCGCACCTAAAACCCGGAGCAATCGTCAGTGATGTTGGATCGGTCAAGCGCTCGGTGATCGATGCGGTGCGCCCGCATATTCCCGAAGGTGTGCATTTTGTTGGCACGCACCCGATGGCAGGGACCGAACATTCGGGTCCGGAATCTGGCTTTGATACGCTATTTGACAATCGCTGGTGTCTGGTGGTCCCGGATGGCGCCCCCGAAGAGGCAACAGCGCGCATCGAGACTTTTTGGGAAAGCCTTGGGGCCAACTGCGAACGTTTGGACGTTGAGCACCATGATATGGTCTGCGCCGTCGTGAGCCACATTCCGCACCTTATTGCCTATACGATGGTGGGGGTTGCGGATGATCTGCGCCGGGTCTCGGATCAAGAGGTCATCAAGTATTCTGCAGCTGGATTTCGCGACTTTACCCGTATCGCTGCCAGTGACCCGACCATGTGGCGGGATGTGTTTATGACCAACAAAGATGCCACGCTTGAGGTGTTGGGGCGCTTTACCGAAGAGCTGTTTGCTTTGCAGCGGTCCATTCGTACCGGCGACGGGGAACAGTTACACGACTATTTTACCCGCACACGCGCTATTCGCCGTGGTATCATCGAGGCGGGGCAAGACACCGAAGCCCCTGATTTTGGACGGACGAAGGCGCATTCATGATGCGAAAGCTCGGGCTTCTCGGGTTACTTTTTTGGGCCAGTGCTGTGCAGGCGGAACCGCCCGGGCAGACTTTGCGCCCGGTTGCGCGCCCAACGACGAGTGTCGATGTGGCACAAAGCATTATCACACAGATCACACCTCAGCTTTTGTCCAATCAGGCTGGACGCACGACATTGCGCCCTGTGGCACGTCCCGCAAGCGTGGTGAATGCGGCGCGCACCAGTCGCCGGCTGCGGCGCAAAGGTGCGGTGTGCAATGATTTGGACCTGCAAGGCGAGGTGGTGGGGCGGGTGCCGGGCAAGCTGAACGGTTGCGGCGTCAGCGACGCTATTCGGTTGCGCTCTGTCTCGGGGGTGACCCTAAGCCATCCCGCCATGTTGGATTGCACCACTGCCAAAGCGCTCAAGCAATGGGTCGACAAGGGGCTGAAACCCTCGATAGGCCGCTATGGTGGCGGGCCAAGTTCGATGCGGGTGATGGCAAGCTATTCCTGTCGCACGCGCAACAGCAAACCGGGCGCAAAGATTTCGGAACATGGACGCGGCAGAGCGATCGATATCGGCGGGGTCACGTTGAAAAACGGCGAAACAATCTCGGTTCTGTCAAACTGGAATGACCGCAAAAAGGGCAAGATCCTGCGCAAAATGCACTCTGCGGCCTGTGGGCCGTTTGGCACGGTTTTGGGGCCCGAAAGCGACCGACACCACAAAGATCACTTCCACTTTGATACAGCGCGTTATCGGTCTGGCCCGTATTGCCGCTGATCAGCGCAGCTGAAAGACAGGGGCGTGCGCAATCGGGAAGGGACCAAAGAAAACCCGGCCTTCGCGCAGCTCTAGCGGTAGATCCAGCGTTTCAGAATTCCCAGACGCGCCCGCAAGCATTGTCAGCCCATTTTCCACCTGCTGCGCCAAACCTTCGGGCAACGCCCCAAGCGTGACGGCCAGTTTAAGAATATCACGCCAGTTGCGCGCTTTGATGGTGATGGTGCCATTGGCCAAACCGTTGGCATCGATTTTCAGCTGACCTGCAGCGGCCAATTGCAGCTCTCCCCATGAGGCGTCGATCAGATTCAGCGTCAGCTCTGTGGGTTGGGGGCGTTCCTGCTCCAAGGCGAACCGGTCCCAAGGAGCATCAAACGCCAAGGTCACGTCGGCTTTCAACGATGACAAGGTCTGTGGCAGATCCAAACTTTCTGCAATCAACGAACGCAGCGCTTTTGAGGGGGCAAATTCATCTGCGGATAGGGCGACCTGATATTGATGCGCATCACCGGGCAATCTGCGCAGGGCAAACTGTAGCGAAGACATCTGGGTTGCGTCCCCGCCGCGCGGTGCGATGCGCAACGCGTCCGCCTGCAAGTTGACCCGATCCAGCGCCAAAGACAGCGCAGGATCAACCACCAAGCTGGCCTGCATTTTTGAACTGAGGATATCAAATTTCTGATTTGGCGTGGCCAGAAGTTGTTCGTTCGGCCAGACCGCGATCACGTGGTGAGGCTTATAACTCAGCGCCAGAACTTGAAAAAAGGAGGCTTCCCAAGCCCAGCCTGTGCGCGGATCCGCTAAGGCGACATCGGTGAGCGTGGTGTCAAAGCGGCTGGCAAAGCCTTTGACGGACAGAGCGCTGTATTCTGCGGCCCAACCTTCGGCGCGGCGGGCTTCAAACCACTGGGCAAAACCTGACTTCACACCCTGAGAGCCAATGGTCCAATAGCCGGCCCAAATCCCGGATGCGATGAGGATCACAATTAGTAGGCGTTTCATCTGTCTGGGCCCTTTTCAGTCTGCTCAGGGTGGTGTTTACAGGGAGCAGAGATAAAGGACCAGATGCATGACTATGTGGGTTTTTGGATACGGATCGTTGTTGTGGAACCCCGGGTTTGACCCGGTGGAATCTTCGTTGGCCAGCCTGCCCGAATATCACCGCAGCTTTTGCATGCGCTCGATCCACCATCGCGGGACGGATGAAAAGCCCGGTCTGGTGTTGGCCTTGGATGAGCAAGCGCAAGCGCGGTGTCATGGTTTGGCCCTTCGGGTTGACCCCTCTCAAGAAAAAGAGGTTCTGGCCTATCTGCGAGATCGCGAATTGGTCAGCTCTGCCTATCTTGAGAAGGTTCTTCAAGTTGAGCTGGCAGATGGGCGCAAGGTCGACGCTGTGACCTATGTGATTGATGCGGATCATGATCAGTATTGCGGGGGTTTGGACCTCGAAGAGCAGGCGCAAATCATCTCTGTTGCGGTGGGCGGGCGTGGCCCCAATACCGAATATCTTTATAACACTGCCGCCCATTTGACCGAACTGGGCATTCAGGACACAGAAATGGATTGGCTCTCTGCTCGGGTGCGCATGCTAAGTGCATAAGTCCTTGGCTTGATGCGCAGATCAGCCTAAAGTCGCGTCAACCAAAACAATGTCGGGATCTGTCCGAATGGAGCAGTTGGACCAAGACGCCGAGCCGCATTTCTCACCACCATTCCGTCAGATTCTGTTGATGGTATCGGTTCTTGGACTGAGCGGTTTTGTCGTGTTTCTGGCCTTGCCGCGCATCTTGCCGGTTTTTGAGGCCAATCCGTACTTAAACGGCTTCATCCTATTTGTGTTTGTCATAGGTGTGCTGGCTTGCTTTTGGCAGGTGGCGCAGCTGTTTAATTCCGTGCGGTGGATCGAAACCTTTGCATCGGGCAGCGGCGAAGATGACGGCAACCGGGCACCGCGCTTGTTGGCGCCTTTGGCAGCCCTGCTACGCGCCCGTGACACGCGGATGCAGATCAGTTCCAGTTCGACCCGGTCCATTTTGGATTCTGTGGCCACGCGGATTGATGAAGCGCGCGAAATCACGCGCTATATTGTCAGCCTGCTGATTTTCCTTGGTCTGCTTGGGACTTTCTATGGTTTGGCCACCACGGTGCCCGCGCTGGTGGATACAATCCGCGGATTGGCGCCACAAGACGGCGAAAGTGGCGTGGACGTATTTGGGCGCCTCATGAGCGGGCTTGAAGCGCAGCTAAGCGGTATGGGCGTGGCCTTTGGGTCGTCGTTGCTGGGGCTTGCGGGCTCTTTGGTTGTTGGTCTGCTAGAGCTGTTTTCAGGCCACGGTCAGAACCGCTTTTACCGCGAGTTGGAAGAGTGGCTGTCGACCATTACCCGGGTGACCTTCTCGACCGGCGAGGGGGACGGCGAAGGTGAATCTTCGGGTGAATACGGCGCTGCTGTTCAAATTTTGGATCACATGTTGGAACAGATGGACCGGATGCGGGGACTGTTTGAGCAATCCGAACAAAGCCGCGGACAGGTTGATGCGAGGTTGGGATCCTTGGCGGATTCCGTTGAACGACTTACGGATCGTATGGCAGGCAATCGCCCCGTGACTGACGCGCTTGAACGGGTGGCGGATGGCCAAGAGCGTTTGATCAACGTGATGAGCGAACGCGAAGACAGCGAAGGGTTGGACGCTGAAAGCCGGATGCGTTTGCGGTCGATCGACGTGCAGCTGCTGCGTATTTTGGAAGAAATCAGCGCAGGTCGCCAAGAAACAATGGCCGAACTGCGGATGGACATCGCGTCGCTGACGCGTTTGGTGGCGCAAAGCCGTATCGCCGAAGCCGATCATCCGCATGTGCGACCGACCCGACCTAAGGGGCGGGAAGGCTAAGCAATGGCCTTATCTCGTCGCACAGGGCAAAGATTTCAAAGCTCCATTTGGCCGGGCTTCGTGGATGCGATGACGGGTCTGTTGCTGGTGCTGATGTTTGTGCTGACCATTTTCATGGTGGTGCAATTTGTTTTGCAGGAAACCATCACTGGCCAAGACCGAGAGCTTGATACCCTGTCTTCAGAAATTGCAGCTTTGGCGCAGGCGCTGGGCTTGGAGCAGGAAAAAGCCGCCGGGTTGGAAAACGAAGTTGGTCAGCTGAACAGCACCATTCAGCAAGCGCAGGATGCCGCGTCCGCGCAGGCCGCCTTGATCGCTTCGCTTACCGTTCAGCGGGACAACCAAGCGGCGGAATTGGCGGCGGCAGCCACACAAATCTCGGACTTCGAAGCTCAGGTTGCAGCGATGCTGACCGAACGGGCCACCGCCTTGGGGCGCATTGCGGCGCTCGAGAAAGATCAAGCCGACGCCCGTGAAACCATATCCGCCTTGGAAGAGGATCGCGATACCGCGCTCGGCACCATTGCGACCCTCGAAGGGGAACGCACGCGGTTGATCGACGAAAAAGAGGCGCTGAACCTTGCATTGGCGCTGGCGCGGGATGAAATCGACGCTGGCACCGAGGCCGCGCGATTGGCCGCTGCGCGTCGCGAAGCGCTTGAGGCGTTGATCGCAGATTTACAGTCTGAAAACGCTGAAACAGATGCAGCCAATGCAGATCTTTTGGCACAAGTGACCGGTCTGAAAACCGACAAGGCAGGCTTGTTGGATGAAAAAGCCGCGCTAGAGGCCGCCCGTTTAGCGTTGGAAAATGCTCTGAGCGAGGAAGAAAAGGCCAAATTGGCCGAAGCTGCGGCGGCAGAGGCTTTACGCAAACGACTTGAAAATGCCGATGCTGAATTGACGGCAATGACCCTGTCCCTTGAACGGCAGCGCCGAGATGCAGAAGAGACGTTGGCGCTTTTGGCGGCGGCGGATGCGGCCAGCCAAGGGTTGACGGCGAAATTGGCGGCCGCGTTGTTGGCTCAGGATTCCGCGAAAGACGAAATTCTACGATTGCAGAAAAACCTAGACGCCACCGAAGGCGGTCTAGAAGCGACATCCTCCCGCTTGCAGGATCTTGAGAACCAATTGGCCGCCGCCCTGTCCGAAGTGGATCAAGGCACTGTTGAAATCGCTGGGTTGCGCACAAGACTAAGCGAAGCTGAGGCCAAGCTCAGCTCGGCCGAAGGGCGCGCAGATGAATTGCAAACACGGCTCGCAGGCGAACGTGCAACTCTCGAAGAGCGGCTGGCCGAAGCTTTGGCGGCCAAACTCACCGTCGAGGCGCAGGTGAAAGACGCAGAGACAGCATTGGCCGAAGCATTGGCGGCAAAGCTGGCCGCCGAACAAGCGGTTGACCAAGCCCGCCAGTCCCAAGAAGCCGCCGAGGCGCAGGCGCAAGAAGCGCGCGATGCGATGGAAGCAGACGAAGCACAGTTGCAACAAGATTTGGCGCAGGCTTTGGCTGCCCGTCTGGCCGCCGATCAAGCGGCCCGTGACAGTCTGAGCGAGGCAGAACGCCAAGCGGTGCTGTTGGCGACGGCAAACGAAACATTGGCCGCTGAACGGGCCATTTCCAGCGAAGCCCAGCGTCGCCAAGCGCTGCTTAATCAGCAGGTGGCGCAGCTGAACGCACAGCTTGGATCCTTGCAGGCGATCATTGATGACTACAAAGAGCGCGACTCGGCCTCAAATATCCGGATCGAGGCACTGGGGTCAGACCTGAACGCAGCGCTGGCGCGCGCCGCGCAGGAAGAGCGCAAGCGGCGACAGCTGGAAGAGGCCGAGCGGCTTCGTTTGGAAGAAGAGAAGAAGCGGCTTGAAGCTGAAAAGCAGGATCTCGAGAAATACAGGTCTGACTTCTTTGGCCGGTTGCGTGATCTGTTGGGGGCACAAGAAGGTGTGCGCATCGTGGGGGACCGCTTTGTGTTTTCATCCGAGGTTCTGTTTGATTCCGGATCGGCAGATCTGGCGGTTGAGGGCGCGCGAGAGATCGCCAAGGTGGCGTCGATCCTGCGGTCAATATCGGATGACATTCCAGATGAAATCGATTGGATCATCCGGGTCGACGGTCACACTGACGATCAACCTCTTGGCGTTGGCGGAGAGTTCCAGGACAACTGGGATCTGAGCCAAGCCCGCGCGCTTTCGGTTGTGCGCTATATGGTGGATTATCTTGGTCTGCCGCCCAACCGGCTAAGTGCCAACGGGTTTGGTCAGTTCCAACCGGTCAACCGCGAAAACAGTGCAACGGCGCGGGCGCAAAACCGTCGGATCGAACTGAAACTGACAGAGCGTTAACGCAGGTCAATCGTATGGCTTCGATCACTTAGCACCTGATCCCCCCGCAGCAACACCGCCCGCGTTGTATAGGTGCCGGTGGGCCAGTTGGTGTCTGGGCGTTTGCGACCGATGGCGCGAAACAGCTGTGCCTGCGATTTTTCAAGATCGATTGCTTTTTTCACCACCAAACCCTCTGGTCCGGCGATGCTGAGCGCCAGTACGTCACCGGCTTGGCTGCCATAGGCGTAGACCCATGTGACCACAGCGGGGGACACGGTGGTCAGGCTGGTGGCATGGGCTTGCCCCTGTTTAATCGCGTCGAAACTTGGAATGCTTGTGGCAAAGCCCAAATCGATCACGCCGCCCGGCGTGTGCAGCAAATCATCCTGCCACAGATCGTGATCCGGCATCTTACTGAAGCAACGATCCGCGCTGGGAAAAGGGTCGACGATCTGGCCGTCTTTGCGAATGGAGATGTGCAGATGGGGAAATTGCGTGCGTCCAGACAGACCCACTTGTCCCAGCACAGCGTTTGCAGCCACGCGCCGCCCGGGTTCAACGATGATGCTGTCGCGTTTCATATGGCAATATTGGGAGACCCAGCCACCGCCGTGATCAATGGCAACCCCATTGCCGCATTCCTTGCCCTGCACGAGGTCTTTGGTGATCTCGGTATAGCCTGTGTCCGGCATTTCATCACGCACGCCGCGCACAACGCCGGGCGCGGCGGCAACGACATTCACCCCATCGCGCATCTGCTGCAACGAGATCAGCGCAAAGTCGGTGCCTTTATGGCCATCATAGCTGAGCGCGCCGCATCCAAAATCCTGAACGCTCGGCGTGGGGTCGCGGTCAACATAATGCTGAATATAGCAGGTCGCGCCCAACTCGCATTCGATCGGTTGAACCAAAACGGGATCCGCCGCAGCCCCAAAGGGGGCAAAGGCCAAGGTCGTTAGAGCGGCAAAAGACAAGCGCATCAGATCATCCCGTTTCAAAAGGGCTACAGTCAGGTGTCATTCCATACAAAAACGGCCCCGATGTCACCACGGGGCCGTTTGAATTTCTGGAAAAGTTGGTCATTAATCCGCGGTCAACAGGGGTGGCTTATTGCCGGTCGACAGTCGCGCCTGAGCCGGACCTTCGATGCGCAGGTCAATTTCACCTGCTTTGACACCCACTTTGACAACGCCGCCCTTGGCCAGTTTGCCAAACAGCAACTCTTCGGCCAGAGGCTTTTTGATGTATTCTTGGATCACGCGGCCCAGAGGTCGGGCGCCCATTTTATCATCATAGCCTTTGTCAGCCAGCCATTCCGCAGCAGGTTTGGTCAGCTCGATGTGCACGTTGCGGTCCATCAGCTGGGCCTCAAGCTGAAGCACAAACTTTTCGACAACCTGCAAAATGACGTCTTTGGGCAGTGGCGAGAAGCTGATCACCGCATCCAGGCGGTTGCGGAATTCGGGGGTAAAGGTGCGTTCGATCGCGGCGGTGTCTTCACCAGTGCGACGGTCACGACCAAAGCCGATGGCTTCTTTGGCTTGCTCTGCGGCACCCGCATTCGAGGTCATAATCAGAACCACATTGCGGAAATCAACGGTGCGGCCGTTGTGATCGGTCAGCTTGCCGTGATCCATCACCTGCAACAGGATGTTGTAAACATCAGGGTGCGCTTTTTCCATTTCATCCAGCAGCAGAACACAATGTGGATGTTGGTCCACACCATCTGTCAGCATGCCGCCCTGATCAAAGCCGACATAGCCCGGAGGCGCCCCGATCAGACGTGAAACAGCGTGTTTTTCCATGTACTCAGACATGTCAAAGCGCAGCAGTTCGACACCCAACGTGTCCGCTAGTTGATTGGCGACTTCGGTTTTACCAACACCGGTCGGGCCTGCGAACAGGTAGTTCCCGATTGGTTTTTCCGGTTCACGCAGTCCCGCACGGGCCAGTTTGATAGCACTGGACAGGGCTTCGATGGCTTTATCCTGACCAAAGACAACCCGTTTCAGAGACTTTTCCAGATCCTTCAGGATCTCGGCATCGTCTTTGGAAACGCTTTTTGGCGGGATCCGGGCGATCTTGGCGACCACGGCTTCGATTTCTTTCACGCCAATGGTTTTGCGACGTTTGGATTCCGCCACCAGATGCTGGGCTGCGCCGGCTTCGTCGATCACATCGATCGCTTTGTCGGGCAGTTTGCGATCGTTGATATAGCGCGCGGCCAGATCCACAGCCGTTTTGATCGCATCATTGGTAAACTTGATGCCGTGATGCTCTTCGAAATAGGGCTTAAGACCCTTGAGGATTTTGACGGAATCTTCGACCGAAGGCTCAGCAACGTCAATTTTCTGGAAACGACGGCTTAGTGCGCGATCTTTTTCAAAGTGTTGACGGAACTCTTTGTAGGTGGTGGAGCCCATGCAGCGCAGTTTGCCGCCCTGCAATGCAGGTTTCAGCAAGTTGCTGGCATCCATTGCCCCGCCGGAGGTTGCGCCAGCGCCGATCACAGTATGGATTTCGTCGATGAACAAGACCGCGTCGGGATGTTCTTCCAATTCTGTCATGACCGCTTTTAGGCGCTCTTCGAAGTCACCGCGATAGCGGGTGCCCGCCAGCAATGCGCCCATATCCAAGGAATAGATGATGGTTTGTGACAAAACTTCGGGTGTTTCGCCCGAGACAACTTTGCGCGCCAAACCTTCGGCAATGGCGGTTTTGCCAACACCGGGATCCCCGACCAGTAGGGGATTGTTCTTGCGGCGACGGCACAGAACCTGAATGCAACGTTCGACTTCCTGATTGCGACCGATCAGCGGGTCAACGTCACCTTTCTGCGACTTTTCGTTCAGGTTGACACAGTATTTGCCCAAGGCAGATTCTTTGGGATCAACCGCATCAGCAGGAGAGGCTGTGTGATGCGCCGCTTCTTCTTCAGAGTCTCCTTCGTCTGCACCCGACACTTGGCGAGGTTCACCATATGACGGGTCTTTGGCCACACCATGCGCGATGAAGTTCACAGCGTCATAGCGGGTCATATCCTGTTCTTGCAGGAAGTATGCGGCATTGGATTCACGTTCTGCAAAGATAGCGACCAGAACATTCGCGCCGGTGACTTCTGTCCGGCCCGAGCTTTGCACATGAATTGCGGCGCGTTGAATGACCCGTTGGAAGGCGGCGGTTGGCACCGCTTCAGAGCCTTCAACATCGGTGACCAAATTGGACAGGTCATCATCGACAAATTCCACAAGTGTGGTTCGCAGCTCTTCGGTTTCCACCGAGCAAGCTTTGAGAACACGCAAGGCATCTGGTTCGTCTATCAACGCTAAGAGCAAATGCTCTAGCGTTGCAAATTCGTGTTTACGCGCATTAGCCAAGGCTAAGGCAGCATGGATCGCCTGTTCAAGCGTGTTCGAGAATGAAGGCACTGGTCGCGCTCCTTCCTTATCTGGGTCGAAAAAACGTCGAAGGGATTATCGGGCGTCGGTCCGACCATGGACCCTTAGGATTAAAGTTTGGTCGATATGACGCTGGCTTCAAGTCTTTTCTACCGGTGTTACCTCTTTAATAGCTCATTTGCTGATCCGGGCAGCGCAAATTAGAACTTATCTTTGCGTTTTCGGATTTCAGCGAAGACTGTCTCTGGCTCTGCACCGATCATGCCAACTGTTGCCTGAATCGCCGGATCTTTGCATCGCAAGAACGGATTGGTTTCCAATTCCAACGACAAAAGACTTGGGACCGTTGGAATGCCCTGTGCACGGGCCTGATCAATCTCGTCTATACGAGAGATAAGTGCGGGATTGTTCGGGTCAATGGTTTGGGCGAAATTCGCATTCGCTTTTGTATATTCGTGACCCGAGCACACAAGCGTGTCACCCGGCAAGGCAGCCAGTTTGGACAGGCTAATATACATCTGATCTGGGGTGCCTTCAAACAGGCGGCCACAGCCCAAGGCCATCAAGCTATCGGCAGTAAACACCAGTTTTTCAGCCGGAAAACTAAAGGCGACATGACCCACAGTGTGGCCTGACACGTCCAGCACGGTCATTTTGGTGCCGCACAGCGCCACAGTGTCACCTTCGGACACCGGGATGTCCAAATCAGGCAGGCGGTGCGCATCTGCCTCCGCGCCGATCACTTTGGCGGGATGATCCGCCAATAGGTCCGCCAATCCATCAACGTGATCCCAATGGTGATGGGTCAGCAGCACGTGCGACAAGGTCCAGCCTTTGGATTTGAGGGCGGATTTGAGCGGCCCTGCTTCGGGCACATCAATGGCGGCGGTCTCTCCGCTTGCGGGGTCGTGAATCAAATAGGCATAGTTATCCGCGAGGCATGGGATCGTCACAAGCTCAAGGGGCATGGTGTTTCTCTCTGTGATCAGTATTCTGCACGTATTCCGTCTTTACAGTGGCGGATCAGAGGACCGGCTGCAATGCATCTTGACGTACAAGAATTGCGTAATTTCTACTACCGCAGCATGTTAGGGCGCGCGGCCCAAAAGGCAATTCGTGACGTTGTCACAAACATGTGGCCCGAAGCGCACGGCCAAACTGTTGTGGGCTTTGGCTTTGCCGCCCCTTTGTTGCGGCCCTATCTGAAAGATGCGCGCCGTGTGACGGCGCTGATGCCGGGGCCCCAAGGGGTTATGGCGTGGCCCACTGGACTGCCCAATCTGGCGACATTGTGTGATGAAGTGGCTTGGCCGGTCGAAACCGGGCGGGTGGATAAGCTTGTGCTGATGCATGGGCTGGAAACCAGCGAGCAGCCGACCGCTTTGCTTGAAGAATGTTTCCGGGTGCTTGGGCCCGGCGGTCGTGCCCTGTTCATTGTGCCCAATCGCGCGGGCCTGTGGTCACGCAGCGACCACACACCCTTTGGATACGGGCGGCCCTATTCCTTGGGCCAGCTTGAAGCCCAGTTGAAACATCATCAATTCACGATCGAACGCCACGAAGCCTCTTTGTATCAGCCCCCCTCGCGTCGTCGGTTTTGGCGCAAAACGGGCGAGTTGAGCGAACGCATGGGGCACCGGTTTTCGATGGTCGTTGCTGGCGGGGTTATCATGATCGAAGTCTCAAAACGTGTGCATGCGCCCAGCGGTCCGGGGCTGCGCGAAACCGTGTCTCGCCCGTTGCAGATTTTGACCCCCAACCCGTCCAAAGAAGTGAAGCCGATTTAGAGGAACTCGCGCCTTGGGGCGACGGCAGGATCTACCCGAAGCGAGACGCCCGGCGCGGTGGATTGCGGGGGTTGGTGCTGTCCGAAAAATAGGCGACTGGAACGCCGATTTGCACTCAAAAGGGAACCCAAAAAATACCTAGTCACATCGGCACAAAACCCGTTTTGAGCACGTTGGTAAGAGGGGTGGCGCGCGACGCGGGGCGCGGCGTCTTGCCGTGCAGCTTTTAGAATCTCATCCAAATGATTGGCCAAAACCGATCAAGAAAGCGGTCAGCCCCTAGCCGGCCCGCAGGTTTGGTTCGTTCGGTTTGCCGGTTTCGCTGCCCGAAATGCACGCTAATCAATGGGGGGAATCGGAAAAAATGCACGAAACTGGTCCCTTTTTCTGACCGATTTTCGCTGCAAACCGTCGCACCCCTGTTAAGCTTCTGTTATTGTGTGGTATTCTTTTGCATACTGAAATTCTTAAGCCGGTTGCTAGGTGAGGAATGCTCTGCTACACCCACGCCGATTTCGACACTTTGAAGTAGTTCAAAGATCCAAACCCCCCGGGATGGTTCAACCGAGCCGAACTGGGGCCAGATAACAATCGGAAGGGTGGACGTGTCCGAACCAGCTTCGATCTCCTTAGGCATTGCCGCGCGCTATGCCACCGCCATCTTCGATCTCGCGAAAGAGAATAAGACTCTTGCGAAACTCGAACCCAATGTCGCTGACCTTGCGGCGTCTCTGGAAGAAAGTGATGATCTGCGTACATTGATCAGCTCTCCTCTGGTGTCGCGGGAAGATCAGGAAAAAGCCATCGCCGCGATTGCAGAAAAAATGGGCCTGCGCCCAGTTCTGCGTGATGGCCTGGTGCTGATGGCGCAAAAGCGCCGTCTGTTCGTTCTGCCTCAGTTGGTCCAAAAGTTGGCCGAGCTGATCGCGGACGAAAAAGGTGAAATTACCGCCGAAGTCACCAGTGCAAAAGCACTGACTAAGACCCAGTCGGAAAAACTGACGAAATCCCTCGCAGCGCGCGTTGGGAAAGATGTCAAATTGAATGCGACCGTTGATGCAGATCTCATCGGCGGTCTTGTCGTTAAGGTGGGCTCGAAGATGATCGATACGTCGATCCGCTCCAAGCTCAACTCCCTCCAGAATGTAATGAAAGAGGTCGGATAAATGGGTATCCAAGCAGCAGAGATTTCTGCGATCCTAAAGGACCAGATCAAGAATTTCGGCCAGGACGCCGAAGTTGCTGAGGTTGGTCGTGTGCTTTCCGTTGGTGACGGTATTGCGCGCGTCTATGGCCTCGACAACATCCAGGCTGGTGAAATGGTCGAATTCCCCGGTGGTATCCGCGGAATGGCCCTGAACCTCGAAACTGACAACGTTGGTGTTGTTATTTTCGGGACCGACCGTGACATTAAAGAAGGCGACACCGTTAAGCGGACCAACGCCATCGTTGATGTTCCTGCTGGCGACGCCCTGCTGGGCCGCGTTGTAGACGGTCTGGGCAACCCACTGGACGGCAAAGGCCCAATCGAAGCTTCTGAGCGTCGCATTGCGGACCAAAAAGCCCCAGGCATTATTCCTCGTAAATCGGTTCACGAACCGATGGCAACCGGCCTGAAATCGGTTGACGCGATGATCCCAATTGGTCGTGGCCAGCGCGAGCTGATCATTGGTGACCGTCAGACCGGTAAAACCGCCGTTGCTCTGGATGCGATCCTGAACCAAAAATCATACAACGATCTGGCTGGCGACGACGACAGCAAGAAATTGTACTGCATCTACGTTGCGGTTGGCCAAAAGCGCTCAACTGTTGCTCAGCTGGTGAAGAAACTGGAAGAGTCTGGCGCGATTGAATATTCGATCGTTGTTGCTGCGACTGCTTCGGATCCTGCACCTATGCAGTTCTTGGCCCCATACGCCGCGACAGCGATGGCCGAGTATTTCCGCGACAACGGCAAGCACGCGCTGATCATCTATGATGACCTGTCCAAGCAAGCTGTATCGTATCGTCAAATGTCCTTGCTGCTGCGTCGCCCACCAGGCCGCGAAGCTTACCCAGGTGACGTTTTCTATCTTCACTCCCGTTTGCTGGAACGTTCGGCGAAGCTGAACGAAGATCACGGCGCTGGCTCTTTGACAGCTCTGCCGATCATTGAAACCCAGGGCGGTGACGTTTCGGCGTTTATTCCAACCAACGTGATTTCGATCACCGACGGTCAGATCTTCTTGGAAACAGAATTGTTCTACCAAGGTATCCGTCCTGCTGTGAACACCGGTCTGTCGGTTTCGCGGGTTGGCTCTTCGGCTCAAACCAAAGCGATGTCTTCGGTTGCTGGCCCAGTTAAACTGTCTTTGGCTCAGTATCGTGAAATGGCTGCGTTTGCGCAGTTCGGTTCCGACCTTGACGCCGCAACCCAGCAATTGCTGGCACGTGGTGCGCGTCTGACCGAGCTGATGAAACAGCCTCAGTACTCGCCTCTGACCAATGCTGAAATCGTTTGCGTAATTTACGCTGGCACCAACGGTTACCTCGACAACGTCGACGTAAGTGAAGTTGGTCGCTACGAAGCGAGCCTGCTGGCGCACCTGCGCAGCAAGCATGCTGATCTTCTGGCCGACATCACCGACAATGACCGCAAGGTTAAAGGTGAGCTGGCTGACAAGGTCAAAGCAGCGCTGGACGAGTTCGCAGCTGACTTCGCATAAGGGGTGATTGGGCAATGCCAAACCTCAAGGATCTAAAAACCAGGATCGAGTCGGTCAAATCGACCCGCAAGATCACTAAGGCCATGCAAATGGTTGCCGCGGCGAAACTTCGCCGCGCGCAGGATGCTGCCGAATCTGGTCGCCCCTACGCAGAACGGTTTAACGCCGTTTTGGGTGGGTTGGCCGCGTCGGTTGGCACATCGGGATCCGCCCCTAAACTTCTGGCAGGCACTGGTTCCGACCAAGTGCAGTTGCTGGTGGTCATGACCGCAGAACGCGGTCTATGTGGCGGCTTCAACAGCTCGATTGTGAAATTGGCGAGAGCCAAGGCAGAAGAGCTGGTAGCACAGGGCAAGACGGTTAAGATTTTGACCGTTGGTAAAAAAGGCCGCGAACAGCTGAAGCGTGATTTGAGCGATTTGTTCATTGATCACGTTGATCTGTCTGAGGTTAAGAATTTGAGCTACGTGAACGCTCAGGACATCGCGCGCGGACTGCTGTCTCGCTTTGATGCCGGAGAATTTGACGTCGCAACCATCTTCTATTCCCAGTTCCAGTCGGTGATCAGCCAGATCCCGACAATTCAGCAAGTCATCCCGGCCTCGTTTGACGGTCAGGAAGAGGGTGGCGAAGCCAGCCTGTACGACTACGAACCCGACGAAGAGGCCATCTTGGCCGACTTGCTGCCACGCGGTGTGGCAACACAGATCTTCTCGGCGCTGTTGGAAAATGCTGCATCTGAGCAGGGCGCGCGCATGTCCGCGATGGACAACGCTACACGCAACGCGGGGGACATGATCGATCAGCTGACGATCCAGTTCAACCGTTCGCGTCAGGCCGTGATCACAAACGAGCTAATCGAAATCATCTCGGGCGCTGAAGCGCTCTAAGACCCGGAGTAACGAAACATGGCACAAGCAAAAGGCAAAATCACGCAGGTGATTGGCGCCGTGGTCGACGTCCAGTTTGACGGCGATCTCCCCGCCATTCTTAACGCGCTTGAGATTGACAAAGACGGCACACGTCTGGTTCTGGAAGTTGCACAGCACCTCGGCGAAAACTCGGTTCGCGCCATTGCGATGGATGCGACCGAAGGTCTGGTACGTGGCCAAGCGGTCACCGACACAGGCACAGCGATCAGCGTTCCAGTTGGTACAGCCACACTGGGCCGTATTCTGAACGTGACTGGTGAGCCAGTTGACGAAAAAGGCCCCGTCGAAGCGGAAGAATTCCGTTCGATCCACCAGCCTGCGCCTGCTTTTGAAGAGCAAGCGACAGAAGCTGAAGTTCTGGTAACAGGCATCAAAGTTATCGACCTGCTGGCGCCATACGCCAAGGGTGGTAAAATTGGTCTGTTCGGTGGTGCCGGCGTTGGTAAAACCGTTCTTATTCAGGAACTGATCAACAACATCGCGAAAGTACACTCGGGTCTGTCCGTGTTTGCTGGTGTTGGTGAGCGTACCCGCGAAGGGAACGACCTGTACTACGAAATGATCGAATCCGGCGTTCTGACCCCAGACAACCTGCCTGACTCGAAAATTGCGCTGGTTTACGGCCAGATGAACGAGCCTCCAGGTGCGCGTATGCGTATTGCGTTGACCGGTCTGACATTGGCGGAACAGTTCCGCGACGCCACCGGCGCCGACGTTCTGTTCTTCGTCGACAACATCTTCCGCTTTACCCAAGCGGGTTCCGAGGTTTCGGCGCTTTTGGGCCGTATTCCTTCTGCGGTTGGCTACCAGCCAACACTGGCCACCGACATGGGCGCCATGCAGGAGCGCATCACCTCGACCAAAAACGGTTCGATCACTTCGATCCAAGCTGTTTATGTTCCTGCGGATGACCTTACCGACCCTGCGCCAGCGACAACCTTTGCTCACTTGGATGCGACAACCGTTTTGAACCGTGCGATTTCTGAGCTGGGTATTTACCCTGCTGTTGACCCGCTCGATTCATCTTCGCGTCTGATGGATCCACAGATTGTGGGTGAAGAGCACTACAACGTGGCACGTGAAGTTCAAGGTATCCTTCAGCGCTATAAATCGCTGCAAGATATCATCGCGATCCTCGGCATGGACGAACTGTCAGAAGAAGACAAACTGACTGTTGCTCGTGCTCGTAAGATCCAGCGCTTCTTGTCTCAGCCTTTCGACGTTGCGAAAGTGTTTACCGGTTCTGACGGTGTTCAGGTTCAACTGGAAGACACAATCTCTTCGTTCAAAGCGGTTGTTGCCGGTGAATATGATCACCTGCCAGAAGCAGCTTTCTACATGGTTGGCGGCATCGAAGATGTGATTGCTAAAGCCGAGAAAATGGCTGCTGAAGCAGCCTAAGGAGGCCCCTAATGGCTGAAACAGTGCAATTTGATTTGGTCAGCCCAGAGCGGAGCGTTGCTTCGCTTGCGGTTGAGCAGGTTCAGATCCCAGGTGCCGATGGCGACATGACAGCGATGGCTGGCCATGCTCCAACCATCACCACCTTGCGTCCCGGTGTGCTGCAGGTCAGTGGCCCCGAAGGCGAAGCTGAATATGTTGTGACCGGCGGTTTCGCCGAGATCAGCTCTGACAGCATCTCGATCCTGGCCGAACGTGCGCTTGCACGTGCGGATGTCACGCAGGCCGATTTTGACGGTTTCGTCAAAACAGCCACTGATGCGTTGGCACAAGCGAAAGAAAACGGTGTTGGGGTCGATGCGGCCGCAAAACTGTTGGCTGACCTGGTGGCGACTGGCACCCAGATCGGACTTTCGTCCAACTAAGGTGAACGTCTTCACCGACGCTGATCGATTAAAGTTAGAAAAGGCTCCGTTCGCGGGGCCTTTTTCTTGTTGACCAGCCCGGGTTGAGGTGGGTTATCTATGCGTTATGAAAAAGTTACGTGGTAATTTGATCGGAATCGATCAGGGAACCGAAACATTGTTTTCGGATTTTGAAGATGGCGGTGAAATGTGGACGGGCGACGGGTATCGCGATCGCCGTCTTCGGGTTGCCTTCTCTGAGAAGTATAAGTCGCCACCTTCGGTGACATGCTCGATTTCGCTATGGGATGTCGATTACTCGACCAACATCCGCAGCGAAATCACAACTCAGAACATCACCGAAAAAGGGTTTGAGATTCTATTTCAAACCTGGGGCAACACGCGTATCGCGCGCGCCAAGGCGGATTGGATGGCCATTGGTGAGGTCCTGAGCGAAGACGACTGGGACATCCCCTAAATCGCGCCAAACAGCGCCAGAGAGCCAAAAGGCGCCCCGTGGGGCGCCTCTTTCGTTCATCGCCGCTCGATGCCGCACCAAAGGGCGGGCGTATCAGCGGAACTGACCTTCGTAGATTGGTTCCAGCGTGTTGGTTTCAAACAGCGACGACACTGACGTGCCGTTCCAAATGTTCAGGATCGCTTGGGCGAACATAGGTGCTGTGGGCAGGATCCGAATGTTTGGCGTGGCCAAAACTGCCGGTGTTGGCTGAATCGAGTCGGTGATAACCAGAGACTTCATCACCGAGTTGGTGATCCGCTCAACCGCAGGGCCTGACAGAACCCCATGCGAGATATAGGCGTGAACTTCACTTGCGCCATGCTCCAGCAGGATCTCTGCTGCTTTACAAAGGGTGCCAGCGGTGTCGCACATGTCGTCTACGATGATGCACTTCTTGCCTTCGACGTTGCCGATGACAGTCATTTCAGCGATTTCACCGGGCTTTTCGCGGCGCTTGTCCACGATCGACAGTGGGGCATTGATGCGCTTGGCCAGTTCGCGGGCGCGGGCAACACCCCCAACGTCAGGTGAGACCACCATGACCTCATCCAGAGATCCGGCAAATTGCTGCTGCACATCCAACGCAAAGATTGGAGAGGCATAGAGGTTGTCCACTGGAATGTCGAAGAACCCTTGGATCTGAGCCGCGTGCAGGTCCAGTGTCAGGACCCGTTCGATACCTGCCTCAACCAGCATGTTGGCCACCAGCTTAGACGTGATGGGTGTGCGGGCTTTGGTGCGGCGATCTTGGCGGGCATAGCCAAAGTAAGGGATCACAGCGGTGATGCGCTTGGCAGAGGACCGGCGCAGCGCATCGGTCATGATCAGCAGTTCCATCAAGTTGTCATTGGCAGGGCGCGATGTCGGCTGCACAATGTACATGTCTTCGCCACGAACGTTTTCGTAGACTTCGACAAAAATCTCGGCATCGTTGAAGCGTTCAACACGCGCGTCAACAAGTCCAATTTCTACTCCTCGATGAATGGACATCCGTCTGGCGATGGACTGCGCCAGTGGCATGTTGGCGTTGCCAGAAATGAGTTTAGGTTCGCTGATAGTGGGCATGTCGACGGTTCCCCGATTTGGTCGAGATGACAGATTCGTAACGTTGACACCGCTTAGCATCTCACTACGGTCAGGCAAAGCTATCCGATGGAGAGAAGCACAGATGCCGCATATCGATTACTATTTTACAACTTTGTCCCCCTATGCCTACTTGGCGGCGGGCAAATTTGAAGAAATTGCTGCCAAACACGGGGCGACGATCTCTTATAAGCCCTTCGATTTGATTGCGGCCTTTCCACGAACTGGTGGGCAACCGGTGCCACAGCGCCACGAATCACGTCAGGCCTATCGCTTGGTCGAGCTGACGCGGCAGGCCAAGAAAGCGAAAAAGGACTTCAACCTGAAGCCAGCGCATTGGCCAACCAACGGCGCGCCTTCGTGCTATGCGATCATCGCAGCCAGCAAAGCAGGTGGCGGCGATCTAGGCGTGTTGGTGACGTCGTTGCTGCGGGCGTGTTGGGCGGAGGACAAGGACATCGCAGAGGACGCGGTGATCAAAGCCAGCCTGCAAGAGGCCGGGTTTGATCCAAGCCTCGCAGACAGTGGCTTGTTGACGGGGGCAGAAACCTATGCCGCCAACCTAGAAGAGGCGATCAATCGAGGCGTCTTTGGCTCTCCGTTCTTTATCGTTGATGGAGAAGAGAAGTTTTGGGGCCAAGATCGTTTGGATGATCTTGATGCCTTTTTGGCTGGCGATCTTTGATCCAGACTACGCACTAAAACGCCCGCTCACCGATAGGAGCGGGCGTTGAATTTTCAGATCTCAAGTGTGTTTAGCTTTGCGCGGCTGCCAAGAACTGATCAACGCCAGCAGCGCCAATTGACCAATCGCACACGAAACGCGCCAACAGCGGTTCCTGAGGATCGTCGCCTTCAAGCGCGCCGCGCATGATGTAATAGTAGGCCCCCGCATCAAATAGCTTTTGATGAAGCGCGCGTGGCATCGTGGCAAAGAACAGGTTTGCCTGAGGATCGGTTTCAAAGGTGACGCCGGGGACGGAGCGAAGCCCTTCGGCCAATCTCGCGCAGTTTTCATTGGCTTGCTTGGCGGTGTCCAACCACAGATCATTGGTCAAATAGCCCAGCATCTGCGCTGAAAGAAAGCGATGCTTGGAAAACAGATGGGCCCCACGTTTGCGGCGCAATTCAAATTCCCACGCGTGCTTGGGGTCGAAAAAGACCACCGCTTCTACTCCCATGCACCCGTTTTTGGTGCCACCAAAGCTGACGACATCAACCCCGGCCTTCCATGTCATCTCAGCCGCGCTGCAGCCCAGTGAAACCTGTGCGTTGGCAAAGCGTGCGCCATCCAAGTGCACCGGCAGGCCAAAATCTTTGGCGGTTTTGCAAAGGGCGTTGAGCTCTTGCAAGGAATAGACGTGGCCGCGTTCTGTAACCTGTGTGATCGAGATCGGACCGCGTTGTGGGCCGTGCACGCCACGGTTTTCTTCGGTCAGGATTGCGGCCTTCAGGGCATCGGGGGTCATCTTGTCGTCGCCGCCAACCAACGTCAGCTTTGCCCCGCTCGAGTAAAACTCAGGCGCATTGCATTCGTCTTCGTGGATGTGGGACACAGGAGAGCAAAAAATGGTCTGCCACGGATCGCACAGGGTCGCCAGCGCAATGGAATTTGCAGCCGTGCCTGTGGGCACCAAATACACAGCTGCGTCTGGTGCTTCAAAAACGTTACGGATCAGGTCGCGGACTTGATCCATTTCCTTGTCGGCACCATAGCCCGTGCGGTAGCCATCGTTTGCGTCTGAAATTGCCTGCAAAATTGTGGGATGCACCGGGCCCCCATTGTCGGATGCAAAAAACATTACTGCGGCTCCTCGATGATGTGATCTTCCCAATCGTCTTCGTCGATCTCAAACTCGGGCACGGTGCGCCCTTGCATGGAAATTCCGGCCTTATGGACGCTGTTTGGATCGCCTGTGACCAATGGGTGCCAGCTGGGCAACGGGTGGTTGTTCCACAGCAGTTTATAGGCACAGGTTTCAGGCATCCAATAGAGATTTTGCGCCATGTTTGATGCATCCAAAACAATGCATTCGGGGACAAATTGGTGGCGGATTTTATACTGTGAACACTGACAGCTGGCATCGTCCAACAGGCGACAGGCCACATTGGTCAGGGCCACTTCGCCGGTTTCTTCGTCTTCCAACTTGTTGAGGCAACATTTGCCGCAACCATCGCAAAGGGCTTCCCACTCCGTGCGGTTCATCTTGGTTAACGGGGTGGTTTCCCAAAACCGAGGGCGGAGCTTTTCCGTCATAGCGCAGTCAGGATTTGGCGGGCCTGATCACAATCAGCGTTCATCTGGGTGATCAACGCGTCGAGGCCGTCAAATTTTTCCTCGGGGCGGAGGTATTCGACCAAACCAACCGAAATTGGTGCGCCGTAAAGGTCGCCAGAAAAATCAAACAGGAAGGTTTCCAAGTTGGGTTTGTTTTCTCCGAACATCGGTCGCACCCCCATAGAGGCCGCACCGTGATAGCTGCCAGCATGTGGGCCAGACAGCACATCAACCAGCACCGCATAAACGCCGAACTTGGGCGGGTGCAGCCCATCAATGGACATGTTGGCGGTGGGGAAGCCCAATTCGCGGCCACGCTGATCGCCGCCAATGACTTCACCTTCCATCCGGTGCCAATGTCCCAGCATCGCGGCCGCTTCTTTGGGGCGGCCATCGCTTAGGGCGTTGCGAATCGCGGTGGAGGACACCTCGCCTTCGTGCCCCTGCAACAGCTGAGCGACAGTGACGCCAAAGCCCAGATCGTCACCAAACTGCTGCAGCTCAGCGACCGAGCCGGCGCGATCTTTGCCAAAGCAGAAGTCAGATCCCACCACAACATGGCGCAGACCCAAGCCATCACAAATGATGTTCTTGGCAAATTCCTGTGGCGTGAGCGACGACATGGCGGCATTGAAATTCAGCTCGTAAAGTCGCTCAATTCCAAGCTTTTCTAAACGATGTGCGCGCGCTTCTCGGCTCATCAGCCGAAAGGCCGGGGCCTTGGGGGCAAAGAACTGGCGCGGATGCGGCTCAAAGGTCATGATGCCCAAAGGGGCGCCGATCCGCGTTGCCTCGGTGCGGGTCAGGTCGATGACCGATTGGTGGCCCAGATGGACGCCGTCAAAATTCCCGATCGCCGCGGCAGCGCCACGGTCGATGTCGGTGATAAAGCTGTGATCACGAAGTATACGCATGGCGAAGGGTTAGCCTCGCAAGGACGCGGGCGCAAGCAATCTTGCGCCTGCAAGGTCAGTCGAATTTGCGCGACGGGGCCAGAACGTTGGCCTCGCCCTTGAGAACAACCTTGCCATCCACCAAACAGCGGCAGTCCAGTTTAACCCGGCGTTTGCTGTGCTCAATATCTACGACCTCAACCTCGGCTGTGACCGTATCGCCGGGGCGCACTGGCGCGAGGAATTTGAGCGATTGCCCCAGATAGATGGTGCCGTGACCGGGGAGTTGCTCCCCGATCACCGCAGAGACCAATCCCGCCGTGAGCATCCCATGGGCGATGCGCCCCTGAAACATCGTGTCACGGGCATAGTCTTCGTCCAAGTGGACCGGGTTATGATCGGTCGAGATCTTGGCAAACATTTCAATGTCTTCATCGCTGACCACTTTGCGAAGGTGGCGCACCATGCCCATCTCGAGGTCTTCAATGCAGATGGTTCCGCGTGGCAAGTTGTCCAACATCCCGGTCTCCTGAAAATCGGGCGCGAAACTTTGCGACCCATTTAGGTGCTATTTGGACATTTAATTACTTTGCAACTGCAGAAAAATCAACCCCGTTTGCTCAGCGTAATTGACCAATTGTGTAGGTTGGGCTCGATTCTTCCTGTTCGAGATAGGCCTTCAGAGCATCTGGGTCCGGTTGTTGTGTGGTTTTGGTTTCCTCACGGGCCAGCCCTCCAGAAATGAACAGCGAGTCGATGTCCTCCCCGGTTGCGCCCGAGATGTCGGTGTGCGGCCCATCACCAATGGCCAGGATCTGGTCGTCAGAGATGTCGCTGTTGATGGCGGCAAGACGACGTCGCGCCAGATCGTAGATGGGGGGATAAGGTTTGCCAAAGTAAAGGCTTTCGCCGCCCATATCCGTGTAGAGCTTGGCCAAAGCACCTGCGCACCATTCACGCACTTCGCCGCGATCTACCACAATGTCAGGATTGGCGCAGAGCAGTTTCATGCCCTTGGCCTTGGCGAGCAAAAAGTCAGCCCGGTTGACCTCTGGATCGGCCATTGGGTCATTGGGACCGCAGCACACGATGCCGTCGGCTTCGCTCAGTGGCACCCGGGTGATGGTCACGGGATCGTCCAGCAGGCTCAGCGGTTCAAAGAAGCCCGCATCGCGTTGCCATTCCCCCATGAAATAGACTTTTTCACCCACCGCGCCGCGGAACATGGCAGAGCGCGCACTGTCACCGCTGCTGGCAATGCTGTCATAGGCTTCGGGTGGAATGCCAAAGACTTTAAGCTGGTCAACAACACCTGCGCGTGGCTTTGGAGAATTCGTGACCAAAATGACGATGCCTCCCTGTTCCCGATAAGCGATCAAGGCCGCGACGGCCTCGGGATAGGCGGTGACCCCATTGTGAACACAGCCCCATAGATCGACAAATAGTGCGTCATAGCGGCTGGAAATATCGGACAGGTTTGAAATAATCTGGGTCATATGGAGCTCTTAGGTGGGCCGCAAACTGCGGGGTGTGATTTCCCCCTGTATGGCACTTCACCACGCAAGGCGCAGCCTAAACTTTGATGACATCCGCCAAAAGCTGCTGCGGGGCGGGATTGGAGCCCCTGACGGGGCCACCAAGGCGTTTTCTGGCAGAAAACGAGCCGGAGTTTTTCAAACTCCGACCCGGAAAATGCGATTTTCCGATGGCGCTCAGAGTTTGAGGTTCGGAATGATCTGTTTCTTGCGGCTCATGATGCCGGGCAGAACAACGGTGTCCCCTTCGACAGTTGCGCCAAAGGAGTTTTGCGCCACGGATTTGACCACATCATTGGGCACCAAGAGGGTCGCCTCTTCGTTCAAGATGTCGACTGTGAACAGCAGCACTTGGTCCACACCATCTTCTTTGGCGACGTCGGCAAACGAGGCCATCAGGCTATCTTTGCGATCCAAAACCAGTTTAGGCGCTGTGGTTTCCAGAACAGACACCCGGAACTTGGTGCCTTCGACGGTGAACTCTTTGGAATCCATACGGATCAGCTCTGCGTCAGAGAAGGCAGAAATATCGGATTTGGCTTCGAACATTTCAGAGGCATAGGCGCCAATGTCGATGCCAAGGTCAGCAGCCAGCTTCTCGGCAACCGCTTTGTCGTGGGCCGTTGTGGTTGGCGAGCGGAATTCCAAAGTGTCTGACAGAATACAGCTCAGCGCCGCGCCTTTGATGGCGTCGGGCATTTTTTCCGCGTCGTCGCCCATCAGGTCAATCATGATGGTTGCGGTACAGGCCAGCGGGCGCACGGTGATATCAATCGGGCCTTTTGTTTCCAGGCCGCCGACCAATTTGTGGTGATCGATGATGGCTTGGATGTCGGCGTCGTTGATGGCGTCGGGCAATTCGGCTGGGTTGTTGGTGTCGACGATCACCACCGGGGCGCCTGCTTCAACCGAAGAAATGATCTCTGGTTTGTCGAGGTTCCAGCGGTCCAGAACAAACAGTGCCTCGGTGTTGGGCTCGCCCAGCAGCTTTGGTGCTGCGGCAACGCCTTTGATCTCGTTGAGATACCACGCCCACAGGATTGGGGACCCGGTCGAGTCTGTGTCGGGGGATTTATGGCCAAATACCTGAATAGTCATTGAGAGAATCCTACGCAAAAGGAGTTATTTTGCGCGCCTTATAGGCCTGACATCAGCCAATGTCACCCACCCAAAATGCCACGTCAAAATGCGCTGATTGGCAAGCGCGTGATGTCAAAGCCTTCTGCTTGCAGCAGGGCCAGCACACCGTTCTTTCCCGGAAGGTGCAGCGCCCCCATGGCCACAAAACTGGGGGTGGTTTCCAATTCGCTCCTAAGTGTGGGCATCCAAGCGATATTCCGTTGGTCGATGAGTTCGGCCATGAACTCGTCCAAAACGGTGTCCAGTTTGATCGCATCTGCTGGCGTCAGTTGGCCGAGTTGAGGGGTATATCGAGACGCCAAGAACCCAAGCAGACTTTGTTCTGAGAAATAGTGGTCGATAATCGCCGAGCCGCCTGTCGTCAGGTCTTGTAAATCCAGACTCAGGGACCACCGCATGTCAGCGACTTGCTGTTCAAGCGGATCTGAAGACAAAAGGTCAATCAGGTCCTCTGCAACGTCCAAAGATTGAGTTGGCATCGCGGCCTCATTGGCGATCTCTTCGATCATCCGGTCGATGCCGTGTCTGTCTTCTTTCATGTCCTCTAGTGCACAGGCTGGAATCGATAAGGTCAGCCCCGCGTACCAAGGCTGCATTTTGGCGGCCATGAAGGCTGGCATGCCCCGCGTTTCCAATTGGGCGCTGAGCTTGGCCCAGGCCTCATCACCCAGCAGGTCGATCAGACTTGGCCCTGTTTGTATGAAAAGCCGTTCGGGCTGTTGGAGCAAGATGCTTTGAAACGTCAGCTGATCTTCGTGGGTCATCTCCATCAACAGCTGTTCGGCCTTTTCCAGCTGCGGGGCGATGGCGCGGAGCGCGCTGTCATGGCGCGGATCATACAGATGCATGGTGCCAAACACGTATGAAGTGACGCCGCCTTTTTCGACCTGCCAAAAATTGCCCTCTGCAAAAGGTGCATCTGCAATTTCTGACAACAGGTCATCCCGTTGCGCTGCACTTAGGTGGGACAGCCCCCCAGATCCGTCTTGCGCACAAGACGCCCATGCTGTTGTCGCCCCAAACAAAGACAACACCAATGCACTGAAAATACGGATCATAGCGCCTCACACCTTTTGGGGAACGCTATCACTATGGTTTGGCGGTGCAAGTAAGTTTCAACCGATGCGTCGGGTGGTGAGGTCTTGGTTGTCCGCGAACACGGCCCTATGGTGCCGATATGAGTTCTCTGCGCGAAACAGATCTGTACACCCCGGTCAAAGCTTTCTTTGAAGCCTTGGGGTATGAAGTGAAATCCGAAATTGGGGCGGCTGATGTCGTGGCTGTGAAGCCTGATGAGCAACCCATCGTGATCGAGCTAAAGACTGGGTTCTCGCTCACGCTTTTGCAGCAGGGTGTTGCGCGGCAAAAAATTACCGACTTTGTGTATTTGGCGGTGCCTCGGTGGAAAGGGCGCGCGGGGTATAAGGCGTTCAAGGGGAACCTAGGCCTGTGCAAACGGCTGGGCCTTGGCGTCATTTCAGTGGATGTGTCGCGTGAAACCCTGCAAGTGCACCATGAGCCAGCGCCCTTTCAACCGCGCAAAGTCAAACGGCGTAAAACCACCTTAATGGCCGAGTTTGAGCGTCGTGACGGGGACCCGAACAAAGGCGGGGCCACACGTTCGGGCCTTGTGACCTCTTATCGCCAAGAGGCACAGCGCTGTGCCGCCTACTTGGCAGAGCACGGGCCGACCAAGGGGGCCGTGGTGGCCAAAGCTACCGAGGTGAAACGCGCCACGCGGGTCATGGCAGACAATCACTATGGTTGGTTTGAGCGGGTTGAAACCGGTATCTATGGTCTGACCCCGGCGGGTCAGAAGGTCGAAAAATCCTAGTTCCTATTAAATGCACTGGCGCTGCGGCCTGTGGTGCGATCCCGGATATCTAAGGGGTGAGCGCTTCATCGGAATTGCGATGGCAAGGTTCATGTGCTGGCCTCAAAGAAGCTGTTCCTAGGACTTTGGGCGGTGTTGGGCAGGCCAAAGGGGCAGGCAAAGAGAGATTTCTGTCACAAACAGTTGACTCCCTCCTTTGGCGTTCCTAACTATGCCTCGTTAGCACTCGACAAGGGTGAGTGCTAACGGCCCCGCTTTTTGGAAAGGGGGCCAGATTTAACCTTTGAGCCAAGGAGACTCAGAGATGGCATTTACACCGCTTCATGACCGTGTGCTGGTTCGTCGCGTAGAGAGCGAAGACAAAACTGCTGGCGGATTGATCATCCCCGAAAGCGCAAAAGAAAAACCAGCTGAAGGCTTGGTTGTTTCTGTTGGCGCCGGCGCCAAAGATGATTCCGGTTCGCGTATCGCGATGGACGTTAATGCAGGTGACAAAATCCTGTTTGGCAAATGGTCAGGCACCGAAGTAACCGTAGACGGTGAAGAGCTGCTGATCATGAAAGAATCCGACATCATGGGCATCATTGCCTAACTGTCGCGCCTTAGATTTTAAGAAACAGGAGCGTTCAATATGTCCGCTAAAGACGTAAAATTCGACACCGATGCCCGCAACGCGATGCTGCGCGGCGTGAACATTCTGGCAGACGCCGTCAAAGTAACCCTGGGTCCAAAAGGCCGTAACGTGGTTCTGGACAAGTCCTTCGGCGCGCCACGCATCACCAAAGACGGTGTATCTGTAGCCAAAGAAATCGAACTGGAAGACAAGTTCGAAAACATGGGCGCACAGATGGTGAAAGAAGTTGCTTCTCGCACCAATGACGAAGCAGGCGACGGCACAACCACTGCCACCGTTCTGGCTCAAGCCATCGTTCGTGAAGGTCTGAAGCAGGTTGCTGCTGGCCTGAACCCAATGGACCTTAAGCGCGGCATCGATTTGGCAACAGCCAAAGTTGTTGAAGGCATCAAGGGCATGGCCCGTGAAGTTAAAGACAGCGCAGAAGTTGCTCAGGTTGGAACCATCTCTGCAAACGGCGAAGCCGAAATTGGTCAGCAAATCGCTGATGCAATGCAGAAAGTGGGCAACGAGGGTGTTATCACTGTTGAAGAGAACAAAGGTCTGGAAACAGAAACCGATGTTGTTGAAGGCATGCAGTTTGACCGCGGTTACCTGTCCCCTTACTTCGTGACCAACCCTGACAAGATGATTGCAGATCTGGAAGACTGCATGATCCTGTTGCACGAAAAGAAACTGAGCTCGCTGCAGCCAATGGTTCCTCTGTTGGAAACTGTTATTCAGTCGCAAAAGCCTCTGTTGATCATTGCAGAAGATGTTGAAGGCGAAGCCCTGGCAACTTTGGTTGTGAACAAACTGCGCGGCGGCCTGAAAATTGCTGCGGTTAAAGCCCCTGGCTTTGGTGATCGTCGCAAAGCGATGCTGCAAGACATCGCGATCCTGACCGGTGGTCAAGTGATCAGCGAAGATCTGGGCATGAAGCTCGAGTCCGTCACCATGGACATGCTGGGCACTGCCAAGAAAGTCACCATCACCAAAGACGAAACCACTGTTGTGGACGGCGCTGGTGAGAAGGCTGAGATCGAAGCACGTGTGGCTCAGATCCGCACTCAGATCGAAGAAACTTCTTCTGATTACGACCGTGAGAAACTGCAAGAGCGCGTTGCCAAATTGGCCGGCGGTGTTGCTGTGATCAAAGTCGGCGGCATGACCGAAGTTGAAGTGAAAGAGCGCAAAGATCGTGTTGACGATGCTTTGAACGCGACACGCGCAGCTGTTCAAGAGGGCGTCATCGTTGGTGGTGGTGTTGCTCTGGTTCAAGCGGGTAAAGCCCTGGCCGACCTGAAGGGTGCAAACCCTGACCAAGACGCTGGCATCAAGATCGTGTCGAAAGCCATCGAAGCGCCTCTGCGTCAGATCGCTGAAAACGCTGGTGTTGACGGTGCGGTTGTTGCGGGCAAAGTGCGCGAATCTGATGAGAGCGCCTTTGGTTTCAACGCTCAGACCGAAGAATATGGCGACATGTTCTCGTTTGGTGTGATCGATCCGGCCAAAGTTGCACGGACTGCTCTGGAAGATGCGGCCTCAATCGCGGGTCTGCTGATCACAACCGAAGCTATGGTTGCTGATAAGCCAACTCCTGAAGGCGCGCCAGCTGGTGGCGGCATGCCCGACATGGGCGGCATGGGCGGCATGATGTAAGACAGATTTCCGCAAGGAGATCTGTTTGAGATCGACGCTGGATCTTTGGTCTGAGCGCTGATTGTAACACATGCCTTCCAGCTTGGAAGTTTGAGAGGTCGCCTTTGGGCGGCCTCTTTTTTGTTGGGAGATCGAGGGGGGACGGGCGCCTGCGCCCGTGCCTGCGGCCTGAGTATTTTGGGCAAGATGAATGCATAGCGCGGCGCAAAAGGTGCGAATTTCATCTCTTGGTAGTCTGGGTTTGGTGAGGTTGTTGGTTTGCGTGTAGGGTGAGGGGCGCAATTTTTCGGCGTTTTGATCTGATTCTTGGAGACACATTATGAAAAGATTTACAGCTTTTGGTGTATTGGCTGCGGCCACGCATATGATGACCAGCCCTGCGGTTGCTGGCGTGGGGGCCTATGTAGGGGAAATTGATTTATTTGCAGGCAGTTTTTGCCCAAAGGATTATGCGGAAGCGGATGGTCGTCTTCTTTCAATCGACACAAACGTGGCCTTGTTTGCCTTGTTGGGCGTGACCTTTGGCGGGGATGGAAAGACCAATTTCGCCCTGCCTGATCTGCGTGGACGCGTGCCAATTGGACTTGGCGTTGGACCGGACCAACGGCAGATTAGGGCAGGCCAAGAGGTTGGCGCTCCGCATGTGAACCTGTCGTTGTCGCAACTGCCAGCGCACACCCATCGCGTCAGCACCACCGCAAAATCGACGTTGAATGTAACATCAGCTGCCGCCAACGCGACCGTTCCAGATGGCAAGGCGCTGGGCACAACGGCTGCGGGGCAATTGGCCTATGCGGATGGGGACACTTTGGATCGTTCTATGGCCGATAACGTGGTGACGACCAGCGTGGACACCCAGATTTCCCCGAGCGGGTCAGGGGCCGCTGTGCCCACCTATCAACCTTCGGTTGGCATTCGGTTTTGTGTCCGGATTCAGGGCAATTTCCCCGATAGAGACTGAGTTTGACGGGCTGAACACAGGCTCGAAACGACGCCGATCACCAGAATGTGGGCTGTCTTTTTACGGGCAGCCCACGTAAGAAAACCTGAACGGCCGCAATCGAGCGTCGTGGCCAGGCAGGAGAGGTGACATGAGCAAGCTGACGGTTGGTCCAGATGGGCAGTCGAGATGTGCATGGTGTGGCACGGTGCCTGCCTTTGTGCCCTATCACGATGACGAATGGGGCTATCCGATTTCCGATGACATTCGGCTGTTTGAAAAGCTGTGTCTGGAAAGCTTTCAGTCGGGTTTGAGCTGGCGCACCATTTTGGACAAGCGCGAAAATTTTCGAGCGGCCTTTGCGGGTTTTGATTTTGACGTTGTGGCAAAATTTGACGATCAGGACGTTGCGCGGTTGTTGGCCGATCAGGGCATTGTGCGGCATCGCGGTAAAATTACCGCCGTGATCAACAACGCCGCGCGGGCGCAGGCGTTGATCGCAGAAGCCGGGTCCATCGCGCAATTTGTCTGGCGGTATGAGCCTGACGCCGAAGAGCTTGCCGAGCCGCAGAGCCAATCCACCTCAGAGGCCTCCATTGCTTTGTCAAAAGCACTTAAAAAGCGGGGCTGGAAATTTGTCGGTCCCACTACGGTTTATGCCTTTATGCAGGCGATGGGGTTGATCAATGATCATGCCGAAGGCTGTGTGATGCGTGACAAAGCCACCGCCCTGCGGGCCGCGTTTGAAAAGCCTGAATGATGCAGCTGTTTACCCTAAGCCTTATCACGATGATTGCCTTTGCTGCCAATTCCGTTTTGGGACGGATGGGGCTGGCTGTGGCGGGAATGGATCCGGTGTTGTTTGGGCTGATCCGATTATGTGCTGGGGCGATGGTCTTGGCGGGCTTGGCCGTGGCACTGCGCGGCGGATTGGTTTTGGGGGGCGCGCGCCGGGTCACCGGGGTGGTGTCTTTGTCGGTCTATTTGTTTGGGTTTTCCTTGGCCTACAGTGGGCTGGATGCGGGCGTTGGAGCCTTGGTTCTGTTTGGTATGGTACAGGTGACGATGTTCGCGGGGGCTGTGCTGGCACGAGAACACCTGCCGTTGATGCGGTGGCTTGGGGCGGGGGTGGCCTTTGCCGGGTTGGCCTGGATGATGTGGCCGGGCAGCGGGCTGTCGTTGCCGATGGCGCAAACGGGGTTGATGGCTTTGGCTGGTGTTGGCTGGGGCGTCTATTCTCTGGCCGGGCGCGGTGCGGGCGATCCGCTGGGCACGACGGCGGCCAATTTTGTTTTGGCGGTCCCGATTGGCGTGGTGCTGATGCTGGGCTTTGGCTCGTTTGCCGCCTGGACACCCTATGGCGTGGTGCTGGCCATCCTGTCCGGGGCTGTGACCTCGGGCATGGGCTATGCGCTGTGGTATGCCATCCTGCCCAAGCTGGGGGCCAGTCGCGCGGCGGTTGCCCAGCTGACAGTGCCGGTGTTTGCCATCATTGGCGGGGCGCTGATGCTGGCAGAATTTCCCAGCGTGACGTTTATGCTAGCAACAGTGGTGGTCTTGGCGGGCGTGGTTTTATCCGCCTTTGCCAAGCAAAAGGCCCACTGAAAACAGCGGGCCTTTCAATCAATCAAAAGCTTGGCAATCAGCCCAGTTTTTCAGTCAGTTCAGGCACGGCGGTGAACAGATCGGCCACCAGCCCAAAGTCGGCAACTTGAAAGATCGGGGCTTCTTCGTCTTTGTTGATGGCCACGATGACCTTGCTGTCTTTCATCCCGGCCAAGTGCTGGATCGCCCCCGAGATGCCAACGGCAACATAAAGGTCAGGCGCAACAACTTTGCCGGTCTGGCCAACTTGCCAATCGTTGGGCGCATAGCCTGAATCGACCGCCGCACGCGAGGCGCCAACCGCCGCGCCCAGCTTGTCTGCCAAGGCTGCGATAATGGCAAAGTCTTCTTCAGAGCCAACACCACGACCCCCGGACACAACGGTTTTTGCCGAGGTCAGTTCCGGGCGGTCACTCTCTGCGACCTTGTCTTCGACCCAGG
>JAGDZD010000016.1:0-64302 GCA_049116315.1 Thalassovita sp.
ATGATCTGAACGACAAAGACACCGTCTGGGAGGCCATCTCCGGCGGCGCGGAAATCATCGAGCTGGGCGACGCGCAAGTGAACTCCCGCGCCTACTGCAGCTCATTTAACTTCAAAGGCGGCGATCAGCAGAAACCGCTGAACCTGCTCTCCGGTGGTGAGCGCAACCGCGTGCACATGGCGCGTCTGTTGAAAGAAGGCGGCAACGTGCTGCTGCTTGATGAGCCGACCAACGATCTGGACGTGGAAACCCTCCGCGCGCTCGAAGACGCCTTGGTGGATTTCGCAGGCTGCGCCGTGGTCATCTCCCACGACCGCTTCTTCCTTGACCGCATCTGTACCCACATGCTGGCCTTTGAAGGCGACGCCCATGTGGAATGGTTCGAAGGCAACTTTGAGGACTACGAGGAAGACAAGAAATTGCGCCTCGGCCCGGATGCCTTGGAACCCAAGCGCATCAAACATAAGAAATTCACCCGCTAAGGGGAAAAGGGCGGCCTTCGGGTCGCCCTTTCAATTTTGGGACGGATTTCTCCTGCCTCAAGGCGATGGATCGCCAGCGGGTCAGCGATCGCAGTCTAAGCGGGCTCCGATTTATCCACTGCCTGCGGTTTGCCATCCTCATCAATCGCCACAAAGGTAAACAAAGCTTCGGTGACCTTTTCGCGCACGCCAAAGCGGTCGCGTTTGACCCATGCTTCGATCCAGATGCCCATCGAGGTGCGTCCAACGCGTTGCACATCACCGTAAACGCACAAGACATCGCCGACGTGGACCGGCCGGATGAACTTCATCGCATCGACCGCCACCGTGGCCACGCGCCCTTGCGCCCGCGCCCCGGCAATGATCCCCGCCGCAATATCCATTTGGCTCAGCACCCAGCCGCCAAAAATGTCACCGCTTACATTGGTGTCTGCGGGCATCGCTAAGGTGCGTAGGGTCAGTTCGCCGGTTGGCTCTTGGTCGCTCATTGGACTTCCTTGGTGTTATGTTGAACCTGCACCATCGCAGCTTGGGATGGCGCGTCAAGGCGAGGAGCTCAATTCCTGTCACAGCCCCGCCACCGGGGTGAAACATCTCTGGCATAGGGCATACACCACGCCCAAGTCTTAGGCAGAGGAGGACCCTGCCATGACAGGTATTGCCAGCCAAGCCAAGCAACCAGACCCCGCCCCAGTGCCCAGGGACCCGGATCTGAAAATCCCTGACCAGGACGGGCCGGTGTATCGGTTCCGGGATTGGGCCGCGATTTAGGCTGTTTGGTCAGTCAAATTCAAAGGTGGTGATGATCTGCGCTGGGCGCACGCGCCGTGGCACTGGGGCGAACACTGCTGCGACGGGCATCGGCGCGATGGATTGAGGCGTGCCAGGCAGTGGCGCCGCAGCAAGGATCATCGGTTCGGGCTGAGGCGGTTTGTCGACCTCAAAGGCTTTGGGATCCACGGTGCCCGGCAGGGCGGCCTCAATCTGCGCCAAGTGCCCCGGTTTGATGCGATTTTCCGGACAAGCGCCTTTGGCCCGCCATAAGCGATGCGAAATACCACTGGCCACAGCGTTCGAAATGGCTTGCGGTGCAACGTCATTGGTTTGGACTTTCCCTTCATCGATCAAAGTCTTGATGGCTTCGGCAGCGACACGGGCACTTTCGCGGAACGTCATTCCTTCGATCGCTTTTTCTGCGTCGGTAGCGGCATTGTCGTTCAGACATTTGCGGGCAACGAACAGCCAGTCATGCACCATATAGGCCGGGGCATATCCCCAAGGCGAAAACCCGTTCAGTGCCTGAGCCAGTTGCGGAATCGATCCGCCGTCAGTGTACATGATCTGTGGGGTGATCACCTCGACCGTGGCTTCGGGGTCGGCGCGGTGAAACGAAAGTGGCGTACGATTGGGGACAAAGACAAAGGTGCCATCCCCAAGGCCGCGTTGACTTTCTCCCACCCACAACAGGGTGAGCGACCCTTCAAATGTGCCCGGCTCCACCTGATCATAATCCACATGCGAACAGGCGCTAAGTCCCGTGGTGGCAAGAGCAATTGCAAATAACTGACGCAGCATATGTGGCCCCCCGGACAACTGAACATGATCAAGACCTGCACGCTACCACAGCGGGCGTTTAAGTCAAAACGCGCTCTTTTGAGCTGCGCCGCGCTTTTTCCCTTTGGTGGGATGTCGCGGGGTTGTGATGGATTTTTTCTAAGTAATCGTTGAAAAATTTGGGAATTCCGGCAACATCACGGGCGTCCAACGTATTTTGAGGTCCCCATGCATCGTCGCCGTTTTCTTGCCGCCACTGCTGCCACCGCCGCTGCAGCTAGTATTCCCGCAGTTGCGCAGTCTTTTGAGCTGAACCCAATCTTCAAACCCCAAGAGGTGCGGATCAAAAACGGTGTTCCGGCGGGACAGATCTTAGTGATGCCGAAGGCGCATTTCCTCTATTTTGTGACGGGTGAAAACAAGGCGCTGCGCTATGGCGTTGGCGTGGGCAAAGCGGGATTGGAATTCCAAGGCGACGCGGTCATCCAAGCCAAGAAAGAGTGGCCCACATGGCGCCCCACCAATGAAATGATCGAACGGGAACCGCGCACCTATGCCCGCTTTGTGGGCAACACCGACGCACAGCCGGGTGGTCCCAACAATCCGCTTGGCGCACGGGCGCTGTATCTGTTCAAAGATGGGCGCGACACCTATTTCCGCATCCATGGCACCACACAGCCAAGCTCGATCGGTCGGTCTGTGTCCAATGGCTGTATCCGGATGATCAACGATCACGTCAAAGACCTGTACAAACGTGTGCCGCTGGGCACCGTCGTGACGGTGATCTAAGGCTGACCTAGGTCAAGGCGCACATCAGACGACTCTGTCAGGCTGTTTCTCAAGCAAAGGAGAAACAGCCATGTATGACAACATCCTCGTCCCCATTTCATTTGACGAAAACCGCGATGCCCGCGGAGCGCTAGAGATTGCGCAAGCCATCTGCGCCAAAGAGGGAAAAATTTCCCTCCTGCATGTGATGGAAGAAGTGCCCGGTTACGCCGTGTCCTATATTCCCGAGGGCTTTCATGCCGGCGCAAAAGACGGCATCGAGGCTGATCTAAAAGAGATGGGCAAAGACATTTCAAACGTCGAAATTTCGGTGGTTGATGGTCATTCCGGGCGCACCATTCTGGAATATGCGCAAAAGCACGCTGTGGATTGCATCGTGGTCGCGTCGCATCGCCCCGGCATGCAGGATCTGTTGCTGGGATCAACCGCAACCCAAGTGGTCCGCCATGCCAAATGCGCGGTGCACGTGCTGCGATAATCTTTGGATTGGGCTGGGGCCTTTGCGCCCCCGCTCGACCTGATTTATTTGGTCAATATCCCCCGGTATGCAGCTCGACCCAAGGCGAAACCCCGCCAGAGGAATCGCCCAAAGCTCCGTGTCTCTCTGCGATCGTTCGTGGCGGGCAGCTTAGCGTATCTTGCAAAACAGTTGGTTCGTGGGCCTCGAATTTCTGCGTTTCATCGCCGGAAATTCACCCTGTACCCGGTTTCGCCCAAAATACCTGTGCGGATTGGCCCTGTGATTGCTGGGATCGCTTGACCAACCCCACAATTTCTCTCATATGCCATTCATGACCGAGCTGAAACACATCCGCAACTTCTCGATCGTGGCGCATATTGACCACGGCAAATCCACCTTGGCTGATCGCTTGATCCAGTCCACCAACACGGTGGCGGATCGGGACATGAAAGCCCAGCTGCTGGACAGCATGGATATCGAGCGCGAGCGCGGCATCACCATCAAAGCCAACACTGTGCGGATCGACTATAAGGCTGAAGACGGGGAAACCTATGTCTTGAACCTGATCGACACCCCCGGCCACGTTGACTTTGCTTACGAAGTCTCCCGCTCCATGCGCGCGGTCGAAGGCTCTTTGCTGGTTGTGGACAGCACACAGGGCGTCGAGGCACAGACCTTGGCCAATGTGTATCAAGCGATTGATGCTGACCATGAAATTGTACCTGTACTGAACAAAATTGACCTGCCTGCCGCCGATTGTGATCGCGTGGCCGAGCAGATCGAAGATGTGATCGGGATTGATGCCTCTGACGCCATTCAAGTGTCGGCAAAATCCGGCATTGGGATCGAAGATACGCTTGAAGCAATTGTCACCCGTCTTCCTGCCCCAGGCGGGGACCGGGACGCGCCACTTAAGGCGATGCTGGTGGACAGCTGGTATGATGCCTATTTGGGTGTTGTGGTTCTGGTGCGCGTCATGGACGGGGTGCTGAAAAAGGGTCAACGGATCCGGATGATGCAAACCGATGCCGTTTATCCTGTGGATCGCATTGGAGTGTTCCGCCCTGAGATGGCGGTGATTGATGAATTGGGGCCAGGTGAAATTGGCTTTATCACCGCGTCGATCAAACAGGTGCGTGACACCAAGGTTGGCGATACCATCACCCATGAAAAGAAAGGCTCTTCTGAGCCTCTGCCGGGCTTTAAGCCCTCTCAGCCGGTGGTGTTTTGTGGTCTGTTCCCCGTCGATTCTGCAGAATTCGAAGACCTGCGGGATGCGATTGAAAAGCTGGCACTGAATGATGCGTCCTTCAGCTATGAGATGGAAACATCTGCGGCGCTTGGCTTTGGGTTCCGCTGTGGCTTCCTTGGGTTGTTGCACCTCGAAGTGATCCGCGACCGGATCGAGCGTGAATACAACATCGAGCTGATCACAACGGCGCCGTCGGTGATCTATAACGTCTATATGAAAGACGGCGAGATGATCGAACTGCACAATCCAGCTGATATGCCGGATCTGTCGAAAGTGGATCACCTCGAAGAGCCACGGATCAAAGCAACAATCTTGGTTCCAGACGAATATCTTGGTGATGTTCTTAAGCTGTGTCAGGACCGTCGTGGCATCCAAGAAGATCTGACCTATGCCGGTAGCCGGGCGATGGTGGTTTATGACCTGCCCTTGAACGAAGTTGTTTTTGACTTTTATGACCGCTTGAAGTCGGTCACCAAAGGGTATGCTTCGTTTGACTATCAGATGATGGGCTATCGCGAAGATTCATTGGTTAAGATGTCGATCCTTGTGAACGATGAACCGGTGGATGCATTGTCAACGATGGTGCACCGTGATCGGGCCGAAACCCGTGGTCGGGCGATGTGTGAAAAGCTGAAAGACCTGATTCCGCGTCACATGTTCAAAATCCCAATCCAAGCGGCCATTGGCGGCAAAGTGATTGCCCGAGAAACACTTGCGGCGCTGCGCAAAGACGTTACCGCAAAATGTTACGGTGGTGACGCCACGCGTAAGAAAAAGCTGCTTGAAAAACAAAAGGCCGGTAAGAAGAAGATGCGTCAATTCGGTCGGGTGGATATCCCGCAAGAGGCGTTTATCTCTGCTTTGAAAATGGACGATTGATCGCGAGGGGCTGACACGTTTGATGTCACTCACCTCCGGTTACTTCGGGGGCCAGCCTCAAACGTTTCGCAGACTTACTGTGATCCTATAACCTAAATGGTGTTGAATGCGCGTCAGGTTCTGGCGCGCATTTTTCTTGTCCGGCCTTTTGGTCACGGCCACAGGCTGCCGCCTAGGCAGCATGAAAATTGCAGGTTTGGGTGGGAATGGGCTGTAAGCGCAGTTGGAAACGAGAAAGCGAACCGCAACGGCTACACCGCTTGCGCAACGCACCGTGCCTAGCGGCTGAAGCAACTTAGACATGCACCATGCGTCTCTTGTCCTAATGGGATCAAGAGGCATGTCAGTATCGCTTTTGGGGGAAAGGTTGCGCTGCCTGATCCGTCAAAGACGCACCGCCCGCGATTTAAGGCGAGGGCAGCCCGGTGGCTACCCTCAGGTCTGTTTAGGCGGCGCCGCAGCGGAATGTGCAAACAGGGCCAGAGCTTACGTTTTTGCTCAGGCCGCCAATACCGATCCCAACGCCACTGTTCGATCCCCCAAGACCAAAGCCGTAGTTCAGATCAAGGAAACCTTGGTTGTTCAGGTACGACACACCAACGTTTGGACGCAGCGCTTTTTGGGTCAGGTTGTAATCCAGACCAAGCGAGGCTGCGGCGCCTTTGCTGTCATTCGTGAACACTTTGACACCAACGTTCAGGTCGCCTTCTAGGGTGAAGGTAAAGCCAAACCCAAAGACAGGGTCAGCTTGTGCAGCAGGCGCGGCAAGGGCGAGCCCGGCAAGCAAGGCGATGCGTTTGGCAGCGGTGATCATTCGGTGTCTCCTGAATAGTACTAATGAGGTGCAGATGTGTATGGGCAAGCGTGATAATTCGTTGACCTTAAACGGGTCAATCGCCACAAGTTTGGCCCAAGGAAATCGGGGCATTTCTGCAACGAAATCGCACTTCGAGCGTGTTTTGAGGTGCGACAAGCACGTCAAAATTGCTTTTATCCCATGGGTTTAAACTATTGCAGCCAGCTGCGCAGCGCCGCTTCGAATTCGCGCGGTTTCTCGGCGTGCAGCCAATGGCCTGCGCCGGGGATCTTGGCGAATTTGGACGCGGGAAACAGACCCTTAATCTTGGGTCGCATTTCGCGCGTGACATACTCGGAGTTCGCGCCAGACAAGAACAGCACCGGCTTGGTAAAAACACCGCTCACTTCGGGGAAGCCCAAGACGTTGGGCATTTCGCGTTCCAACACATCTAGGTTCAACCGCCACCGTTTGGCAGCAACATCCAAGGACTGCGTGAAGAAAGTGGGCAAGACCGGATCATCCACCAGATCGCGCAGCTGCGCCTCTGCATCGGAGCGTTTGTGAACGCGCGCCAAGTCCACCCCGCGCATGGCGGTGATGTATTGAACTTGCGAATGGGTATAGGCCACCGGGGCAATGTCGGCGACAACCAAGCGGTTCACCAGCTCGGGATATTTCAACGCCAAAACCATGGCCGCTTTGCCGCCCATTGAATGGCCCAATACATCCATGGGCTGCCCATGGGCGCGGATCACCTCGGCCAAATCTTCCGCCATATCAAAATACGAATGACTATCGTGCCAGTCACTGAAACCATGGTTACGTTGATCCACTGCAATGACCTGACGGCTATCGGACATGCGTTTTGCGATCACACCCCAATTGCGGCCAGAACCATAAAGGCCATGAACAATCAACAGTGCGGGGACGGTGGTGGTTTCACCATGGACAATTTGGTTTAGCATAGGCTTTAGATAGAACATGGCGCGCTTCGAAACCAGTGCCATTCAATAGGGACGACGGTGTGACTCAAAATTCTGAATTCAACAAAAATGAAGCCGAGATTTTGAAGCTGATTGAGGAAAAATTCGGCATCCAGAAAGGCTCGTTGGGCAAGCGCATGCGCCGTATCGGGCGTCGATTGCCAAAACGAGCCCATGCGGCAGTTGCGGTGCTTCGCAAAGCCCAGTCCCTTGCAGGGCATCCAACGTTATCGCGTCAGGTGGATGCGCGCGCCGTCGACAAAGCCTTTGCCACATTGCGCGAAACGCTGAACGCCATCGATCCCGCAGATCGGCGCAAAGGGGCGATCCTTGGAACCCTAGGCAGCCTGTCGTTCAATTTGTTGGTCTTGCTGGCGTTGCTGGTGTTTTTGGCGTGGCGCGGTTTGGCCTAACCCAGGCTTGGCGATGCAATGCGCTGTGAAAGACCAGGGTCACCGTCACAAAACTGACGTAGAGCAATAGATACCACGAGCCCATTTTGGCAAAGCTGACTGCCTCGAGCGGGTTTTGACCCGCGTAAAGCCAAGTGCCCGTTAGGGTGCCAATGTTTTCCGCCAGCCAAAGGAAAAAGCTTGAAAAGAAGGCCGCTAATGGCAGCGGCATCCAATACCAACGCTCGCCAATCCTAAACCAGACCCGCGTGCGCAGAAACAGGACCAGCGTTGCGGCAAACAGCGCAATCCGAATATCCATGACAAAGTGGTGCGCAAAGAAGTTCACATAGATCCCACCTGCCAGAACCAAAGTGGTCCAGAATGGCGGATAGGGGGCGAACTTCATATCAAACAGGCGGATGACCCGCGCCATATAAGATCCAACCGCAGCATACATAAAACCGGAAAACAGTGGCACGCCCATCAGTTTAAAAAGGGCCGGTTCGGGATAGGCCCAGCTGCCGGCCGAGACCTTAAACAGCTCCATCGCGGTGCCCGTTAAGTGGAACAACACAATCACGCGGGCTTCTTGCCAGCTTTCCAATTTCAGCGCCAAGAACGTGACCTGCAACAGGATTGAGATGCCCAACAACGCATCATACCGCTGCACAGCCCAATCCTCTTGCCAGATGGATTTGCTGATCAAAATGGCGGCCAGTAGGCAAATGCCAAAGAGACAGGCCCAGCCTTGCTTAAGAACAAACATGCTCAGCTCAGCAACGGTGTAGGGCAGGCGCGCGCGCATCCAATCCCCGAGCTTGCGCTCCACACTCAGCATATCAGGGGCATGTTCGCTCATAGGGATAAATACTCTGGTGCAATGGGGCCGCTCAGCCATACGTCGTTTTCTGCCTGAAAGAAATGGTGCCCGATGGCGACCAATCCTGCGCAATCAACCTTCAAGACAGCGGGGCTGCCATGGCGCGCGCCCACGACGCGGGCCTTCGTCGGGGAAATGGACAAATGCACATGTTGGCGGCCCATGGGTTTGAGACCTTCGGCGAGGATACGCGTACAGACTGATTTCGCCGTGCCGTGAAACAGTGTGGGCGGCGGCTGTACCGGTGTCAGACCAAGATCAACCGGGCGCGAGTGCCCTTGGGTGGCCCGGATCTTGGTGCCATCCTGCGAGATCGAAAAGCGTCTTTTGGGATTGGTAGCAACAATTTCATCCAGCATATCTCGGGTGATTGGCTGTTGCGACTGTTCCAACAGATCATCGATCTTGACCCAGCCTTCGCCGTTCCAAGTTAACCCAATTTGTTCTGGGTCATGGCGCAAAATCTGGCTGAGATATTTGCTGTAAGTGATCAACTTTTTGTCCATTCCGGCACGCTAAATGCGCTGGCCTCCGTCTGTCTAGCAATAGCTACGCGACACCGGGGTGGTGTGTTGGCAATACCACGCACGACCGATCATACCTTTCAAAAGTCTTCAGATTTGGCTATTTGGGTGAACAGCGTTCAAGACTAAGGTGACATATGACGGGCAAAGTGGAAAAACGGCGGGCGGCACTGCGGGCGAGGTTGATCGAGCTGGCCACCGCTCAGATCGCCGCCGAAGGCTTGTCCTCGCTCAAAGCCAGACAACTTGCGCAACAAGCCGACTGTGCGGTTGGAGCCATCTACAACGTGTTCGAGGATATGACGGCGCTCACGCTGGAGGTGAACGGGCACACGTTCAAAGCCTTAGGCGAGGCGGTGCAGGCCTCTTTGGTGGGGGCGGAAACATTGGATCCAAATGCCCGCCTTATCCGGATGAGCCATGCCTATCTGGCTTATGCTAGTGCAAATAATAACCTGTGGCGGGCCTTATTTGATGTTGAAATGTCTGCCGATAGCGATGTGCCGGAATGGTACCGCGCAGCGCTAAGCGGTTTGTTTGCCCTCATTTCAAAACCGCTGTCTGAATTGTTCCCTGACAAACCCGCCGAAGAGCTTGGTCTGTTGACCCGTGCATTGTTTTCGTCGGTGCATGGGATTGTGCTGTTGGGATTAGAGAGCCGGTTGTCCGGTGTGCCAACAGATCAAATCGCAGCGATGATATCGCAAATATTGGGCCAAATTGGAAAAAATGAACATCGTTCATAAAGTGACTTGAACGATGTTCAAGAATCTCCTATATCAAATTTATGAACGATGTTCATGAGTGATTGTAGGAGGAAAATTAGTGTTACGAACTCTGAGAACGTTGATCGAAGGATCCAATGCGCGAGCTGATGAAGCTTTGCGAAACACATATGCAATCGAACTGATCGATCAAAAAATTCGCGAAGCGGAAGCTGGCCTGAAAGCGGCCAAATTTGCTTTGGCTGGTCTCATTCAAAAAGAACGTGGCGAGCTTAAGCAAATAGAGCGTATTGACGCCCAGATCTCTGAACTGACCAATCGCGCAAAACTGGCGCTCAAGGATGGTCGCGACGACCTAGCACAAACTGCCGCCGCAGCCATCGCGCAGATGGAAAACGAAAAATCGGTCCGCACCGACACACTTCATCGTTTGCAAACCCGTGTCACCCAGCTGCGTCACTCGTTAGAGCGGGCCAGTCGTCGGCTGCTGGACCTAAAGCAGGGGGCCATTGGCGCGCGCGCTGTCCACAAAGAGCAAGCTCTACAGCGCCGCCTCGGGCGCCTCGTGGCGCAAGACACTGCGTTCGAAGAGGCAGAGGAACTTGTCCAGCAGGTGTTGACCCGAGATGACCCGCTTGAGCAGTCCCAGATCCTGAACGAGATAGACGCCGAAATGCGCCCCGAGGCGGCAACAGATGTGCTTGCCGAAGCGGGGTTTGGCCCGCCAACAAAATCGACCGCGCAAGATGTCTTGGCGCGTCTGAAAGCCGAATAAATTTGTACACGCGAATAAGGAATTTTGAAAATGAATGATCGTAATGAAAATGGCGCCATTATCATGTTGAACATTGCAGGGGTTGTTTTGGCCTATGCGCTGCTTGGCATTTCGCTTTGGCTCTCTGTGGATGTTCCACTGGCGACAAAAGGGTATTGGGGCATGGGGGTTGTATTGTTGACCGTTAGTTTGGTGAATGTGGTGAAGTATCGCTTTGATATGAGATCAAGCGAAGACCGGATCCGCAAAATCGAAGAGGCGCGCAACGAAAAACTTCTCGAAGAGGCGTTGCGCGACACCCCCGACGCAATCTGACACAAAATACGTGACCCAAAGAAAAACCCCCGGCACAGCGACCGGGGGTTTTTATCATTTCTGTGCGCGACTTAGAGGTTCGGATACATCGGGAATTTGGCGCAGAGCGCTTCAACTTCGCCTTTGACCTTGGCTTCGACTTCAGCGTTGCCCTCTTCGCCGTTCTCGGCAAGACCTTCGACCACTTCGACGATCCAATCCGCGATCTGGCGGAATTCGTCTTCGCCAAAGCCACGGGTGGTGCCCGCAGGGGTGCCAAGGCGAATGCCGCTGGTCACAAATGGCTTTTCTGGGTCAAACGGAATGCCGTTTTTGTTGGTGGTGATGTGGGCACGACCAAGGGCTTTCTCGGTTGCGTTGCCTTTCACACCTTTGGGGCGCAGATCCACCAGCATCACATGTGTGTCGGTGCCGCCGGTCACGATGTCCAAGCCACCTTTCATCAGCTGGTCGGCCAAAGCCACAGCGTTGGCACGCACTTGCTTTTGGTAGACTTTGAATTCAGGGCGCAGCGCCTCACCAAAGGCCACCGCTTTGCCAGCGATCACGTGCATCAACGGACCACCTTGGATGCCGGGGAAGATCGCCGAGTTGATCTTCTTGGCCAGATCCGGATTGTTGGTCAGGATCATGCCACCGCGTGGGCCACGCAGGGTCTTATGCGTGGTGGTTGTGGCCACATCTGCATAGGGGAAGGGGCTGGGGTGCTCACCTGCGGCAACCAAGCCGGCAAAGTGGGCCATGTCCACCATCAAATAGGCGCCAACGCTGTCGGCAATTTCGCGGAACTTGGCGAAATCGATTTGACGGGGAATCGCTGAGCCACCGGCGATGATCAGCTTGGGCTGGTGCTCTTTGGCCAGCTCGGCCACTTGATCATAGTCGATCCGGTTGTCTTGCTTGCGCACACCGTATTGAATGGCATTGAACCATTTGCCCGATTGGTTGGGCGCGGCACCATGGGTCAGGTGACCACCAGAGGCCAGGTTCATCCCCAAAATGGTGTCGCCCGGCTGAATCATGGCTTGAAACGCGCCTTGGTTTGCCTGCGAGCCGGAATTGGGCTGAACGTTGGCAAATTCACATCCAAACAATTGCTTAGCGCGGTCGATGGCCAGGTTTTCAGCCACGTCTACGTGCTGACAACCGCCATAATAGCGCCGTCCAGGATAGCCTTCGGCGTATTTGTTGGTCAGCACAGTGCCCTGTGCCTCCATGACAGCAGCAGAAACAATGTTCTCAGAAGCGATCAGCTCAATTTCGTTGCGCTGGCGGCCCAACTCATTGGTGACAGAAGCGAACAGCTCGGGATCACGGCTGGACAGGGATTCAGTGAAAAAACCGGTATCGGACATCAGGAGCTCCGTTATGGGGTCAAGTTGGGCGCTAGGTAACGGAATTACAACAAATGGGGAAGGGCTGAATACGTCGGTTTAGGTCATTGGCGCGGCAGGGCTGGCGCAACCGCGCAACTTGTGGTTCGATTGGCACAAAATGATCCGCATCGGAAACAAGGCTGTCCACTATGTCCCTGAGAATCGCTTTCGCTGCCAGTGAGAGTCCGACAGCACAAACGGCCCGCGCCGCCCTGATTGGGCGCTATGGCGACAGCCCCATGGTAGAGGCGCAAGTCATCGTCGCACTTGGCGGTGATGGGTTCATGTTGGAAACGATGCATCGCACCCGATCGTTGTCGGTGCCGGTCTATGGCATGAACCGCGGCACGGTCGGTTTTTTGATGAATGAATACAGCGAATCTGATCTGCTGGAGCGGTTGGAGCAAGCTGAAGAAGCGGTGATCAACCCATTGTCGATGCGCGCCACCTGTCTGGACGGCAAAGTGCATAATGCGCTGGCTTTGAACGAAGTTTCAGTGCTTCGCAGCGGGTCTCAGGCGGCAAAGCTACGGATCACAATCGATGGACGTCTGCGGATGGAAGAGCTGGTCTGTGATGGGGCCTTGATCGCCACGCCAGCCGGGTCAACCGCCTATAACTATTCCGCACATGGTCCAATTTTGCCCATCGGGTCAGATGTGTTGGCGCTGACGGCGATTGCCCCCTTTCGCCCACGCCGCTGGCGCGGGGCCTTGTTGCCTAATACGGCGCGGGTGCAATTTGATGTGCTTGAGGCCGAAAAGCGCCCGGTAATGGCTGAGGCTGACAGTGAATTGGTTGCCAATGTGATGAGCGTTGAAATCCGCCGCGAACCCGATATCGAGCATCACATCTTGTTTGATCCGGGCCACGGTCTTGAAGAGCGGTTGATCCAAGAACAATTTGTCTGAGCTGGTAGGCGCGGCGGGGTCAAGGCGGCCCATGGGCCGCGATGCCTCCGGCGGAGGTATTTTGCCAAGAAAAAGTTAGGAGGCGTCTTCTGTGGCGGGCGCTGCGTCGCTCGGGTCGGTCTCTTCGCGCACCACTTCGACTTTGACTTTGGTGGCGAAGGCGGCGACCGCGCCGATAACGGCCAAAGCGGGGGCGGCCAGCACCACAGCGCCGCCCGCGATGGCGCCAATGGAGAGCGGGATATCTACAGAGATCCCCCCATCCGGCGCGATCACCCGGACCCGGCGCACCTGCGCTTCGGCGGCAAGTTCCTTGAGTTTGGCAATCAGCGCTTCGCTGGAGATTTCGATCTCTTCTTGCCAGGTATTTTGCTTGTCTGAATTGGCTTGGGTCATTGTGACACCTTTTTCGTTGTGACGGGTCCCATGCCTTCTATTTGGGAAGACATGGGCGCGTTACAAGGTGACAGAGCCATCAGACTGCGGCGTAGCCGATGGTTTGCAGGGCAGTTTTGATCTCGTCCAAGATGGCGGGGTCATCGATTGTGGCGGGCATTTTGTAGTCTTTGCCATCAGCGATCGACACCATTGTGCCGCGGAGAATCTTGCCCGACCGGGTTTTGGGCAGACGGTCCACTACGAGGGCCAATTTGAACGCGGCCACGGGGCCGATTTTTTCGCGCACCAATTTGACCACCTCTTGGGTGATCCCAGCGGCAGGGCGGTCCGCCCCGGCATTCAGGCACAAAAAACCCACCGGCAATTGACCCTTGAGATCATCGCTGACCCCAATCACGGCGCATTCTGCGACGTCGGGGTGACTGGCCAGCACTTCTTCCATGCCGCCAGTTGAGAGGCGGTGGCCGGCCACGTTGATGACGTCATCGGTGCGCGCCATGATATAGAGGTAGCCGTCCTCATCAATCATGCCGGCATCACCGGTTTCGTAATAGCCCGGGAAGCTGTTGAGATAGCTTTTGCGGAACCGATCTTCGGCGTTCCAAAGCGTTGGAAAGGTGCCGGGTGGCAGGGGCAGGGGGGTGACAATGGCGCCAAGTTCACCGGCGGGCAATTCTTTGCCCTCTTCGTCGACCACCTTCATGTTGTAGCCGGGCAGAGGGACGGAGGGTGAGCCAAGTTTCACCGGCATCAATTCAATGCCCACCGGATTGCACACCGCCGGATAGCCCAATTCGGTTTGCCACCAGTGGTCGATGATTGGCACCTGCAATTTGTCCTGTGCCCAAACAATGGTGTCTGGATCTGCGCGCTCGCCCGCCAAGAACACCTGATCCAGACAGCTGAGGTCATAGTCCTTGATCAGCGCACCGGTTGGGTCTTCGCGTTTCACCGCGCGAAAGGCGGTGGGCGCGGTGAAAAAGCTTTTGACTTTATGTTCGCTGATCACCCGCCAGAAGGTGCCCGCATCTGGGGTGCCCACGGGCTTGCCTTCGAACACAATGGTGGTGTTGCCGTTGATGAGCGGCGCATAGCAGATGTAGCTGTGCCCCACGACCCACCCCACGTCCGAGGCGGCCCAGAACACATCGCCGGGATCGACGTTGTAGATATTTTTCATCGTCCAGCTGAGCGCCACAAGATGGCCTGCGGTGGGGCGCACAACGCCCTTGGGCTGACCGGTGGTGCCAGAGGTGTAGAGGATATAAACCGGATGGGTGCCTTCGACCGGGACACATTCGGCTGGCTCGACACCGTATTGAAAGCCGTGCCAGTTAAAATCGCGACCTTCTTTCAGCTCGGCCACTTCGTTTTCGCGTTGGAAGATCACGGTGAAATCGGGCTTGTGTTCGGCCAAATCAATGGCGCCGTCCAGCAGGGGTTTGTAGTGCACCGTCCGGCCGGGCTCTAATCCGCAAGAGGCGGCGATGATGCATTTGGGTTTGGCGTCGTCAATGCGCACCGCCAGCTCATTGGCGGCAAAGCCCCCAAAAACAACCGAATGAATCGCGCCAAGGCGCGCACAGGCCAGCATCGCCTCTAAGGCTTCGGGGATCATCGGCATGTAGATGATGACACGATCCCCCTTTTGAACGCCCTTGGCCTTGAGCGCGCCTGCCAGCATGGCAACACGGTTGCGCAGCTCGACATAGGTGATCCATTTTTTGGATCCGGTGATGGGGCTGTCATGGATGATGGCAACCTGATCGCCGCGACCATTTTCAACATGGCGATCAACGGCGTTCCAGCAGGTGTTCACTTTGGTGTCGGCGAACCATTCATACAGAGGGGCGTTTTCATCCGACAAAGCTTTGGTTGGGGCTTGGTCCCAATCGATCGCTTTTGCCGCCTCGAGCCAAAACGCCTCGGGGTCGCGCTGCCAGTTGTTGTAAACCTCCTGATAGCTCATCCTATTCCTCCTCATGAATGACTTGCCCTAGGGTTACGAGGCGGCACGGCTTCGGGCAAGCTTGTTGCCGGTAACAGCGACCGATTTACACAGATAATTTGCAGAAACTTGGGTTTTGAAATCGCAAAGTTTTGCAAACCATAATGTTTTGCAAGGGGGTTTGCAGGTGTGATGCGCAGTTTGCAAAGTTTTGCACATTTGCGTGATTCTCTGAAAGAGCGCCCCGTGGTGGGATCTGGGGCTAGGGCAGCGCGTGCTGAGGTGCTGTGCCTCAGAGACGGAGGCGGCACAAAAAAGGAGGGCAACGACGGCCCTCCTCTTGGTGTCTTTGCGGCAATCGGCTTAGCCGTATTGATCCACCGGGGTGCCTGCGATGGCGGCCATGTTCAAAAGTCCACGCGGGGTGATTGATTGAGACACAATGTGAGCCCGGTTGCCCATGCCCATCAGGATGGGGCCAACTTCTAGCCCGTCGGCGCGCATCTTCAAAATATTGCGCACGCCTGATGCCACATCCGAGTTGGTAAAGATCAACACGTTTGCAGCGCCTTCCAAGCGAGTGCGTGGGAAGATACGGCTGCGCAGTTCAGGGTCCAGCGCTGTGTCCACATTCATCTCACCTTCGTAGGTGAAGCCCAGCAATTGGCTGTCCAAAATCTGCATCGCATCCCGCATCCGCTGGCCAGAGCCGCCAACTTGGTTGCCAAATTGGCTTTGCGAGCACAGGGCGATTTTGGGTGTCAGGCCAAACCGGCGCACGTGGCGGGCAGCGCCGACGGCGATCCGCGCCAATTGTTCGGCGGTGGGTTCCGCATGAACCTGCGTGTCGGCAATGAACAAAGGACCGTCCTCGAGGATCATCAAAGACAAAGCCCCATGCGGCGAGTTGGCTGGGGTGCCAAGGATCTGTTCGACATAGTTCAAGTGCCAACGGTATTCCCCGAACGTGCCGCAAATAAGGCTGTCGGCCTCGCCTCGGTGCACAGCAACCGCGCCAATGGCGGTGGTGTTGGTGCGCATAATGGCCTTGGCCAGATCAGGGGTCACGCCACGGCGTTCCATCAGCTCGTGGTAGGTGTTCCAGTAATCGTAATACCGGGGATCATTCTCGGGGTTCACAAAGTCGAAATCTTTGCCGGGGCGAATTTTCAACCCGGCGCGTTCACACCGCGCCTCAAGGACTTCGGGGCGGCCGATCAGGATAGGTGTTTCGGTGGTCTCTTCCAAAACGGCCTGCGCGGCGCGCAGCACGCGTTCGTCTTCGCCCTCGGAAAAGATGATGCGGCGGCTGGCGGCGCGCGCACCGTCAAACACGGGGCGCATCAACAGCGCGGATTTGAACACTGACTGGTTGAGCTTGTCGACATAGGCCTCCAGATCATCGATCGGCCGCGTGGCCACACCGCTGTCCATCGCCGCCTTGGCAACAGCCGCCGACACAACCCCAACCAATCGAGGGTCAAAAGGCTTTGGAATCAAGTACTCCGCACCGAATGTCAGCTGCTCACCCTTATAGGCTGCAGCGGCTTCGGCGCTGGTGGTGGCCCGGGCCAGTTCCGCAATGCCAGCAACGCAAGCCAAGGACATATCGTCGTTGATTTCCGTCGCCCCAACGTCCAACGCCCCACGGAAAATGAAGGGGAAGCACAGAACGTTGTTCACCTGATTTGGGAAATCCGAACGCCCGGTTGCCATGATCGCATCAGGGGCCACAGAACGTGCATCCTCGGGCATGATTTCCGGGTTGGGGTTGGCCAAGGCAAAGATGATCGGTTGTTTGGTCATCTTCGCGACCATTTCGGGCTTAAGCACACCCGGACCCGACAGGCCGAGGAACATGTCCGCATCGTCGATCACGTCATCCAAAGTGCGTTTGTCGCTGTCTTGCGCAAACTCGGCCTTTTGATCCGTCATGTCTTCGGTGCGGCCCTTATAGACCAGACCATGCAGATCACAGAGCCAGACGTTTTCGCGCTTAACCCCAAGCTTCAACAGCATGTTCAGACAGGCGATGCCCGCCGCGCCGCCACCCGTGGACACGATCTTGACGTCTTCAAACTTCTTGCCGGCAACCTGCAACGCATTGGTTGCTGCTGCCCCAACTACAATCGCTGTGCCGTGTTGGTCGTCATGGAAAACCGGAATGTTCATCCGCTCGCGGCAGATCTTTTCCACAACAAAGCAATCCGGCGCTTTGATGTCTTCAAGGTTGATCGCCCCAAAGGTTGGACCCAATGCACAGACAATATCCGCCAGCTTTTCAGGATCGGTTTCTTCAACTTCGATGTCAAAGCAGTCGATATTGGCGAACTTCTTAAACAGAACTGCCTTGCCTTCCATCACTGGCTTAGAGGCAAGCGCGCCAATGTTGCCAAGTCCCAGAACCGCAGAGCCATTTGAGACCACGCCAACCAGATTGCCGCGCGAGGTATAGCGACTGGCGTTTGCCGGGTCGGTTTGGATCTCGATACAAGCTTCGGCAACGCCGGGGCTATAGGCGCGTGCAAGGTCGCGACCATTGGCCAAAGGCTTGGTGGCCCGGACTTCAAGTTTGCCGGGTTTTGGGTGCTCGTGATAGTAAAGCGCCGCCTGGCGCAGCGTCTCATTTTTGTTATCGGGCATTGCGGGCTCCTCCGAAGAATTAGTTTAGCATTAAACAGAATATGACGCTGGGGAAAGGGACTGTTTGCGCAACCAGCACTTGCTTGCAAATTTGCCTGCAAGGCGTCAAAGTTTTCCAAACGGTAAAATCTGTGCCAAAATTGGTGCCCGCTGAGTTGGAGAGACCCCATGTCATTGTTAGACGCTGCCCGCGCCGTGCGCGAAAAAGCCTATGCCCCCTATTCCAATTTTAAGGTTGGGGCGGCGATCCGCACGCCTTCTGGAGCTGTCTATGCGGGCTGCAATGTTGAAAACGCGGCCTATCCCGAAGGCACCTGCGCTGAAGCAGGCGCCATCGCGGCGATGATTGCGGCGGGTGACACTGAAATTGCGGAAATTTGCGTTATCGGCAGTGGCGCGCGCCCGGTGCCCCCCTGTGGCGGATGTCGCCAGAAAATCGCAGAGTTTGGCCAAGGGGACGCCGTCGTCACCTATGTGTCTGCCTCGGGTGAGCAGTCCCAAACCACCGTCGCAGATTTGCTGCCGGGGGCGTTTGATCAAAGCTTCTTGGATCAGGATTAAGTTCTATGGATGCACGCGCACTCATCGTTGCTGTCAGAGAAAAGCAAGACGTCTCCCCAGAGGCACTGCGCTGGTTTGCACAGGGTTTGGCTGACAGATCGGTCAGCGACGCGCAGGCAGGCGCTTTTGCGATGGCGGTGCTGTTGAATGGTCTGGGCGAGCCGGGACGTGTGGCCTTGACCCAAGCGATGCGGGATTCGGGCGATGTAATGTCTTGGGACTTGGATCGCCCCATCTTGGACAAACACTCCACGGGCGGGGTTGGGGATTGCGTGTCTTTGGTCTTGGCCCCTGCATTGGCTGCTTGCGGCGCCTATGTGCCGATGATTTCTGGGCGCGGGTTGGGCCACACCGGTGGCACCTTGGACAAGCTCGAAGCCATTCCGGGTTATCGCACCGGGTTAAGCGAGGATCAGTTTCGCGCCGTTGTGGGCAGCGCCGGATGCGCCATTGTTTCGGCCAGCGGTGAAATTGCGCCCGCTGACAAGCGGCTTTATGCGGTGCGCGATGTCAGCGGCACGGTGGAAAGTTTGGATCTGATCACCGCCTCGATCCTGTCCAAAAAACTGGCGGCGGGGCTTGAAGGTTTGGTTCTGGACGTCAAGGTCGGCTCTGGCGCCTTCATGAAAACCCCTGATGATGCACGGGCTTTGGCGCAGGCCTTGGTCAGCACGGCCAATGCCGCCGGGTGCCGTTGCTCTGCTTTGATCACCGATATGGATCAACCTTTGGCCCCTGAATTGGGCAATGCCCTAGAGGTTGCCAGTTCTATGCGGGTTTTGACGGGGGAAACCTTTGGGCCCTTGGCGGATCTCTCTTGCTCTTTGGGCGGTGTGGCCTTGCATGACGCGGGGCTTGCGGCTTCTGAGGACGCCGGAAAAGAGATGATGCGCACCGCCATCGAAAGCGGTGCTGCCGCCGAAGTCTTTGGTAAAATGGTCGCCGCGCAGGGCGGCCCGGTACAATTTGTCGACACTTGGGCGCGGTTCTTGCCCGAAGCGCCGGTGATCCGCGAGGTCAAAGCGCAAACATCAGGCTATGTCGGTGCGATCAATGGACATGCGCTTGGCTTGGCTGTGGTCGAGTTGGGGGGCGGGCGCCAAGTCGAAAGCGACGTTGTGGATCCCGCTGTTGGGTTTTCCGAGGTGGCGCGTCTGGGTCAATGGGTTGAAAAAGGTCAGCCCGTGGCGCGAGTGCATGCCGCGCGCGAGGCTGCGGCGGATCAAGCCGCGCAGACCGCGCTGGGCGCAATCTCCCTTGCGCCAAAGGCCCCCACATTGCCACCACTTGTGCATGAAAGGATTGGCTAAATGCCCCGCGCATTTTTGATTGTGATCGACAGTGTTGGTATCGGTGGTGCACCGGATGCTGACCAGTTTTTCAACGGTGACTTGCCGGACACAGGGGCCAATACGGTGGCGCATATCGCGCAGGCCTGCGCGCAGGGGCGCGCCGAAGAGGGGCGCAGCGGACCGTTGCACCTGCCCAACTTGACCACGTTAGGGCTTGGCGCGGCTGTAAAATTGGCCTCTGGCGATGAGACGCCGGGTTTGGACGGGCCGGTTGAGGGGCGCTGGGGATCCGCCGTCGAAGTGAGCCCGGGCAAAGACACCCCATCAGGGCATTGGGAATTGGCCGGGGTGCCCGTGCCTTGGGATTGGCACTATTTCCCCAACACAACCCCATCGTTCCCACCAGAGTTGACGACGCATATTGCCGCGCTTGCTGGCACGGATGGCATCTTGGCGGATTGTCATGCCAGCGGCACGCAAATCATTGCCGCGCTGGGCGCGCAGCACATCGAGACCGGCCAGCCTATCTGCTATACTTCAGCGGATAGCGTGTACCAGATCGCGGCTCACGAAGAGCATTTTGGCCTCGAACGTTTGCTGAAGCTGTGTCAGGACGCAGCGCCCGCCCTGCATGAAATGAAGGTCGGACGGGTGATTGCGCGCCCCTTTGTGGGCTCTGTTGAGGATGGCTTTACGCGAACATCGAACCGCCGCGATTATGCAATCTCGCCGCCCAGCCCAACTCTGTGCGATTGGGTGCAAGGGGCCGGCCACAAGACCTATGCGGCTGGCAAAATCGGTGACATCTTTTCGATGCAGGGGATTGATGAGCTGCGCAAAGGGCCGGATGTCACGTTGATGCAGCAACTAAACGATCTGGTCGATACCGCCGAAGACGGCAGCCTTACCTTTGCAAATTTTGTCGAGTTTGATAGCCTTTATGGCCACAGACGCGACATTTCGGGCTATGCGCGGGCGTTGGAATGGTTCGACCACGAGCTTGGCGGCATCCTTGCCAAACTGCGCCCCGAAGATTTGCTGCTTGTGACGGCGGACCATGGGAATGATCCCAGTTGGCCGGGCACAGACCACACACGTGAACAAGTTCCGGTTCTGATCTCTGGCGCGGGCGCTGGATCGATTGGCACCGTTGGCTTTGTCGACATTGCCGCCAGCGTCGCGGCCCATTTAAACGTGCCCTCGCAGGGCACAGGACGGAGTTTCCTATGAGTTGGAAGTCATTTCCCAAAGTCGAATTGCACATGCACCACGAAGGGGCCGCCCCGCCCGAATTCATCCGCCAACTGGCGCATGAAAAGAAGGTCGATCTGGGCGGTATTTTTGATCAGAACGGCAATTATACCTACAAAGATTTTGTGGATTTCCTGCGTGTCTACGAAGCGGCCACCCAAGTGCTGCAAACCCCCGAGGATTTTGGGCGTCTGACCTATGCGATCTTGGAGCAGGGCGCGCAGAACGGCGTGGTCTATGCCGAAAGCTTTATCAGCCCTGATTTCTGTGGCGGTCGCGATGTTGGGGCGTGGAAGGAATATCTGCACGCCATCCAAGAGGCGGCCAACAAAGCCGAGGCTGACATGGGCATCACGCTGCGCGGTATCGTGACCTGCATTCGCCACTTTGGTGGCGATAAGGCGCGCGAAACAGCGCTTTGCGCCGCAGAAACCGCAGGGGATTGGATCACCGGCTTTGGCATGGGCGGTGTCGAAGGTCAGGGCACACAGGGTGATTTCAAGTGGGCTTTTGATTGCGCACGCGAAGCAGGCCTTAAGCTGACGACCCACGCAGGTGAATTTGGCGGACCCGAGTCAGTGCGCCAAGCCATCGAAGATTTGGACGTCGAGCGGATTGGCCACGGTGTGCGTGCCATAGAGGATCCGGCCTTGGTTGAAATTCTGGCAGAGCGCGGCACCGTGCTCGAAGTTTGCCCGGGCTCGAATGTTGTCTTGGGGCTTTACTCCAAAATCGCAGATCACCCCATTGCGCGCCTGCGCGATGCAGGGGTAAAGGTGACTGTATCCACAGACGATCCGCCGTTTTTTAAGACGACGATGACCAAAGAATATGAAGATCTGGAGCGTGCCTTTGGATGGGGCGAAGCGGAGTTCTTAGAGTTGAACACCGTTGCGATCGACGGCGCATTCTGTGATGACGCCACGCGGACCCGGATCAAAGAGAGATTGGAAAAGGCATGAGCGACCACCTGACCGTTGTTGACCACCCTCTGGTGCAGCACAAACTGACCCTGATGCGGGACAAGAAAACACCTACGGGCGAATTTCGGCGTCTGCTGCGTGAAATCAGCCAACTGCTGGCTTATGAGACCACCCGTGAATTGGAATTGACCAACAAAACCATCGACACGCCAATGCAAGAGATGGAAGCGCCGGTTCTGAAGGGGAAAAAACTGGCACTGGTGTCGATTTTGCGTGCGGGCAACGGCCTGCTGGATGGTGTGCTGGAACTGATCCCCTCTGCGCGGGTTGGCTTTGTCGGTCTGTATCGCGACGAAGAGACCTTGGAGCCGGTTCAATACTACTTCAAAGCCCCAGACAGTCTGGAAGATCGTTTGGTGATTGCGGTGGATCCAATGCTGGCAACGGGCAACAGCTCGGCAGCGGCGATCGACCTGCTAAAGCAAGCTGGCGCCACAAATATTCGCTTTATGTGCCTGCTGGCCGCCCCCGAAGGTGTGGCGCGGATGAAAGAGGTGCACCCCGATGTTCCGATCATCACCGCCTCTCTGGATGAAAAGCTCAATGAAAAGGGCTATATCATTCCGGGACTAGGGGATGCGGGTGATCGGATGTTCGGCACAAAATAGGCCCCGATTACTTTACTCTAGGAAACAATTCGTGCACAGTGCCTCTACATTTTGTGTGGGGGCACTAATGACGTTTACCAGAGCCGCTGCTCTTGCAGTTATCGTTGCATCTTTTGGTCTTGGCGCTGTTCAGGCGGCCACGTTGCGCAACGCGCAACCGCCAGCGGAATTCCCGCCAGCTGACTATTCAGCCCGTCAATACGTCGACAGCCGTGGCTGTGTGTTCATCCGCACGGGTGTGGATGGGCTGGTCAACTGGGTGCCGCGTGTCAACCGCAGCCGCGATCACATCTGCGGGGCAAAACCGACCTTTGCCAAAGCGGTAACGCCGGATCTGCCGGTCATTCCTGATCCGGTGACAGCCCCTGCCGCCACACCGGCAGCCCCTCAGCCAAGCGCTGTTGCGGCAGCGACCCCCGCCAAACCGAAATTCAAACTGTCCACACTGTTTGCGCCCCGTCCCAAACCACAACAGCCCGCCGCCGCACCAACGCCAGCGGCCGTAGCCATTGCGCCACGCCCTCAGGTGCAAATTCCGGTTGTTACACCAACGGTTCGGACGGTTCAGCCCAGAGTGGTGCAGGCACCTCAGGTTCAGCCTGTCCCGCAAGGGCAAGCAAAGCCGCGGGTTGCGGCCTCGCCACGAGTTGCGCAATCCAGCTGCGCCGGAGTGTCTGGTCGCTTTATGGGCGGTGAAGGTGTGCGCTGTGGTCCCCAAGCGCAATCGCCCGTCGGCACCTATGTGTCCCCGCGCCGTGCCACTGCCGTGGTGCAGCCAACCCAAACGTCAATCGTGCGCGCAAATCCTGTGGTGCCCCCGGTGTCCTTTGACTACAACGCTGCGCCCTCAGCAGCGGCCCCCATTGTGGTGCCTCAGGGCCAGGGTGTTGTCGCATCAGGCGGTCAGCGCGTGGCCCCACGCCACGTTGTCGAAAACCAAAGACAGGTGCGCAACCACACCCCGGCTGGGTATCGTGAGGTCTGGGAAGATGATCGTTTGAACGCGCAGCGCGCCCATCAAACTTTGGCTGGCAAAGCCCAGATGGAGCTTGTCTGGACACGCAGCGTGCCACGCAAATTGATCAACCGCACCACTGGCCAAGACGTCACCGCCTTGTTCCCGCTGTTGCGCTTCCCCTTTGTGGATCTGGCCACGCAGCAACAAAATGATGCTTTGGCCTTTGCCGCAACGCAATCGACGCAATCCCCAGCGACCGTCACGCGGCGTGCAGTCTCGCAACCCACGCAAGCACAGCCCGCGGCTCAAAAGAACTTTATTCAGGTTGGCACCTTTGGCGTCAGCTCGAACGCACAAAGGACAGCGCAGCGTCTGGCACAAGCCGGGCTTCCTGTTCGAATTTGGACAACCAAGCGTAGCGGCAAAAACTTGCAGATCGTCGTGTCTGGCCCCTATGCCTCTGCGGCCCAAGCGCAGGGCGCGCTTACAACGGTGCGCCGGTCTGGCTTTGGTGACGCGTTCCTGCGCCGATAACTTAGTCTTCGCAAATCGCCTGTAGGCGCAGCCATTCCCCGTCTGACAGCACGGGTTTTGGTGCTGCGGCCGGATAGGGGTCTGCTTCGATCAGCTGAAAAGTTGTTTCCCCTGAAACATCAATGGCATAGGCGTAAGGTGAAGCCTTAACCTGCGCCGATGCAAAGGCGTCGAGCAGGGCCTCAGGCGCGGGGGCTTCCTGTGTTTGGCTCAGCAAAGCTTCGGCGTGGCTGCGCAGCAAAGCATCCGGCAATGTGCCGGTGGTCAATAGCTTGAGGCTGCTAAACGGGCCACTGTTGCGCAAAAGCTGTTCCAGAGGATCCATTTTTTGTGCCCGCAGAATTTCGGCCAAAACAAAGCCTGCCGCAATATCGGGCAGCTCATAGTCTTCGACCAAACGCGCGTTCATCACCAAAATTTGCCCCGGCAACATCACCGTGGCCGGCATCCCAGAGGGCACGACGCTGAGCTTGAGTGTTTCGTTGTTGGCCGGTTGCAACCGCGCTGCAAGCTGCTCCAACACCGGTTGGGTGCGCTCACTGCGGCAACTCGGGCCGGTCACCCGTTCGACATGGCGCAGCAGGCGCTGTCCGATCTCATATCGCTTGACCGAGGGCACAACCGAAACTGTGTGATCGATCAGCGCACCGGGCAACCAAAAGACCCCCAGCGCCAGAACCGAGGCGGTCATTCCAGCGGTGATCACGATCCGCAATCGGCCCGGGCGTGGACGTTGCTTGTCTATCGCCGTGCGAAGCTTTTCGATGGCATTCACCATCTCTTCTTCGTCCTGTTCCAACTCGAGGGTTTCGTCTGGATCTCCGTCGGGGTGATACAGCGCAGGCCATTGTCCGGGATTGCTGCGAATGACGGCGGGCAGGGACCAATGGGTCAAAGCCTGATCTTTTAGGTCCGAAATGACCAATGTCGCGTCCCCAATCGACGCCACAACTTCGCGCCGCTGAGCGTCTGCTCCGGCACGCCATAGGCCACTGGCCTCGATGCGGTCATATTTTGTAAGGGCTGTCATGGGGCTGCTCTGGCGTTCTTTTCCCCTCGATACCACGGCCAAGGCCGGGGCGGCAATTGAATTGCCACAACCACGTTGGTTTGATCACCCCAAGGTTAGGTCGATTTCACCATCTTTCGCGGTGCAAAGGTCTGGTTTTATCTACGGATTTTCTAGGAAGAGCATGAAAAATAACATGGTTTTGAGTTTTCGGGCCCGCCAGTTTGTGACGCGCAACTGTGATCAACTGGGCTAGATCAGCTGTGGCGCCGGGTCTGCAACCGACCAAAGCACCCGGAACCTCACCGCATATGGCGTCCGGTTTGGCACCCCGCCCTCCAGGCTGATCCCCGAACTCCATCAATTCAGCGGCCAAACGGCTGACGCGGATATGATGCAGCTTATTCGTAAACTGAGTGTCACTTTAGATCACCGCCGAGTGGTTGGAAGAATGCGGGGCGCGTGCAGCAGCCGGGGCAAGTCGGACGAAACCCATTGCTCATTCTACACCGCACTTTGGCATCTCCGCTCTTTCACCGGCGCAGCGATTGCGATAGCGTCGCCCCATGTTCATCTCTCATGGCCGCCAATATATTTTTATCCATATCCCCAAAACCGGCGGCACAGCGATGGCTGCGGCGCTGGAAGAGCGGGCGATGAAAGATGATATCCTGATCGGGGACACCCCCAAAGCCGCCAAGCGCCGCCGTCGCTTCAAAGATGCGCAAACCCATGGCCGCCTTTGGAAACATTCGACCATGAGTGATATCGAAGGCCTGATTGGCCAAGACCAGATGGAGCGGTATTTCACCTTCACTTTGGTGCGCAACCCGTGGGATCGTGCCGTCAGCTATTATCATTGGCTGCGCAGCCAAAGCTTTGATCACCCCGCCATCGTGCTGGCCAAAGGCGAAGATTTCAGCGGCTTTCTCAGCCACCCGCTGACGTGGCGCACGCTCAAAGAAACCCCGGCACGTTTCTACATGACCGATGTGCGCGGCCAAGAGATTTGCGACGCGTATATCCGGCTAGAATACCTGGCACAGGACGCCGCAGGTCTGGCCGAACACCTCGGCTTTCCTTTGCATCTGCAAAAGATCAATCAATCGCACCGCAAGAAAGACTATCGCAGCTACTATTCTGATACGGATGCCAGCTTCTTGGCTGAAATCTGCGCCGAAGATATCGCACGCTTTGGCTATGAATTTGACATCAGTACGGCCCAAGCCGCGCAATAGTCTTTCAGCTCAAAACCAACTGGCCCATCAGGTTAAGCCATTCACCTTGCTGAAAATACTCCGGGGTGAATGGGGGGTGAAACACCCCAGAGGGGCGGCGCCCCTTTGCCACACGCGCCCCTTTTATAAAGGGCGCGTGCCACTGTTTTCTCACCACAGAACAAGCCTGCGGCCCGCCCAAATTTAGGCCGCAGATTTCTCCGCCGCACCAAAACGCCCATAGAAACTCTGGCCATTTGAAGCCATGTCACGCAGCAGGGCTGGGCAGGCAAACCGTATGCCGTGTTCGGCAGCCAGTTGATCACAGCGTTCCGCCGCATAGGGGGTGCCGATGATGTCCAGCCAGCTCAACGGGCCACCAGACCAAGGCGCAAAGCCCCACCCCAAGATCGCGCCCACGTCGCCTTCGCGAATGTCTTCCAACACACCCTCTTCTAGGGCTTTCACCGCTTCCAGAACCTGCGAGAACATCAGGCGGTGCTGCACGTCGATCAGATCGGGTTGATCTTCGGCCAAGGGGCACCGCGTTGCCAGATCTGACCAGAGACCCGTCCGTTTGCCTTTGGCGTCATAGTCATAAAAGCCGGCGTTGGATTTACGCCCCAGCCGGCCTTCGTCGACCATGGCAAACATCAAATCATCCACCGGCTTCATATCGGCCGGATAGGCGTCGCCCATGGCGGCCTGTGTCGCCTTTGAAATCTTCACGCCAAGATCCAGCGAGGTTTCATCGATCAACTGCAATGGGCCAAGCGGGAAGCCAAGCTGCTTTGCGGCATTTTCCACCAGCGCGGGGGCCACGCCTTCGGCCACCATCCGCGCGCCTTCGTTCAGGTAAGGAATGATACAACGGTTGGCATAGAAGAAGCGCGCATCATTGACCACAATCGGCGTTTTGCGGATCTGGCGTACATAATCCAGCGCTTTGGCCACAGCCACCTCACCGGTCTCTTTGCCTTTGATGATCTCAACCAACAACATCTTTTCAACGGGGGAAAAGAAGTGGATGCCAATGTATTGATCCGGGCGGCTGCTGGCCTTGGCCAGTTCTGTGATCGGCAGTGTCGAGGTGTTGGAGGCAAAGATGCAATCGGCTGGGATCACGGCTTCAACCGCCTTGGTCACCTCGGCTTTGATGGCGACATCTTCGAACACCGCTTCGACAATCAGATCTGCATCTGACAGCGCGTTATAGTCGGTGGTGGCCGTGATCAGCGACAGCACCTGTTCTTTCTTCTCGGCTGTGGCTTTGCCACGTTTGATGCCTTTGTCCATATAGGCTTCGCTATAGGCTTTGCCTTTGTCAGCGGCCTCTTGTTTTTGGTCAATCAAAACCACTTGGATGCCTGCCATGGCCGAAACCAAGGCGATGCCAGCCCCCATCATGCCTGCGCCCAGAACACCAACCTTTTTGACGGTCTGATCGGCGACATCGGGACGGTTTGCCCCTTTTTCCAAGGCTTCTTTGTTGATGAACAACGACCGGATCATCGCCTCAGAAGAGGGGTTCATCAGAATATGGGTGAACCAGCGCGCTTCGATCTTCAGCGCCGTGTCAAAGGGCACCAACGCGCCCTCATAGACGGCGCTTAGCAAGGCTTTGGCGGCGGGAAATGCGCCGCTGGTGTTGGCGTTGACCATTGCGCTTGCGCCAACAAAGGTTGGGAAACCAGCCGGGTGAAAGGGCGCGCCGCCGGGCATTTTGTAGCCCTTAGCGTCCCATGGTTTTACAATGTCTGCATCCTTGGCGTTCAACACCCAGTCGCGCGCTGCAGCCACCGGATCATCGGCGATTTCATCAATGATGCCAGCGGCTTTGGCCTTCTTGGGATTCACCAATTTGCCCTGCAACAGGAACGGTGACGCAGCCATGGCGCCCATTTTGCGCACCAGTCGTGTGGTGCCGCCGGCGCCGGGGAAAATCCCCACCATGATTTCGGGCAGCCCGATCTTGGCCTTTGGATTGTCGGCCGAAAAAATGCGGTGCGTTGACAGCGGCAATTCCAGCCCGATGCCGAGGGCCGTGCCGGGCAGGGCGGTTGCAATTGGCTTACCGCCTTTGTTGGTCTTAGCATCCATGCCAGCGCGTTCAATTTTGCGCAGAATGCTGTGCATTTGCATCGTGCCGTCAAACAGCCCACGGGCAGGATCTTCGCCTGCATCGCTTTTCATTTTGGCAATGACATTCAAATCCATGCCGCCGGCAAAATCTTTCTTGGCTGAGGTGATGACCGCGCCTTTGATCGTCTCATCGCTCAGCACCTGATCAATCATGCCATCTAGCAAACGCAGCGCGTCGATGTTCAAGACATTCATCGATTTTTCGACGCAGTCCCAAGTGATGATTGCAACGCCATCAGCGTCAATGTTCAGAGTAAAATCAGTCATTTGTCTCTCTCCTACCCTGGTTACACACGTTCGATAATGGTGGCTGCACCCATGCCGGATGCAATGCACAACGTGGCCAGACCAACTTCTTTGTCTGTTCGTTCCAGCTCATCCAGAAGGGTGCCGATGATGATGGCCCCAGTGGCGCCCAATGGGTGGCCCATCGCAATCGAGCCACCGTTGACGTTCACCAGCTCGGGGTCCACATCAAAGGCCTGCTGGAAGCGCAACACAACCGAGGCAAAGGCTTCGTTGACTTCAAACAGATCGATGTCCGAAATCGCCATGCCAGCATCCGCTAGAATTTTCTGGGTGGCTGGCACAGGACCGGTCAACATGATGGTAGGATCGGTGCCAATTTTGCAGGTCTGCCGGATGCGGGCCCGGGGTTTGATGCCGTATTTTTCGCCAAACTCTTTGTTGCCGATCAAAACGCCTGCAGACCCATCCACGATCCCCGAACTGTTGCCAGCGTGGTGGATATGGTTGATTTTTTCCAGATGAGGATACTTGAGCAACGCCACCTTATCAAAGCCGGGCATCACCTTGCCCATGTCTTTGAATGAAGGTTTCAGCGCGCCAAGGCTCTGCATATCGGTGCCGGGGCGCATGAATTCGTCCCGGTCCAATATGGACAAACCATTGACGTCACGCACGGTGATCACCGAGTTTTCGAACCGGTTGTCCGCCCATGCTTCGGCCGCACGGCGTTGGGATTCCACTGCCAAAGCGTCAGCCTGATCGCGATCAAATCCGTATTCGGTGGCAATGATGTCCGCCGAGATGCCCTGAGGCACAAAGTATTTTTCCATCGCAACGGTCGGATCAACCGCGACAGCCGCGCCGTCACTGCCCATAGGCACGCGGCTCATCATCTCAACGCCACCGGCGATATAGGCTTCCCCTGCGCCGCCCCGCACTTGGTTGGCGGCCAGATTGACCGCCTCCATGCCTGAGGCACAAAACCGGTTGATCGACAGGCCGGGAATGGATTCGTCCAATTCCGAAGCCAATACAGCGGTGCGGGCCAAACAGGCCCCCTGTTCCATCACTTGGGTTGCGTTGCCCCAAATCACATCCTCAACAGCATGGCCTTCCAAGCCGTTGCGCGCTTTCAAGGCGTTCAACACATTGGCGGACAGGCGCGCCGCTGTGACCTCATGCAGAGATCCGTCTTTGCGGCCTTTGCCGCGCGGGGTGCGCACGGCGTCATAGATATAGGCTTCGGTCATTGTGCCTTCTCCTTGAGAGTTACGCTCGATCGGCAGGGCTGCCGGGCATCAAGTCATAGGGGGATTTCCAACCTGGCAGTGCACTGATGTTGTTCAGCCAGCGGTCGATATTGGGCCAGTCGGCGCGCTCAAATCCAAAGGGTTCTGGATAAAAAAGATACCCACAGCAGGACAGATCCGCATTGGTCACGCCGTCTCCAACGATCCACTCGCGCCCCTCAAGAAAGCTGTTCAAGGTCTGAAATGCAGCTTTGAGACGGCCTTGAACAAAAGGAAACACTTCGGTTGGGCGTTTGTCTTCGGGCACAAAGTTCATCAAGAAGCGCGTCATGCCAGCTTGGCTGGACAGTTTGTGATTGTCCCACAACACCCAACGCAGAACTTCGTATTTCTCAGCCTGCGTGGTGCCACCAAATTTACCAGTCTGGTCGGTGACATATTGCTGGATAACGCCAGATTGGGACAATCGGATGTCCCCATCAACGAGCACCGGGGCTTCGCCCATTTCGTTCACCGTTTCACGATAGGCTGCCGTGCGTGCCGCCCCGTTAAAAAAGTCAACAAATTCGGGCTCCCACGCGAGTCCACTGAGTTGCAAAGACAAAGCTGCCTTGTACGAATTTCCACTTTCACCGAAGCAATAGAGTTTGATTGTCATTCTGGCGTCCTCCCGACGTCGTGCCTGTGTCTTGGGATGAGTTTGAGTATTTTTGGCAAGATGAAAACCTGTGAGTTTCAAAGTAACGCACCGTTAATGAAACTGTTCTATCCCGAAAGAGCGTTACAGGCTGGAGAGCCGATGAGCGTGCAAGGTGAAACCTGTCCTGCTCCCCGTGCTCGGGCCTGTGGGGCAGGGATCCTTGCCCATTCATCTTGCCAAAAATACTCAATGTCCGTGCGTCGCCCCCTGCGAAACGTTGGGTGAGAGCACAGTCGTTCGTTCTCTCCCTTACCGTTTTCGCTCTTCTAGCGTGTCGTTGAACAGGCGCAGTTTGTGGCCAAAGTTTTCTTTGTCGATCACGCCGTCAAAGTTCTCAAAGATGAAAGAGATCGCTTCCCCTTCATCCAATCCTGCCTCTTGGGCGAATTTTTTCAGTCGCCGATAGGCATCCTCGGTCATGGCCAATGGGATACGTCGTGTCAGTCGAAACCGTTTTGGCATTGCCTGCCTTTCTCCCTTATTGAGCAAAAACCGGTACGCATCCCCGCGTACCGGCGCCGCGAGTGGGGCATTTACCCCCTGCTGGTGCAAAGGCTTGGGTTGGATCCCAAGCTCAAAACTGTTCAGGACTCAGCGCCATCACTGGGTCGGCCCCGCTGTTGATGCGGGTAAGGTGCATCGATGTTGCTGGCAGACGACGGGCCATATAGTAGCGCCCTGTTGCCAGTTTGGTTTCATAGAATTGAGCGTCGCCGGTGCCCGCATCCAGTGCCTCTTGCGCAGCTTTTGCCATTTGCGCCCACATCAGGCCAAGGCAGACGTGTCCAAAGAGGTGCATAAAGTCATAGGAGCCAGATAGGGCCGCATTTGGATTTTTCACCCCGTTTTGCATAAAGTACATGCCTGCTGTTTGCAGATGCTTTGATGCGGCTTTCAGGGGATCTAAAAAGTCGGCCTTCAGCGTTTCGTTGTCGGCGTTTTCTTTGAGAAAGCTTTTGACCAATTCAAAGAAGGCCATCACGTGTTTACCGCCATCGGTGGCCAGCTTACGTCCCACCAGATCCAGCGCCTGAACCCCATTGGCCCCTTCGTAGATCATCGCGATACGGGCATCGCGGGTGAATTGGGACATGCCCCATTCTTCGATATAGCCGTGGCCACCATAGACCTGTTGCGCTTGAACGGTGCAGTCATAGCCTTCGTCCGTGAGGAAGCCTTTGATCACGGGGGTCATCAGGCTGACAAGGCCATCGGCATCTTTGTCACCGTTGCGGTGGGCACGATCCAGCAGCAGTGCGCCCCAGAGTTGGAAAGCCCGCGCACCTTCGATAAAGCTTTTCTGATCCATCAGGTTGCGGCGGATGTCGGGGTGAACGATCAGCGGATCCGCGGGCCCATCGGGATTTTTGACGCCGGTCACGTCACGGCCTTGCAGCCGGTCGTTGGCGTAAATCACCGCGTTTTGGTAGGCCGCTTCCGCTTGGGCCATGCCTTGCATGCCAACGCCAAGGCGGGCTTCGTTCATCATGGTGAACATTGCGCGCATGCCTTTGTGGGCCTCGCCAAGCAGATAGCCGGTGGCCTCGTCATAGTTCATCACGCAGGTCGAATTGCCGTGGATGCCCATTTTCTCTTCGAGTGCGCCACAAGACACGCCGTTGCGTGGGCCCAGCGTGCCGTCTTCGTTGACCATAAACTTGGGCACGATGAACAAGGACACACCTTTGATGCCCTCCGGACCACCCGGAATTTTGGCCAGCACCAAGTGAATGATATTGGAGGCCATCTCGTGCTCGCCGGCAGAGATAAAGATCTTTTGGCCTGAAATTTTGTAGCTGCCGTCGTCTTGAGGCACAGCCTTAGACCGCATCAGACCCAGATCGGTGCCGCAGTGCGGTTCGGTCAGGTTCATGGTGCCGGTCCATTCACAGCTGACCATATTGGGCAGGTAGGTGTCTTTTTGTTGCTCGGTGCCATGCGCCAGAATGGCAGAGGCGGCACCGTGGGTCAGACCTTGGTACATTGTGAACGACTGGTTTGAGGCGCTGAACATCTCGCCGATGGCGGTGCCCATCACCTGTGGCAGACCTTGTCCACCGTATTGCTCGGGCATATCCATGCCGGTCCAGCCACCTTCGCGCACCTGATCAAAGGCCGCTTTGAAGCCTGTGGGCGTGCGCACAACGCCGTTTTCCAACTGACAGCCCTCTTTGTCGCCCACCACGTTCAAAGGCGCCAGCAATTCCGAGGTGATCTTGCCTGCTTCTTCTAGAATGGCGCCGGTAAAGTCGGCTTCTAGATCGGCATAGCCAGGGACATCCTGCTCGCTGATTTTGAACAAGTCATGCAGCACAAACTGCAGGTCTTTTGTGGGGGCGGTATAACTGGGCATGGGTCTCTCCCTGTCCTAACCGAGGGTCACTCGGCGGCGTTTTCCTGTTCCTGAAGCGTGACAATCATGTCAGCGCCCCATTTCATCTGTTCCTTCAGCTCATCAATGGCTTCGTTCAGCTCATCGCGTTGCTGTTCCATGTCGCGCAGGCGATCCTGCGCAATGTCGTAGGTTCGGCTCAGCTGGGTCAGCTGGGCGTCGCCCATGTAATAGAGTTCCAACAGTTGCCGGATCTCTTCGAGGCTGAAGCCAAAGCGCTTGCCTCGTAAAATCAATTTCAGCCGTGCCCGATCCCGTTTGGTAAACAGGCGCTTTTGTCCCGTTCTGATCGGAAACAACAGCTCCTTTGCTTCGTAGAAGCGCAGGGTGCGGGGTGTGACGTCAAAGGCGTCGCACATTTCGCGGATGGTCATCGTTTCTTCGGTCATCTGATTGCTCACCGTGCTATTGGATCATGTCAGGCTTGCGATCATTGCCGTATCGATACAATAGTAATTGACGTTGACGTAAGCTGGACGTCGCGTCACATTGACGTTGACGTAAGATCAGCCATGTTTGCCGCTACGTCAGCGAAATTTCCTTTCACAAAAAACGCAAATAGAACTCCCCACATTGCAGAGAGCGCTTGCTTTAATGCAATCTTAAGGTGTGATTCTGGTGGGGATGCCCTTTGGGCGACTCACATTTCGTCGAGCGCCGCCGCGGTATCATCGCGCAGATGGCGCAACTCGGAAATCGCTTCGTCAAGTTGGCGCCGCTGTTCATCCAGCTCTTTTAGCTGATTGGTCGACATCACAATCCAAGCGCGCATCTGGGCCTCGTTGCCCTCGCGCTCATAGATCAATAGCCATTGGCGAATGTCTTCGAGAGGGAAGCCGAACTTGCGTCCGCGCATGATCAAAGTCATCCGCGCCACTTCACGGGCGCTGTAAAAGCGGGACCGCCCCTGCCGCTCAGGCAGCAGAAGTTCAATATATTCATAGTACCGCAAAGTTCGCGGTGTCACGTCGAACTTGGCACACATCTCTTTGAATGACAGTCGGATATCAGTCATGGCCTGCGCTCCCTTAAAGTCAGGGTAGAATCTTGTTCCAACAAGAGCAACAGTCGGCCTTGCGAATTGCGCCCGCGCGCTGTCTTATCACCTGACGTTATTTTCAAGAAAGCCTGCACATGGATAGCGACAAGATTCACCAAGCTCAGCAGTTCATTGCCGCGATTCCGCATTGCACCGCTTTGGGCATGCGGTTTGATCACGCCGAAGACGGGGTGGTTGAGATGAGCCTGCCTTATGACGCGCGCTTTGTTGGTGATCCTGAAACGGGGGTCATTCATGGCGGCGCGGTGTTTGCGCTGCTGGATACCACCTGCGGCGCAGCTGTGATCAGCCACCCCGATACGGTCGGGGCCACAGCGACCATTGATTTGCGCATCGATTATATGCGCCCCGCCACGCCGGGCCAAACCATCAGAACCCGCGCAACTTGTTACCGGGTGACCCGATCAGTGGCTTTTGTGCGCGCCGAAGCTTTGGATGATGATGATGGTTTGCCGGTGGCCACGGCCACCGGGGCCTTCACCGCGGAGCGTGCCAAATGAGACGCTCTCCTCCTGAACCCGTTCAAATCGTCAAGCAACGTCGTGACACGGCGCTACAATCATTGGTGCAAAGTGTGCCCTATATCGCGTTTCTGGGGATCGAGTTTGATCGGCGAGGCGATGAGCTGACGGCGATCTTGCCATTCAAACAGGATTTGATTGGCAATCCCGCCATTCCCGCTTTGCACGGCGGGGCCACGGCCGCGTTTCTAGAGGTGACGTCGATCATTGGTCTCAGCTGGTCAATCCTGTGGGAGCAGATAGAGAATGGGCGCATCGATCCCGAAGGCTTGGTGCACACAGATATGCCGCGCTTGCCCAAGACCATTGATTTCACCGTCGACTACCTGCGTTCGGGATTGCCACGCGATGCTTATGCGCGGGCACGGGTCAACCGATCCGGGCGGCGGTATGCCAGCGTGCATGTCGAAGCATGGCAAGACAATCGTGACCGCCCCTATGCGCAGGCAACGGGACACTTTCTGATGCCCACGCAAGAAGACAGCGAAGCCTAAACCGTCATGGCAGAGCAGGTCACACATCGGCGGGTCCTGAACCTCGCCATTCCCATCGTGTTGTCGAATGCAACGGTGCCCCTGTTGGGGGCAGTGGATACCGGTGTGGTTGGGCAGATGGGGCTGGCGGCGCCGATTGGAGCTGTGGGGTTGGGGGCGATCATCTTGACCGCGCTGTACTGGGTTTTTGGATTTTTGCGGATGGGCACCACCGGATTGGTGTCCCAAGCCATTGGCGCGCGCCACTCCCAAGAGGTGGCCGCGCTGTTGACGCGGGCCCTATTGCTGGCGGGCACAGCGGGGCTTTGCATCATCTTGATGCAAGTGGGCCTGTTTTATCTGGCGTTTCAGGTCTCTCCGGCCTCTCCAGAGGTTGAGGCCTTGGCGCGGGACTATATGCAGGTCCGTGTATACAGCGCCCCGGCGATGATCTCGCTTTATGGTTTGACTGGCTGGCTGATTGCCCAAGAACGCACCCGCAGCGTCTTTATCATCCAAGTCTGGATGAACGGCGCCAATATCGCGTTGGATCTGTGGTTCGTTCTGGGATTGAACTGGGGTGTGGTTGGGGTGGCTTGGGCCACGCTGATCGCCGAGTGGAGCGGCTGTGCCTTGGCGCTTTGGATGTGCCGAGATGGGTTTGTTGGGCCTGCGTGGCGGGATTGGTCGCGTGTGTTCAACTCAGAGCGCCTGATGCACATGATGTCGGTCAATTCTGCGATTTTGGTCCGTTCGTTGCTGTTGCAGGCGATGTTTGTCTCTTTCTTGATGATGGGGGCGAACTATGGGGATACGGCGCTGGCGGCGAACCAGATTTTGCTGCAACTTCTTTATATAAGTGCCTATGGAATGGATGGTTTTGCCTTCGCGGTCGAAAGCCTTGTTGGCCAAGCGTTGGGCGCAAAAAATGTCGCCGCGTTCCGGCGTTCTGCGGTGCTGTGTACGTTCTGGGCCACAGTTGTCGGCATTCTGGCGGCGGTGGTTTTTGCCATCTTCGGGGGCGCCATCATCGACATCATGACAACGGCCCCATCTGTACGGGCCGAAGCCCGGGTGTTTTTGCCCTATATGGTGCTTGCGCCGGTGCTGGGAATCGCGGCTTGGATGCTGGATGGGATCTTTATTGGGGCCACCGGGTCCCGCGACATGCGCAACATGATGATTCTAAGCTTCATCGCCTATTTGATTGCTTTGGTTGTGCTTTTGCCGTTGTTCGGAAATCACGGCCTGTGGATATCCCTGTTGGTATCTTTTGTGGTGCGCGGCATCACCCTTGGCTGGCGGTACCCAGCACTAGAGGCGCGGGCGCGACCGGCGGGGTGACAACGGCGCTGCACACGGGCAGGCCAAAATCCGGGGCTTTACTCGCGGGAATTTCGGGGGCGCTCTCTGAGAGCGGGGCCAACAAAGCCAATGCATGAGGTTTACGCAGAGTCACGTTGAGATTCATAGCTGAATCGAGTTGTGCACAGGTTCAATTTTCGTGGATAAGCTGTGGATAACCATCTCGGCAAAATCACCCAAATTAACGGGGTTTCGGCGTAAATTCGGGCAATTGCCGCCCAAATCCAGACAAAACACGGGTCAAACGCGAGGGATCGCGTAGAAAGCTAACTCAACTCTCATCAATCCCAGAAAAGGTCTAAAAGTCGTATTTAGATAACTTTTGCCTAAATATTTCTGAAATGTGGTCGTTCATGGTTGGGTTTGGATTGGCTTTGCGGTCGCAAAATTCGGGTCAAACAGGTTTAATTCGACCCGCGTTTTAATCATTTCGCATCCGAAACATGGCCGCCAAAGGCAATTGCCCCACACCGGGGGCAATTCCGTCGTTGTTCAAAGGAGATCAGAGCCAGTTGTCGCGATCTACTCCGACGGCCTGGCTTACATTGGCAAATCCATCGGCTTCTAGGCGCTGGTCCAATCCACGGGCGATTTCTGCGGCCAAGGTCATGCCGCCATAGATCAGCGCGGTGTACAGCTGGACAACCGACGCGCCGGCTCGGATCTTAGCATAGGCTTGCCCAGCGTTTGAAATGCCACCCACCCCAACCAAAGGAATACGTCCATCAAGATGATGGGACAGTTTGGCCAGAACGCGGGTCGACTTTTCAAACAGAGGCGCCCCAGAGAGGCCACCCGCTTGATCCCGGTGCGGGCTGTGCAACCCATCGCGATCCAACGTGGTGTTGGTCGCAATCACCGCATCAATGCCCACCGACAAAGCAACCTCGGCGATATCACCAATATCGCTGTCACTCAGGTCGGGGGCAATTTTCAAGAACACCGGCACACGGCGCTCCAACGCGTCGCGCGCGCTTTGCACCCCTTGCAGCAGGCTGGTCAGCGCGGCAGGCCCTTGCAGGTCCCGCAGTTTCTCGGTGTTCGGAGAGGAGACATTCACCGTTGCAAAATCAAGCGAGGCGCCGCACCGCGACAAGACGCGGGCAAAATCGCTGGCGCGGTCATCGCTGTCTTTGTTGGCCCCAAGGTTGAGACCCAGAACCATATCGCGCGGGCGTTGGGCCAAACGGGTCGCGATGGCCTCCATGCCGTCGTTGTTGAACCCAAACCGGTTGATGGCGGCTTGGTCTTCGCTCAGGCGGAACAATCGGGGTTTCGGATTGCCGGGTTGCGGGCGAGGTGTGGCAGCGCCCACTTCGACAAATCCAAATCCGGCGCGCGACAAAGGCAACAGGGCGCTGGCGTTTTTGTCAAAGCCAGCGGCCAAGCCCACAGGGTTTACCATGTTCAATCCCGCCAGCTGACACCGCAGCCGATCGGATGTGACCAAACCGGGCAGGGGCACGGCCCCGAGTTGCAACGCCTTGATGGCCAAGCCATGCGCCGTTTCAGGATTCACCTTGTGAAGCGCCGACAGGCCCAACTTTTCGATCAGTTTCATTTCATGGCCTCTGGGAAAACGTGGGCACCGTTTTGCAGGGGCAAAGGTGCGGACCAGACAACATCATCAAGGAGCAGCTCGCGGTACAAATGAGGGAACAGCGCGTCATTGCGCGAGACTTCCCATTGAAGTGCGTCGCCCAGCGTTTCAGCATCAACCGCCAACAAAAACAGTCCGTCTTCGCCAGCGAAATGCTTGGCGGCCGTTTCCTGCGCCTGCGTTGCAGAAGAGAAATGGACGAATCCATCCGCGATGTCGATCGGAGCGCCAGCGGTTTGCCCAGCGTCGTTCAAGGCCTGCCATTCATCGGCACGAAATATCTTATAAATCAGCATGCCCGTCAGATGCCGATCCTTTGAGCGTGGGTCAAGCCATTCAATGCATAAGTTTTTTTGACCGTAAGGAAAAACTATGCCTAGTATGTAGGCGCACGACCGTTGATGCGGCATGTTTTGGGGCGGAAATCTGGTTAACGCTGCGGGAGCATGTCATTGATGGCCAATCAAAACTTTGACAGGGACGCGCCAACGGTGCAGCGTCTCGGGATAATAATCGACAGAGAGGGAATAAATATGTCTGTTCGTCTACTTTCCACTGCTGCGGCTGTTGCGCTAAGCGCCGGCGCTGCAATGGCTGACTACAGCTTGACCATTTTGCACACCAACGATTTCCACGCACGGTTTGAGCCGATTTCAAAGTACGATTCGGGCTGTTCTGCGGACAGCAACGCCGAAGGCAAATGCTTTGGTGGTTCTGCACGTTTGGTCACCGCTCTGGCGGATGCACGCGCGCGCAGCAACAACTCGATTCTGGTTGATGGTGGTGACCAGTTCCAAGGGACGCTGTTTTACACTTACTACAAGGGTAAGCTGACCGCGGAAATGATGAACAAAATGGGCTATGACGCGATGACCGTGGGCAACCACGAATTCGACGATGGCCCAGAAGTCTTGGCCGGTTTCATGGATGCCGTTGGTTTCCCTGTGCTGATGTCTAACGCGGATGTTTCTGGGGAACCTTTGCTGGCGGACAAGCTGGCGAAATCCACAGTGATCGAACGCGGTGGCGAAAAACTGGGTCTGATCGGCCTGACACCACATGACACAGACGAGTTGGCCAGCCCTGGACCAAACGTTGTGTTCACAGATCCGGCCCAAGCGGTTCAAGGTGAAGTTGACAAGCTGACAGCGATGGGTGTGAACAAGATCATCGTTCTGTCCCACTCTGGCTTTGGTGTTGACCAAGCGGTGGCGGCTGAAACCACTGGCGTTGACGTGATCGTTGGTGGTCACTCCAACACCTATCTGTCCAACACTTCGGATCGCGCCGAAGGCCCTTACCCAACCATGGTTGGCGACACTGCGATTGTGTCGGCCTATGCCTATGGCAAGTTCTTGGGCGAGTTGAACGTGACCTTCAACGATGCCGGTGAGATCACCTCTGCTGCAGGCGAGCCGATCATCATGGACGCAGCCGTGGCCGAGGACGAAGGCACCAAAGCACGTATCGCCGAAGCTGCCGCCCCTCTGGAAGAGATCCGCAACAAAGTTGTCGCTGAAACGGCCGCTGAAATTGTTGGTGTTCGTGAAGAGTGTCGCGCTGTTGAATGTGCGATGGGCAACCTGATCGCAGATGCGATGCTGGACCGTGTGAAAGACCAAGGCGTGGAAATTGCCATCCAAAACGGTGGTGGGATCCGGGCTTCGATCGACGCAGGCCCCGTCACAATGGGTGAAGTTCTGACCGTTCTGCCATTCCAGAACACCCTGTCTACCTTCGAAGTTAAGGGCGCAACCATCATTGAAGCGCTGGAAAACGGTGTTTCTCAGCACGAAGAGGGCGCAGGTCGTTTCCCTCAGGTTGCGGGCATGACCTTTGCGTTTGACGTGGCAAAGCCAGCAGGCGAGCGGATCTCTGACGTGATGGTTGGTGGCGCGGCGATTGATCTGGAAAAGGTCTATGGCGTTGTGTCCAACAACTATGTGCGTAACGGCGGCGACGGCTACAAAATGTTCCGTGGCGCGATGAACGCGTATGACTTTGGCCCCGATCTGGCGGATGTTACTGCGGAGTTCTTGGCCAAAAACGGCCCGTTCACCCCGTACAAAGACGGCCGCATCATGGCAAAATAAGTTGGATCCATGGATCTGATTTTAACCCCCGTCAGCGGCGCTGGCGGGGGTTTTCTTTTGGCGGGTTCTATGAGACCCCTTTGGTCCAAGCCCAAGCTGTCGAGGATACGATGCGCGCCGATCTACGCGAAAAAGCCATTGCCATTTGTGACGCCAAAATCGCCAAAAAGGGCGACACGGTTGGTCTGTCGTTCTATGCATTTTTTGCCAATAAAAACGACGATCCAGAGCGTTTGATGGAGGCCGCCACTTGGTGGATTCAGACCCACAAATTGGACCATTTTGAAAAGGCTCTGAAAATCAAAACGATGATCCAACAGGGACTCTGAGTGCGGGGCGTCTCGGCAATCCTCTTTTCACAGGGGCATGGTCGCGATATAATTCTGCCATGGACCATCCGCTAATCGATCTGATCAATGCCAAAATCGCCGAAGCTGAGGCTGACGGTGCGTTTGACAACCTTGCCGGGGCTGGGAAACCGTTGCCCGAACAGGATGATCCTGAGAACGCTTTGCTGAATCGCTTGGTCAAAGAAAGCGGTGGTGTGCCCGAGTTCGTAACGCTGTCGCGTGAACTCGAGCGTCTGCGTGCAGAACTGCGCGAAACCGGGGATCGTACGCGCCGTCAGGACATCCTGAAAGAGATGTCGATGATGGATGTGCGCATTGATATCGCCCGCAAGGCGCACCGCTAACGATGTGCGGGCGGATGGCAGTGACGCTTCCTCCGGATGCCATGGCCCAACTGTTTTCCGCACAACCCGCCAACAGCCTTGCAACCGAGCCAAACTACAACGTGTGCCCCACCACGCAGATTGCAGTTGTGACCAGCGATGGCGAGACAGGTGAAGGTGCCACGCGTCAGCTGCGGCCTATGCGGTGGGGATTTGTGCCCCATTGGTACAAAACACCAAATGATGGGCCCCTGCTGATCAATGCGCGTTCGGAAACGATTGCTGAAAAGCCCGCCTTTCGCGCGGCCTGTCGTCAGCGCCGCTGTTTGATCCCCGCGTCTGGCTTTTTCGAATGGTTTCGCGATGGAGACACCAAACTGCCGTGGTATGTCACGCGTCGTGACGGAGATCCCTTGGTGATGGCCGGGATTTGGCAGGACTGGACATCCCCAGAGGAGGGCGCGCAGGCAAGCTGTGCGATTGTGACAACCAAGGCCAATGACAGTTTTGCCCAGATCCACCACCGCATGCCGGTGATTTTGGATCACACTCAATGGGGCAAATGGTTGGGCGAAGAGGGGCATGGCGCCGCCACATTAATGCAGGTTCCAGCCGAAGGTGTTGTGCAGACGCACCGGGTTGGGGTGGCGGTCAACTCGAACCGGGCAACCGGCCCGGAATTGATCGAACCCTTTGAGGATGAATAGAAAAAGGCCGCGCAAAGATGCGCGGCCAGTTGGTACGGGGATAGGAAGATGGTCCAACGCGGCGTGAAGGAGGGGACAATGACGGCCGCTGGTAAGCAAAGGCTTTCCGGATCATATCCTGTATTAATACTAACGGACTAGGCGGCGCGAATTTTAGGGCATCGCTTGCAAATGTAAGGCAAATACCGGTAAGGGCCTCTGTCAACGGAGACATCAAAGCCAATGACCCAACGTGACACGACCCAAACGCCTGACACTCCTGTGACTGTTTCACTGGAAAATGTGCGGTATTCGCGGGAATCTCGGCAGGTCTTTGAGAACATCTCTTTGTCTCTAAGCGAGCGACGGATTGGTATCGTCGGGCGCAACGGTTCTGGCAAGTCGCAACTGGCGCGATTGATCGCGGGCCTTGCCTGTCCGGACGAAGGTGTAGTCACCGTCAATGGCGTCACGGTGGCGCGGGATCGTCAAGCGGCCCTGCGCACGGTCGGCATCCTGTTTCAGAACCCAGATCATCAGATCATCTTTCCCACCATTGGCGAAGAACTCGAATTTGGTCTCAACGCCTTGGGGCGCGATCCGCACCAAGCGCAGGTTGAGGCCCATCAGATGCTGGCGCGGTTTGATCGCGCGGATTGGTACGAGCGGTCTGTGCACGAGTTGTCTCAGGGGCAACGCCACCTGGTGTGCCTAATGGCCGTTTTGGCCATGGCCCCAAGCTTGATTGTGTTGGACGAGCCTTTCGCGGGCTTGGATTTGGCCACATCGCTGCGTTTGCAGCGCTATCTGGATGGCCTTGCACCCGCGTTGGTGCATATCACCCATGATCTGCCCAGTTTGGAAAACTATGACCGAGTGATCTGGCTGGAGCGCGGCGAAATCCGCATGGATGGGACTGCCGATGAGGTGGTGCCGGCCTATGAAAAATCAATGCGCGCAAAGGGGGCTCAGGATGATTTCACTGACCTCTGAGCAGCGCACGCCCTACCACCGCTGGCCCGCTTGGATCAAACTGGTTGGATTGTGCATCATTACGGTGGCCATGTTTTACTTGGCGAACCTTGGGGCAGCGATTGTGGTGACGGGGGCTGTCGTTGCAGCCTACTTGATTGGCGGAGGTCGGTTTGCGCGTCAGGGCCTGCGCATGTTGCGCCCCTTGCTGTGGGTGGTGGTGATCATTCTGGGCTATCACGTTGTCAAAGGCGAAGCGGCTTTGGGGGGGATCATCGTCTTGCGGCTGATCTCGGCCATTGCATTGGCCAATCTGGTCACAATGACAACGCCATTGAAAGAGATGCTTGCCACCGTAGAACGCGGCCTTGCCCGCCTGTCAGTTCCGGTCCGGTTGCGCCGCAGATTGGCTTTGTCTGTGGCGCTGGTGATCCGCTTTATCCCGGTTTTGGTCCAGAAAGGTGGCACCCTGCTTGAGGCATGGAAAGCCCGCAGCCGCAGGCGCCCCAGCTGGCGCCTTATTATTCCGTTGGCCCTGATGGCCATCGACGATGCCGAACATGTCGCCGAGGCGCTGCGCGCCCGTGGCGGCGTCTCCTAAGACAAAGAAGAAGAGGGACAGGAAATGGAACGTAATCTTGTACTGATCGCATTGTTTGCTGCGCTGATTGCAGCGTTGGGATTGATCCCAAAGTTTGACTTGGCCTCTGGCGTGCCGATCTCTGCGCAAAGCCTTGGCGTGATGCTTTGTGGCACCGTGCTTGGCGCCAAACGCGGGGCCTTGGCGGTCTTGCTGTTCTTGGCTCTGGTGGCCTTGGGTCTGCCGTTGCTGGCGGGTGGTCGCGGCGGTTTGGGCGTCTTTAGCGGCGTCACATTTGGCTATTTGATTGGCTTCCCTGTTGGGGCGTTTGTCACTGGGTATCTGGCTGACAGCTGGCGTGCGCGTGGCGGCTGGATCTTTACCTCGGTTGCGGCATTCGTGGGCTGTGTCGTTGTGTTGAACGTGTTGGGCATCATCGGCATGTCCATCAAGCTGGACAAAACCCTTGCAGAGGCCACATTGCTGGCCACTCCGTTCATCCCGGGTGACGTGGTAAAATGTGTGCTGGCCGGGCTGATGACCCAAGCGCTGTTCAAGGCGCGCCCCGCCCTGTTTCGCAGCTAATTAGAGATCGCAGTGGGGCCAGAAATGGCCCCATTGTTTTTGCAACACGGACCGGGCAAGGTTGCCCCGATTAGATCGCAATGCTGGGTCTTGTTGCACTTTGGGCATCCGTGTGATTGGGATGCCCCCTAGAGCTTTGTTTATCGTGGTGAGGTATCGTTCTTATGGTTCGAACCGTTTGGTGTTGTTGCGCCTTGTTGATGATTGCGGCCTGTAGCCCCCGCGGGTTTATGCAGCACGCGGCCCCTGCGGAAAGCGCAAGCGTGCGTTCTGTTTGGGTGGCCAACTTTCGCTCGACTCAGCCCGCCCCCGAGGATCAGACCGCGCCGCCCCGGCCCGATCAAATGACCTTTCAGCACCATGATATCTCGATCCCTGAAGGGCATCAGCTTGGCCATATTGAATGGCCCAAAGGGCCTGCGGATGCGACGACTGATTTTGTAACCCTTCAGACACAAGATCACCCATCCCTTAAGGCTTGGGCGGCGGATGTGGCCGCCTCGGACACTGAGAACACCAAAGAGACCCTCTTGTATGTGCATGGCTATAACGTCACTCACGGTGAAGCCGTCTATCAACTGGCCCAACTGGGCCATGATTTTGAAATCCAAACACCCGTCGTCGCGTTTTCTTGGCCTTCTGCGGGGGTTGCTGCGGGCTATGTCTATGATCGCGACAGCGCGTTTTACGCCCGTGATCAGCTCGAGCAGGTCATTCTGGCGCTGACCCGCGGGTCCAATCGCAAGCTGGTGATCCTCGGGCACTCGATGGGCAACCTGATGATCATGGAAGCTCTGCGCCAGATTGAAATCTCGGGTAAATTGGACATCAACACCAGTATCGAAGCCTTGTTTATGGTGTCTCCCGACATCGACGGAGAGTTATTTCATGCGCAGGCCAGCCGATTGAAATCTTTGCCAGATCCGTGGGTCATTGTCGCCGCAAAACAGGATCGTGCCCTGCGCCTATCTGCCATTTTGACTGGTAAGACCAACCGGCTGGGATCGGCAACGGATCGATCTGCGGTGCGCGATTTGCCAATCTCGGTGATCGATGTCAGCGAGCTGGCCAATGGCGGGTTTAACCACAGTGTGGCCTTGACCTCGCCAGCGGCGATTTCCATCCTGAAAAACCTCACGGGTGAGATCGGTCAACTGGCCCCTGTGGTGGTGTTGAACAACACGGATGTGCGCGCAGGCGGGCGGCTTGCTGTGGCGCCGAATTGAGGCTTCATGCCAACAGGCACATCAGTCTGACAGGTTTTTTGGCCGGTGCCCAAATCTCTCTTCGGAGCTGACTTGACCTTGCTTTTGGGATGAAATAGGAAAGCCAAACACGGCGCGGGCGTTGTGTAATGGTAAGACCTTAGCCTTCCAAGCTAATGACGCGGGTTCGATTCCCGCCGCCCGCTCCACTTTCCCATAAATTGTAAATATCTTGCCTTTCAGGCGGTTAGTCTTTGTGTGTTTTGTCGCTTGTGATGGCCCCTGTGTGCACAGGCCCAAAGGTCCTGTCTGAGGGGCGGTCCGCGGTCAGGTCCAGCCATTGCCCGACAACTGCGTGATTGATTGGTCACACTCATCCCCACTTTGGCCTGCGAAACTGGGGTTTGGGGCAGATTTTTCACCCCTCTTGGTGTTTTTGCCTGTTGTCGCCCCAATATAGACGCCATCCCGCCAATGCGCAGAGCCTGCCCGCGACAGTCGCGCAGCTTGCCCCTCACCGCGGGGTCACATAAACCCGGTGGCAGCAACCAAAAGGAAGACGTAATGGCCCGTAGCCCGACTCCGGTGAATGAGGATCGTGAAAAGTCAAAGCACGTTGGCGCGCTGGTGGCATTGTGGCCATTTCTCAGCCCCTATCGGTTGATGCTGTTTGCAGCGGGTTTGGCATTGGTGCTGACCGCCAGCGTTTCGCTGGTGTTGCCGTTGGCTGTGCGCCGGGTTGTTGACAATTTTGGGACCGAAGACGGCGCCATTCTAGATCAGTATTTTGGGGCGGCCATAGCCATTGCAGGTCTGTTGGCTGTGGGGACGGGGTTGCGATTTGCCTTAGTGACCCGTTTGGGCGAACGGGTTGTGGCCGATATCCGCAAGGCCGTGTTTGACCGTGTTGTCAGCCTAAGCCCGGCCTTTTTTGAAAACGTGATGACTGGCGAGGTACTCAGCCGGATCACCACAGACACCACGCTGATCCTTTCGGTGATCGGCTCTTCCATCTCGGTGGCGCTGCGCAATGTGCTGATCTTCTTTGGTGGCATGGTGCTGATGTTGGCGACCTCTCCGAAACTCACCGGGCTGGTTTTGTTGACCGTGCCGTTGGTTCTGGTGCCAATTCTGACCATGGGGCGCAAATTGCGCACGCTCAGCCGCGAAAACCAAGACTGGATCGCCCTGAGCTCGGGGAATGCTTCCGAAGCGTTGCTCAGCGTGCAGACGGTTCAGGCCTTTACCGGAGAAGCGGCGGCACAGCGCGATTTCTCGGACATGACCGAGAAAAGCTATGATGCGGCCAAACGTCGGATCAACACGCGCGCCGTGATGACGGTCATTGTGATCTTCCTTGTGTTCTCGGGCGTTGTTGGCGTGTTGTGGATTGGCGCAAATAACGTGCGTGCAGATGTGATGAGCGCAGGCGCGCTGGTTCAGTTTGTGATTTATGCCGTGATGGTTGCCGGCTCTGTTGGGGCGCTATCTGAAATTTGGGGTGAATTGCAGCGGGCCGCAGGGGCAACCGAACGCTTGGTGGAACTGCTGCAAGCCGAAGATACGGTACAAGACGTGGCAAACCCAACCCCAGTGCCATCCCCCGTTGCGGGGCGCATCACCTTTGATCAAGTTGAATTCCGCTATCCTTCGCGTCCGGATGTTTCGGCGCTGGATGGAATCAGCGTGGATATTCAGGCCGGCGAAACCGTTGCTTTGGTGGGCCCATCTGGGGCCGGCAAAACCACCATCATCCAGATGTTGCAGCGATTCTATGATCCGCAGTCGGGTCAGGTCCTATTGGACGGGATGCCGCTAAAGGATCTTTCGCGGCAAGACTTCCGACGCCAAATGGCGCTTGTGCCTCAGGACCCAATTATCTTTGCGACAACCGCCATTGAAAACATCCGCTTTGGGCGGCCCGATGCGACTGATGAAGAGGTCTTTGCCGCGGCCAAAGCAGCGGCGGCGCATGATTTCATTATGGGTCTGCCAGAAGGGTACGACAGCGAAGTTGGCGAACGTGGTTTGATGCTTTCGGGCGGGCAAAAACAGCGCATTGCCATTGCGCGCGCCATCTTGCGGGATGCGCCAGTACTGTTGCTGGACGAAGCCACCAGCGCATTGGATGCCGAAAGTGAGCAGGCGGTTCAGGCGGCCGTGGACGAGCTTTCTAAGAACCGCACCACGATTGTGGTGGCGCATCGCTTGGCCACCGTCAAAAAGGCCGACCGCATTTTGGTTCTCGAAGCCGGTAAAATTGTTGCCCAAGGCACGCATGATCAACTGGTGGCCGAAGATGGGCTTTATGCTCGTTTGGCTCGGTTGCAGTTCACCAGCGGCTTCTCCGACGTGGCCTAAGGCCCTGCAGCGGCGTCTCGCTTTGTTGCTGTAGATAAAACCAACACACAACAGGGGCAGTCATCTGCCCCTGTTTGCGTTTTGAAGGCATTCAGGCCCCGCAATTTGTCGTCGGGCAGCATGTTGCCCATGTCACAACCCACACCCGATCTGATCGAACGACTTGACCTATGGTCAATACAACTTACAAGATTTGGGGTGCTTTTGTGTGTCTGTTTTCCGTTTTTACGTTACGCCAGAGCAGGGGCTGCGGACTTGTTTGTCGCCGAATTCCCTTCCACATTGCACATAAGGTAAAGGCCGCAAAGGTCACACGAGGGAGGAAAACGCATGCCATTTGAAACCTTTCAAGCGACGCTTGATCTTGAAGCAGAACAGCGATGGGAAGATCGGGACGTTCCGGTCACGATGTATCAGTTCTTAACCCGGGCAAAAGAAAAGTACGGATCCAGCGATGCGATTTCTTTCCAGTTGCTCAGCGGTGCGAAAGACAAAGCTGAGACGCTGACATGGTCCGAATTGCATGGGCGCACCTGCCAAGCGGCCAATATGTTCCGCGATCTCGGCATTGGCGAAACAGACGTGGTTGCGTGTATTCTGCCCAACTGTAACGAGACCATTCAAACCATTCTGGGCGGGGCCATTGCGGGGATTGTGAACCCCATCAACCCGCTGCTTGAACCAGAACAGATTGCCGCGATTTTGCGGGAAACCGGTGCCAAAGTGGTTGTGACGCTTAAGTCTTTCCCGAAATCAGATGTCGCCCAGAAGACTGCCGAAGCGGTGCGCCATGCGCAAAGCGTGCACACCGTTCTGGAAATTGACCTGAACCGCTATCTGACGCCGCCCAAAAGCTGGATTGTGCCGCTGCTGCGTCCAAAGGCCGAAAGCGGACCGCATCACGCCGATGTTTTGGACTTTGCCAAAACCGTTAAGAAATACCCGCGCAGTTTGGATTTTGCGGATTCGACCGAAGATCGCGTCGGCGCCTATTTCCACACCGGCGGCACCACAGGCATGCCCAAAGTGGCACAGCACAAATATTCCGGCATGGTGTATAACGGATGGCTTGGCGAGAACCTGCTGTTCAACCCCGAAGACAACGTGATGTGCCCGCTGCCAATGTTCCACGTGTTTGCCTGCCATGTGATCATGATGTCGATGATCTCCTCTGGGGCGCATGTGGTGTTCCCCACGCCAGCGGGCTACCGCGGTGAAGGGGTGTTTGACAATTTCTGGAAGCTGATCGAACGGTGGAAAATCTCCTTCATCATCACCGTGCCCACAGCGGTTTCAGCGATGATGCAACGCCCAGTGGATGCCGATATTTCCAGCGTCAAAACGGCGTTCTCAGGCTCGGCCCCAATGCCGCAGGAATTGTTCACCCGCTTTCAAGACGTCAGCGGCGTTGGGATCATCGAAGGCTATGGCCTGACCGAAGCCACCTGTCTGGTGTCCTGCAACCCGTTGAGCAAAAAGAAGATTGGCACCATTGGTGTGCGTTTCCCCTATAGCGATGTGCGGATTTTCAAACAGGTCGACGGCGAAGTGGTCGAATGCGCTGCGGATGAGATTGGCGAAATCTGCGTGTCAAACCCCGGCGTTTGGCCCGGCAACACCTACACTGAAGCGGCCAAAAACGAAGACCTCTATCATCATGGCAAATACCTGCGCACTGGGGATTTGGGACACATCGATGCCGAGAACTACATCACCATCACGGGTCGCGCCAAGGATCTGATTATCCGTGGGGGCCACAATATTGACCCGGCCGAAATCGAAGAGGCGCTGCTGACCCATCAGGATGTGGCGATGACTGGGGCGATTGGTCAACCGGACGCGCACTCCGGCGAGTTGCCGTGTGTCTATGTCGAACTGGTGGCTGGGGCGACCGCCACGGCCGAAGAGCTGGCGGCGCATTGCAAGGTTCATATCCACCAGCGGGCGGCGATCCCCAAGCATGTTGAGATTTTGGACGAGCTGCCAAAAACGGCTGTGGGCAAGGTGTTCAAGCCTGACCTGCGCAAGCGGGCGATCACGCGCGTTTACAATCAGGCGCTGGACGAAGCCAAGCTGAACGCCAAAGTGGTTGAGGTCGTGGATGACAAAAAGCGCGGTCTTGTGGCCAAGGTTGAGCGGACGGGCGTTGTGCATGATGACGAAGTTGGACATGTTCTGGGGGCGTATACCCGTCCGTGGGATTGGTCTGAATAAGACCTGTATCTGGTGACTACCTTTGAAAACGCGCGTCCCTTGGGCGCGCGTTTTTTGTGGGCGGGGCAAAGTTTTGTGCGCGCATCAGCTAGTTCTTGACTTTGATCACCTTAGAAATTCATTGTAAGTTCAATGTCTTTCATGGGTTGATCTGAACATACCCTTTTGAAATTCAACCCAAGTTTGCCCCGATACCGCCCCGACATGTCGCTGGGCCTCTTTTCAAATTCAGGAGTTTTCTCATGCGCACTACTGCAGCCGTTGCACTTGAGGCCGGTAAGCCACTCGAAGTGATGGAGGTCAACCTAGAGGGCCCCAAAGCGGGCGAAGTCTTGGTTGAAATCAAAGCCACAGGGATTTGTCACACGGATGAGTTCACCCTGTCTGGGGCCGATCCCGAAGGGATGTTCCCGGCCATTCTGGGACACGAAGGCGCGGGTGTTGTGCTCGAAGTTGGTCCCGGTGTGACCAGCCTTAAGCCGGGTGATCACGTCATTCCGCTTTACACGCCGGAATGTCGGGAATGCGACTATTGCTTGAACCCCAAAACCAACCTCTGTCAGTCCATTCGGTCAACGCAGGGGCAGGGGCTGATGCCTGATGGCACCTCGCGGTTCTCGATGTTGGATGGGACACCGATCTTGCACTACATGGGGTGCTCTACCTTTGCCAACCACACGGTTCTGCCGGAAATTGCGCTGGCCAAAGTGCGCCCGGATGCGCCGTTTGATAAGATTTGCTATATTGGATGTGGCGTGACCACGGGGATTGGCGCCGTCATCAACACCGCCAAAGCCGAAATTGGCAACCGTTCCATCGTCTTTGGTCTGGGCGGCATCGGTTTGAATGTGATCCAAGGTTTGCGCCTGTCAGGCGCGGATCAGATTGTTGGGGTTGATATCAACCCAAGCAAAGTTGAGATGGCCAAGACGTTTGGCATGACGGATTTTGTGAACCCAACCGAGGTGGATGGTGATCTTGTCGCGCATCTGGTGGATCTCACCGGGGGTGGGGCGGATTACACCTTTGATGCGACTGGCAACGTTGGCGTGATGCGCACCGCCCTTGAGGCGGCCCACAAAGGCTGGGGGGAATCGATCATCATCGGTGTGGCCCCTGCTGGGGCAGAAATCAGCACGCGACCGTTCCAATTGGTCACCGGGCGCAGTTGGCGTGGCACCGCCTTTGGTGGGGCGCGCGGGCGCACAGATGTGCCCAAAATCGTGGATTGGTACATGCAGGGCAAAATCGAGATTGATCCCATGATCACCCACACCATGGGGATCGAGGACATCAACAAAGGATTTGATCTGATGCATGCGGGCAAATCCATTCGATCGGTTGTGGTCTACTAAGCGTCCCAAGCGCCCTGATTGGCGCTGAGAAATGCACATAAGGCCCGGATCGTTTTAGGATCTGGGCCTTTTTTCGACAGAGCTCTGGGTTCAGCGCCCGCTCGAAGGGGGGGCAAAGCCCACCCTGAGGCAAACTGCGTGCGCATCGCGCACTCCTTTGGATCAAGCCTGCGTTTGGAAACCACCGATTACTGCGCCACCAAAGCTGCGCTTTTTTCCCACAAGGCATCACCCGCGATGTCATCCATGGCCCATCTGCGTGCTTTGCCGACGCCGCTGTTGCGCAGGTATTGGCCGGAAACCCCTTGCAGCACGGGCGCTGAGCAGGCGTAGATGGATGTCTCTGCCCCGGTCTTGGGGCTTTGCAGGAACCGAGACATCAGACGCTTCAACAACACCCCGAACCAGCCGTTTTGCACGCCGAGGTTGGTGCTAACTTCGCCGGGGTCAACGACGTTTGACGTTACGCCCGTGCCCTGCAATCGCTGCGCCAAAGTATATCCAAAAAGGCCGTTGGCCAGTTTAGAGTGGCTGTAGACGTGCAAAGGGCGAAACCGGTGCTCAAAACTCAGATCCTCAAAGTTGATCGCCTTCACCAATTTATGCGCCCCCGATCCGACGGTCACGACACGCGCACCTGCGGTCTGCTTCAATCGCTCCAGCAGCAGGTTGGTCAGCAGGAAATGCGCCAGATGATTAACCGCAAACATCTCTTCATGGCCATCCACCGTCAGGGTACGGCGAAAGTTGAACACACCAGCGTTGTTGAGAAGCACGTGAAGCGGTCGCTCCATCGTCAAAACCTCGTCCGCCACTTTGCGGACTTGCTCTAGGGAGGAGAAATCCCCAACCACAACGTCAACGCGGCTGGATCGGTTGCGCAGGTGAATTTGGGTTGCAACCCGCACGCCCTTGTCCTGATTTCGGCACACCAGAATCAGATCTGCGCCTTGGTCGGCCAGAGCATAGGCCGTTTGCTCTCCGATCCCGCTGCTGGCGCCGGTTATCAGACATGTTTTGCCCTGCATCATGATGCCAGACCAGTCTCGAGGTGCGGCTTGGCGGGTGTCCAGCCCCGGGCGATCCACCAAATTGCACAGAAGGTGGCAATCTCGATGACGGCAAAAATATAGTCATCCGGATCACTTGGCTGTGCGGCCAGCGTGCCGAGAATTGCAATCGGGGCAAGCACCAGATTGATCCATCGAGCCAGTTTGGGGCGCAGCAGGCTGGAAAGCAGAAACCCAAGCAAAAGCAATTCCACAAGAAACGCGCCAACAACCAAAAGGCCTTCTGACATTGGGGCGCCGTTCAAATGACCTGTTAGGATTTCTTCGATTGTGCTGGCCATGGTCAGTTCATGAAGATCACGAAACACGATGTTCAGGATGGCGAATAACCACAGGAGAGACAGCTTTGTACCGGTTGGTAAGTCAGATTGAGGGGTCATGTCAGGGGATCTCTTTCTTTTGACGTGATGATTGGCGCAGGCGAAACTCGGCAAAGGTGAGGCATGCGCACCAGCAGCCTCCGAAAATAAGAGCGCGGGTTGGCCCAGAAGGGTTTTCAAAAGCGAGGTGCCACCCGATGGTCGCAAAAGATTGCAGGCCTGTCGCAGCGCCAAGCGCATAGGCCCGCATCATCCATTTTCGATGCTCGACACGGCGCTGTGTGCGGATGGCCCAAAATCCTAGAACCGTGGTTGCGACAATCGCCGCTCCGGCCAGCACACGTAGGATATTCAGAGCCGGGCCATCATGAGGCGCATGTGGGAAAAATGCCGTCAACCAAAGCGCAGAGGCACCTGTCGCAAGTGCTGCGATCCCTGCGATACGTCCTCTCAGGCGATGCACCGACCAGTTGGGGGGACAGGGCGCCGCTGAAAATTGAAACGCGCCAAGCGATACAAACGTCAGGGCCGACGCAATGTGCACCACAAGCACGGTGCGCGCACCAATCGACACGCTCGGATTGTGCGGCATTTCAAACGGGGCGCCAGCAATTTGCGCCAACCGCGCCAAGCCAGCGGCGATTGGGATCAAGCTCAGCGTGATAAGCGCCACAGGGATGGTAACTTGGGGTCGAAACAGCATTGAGTTGGCCTCCTTGCTGCACGATATGGCTATTCGAATATCATTGAGAATTGACGAAATTCTTATGTCTGCCATACATAAATAGATGATCAATCAAGCGACAAATTTCGACTGGAATCATATCCGCGCCTTTTTGGCTGTGGTCCAAGAGGGGTCACTGTCTGGGGCTGCGCGGTCTTTGGGGCAAACCCAACCTACTTTGAGCCGGCAAATCAACGGGCTCGAAGCGGCCTTGCAAACCAGTCTGTTTATTCGCGGCACCCGTGAGACAACTTTGACCGATACCGGGGCTGCCTTGTTCGAACAGGTCCAGGCGATGGCCGATGCGGCGACACAAATTTCGCGCATCGCCACGGGTCGCAACCAAACGCTGAAGGGCACGATTAAGATCACGGCAACGGACGCAATGGTGTCTTATGTCTTGCCCAAGTGTTTGAAAATGCTGCGCGAGAAACATCCAGATGTGCATGTGGATCTAATCCCGTCTCAGGCGCAAACGGATCTGACCCGACATGAGGCTGATATTGCTGTGCGTCATGTGCGCCCTGATCAACCCGACCTTATTGCGCGCTGGATCGGTGATTTTGATGTGGCGCTATTTGCCTCGCCAGATTACCTCGCGTCTCTTCCGTCGCCAGTGACAGCGGAAACGATTGCGGCGGCGGATTTCATCGGCTTTGAGCATCCGGACCGGCTGGTGAAACAGATAAACGATCTTGGCGTTCCGGTGTCCGCGGATAATTTCAAAATCGTCGCGACGTCAGGCGTTGTGCTCTATGAGTTGGCGGCCGAAGGGCTTGGCGTCGCATTGCTGCCCACAGCCGTTGCCGCAGCGCGATTTGGTCTGGTGCCCGTCCTGCCGGACTTGCCCTCGATCCGTATGCCGATCTGGCTGGTGACCCACAAAGATGTGCAAACCAATTTGCGGATCCGGCTTTGTTTTAACTTGATTTCTGAGGCGTTAACGGACTTTCAGCCCGCCAGCCTGAGCACTTAGGACCCCGTACTCCAATGCGCAAAGCCGCAAACAGTGCCCAAAACAGGGCCCAAAACAGGGCCGGTACAGGGTGGAAACGCGGCTCGCAGGCGGGGCATTCAGACGGACCTCGCGGTAGGGTGCAAAACCAAACGGCAATGCCAGATCTTGTCATTTTCTTAAGCGCGGCGGGGGAGATGGTGCTGCAGGGGAGGATTGAACTCCCGACCTCGTCATTACCAATGACGCGCTCTACCACTGAGCTACTGCAGCGTCGTTGCGCGGACCGTATCTGACCCGGCGACTGTGGAGCGCTGATTAACGGGAAATGATTTCAGGCGCAAGGGTTATCTGGACGCTTTTTTACCGCTGCTGTAAGACGGGGTTATGGAGCAGAAATCGCACAGCAAAAAACAGCCGAAAAACCAGGGTTCTCGTGATGACCGGTTGAAGGCTGCATTGAAGGCCAATATGGCTAAACGCAAGGCACAGGCGCGCGCGCGCGCAGATACGACCGATGATAAAGCGGCGAACAAAGGGCAGGACTGATGGATTCAATCGTAGTGACCGGCAATGGGCCGTTGAGCGGACAAATTCCAATCGCAGGGGCGAAAAACGCCTGTCTGACCTTGATGCCCGCGACTCTGTTGTCCGAAGAGCCATTGACCCTGACAAATGCGCCCCGCCTGAGCGACATCAAAACAATGACGGCCTTGCTGCAATCGCTGGGGTCCGAAGTGACCAGCATGCAGGACGGTCAAGTGCAGGCCCTGTCGAGCCACACCATTGCAACAACCCGCGCCGACTATGAAATTGTGCGCAAAATGCGGGCTTCTAATCTGGTGCTGGGGCCGTTGCTGGCGCGCGAAGGGCATGCCGAAGTCTCCCTGCCCGGCGGTTGTGCAATCGGGGCGCGTCCGATGGATTTGCACATTCATGCACTCGAAGCGATGGGCGCTGAGATTGAGCTGAAAGACGGCTATCTGCACGCCAAAACCCGTGGCGGGCTCAAAGGCGCAACCATTGAGTTGAGCTTTGCCTCGGTTGGGGCAACAGAAAACGTGGTGATGGCGGCAACCCTGGCCAAAGGCACCACCGTACTCAAAAATGCAGCGCGGGAACCCGAAATTGTCGATCTGGTCAGTTGCCTGCGCAAAATGGGCGCTCAAATCGAAGGCGAGGGCACCTCGACGATCACCATCCAAGGCGTAGACCGTTTGCACGGCGCCACCCACCCGGTGGTGACGGACCGCATCGAACTTGGCACCTTTATGCTGGCCCCCGCGATCTGTGGCGGCGAAGTAGAGCTTTTGGGCGGGCGGATGGATCTTGTCGCCGCGTTTTGTGAAAAGCTGGATGAAGCAGGGATTTCCGTTGAGGAAACCGAACATGGTCTCAAGGTGGCGCGCAAGAACGGGCGCGTGAAGGCCGTGGATGTGACCACGGCTCCGTTTCCGGGCTTCCCCACCGACCTGCAGGCGCAGATGATGGCCCTGATGTGCACCGCCGAAGGCACCTCCGCGCTGGAAGAGAAAATCTTTGAGAACCGCTTTATGCACGCCCCAGAACTGGTGCGCATGGGCGCGCAAATCGATGTGCAGGGCGGAACCGCCAAAGTGACCGGTGTCGATCGGCTCAAAGGGGCCCCTGTGATGGCCACGGATTTGCGGGCCAGTGTTTCCCTGATCTTGGCCGGTCTGGCCGCCGAAGGAGAAACCATCGTCAACCGCGTCTATCACCTCGACCGCGGCTACGAGCGCGTCGAAGAAAAACTCCGCAATGTTGGGGCCAAAATCGAACGGGTGTCTGGGCAATGACGCAGGATGCAAAGTTTGAAGACGGCCGTGAAGCGCCCCTAAATCTTGGGGCCTTTGATGTCGAGGATATGAAAGTCATCTCGGCTCTGGTGCAGGACGCAATTTTCCCAATGACGGAATGCGTCTGGCAGCAAGACACCCGCCGCTTTGCCATGCTCTTGAATCGCTTCCGCTGGGAAGATGATGGCCGAGATCGCCACGGCGCCGAACGCGTCCAATCGATCCTAACCTTTGAAAATGTGACCCAAGTGACCTCGCAAGGGGTGGATCGGCAAGACAAAGACCTTGTGCTCTCCATCCTGTCCCTCGAATGGTCGCCCCAAGATGCGCCGTCGGGCTATGTCGAACTGACCCTCGCAGGGGATGGGGCAATCCGTTTGCACCTCGAAGCACTGGAACTCGGCCTCAGAGATGTCACGCGTCCTTACCGCGCCCCGTCCAAACAAACCCCAAGCCACCCCACGCAAGAGTGACCCAAAGGCGCGCGTTTCACGCGCACAGGATATCTCATCATCCGTCTTCGACGTCTTCTTCGGATGGGTGCTTCAGGGAGACGTTTCGCGAAACCACACACCTTTTTCTTGGTGGAAATACCTCGGGGTGAATTGGTCTATGACCAAGAGGGGCGGAGCCCCTTCGCCTGTGGCACGACAAAGACTTGAGCCTCTGGGGCGACGCGCGTATGTCGGGGGAAGACCGGAGGAACCGATGCCTATATTTCTTGATCAACGTGATGCCGATTTTGAGCAGAACTTTAACGACTTGCTGAACGCCAAGCGGGAAGACAGCCCCGAGGTGGATGATATCGTGCGCGATATCATTGCAGATGTGCGCACGCGCGGTGACGCAGCATTGCTTGAGTTGACCGAGAAGTTTGATCACATGGCGTTGACGGCAGATCAGCTGCGGTTTTCTGCAGAAGAGATTGAGGCTTTGGTGGCGCAGGTCTCTGACGAAGATCGCCAAGCGTTGGAGCTGGCAGCAGAGCGTATCCGCGCTTATCACCTGCGTCAGCGTCCCGAAGATGCGATGTGGACTGAGGACGACACGGGTGCGCAGCTTGGCTGGCGCTGGACGGCGGTATCGGCTGCTGGCCTGTACGTGCCGGGGGGGCTTGCCTCTTATCCCTCCTCTGTTTTGATGAATGCCATTCCCGCCAAAGTGGCCGGGGTAGAGCGCCTTTGCATCGCGGTGCCAACGCCAAACGGGGTTGCTAACCCATTGGTTTTGCTGGCGGCGAAACTGGCTGGCGTGGATGAGATCTATCGCATTGGCGGAGCGCAAGCGATTGCGGCCCTGGCCTATGGCACCGATACGATTGCGCCAGTTGATAAAATCACCGGGCCGGGAAATGCCTTTGTTGCCGCAGCAAAGCGGCGTGTGTTTGGCAAGGTGGGGATCGATATGATCGCCGGCCCGTCTGAAATTCTGGTCATTGCCGACAAACACGCCAACCCCGATTGGATCGCTTTGGATCTGTTGAGCCAAGCGGAGCACGACGAGAGTGCTCAGTCTGTATTGATCACCGACGATCCTGATCTGGCTGACCAAGTTGGCGCTGCGGTGGACAAACACCTGCTGACGCTGGAACGTCGTGACATCGCGGGGGCAAGCTGGCGGGAATTTGGCGCCATTGTTCTGGTGCAAGATCTGGATCAGGCAGCAGCCCTGTCCAACCGCATGGCGCCTGAACACCTAGAGCTTTGCGTCGAAGACCCTGATTCGTTGGCGCAGAAAACCGTCCACGCCGGTGCCATTTTCTTGGGCAGTTGGACCCCAGAAGCGATTGGTGACTATGTTGGCGGCCCCAACCACGTGCTGCCAACCGCCCGTTCCGCCCGTTTTTCTTCGGGATTAAGCGTTATGGATTTCGTGAAGCGGACAACTTTGGCTAAAATGACCCCTGCGGCATTGCGCGCCATTGGACCTGCGGCCGAAACTCTGGCTATCTCTGAGAGTCTGGAGGCACATGGTCTGTCTGTGCGCGCCCGGCTCGACCAGTTAAACGAATGAAAGTCTGAACATATGTCCAGGATCAGCCATATCACGCTGGATGACCGCAACCTTCCTCCGCCGACGCCCGAAATCGAGCAGGAGCGGAAGGTCGCGATATTTGATCTGTTAGAGGACAATGCTTTTGCCTTGCCTGCGCGCGATGGGCGCGATGTGCCGGAGGGCCCCTTTCATCTTGGCCTGTCGATCAAAGACAAGCGTTTGGTGTTTGATGTAACCTTAGACTCTGCAGACAAAGTGGCGGAGTTTCATCTGAGCCTGAGCCCTTTTCGCCAAGTGGTCAAAGACTATTGGGCGATTTGCGAGAGCTACTTTGATGCCGTGAAAAATATGCCCCCCAGCCAGATCGAAACCATCGATATGGCGCGGCGTGGCATTCACAATGAAGGCGCGCGTATTTTGCAAGAGCGTCTGGAAAGCAAAGCAGAGGTTGATTTGGACACCGCGCGCCGGCTGTTCACTTTGATCTGCGTTTTGCATTTTGGGGGCTGAGCCGCATGTCAGACGCCATGCCTCAATCCATCTTATTTTGCTGTGACCACAATTCTGTTCGCTCGCCGATGGCTGAGGGGATCATGAAAAAGTTCTATGGCACAGGGACCTATGTGCAATCGGCCGGGGTCAAGGGCGATATGGAGATCGACGGTTTTGCGATCGCGGTCTGTGCCGAGCTTGGGGTTGAGTTGTCGCGCCATCGCGCGCGTGGCTTTGAAGAGATGAACGAATATGGCGAGGATCTGTCGAGCTTTGATTTGATCATCGCCTTAACCCCTGCCAGCAAAGCGCGTGTGGAAGATCTGACCCGGGTGTTTCACTTGGACATTGAGTATTGGCCGATCTCTGATCCCGGTGGGGTTGGAGATTCTCGCGAGGACAAGCTTGAGGCCTACCGCAAGAGCCGCGACGAAATCGTTGAAAAACTTTCGGCTCGCTGGGGGCCAGCGCGCCCTGAGGGCTGAACAGCGTGGGGGCGGAGCGGCCTTGGAAGCGGTGGTCCGATGTGCGGCGCGCGCGTGCCTGCCTTCGGCGAGAGTATTTTGAGCAAGATGAATGGGCACCTGCATGAAGATTGCAACCGCGGCATATCCTTTGAGCTGGTTTCAGAGCTGGGCAGATTATTGCGACAAGATGCGACGCTGGGTGGCTGAGGCGGCCGGGCAGGGTGCGGATATTCTGGTTTTTCCGGAGTATGGCGCGATGGAATTGGCGTCTTTGGCGGGGCCTGATATTGCGGCGGATCCACATCGATCATTGCGGGCGGTGGCGGAACGTATGGCGCAGGCGGATCAGGAGTTGTCCAAGCTGGCTGTCGAGTTTGGCGTTTATATTCTTGCGGGCTCTGGTCCTGTGGCGGTGGGGCAGGATGTGGTGAACCGGGCGTCGTTTCTGGGACCTGAGGGGCAGGTGTCGGGGCAGGACAAGCAGATCATGACCTGTTTTGAGCGCGAAGAGCTGGGGGTGGTTGCAGGCGAAGGGTTGCAGGTGTTTGACACAGAGCTTGGCAAAATTGGGGTGCTGATTTGTTATGACAGCGAATTTCCCCTGTTGGGGCGCTCCTTGGTGGAGGGGGGCGCTGACGTCATTTTGATGCCGTCGTGTACCGGATCTGAAGCGGGATATTGGCGGGTGCGCATCGGGGCTGTTTCGCGCGCGCTGGAAGGTCAATGTGTGACGGTGATGGCCTCGGTTGTCGGGCCGCGTCCTGAGATCTTTGGCGTTGAGGTCAACCGCGGTCGAGGTGGGATTTTTGGGCCGCCTGACAGTGGGTTCCCGGATACCGGTGTGATGGCGCTGGGGGAGATGGACTGTGCGGGCTGGACCTATGGTGAGGTGGATGTCGACACGATCCGCCAAGTGCGGCGTGCGGGGCGTGTGCGCAACAAAGATCATTGGTCCGATCAGAGCGGTCGTGACGGAAAACCGGCCCATATCCCGTTCTCGTAGAGATTAACCCTTGATAATCTGCTAAAATAGGCTCATCTAACGCGCGTCCCACAGTGGGTGGGGGTGAAACAAAGGAGATACCATGGCCAAGGAAGATATTCTCGAATTCCCCGGGGTCGTGAAGGAACTTCTGCCTAATGCGACGTTTCGGGTCGAGCTTGAGAACGGCCATGAGATCATCGCACATACGGCAGGCAAGATGCGCAAAAACCGCATCCGCGTTCTGGCTGGCGACAAAGTTCAGGTGGAAATGACACCATATGATCTGACGAAAGGTCGGATCAACTACCGCTTTAANNATGATCTGACCAAGGGTCGGATCAATTATCGCTTTAAATAAGTGCGTCTGATCCTCGGGTCAGGCAGCCCACGGCGCAAAGAGCTGTTGGGCCAAATTGGGGTTGTGGCGGATGACATCCGCCCGCCCGATATTGACGAAACCCCTTTAAAATCTGAGTTGCCGCGGCCTTATTGCGCCCGTATGGCGCGTGAAAAGGTGCAAGCCGTTTCTGCGGCTGCGGCTGCGGATGAGATTGTGCTATGCGCGGACACAACCGTTGCCTTGGGGCGCCGCATCATGGGCAAGCCCGAGGATGTCGCGCAGGCGGCGGAATTCCTCTTGGCGATGTCGGGGCGTCGCCACCGGGTGATCACAGCTGTGGCGGTGAAGCGTGGCGATCAGATCTGGGAAAAGGACGTGGTCACCAACGTCAAAATGAAGCCGTTGTCTGATCTTGAACTGAATGCCTATCTGGCGAGCAACGACTGGCAAGGCAAGGCGGGTGGTTATGGGATACAGGGGCCAGCAGGCGCACTGATTCCTTGGATCTCTGGGTCTTTTACCGCCGTCGTTGGCCTGCCTTTGGCCGAAACTGCCGCGCTGCTACAGGCTGCGGGCTATCCAATGTGGAGACAGCTATGAAAGGTCGTCAGATCGTTCTGGACCATTTGAACACGCGCGAAGCTGCGGCTTTGATCGTGGATGGCAAATTGCATGACGTTCTGATCGACAGTGATCGTCCCCGTGTTGGCACCATTTACCGCGCGGTGGCGGATCGCCCCATGAAGGGGCAGGGTGGTTTGTTCCTGTCCACGCCAGACGGCGCGGCGTTCTTGCGCCAAGTCAAAGGCATTGCGCCGGGCGATAAGCTTTTGGTGCAGGTCACGGGCTATGCCGAAGAGGGCAAGGCCCTGCCGGTCACAACCAAGCTGTTGTTCAAAAGCCGCTACGCAATTGTCACCCCAGAAGCGCCGGGGCTGAACATCAGCAGAAAAATCCGCGACGATGATGTGCGTGATACGTTGCTGGGCATCGCCAACGAGGTGATGGGGGACAGCGAGATGGGGCTGATCATGCGCTCGTCCTGTGAAAAAGCTGAGCCCGAAGACATTGCAGATGACATCGCTGAAATGATGGACCTGGCCCGTGCGGTGCTGGCGGACCGTGAAGGCGAAATGGACGTTTTGGCGGAAGGGGACGGGCCCCATGGTCAGGCCTGGCGGGAATGGATCGAACCGGCAGATATCGACACGGCCGAAGGTTGTTTTGAAACCCATGGTGTGCTGGATTTGTTGGACGAAGCGGGGGACGCACGCGTCAAGCTGAGCGGCGGCGGTCATATGTTTGTGGAGCCCACCCGCGCGTTGGTGGCTGTGGATGTGAACACCGGCGGCGATACCTCGCCCGCGGCGGGCATGAAAGCCAATATCGCGGCGGCCAAGGATCTGCCACGGCAACTGCGCAATCGTGGCTTGGGGGGGCAAATCACGTTGGATCTGGCGCCAATGCCCAAGAAAGATCGCCGAACCTTTGAAATTTCTCTGAAAGCGGCTTTCCGCGGCGATTCTACCGAAACGGTGATGGCCGGGTGGACTCCACTTGGAAACTACGAATTGCAGCGCAAACGTGATCGTCTGCCTTTGAATGAGTTGCTGAAATGAGTTGCCCGATCTGTTCTGAACCCACCGAGAAAGAGTATCGGCCGTTTTGCTCCAAGCGGTGTGCCGATGTGGATCTTGGGAAATGGTTGAACGGCAACTATGCTGTGGCGTCAAACTCTCCGGATGATTTGGACGAGGTTGAACAAGCCCTCGAAGAGGCAGCGCGTAAAATCAATTGATTTCTAGACGTTAAGCGATTTGCGTCATGGCATTTGCTTTGCTACCGTGCGCCCAACGCTCGGGAGGCTAGTGGCGTGTTAGAATTTACCCATGACTGGTGGCTGGTTGCCGCCTCTTTTGCAGTGGCGCTTATGGCGGGCTTTACCGGCATGACGCTGACAAAAGGCGCGTCGTCTCAGCCAGAAGGCAAACGCAAAATCACCGTGGCTTTGGCAGCGGTGGTGCTGGGCGGTGGCATCTGGTCGATGCACTTTGTGGCGATGCTGGGCCTGCAACTGCCGATCCTGTTTTACTATGATGCGTTGATCACATTGATTTCGGCGCTTGTGGCGATTCTGATGGTCGGGCTTGCGCTGCTTTTGCTGCATTTCAGGCCCCGGACCGCGGGTGGAATTGTCTCGGCTGGGGCGGTTGTGGGCCTTGGGATCGTCGCGATGCACTATATCGGCATGGCCGGGATGCAACTGTGCCGCCCGGTTTATAGCTTTGGCGATATCGCGGTTTCGACAATTGCCTCGTTGATGTTGTCGATCTTGGCGATTTGGGTCGCCTATGATGCGCGCACCCATCGCAATATTCTGCTTGGGACCATGTGTTTTGCGGTGGCGGTGGTCACGATGCATTTTGTAGCGNNTGTTGGCCATTGGTGTGACCCTGTCGGTGTTTTTGATCTGCGGGGCATTCTTGCTGACCGGCATCACCTTTCTGGAGCCGACCTCTGCAGAGGATCCGGCAAGCGAGAACTCAAAGGACCCCGCACGGGATCCTGTGGTTGAACCAACGCCAGAAGCCCCCAAGGCCGGGGTGCCCTTCGAACGTGAAGGTCAAACACATTTCGCGATGCCTGAAAGCATCGCAGCCATTGGCGCAGAGGGGCATTATACCCTGCTCTATGTGGGGGATGAAAAACTCTTCTGCCCGTGGTCCATTTCCGAAGCCGCTCAGCGGCTCGAAGGGGGCGGCTTTTTACGCACCCATCGCTCCTATCTGGTGAACCCGTCTTTTGTGTCCAGCTTTGAGCGCAAGAAGGACAGTGGCACCTGCTATTTTGACAAGGTCACCTCGTTGCAAAAGGTCCCCGTCAGCCGATCGCAACTAAAAACGGTGCGCAACGCACTGGGCGTTTAGGCGCAGTTCGTGCAGATAACGCGCAATTCGTGCAGCCAGATGCGTCAACTGTGGGGTGTAGCTGGCGCATAGATTTCTCCTGAGGCTGCATATGGCAGCGGGTCGTTTTGCGTCCCGAGGGAGGAAAAAACATATGATACCGAACGGGTTTGATTACCACCGGCCGGCAGATCTTTCTGCGGCCATTAGCATCTTGCAGGAACATGGCGACGAGGCGCGCGTGATCGCGGGCGGTCACAGCCTGATCCCCATGATGAAACTGCGCATGACAGATTTGGGCCACTTGGTTGATCTGCAGGGCATCGAAGCTCTCAAAGAGATCAACGTCTCTGCGGAGAGCGTCAGCATCGGCGCAATGGTCACTCAGTCTGAGCTGATCGAAAACGAAGCTCTGACATCCGCCATTCCATTGCTGCGCGAAGCGGCGCTTTTGATTGCGGATCCGCAGGTGCGCTATGTCGGCACCGTGGGCGGCAACGTGGCCAATGGCGATCCTGCCAATGACATGCCGGGGCTGATGCAATGTCTTGGTGCGTCGTTTGAGCTGCAAGGTCCAGATGGTGTGCGTCAGGTTGCGGCGCGCGACTTTTATGAATCGGCCTTCTTTACCGCGCGCGAAGACGAAGAGATTCTGACGCGGATTGTGATCCCACGCCCGGCAGAGACGGCGGGATACGCCTATGAGAAGCAAAAGCGCAAAATCGGTGACTATGCCACAGCGGCTTCGGCGGTGTTGCTGACTGTTGAGGCAGGCATCTGTACCAGCGCGTCAATCGCGATGACCAATTTGGCGGACACGCCCGTCTGGGCAGACGCAGCTGCAGAGGCGTTGGTTGGAACGGCACTGGATGACGCGGCTTGCAAAGCCGCGGTTGCCGCAGCCTTGGGACAGATTGATCCGGTCGAAGACAACCGTGGTCCTGTTGATTTCAAATTGCATGTCGCGGGTGTCATCCTGCGTCGCGCCATCGACCGCGCCGCGTCGCGCGCCGTCTGAGGGAGGAACTGACATGTCAAAAATGCATGTAAAACTGAACGTGAACGGTGAAGAGGTCGAAGGCCTTGCAGAACCGCGCACCTTATTGATCCACTTCTTGCGGGAAAACCTGGGCATCACCGGTCCGCATATCGGGTGTGAAACCAGCCATTGTGGGGCCTGTACCGTTGATCTGGACGGGAAATCGGTCAAATCCTGTACGGTCTTTGTGGCGCAGGCGCAGGGCGCCGATGTC
>JAGDZD010000017.1:0-44451 GCA_049116315.1 Thalassovita sp.
CGAAGCCTTGGCTGTCAGCAATGCGCAGGATGACCCCAGCGTAGGCCCCAACCAGTGAACGCCGGTCCGCAGCTGCGAGGCGTTGCCACAGGCGCAGATCGGCAAAGCGCGCAACCACCTGTGTTTCAAGAGTTGTTTGCTCATGATCACCGACCCGCTCTTGCAGCATTGGAGCGCTCTCCCACACTTTGCGCGAGGTCTTGGCCACAATCCCTTTTCCCAGGCCATTAGGTGTTGTAGCGGCATTGTCGATGACCCCAACAAAAAGGGGTGACCCGCGGTATCTCGCGAATCACCCCATTGTCTCATACATGACTCAGCAACTGACTCTTGGTCAACCTGAATTCAAAACTCAACGAAGTTCATTCAAACAAAAAGAAAGTCCGAAGAGTTAATGTCACCCAAAGAGGTATTTAGCAGCAAAATGGAGTTATCGTTCCATTCAATCAAAACGTTCGACGCTGTCGAGGAAATGGAAAGACTCGAATAATTGGAGTTCTCAATTTGAATTCTATCAGCTCCATTTCCAAAATCCGAAATCGTGTCGTTACCCAGTGCGGAAGAGGCCGAGAAAACAAAGACGTCAGCGTCGCCTCCACCTTGCATGGAATCATTGCCAGTTCCACCTTCTAGAGTATCGTTTCCACTTGATCCGGACAAATAGTCGTTGCCCGAACTGCCATGAATTTTATCATCGCCGCTATTTCCAAACAAACTGTCATTTCCGGAATATCCACTTAGAAAGTCGTTGCCTTTTCCACCCTCTAATGTGTCATGGCCAGAGTTTCCGTAAAGAAAATCATCATCGTTTTCACCTCGGATCAGATCATTTCCAGTACCTCCAGAGATGGTATCTTGCCCGGTACCACCTGCTAGAATGTCGTTACCCGCCTGGCCAGACATCTGATCGCGGCCCGAACCACCTGACACGGTATCAACGCCATCTCCGCCGTCTAGGATATCGTCACCAGTGTGACCACTTAAGTAGTCATCGCCAGTTCCGCCATACAACGTATCATAACCCGAGTTCCCATACATGGAATCGTGGCCAGAATCTCCCATTAGCACATCATGACTGGTGCCACCGGACATCGTATCGTTACCCGATCCACCGTTCAGACTATCTTGGTTGTCGCCACCATAAAGCTGATCATTGCCATTGCCGCCAGATAGTGTGTCGTTGCCTGAATTGGCATACAAGTAATCATTTCCACCCAAGCCTTCGATATTGTCATTGCCGTCTCGCCCAATCACGTGGTCGCTGCCTTCGCCAACATAAGTGATTTCAATACGCTGCAAGCCCCAGCCATCTATGGCTTGAAGGTCTATCAACGAACCAGACCCCATATATCCGCCGGTGTGGACAACATACGGCGTTGCGTGCTCGTTATCGCCACTTCCTCCTTGGAAGCCATTGCTTGGATTATCATCGCCTAGGCTGGACCAGGTAATGAAGTAATTGCTCAAGGAACCATCACTAACTTGAGAGATGTTAAATTCGTCTGAAGCCGCCGAGACGGCATCGTTCTGCCGGTTCGACACAAACATGACCAGCTGTTCGCTGCTTTCAAAGCCATGGATGTCGTAGTTGACATACTCAAAATCAAAATCGGCGGACAATCCAATCAAGCTCTCGCTCATCATGCTGAAAGCAGTGCCCGTAACCGAGAGATTTGTGCCATTTACATCAACCAGAGCAGTGCCTTGGGCACCCGATCCAGAAAAGGTTAGAGGCCAAACATTAGCAGAGCTTACGCCGTGAGACACCATCTCATAGAACATTTCCACCAACATTGATGCGTTTTGAAGGCCACGCGAATTTGCATCATGATTTTTGACGTTCCATTCGGTTACGTGCAACTCCAGCGCATCCGTTCCACGCAGGCTGTCGATCCTATTGTCAATCAGCCATTTGTCATGCATCCGTTGTAGCGCTGCGTACTGATCGTTGTCGACAACGTCAAAACCACTTTTTACGTAGTAGTGGCTTACAACACCGTCAAGCTCGACTATCGAAGCGTCAGATAGCGCATTGATAATGTTTAGGTTTTGGTTGCCGGGACTATCAGGATCGGCACCTTTTACCCACGCGCTCTGGATAAGCAGGTCCGGCTCTTCATTCTGGCCGAAACCCATACGGTCCAACAAAGCTCGCGTGGATCCAGACTCCATCTCATTTGATATGTTTTCGATCAACCAGTTTGCGATCTGACCGTATTGGCCTGACAGCAACTCAGGTATGTCATCATCGCTAAACGCGAACTCGTTCCCGAGTTCAATTTTATCAATTTTTACACCATTGGCCGCGGCTTCTTCAAAGGCCGCAATTACAAAATCCAAAACTTGGTTCAGGTACCCAATATCTAGCTGTCCATTTGCCGCTATGCCTTGCCGCGTTGGTACCACCAAGGTGACTCCAGGAAAATCTCCCTCAACGTCCAGCCGATTGCGAGCATCACTTAGCTCCTTTGCAGCCGACATAAAATCTGTTAGGCCGACAATGTTGCTAGTGCTAACTTTAGGGTTACCTAAGTCGAGATCGGTTTCTGTCACCGTTCCGCCAGGATACCGCAAATTTGTCACGCCCAGTTCAACCATTTGGTCCATCAGCGCGGAAGCCTCGTCTGTTAGACCCGTATAGGTCAACAAGGCGTTCCCACCAAAATGGTCCGCTGAGATTTCTACGCGATCGTACCAAGTGGCCAGAACTTCATCTTCAATGTTTTTATCCTTCCAATGGTTGTCTGCTCTCAAGTCAGGGTTTGGGTTCAATTGGTCTTCAATTAGTATCGGCATAACAAATGGCTCCTTCTGCAACCTCACGCATAAGCTGCAAGAATCCTGCTCGATTGCAACATTAAATTGTTGTGACCGATCACCTTGTCGTTACCGTACTCAACTCATTCGGCAGCCAGTAGCCGCCATTTATCCAACCATCGCCTACCAGGAGAAGCGCGTCTTGCAACGCCTCCGCAAGCGCCTTTCTCTGCCGATCAGGCACCACCCGGCGCCCAATCTTCCCGTTTTCGATCGGTGAGCGGGTCCAGTCGTAGGTTAGCGCGACATGGCTCAGCGTGCGTTGGTTGACGCAGACTAAAAACGCGAGTTGGAAAGGCCGGATGGGCTTGTGCTGGCCTTGGTACTGACCGGCGCGGGCTTTGCCTTTGGCATAGGTGATGCTTGGGGCAGCTTGCAGCGCTTCCACAGCGGCACGCAGCATCTTAACTTTGTGCAACCGGACCTCTGAAAGGCCGCCGCCCCAAAAGTTAAGTTGCCGGTCGCGCCAATGGTTATCCCGTCAGCACACCATCCAATTCAGTGAGTTCGACTTCAATAGTATTTGAAGTCAACAGATCTCATGTTTTTTAAGATTCTTATAGCAGGAGCAAAAATAACAAATAGGCAAGCGCTACCTAAAAAGGCGTAACCCGGTGCAAAAAACAAAACTAATGGCTGCAACAGGAGTCCAGAATGCTTTGAAAAGCTGCCGTCGCTCCTCTGCAGCGGCCAAAAAACCCAAACAAGCACCATCAAGGTTAACAAAAACAGTGCCGCCCAAATTGTGAGCACTTTTTCATCAGAATTGTGTCTCGAAACGTCAACATTCGGCTCATATCGACTCCACATGATTGGCAGGAAAATCAGTATCATGACCACTGCACAGCAGGTCGCGCCAATGTAGTTGTCAGCGCTTTGTTCTGAAATCAAAGACAGCTCTTCAAGGCGACGCTCTAAAAAAGAATCTGAAAAAATGTGACGGGCACCACGACTTTCATTGTACTGCGAGAGAAAGTAACCTGAACCATAAGAGAACCCGACGCCCAAAACAAAGGCCGGGATCAAAACTGAGCTGGGAATTCCACGGTTATCTTTGAAATCACTCGGTCTTACATGAAATCGGTTTTCATGCGAGTTTTCACTCATTTGACATCCCCTTAAACCGCCCCAAAAGTCCGGCTCCTCATATTAGTTTGCAGCCTCAACGATATCTAGAAAGATATTTAGCAGCTACAAAGTAAGGAAACTTGGACCATCGAAATCTGCACATTCGATGCTGACGACAGCCAATCGCTGTCGATACATCTTAAATCTAGTTCAGAACTACAATTCGAAAATAGCGGTCGAGCCGCGCACGAAGCATTGTGCACTTTTATGTCTTACTGAATACTTCATCGCACCCCAGTCGTTTCGGCCCACTGGTAGCGGCCGCCCCAAGCGCCCTCGACCAAATCCAAGGTCTCGCGCAACGCCTCTGCAAGCGCCTTTCTCTGCCGATCAGGCACCACCCGGCGCCCAATCTTCCCGTTTTCGATCGGTGCGCGGGTCCAGTCGTAGGTCAGCGCGACATGGCTCAGCGTGCGTTGGTTGACGCAGACTAAAAACGCGAGCTGGAAAGGCCGGATGGGCTTGCGCTGGCCTTGGTACTGATCGGCGCGGGCTTTGCCTTTGGCATAGGTGATGCTTGGGGCAGCTTGCAGCGCTCCCACAGCGGCGCGCAGCATCTGAACTTTGTGCAATCGGGCCTCGGACAAGCCGCCGCCGCTGGTCCGGGTGACATCAACGTGCTCACGAATGACTGTGCCGCCCCCGCCGCCGCTCATGACCTCTTGGGTCAACGCCCCGTAATAGTTGCCGATAAAGCGCTGAGCGTCTGACAGGTCAAGGCGTGGGTCTAGAAGCTGGTGCACCTTGGTTTTCATCCCGGCGCCGGTTTGGCGCTCCAGAATGGGACTGCCCTCGTCGTTAAATCCGACCCGGTCATAGATTTCGGCCTCGGCTTTTTGAAAGACGCGTTGCCCGCCTTCACTCAGCTGGTCGCGAACCTGTTTTTTGGTGACTGTCACTTGCCGCCCTTCCGTTTGGCGAGACAGTTAGTATTCAGGTCGATGGATGAACACGACGTTGTCTGGGGCGTTCTCCAAGTCACCGGATCCGCGCAGATCAGACAACCGCGGCCTTGTGTCGTCGCGCTCGCCTATGCCCTAGGGCGGGCCGACTAACTTGAAGAAGCGTGTTCGGCATATTGACCCTCACAACCCCGACATGCGCAGCCTCACTGAGGCGCGGTCAAAGGTGAGCTACATCATGGTCAAACACAACCGCCCACAACTCGCACCTATTCTGGAGCGTCTTTGCAAAGAGATCGAAATCCTAGAAAAGCAGGAAGCGGCTATGGACTTGGCCCGGAAATATGCCGGACTTTAAGCGAGATCCTAATGCCAGCCGATCAAGGCCAACGGCCTACAAAACACAATTCAAAAGCCAATCACGCGACGTTTCCAACCAGACCCCCTCCCCGTAGGGCGTCCCGTCCTCTACGTGGCCAAACAATTGGTCTTTGATCGCCTCGGTGCAGCCGGCATTAAGGAGACGGTCAGACAGGCTGTGGCGCAACGACGTGGCCTTGTGCTGCTCGGTTGGCAGTAAGTTATTTGCTCGCAAACTTTTGTTGATGGTTGCAGACCATCTGTCAGCCTTGCCTCGATAGCGCTGAAAGCCGTCAGGGTACTTCTTTAAGATCTCTAAGCTACGCCCCACGAGCGGCACTAGACGCTCTGCAGAGGCCGTTTTGGTTTCCCGGTCGTCAGGCTCAATCGAGATATGCGGTACTTCGTGGTCCAAAATGATGGTTTCACGTCGCAAGCTCACGAGTTCGGAAGGCCGCGCCGAGGTGTTTATTTGACACCAAAAGATATCCAGGGCTTCCTGATTGCAGCCGCCAAACCTGACCTTTTCAAGCAAATTTTCGACAATCCGATCAGACGAAAAGCTGACTTGCCGGTTGCGCCTCTTTCCGCGCTTGTCCTGCACCAGCATCCCTTTGAACAGATCCGAATCCCTGCCAAAGCGGTTCTTGACCGTTCGCTTGATAGCGGTGTTTAGAGTGTAAATTTCGCGGTTGACCGTATAGGGTGAAATCTCCCCCGCTGTCTGTCGAGTGGTTAAGTGGGATTTGTAAGCGAAGGCGTTTTCAGGTCTGAGTTCAAGTATGTTGACGTCCCCAACCACATCCTTGAACGCATTGACCGTCCGCTCGATCCCATTGCGCCAATTGGTCATTTGCTTTTCGCTTTTTGTGAGTTGTCCGAGGCCATCACTTGCTCATAAGCCAAAGATAACTCAGACAGCGCCAAGCCCGGATCATTGACGGCACCGAGCACTGCATCCGACAAAGCGCTACTGTCAGCATCAACAACTTCGACACGTTTTAGCACTGTTGCGATCACATCGGCGCTTATGTCGTGCGCGGGCAAATACTGAAAACCGAATTGGCCCGCAATGTCGACAACGCTTTGGTGATATCCCTTCGCCTCGTCATTCCGCCCCTTTAGCAGGGCTTCCCACTCCGCCAGATTGAGCTGCCAAATCTGGTCTGCTTTCTGCAGTGCAACTTCGCGATCTTCGGTTTTCAGACTCTTTTTATAAAATTGCCCGAGTTCCAGAGATTGGAACCGTTTGGGGATGCGCCGATAGATCGAAAACGTGCCGTTTTTCCAAAACGCTTGATGGAAATTTGGCAATCTCATTTGGGATGTAACCCAAATTGTATACCGAAAGGTAACCCAGATTTCAAAAGTGCGGAGACGAAAAAGCCCAGCAAAACCGTTAAATCATTGGTTTTGCTGGGCTTTTTTCTTGTGTCCACAAAGATTTGTGGCTCCGGCGGTAGGGATCGAACCTACGACCAATTGATTAACAGTCAACTGCTCTACCGCTGAGCTACGCCGGAATATGTGGGGGTGTATAGCTATGGTGAATCCGGACGTCCAGAGGATTTTGTCACATTTTCGAAGAAAATTTTCACGCCCCTTATTTCAAGGCAAATTTTGAATTCTCCGTGACCTGCCCCACCACAAAGACACGGTTTTGCTCATACAAATCAACCAGATGAGCCAAGACATTGCGCGTTGCGGCGGGCATCAACGCCGGTGGCGTATCGTGATAAACCGCTGTGGCCACCTCTCTCGCTGTGGCCGCCGCCCCTGACAAAGCCTGCAAAATCTGAGATTCGCGCGCTTCGCGATGGGCGATCAGCCAGTCCAAACGCTCTGTTGGGTTGGGGATGGGCGCACCATGTCCGGGATGGTAGATCTGCGCCGGAATTTGGCGCAGCATCCGGCAGGATTTCATGAAATCGGTCAAATCCCCATCCGGTGGCGACACCAGCGACGTGGACCATCCCATCACCAAATCACCGGTAAAGATCACCTTATCCCAGACAAAACACAGGTGGTTGCCCAGATGTCCCGGCGTCCAGAGTGCCTGCACCCGCCATTCAGGGGTTTCAATCCACGCTTTGTCGGCCAAGATCTGATCCGGAGCAAAGGCGTGATCAATGCCCTCACCGCCGTCACTAAGCCCCTGCTGTGCCAGACGCTGCATCACGGGGCTACGCCCGGACTGCGCATCGCCAAAGGCCATGACAGGCGCGCCTGTGCGCTCTGACAGCGGCTTGGCCAGCGGTGTGTGATCCAGATGCGCATGGGTGATCAAGATGTGGCTGATGCGGCGTCCATCATCTGTTGCACCCAGAATGGCCGCGAGGTGCTCGGGGCTATCTGGGCCCGGATCAATCACCGCCACCTGCTGATCGCCCAGCAAATAGGTGTTGGTGCCGCGAAACGTCATCGGCGAGGCGTTGGGGGCCAGGATGCGCCGCAGCCCGGGTTGTAATTCAATGGCTGGCCCGACAGGCGGATCAAATGCGGCGATATCCTGCATAGGACTTCCTTCCCCTGCCCTGTCCCGCTAGGTTCGGGGCATGTTTTTCCAATGGCTCAAACGCTATGTCCCTCGCGGACTGTATTCAAGGGCAGCTCTGATCCTGATCTTACCCGTTGTCACGCTGCAACTGGTGGTCTCGGTGGTGTTCATCCAACGTCACTTTGAAGGGGTCACCGTGCAAATGACCCATTCCACCGCGCGTGAGATCACGCTTTTGCTGGATCACCTACCAGCCTCAGCCTCTGCGCCCCAAGATCGTCTGATGAAACTGGCAGAGGCGCTGCAGATCAATGTGGTGTCGCGCACGCCCGATCAAACGCTGCAAGGGAACACGCGTCGCTGGTATGATTTGTCTGGCACGGTGGTGGTGGCCACCTTTCGCGCAGAGTTGCCGCAGGTGGTTGAGGTGCAATTGCCCGATGACTTTGAGGTGACGGTCACATTGGACACCCCAGCCGGATTGGTGGACTTTCAGTTTGATCGCCGCCGCGTCTCGGCTGCCAATGCGCATCAGCTGTTTGTGAATATGGTGTTCTTTGGCGCTTTGATGACGCTGATTGCCTTTATTTACCTGCGCAACCAATTGCGCCCAATCACCCGGCTTGCCAAAGCGGCAGAAGCTTTTGGGCGCGGGCGCAACGTGCCTTATCGCCCCGGCGGCGCATTGGAGGTGCGCGCAGCAGGACGTGCCTTTTTGGACATGCGTGCCCGTATTGAACGCCAGATTGAACAACGCACGCTGATGCTGTCGGGCGTCAGCCATGATCTGCGCACACCTTTGACGCGGCTAAAGCTGGGGCTGGCGTTTCTGGATGACGAAGAGCGCGGCCCGATGGAGCGGGACGTTGATGACATGCAAAAAATGCTGGATGGGTTTTTGTCATTCATTCGGGGGGCGGGCACGGCAGAGCCAGAAGAAACCGACCCCGTGGCCTTGGTGCATCAATTGGTCGAAGACAGTCAGCGCGCCGACGTGCCTGTCACCATTCATCAGATCGAAGGTCAAGGCACCTTGATGCTGCGCCCTTTGGCCATTCGCCGGGCGGTGACCAATTTATTGGAGAATGCTGTGCGATACGGCAACCGGGCCGAAATCTCGGTGCGCCTATCCGATAAGTCCTTACGGATACGGATCGAAGACGATGGCCCCGGTATTCCCGCCGATCAACGCGGCGATGCGGTCAAACCCTTCAATCGCTTGGACAGCGCGCGCAATCAGAACCGCGCCACGGGGGTTGGCTTGGGTTTGGCGATTGCAACCGACATCGCACGCGCGCATGGCGGCGTGTTGCGCCTGACCAAAAGCGAACATCTGGGTGGATTGCGAGCCGATATCGTGATTGGGCGTTGACCTCACGCCGAATGGGGACAGCGTTTCAAGATCTGAGGAAGGGATAATACTCAGCCTCTAAAAACAGCTTTCCAGAGACTGAAAAGCTTCGGCCTACGCCGCGCTGCCCACCATTAGCGTGAGTGGTGGGGCACCGTTCACCAACGTTGTGGCAATGCGGGTGCAGCGGACTACTCGCCAAACTCGGGCACAACGGGAAACGGTACTGATGCTTTCACTATAACATGCAAAAAACCGCGAGTGTTACTGTGCATAAGTATAAGCTTGAGCTTTTGGCTGTGGGGATTGCCTAAAACCAAGGGCTTAGCCGTTAGTTGACGCCGCGTAATCTCGCATGAAATTCAAGCTATCGACCACAATGGGGGGCAACGTCTCTGCCAGAGACAAACATTTGTCGCCTTGCTGATCATCTGCGCTGTGGGTCATGTCCTGCAGAATTTTATGGACGCGCCCTGCCCCGATAACGGCGGCGCCCCCGGCGCAACGGTGCGCTTCGGACCGGGCCAGTTCAAAATCGCCTTCTCGGATGGCAGAGTTAAAGATCGGCAACATCGTGTCCGCATCGTTTTGAAACTGATCCAGATACCCCACAACAGAGTCCCCGCCCAGCATATCAATCAATGCTTCAAACACTTCCATTTCGATCAGTTCTTTGGCCATAGCCGTATTTTCCTTTGCAACCGGTTCCGTACGGGGCGGTACGGGCGCTTCAAACGTATTGGTGCGGCCCATATCGTCGAACAGTTGATCCAGTGTGTGCAACCGAAGCGGCTTGGTCAACACCCGATCCATACCGGCATCGGTGAATTCCTTGAGGTGTTCGGGTTGAGAATGCGCGGTGACAGCAACAATGGGGGATCGTTTGCTTTTGCCAAATTGGCGCAGCATCCGGGTCGCGCCAACGCCATCAAGCTTGGGCATGCTGATATCCATCAGGATCAGGTCAAACTCATGCTCACGGCCGCGCGACACACCTTCGATGCCATCTTTGGCTTGGGTGACACGGTGTCCCCGCGATTGCAGCATATCCACCAGCATCCGCCGGTTGATCTCATTGTCTTCGACCACCAGCACATCCATGCCCTTGCTGGCCTCGGTGTGGTCTTGTGGGGTGAAGACAACGCCAGCGCTCGGATCTGTATTCTCAAATCCGGTGCTGGGCCATGCAGCGTCCAATGTGAACTTACTGCCCTTGCCTGGTTCGCTGTGCACATCGATACGCGCGCCCATCAGGTCCGCAGAGTGCTTGGCAATGCTCAGACCCAAGCCAGAGCCCGAACTAAAGTGTGAATAGGAATCCCGGATGGTTTCAAAGCTGCGGAAAATGCGGTCCACGTCGTCAGGGTGAATCCCAATGCCAGTGTCACTGACCGAGGCGCGGAACCCCATCATGGAATCCAGCGTGTTGTCAGACACCTCCAGAGACACAAGAATGTCCCCCTTGGTGGTGAACTTGATCGCGTTGGAAATAAAGTTGTGCATGATCTGCCGGAACAGAATGGCAGAGCCTTCAACATACAGATTGTAGGGCGCCGTGGTTTCAAACCGCAGTCTGTTCTCGCTGGACTGGGCCTTAGAGGTGGCCGCTTCGACGATCTCACGCAGCACACTCGAAGGGGAGAACGGCGCGACATTGACGGCGGTGTTGGCCAACGTGTCCAAACGGGTCAATTCCAGGACGTTTTCAACCTGTTCAAGCGCATCATCACCACAGCGTTCAATGATCGTGGCCAATTCCGCCTGACGGTCATTCATCTCGGTTGTTTCACGCATCAGATCCAAGCTGGCCAACAGCCCGTTCAAGGGCGTGCGCATCTCGTGGCTGATCGAAGACAGGAACCGGGATTTCGCCCGCTCCGCCTGCAATGCTTCGTTGCGTGCCTGCATGAGGTTCAATTCACGCTCGGCCTGATCAGAACAATCAACGATCGATGCAATCACCATCTGACTGCCATCATCATCTTCGACGAAGCCAAACCCAGCCTCGATCGGAAAGGTTGTTCCATCCGCGCGCTTGCCGTTCAACTCAAGCCGGCGGCCTTCTTTCATCCACTCAGGACGTTCGTCAAACAGCTCGCGGGCGCGACGGATCATTTCGGTATGCGGCAACTCAGTCGCAAATAGCTCCATCGCGTTGCGGCCGCGAATGTCGTCTTTGTCAAACCCAAATGTGGCCTCGGCGGCGCCGCCCACTTCGCGGATGTTGACCTCTTGGTCCATGACAATCACCGCATCGCGTGAACTGTCGATGATGGACTGCATGTTGCGCACTGACCGGTTGGCTTGATAAAGGCGCCGCTGTACCCAGATCCCCGCGCCGGTCGCCGCCGCAATCAAGCTCAGCATCACCAGCATCAGCACCGTCGACCACAAACCGGATTCCAAGAATCGCGTGCTTTGCGAGTCATTTTCGGTTTCTGCCAAGGCCAGCATTTCCTGAGTTGCCTGCATCAGCAAGGCACGCCGATCCAAAACCATACGGTCAAGGTCTGCTTCCATCTTGGGGACAAACCGCGCCAGATCCCGATCCGGCAAATGGACCAGATCGCGGTAAGTCGCCAAGAACTCGCGCTGTGACGACATCAGATTTTCAAAGGCAAACCCATCAGTGGGCACCGCAAGTGCCGATGCATTTTGCGATTGCTCGACCAAAACGCGGAACCGGTCGAACTCTTTGCGGAACAGAGCAAACCCGTGCCAGCTGATCATTTCGATCTGCGTCAGCCCCAAAGACGAGCGCATCGCCACGATGTCGATTTCGATCTGACGAGAGATCTGACCCAGTGTTTCGCTGCGCTGTTGGCGATTCTCTGCGCTTTTGTTCAGGCCAGCAGAGGCCCAAAAGACCAAGGCAATGGAAAACACCAAGGCCAGGACAAGCCCGCCCCAGGCCGCCCATATCCACCGCTGGTGGTTGTTCTCTTTGGCAAGATTAAGCCCGAACATCCATTCCCTCAAACGCCGCGACACATCGCGCTAAAACCACAACAAGGTTCGCACCACGCAGCATCGGGTGCAAACTCAGACCGAATTCTATTTCTTGTTTCACTCTCACAAAGTCGACCAATATTAGGAAAAGCACAAACTTTTCCGTGCAAGACGACCAATAAGTATCACTTACACCCGCTTAGGGAGAGTGAATCAAAATTCACTCTTTCCAAGCGAGCAATTCACCCTATATGATCCCCTTAGACGTCCAAATGGCAAACTTTTGAGGTGGAATGAGCAACAAACGCGCTGTCGGCTGCCCAGATCGTTAATAATAATTGCAAACCTGACTTTTTTCGCCAGAAAATTGGTAGGTCTGAGATGCTTAGCTGGCAATACACCCTTCCGTCTATCCATACATACTTAAGTATGCTATTTTCGGTAATATTGCTTGCCCGGTGCAAGAAATCTGATCTAATCGAGAAGAAAGTCTTAAAATAAGCTTCCTCTTTGGCCGTCAGTATAGATGCGTAACTAGTTTGTATGGCTGGAGGAAAAAGAGGGTACGTTATGAACGACACCAGCGGAAAGATCCGTGTACTGATCGCGGATGACCACGGAATGATTTTGGACGTTTTGTCCATGTTCCTCGCCACGCAGCCTGATATGGATGTGACCACCACAACGGATTTGGATGGGGCTTTGTCTGCCATCACGTCCAACGGTGGGTACGACGTAGTGCTGCTTGATTATAACATGCCGGGAATGAACGGCACGCAGGGACTTGTCCGTGCGATTCAACTGAACAAAAAGAACCCGGTTGCGATTTTGACGGGGACGCCAACGCGGCGCATCCTGGATGAATCTTTGACCAAAGGTGCTGCGGGACTTGTGCCCAAGACAATGCCTGCCAAAAGTTTGGCCATTGCGATCCGATTTATGCATGTTGGGGAAACCTACGTGCCATTGGATCTGATGCGTGAAGAGACGACAGATTCCGGCGAAACCGTTGGTAAGCTGAGTGCTCGCGAGAAAACAGTTCTGGAATGTCTTGGTGAAGGCAAACAGAACAAAGAGATCGCGAATTCTCTGCAACTGTCTGAAGCAACTATCAAAATGCACGTAAAATCGATCTGTAAAAAGTTGGGGGCCAACAATCGGACCCATGCTGTGATCACTGCACGTGACCAAGGTCTTCTTTAACCTTTTTAACCTTCGTTTTTAGTTCTTCGTCTTAGAACGAGCCTTTCATTCGGTCTCTTAACCGGCCGATTGCTGCCTTTTTGATCTGCGATACGCGGCCAGTGGTCACACCGATCACGGCGGCGACTTCGTATATGTTCATTTCCTCTACATAGTAGAGTTGTAGCACCAGCGCCTCACGCTCGGGCAACTCAGACACGGCCTTCTTCATGATGGCTCGTATCTGGGTGTGCTGCGTCGCATCCTCTGGACTGACAGAGTTGTCTTGAAACAGAGACGAGTGGTCGGAATAGACCTCTTCCAAAGACTGCGTCTTGTTGGCCTGAAACCGTGCTTCCCAATTCAGATACTCTTCGAGCGTCATTTCAAGCTCGTGAGCGATCTCCTCTGGCATAGGATCCCGGTGCAGCTTTTGCGCCAGCGCGCGCTCTGCGGCCTTGGCCTTCTGTTGCATCGAAATGGTGCTGCGGCACAGATTGGAATTGCGTCGCAGCAAATCCACAATCGCCCCACGGATACGGATCGCGGCATAGGCCGAGAAACTCACCCCTTCTTGAACGGTGTAGCGACGGCTTGCATCAATCAGGCCCAAGTAGCCCGCCTGTAGCAGATCATCGATTTCGGCAAACTGTCCCACTCGGCCCATAAAGTGCCAGGCCAGCTTTCGAACCAGCGGCATGTGCTCTTTCACGAGCGTATCCGGGTCCGTCGCTTTGGGGGCATATCCCTTTTGCGCAATCATTACCTGTCCTCACTCATTCATTACCGGGCCGCAAACTGTGCGGAGCGAAACATTGCAGCCGCAGGGGCCAAGGCGGATGACGTCTGGGTTTCTGGAACCCAAGACCGCATCCAATCGGTCACTGTTGCTTCGTCGAGCTGGGTCAAATTCTCGAGAATTTCTTCTCCGGAACTTTTCCAACCTACCTGCAGATTAAATTGCAATATGCATGCCACCAGATCGGGAGAAATCGACGTATATTCAGATCCGCACAACAACAATTGCGTTTCCATTCCCGCCCAATCCGCCAGCAAAGGCACAAGCGTGCGCTGGCAGTAAACCGTTGGCAAAACAAACAAACCACGGTCGCCATCATGTTGAAACTTCTGCGCATATTGCTTGGCAATGGTGCTGTCATCGGGCAGCAAAACAATCTGTGATCCAGGCACATCGTCGGGCAAATTGCGCCCAACGCTTTCGTCCACCAAAGACACACTCAATCCCAGTAATTCTGCTTTTGAGGCCAGAAAGGCTGCATCTGCACGCCCTTCGCGTCCCATCACATAAAACGTGGGTTTTGCCTCTCCGGCGTCCAATTTGCGAATGGCTATGCGCATCGCTGTCAAAGCTTTCTGACGCATGTCCGGCCCAGCCAACCAAAAGCGGCCTGCCCCCAAAGGTTCCGTGGCGCGCCGTGGCACCAAAGTCGAGACGATGGCTTTGCTCAAGCCACCCAATTCCCCCAGTTGATCCAACTGACGCAGATCCGATTGCAGGGTTTCCACCACGTGATCAGGCAGGCGTGGCATTGGAATTTCCAACGCGCCCAAACCGCTGAACTGAGATTGTGGCACATGGGTGGGTTTTGGCACATTTGCGCCAGGGGCCTTATCGGCTTCGATCACCGAGGCTTTGCCATTGTCACCCACTTTATAGCGGGCAAACAGGGGCTCAGAAGGTTCATGCTTGCTGTTGGGCACGGCCCGCGCAGCCCCGGGGGCCGCTTTGAGCGGCGCAGAGCGTTTGCGGGGCTTGGCCACCTCGGGCTTGGTTTCTGGCGCGGCGACAGGCTGAGCGCTGGCACTGGGCGCAGCAGGGTGTTCCGGCGCCGGTGTCGGCGCAGGGGCTGCGGCCTGTTTGGGGGCCGCTGGGGCTGGTGCGGGCGCAGGAGCGGCCGCTTTTGCCTTCGGTTCACTGTCTTCTACCAGTTTCTGACGTGCAGCGTCTCGGGCCTCGGGGGAAATTTCAACGCGCGCTTCGGGTGTGGCGTCGTCCTCTCCTTCTGGGCCGCTCGGCGCCAGCATTTTATCTTCTTCCAGACGTCGCTTTAGCAACGCTTCAAACGTGTTGGGCGCAGCTTCACGAACTTCGGAAACCGGTGTGCCAAGCTCTTCGCTCGCCGGGGCGGCAACAGCGTCGGGCTGTGGCGCGGCTTTGGCTTTTGCTTTGGGCTGCGCTTTGGCCGCTGGCTCTGCGGTTGGTTTCTCTGCGGCTTTGGCCTTTGGTTTTGTCTTAAAGGCGGCTTTGGCCAGTTTGGCAGCCAGCGCAGGCTTTTGGGGCACCTGCTCTTCTGCCTCTTCTTCGACCATGGCCTGAATTTCGAATTGCCCATTGCGGCGTGCTGTCGACAAGATCAACGCATCCGGCCCCAGTTGGCGGACAACCTCTTCCATGGCCAGCGCGCTATCAGCGGCGCGAATAGTGATGGATTTAGTCATAAGATCTTCTCCTACTTATCCATATTCGGAACGGCATCGTGGCCGCCGATGGTTGACACCACTTCGATGCGGCGGCCCTCGGGCAATTCGTCCAGCCCCAGCACCACGGTGTCGAGACCATGCATCCGGATGAACCCTGCAAGCCCGCGACGCAGACCAGCAGCAACAATAACAATTGGGTGGCGACCTTCAGACGACAGCTGTTCGCTGATATCGGTCAAACCACCGACGATCCGCTCAGCCAAAGAATTATCCACCATCAAAGCGCCTCCGGACCCTTGTGGGATAGAACGTAGCAACATTTGTTCCAACTCCGGCGAAAGCGTGATTAAAGGCAAAGATTCTGACAAAGGCACGATCTGTTGCAGCATCTGTGGCACCAATGTGGGGCGCAGGCGCTCGGCCATTTCCATCGGACCAAGGCCCAAAGCCGCCAGATCCGCCAGACCTTCGAGTATACGGCGCAGATCGCCCACAGGGATCCGATCTGTCAGCAAATAGCGCAGCACAGAGGTCAACACGTGCAGCGGCACCAGTTTGGGCACAACAGTGTCGATCAGAGTTGGGCTGGATTGCTCAAGGATATCAAGCAGAGTCTGAACGTCATCTGGGCCAATCAGCTTGTCTGCATGGGCATACAGCAGCTGCGACAGATGCGTGGCCACAACCGATTCAGGCTCAACCACAACATAATCGTCCGCCTCGGCTTCGGCTTGCTGATGCGGCAGGATCCAGATGGCATCCATGCCAAAGCTCGGATCGCGGCACTCAATGCCTTTGAATTTGCGCTTGGACATGCCACCGGGCAACGCCAGCTTGCGATCAGGATAGACCGCATCTTCGCCCAAAACAGATTGACCGATTTTCAGACGGTACTGGTTGGATTGCAGGTTCAAATCATCCCGAATGCGCACGCCCGGCACCACAAAGCCCATCGCCTTGGAGGCATCACGGCGCACACCGGTGACGCTGCTGACCAAGGGGCTGGCTTCGCCGCCATCGATCAGCGGGATCAACCCATAGCCAATCTGGATCGAGATCGGCGCATAATCGGTGACGTCATTGGCGGTGATGGTCGAGGTTGGTTTATTGGCTTCCAGCTGCTGCTGGCTTTCGGCTTGGCTTTCTTCCACTTCGGCGGCCTCTGCCGTCGCCGCGTCGCGCTTTTTGGAATACCACGCCGCCCCAGCTGCAATCGCGGCAGCGGTCAGGAACATTACATTGGGCATGCCGGGCACCATGCCCAGAATGCCAAGCACCACAGCCACAGGCACCCAAGCGCGCGAAATATTCATCTGCTCGCCAATATGGGCGGCCATATCTTGGGTTGAGGACACGCGGGTCACGATGATCGCAGTGGCAATCGACAACAGCAAGGAAGGGATCTGTGCGACCAGACCATCACCGATCGACAACAGCACATAGGTTTCTGCCGCGCTGCCCAGTTCCATACCGTATTGCGCGGTCCCAATTACGATCCCGCCCAGAATGTTGGCTGCAAGGATCAAGATACCCGCAACGGCATCCCCTTTTACAAACTTAGACGCACCATCCATGGCACCGTAAAAGTCGGCCTCGTTGGTCACTTCCAGGCGGCGCTCGCGGGCCTCATCATTGGTCAGGATGCCTGCGTTCAGATCCGCGTCAATCGCCATCTGTTTGCCCGGCATCGCATCCAATGTGAAACGGGCGGAGACTTCGGACACACGGCCTGCACCTTTGGTGATCACCATCAAGTTGATGATCATCAAAATGGCAAAAACCACGATGCCAACGGCAAAGTTGCCGCCGATTACAAATTCGCCAAAGGCCTCGATCACCTTGCCAGCCGCGCCGGGACCGGCGTGACCATCGGTCAGAACAATCCGGGTTGAGGCCACGTTCAGCGCCAAGCGCAAAACAGTCGCAATCAACAAAACGCTTGGAAAGCTCGAAAAATCCATCGGGCGGTAAGAATGGAGTGAAACCATCAACACCAGAAGCGCCAACAAGATGTTGAACACAAAGAACACATCCAACAACAGCACCGGCAATGGCAAGACCATCATGGCCACAACAGCCAGAATGCCAAAGGGCAATGTCATGCCGCCGAACTTGCCCAGCATCTGCTGTGCGCCGGTGGATCCGATATTGGCGTTGGTAACTGCCATGAGGGGATATGTCCTTATTTACGTCTGCTGGCCGGGGGCCTCTCGGGAAATATTTCTGCAAGTCCCGTGCCAGAATTTTGGCGGTCTTTTTCTTTTTGAAACTTGTTTTCGGTCCTCCTTGGCACGGGGTTTGCACATTTTTGCCCAAGACCCCGACTTTCACAGGAGTACACATCATGTCGTCCCGTTCCCGACCTCTGCCTTTGATAGGATCGATGCTGACCATCAGCGTCGCGCTATCGGCCTGCATGAAAGGGCCTGTTCGCGCAGTTCAGGCTTTGCCAAGCAGCCCAGCAGAACAAACCTCAGCCTTGGCAGTGACCAAGGACAATCTGGATGCGCTTTCGGGCGAACCTCAGTCCCCATTGTCCGCCTTGGCCACCTCTAGCCTACTGTCTGCGGCCCCTGCCCCGGTGCAAATCACCGGTGTTGGCTATTCACAAATCAGCGCCCAACCGGGCAAAACCGTAAATGAGCGTCGTCTGATGGCGATGCGTGCGGCCCGCCTCGAAGCGATGCGTGATCTGACAGAGCAAATCCACGGCTTCCAACTGACCTCTAATACCACATTGCGCGACAACGTTATCCGCAGCGATGAACTGCGTGGGGTTGTTGCGGGTGAAATTCGCGGTGCCAAGACATTGCGGATCATCCCCAAGGACTCTGACAGTTTTCAGGTGATCCTGGCGCTAGAGCCTGACACGGTGTCCTATATTCTGCGCGCAGCGCGTGGGCAGGTATAAGCCATGAAACGTGCGCGGTTTGTCTTTGTTCTGGCGGCCTTGTTGGCCCTGTCTCTGCCCAGCTTGGCCACGGCCCAAGCCGTTTGGGTTGAAGTGATCGGCCATGCGGTTGCGGCCAATTCCAAAGACAAACCTGCCGCACGGCGTCGCGCCTTGGCCGATGCCCTGATCTCTGCCGGCATGGCCGGCGGTGTTCGCATGAAAGGCCACACAGTGGTCGACAAAGGCCGCGTTGTACGTGATGTCACGATGATGCGCGCGGCAGGCCGGGTTCTGCGCTATGACAATCTTGGCGAAGCTTGGTCCGCCAACACCATTCAAGTGCGCCTGCGCGCTTTGGTGGCCCCGCTCGAAGGGCCTGCCTGCGGCTATCGTCGTCAAATCATCCTGATGGCGCTGTCGCCCCAATTTCGCAATTCCCCCAATGCGCCGGCTTGGTCCAATCAGCTTGGGGCGGAATTGTACAACGACGCGATGGCCCGCCTTGATCGGCACAATTCGGTCACGGTGGATCGTGTGATGGGTCAGGGTCAAACCCCTGTGTCCCCCTCGAAAAACCTGAATTTCAACTACACAGCCCTGACCCGCGGCGCGGTGCGCACCAAATCTGGCGATACCCAGCTGGTCACAATCATCGATATCGACACCGAACAAACCAGCAGAGGCAACGCCGTGGTGATGCGCGCCAAGTTGCAGCTGATCGAAGGCACTGGCCAAATCACAGAACGCACCCTGTCCAACTCTGTGCGCCTGCCCGGCACCGGGCCGATCTCCAATCGTGTGGGCAAACGGCGCGGAAAGCTGAAAGCAGAACTGTCAGAAGGGTTTGAAGAAATCCTTGAAGGTCTGATTGATGTCGCCACCTGCACACCCGTGGCCGCCCATGTCAGCCGCTCTGGTGGCACGCTCAGCGTGCCCGTGGGCAGCCGCCAAGGCTTGACCCGGGGTGCTTTGGCCTTCACTGAAAATCCTGCCTCCGATTTTGAAGCTTTGGAAATTGTTCGCCTCAACGGAGAGCGCGCCACCCTGCGCCCCGTCGATCCCGCCACACCGCTGTCTGTCTTTGACGGCCGCCTTGTTCGCTTTGTGGATTCCAAATGAAACTGCTGCGCCCTCTTCTCTTTGCTCTGACCCTGCCAAGCCTGTCTTTGGCCAGCGGTGATCCCACCGTGTCCTATGACGATGGCGTCAGTGGCGCAGAGTTGAAAGCGCTGGTGGTGCAAACCCTCCGCGCCAATGGTTTGGCCGGAGAGGCCCGCATTTCTGCATCCCGCGGATACCCGGCCTGCAGCCATGCCCCCCATATTGCCCCGCGCCAAGGGGATTGGTCCAACTTGCTGATCCGCTGTGATGGACCTCGGGCTTGGGATCGTCAGGTCCGCAGCACAGCCAAAAGCAATCGTCAGACCATCCGTCCACGTGCTGTCCCCGCGCAGGCCACTGGGCCTTTGGTGGCCACGTTAACGCGCCCACTGAAAAGCGGCGCTGTGATCACTGCCAACGATGTCAAAATGGCCCCCGCGGCCAGTGGCAGCGTGGATGGCAGCTTTTCTGATCTCAATGCGCTGATCGGTCAACGATTGTCCAAAAATTTAGGCGAAGGGCGCGCTGTTCAAGCACGTCACCTAGAAAAGAATTGGATGATCACCAAAGATATGCCAGTATCAATTCAGTTTCTTGCTGGCGGAATGTCCATCTCTGCTCCCGGAATTTCTTTGAAAAACGGTGAGTTAGGTGAAATGATCGAAGTTCGTAATCTTTCCAGCGGGACCGTTTTGTACGGTCAAATCGCTGGCCCGCAAAAAATCATAGTTCGCGCTAAAACTTATTAAGCAAGCGTCGTTAGTAATAACGTGAGAACTGTATATCTCAACTAGGAGAGAGAGAAAGAGCCATGGTCGATCCGATCAAGATATCGTCCAATGCCTCAGCCACACGGGCTGTGTCGTCAAGCACGTCATCACCTGTAAAAGCGCAAACTGCTGCGCCTCAGAAATCTGAATCGGTTGCGGGGGCAAAAACCGATGCAGTATCCCTGAGCGCAACCGCTAGCAGTATGCCAAGCGAGCTGAAAGCTGGACCACCATTTGACACTGAAATGGTCAACAAAATTAAAGACCAGTTGTCCGAGGGTAACTACCCGGTCAACGTCGAAAAGATCACAGACAGTTTGTTCCAGGGTTACCTGGAACTGGCCGGTTAAAATATAGGGGCGCAGAATGACCACCATTCAACTCATCCACCTTGCTGCCAGTGCACTTTTGCTGGGCGCCGCCTTTACGCTGATCGGACATCGTCTGAAAATGCGCAAAGCCTATAACGGTCGTGCGGACACAACTTCGGAAATGATCACTGCCTTGGAAGAACGTCTTGAGGCCCAATTCCGAGCTCAGTCAAACTTGCTGGGCGAACAGCATAAGAAAATGGCCAAGATCGAAAGTCATGTTTCGACTTTGGCGGATGAACGACTGGTGGAACAAGCCATTTCAATCGCGCGTATGGGTGGGGATCCCGAGCATATCAGCACCGCGGTTGGCCTAAGTCTTGACGAAGCGCGCACCCTGCATCGTTACCGCCAAAACTAAGTCTGTTTTCGACACCTAAGAATGAATTGACCAGCCCCCGGCTGGTCTTTTTGCATTTACGCCCCCTCACCCAGATTTCATGCATCGCTGGTGGAAATCATCCAGATGAGCAAATCAGCAAAGGGATCGGCGCAAGGGCCATCAATTTGACGTCTCTACATCCTGTAAAAACCGACCCAATCAAATGGGACAAGCATCTCCCTTGTTCAAGCTGAACGGTTCAACACCACGCCCAAGTGTGATCAAAGCAGATTTGCTGCTCAAAACATCCCACGAGGCATCAAACAGGGACACCAAGGCAGAGGTTTTCGCCACCGCGCCCAATAAGAAGCGCGCACAAAAAAGGGCTCCGCAGAGCCCATTTTCAAATCCAAAACTGTAAGGCGCGATCACATGACCGGCATCACCTGCGCGCCAGCGGCCAGCCGCAATGCCCAGGCTTCAACGTCATCCTCAAACACTTGATGAATGGTTGGGCTGAACTTGATCAAGGCTGCGATCGCCAGCTCTTTCAGCTCGGCATGTTCTGCCACCAAAGATTTGTCGACTTCTTCCCAGCCTTGCTCGGGCAAACGCACCTGCGCACGACGCCCATCCGACGAGACCCGCAGATCCCAATCAAACCCAAACAGAGTCAGCGACACCATGTTGCCCGGGCGGAAGGCACCAGAGCGACGGATCATATGCATTCGACAGTAATCATGCAGCGCATCACGGGTGTTGCGCAAAACCTCTGCGGCCACAGGGCGCCAGCCATTATCAATGCCGTTTCGCAACGCTTTCCAAGGGGTGACATCATCGGGACGAAACGCGATGACCTCCTTGTTTTCGTCTTCGGCACCGATTTGGCCCGGTTTTACCGTACCAATATCAAAACAGGCCTCACCAATGGTCAGACGCGCAAACATTGCTACGTCAAGAACCGGCATAGCAGGGGCCCCAGTCTCGTTAAACGTCGGCTCATAAACCGTCATCAGTTACTCCTTCAGGGGTGTCGATAGCTGTTGAATTGAAAAACGACCCATTGCCCCGCTGTTTTACCTTATTGCTAAAGAAATCCACTTTCTTCGCCTCAAAGGTGGCACGGGAAATGCAAAGCCTAGTCTGAATAGTGACGGAGTCGCGCATGACCACGGAAACCCCAGATACCGGTGAGGCCATCAAAATTGCCCTCGCCTCAGCAGAAACCGCCAGCGATGCGGCCTCTCTGGCTGAAAAAACATCCAAAAAGCTCAGCACCAAAGCGGACTGGGTTGACCGTAAGTTGATTCCAGCTGGGATCGGTGGGCTGGTGGCCATGACCATCTGCGCCGGCCTCAGCGGTTTGGTCTATTTCCGAACGCTCAGCGACCTGCGCACCGCGCGCGACACCCATGTCGAAGCCCTGCATCTGTTTACCCAAAACGTGAACCGTTTGAACGAGACCGTGACTATCGCCGAAGAGATGATCGCCAGCCAAACCGGCGAGCGCACCGAGCTTGCCCAATCGCTGACCTCGATCACCGATCGCATGACCGTGCTCGAAGAACAGATCGCGGGCAGCTCGCAGGCCATCTCAGCGGCGCTGGGGGATGGTGCCCAAGGGTTCTCAAGCCAATTGGCCATGACCATGGATCCCAAAGTCGAAGTGATCCGCGATGACATTCTGGCCGGTTTGGCGGATCTTCAGGTGGCCATGTCGCAAAAACTCTCGACAGTGGCTAATCAGATGATGACCACCAACGCCGCCAACCAGACCCGGGTGCAAAAACCGCCGCCCACAGTGACGGCGCAGGTCACCCAACCCAAGCCGCGCCCAAGCACCACACGGTCCACTCCGCGCGCTGCGAAGCCAAAGCCGCCAACAAATCCCTTTAGCTTTCCCTGAGGTCCCCAATGTTGCCAAACCAGCCCGCAGAATCTCATCTTGAGCTGACAAAAATTGGCCCCGCAGGGCAATCCCTTGGGTTGCGCCCCGGCGATAAGCTGGTGGGGCTGGATGGCAAACCCTTTGTAGAGGGCGCCCGGGCCATGGCCCGCAAGTTTTCACCGCGTGAAGACAAAAAGATCACCATGCATTTTCGCCGCGCCGACATCGATCTGACGGTGATCAGCGTCACCGCAAAGTTGGGGCGCTGGCGCCCCTGCCCGGCCGCGGGCAATGCCAAGATCACAGCCGTGGACAGTGACAAGGTCGACAATTGGGAAATCCTGCGCGCCGCAGACGGCACCTATGACTTGTTTCGCCATCGTGTCTCCCCGCTCAGCTGGATGATCCCGCTGTTGTGGTTGGCCAATATGCGTCTGTGGCCCCATATGGCCGGGATTGTGGCTCTGGTGGCCCTTGGGTGGCCTGCGGGCATCTGGGCGATGGTGCTCTTGTGGTTTCTGGGCGGTGCCTTTGTCTGGCGCGGGTATGCCCAGCTGATTCGATCAGATCGTGCAAGCCGGGGCATGCGCCCATATGCGGTGATCGCTGCAGATTCCGAAATGGCAGCGCACAAAGCCTACCTTGATATGGAACCTGACGATCGGTTTGCCTTTGGCAAAATCATCCTGGCCAAAACCCCGGCCTCAACCGTGCGCCACGCCGAAGCCAGCGCCTAAGACAGCCCCTTCCAGTTGAACCAAGATCCTCTAGTGGCGCCAAACGCCGCCATGGATCCCAACCCGAGGTCCCTGCCCAAGGCAGGGTCCGAGACAGGCTGAGCCCGCGCCAGCGGGCACCGTTGAACAGCATCAAACGGGCGACGACCTTCCATAAAAAAACGAAGTGCACGGGGATGCACTTCGTTCATTCAGAGAGAAAAGAGAGAGAGGTCGAGAGGGTCTTAGCTCGCTTGCAACAGCGCGTTGCGGCGGCGCTGGAACGACGAGGGAATTTTCAAGATATCGCGGTACTTGGCGACAGTGCGACGCGCCAAATGTGTGCCTTCTTCGGTGATCAGCTTGGCCAGAGCATCATCGCTCAGCGGCCGGGCTGGATCTTCGTCACGCACCAATTGTTGGATCCGGTGGCGCACCGCGGCAGCGCTTTCGCCCTCTTCCCCTTCTTCTTTGCGCAAAGAGGCTGAGAACAAGTATTTCAGAGGGAATGTGCCCTGCGGTGTCTGCATCAAAAGGTCCGTTGTGACCCGGCTGACAGTGCTTTCGTGCACGCCAATCGCTTCGGCCACGTCTTTCAGGGTCATCGGCACCAACCCAGCCGCCCCTTTGTTCATGAAACCGGCTTGGCGGCGCAGAATTTCAGCGCCCACAGACAGGGTTGTTTGATTGCGATGCGCCACAGCGCGGCGCAACCAAAGCGCTACCGACAGCGTGTCATTGACGTATTCGCCATGGGCGGCTTTCAATGTTGCGGCTTTTTTCTCGTTGACCTGAACACTCGGCAAGGTTGATTTGTTCAACTCAATCTGCCAGCCCTCTTCGCCTTTGGTGACGATCAAATCGGGGGCCCGCTGCGGTGTCACTGGGCCGTTAAAATCAGCGCCTGGTTTAGGGTTCAGACTGCGCAACAACTTTAGAGCTGGGCGCAGCGCGTCCATGTCACATTTGCACGCCCGCATCAGACCTTTCAGATCGGCCTGCGCCAGTTTTGGAAGATTTTCCAAAAGAGTTGCAAAAAGTGGGGTCATCAGACCTTTATCTTCGGCTTGCAGCGCCAGGCATTCAGCCAAAGAGCGCGCAAAAAGTCCTGAGGGTTCAACCTGTTGCACCCGAACCAGCCAATCTTCGGCTTCTTCAAGGGTGATGCCCAGTTGAAAGGCCATTGCATCCAAAGGCTCGCCCAACCAACCCGAAGGTTCCAGCGCTTCCAGGAAAACATCAGCTGTCATGCGGTCAGCTGGCTCTGGAAACAACATGTCAAATTGTGCGGCGACATGACTATAAAGAGACAGATCATGTTCGGCGATCCGTGCCAACATATCGCCTTGATCGGCATGACCACCGCCGCGCTGACCTGCGACACCGCGCAGCCCGCCTTGGTGATCATTTGTGGCACCCGATTTCACGTCTACAAACGGATTATCTTCGGCCTCACTTTCAATCACAGAGTGAAGATCAGTGTTGCTATACTGTAATAGGCAGATTGCTTTTTGCAGCTGCGCAGTCATTACAATCGATTGACGCTGACCAAGATGTTGTACCGTTGAAATTTGCATGACGATCTCCTTGGCACCAAGGATGCATTTCATTTTAGCCCCAAACAACGTTAAACGTTTGACTGACCCTTCCGGATGTACTTTAGCCAAAAGTATGGGTCACTAAGTCATTGAAAACAAAAAAAACCGGCGCCGAAGCGCCGGTTTATCGTCAGGGTGTCAAAATCCCGTCAGATGATTCTATTAACCACGGAGCAGCTGCATTACGTTCTGTTGAGACGAGTTGGCTTGGGCCAACATCGCTGTGGCAGCTTGGGACAGGATCTTACCCCGGGCCAGTGCAGTTGATTCACTTGCGAAGTCAGCATCTTTAACCCCGGAGCGCGCCGCTTCAACGTTAACCGAGATGTTGGTCAGGTTGGAGATCGTGCTGTCGAGACGGTTGGAAACCGCACCCAAGTTGGATCGTGATTGGTTGATCTTATCCAGAGCAACGTCGATGGTCTTAATCGCTTTGGACGCACCGGTCGCTGTTGTCAGGTCGATCGAAGCAACATCATCAAGCGACGAGCTGTTCGCCGAGGCTTCCAAGAAGCTGGCACCCGCTGTGGTCACAGACGCGCCAACCGAGAAACCTTTGGTCGATGTCATCGCAACCGAACCCGTGATGTGGGCCGCGGTGATCGCCGCAGTGGTGTCGGTCAGTGTCGAGGTGTGAGTACCCGCTGTGGAACCAGAGGCGGTGCCATCTGCGTTCAACGATGTTACCAGCAATGTGGTGTCGTTGACGCCGGTGTCATAACCGGTCAGGGCGATATCTTCACCTTGGCTGTCGGTCAGAACGATTTCACCGTTGCTGTCACCCATAGTCGCTGTCACACCGGTTTGACCCGCTTGTGTGTTGATCGCGTCCCGCAGACCACGAAGGTCACCGGTGTCAGAGATGTTCACGTTACCGATCGATGTGCCGTTCACTTCGAAAGTCACTGTTGATGCTGCCGAGAAACCGGACAGTTTCGCTTTGGAAATCGCTGTCGCTTCAACACCAGTTGATGCAGAAGAAGAGTTCACTTCGTCCGCCAGTGATTTAGCAGACTGACCAGCTGTTGTTGTGATCGAAGTCGAACCAGCGTGACCTGTGATGTTCAAAACAGTCGACGCGGCGATGCCTGTGTCGGTGCTGCCTTGGGCCAGCGATACTTTGGTGTTTACAGTGTGAGCGCCAATATCTGTGGCGGCCGCGCTGTCAACGTCGATGTTCAAAACTTGGCCCGAATCCGCGCCGATTTGCAGCTGTTTACCAGTGAACGAACCGTCCAGAATTTTCATACCGTTGAAGGTGGTGTCTTTCGCAACGCGGTTGATCTCAGAGATCAGCTGTGTGCCTTCCGACGCCAGGTTGTTCCGGTCTGAAGAGGTGTTCGTGTCGTTCGCAGATTGAACAGACAGTTCGCGAAGACGCTGCAGCATGTTCGAAACCTCGACGTGCGCACCTTCAGTGGTGTCCACCAGGTTTTTACCGTCTGTGGCGTTACGAACCGCTTGTGACAGGCCTTTGATCTGTGCGGTCATCTTTTCAGAGATCGCCATGCCGGCCGCGTCGTCTTTCGCTGCGTTAATGCGAAGACCCGAGGACAGACGAGTCATTGCAGTCGAAGTATCCATATTTACCCGGGTCATAGTTGCCTGGGCGGAAAGTGCGCCAATGTTGGTGTTAATAGTAGTCATTGCCGTCTCCTTGGCTAGATGAGTGTTGCGCTCCGTGGCGCTTGAATTGACAAACGACTTTTTGGGGGAAAGTTTAAAGAAATCAGGCAGAATAATTGCAAATCACTGAAATTAAACGATTTTTTATTATTGACCTTATTCTAGGCACTAAAACTAAAGGCTTGGTACGCTTCTTGCTGTTTCTGTTGCGTATGACAATGGAGCGTTCAGCATGGATATCGCATCCCTTATAGGGTTCTTAGGTGCAATTGGCATGATCGTCGGTTCGATGATCGTGGCAGGCGGCCTTGGTCCCTTTATTGACGTCCCCTCATTGCTAATTGTTGTAGGGGGTTCATTCTTTGCCGTGATGTACACGGCACCTATGGGGGTTTTCCTCGGCAGCTTTGGGTCAATGGCCAAAGCGTTTATGCCCAAAGCCCCAAAACATGTCGAGCTGGTGGAAACCATGGTCGAACTGTCAGACCTCGCCCGTAAAGAAGGTATGATGGCCCTAGAGAACAAAGAGGTCACCGACAAGTTCTTTGAAAAAGGACTTCAGATGTTGGTGGACGGCTCTGACGAACCCAAAATGGTCAAACAGCTGACTCAAGAACTCAAATCGATGAAGACCCGGCATGAGAATGCGCAGAACGTCGTGAAGTCTTGGATCGATATTGCACCGGCCATGGGTATGATCGGTACGCTGATCGGTCTGGTTCAGATGTTGGGCAATATGGAAGATCCCAAATCGATTGGTCCTGCGATGGCGGTTGCGTTGTTAACAACAATGTATGGCGCGCTCTTGGCTAACGTTGTTTTTGGCCCAATCCTGTCCAAGCTTGAACTCTATGGCAAAGAAGAAGCCATCTACCGCGAGCTTGTGGTCGAAGGGCTTAGAAACATCGCCAAAGGTGAATCCGGTCGCAACGTTCAAGACCAGATGGTCGCGTCCCTGCCACCCAAACTCGCTCAGAAGCTTCTAGCAGCCTAGTATATAAGGTCGTTGAACCATGGCAAAGAAACCCATCCCCCTTCCCGTCCAACCGGTCGAAGCCCCACCCCCCGAGGAATGCCCAAAGTGCCCCCCGGTGGGTGCGCCTGCTTGGATGGCAACATTTGCGGATATTGCGATCCTGCTGATGGCCTTCTTTGTTTTGATTTTGTCCTTTGCCGAATTCAACCAACCTAAATTCAAGATGATTGCCGGCTCGTTGAAGTCGGCTTTTGGTGTGCAGCGTGAAATCCCAGTTGTGGAACAACCGCGCGGCACAACGGTGCTCGAACTGAAATTCAGCCCCTCACCCGATCCATCGGTCACGCGCACCCTGCGTCAGGACACCACTCAGATCGAACAACCAAAGATCAAGAGTGATGTGGACGAACGTCAAAAGCGCGAACAAGAGCAAAAAGAGAAGACCGAAGAAGAGCGCAAAGAAGAGCAAAAGCGTCAGCTGGCTGAGCTGTTGCAAGAGGCGCTACAAAACGGGGCCCTGAAAGCACATATGGAAAATGGCGAAATGGTTCTGGATTATGAACCCCAGCCAGACAGTGCAGATCAGCAAAACGCTCAATCAACAATGAATGACACCCAAGACGGTTTGCCGCGGGATCAACAAGCCATGTTGAACGACACCCAAACCGGCCAACCCATGGATCAAAATAGCCTTGGCGAAGATCAAGGGGGCATTGGCCAAGATCAAGGACTAGGCTCGCCGGGTCAAACCCAAGACCAAGGGGCAGAGCAATCCGAAGAAGATCTGATGGCTGAACTGGTTGAGCAATTAAACGCGCTGGCCAAGAATACATTAGAGTCCGAGACCGAAGGCGACGGCGCAGCCGAAGGCGCGGCCAATCATCCCGAAGGCATCGATGGCCAAGATACGGCAGCGATTGCCACGGATCGGCTGGCGGTGGCCCTGCGACGCGAGCTGGGCGAAGGCTTGGTTCAAGTTGAACAACGCGGCGACAAAGTCTTTGTCACCGTTGGCGCAGGCGGCGCCTTCCCCTCGGGGACGGCAGACCTGACAGCGCAAGCGCGAGAGATCATGGACCGGATCGCCTTCTCAGCAATGAACGAAGCCAGCGGGATCACCGTGACCGGTCACACTGATAATGTGCCCCTTGGTGGCGGCAACTATCGCGACAACTGGGGACTGGCTGCGGCGCGATCCGCCAGTGTGGTGCGCGAATTTGCAGCCTCTGGTCTGATCGATCCGACAAAACTGACTGCAACAAGCATGGGAGAAAGCCAACCAGTGGCCGATAACTCCACCGCAGAAGGGCGTGAACAGAACCGTCGGATTGAGATCGAAATCAGCTACTAGGCCCAGTTGGGTCTGGTACCCCTGTTAAACAAACGCCGTTTCGCGACGTTTTCTAGGGAAACCGGAGAAGCTTATGTCTGATATCCTATCAGCCCTGAATACAAATGGCTCTGGCCTGGATATTTCCGGGCTGTCGCAAAGCTTGGCCAACGCCGAGGTCGCACCGCGCCGCCAAATCGTTGAGGACCGAATGGATGGAATTGATGTTTCAATTTCAGCCATGGCTGAAGCGCGGGCATCGCTCGAAGATCTCAAAGCATCTTTGCAAGTGATCACCGACGAACCTTTGATGCAGACCACCTCCTCCAGCTCGGCGATCAATGCGACTGTGACAGATTCCACCAAGGTTGAACCCGGCAGTCAAAACCTCAATGTGATCGCACTGGCACGCGAACAAGTGTTGCAGTTCCAAGGCTACGACAGCGAAGACGCCACGGTTCAAGGCGGCACAATCACGATCGAATTTGGCGTATGGACGGCGGACGAACCGCCAGTGTTCTACGACGGCGAAGACCGCCCATCGTTTGATATGTTGGTACCAGAAGGCGCCACTTTGCGCGATTTGGCGACACAGTTTGACGGGATCAGCGGCGTTGAGGCCAGCATCATCGATGTGGGCGACGGCACCTTTACATTGGGTATCCTCAGCGCGACCGGTGGTGTGAATGGCATGCGCTTTACAGTGAATGCCACCGGGGCTGCGGCAGACATCGATCTGACGACCTTTGACACCACCGCAACCATCGAAGATCACCAAATTCGCGCCGCCTCTGATGCGGTTCTTGAATATAATGGGATCACCGTGTTCCGCAAAACCAACGAAATCGACGACCTGATTGATGGCGTTGAATTGGAGTTGCTGGACACCACGGGCACCGACGCGGTTTTGACCACCGAAATTGAATACGAAGAAGCCCTTGCGCGGATGCAAGTGTTGGTCGCCAAAGTGAACGAAACATTGTCGTTCCTCACCGAGCAGACCTCTCGCGGCGTGATTGACGGGGCAGAACCCGGCGCTCTGGCGGGCGAAACCTCAATCGAGGCGGTGATCAGCGGATTGCGCACAATGATGCGGACCGAAATCAAAGGATTTGATGACACCAGCTACTATATGTCAGATTTTGGCATCTCGGTGCTGCGGACCGGTGAACTTGAACTGGACGAAAGCAAATTCGAAGAGGTGATGGCCGACAATCCCGAAAGCACTATGGCGTTGTTTGAATCCCAAACATCCGCCTCAAATGCCTCGGTCACCATTGCCGGACGTCCCCCATCGGACGCCGAAACCAGTGACTATGTCTTTACCCGAGATCCCGACACTGGGGACGCCTATTTGGGCACAACCAAGTTGAACGAGTTGTTTCCCGGTGATGGCGTCAGCTTCTTCCTGGCTGTTTCGGGCCCGATGTCTGGGATCTCCTTGACCGTTCCTGACGGTGTCGATGAATTTGACGTCACCTTTGGACGCAGCTTGGGGTCCAGTTTGCTGGGACGGATCAATGATATCCTGTCCGGTGATGGCACGATGAAAAATCGTGAAAACGACCTGCAATCCAGTTTGACGGATAACGAATTGGAACTTGAAAAGCTCGACGACAAATATGACACCGTCGAAGCCCGCTATATCGCCAGGTTCACCGCAATGGAATTGATGGTGACACAGCTCAACAGCACCGGCAGCTATATCGAAGCGCTGCTGGATGCCCAGGCCGCCGCGGCGAATGGCTAACCTCACCTAAGTCACAGCTAATTTTCACATTGTTTATATCGTGGGGCCCGCGCCCCCGCACCGATCTGTCGGCCCTCTAGGCAGGCCACAAAAAAAGCGGCCTCTCATCGGAGGCCGCCAGTGGGGATCTGAAGAAGAAAAAGAGGGAAAGCGCGGGCTTTAGCCGGGCTTTTGAATGCCGTATTTCTTGATTTTTTCGATCAAGGTGGTGCGCTGCAATCCCAAGGATTGGGCCGCACCGGTCACGTTGCCTTCGCAAATCTGTAACGCGCCTTCGATCAAGGCAATTTCCATATCGCGCAGGATCAAACGGATATCGATCGACCCTTTGTCGCGCAGCGCTTGCAACACAGCATCTTGGTCACCAACCTGCATGGTCATGCCCGAAGATGTGGCACTACCTTCACCAGTGTTTTCGCTCAGCAATAGGAAATTATCCACTTCGGCGGCGTGCAACATCCGGCCGGGGAACATCACGATCGCCCGATCCACAACGTTGCGCAATTCCCGGATGTTTCCCGGCCAATTATGCGCTTGCAACCGTTCGATCGAGTCCATTGCGAAATGGGGCAGGTTTGCATGAGGGTGCTGTTCGGTGTGATCTTTCAACATCCGATCAATCAGTTCGGGGATCTCTTCGAGACGTTCCGCCAAGGCCGGAACTGGGACCGGCAGAACATTAATCCGGTAATAGAGATCCGCGCGGAATTTGCCTTCGGCGACAGATTCCGTCAACCGGCGGTGCGTCGCCGTGATCAGGCGGAAATCAACCGCGATATGTTCACGACCACCAACCCGCTGGATTTCACGGCTTTCCAAAACACGCAGCAATTTTGATTGCAACGCCAAGGGCATATCGCCGATCTCATCAAGGAACAAAGTGCCGCCATCGGCCATTTCGATCAGGCCAACGCGCTGTTCTTCGGCCCCTGTAAAGGCGCCTTTTTCATACCCAAACAATTCGGATTCAAGCAGTTCACCGGGAATGGCGGCACAGTTTACAGCCACCAATTTGCCCTTACGCCCCGAAGCGGCATGCGCGGCGGTGGCGGCGCGTTCTTTACCACTGCCCGTGTCACCACTAAGCATGACCGGCGCGTCACTTGGTGCAACCGCGGTCAGCATTTGTTTCATACGACGTGTCGCCGGAGAGGACCCTACGATATGGGAATCAATCTCATAGAGGATCGGAGCCTCAGCGTCATAAAAGAGATTTGTTACCACATTTGTCATCTGTTCGGACCTTGCTCACATCAATCATACTCGAAGATTGCTCTGGAACGGTCCAAAGCTCTCCGCTTGTGATCAGCGTAGTCAAAAACCCGACGATACTCTACGTATCGGAGGTTGAACCGGAGAACTCATAGGATTGGGAAGACATACTTTTGGTTAGGTTTTTGGATATTTTCCTGAAAAATCAATTTGCAAACTCGGACCTCAGTTGATTCACCAAGGCTTGACGATTCGTTGACACGCGTGCCCGCTTTGCCCGGACGCGGCCGTGCGAAACGCGCGGCTGAGCCACCAATGCGGTGATTTTAGGCAATGGGCTGTCGGGCAGTGTCACTTTGGACCCCACCATGCGCCCATCCAATGCAATCAATGGCGCGTTGGCCATGGCCAAGACCCCTGCCCGCGTTTCGATAACCGCACGGCGCGAGGCCGAAGATGTCGCCTGGGCTGTCATCTGGGGCTGACTGCTGGCGGTTGAGGCCACAAACGACGGTTGATCCTGTGGCAGCTTGGCCAACACCCGGTTCACCCGTCCCAAATAGGCCTCGCCACGATCGCTGTCCGAAGAATGGTAATAGCGGGTTGCCGCTTCCCATGTGCCATGCCGGCGCGCCAAACGGGTCAGAAACTCGGCGGCGTATTGCGTGTTGGCTTGTGGTTCCATCATGTCTTCGAGCGACGCGAAGTTTTCATGGTGCCAGCGGTAATTGATCTGCATGCAGCCGACATCAACGTTGGTCACACCGCTCTGCACCACGCTGCGCAATTTGGCCAATGCTTCTTCGCGGGTCTTAAAGTAATAGCCCTTCCCCTGAACATTCAACGTCCAGGGCCATCCGCGCACCCCTTTGTCGCCTTGCTTCAGGCCGGTCTCTACACGTGAGATGGCTGGCAAAAGCGCTGGTGGCAATCCGTTGCGCGCCCCTGTTTGCGCGGCGATCTGCTCACAATCCATCACCGAAGCAGAGGCACGATCAATAAAAGGAAGCAGCGCAACAATCGCCAGCCAAAGCGCCGTCAGGGCTTTGCGCAGCGGACGCGTGCGATCCTGCGCCTTATGTGGCGCCCGTCTCACCCGAGGAAGTCAAACAAGGTACGGGTTGAGATTTTGGCATAGGTTTGTTGCGCCGCATCGCGGTTCAGCAACAAGGCCTGCAATTCTGTGATTGCGGCGGCCACATCAAGACCCTCATAGCCAGCAAGCGCCTTGTCGATCATCTCGGTGCGCTTGTCCAAGGAGGAGGCATAGCGTTCCCCCACCTGCTGCAGCGCACCAACTTCGGCGCGAGAATCCGCAATATGGGACAGCGCGGTGTTCACCACTGCCACCAATGAGTTGGCGGTTTGGTTCTTGGAGACCATCACAATGGGTTCTTGAGCTTGACCTGCCACCAACGGCACAACCGACATGGATTGCCGGTTGCGATCATTGCCGCCCTCGATGCTGAGTTCGGACAGGGTCATTGTGCCCGCCCCGGTCAAGCGCAGGGCCGCAGAGTTGTCGGGATCAACCGCTGCTGTGATGCCTGTGGCCGCGGATTGGGCGTTGATTGCCGCAATCAAGGCGTCAGGCGCATCCATCATATAAGGAGCTGAAATCTCGGCCTGCCCCAACGGGCCTTCGATGGTCATCGAGATCAACCCAGTTGCCGATCCCGGCAACAGACGGATGCTGTCGTCCACCGCCACTTCGGCGACCCGATCCCCGCCACCTGGGCGCAGGGTTTGAATGAGGTCATCCACCATCGAGAAGATATCGCGAATTTCGGTGCCGTCTTCGGTTTCAACGGGCACTTCCATAAAGACTTGCTGGCCATTCATGCCTGTGACCATTGTCGCGTTTTCCGAGACCCGCAAAGAATGCTGCCCGGTGTCCCCGACATAGGTCACAACGCCGTTCACATCATCAAAGGATTGGCCTTCGGTTTGATAGCCGCCAAATAGGGCCCGTCCTGTAGTGTCGCGCGACTGGGCCAGCGACAGCATGCTGCTGCGCAATTCCTGTGCTTCGATCAACAGCGACGCGCGTTCAGAGGGCGATACCGACCCCGACGCACCGCGAATGCCAATCTCTGCGAACCGCTCCAACACATTGCCGATTTCCCCCAGAACCGCATCAGACAGCCCCAGTCGCTGATCCGCAGAGGCAAGGTTTTCTGCAAATTGTTCGATCAGGGCTTTTTGATCCTGCGAGGCTGACATGTTCAACGCACGCACCGGATCAACCGAGCTGCGCGGGTCAGCCTTGCCAGAGGAAATCTGGGCCTGAAGGCTCGAGATGTCGTCGTCCAAACGCTTAAAATGCGTGTTGGCCAGCGAGTGGTGAATGGAGGTTCCGATTGTCATGGCTCACCTTAAAGGCTGTTGAGCAACGTCGAGAACAGTTCCCGGGCTACTGTCATAATCCGTGCGTTGGCCTGATAGGCCTGTTGATACTTCATCAGCGCGGCTGCTTCTGTGTCCAGATCCACCCCCGACGAAGCCGAATGGGCGGTGACAGCAGTTTCATATTGCGCTTGTGACACCTCTAGGCGCGCCTCGGTTGCGGCAACAGTGCCACCCACTTCGGTGCGAATTTCAGTCATCAGGGATTGAAAACCCCCAAGACCAGAAGAGCTGTCAAAGCTGCGCAATGCGGCCAGAGCTAACAGTCCTCTTGCATCTCCCGTGCCACTTGCAGAGGCCGTGATATCAAATTCGTCGCCATCCTGAATTGTGCCGCTCAATTGGATCGTGGTGCCGGCGATCGAGACTTCGCCATTGGCATCCAAAATGCCGCCGCCCAGCCGGTGCCCGGTGGCTTGATCCAGCAGCTCCACCTCGCCGGAGGCGGAATCAACAACGTTCAGTGTCACGGTGCGATCTGCATTGTTGGTGCCGTCGCCCTGCGTGATTACACCACCAATTTCCAAGGCCCCGGCCCCAGCAACCACAATCAAATCTTCGGCCGGCAGATTGGTCAGTCGCAGCCAATTGGTGTTGGCATCAGTGCCATCTGTCGACAGCTGGGTGCCAAGGTAGTTGTCGCTGGCGCCAGTCAGACTGCCGTCATAGACCGCCCCGTCAGCAAAGCCATTTCCGGTGGTCAAAAGCGCAGCCGCGGCAGCGGCACTCATGCCGGGGCCCGCGATCTGGGTGCCCTCGCGGGTGAAAACCATCAAATCCGACGGAGAGCCGCCTCCGACAGAGAGGCTGGCCAAGGTCACTTCGGATGTGCCTGCGGGGATCAACCCCACAACGCCCGATGACAGCAGATCCACAGCTGTTCCATCGGTTGGCAAAATATCCGCCACCTCAGCCATATAGGCAAAGGCAGTATCATCGGGTGCCGCGGACAATGTGGCCGTGCCCGTGTTGGCGGTCGACGCAGTGACGGTCATCGCCCCGCCCGACGCAATCTGGTCGGGATCATCCAACAGGAACGTCAGGTTCTTGGCGTCACCATGTGTTGGCTCTAGGTCAATGATGTCACCTTCGGCGCCGTTGCCGGTGATTTCAATCGTGACACCTGTCAGGGTGATCAGGTTGGTGCCTGTGCCCAACAATGTGTTGCTTTCGTCATAGGCGTTCCAAACACCGGCAGTGTTGTCCCGGATCAGACGAATGCGGCCAGAGGGAAACTCTTCCCCTTCGATTTCGGTGGCCGTGGCCAGCGAGGTGCCTTGGTTGGCGGCGGCGGGATCCGCATCCCACCCATTCAGCGAAAACATGCGCACGCCTTGGTTGCCATCCGCATCACGCGACGCCCCGTGGATCGTGTTCATCTGATCGGCAAGGGTCTGTGCCCATTCATTCAGGTCGGTCAACGTCGCGTTCAGCGCCCCAAGCGCACTGCCAAGCCCATGCAATTGCCCACCACTGGCAGAGCGGGTCAGGGTCAATTCTGGGTCACTGGCCGCTTGGTAGGGCCGCACGTTCAGGCTGAGATCTGCGTTTAATGTGATACGGGCCGCACCATTTGGATCCAACAGGATTGGACCGCCAACGGAATCCCCCATGCGCACAGTGGCCACACCGCTGTCGCTGTAGCTCACATTCACTTCGATCAGCTCGGACAGATCCGTCAACAGCTTGTCACGGCGATCCAAGGCCGCGTTGTCGGCGCCGGGCACCGAGCTATAGCCGATCTTTTCCTGCAATTTGTACATTTCACTGAGCAAACCGTTGATCCGGTCCACCACCTGCCCGCCCTGCGCATGCAGATAGTCACCAAGGTTGCTCACATCGCTTGCCAAATCGGACACGGCCGTCGCCAGACCACCGCCCGATTCAATCAAAACACTGCGCATCCCACGATCAGATGGGGTCGCAGACAGGCCTTCAATGGCTTCAAAGAAGCCGTCCAGCATGCTGGTTATACCACCGGCTTCGGGCAGCATCCGATCTTCGAGCTGCTCCATCGCTGGCAACATGGTTTCCGCTGACGCAACCGCAGACCCTGTTTCACGCACTTGATTGATCACCAGCGAGTTAAACGCGCGGCGCACATCGTCAATCAAAACCCCCTGCCCGGTCATCGAATTGGCATAGGGATTGGTTGCCGTGCCCGCGGCCTCTTTGGTCACAATCGAACGACGTGAATACCCTTCTGTATCAGCATTGGCCACGTTCTCACTCGTCACCGTCAACGCGGTGCGATAAGCGAGCATGCCCGATTTACCAATGTTCAGAAGATCTGTCATTTGTCAGTGGCTTTCATCGCCATGGGACCAAATTGGCGCACAATGGCATCCGCCAAGCCAAGGCCGGCTTTGCCCGAGGCATTTTCGGTCAATGTTTGATCCAACATGCTTTGCATTTGCTTTGTGCCGTTGCTGCCCATCAGATCATCGCCCAAGCTGGCCGAGCGGCCCGCTTGCAGCATCTTTTGCAGAAACAACGCTTCGAAGCCTTCTGCGGCCTGCTGCATACGCGGATCAACCTGAGACTCGGTCTGCGCAGCTGCGGCTTGGGTTTTCAAACTTTGGATCCGCGCGGAATCCGACTGGATCATCCCAAGTTGCGTGGCACCAATGGACATCGACATGGCTTGGCTCCTTAAATTACGATCAGCTCGGCACGCAGGGATCCTGCCTTGTGCAGCGCATCCAAGATCGCGACCAGATCAGCGGGGCTTGCGCCCACAGCATTTATGGCATCCACCAAAGAGCTAAGAGACACTCCTGGATCAAAGATAAAGGCGGGGCTGGTGTCTTCGGTCACGGTAATTTCCGAGTCTGGCGTAATCACCGGATCACCGGGTGCCACCACAATGCCGCCATTGCCGTTCACCACCGTTGCGGCCTGATCGACGTTGAAATCTTCGTTCACCCGCACTGTCAGCGACCCATGGCTGACCGCCGAAGGTGTCACCCGCACGCTGCCACCGATCACCACGGTGCCGGTGCGCGCATTCACGATCACCTGAGCAGCGGCTTCGGCTGGCACCACTTCGATGTTTTCCAGCAGGCCCATAAAGGACACGCGCTGTGCCGGATCAGCAGGGGCGCGCACCCGCACCGAGGTGCCATCAAGGGCAACGGCAACGCCTTTGCCAAACATGGCGTCAATCGCCTCGACCGTGGCCGCGGCGGTTGAAAAATCACCACGGTGCAGGTTCAAGACCAGATATTCGCTTTCCAGAAAGGGGGTTTCCACCATCCGTTCAACGGTTGAACCGCCCGGGATGCGCCCCACTGTCGGAACATTCACCACCAAAGAGGATCCATCACCGCCCTCAACGCCCAAACCGCCAACAACCAAGTTGCCCTGCGCAATGGCATAGACTTCGCCATCAGCCCCCATCAAAGGGGTCATCAACAAGGTGCCCCCTTTCAAGGATTTGGCGCGACCGGCGGTCGAAACGGTGACGTCCAGAACCTGCCCCGGCTTCATAAACGGGGGCATCTCTGCGGTGACCATCACCGCAGCGACGTTTTTGGTGTCCAAATCCCCAGGCTCAGTGTCCAACCCCAGACGCGAAATCAGGGATTGCATCGACTGTTGGGTCAGTTTTGAGCCACCATCACCGGTGCCCGCAAGACCAAGAACCAGACCATAGCCAACCAGAGCGTTCGAACGCACCCCGGCCACCGAGGCCAGATCCTTGATCCGGTCAGCCTGAGCGGCAGAGGCCCCTGCAATAATGCAAAGCCCGGTTAGAAAAGCGCGGATTATCTTGCGGGTCATCATGTGATCCTCCGTGAGGGGTTGGGCCAGTTTAGATTGGGGAAATCGCGTCTACACCACGACGCAACCAACCTTTTTTGGCGGTATCCGCTGTGTCACCTGCACCGATGTATTTGATCTCTGCATCTGCAAGGCGATCGGAATCAACGGTGTTATCGGCGGTGATGTCCGCTGGGCGTACAACGCCGCGCAGGCGAATATATTCATCGCCATTGTTCAGCGTCAGCTTCTTTTGCCCAATCACTTCGAGGTTGCCACCCGGCAGCACCCGAACAACTGTGACCGACATGCGGCCCGACAAAGAGTTTGACTGAGAGGCCCGACCGTTGCCGTTAAAGGTCTTGTTGGTGCCTCCGCTGAGGTCCGCATCAACAATGCCGCCCGGCAGGATGTCTGGCAAATCAATCGAGAAGTAGTCCGCTTTGGACGACGAGGCGTTTTGTGCCTTCGAGGCTTGGAAGCGCTCTTGCAATTCAATGGTCAGGATGTCGCCAACCTGTGCGGCGCGGCGATCCGAAGCAAATAGGCCCATTTGGCCGCCCGCAAAAATACCACCCGAAGGCATCAGCCCTGCAGGTTGTGGCACAGGCTCTTGATAGACCGGCGCCCAGTCTTGCGAGGCTTGGGCTTCGATTTCTGAGGTACATCCAGCCACGGTCATGGCGGCGGGGACACTCAACATTAGAACCACTTTATGCAATTTCATAGCCGCTCTCCTTACAGCTTGTTGGACAGGTAACGCAGCATCTCGTCGGTGGCCGAGATGGATTTTGAATTCACCTCATAGGCCCGCTGCGCTTCAATCATTTCGACCAGTTCCTGGACCACGTTCACGTTCGAGGCTTCGAGCGCCCCTTGGACCAGACTGCCGGCGCCATCCGCGTTGGGCACCGACACAACAGGTTCACCGCTGGCTTGGGTTTCCACGGCAAAGTTTTCCCCAATCGGCGTCAGGCCGCGTGGGTTTACAAAGCTGGTCAGAGTGATCTGGCCAACTTCTTGGTTTTCAACATCTCCGGCAGTGGTCACCCCCACGATCCCATCAGCGGAAATCGTGATCGATGACGCATCACCCGGAACGGTGATTTCTGGTTGTAGAATGTACCCGCTGGACGTGGTGATCACCCCTTCAGAGTTCACGCCAAACGATCCATCGCGGGTATAGCCCATCCGCCCATCGGGCAGTAAAACCTGAAAGAACCCATCGCCATCAATCGCAATATCAAGCGAGTTGTCTGTGGGGTTCAGCGCGCCCTGAGAATACAGTTTCTCGGTGCTGACCATGCGCACCCCGGTCCCAATCGAAGACCCAGAGGTCAGCTCGGTGGACTCAGAAGTTTGCGCACCAGCAGGGCGCCATGTTTGATACAGAAGGGTTTCAAAGTTCGCTCTGTCCCGCTTGAACCCAGTGGTGTTCACGTTGGCCAGGTTGTTGGAAATCACCTGGATGCGAGACTGTTGAGCATTGAGGCCGGTCTTGGCCACGTGCATTGCGCTGCTTGACATGCCTGTCCTCCTTCAGAGCTGGCGGGGTTTGAACCAAAGTTTAACTTTCTGCTAAACAAATAGGTGCAAGTGCCGTGCCAAGCGGTCAGGAGGATGAAAATTAGCCGTCCGGTGCGCGCAATAGTCGGGCGCTGGCTTCGTCCAGCTTGCTGGCATTGGTGATCATGCGCAGGCCCAGTTCGAAATTGCGTTGCATTTCGATTGAACTGATCATTTCTTCGACCGAGTTCACGTTGCTGCCCTCTAAAACACCTTGCGACAGCTTTGCCAGTTGGTTGGGGTTAGGCACAGAGCCATCTTCGGCCCGAATTTGGCCATCGCCGGATTTGCGCAATACCAGATCGTCGTCTGGAATAACCGTTGCCAAGGTGCCGGCCAACAAAGGCGCAGCCCCGTCGGGCGCATCCACCGGCATCACCCAGATATCGCCGATATCCGAGATCTGAATGTCTTTGTAGGGCTGCAACTCGATGGGGTTCATGGTCGGATCCAGCATCAGCTCGCCCGCCCCATTTCGCAAAAAGCCTTCGACATCACGGTGCATATCCCCCCGACGGGTCAGCGCAGGTTCTGCGCCTTCTTCTTCGGGTTGGATATACATATAGCCTTCATCCACCACAGCCACATCCAGCTCTGAGCCAGTGGGTTGCAACGGACCTGAGTTTGCCAAAAACCCAGCTGGCCCGGTTTCGGTTTGAAAAGCACGCACCATCGCCGTGTTCATTGAATCGGCGAAATAGGTTTTACCCTCGTTGGGCAAATCCCGCCGATAGCCGGGAACGTTCATGTTCGCCAGGTTTTGGGCCTGCGAAATCCGCAGGTCCCTCTGGTTACTCAGAGCATTCAGAGCTGTATGGACAAGACGATCCATGGTGCGTGCCTTTTACCTATTAAGCTCGGATGTTCATGATGGTTTGCGCCATCGATGCCGAGGTTTCTAGTGCTTTTGCCGAAGCCTGATAGTTCCGCTGCGCAGTGATCAGATCCACCAGCTCAGAGGTCAAATCCACGTTGGACAATTCAAGAGCACCTGATTCAATGTTGCCCAAGCCGTCGGATCCAGCAACGCCGTAGACCACATCACCTGAGTCATTGGTCGGTGAATAGCTGGCATCGCCCAAGTTCTTCAGACCCTGAACGTTCGGGAAGTTCGCGATCGCCAACTGACCCAGCGCAATCCCCAGATCCCCTGCATAAGAGGCCCAAATCAAACCATCGTCGCCAACTTCAAGACCAGACAGGCCGCGTGGGCGCTCGCCGTTGTGCGCACTTGAATCAACGCGGAACGCTTCGTCGTGCATGGTTGAATCTGTCATATCCAGATCCATGGTCCAGTTTGTGCCGGTAAAGGTCATTGGCGTGAATGGCGCAGAGGGGTTGCCTTCTTCGTCAAAGACCACTGAGCCTGTGGGTGAGGTCATGACTTCGTCATCAATCACCATACGCATTTCATAGGTGGTGGTTGGGGTGCCCGCGGTGGGATCCACTGTGCGGATAAAGAAGACGTTTGCCGGAACGGGCTCAGCCTCATCGTTCAACACATTGATCGGAGCCATCGCGGCATAGGTTGTTTCATCGCTTGGGTCAAAAGTGTTTGTCGGTGGCACAGCGTCTTGCGCGCCAGCGCCATCGGCGCCGAACTGCAAGCTCACTGCCAGATCCACTGCGCTGGTCTGCACAGCATCGCCATGGGTAGAAGGAACCTGCACGCGTTGCAGCGACAGCTGGTCATTCACAGACCCATCTGCGTTGGTGGGGTAGCTTTGCAAAAAGCCGCCGCCTGCGTTGACCATATACCCTTCGGCATCCACGCCAAAGGCGCCAGCCCGTGTGTAGGATACGTTGCCGTTTTGAACTGCATCACTCACCGTGAAGAAGCCCTGCCCCTGCAAGGTGAGATCCAAAGTCTCAGCCGTTTGCGCCACCGCACCTTGGGTAAAGCTTTGGCGGATGTTCTGGACACGGACCCCAGACCCCGACGCTGTGCGCGATGTCACATAGGGGGAGCGGGTGAACATATCAGAGAATTCCGTCCGGCTGGAGCGGAAGCCCGTGGTGTTCACGTTGGCAATGTTATTTGAGGTGGTTGTCAGATCAGCTTGGGCAGCATTCAAACCAGACAGTGAGATAAAGCTGGACATGTGGTTCCTCTTCGCTTTCGAACTTCGGGCCGCTGCACTTAGCGCAGGGCAGTGATTTCAGAGCCCATGTAGAACCCGTACCCGCGGACTTGCAGCGTCATATCGTTGCTGGACGGGTCAAATTCTACGCCTTCAATTTGGGCATATACGGCGGTAGATGCATCATGCGTGCCATTTACCCCCCGCACCGATGCAGAAACTCGAATTTCTGTTCCATCCGTTGGGGCATCTTCCCAAGAAAAGTCCATTGGACCAGCGGCTTGCGCCCCATATGAGCGGGTGTGAAGAATTTCTCCGGTTTCGGCATTTGAGAAGGAAACAGTCACATCATCCATGTCCTCATCCAGCCCGACACGGCCATCCACACGTCCGTTAGACGCTTGAACCGTCGATCCCGGCACCAAGGCACGCTGCCCCAGCAAAGACGACGCTTCGGAAATACGGGTCCCTGACAACTGCGAGGCAATACCGGTCAGCGACGAGTTCATGTCATCAATGCCGCGCACCGTTGACATCTGTGCCAATTGACTCAGAAATTCCGCATTCTCCATCGGGGAAAGCGGATCCTGGTTTTGCAATTGTGTGGTCAAGAGTGTGAGAAAGTCCTGCGACCCCATCTCTGACTGACCAGAGTTTACCGGGGTGGCGTTCATATCACTTTGCGTGCGAATGTCGCTCGCGGATCCAATTACCGTCATGAGCCCATCCTCATTGTGCGTGACATCAAGTTACGAAGTGTCGAAACCACCTCGAGGGTGTTTTGATATTGGCGCGAGGCCTCCATCATCTCGACCATTTCCTCATCTGCATTCACCGCGGCCTGAAAGATATAGCCTTCTTCGTTGGCCAGCGGGTGATCAGGTTGAAAGCTTTTGGTTGGCTCGCGGTCCATCTGCACCACATCCGAAACATCCACAGTCGCCATGCCGGTTTGCTGCATTGAATCTGCAAACTGCGTTTCAAAGACCGGGCGCATCGGGCGATAGGCATCTTCTTTGTTGGTGCTTACCGAACTCATATTGGCCATGTTCGAAGCCACTGTGTTCAATCTCAGCATCTGCGCGGACATCGCGCGGGCTGAAATATCAAAAACGCTCATCGTCATGATTATTCTCCTCTCATGGCCATGGTCAGGCCACGGATCTTACGATTGAGAAATTCCAAACTGGATTGGTAGCGCAGAGTATTCTTGGCAAATTCCATTTGCTCAACCGGCATCTCCACGGTGTTGCCATCCAAGGCAACGGTGGTGGGCTGACGATACAACATCTCTGCGCCGCCGGCCCCGCCGCTGGTGGGAATATGGCCCGCGCGGGTGGTCGCCAAATCCCCGTGCCCAACGGCTTGGTTCAAGGCGGCAGTAAAATCCATATCCCGCGCTTTATAGCCCGGGGTGGCCGCATTTGCGACGTTCGACGCCAAGATGCCGTTGCGCTTTTCGCGCAGCTGCAACGCCTGAGCGTGAAGGTTTAAATGATCTCCAATGGCAGACATCTGGTGCCCCCTTTGATCTGTTAACTTTTTTCTGCGGCGTCCTGCCAGTTGGCGCGATACTTGCTGAGTTTCGCTTGTCCGGCAGGCGCTCGATGTAGCGATCCGTGCAAGGACAGTGCCAACCGAGTAAGGCGAGGAAAAAGAATGGCCCGTTTGAAAAAACGCCAAAATCCAGTGGTGACAAAGCTGCTTAAGGCCGTCGAAGGGTTACCCGTCGACGAAGCCGCCGCTGCGTTGCAAACCGCTGCCGATGGGGCCGATCACGCAGACCGATTGTTGCTGTTACAAGCCCGCGTCAAGCTTTTGGAAAAGGCCATGAAGCCCAAAACGCCGCCGCGCAAACGTGCGCGCAAAAAACCGCCTCCCGTCGAGGTGGTCGAGGTGGTCGAACCAGAACCAGAACCCGAGCCAGAACCAACCGGCACAATCACCTCTCTGGACCTCGACAATCTCGGGGCCTTGTTTGGTGCCGCCGAGGCTGAACCAGACCCCGAGCCCGAACCAACACCCCCAGCGGCAGCGCCAGAGATGGACCTCTCTGCATTGGACGCCCTGGGTGGCAGCGACGACGAGACCCCCGCCCCAGCAATGGATCTCTCAGCACTCGACGCCCTTGGTGGCGACGAAGAAGAGGCTCCCGCCCCAGCCATGGATCTCTCCGCCCTCGACGCCCTAGGTGGCGACGAAAAAGAGGCGCCTGCCCCAGCCATGGACCTCTCAGCACTCGACGCCCTCGGTGGCGACGACGAAGAGGCCCCCGCCCCAGCGATGGACCTCTCCGCGCTCGACGCCCTAGGTGGCGACGAAGAAGAGACTCCCGCCCCAGCGATGGACCTCTCAGCACTAGACGCCCTAGGTGGCGAAGAAGAAGAGACTCCCGCCCCAGCGATGGACCTCTCAGCACTAGACGCCCTAGGTGGCGAAGAAGAAGAGGCCCCCG
>JAGDZD010000017.1:44580-44765 GCA_049116315.1 Thalassovita sp.
CCGCCCCAGCAATGGACCTCTCAGCCCTCGACGCCCTAGATGGCGAAGCAGAAGAGGCCCCCGCCCCAGCAATGGATCTCTCCGCCCTCGACGCCCTCGAGGAAACCCAAGAGGATAGCGCCAAACCCGAGGTCGATCTCTCAGCGCTCGATGCCCTCGAAGAAATCGAAGAGGACAGCGCCGAA
>JAGDZD010000017.1:44910-267106 GCA_049116315.1 Thalassovita sp.
TCGAGGCAGACAGCCCTGAACCGGAAGCTGATCTCTCTGCTCTCCATACGCTAGATGGCGAAGAAGATGAGGCACCCGCTCCAGCAATGGACCTTTCCGCGCTCGACGCCCAAGGTGGCGAAGAAGAAGAGGACCGCGTCGAACTAGAGGCGGATCTCTCAGCCCTCAATGCCCTCGAGGAAACCGAGGAAGACAGCGCCGAACCGGAAGCTGATCTCTCTGCGCTCGACGCGCTCGAGGAAACCGAGGACGACAGCGTCGAACCGGAAGCCGATCTCTCAGCGCTCGATGCCCTCGAGGAAATCGAAGAGGACAGCGCCGAAACGGAGGTCGACCTGTCGGCACTCGACGCTCTCGAAGAAATCGAAGAGGACAGCCCTGAACCGGAAGCCGATCTCTCAGCTCTCGACGCTATCGAGGAAACCGAAGAAGACAGCGCCGAACCGGAAGTCGATCTCTCAGCACTCGACGCCCTCGAAGAAACCGAGGACGACAGCGCCGAACCGGAGGTCGATCTCTCAGCTCTCGACGCGCTCGAGGAAACCGAGGACGACAGCGTCGAACCGGAAGCCGATCTCTCAGCGCTCGATGCCCTCGAGGAAATCGAGGCAGACAGCCCTGAACCGGAGGTCGATCTCTCAGCACTCGACGCGCTCGAGGAAATCGAAGAGGACAGCGCCGAACCGGAAGCTGATCTCTCAGCACTCGATGCCCTCGAGGAAACCGAAGAGGACAGCGTCGAACCGGAAGCCGATCTCTCAGCTCTTGAGGCCCTCGAAGAAACCGAAGAGGACAGCGCCGAAACGGAGGCCGATCTCTCGGCTCTCGATGCCCTAGGTGGCGAAGAAGAAGAGGCACCCGCCCCAGCGCTGGACCTCTCAGCACTCGACGCCCTCGAAGAAATCGAAGAGGACAGCGACGAACCCGAGGCCGATCTCTCAGCACTCGATGCTCTCGAAGAAAACGAAGAAGACAGCGCTGAACCGGAAGCTGACCTGGCAGCACTCGATGCGGTTGAAGAAACCGAAGAGGACAGCGCTGAACCGGAGGTCGATCTCTCAGCTCTCGACGCGCTCGAGGAAATCGAAGAGGACAGCGATGAACCGGAAGCCGATCTGTCAGCGCTCGACGCTCTCGAGGAAATCGAAGAGGACAGTGACGAACCTGAGGCGGATCTCTCAGCACTCGATGCCCTCGAGGAAACCGAGGACGACAGCGCCGAACCGGAAGCGGATCTCTCAGCGCTCGATGCCTTCGAGGAAACCGAGGAAGACAGCGCCGAAACGGAGGTCGATCTCTCAGCACTAGATGCGCTTGAGGAAACCGAAGAGGACAGCCCTGAACCGGAAGCTGATCTCTCAGTTCTCGATGCTCTCGAAGAAACCGAGGAGGACAGCACAGAACCAGAGGTCGATCTCTCAGCGCTCGATGCCCTTGAGGAAATCGAAGAGGAAATCGCTGAACCTGAGGCACACGAAGAAACCGAAGACTTTGCGCCGCAGGTGGAAGTCGCTGAAGAGGTTGCGACCCCGATTTCCGGGATTGGAACCTCCGCGCAGCCGCCTGTTGAAACCGATGAGGCACCGCAAATTGATCCCGCGCTTATCGAAGCGCAGAACCGTAAAGTGACGTTGGATGATGTGTACCGCTTTTTCCCAAAATAACCCTGAACAGGTTGGATGGGGTTTAGCTGCGGATGCTGCAGATGTTGGGATTTTGATCCGAATGACCCTCGCACCACTGCTGGTACAGGCTTGCCGCACGCTCTTGTGCGGACAGGCGGGTTTCACGATCCAATTCTCGGGCCACAACATCGCGCCAGGTATGGGCGTTTGGCTCTTGCAGCGCGGCCGCAATTGTAAACCAAACCAAGGCTTGTTCGGGATCGGAGGGATCGGTCAGTTCAAGATAGACGCGCCCCAAAGACAACATCGCATCCCGATGACCCTCGTTGACCGACTTGATCAAATCGTCATGCAACCGGCGTTGCACTTTCTCAAGCAGGTTTTGGGTGGCACCGCGCGACAGATACCCTGTCAGCACATCAGCCTTGTCGACTCCGGAAAAGCGCGCGCGCCATCCCCAGTACAAGGCCAACTCATCACTTTGCGGCACACCTTGGCCCCGCGCATACATCACAGCGAGGTTAAATTGCGCCGCGCCATTGCGATCATTGGCCAAATGGCGAAACATTTGCACAGCCTGCGCGGCCTGACCCGAACGCGCGGCTTGCACCGCTTCGGAGAAGGCGCCGGATTGTGCGGCGTGGGGCAGCACCATTAAGCCGGCGCAAAGCCCCAGTATGTGGGACCGAATTCTCATCATCTTCCTGCCATCATGACCAGTTGCAAATACATGATCCGTTTGGGCAGCAATCCGGGAACGTGCTCGTAAACGACCACTTTGGAACGTTCACCCGCTTCGGTTTCAACGGAAACCGTAATGTCATCTGGCAAAAACACATGATAATCTGACAGTGTTTCTTTGGGCGCCAAGAAGAACTCTTGGCGGAAGGGTTTATCAATCCAGCACCGCGCCAAAGCACGTCCCAAAATGTCGGGCAAGAAGCGCTCGACCTGTGAAACATTTGCAAGATGCGTCTCTTGACGCACAAGCTGAAAATCTTGATGGCTCTCTTCGCCACGCGTGCTCACCATTCGGTATTGACCGAGGTTGCGCGTCAAAGATCGCACCTTTCGTGATGACATCCAAACGTCCTTTCGGAATCTGCCCTTAAGGTTCAAGTTCTCATACGACCGGATTGCGCCTCATCTTAGGGACAGATGCACACAGACTTAGGATGGCAAAGATGTCACGCAATGGGCAGAATATTAAGAAGACGTTAATCGAATCGTAAGAAAGTTAAGAGAAGTGTTGACACGCAATGCGGGTATCAAAAGACTAATCCTTGCCTAAACTGTAAAAAACGTAATTATTTCAATCTGGTTCTTCTTGGGTGCACAACCTTCGCGGCATTGGCGCGGAGTCTGAAAAGTATGAACGAGCCAGGATCAGAACACCAATGCAAGCACTTTTATTTCCCCGGGCTGGCCTCTCGAAAGAGAGTCAACGCTCACAAAAGAAAATTTATTTTACTCAACCAGAAAGGGATCATCGCTTCGGATCACGCATCAATCACTCCTTGAACCGTTGCGCGACAGAGTGTTCCTTATGAGCCACTCCACCTCTCATTCTGCTGATCTGCGTCTTGCGCATTACCGCGAGATTCTGGAAGCAGAACAAACCGCAAGCTTTCTCATCTCAGAAACGGGGCACATTCAGTTTGCCAATTCTGAGGCCCAAAGGGTTTGCTCGGCAGATATTGCGGCCGCCGCGTTTCGCAAACCCGGCGCCGGCTTTGATTTTTTACAACGCAGTATCTCCAGTGGACGCCCGCAAGTTGGATTGCTGGATTTGCCGGGTGATACGCTTGAACAACCGCATCGCATCCGCCTGTCTCCTCTCCCAAAGACCGACCACGAACCCATTGTATTGGTTCAATTTTATGGGCAAGCCAGCGCAGCAAAACGCGCGCCGAGCGAGGCAAATTTGCTGCGCCGCGCCCTGGAAGCCCGCCAACGCAGCGACAAGCGTTTTCGGTTATTTCTAGACAGTGCGATCGACGGCATCGGGGCCATTTCAGCCGAAGGCATGATCAATGTTGCCAATGCCGCTTTGGGGCGGATGCTGGGCGAAGACATACTGATCGGGCATTCGCTGTTTGAATATATCGACGTTGGCCCAACGGTGACCGAGGTGGATGCGCCATCCGATATTCCATCCGTTCTGGAACAATTGGCGGATCATCCCCACGAAGTCTATGTCTCCAGCGTCACCCGGGATCGTTATCCCACCGAAATCACGGTCACACGGATCGTTGAATCCAGCCAAACCCAATATGTCATTGTGATGCGGGATTTGACCCAGCGCCGCGAGTACCGCGATGCGCTTGCGCGCTCTCAATACCTCGAAGCGGCTCGTGACATTGCATTGGCCAGCGAGCAATCCAAAACCCATTTCTTGGCCACGGTCAGCCATGAAATGCGCACGCCAATGGGCGCGATTGCCACCGCGGCGGACCTATTGCTTGACGACAAGCGCATCCCCGAGGACCAAAGACAACTGCTTGAAGTTATTCGCGGATCTTCGGATCGGGCCTTGGACCAGATCAATGAAACGCTAGAGCATGTGCGCATGGACCTGCGCCCAATCAAAGATCACCCGGTGTCGACATTCAACCCGCATGTCGTGCTGAAATCCTTGGCTGGACAAAGCCGTCTGGCCGCCGAAGCCAAAGGGCTGCGCTTGGATCTCAAACTCGAACCCAACTCTGATATAATGGTTTCGGGCTATCACCATCTGTTTCACCGCGTGGTGCAAAACCTGCTTAGCAATGCCGTTAAATACACTGACAAAGGCGTCATATCACTGGCGGCATCTTGCAGCGCAACCACCTCTAAGACCCATCAGAAAATGATTTCCATGGACCTTAAAGTGGCCGATTCAGGTCAGGGAATTGCCCCCGATCAGGTTGAACGTCTGTTCACGCCTTTTGAAACAGGTCACAATGATTTCAGTCGCTTAGCGGACGGAGCTGGTCTTGGGTTAAGCATCGTCAAGCGGGCTGTGGACGCAATGGACGGTGAAATCAAAGTCAGCTCCAGCCGTGGAAAAGGCTCTGAGTTCACGGTTTCATTGCACTTTGCGGCGGTCGATGACGACACGCCCAAAGCACAAGCCGACGCTGCAGCACAGGTGATCCCACCGGTCCGTTCGATGCGGATATTGGTGGTGGATGACAATCCACTCAACCGGAACTTGATGGGCAAGCTGCTGGAAAGCGAAGGGCATTTCAACCGTGTGGTCAGCGGCGGCTATGAGGCCTTGGACATCGTGCAGCAAATGGATTTCGACGCGGTGCTGATGGACATCGGCATGCCCGACATTGATGGGCTGGAAACAACCCGGCGTCTGCGCGCCCTGCCCGGATGCGCCAATCTGCCGGTCTTTGGTCTGACAGGGTTCAGTGACCCCGAGGTGCGAGATCGCGCCACCCGCTCTGGCATGCAGCATGTCTATGTGAAACCGCTGCGACGCGAACAGCTGCAGGAGGTTGCAGGACGGGTGCTGTCACCGCCCCCTGCCCCGTCAAACCTGTCCCCGACAGAAGATCCCACCGTCGAGGCCGTTCTGCAACACGATGTGGCGCGCCAAATCGCAAGAATTGCCGGTAAAAACTGGCCCAACTTTGTCGATCAATTGGACAAAGAGTGCCGCCAGATGCTTAAGCAGCTGCGCAAAGCGCAAATAGATGGTGATATTGAAAAATTCCTGACCATCACCACCCGAGCTGGCACCACAGTTGCATCTGTGGGGGCGCAGGCCCTGACTCATGCCTTCCTAAATCTGGAAGAGCTGGCACGGTCTGGAAGGCTGGATCAATCGCGTGATGCGCTGGATCAGACGGAAACATTGCTCGAGGAGACCCGCCATTTGCTGGTGTTGCTCTAAGAGTGCAAGCAAAAGGCTGTCGAAATGGCGTCGACGGAAAAGACAGGACCATCAATAGCGGCTGCGGGGATGACCTTTGCAGTGGTGGTGGTGCTGTATTCTGGCGGCTATTTTTCGATGACAAAGCCGCTGAGCATCGAACCGCTCTATATCGAAGATGAAGAGATGGAAATGGAGGCCGACCCTCTGGGCCCGGCCCCACGGCGCTATGCCCGCTTTCCTTTGGGCCTAACCGCCTCGATCCCCAAGTTTTCAAGCACCGTCCTGATCGAAATCGGCATGGCCGTGCATCAAGATTTGCCGCCAGAAGCAACGGATTTCTTGGCCGAAAACGCGACACCTATCACCGCCCCCTTGGGCGAAGCTTTGCGCGCGGCCTCAGAAGATCCAGATGTCTATGATTTGGCCTCTCTTCAGGGGACGTTGCCAACCTATCTGCGCGACGCCCTGAACGAAGCGCTCAGAACCGATGATATCGAAGAACCGGTCTATGAAGTCTTGATCCTAAAGATGGTTTCCGCGCCTTACTGAGGCGTCCCTCGCCAGTTGGCAAGCTTCTTGCAGCATCCAGCCTGACAACAAAAGGGATCTGATATGCTTGACCAGAAACTCAATACCCGTGCCACGACACTTGATCAGGACATCCGCGAGATGGCCGTTGAAGTTGTGTTCTTCAATGATGATGACCGCCCCGTTAAACGCGAAAAACGCGCCGTGAGCGCGCTTCTTTCGCCTTTCAGCGGACCGATTTTTCGCAAATCCCTAACGGATAAGTAATCAGCTGTCTCAGCTGATTACGCTTTGGCGGTCTCGCGCCGCCACGCGCTGTAGCGCACCCAAAATGCAAGGGTTCCCAGCACCATACCAACAACAGACAATGTTGTTGCTGAGGGAACCATACCGGCCATGACCAGCGCCGATTCAGGCTGTAACCCGATCAAAATGATCAACAGAACAGACAAAGCCAAAAAGATGCGTACGCGCTGACAGGTTTTGCAGTTTGTCCAAAACATCTTACGAACGTCCCCCATCGCGGGAATAGGCCAGCCGGATCTTGCGATCTGAACTGCGGCGGGTTTTGAGCTTTTTGCGCTCTTCGTGGATTTCGCCGGCAGTTGCGCCAAGGCGAAACACTGCTTCGCGCAGCGCATCAAAATACTTGTCGTCGTTAGGTTGCAGATCAGGCATGCCGCCGATCATCGCCAACGCCATCGAACGCAGCTGATGGTCAAGACGACGGAATTCATCCAAATCGCCCGCTTTGGCGGCCGCTTGAAAGCGCTCCAACAACTCGTCAAATTCTTGAATGTTTATCATAGAAGGATCTCTGTCGAGTGATGCATTGTTCATCCCGCGTTCCTCACCTGAGGTCCGATTTCTGTCCAAGCATCCAAAATACCTGCGATGGCATCTGCGGAGGCTGCAATCTGGGCATCCGCTTCGCCGCGAAAGGCTGCAAGGATGTTTTGACGACAGAACTCGTAGAGTTCGAACAGGCTGATGGCGATATCTTCCCCTTGTTCGAAATCCAAGCTGGATTGCAAAAGGTAGATAGCACGTAGGGATTTATTCACATGTTCTGGGGGGAAGGCACCGCCATTTTCGTTGGCTGCCTTGAGAACATTCAAAGACTTTTCAAGTTCAGACAGAATGACGCGAATGATCTGATGAGGATCTTCGGGAACGTTCATTCCTGAGTTACCGGTTTGACGGTAGGTAGAGCGAGCTGCGGCAAAGGACATCTGGCCTGTTTCCCTATGAAACTATGTTCTGTTGTTACAATAAGAAACGGCACAGATCCCAAATACGTTTAGCGGTTTTTGCGGATATTCTGAGGGTTTTCTATGTTCGGCGCGCAAACGCTCTGTTGCCACGTTTTGGACGATGGCGCGGGGGCCGATGTCTGTTGGCTATTGGGTGCCAAGAACCGCAGAGCAGCCCCAGTGCGCGCCCTAGGTTGCGCCAGCCGTTGCAGCCGCGCCGCCTGAAAAGAGGCGCGATGACGGCGCCTCTGGGTACTCAGTTTCTGAATAAGATGGGATCCGGCCTGCCACAACAGGGCTGGCACGAACCAGATCACGAACGACATGACCTGGCCCATAGCGCGTAGCATGATCAGGCCGCCTCGGTCAGGCGGTCGACCGCGACCACCATGCCCACTTCGCCACCCGACAACAGGGCAAGCCCCATCATGTTGCGAATGCCGACCAGTGGACCTTGCAGCGGACGCAGCAGGACAAGCTGTTGACCCAGCATTTCGTCGACAGGGATCGCAATCCGTGTCTTCTCGCTGCGCAGCACCAGATAGAGGTTCTGCTTTGGTGGAACCTTGATCTTAGAGGTCCCACGACCACGGCGTTTCTCTGTGGCTGGCGGCTCTGGCTGATTGGCGCCACCTTGGATGACGGTCAATGGGCGAATAGGAGCCAACTCGCCGGTGTCTGTACGCAGCATTGCAGTGTTTTTCTGCGCCGCAATCGGCAAGAGCGCGTCAGACGAGCCCAATTGGATACGTTCGATCGCCGCCACAGGGACCACATAGCGCACATCGCCAACCCGCACGACCATGCCATCCAGCAGAGCCATATGCACAGGCAGAACCAGATGGAACCGGTGCCCGCCAGACGGATCTGGCACGGGACGGAACTCGCCACCCTGACGGATCGCTTCCATCGAAAGCTCCTCCATCAGTTCAGTGTTCAACTCAGCACTACCATTGTCTTGTAGGATCACCGTCACGCGGTTATCCGCCCGAGACAGCGCCATATGCAATTGACGTGGGCCACCTTCACTGGTCAGGCGACTGCGCAATACGCGTTTGATCATTTTGGCCAAGCCATCCAGCATGGTCTGATCCAAAACAACCTCTTCGCCAGATAGAGTCATACGGGCTTCTTTGCCAACTTGACGCGAGCGCGCTTCGACAAAGGCTGCCAAGGTGCGCAGCAAGATCCCTGCAGGACGTTCGCGCAGTTTTGCGGTCTCTTCCTGAAGATTGCTCATCTGGCCGTTCAACTGGCTTTCCGCTTCGGCAGCACGGGCCACCTTCTGGGCGTAATCTTCGATGATTTCGCGCACAGCCCCGTAAATCAGCGGGTCCAACCCGTTGTTTTCATCGGTTTTGTTGCGGCGCAGGGCGTGGTCGACTGATTGCATCAAGTCTTGACCTGCCAGATCATCCAAAATGTGGTGCACCATGGCCTGACCGGCAGAGATTTCACCAATCGCTTCCATCAGCGGCAAGCTGATCGAAGGTTCCGAGCGCACTTCTTCGTTAAACTCGGTGTCTTCGGCGTCTTCGGCCTCGTCCATTGCGGCATAATCTGGGTCTAGAACGCGCTCAACAAACAGTTTGGTGGCGCTTGGATCCATATTGGTGACCGCTTCGACCACACCATCCTGTTCCAGATCCGACGACAACAAGAAGTCAAACAAAGTGACGTCATCTTGGAACACCGTCACGTTGGTGATCATCTTGGCGTTGCCCGCCCCGATCCATTCCAGATATTTTTCAGCCAGCGCTTCATCTTCGTTCAGATCTGCGCGGATCACATAGAACTTCTTGCGATCTTCCATGGCAGAATGCGCGGCCTGAACACTGTCAGGGGACAACACCCGGTGGAAGCTTTCAGGCAAGCCCAACCGACGTTCGATTGTGCGGGCCGAAACCACGCCCCCTTGTTGGAAGGCCATGTTGGTGGCTTCTTCAAACAGGCGCTCAACTTTTTCCAGATCCGGTTCATCACCTTGATCAAGCGAGTCAAAGACCAACTCGATTGTGTCGATGAAGCCACGGGCCATATGCAACATCAAGGCATCCGCCACCGATGTGGCTTCGTGGACACGACCAAACAGGTCGACCAATGCCATGGTCAAAGAGGCCGCGGTTTCCATACGGTAGTGGTTACAGGCGTGATACACCAAGCGCATCTTGTGGTTAAAGCTGGCAAACCATTCGTCGCCCTCTTCGTCCAAAGATTCCCGCGTGATCATATCGCGCAGCGTCGACATCGTATCAAAGATCTGATCCGTCGCCCACATCCGCACCAAGCTGGAGGGACGAATGGTCAGATCGCCGGAATGCCGCGTCGCAACGGGCATCACATGCTCATAACTGATCAGCTCTTCATAGAAGGACAGCTGATGGATCAGTGCGACCTTGACTGTTTTGGATTCTGCCAGACGCACAACCGCATCTTCGGCGCGCACCAACCCATAAGGGGTAACCAGTTCGACAACTGTGTCGGCAATTTTCTTCAGCTCGGCACCGGCGTCAGCCACGTTGTCCTCAAGGAACAAGACCGCTTCGGCGATGGCGCTGTAATAGGGTTCCAACTGGCGGAAAAGATCGTCCGCTTCATCGGTGCCAGCCTCTGGGGCTGCGGCCACTTGATTGCCCCCCGCCAAAGCTTCGGCGGTATTCAGCAATGCTTTAAGGCCATTGTCCAAGGCTGCGGCGTCGGCGTATCCGGCGCTTTCCTTTTTGAAGCCGTTCAACAGGGCAACCCAGGTGTCCAGATCCATCTGCGAGGCCGCGTGACACAGGTTGTCGGCTTCTTTCACCGCGCTGTCACGGCGGGCTTCGAAGCCATCGCTAGAGGCGAGATTGTCCTTCAACTTTGTGATCATGCCATCCGACATATCGGCAAAAATCTTGCGATAGGTTGGATCGTCCGCCATTGCATTGCCGGTTGAGGGCGGTGCTTCGGCTTCGGCCGCTGGGGCCGGAGCGGCCGCCGCGGGAGCTGGTTCTGGGGCCGGAGTTGGGGCCGGGGTTGGGGCCGGCGCGGCTGGGGCCGCCGCCGCCGGCGCTGGGGCCGGAGTTGGGGCTGGCGCAGGTTCAGGCGCCGGAGCCGGTGCGGGAGCAGCTGGTGCGTCAAGCGAGACCGAACCGCCGCCCTGCAATGTTTCGAGATTGCCAATATAAGTGGCCAATGCGCCGTCAAACGACCCCGCATCGCCAAAGCCTTTGGCATCCGCTTCGAACCGCTCAAGAACAGCCACCCAATTGTCGAAACCCATTTGCTTGGCGGCGTGCAACAGCCCCCCAGTGTGCTTGACAGCATGGTCTAGGCGCTCTTCGAAGCCATCGCCCGAAGATTGGTTTTCCTTAAGCTTTCCAACCAGATCCTCTGCCATATCCGCATAGATTTTCTGATAGGTCGGATCATCGGCAAGGGTCGCATTTTCATTCGGCTCAACCGCACCGCTGGGCGCATCGGCTTCGGCGGCGGCGGGCGCAGGTTCAGCAGCGGCAGGTGCTGGCGCTGGTGCGGCAGCTGCTGGCGCAGGCGCCGGGGCTGGCGCGGCGGCGGCACTGCCTCCGCTTTTGAGCGCGTCGACATCTTTCAAGAAGATTTTCAGCGCTTCGACCAAGCCATCCTCATCTGGGATAGCGGGGCAATCAAAGGCAAAATCTTCCAACAGGCTGGTCCAATTGGAAAAGCCCATTTGCTGAGAGGCATGCAACAGGCCGTCGGCTTGGCGCTCTGCTTGCTTGCGGCGATCTTCGAATTCATCGTCCGAGCGCATGATGGTTTCCATTTTGGATACCATATCGCCGGTCATGTCTTCCCAGATCTTCATATAGGTCGGATCGTCAGCAAAGCTTTCGATCGCGGGCCCTTCTTCCACGGTCACCGAGGAGGCTGCCGAAATTGCGGCGGCGGACTCGGCCCCATGGGTTGGGGGACGTTCTGCGTCAGACTCTTCCATATCGGCGCCCTGCGCAGCCTTTTTGGCCGCCAGTTCGTCGTCGTCGAGGTCTTCGTCAAATTCCCAGAAATCATCTTTGGTGGCGTTTTCATCATCGCCCATTTCGGCGAACAAATCCGTCAGCGACCCTGCTGCGCCACCGGCAGGGGCGGCAGGGGCTTCAGCGGCCGGTGCGGGCGCTGGTTCAGGGGTTGGTTCTGGCGCGGGTGCGGGCGCCGGTTCCGGGGCCGCTTCTGCAACAGGCTCGGGGGCCGGTTCCGGAGCGGGGGCCGCAGCCTCTTCGGCAGGGGCTGCGTTAGGATCACATTTGGCAATCATATCGCGCAGCTGAGACAACAGATCCTCAGAGGGACCTGGTTCAACATCAGCGCGGGTGGCGGCCACATCTTCCAACATGGTGCGCAGGGTGTCGCTTGTCAGGAAAAGCAGGTCCAGAATGTCCTGGTCCAAAGCCACGCCTGAATCGCGTACCAGTCCGATCAGATCTTCGGCCAGGTGTGCCCGGCTTTCGACAATCGCTAGACCCAGTACGCGCGAGTTACCCTTAAAGGTGTGCACTGCGCGAAACAGAGCGGAAATATGTGGCCCCTGATCTTCGGGATCATCGGACAATGCGTCCAATGCAGTTTCCATTCCGTCCAGAGCCTGCTCGCCGTCATCAGCGAAGAGTTCCCAGATTTCATCCATTTCGTTGGACATGACACACCCGTTCTTACTTAATTCAACTCATTAACGGCTTGGGGAAGGTGGCTAATTACGCAGCCACCAACCGGCGCATAGTCTCGCGCAACTCGTCCCCGGTCTTTTCTTCCAGATCGTGTGAAACGGTCCCGGAAGGTTTGGCAACCACGCCATCAGCGCCCAGTTCACGTGCCTTTGCAGCATGTGGCGAGCCCTGCACTGTCACCGATGACAGCATGCAGATTTTGGCGCGGGTCTTGAGCTTTGCGTGGCGCAGGAATTCAAGACCATCCATGACCGGCATCTCAATATCCAAGAGGATCAAATCAAGATCCGGGATGTCGGACAGTTTATCCAGAGCTTCCTGTCCGTTGGCCGCCTGCGCAGCCACTTTGAAATCGGGCAGAGAGTTCAGAAAGCTTGAGATGTACAGCCGCATCATTGCAGCGTCATCCACGATCATCACTTTGTAAGACATCTGTGTGCACTCCTAGTGGGGTTGGAATGCCCCTTGCTGACCGGCAAGGGGCGCTGTGGATTAGAAATTACTGAAACCGCGTTCGTCAAAGTCACCACCGCGGGCTGGGCTGTGCCCATTGGACAATGCGGCCTGTGGCATCGAGGGCGCTTGCGTGCCCATGACCTGTTGGATTTTGGCCATGACCTCAGGCGAAAGGTTTTCAAACCCCGGCCCGCTGGCAAAATCCGCCGCGTTGACGCTGACTTCGCGCAGAGAGTAGCGGGACAATTCTTTGCCCATGCTCTCGGTTGCGGCAGTCATCTCGGCAGAGGTCGCCGCAAGTTCATCCGCTTGTTGGCTGGTGGCCAGCGCTGTGCGGGCCACTTCGCCGATGGCGACGTTGATCTGAGCCACACCGCGGGATTGCTCTTCTGAGGCGCGGTTGATGGTTTCGACCAGATCTTTGACCTGACCAATGTTATCGGCGATTTTCTCGAAGCTTTCGCTGGTGTCGCCGGCAAGGCGGACACCGGCGCTGACCCGGCTGGTGGCGCCTTCGATCAGATCCGAGGTTTCCCGCGCCGCTTTGGCAGAGCGTCCCGCCAAGTTGCGCACTTCCTGAGCCACAACCGCAAACCCGCGACCATGTTGACCTGCGCGGGCGGCTTCGACCGCAGCGTTCAGCGCCAGCAGGTTGGTTTGGAACGCGATCTCATCAATCACCTTGATGATCTTGGCGATGTCCTGCGAGCTGGCGTTGATGCCTTCCATGGCGGTGACCATCTCGTCGATCTTGCTTTTGCCCTCAGCCGCAACTTCGGCGTTGGCGGTCACAAGGATCGCAGCGTTCTTGGCGGCTTCGGCGTTGGCTTTCACCTGAACGTCTGTTTCTTCGGCAGAGGCAGACACCTCGTCAACAGAAGAGGAGGCGATCTGAGAATTGGTTGCCAGTTCCTGACTTGCGCTGCTCATCTGACCAACGGTCTGTGCCACTTGGCCCACCTGAGAGCTCAGCGCACCAAAGGCGCCGTTCAAGCTGGTGAAGGCATTGTCAAAGGTGTCGACCACCTCTTGATACGCGCCCTTAAAGTCGTCGCGGTTCGAGGTGATGTCCAACTTACCTTCGTTGATGGCGTTGGACAGGCGTTTGATCTCTTGCAACACAGCGTTGAAGTTATCGCGCGTTTTGTTGACACAGGTGTTCAGGAACGCTTTGCCACCTGGCATTGGCGGCAGATCCGCCGAATAATCGCCCTCTGCAAAGGCATCAAAGACTTTGACCACAGATTTCTTGGTGTCGATATGCGCTTGAACCATGGCGTTGATTTGACCCGCCGCAGTGGCAAAGTCTTCCAACTTGAATTCCGCCGCAAACAGCATCGCTTCGATGTCGCCCGCATCATGCGCATTGGCCATTTCAGCAATCCGCTCAACCAATGTCTCTGCTTCCGCCTTGCGCTGTGCCGCCTTGGTTTTGTCGACAATCTCGACAATCAAGTTTTCGCCACCCGCAACAGATTTGACCGAAACTTTCCAAGCCGCATTCTTAAGGTTCAGCCGCGTCACACCCCCGGACGCTGGCAGATCCAACCCACGTAGATCTGCGCCAACCAGATTGGCGGCATCCACACCGGTGCCGTCTGCGCCAGCAAAGATCGTCTTTGCGGCCTCATTGGCGTGGGTCACACACAGAGCGCTATCCGTTACGAGGATTGGCGTCGTCATGGCGTCGATCAGATCATAGTGGCTCTGAGCATCCCACGCGCTTTGCGGGGTCTCATTTGGGGCATTGGTCATTGCGGTCGTCCTTCCTTGGGGGCGGGCTGTACTTTTAATAGCGGCTGGTTTTCGGATTTCTTTAGGGTCTAACCCGTCCGCAACACTGTCTTTTTTCGAAGCTGCAGCTTTGGGTGTCTTTGCAGTCGAGCTATTTCTAGTACGAGATGTATTTCTGCGGGCCCTAGGCGTTTTGGGACTATCAGTCATATGCTATCTCTCCTTTACTCAGCTACTCACTACAATCGAGGCACCTACGGGGTGCACCCTTCCCTCCCTAGCCTGAGATCGTTGCTAGGGAAGGCACACAGGCCAAAGGCCAACTTCTGTTCGAAACCGGGCCCTTAAGCCCGGCATAGGTTACGCGTGCGCAGCTTCTGGCAGGGCCAGTTCCGCGTCTGTCACCAACAGGCCAGAGTTCAGCAGGATGGCAACATTTTCGCCAACACGGCCCAAACCTTGAACCAGACCAGCGCTATCACCGCCGCCCAATCCATTGGCGCTGTCGATATGATCGTCTGCAATTTCGAGAACTTCGCTGACGCGATCCACGATCAAGCCCACTGGGCTGGTGCCCAGCTCTAGAACGATGATCACAGTGCGATCGTCATAGGCGCGCTCTTCCAGGTTAAACCGCAGGCGCACATCCATCAGCGGAATAACTTTGCCGCGCAGGTTGATCACACCTTTGATATAACGCGGCACATCCGGCACCGTCATAATCCGTTGCATCCCAACAATCTCTGTCACGACGGCAATGGGTACACCGTAGGTTTCCGTCCCAATCGCAAACGTCAGGTACATGTTTTCGATGTTGTCATCGTCCCGAAGCAGTGCCTCTGCATCGGCCGATGAGCTTTGCTCTGTCGTCATCTCACTCATCCTCAGGATCCTTTCAAACTCTGTAACTTTGTAAACTGTCCCGAGCCGCGCTCGCGGGACAGGAATTCATTAACCATGACGGGACGTCATCGAGTGGCACCAGCTCTTCCGGCGCCCCAAGCTCGAAGGTTGCACAAGGCATGCCAAAGACGACGCAGCTTGCTTCGTCCTGTGCCACTGCACGACCGCCAGACCGGCGGATTGCCAGCTGACCCTCGGCGCCGTCTTTCCCCATCCCTGTAAGGATGGCAGAGGAAACCCGGCCTTTGGCCACTTCGGCCACCGATTTGAACAACACATCCACTGCGGGACGTGAGAAACAGACCTCGGGGCCTTCGACCAATGCGGTCACATAGCGCCCCATCTGACGGGTCAGTTTCATGTGATATTGACCACCTGGCGCGATCAGTACGGTGCCGGTTGCCAGCACATCTCCGTCACGGGCTTCGCGCACATTCATGGCGCACATCTGGTCCAGCCGTTTGGCAAAAGAGGCGGTAAAGCCTTCGGGCATATGTTGCACGATCACCGTTGGCGGCGCATTCGCGGGCAACATTTCCAGAACTTTGGTCAAGGCCTGAACGCCACCTGTGGACGCGCCAATCGCAAACAGCCAATCAGGCACATCCGCCTGTGCGACCATCGGCTGCGTGGGGCGAACTGGAGCCACTTGGGGCACGCCAGTGGACTGACCAGCCACACTTGCGTTTGCGGCAACCTTGACGCGTTGCACAATGCTGGACATCAGATCACTTAGACCACCGCCCAATTCCATCCGCGGTTTGGCAATCACATCCACCGCACCGGCGGCCAAAGCATCCACTGTGGCCTGCGCGCTGCGCTGTGTTTGTGACGAAATAACCACCGTCGGAATGGGATCCGTCTGCATATAGCTGCGCAGAAAGGTCAGCCCATCCATATTGGGCATCTCAAGATCCAACGTCAGAACGTCGGGCTTGGATTTGGCAAGATATTGCATCGCCATACGCGGATCCGAGGCGGTGCCGATCACTTCGATCTCTGGGTCACTGCCCAAGCCAATCGAAAGGATCTTGCGCACCATCGCCGAGTCATCGACGATCAACACCTTGATTTTACGTCCCAAACTCATGATCAGGACCTCCGGTAAACGCCGGTTGAGACGGGTTTCCAAGCATCACACAGATCGCGCACCGCTTCGGTCACACTGGTGATGAGGTATCCGCCCGGTTCGGTGGCGTCATGCAAGGCTTGCAGCGTTGCCGCCTGATCGTCAGGTTCGAAGTAGTACAGAATGTTCCGGCAGAACACGACTTGGAACTGACGCGAGAACGGGAAAGGCGTCGCCTTAAGGTTCATCCGTCGGAAAGTACACGCTGCGCGCAGATCGTCGTTCACTTGGAACTGTTCGATGCCGGTGGCTTTCATATATTTGCGTCGAATGGCGTGATCCATCTGCGCCACTTGACGACGAGAGAACACCCCCATCTCGGCGCGATCCACCACAGGGGCGCTGATGTCAGTGCCCAAAATGGCCAGCTTGCGCACGGCCTCTGGCCCGAGATGTTCTGCGACAAGCATCGCAATGGTATAGGCTTCGTCACCGGTTGAGGCCGCAGCGGACCAGATCCGAATTTGTTCGCGGGATGCAAGGGTCGGCAAGATGTTTTTGGCAAAGACATCCAACACTTCGGGTTCACGGAAGAAGAAAGTGTGATTGGTCGATGCGGCATGCATGACGGCCAATTCCACGTCGTGACGATCCCCCTGGGAAATGGTCCCAGCCAGATCGTTTAGATCCACAAGTTTAAAGCTGCGGGTCACTCGCGATAGGCGTTGACGCAATAGATCCGCTTTGTGGTCGGGATAGGAAATGCCACAGCGTTCGCCAAGCCAAGAGCGGATCCGCTCGTAACCAGCGTTATCGTCATAGCCTGTATGGTCCATAACACTCATGCGTCATCTCCCGCTGCGAGGCGCTCTGAATCAAGCACCAGTGCGACTTCACCCGTTCCCAGCAGCGCGCAGCCCCAGCTGGCGCGCACTTGCGCCAGAACACCCGACAGCGGCTTCATAACCACTTGTTGGCGATCCAGGACTTCATCCACAGGAATGGCGATCTGTTTGGTGCCGCCCTTCAGAACAATCACCACTGTTTCTGACAGCGGCTTCATGTCCGGCAAGGCATCACCGTAATAGGTTTCCAGCCGGCAAACCGGCACGTGGGTATCGCGCAGCCGCAACATTTCGGCACGCCCCCCCGCAGAAATTGACATGCAGGTTTCAGCCCCTGGTTTGACAATTTCGGCAATATCTTCGACAGGCACCGCAAAGAGGTGCGTGCCTTGACGCAACAGGATACAATCCAAGAACGCCAATGAAACTGGAATATGCAATGAAACGTTGGTGCCATTGCCTTCGGTGCTTTCCACCGCAATCCGGCCGCGTAGATCGCGCATTGTAGAGTTTAGCACATCCATGCCAACACCACGCCCCGACAGGTTCGACACCGTTTCCGCTGTTGAAAACCCGGGTTCAAAGATCACCTTCCACAGCTTGCTGGGTTCGGGCTCTTCGTCGGGACCATAAAAACCGCGCTTACGCGCAATTTCGAGAATTTTCTTGCGGTTCAGGCCGCGGCCGTCATCGCCGACAACAATCTGAACTTCGCTGCCAACCTGGGCGGCTGACAATGTAATAGTGCCTTTTTCGGATTTCCCATTGGCAACACGCTCTTCAGCTTGCTCCAATCCGTGGTCAGCCGAGTTCCGCAACACATGAAGGAGTGGATCATATAGGCGATCGGCCACCATCTTATCGATGGCAGTGTCTGCGCCTATAATATCCAGGTTGATCCGTTTGCCAGTTTGGCGTTCCAGCTCGCGGATCATCCGCTTGAGCCTTTTGAACACCTCATCCACGGGTACAAGGCGCAGCTCGGTGGCGGCGTCCTGTACTTCGCGGACAATCATCGACAAGCGATGTGCAGCGGCCTCAAAATCGGTGCGGTCTCCCCCACCGTGGTCTAGATCGGGTGAATTGACAGTCTCTGATACGCTCAGTGACAATTCTCCGACCAGATCCATAAGGCGACTGATCTTCGTTGACGAAACACGTAGCAAGGCACCGCCCGCTGCTTGTTTGTCTGGTGCTGTTTCTACCTCAGCCGACATCTAACCCTGATCCTTCATTTAACACAACCAATCACCAACTAACGGTGTCACAGGTGGACGATGAGGTGCGACCTAAGCCGCATTTTCATTTCCGTCGAAACTAAATATACAAACCCCGTCAAACCCAGTGGACTTAAAGAGGAAGGTCTTCTTCATCATATCGACGAAGCCGCCATGCTTCTTTTCGAAATTCTTTAGGTCCGGCACAGTGGGGAAAAAGACGTTAACAGAAATGTCTCCTTCTTTACTGATAAGAACCGTAAGACCGGAAAGACGGCATTCCGGAATTGCGTTACCAAGAGTCTCGGTAACGAAAGGAGCAGCAATTTGGGCTGCATCTAGGCTTGGAAATTTAAGATGGTACGTTTTTGACAACATGTAACACGGCCTGCAGTTTGTTATACGCCTGATATTGGAAACGTCCGGGGTGAAAAAAAGTTGACCCCCCTCATTCGAAAAAATTTACATCACAAAGTATAGGGGGGCTAAATTTCGGACATGTCGGGAAAACGTCAATGTCTTGACACCCCTCTGACTCCCGTCAATTTGACCCCTCCGTATAGGATAGCCCTTATACATACTTTAGATATTTTAGTTTTTAGTTTTATTATTTTTCAATAACTTACCAAAAAGTTACCAAATAATTTACGACTTGGTACGGTCCCTGCTTCTTATAAACCGTCAGCTAACCGCAGGAGCCAAATATGACTAAGATTTTTATCATCGGACAAGAATTTGACGACGCACCGGCTCTGGGCGATCTTTTGTCCCGTCGCCGCATTGACACTATTGTCATTGATGGCCTCGGTACTCCTGACACCAACCCAGGCAAGGGCAACACACTGGTTTGTTCCGCCGCCGCAGAGAAAGCCGCCGGTGGTCAATCCGGTCTGGTCGCTGGCGCACGGCAGCTGGGTGTCAGCCACCTTGTTATTGTACAGCCCGGCGCAAGCTTCTTGGTTGAAAGCGAATTGGGCGGCCGCATGCAGCGTGTTACACTGCCACTGCGCGGCACAGCTCGCCCCCCTCTTTATTCCCCATCGCTGCTGGCGCTGGCGGATTTGATTGCATCGCCACATGGCGGAATGGTGGCCGCAGCTGACAGCACTGGCGCTCTGATGGATCTGGCAGCCCGCGTTGCGCAAAGCGACGTCACTGTATTCGTCAACGGCCCAACCGGCAGCGGTAAAGAAGTCCTGTCGCGTCTGATCCACGATCGTTCACCGCGCGCTGCAAAGTCATTTGTTGCTGTAAACTGTGCCGCGATCCCAGAGAACATGCTGGAAGCGATGCTGTTTGGCCACGAGAAAGGTGCCTTCACCGGCGCATCAACTGCCAACCGCGGTATCATCCGCGCCGCAGACGGCGGCACATTGCTGCTGGACGAAATTTCAGAAATGCCTCTGGGTCTGCAAGCCAAGCTGCTGCGCGTCCTGCAGGAAAAGAAAGTCACCCCGCTGGGCTCGCAGAAAGAAGAGAGCGTTGATATCCGCATCATCGCCACTTCGAACCGCGATATGCTGGCCGAAGTGGTGGCCGGAAACTTCCGCGAAGATCTGTACTACCGTTTGAACGTGTTCCCATTGGCCACCGAAAGCCTGGCCGCACGGGCCGACGATATCCCTGCCCTCGCCACTGCCATGATCCGTCGCCATACCGCAGCAGGTGAAACATTGCCCCTGCTGAGCGACGAAGCTGTCAGCGTTCTGCGCGAGCACAAATGGCCCGGCAATGTCCGCGAATTGGAAAATGTTGTGCAGCGCGCTTTGGTTCTGCGGGTTGGTGACGTGGTTTCTGCCGCAGACATCATGCTGAACGCAAATGCTGCTCTGGTACCTGGATTTGCCGCCGCCGCGATGGCTCAGCCCAGCACACAAGTGCACGCAGCCTAATCCAAAGGTCCGATCGAGAGGGTAAGCCATGACCATTTCAAGCCTATCAGGACAATCCACACTGGCCGCGCTGGCATCGCGTTCGGCCGCCCCTGCCCAACCGCAGGTGCCCAAAGTGGATCAAGACGCGCCGTCGTTTGCAGATCGCATCGGTGACGCCCTTGAACAGGTCAATGACGCACAAGCCCACGCCAAAGGATCGGCCACGGCCTATGAAACCGGTCAAACGGACAATCTGGCCAGCGTCATGGTTGACCAACAGGTCGCCTCGCTCGGGTTCCAGATGACGTTGAACGTCCGCAACAAGGCCTTGTCGGCCTATCGCGACATTATGAATATGCCGGTTTAATCCGGTTCACCCCAGACGCCTCTTAAGCGCCTTTGGCGGAAGTGAGTTAGTAGATGGATAGCACAACCAACCCAGCCGTTGCCGAGACCCCAGCAGCCGCCATGACCGACAAAGGTAAGGCGTATCTGTCACAGGTACAGCAACTCAGCTCTCAACCCGCCGTGCGGCGTGCGTTGCCTGCGATCTTGCTGGTTGTTGTCGCAATTGTGGGCTTGGCCCTCTATAGCATCCTGGCTCAACCCAAGCGTCTGTCACTTTATTCTGATCTGGCTGAGGCTGACAAAGCCCGCGCTGTAGAAATCCTGACCTCAAACGGGATCAGCGCCACCATCGATCAATCCACCGGCACCCTGCGTGTCACTGAATCTGACTATCACCGCGCCCGGATGGTTCTGGCCACCGAAGGCCTGCCAGCGGGCACCCCGGATGGGATCACCTCTTTGTCGGACATGCCGATGGGGGCCTCCCGCTCGGTTGAGGCCGCCCGGTTGCGCCGCATGCACGAGCTGGATCTAGCGCGCTCGATCACCGAATTTCAAAACGTCACGTCTGCGCGGGTGCATCTGGCCCTGCCCGAACAAACCGCCTTTATTCGCGACACCAAGCCGCCTCGCGCCTCTGTCTTTGCCCAAGTGGCTCCGGGCCGGGCTTTGGATCAAGGGCAAGTCTCTGCCATCATCAGCTTAGTTTCGACCTCTGTGCCTGGCATGACCCGTTCGAACGTTTCGGTGGTGGATCAAACAGGTCGCCTGCTGTCGCGCGAAAACAATGACCCGCTTAGCGAAATGACAGATCAACAGCTGGACTACCGCAAGCGTATGGAAACCCATTATCGCCAGCGCATCGAAGCCTTGCTAAGCCCCATCGTTGGCCCCGGCAACGTGGCCGCCGAAGTGACCGTCGATATGGATTTCACCCGCTCTGAGATCACCAGCGAACAGTATCAGCCCAACGGCTCGGTCATTCGTTCGTCACAGGAAATGATCCAGTCTTCGAATGCTGGCCAAGCCAAAGGCATCCCCGGTGCGGTGTCCAACACCCCACCCCAAGAAGCGCAGCTGGTCGAAGAAGGCCCCGGTGTCACCGTGCGCCGCAACCCAACACCCAACGAAAACATGACGTCGAATTCGACCACAAACTACGAAGTCAGCCGCGTTGTTGAAACCACCACCCCCGCGATGGCACAGGTCACCCGCATTCACGCCGCGGTTCTGATGCGCAGCCCCGCTGGCACCATGGATGAAAACGGCTCTTTGGTTCCCGGCGCCCTGCCCGAAGCGGTGATGCGCGACGCCGAAGCCTTGATCCGTTCGGCGATTGGATTTCAGGAACCACGCGGCGACACCGTTACGCTGTCTGCCCAACCGTTCATCGACTCTTTTGAAACGGTGACCATGCCTTGGTACAAAGAGGCGTGGGTCCACAACGCCGCCCGCTATGCTGCACAGATCGCCGTTTTGGCCATCGTAGTTCTGGGCCTGATCAAACCGATTGTTGACCGCCTGTTGTTCACGCCAGCCAGCGCCCCAACCGCCGTTCCCGGTGGCATGGGTGCCCCAATCCAAGCCAACAATGGCGTGCCAAGCGGCTTTGGCGATGCCATCGAAGTTGGCCCCGGTGAAACACTGGCCGAAGTGCGGGCGCGCTTGGATGGCTTTGAGCCAGCCGGCAATCCCTGGTCCCATATTTCCTACGAAGAGAAACTTTCGCTTGTCCGTGACCTAACGCAATCAGATGGCGATCGCATCGCCACTGCGTTCAAGGCGATGATCGAAGAAGACGAAGCAAAGATGAAGTAAGACATGGCTAGAAATCTCACTATCGACAAACTTGGCGGGACGCAAAAAGCAGCCGTTCTGATGATGCTCTTTGGCGAAGACGCCGCCGCCAGCATTCTGGGTCTATTGACGCCGCATGAGGTTCAGCAGCTTGGGTCTGCGATGTATCTGGTGCGCAACGTCGAACACTCAACCGTCGATGCGGTGTTGAACGAATTTCTCCATGATCTGCGCGAACAAACCGGCTTGGGTGTTGGGGTCAACGATTATATCCGAGACGTGATGACCAAAGCCTTGGGCCAAGACAAAGCCCATTCGGTGCTCAGCCGCATCCCGCGCACCTCGTCCGAACGTCCAATTGAGATTTTGGAATGGATGGATGCACCTGCGGTGGCGGAACTGATTGTGGATGAACATCCGCAAATCATTGCGCTGGTTGTCGCCTCTTTGGAACCCGGCGTGGCAGCGGATGTCCTAAAACTGATGCCCGAAGGCACCCAGCCCGACATCATCAACCGCATTTCCAGCCTTGCCAACGTTCAACCCGAAGCGTTGCGCGATCTAGAGCAGGTGATCCAGAAAAAGTTCCAAGCCAACACCACCTTACGTGCATCGCAAATGGGTGGCGTCAAAGCGGCGGCGCGGATCATGAACTTTACCAAACAGGATATGGAACAGCGTATTCTGAAAGACATCAAGAAGGACAACAAAGAGCTGGTCGAGGCGTTGCAGGACAACATGTTTGTCTTCGACAACCTCATCAAATCGGACGACCGCGCCATTCAAACGTTGCTGCGCGAAGTCGAGAACCGCACTTTGGTTATGGCCCTGCGTGGTGCCGACGAAATTCTGCAGCAAAAATTGCTCAATTGTATGTCATCGCGCGCTGCAGGCGCCATTGTCGACGAAATGGATGCCTTGGGCCCAGTGCGTCTGACCGAAGTGCAAAACGCCCAGAAAGATGTGATCGCCGTTGCGCGCCGTCTTTCGGACGAAGGGTCCATCACGCTGGCCGGTCGCGGCGGCGAGGTTATGGTTTAATAGTAGCGGAGCAGCGTTCCCATGGGTGTTCACGACAAATTTCCGGTCCAGTCTCTGGATTTCACCGAGCTTTCTTCGATGCTGCAAGGCAACCGGAACGCCCCGTTTCAGCTGCGCGATTTGCCCTCGGCCGAGCAGTTTGACCCTGATGCGGCGCCAGAGCCTGAACCAGAGGTGCAAGCCGAAGCCCCCGAACCGGTGGCAGAGCCGGAACCGACCATCGAAGAGCTGGAAGCCAAATCCCGCAAGATGGGATTCACCGAAGGCTATGCCCAAGGGTATCAGCAGGGTCAGGCCGAAGCGCGCACCGAAGAAGACCCCGCTGCGCTAGAAGCGATGGCGCAAATGGTCGAAGCCCGCACATTGTTCACAGAATTGGCCCGAGCGCTTTCTGATCACAGCGAAACGCATCACACCTCTTTGCGCAAATCTGTAGAGGCGGCCGTGATTGCACTGGCCAGCGAATTGGCCGGCCAGCAGATCGATTTCACCCCCGAAAGCTATGCCACCAAGATCGAAGAACTGGTGGAGCGGGTCGGAAAATCGGTCGAAAACACTGAAATTTTGCTCAACGCCGACGATCTGAAGGTGATTTCCCCTTGTTTGGATCACAGTGATGCCCTCGAAGGGTGCACCCTGCGGGCGGGCGAAGGGCTGGCGCGCGGCGCTTTGGACATCAGATCAGGCCCCAATCGGGTCTGCACCGCCTTCCCAGACGCCGAAGCGGCACAAGACCCCACCCCCGAGGATGACACATGAGCACCCTGCTGGAGCGGCTCGAGCATGATCTCGCGACGTTGCCGGAACGCTATGCGCCACAGATCAGCGGCCAAGTGGTGCGCTATGATGGGCTGGTGGTGGAATGCTCTGGCTTTCCCGCAAGTCCCGGTGATCTGTGCTTGATCCAACCCCGTCATGCCCCCCCTGGCACGCCGCCCATCGAAGGCGAAGTGGTGGGGTTTTCCAACGGAAAAAACCTATTGTTTCTGGATACGGCTGGGGCGCAAATCACCCTTGGGGATCCAGTCACGTTGCGCCGCGCAGGCCGCATGTGCGAGGTCGGCCCTGAATTATTGGGCCGGGTGATTGACGCCTCTGGTGCGCCATTGGATGGCCGCGCTGCGCCAAAACCCTCGGATCTGTGGCCGCTTGCGGGCAAGCCACTGAACCCTCTGGCCCGCCAACCTGTCAGCGAAGTGCTGGATGTTGGCGTGCGTATTTTGAACTCGGCCATGACCATTGGTCGCGGACAACGTGTTGGAATCATGGCCGGATCCGGCGTCGGCAAATCCGTTCTGATCGAAATGATGACCCACAACACCACCGCGGATGTGATCATTGTCGGTCTGATTGGTGAGCGCGCACGTGAGGTGGGCGATTTTGTCAGCCGCGTGATGACGCCCGAAGCAGCCGCACGGGTCTGTGTTGTGGCGGTTCCAGCGGACCGCTCACCCTTGTTGCGCCTACGCGCCGCCAATCGCACGACGGCCATCGCCGAATATTTTCGCGATCAGGGCAAGGATGTGTTGCTGATCATGGACAGCTTGACCCGCGTGGCCCATGCCAAACGCGAAGCCGGATTGGCCTTGGGGGAACAACCCACTGCCAAGGGCTATACACCTTCGGTGATCTCGCTGATCCCAGCATTGATCGAGCGTTGCGGCCCGGGGCTTCCCGGACAGGGCAGCATCACCGCGCTTTACACCGTTTTGGCCGATGGCGATGACACCACCAACGATCCGGTGGTCGACAGCGCCCGCGCCATTCTGGATGGTCATATGGTGTTGTCGCGCGCCCAGGCACAACGGGGCATCTACCCCGCCATCGACCTGCCCTCCTCGATCAGCCGGGTGATGAATGACATTGTCTCGCCTGAACACGTCGAAGCCAGCCAACGTCTGCGCCGATTGATCTCTCTTTATAACGAAAACCGGGATCTGATGCTGATGGGGGGCTATAGCGCCGGTCAGGACAAAGATCTGGATGCCGCCATTGCGCTGTGGCCCAAAATCGAAGCCTTCATCGGTCAGCTGAAAAGCGAAAAAGTGACCTTTGAACAAAGCGCCCAACAACTTCTTAAATTGATCGGATCCAAACCATGAGCAAAGCCAAAGGAAATTTCCTGCGTTTGATGGCGCGCTCTGAGACAATCAAACAGGCAGATCAAGCCCGCAAACTGCGCGCCGCTCAGTCTGATGCGGACCGGATCAAATCCCAGGCCAGCTCAGTTGCGCGTCTGCTTGAGGAACACCGCCAGGCGACCCCCTCGGCCACAAACGCTGCTCAATTGGCCAATACATTGCGGGTGGGCCAACAGTTGGAAGGTCACAGAAATCTGCTGACCATGCAGAAAAGCCAATCCGAGCGAAAGCTAAGAACCGCAAAATCCGCATTGGCACAAACCGGCCACAAGCTTGATATCCTTAACGAAAAAGCCCGCATTGCAGATTCTGACGCAGAAAATGACTGACCCGGCAATTCTGGCACGGAACCTGCAAATAAAGTTCTGAACGCACGATTTTAGCCATGGGGAAATTATGTCGCAAACGGTGTCACCTGCCCAGATGTTCCAACCTGCCACCGGTGCAGCAGGAGCATTGTCAGTGCTTAACACTGACTCTTCAGATCTGAGCGCCGACTTTGCCTCCTTTCTTCACAGCAGTGCCGCTGTGCCCGCGAATGCCATTGTGGCCAAACCGGCGGTCTCAGTCAGCGTAGAGCTGCCAACCGAAGCCTCCCCCATCACCGCCACAGAGGCCGCGCAGGACGCCACTATGTTGCCGCTGCCTGTGGCCGGCAAAGACTTTGCCCGCCCTATTGCGCGTCCCGCCACGTCTGACATTGCACTCACACCGGGTAAAGTGACCCTTGGCGAACCAAGCACACCAGACGCTGCCACAGCAGAGGCCGGCACAAACGCCGCCTCAGCCACCCAAGCCAAAGAGGTCGGTTCTGATGGCAAATTGGTGATGATGGCGCAACTTCAGCATGCCAAGGCGGCCACACCAGAAACCCCGACCGAACTTGATGCTTTGGCATTGGCGGCCGTGCCTGCCGCGCTCAAAAGCGCAGGCGCACTGTCTGATGCGGCTGGTGTTGAAACCCCCGGCGACACCTCCGAACGTGACCCGGCAGAGCTTTCGGCCCCGCATATGGCCCGTGTCTTGTCCAAGCGCGCCACAACCGAAGCCCGCGATGCCGCGCTGCAAAGCATGATCCAAACCAAGTCGGACCCGAACCTAGAGGTTGCCGCATCAAGCGCCACAACCACCCCGTTGGACAGCGTTGAAACCCCCGAAGTGCCGCAGATCGGCGCCGATGAAACCTTGCCAGAAGAGGCCATCGTTTTGGGTGACCCTGTTCAACGTGGTAAAGCTGGCGCATCCGACATTCTAAGTGCGCCTGCTGGCAAAGCGACGACTGATCCGGTGATCATGGCGGCGGCAGCCCAACAGAACACCACCGCACCCAAGGCAGACGGCAATTCGGATCCTGCAGAGGCACCCGTGTCTATGGCAGCGCTGAAAACCGCTGACCCTGCGACCAAACCTGCGCAAGCAGCAGCCGATCCTGTTGCTAACGCCGCAGTGAAGCCCGAGCAAGTCACCACGAATACAGTGGTCAGCGACGCTCCAAAACCACCGCCTGCGATCACTAATGCAGTAGCCAGCGATGCGCCAAAACCTGCGCAAGCGGCTGCACCGGTGATCGCGAATGACGCGGGCACCGCCCAACCCAAAACCGGGGCGCCAGCGGTTCCAAGCAGCCCACCCGCTGCAAATTCGCCAAAAGCCGCGCTGACCCGCACAATCCCCCCTGAGGATCTTGAGTTCCCACCAGAGGCTCTGGCGGCGGCGCGCAAATTTGTTGAGCAAAACAGCGGCGACACCTCGCAAGCGAAAGCCGCACCTGCTGTGGCCTCTCAGATGGGCACGCCAAAGCCCGCGATCCAAGCACAGACCATTGTTCAGCCAAACGCTGCAAAGCCTGACACGCCAGTTGTTCAGCCTGCTACTCAGGCCGCTCAGCCGATTGCAAAAAGCACAACTCAGGGCACACTACAGGGCACAGCGCAGGGTACAGCTCAGGCCACCAGCGCCACGCCTCCTGGGCTAGATCCAGCGCGCGCGCAGACCGCACAGGCGCAGGGCGTGACCGCGACCGCACCAGAATCCACATACCAAAGTGCCGTTCAACGCAACTTTAGTCAGGTTCTGACCCCAGCCGCGCAAGCAGACGGGCCTGTCGCCACAGATAAACCTGTTGTGACCCCGCAAGTTACGGCCACGTCCCCGACCTCATCGACGTCACAACCTGCCCCAGTTGCGCCAAGCGCCCAGCAGGCCGTGACAGCCACTGAACCTCATTCCCAGAAAGCCGCAGCGCAGGCGATGGGGGCCCAAGTTGTGCGTACGAGCCAACCGGCCGCTCCTGCTGCTAATTTGACTCGGTCCACTCGTGTCATCAACGCGGAGGCCCCCAAAATTTCCACCACTGAACTCGGCATCGATCCAGACACATCTTCGACAGATTTTGATCTGTCCTTAGAGATGGCTGCCTCGAAAACACCGGTCAAGACAGTGGTTCCACAGCCCGCAGCCCAAGCCGCCGCTCAGACGGCTGCTGCAGCGCTGACACCGGTCGCAGAGGAACAGCTTGCGCAGGTCGCGCCGCTGCAATCAGCGCCATTGACGCCCACCGAAGTGCGTGAAGCCGCCACCACGGCGCAAACCGCCAGTGCCGGACACACCGCCGCCGCCCAGCGCCAGTTGCTGATGAGCGATCCTCAGTGGCCCAGCAAACTGACATCGATGATGGCAGAGGCCCGTGATCTGACACAAGGTGAGATCGAAATTGCCTTGCAGCCCGAGCGGTTAGGCAAAATGACGGTCAAGTTGGACATCCGCGATAACACTGTTGCGGTAACAATTGTCACTGAATCTGAAACTTCGGCACGGTTGTTGAATGACAACCAAGGAAGACTGTCTGAACTGATGGCCAAATCGGGTCTCGACCTCACCCAGCACAATGCGGGTACCGGTCAATTCGCCCGAGATACCGGAGGTCAGGCTGGACAGAATTCAACCGCACAAGACGGTCAGAATGGGTCTGGGCAATCCGGACAGTCTGGCCAACAGGGCCACGGCTCTGATCCACAGAACGTACAAGACGCTCAAACTTCAACCGCCGACGAAAACGGCATCGACATCATCGCTTGAGGTAAATGGTTATGGCTGACGCAACTGCAAATGCACCAGCAAAGAAAAAAGGTGGTTTCCTCAAAACTCTTCTCCTGTTGATTTTAGGAGTGGGTCTAGGAGCTGGCGGATTCTTTGGCGGTCAATATTATGCCAAGACAACGATGAGCCCCGCCGATGAGGTGTTGCGCTTGATCGAAGAAACGGCCGTGGATCCCGCAATGGAGATGGGCGATGAAGGGCCGCAGCGCATGCCGCGCGAACTGCCGGATGCGCCGATCTTTGTCACCCAATATTACGAGTTCCCAGAACCGCTGACCACAAACCTCAAGAACTCGACCCGGTTCTTGCAGTTGGGGATTGGTCTGTCGACGCAATATGATGAATCAGTGCTGACCAACGTGCAAACGCACGAAATGGCGCTGCGCTCGGATATTCTGGCCGTTCTGTCCACCTTCTCGGAACTGGATGTCGAAGGCACATCAGGCCGTGATCGTCTGGCCGCAGAATTGCGCGACGCCGTCAACAATCGCCTTCAACTTCTCGAAGGTTTCGGAGGCATCGAGAGTGTCTTCTTCCCGATCTTCGTGATGCAGTGAGAATACATAATGTCTACACCACATAAACTTTCAAGCAACGAACTGGCCGCACTTGTCGGCGGCCTGATGGATCTGGATGCGGCCGAGAGCGACGAGCTTGAAGAAGGTGGTGTCGCCTATAAACCGTATAAATTTGGCGAGAATAACCTCTCGCTCATGGGTGACTATTACGGTCTGCGGATGATCAACGAACGGTTTTGCCGTCTGGCCCGGACTGTGTTCCTGCCTATGTTGCGTCTACAGCCTCGGATCTCGTCCTTCCCCCCAGAGGTCAAGACCTTTGCCGACTACAGTGACGAAGTGGAAAACTTTGTCAGCCTGACCACCAGCCGGATCGAAGCTTTGCGCGGCAACCAGATGCTGGTGATCCCTCCGAGCTTTGTCTCTATGCTGACGGATGCGTATTACGGCGGTGCCATTCGCAACCAACTGGTGACCCGCACAGAATTTACCCCAACAGAGCAGCGCGTGATCGAATTGGTCTCCGATGGTCTGAATGCCTCCATGGCTTTGGCATGGAAAGACTTGATGCCCATCAGCTTTGACTTGCAGAACCGCGAAGAGAACCTGAGCTTTGCCAGCTTTGCGGATGCCGAAGACATGGTGGTGAACTGCTCTTTTATGGTGCAGTTGCCAGACAGTGATCCGGCAAACTTTGATTTTATCTACCCTCTCCAGACACTCAAACCTATCGCAGGTCAGCTGCGCTCGCGGATGCATTCGGATCTGCTCGAAGAGGATATGAGCTGGCGTGAGAAGCTAGAGAACGCTGTATTGAACGTACCTCTCAGCGTTACCGCCACATTGGCAGAACCCACCGTTTCACTGGGACGTGTCGGCAGTGTGATGCCGGGCGAAGTGGTTCCGGTCACCATGACCCCCGCCCCGAAACTGATTGTCGAGGGCATGCACCTCTTTGACGGCGACCTGGGAGAAGCTTCAGGCAAGTCTGCTTTGAACCTCACCCAGCGTATCGCAGTAACTTAACAGAAGGACCTGAGAGATGAGCGAAGAAACTTTGATGCCCGAAGCTGCAAAAATGGATATCGCCGAACCAAGCACATTGCTGGGTGGTCTGGGTGTTCTGGAAACTGTGAAGGTCCGCCTAACGGTGGAAGTGGGCCGTACCGAAATCACCATCCAAGATCTGCTCAAGCTGAACGAAGGCTCGATCGTCGAGCTGGACCGCATGGCGGGGGATCCATTGGACATTCAGATCAACGGCACCACAATCGCCAAAGGTGAAGTGGTGGTGATCGGCGAACGGTTTGGCATTCGCTTTGGCGATATTGTCGATCCCAAGGATCGCATCGCCCTGTAAAGCGGCGGCGCCTGCGCCAATCGGACAGCGCAGGGAAAAATTCAGTGGGGGATTTCCCCAATGTTTCAAGGGGAATGGGCGCATTTTGCACCCTGCCCAGCGCTGTTTCTGACGAAAGTGAAATCTTCTGACAAGTTGGCACGAAAAATGCCCCTAAACGGACAGGTAGCCGTTTAGGAGAGACGTGTTATGGATATTTTGCAAACGGATCAGCTGGTCACTGTCGGGGTGTTCCTCGCTGTGCTGATCGCAGCCCTATACTGGGTCCAAGGCAATCGTGCTGCGCTGACGGGGCGCATCGCAAAGGGCCGTCGGATGTCAGTGGCTGAAGTGACCGCATTGGGCGCTGATGCCCGTGCGATGTTGTTAAACATCGATGGCCGGGACTATCTGGTGGTGTCTGCCAAAAAGCAGGCCCCTGTGATCACCGCCCTGCCCCCGGCGCCCGCTCAAGAGCTGAGCCAGCCGAATGTCGGCCCAGCGCCAGAAATTGCGCAGGTGCGCGCATGACCCGCCTACGTCTGTTCCTGCCATTGCTGGCCACAGCATTGATCATCGGGGGGCCTGCGCTATCTCAGGGTCTGCCCGCATTGCAGATCACCAGCCCCGGCGGCGACACCGAGACCGAATATTCTTTGTCCTTGCAGATTTTGGTGCTGATGACAGCGCTGACTGTATTGCCATCGATTGTATTGGGGATGAGCGCCTTTACCCGCATCATCATTGTTCTGTCGATCCTGCGCCAAGCGCTGGGAACCCAACAGACACCGCCCAATCAGGTTTTGGTGGCGATTGCGCTTTTCTTGGGCTTCTTTGTGATGCAGCCCATGCTGACAATGGTCTATGAGACCGCTCTGGTGCCCTATCTGGACGGCGTCATGCAGGCCCCAGAGGCGCTGCAAAAGGCCCGCGTCCTGATCAGTGGCTTTCTGGTGGAAAACACCCGGCAAAACGATCTGATGATGTTTGCGGATCTGGCAGGGGACGCCCCATACGAGGATCCCCAGTCTGTGCCTTTGTCAGTGATGCTGCCTGCCTTCATCACTTCAGAGCTGAAGACGGCGTTTCAGATCGGGTTCTTGCTGTTCTTGCCGTTCCTTGTGATCGACATGGTGATTGCCTCGATCTTGATGGCCTTGGGGATGATGATGTTGTCTCCCATGCTGGTGTCTCTGCCTTTCAAACTATTGTTGTTCGTTCTGGTTGATGGCTGGGCCCTGACGATGGGCTCTTTGGTCAGCAGCTTTTCCAGTGGTGTCGGAGGTTAAATCATGGATTTTGACGCAAACATTGAACAGCTACAGATCGCCTATTGGAAAATTCTTCTGACAGCTGGCCCCGTGTTGGGTGTCGCCCTAGCGGTTGGTCTGACCGTCGGGATCATCCAAGCCGCTACATCCATCAACGAAGCCACCCTGAGCTTTGTGCCAAAATTGGCGATTGTTCTGGTGACGATGGGTTTGGCCTCTACGTTTATGCTGACCTCCCTCTCCGATTACTTCGTCCATATCTTTGACATGGTCGCGGGCATGCGCTGAGCATGAATGATCTGATCACATACGATGCCGGCATTCCGTCGATGGCCCTGACAGAGGTTCTGGATTTCTCCCTCCAGTATCTGTTTGCCATGCTACGGGTTGGCGCGTTTGTGATCGCAGCCCCGGTCTTTGGGGCCAAGTTCGTGCCGCTACAGGTCCGCATTATGATGGCCGTGGGCTTGACCATCCCGGTGATGAGCTATGCGCAGCTGCCTTCGGTAGAGGCGCTGACCAGCCCTTCGGCGATCGGAATGATCCTAGGCGAGATTGTCTTGGGTCTTTCAGCCGGTTTGTTGCTGACCATCTTCTTCTCCGCAGCCGTGGTTGCGGGGGACCGGATCGCCACCACGGCCGGTCTGGGCTTTGCCGCACAGGTGGACCCTGCAACCGGATCAACAGCGCCTGTGATCTCTCAGCTGCTCTCCCTTGGGCTGATGGTTCTGTTTGTGGCCTCTGACGGGCATTTGGTGGCGCTGCGCATCATGCTAGACAGCTATATCTATATTCCCCCTGGCACCGCCTTTGATTTCGAACTGCTGATGCAGGCGGGGATCGCGGCGGGCGGCGAGATGTTCCTATATGGGGCCAAGCTGATGATGCCAGTGGTTGCGGTCTTGTTGTTGGTGAACATGGGCATTGGTGTGATCACCCGCTCTGCGCCACAGCTCAACATTTTCTCATTCGGCTTCCCGCTGACGCTCGGCGTCACCATGGTGCTGCTCTATCTTGGCGCGCCCATCATGGGAATGGCCATGGACAAACTGCTAGACGCCTCGATTGATGCGTTGATGCAATTGATGACGGAGGTTGCCAATGGCTGAAGGCGGCGACGGTCAAGAAAAGACCGAGGAACCAACCCAGAAAAAGAAAGATGACTCCCGTAAAGAAGGTAAGGTCATCACCTCCAAAGAAATGTTTGTGTTTGCCTCGATGGTGGGCGCAATTGTGATCTTGATGGCGGGGGGCGCTTATGGGCCAAGCCTGACCAACAGTTGGGCGGCCTTCTTTCGCTTTGATGCGGCTGAAAACCTCGACATTCAGATTATTGACAAACTGCGCGACGCCACCAACCAAGTGCTTTGGATCGGCATGGCCATCGGGGCACCGCTTTTGATCCTGACCATCGCCATGCAAGGCGCCATGGGCGGGCTGATTTTCGCCCCCAAAGCGTTCAAACCCAAAATGAGCAAGTTCAACCTGATCAAGGGCATTGGTCGGATGGTCTCCACCAAAGCTTTGGTCGAGCTGAGCAAAGCGGTTTTGAAAGTGATCCTGCTCTCGGTGGCGGCGGGCATCATCCTATGGGATTGGTTGCCGACACTCAGCTCCACCGCCTTTATGGCCCCCGGCGACATGATGACCACGCTAAGCGATGCCGCGTATCGGGTGTTGGCCTCTTTGGTCATCGCGCTGGCCATCATCGGGGCGGTCGATTTGATGTATCAAATCTATACACAAAACAAGAGCTTGAAGATGTCCAAGCAAGAAATCAAAGACGAGATGAAACAAAGCCAAGGTTCGCCAGAACTCAAAGGGGCCATCCGTCGCCGCCAACAAGAAGCCGCTCGGGACGGGGCCACCCGTCGCGCCGCGCTCGAAGAGGTCAGCTATGCCACCGCAGTCCTCACCAACCCGAAACACTTCTCTGTGGCGCTGCGCTATGTGCCCGGCGAAGACGACGCTCCCTCGATTATTGCGCTGGGTGAAGGGGCCATGGCCTTCCAGATCCGCGAACGCGCCAACGACCACGATATCCGCATCATCGAAGTGCCACCTTTGGCTCGGGCGCTGTATTTCACCAGCAAAATCGGCGGCGAAATTCACCCCGGCCTCTATGCGGCCGTCGCAACGATTTTGGCGCATGTATATCACTTGGATCAGGATGACAGCGTTGAAACACCAGAGATCGAAGTGCCAGAAGATTTCCGCTTCGATGAAAATGGCATGATTGCTGCATAAGTTCAGCAACAACAGATCAAATATTCCAACGCATTAGGTGACAATCCCCCGCGTTTACAGCCCAGACAGGAGCCCGCCATGAGCCATTCGAAAAAAGGATCCCTCGGTCAGATGATCTCAACCGTTTGCTTTGTTGGGGTTGGGCTGCGGCTGCTGGCAGAAATGATGCTCACCGAGAACAGCTTTGGTCTCGATTTTGTGCTGCTGAGCTGTGCGGTACTGTCGTTCTGTGGCGCGCTGCGATTTCAAATCGCTTGGTTGGCCAAAACCTTTCGCCCTGCATAAGCGGGCAGATAACAAACTTTCTGCAAGATCTGAAAAATGAAAACAGGGTGCCCCATGTCTGAGGCACCCTGTTTAACCATGGAGACTGGTATCTGTAGAGAGAGAGATCAGATCAAAAGGGGGGGGGCTTTGACTGATCGCTTGGTCAGAATACAACGCTTGCCATTGCGGGAACAAACCAGACCCAGAACAAGGCGCCACTTGCGAGGAATGGCAAAAGCCACCACCCCGGTGATGTGACGAATTCAGTTTTCTGTGGGCCAGGAAGCGGGATCAATGTGCTGTCGGCCAGATCGGAGGGTTGAAACTGGAATGACATGGGCGGCTTCCTTTCGGTTCTTCGAGTTGGGCGGCGGTTGATCTGAAACACCAATTTGGCGTCTGCAATCATCATTGCCCATCTCAACCAACTGTTTCCATGTCGCATAGGGAGAACCATAGTAGAAAAAGGATGTACGATACCGACTTAAGTATGTAAGCGGCCCGTTAATTTTCCGTGTACGCCAGTCTTTGTGCGACGGGATTTGCCCGAACTGCTGGCCAACACTACCCGTTTTACAGCAAGTTCCGGGCCAACCATGGAATCAGCCCTCGATTTTTTTGAAATTTGCGCGCCCACCCGGTCAAAGCGCCCCATTTCCACCCCACGCTGGCGTTTTCTGTCAGAAAACGGTCCAGAATTTATCAAATTCTGCCGCGCGACCATGGCGACCGCCACGCCTTATCGCCGGGGCGGGCTTGATGAAAAGGGCGGCGGGGATCGAGAACTGGCCCCAAACTCACACGCCAGACCATGGGGAGTGAGCGGTCTGGTGGAGCGGCAATAGATAGCCCGCAAGGATGATTATCGTTCAAAAACAGCCAGATAGATGGCAAAACCTTTAAAACCGACACAGTCCCAACAGGTTGACACTTGCGTTAAATACGCCCCCAGCCGGTCATGCGCACCTTATTGCACTGGCAAACATTAGCATTTGTCATTATATCCGCGCCCCAAGATACTGGTGGAGGAAAGCTTGATGCTTGACCTGATGAATATGCGCGCTGATCTGGCAGAGCATTATGATCTCACCCCGTCCTTGGAGTTGGCTGAAGCCACCAAAGACATCTATGCCAGCATGAGCCGGGTGGTGACCCCTGCTGACTGGGCGATGTATGCCCCCTATGTGGTGGCCATCAATGCGCTAAAGAAAGAGCGCGGCGCCGTCATCCTTGCTCACAACTACATGACACCCGACATCTTTCACGGTGTGGCCGATGTCGTAGGCGACAGCCTGCAATTGGCGATCGAGGCCACCCGGGTTGAGGCAGACATCATTGTACAATGTGGTGTGCACTTCATGGCCGAGACGTCAAAGATCCTGAACCCGTCCAAAACGGTGCTGATGCCCGATATGGAAGCGGGCTGTTCTTTGGCCTCCTCGATCACGGCCGACGGCATTGCCGAAATGCGAGCCAAATACCCTGGGGCCCCGGTGGTCACCTATGTGAACACCACCGCCGAGGTGAAAGCCGCATCTGACATTTGCTGCACCTCCTCGAATGCTGCACAGATTGTGGCCGCTCAGGACAGCGACACCGTGATTATGGCGCCGGACAAATATCTGGCTCAAAACGTCGCCAAGCAGGTGCCACAAAAGAACATCGTGTGGTGGGATGGGGCGTGCATCGTGCATGAGCGCTTTACCCCGCAAGATCTGATCGAATTCCGCGAATGGAACCCCGGCACTCGGATCATCGCCCATCCCGAATGCCCCCCGGATGTGGTGGCAGAGGCGGATTTCTCTGGCTCGACCAGTGGCATCATCAAATACGTCGAAGATGAAATGCCTGAAAGAGCGATGCTGGTGACCGAATGTTCAATGGCCTCCAATATCTCGGACGCTTTGCCCGAGGTTGATTTTGTTGGCCCCTGCAACATGTGTCCCTTCATGAAGATGATCACGTTGGAAAAGGTCCTGTATTCGCTGCACACTCTCTCGACCCCGGTCGAAGTGGACCCCGCCGTGGCAGACAAGGCCAAACTGGCCGTGCAACGGATGATCGATCTTAGCCAAAAACTGGGCGTCTGACCCAATATGGATCAGCTTGACAGCAACCGCATTGTCATCGTCGGCGCCGGTCTTGGCGCGCTTTATGCTGCGCTCAAACTCGCGCCGATGCCGGTGGTGATGATCTCGCCCGAGACCTTGGGCGAAGGCGCAAGTTCGGCTTGGGCGCAGGGCGGTGTGGCTGCGGCAATGGATCAGGCGGACAGCCCCGAAAGCCATTCCACCGACACGCTGCGCGCGGGGGCTGGCACGGTTGACTTGGCCGTGGCCAAGCAAGTGACCAAAGAGGCACGCGACCACATTTTGGATCTGACCGAAATGGGCACGCCCTTTGATCGCAATGCGGATGGCAGCTATGTGATGTCACGCGAAGCGGCCCACAGCTATGCCCGTGTTGTGCGGGTCAAAGGGGATCAGGCGGGCGCTGAAATCATGAAAGCGCTGATTGCTCAAGTGCAGGCCACGCCCTCCATCGATGTGCTCGAAGGGGTGATGGCCTGTGGCCTACAGACCCAAGACGGAGCGGTCACTGGCATTTGGATTGAAAGTTCCGGCGCAGAGCGGTCTGCACCGGTGCTCCTGACCGGATCGGCTTATTTGATGGCCGGTGGCGGCTCGGGCGGGCTTTATAAGCTGACAACCAACCCGGCCCGGATCCGGGGTCAAGTGATTGGCATGGCGGCCCGCGCTGGTGCGCTGATTGCAGATGCTGAATTTGTCCAGTTTCACCCAACCGCCATCGATATGGGCGAAGACCCAGCCCCGCTGGCCACCGAAGCATTGCGCGGCGAAGGCGCCATCCTGACCAATGCCCAAGGCACCCGGTTTATGACCGAGGTGCATCCCGATGCCGAACTGGCGCCACGAGACATCGTTGCGCGCGCCATTTTTGCCCAAAGCCAAGCGGGCCATCGCCCAATGCTGGACACCCGCGCGGTGCTGGGCAAGGACATCCTGACCCAGTTCCCGTCTGTGGCCGAAGCCTGCGCGCGCGCCGACATCGATCCTGTGGCCGATGCCATTCCCGTGGCCGCTGCGGCGCATTACCATATGGGGGGCATTGCAACCGACCTTGAAGGACGGGCCTCACTGGGCAACCTTTGGGTCTGCGGCGAAGCCTCTTCGACGGGGTTGCACGGCGCCAACCGACTGGCCTCCAATGGCTTGCTCGAAGCCTTGGTCTATGCGCGCATCTGTGCCGTTGGGATTGCGGCTGCTGTAAAAGACCCTGACGTCGGCACCGAAAAAACCCCGCCCGCGCGCCCCTCAGACACGCTGACTTTCCAACCCGGCGGATGTCCCCCCTCCGCAGAGGCGGTGGATGCCCTGCGTCACAACATGACCAACAACGTAGGCGTTGTGCGGGATGCAACGGGATTGAAACTGGCCTTGCGCACAATCGCCGAACTGGAAGACAGCCAAAAAGACAGCCCTGATTTCTTGAACATGACAGCGACCGCGACCCTGATTGCGGCAGCGGCCTTGATGCGTGAAGAATCCCGTGGGGCGCATTTTCGCAGCGACTTTCCCGACGCCAAGGGCGAGATCGGGGATCGCAGCCGCCTGACCTTGGAAACCGCGCTTGCCCTGCGCACCCAAATTGTGAGTGACACGTGATGACCGCCTATGCTCCCCTGCCCGATTTGATCCTCGAACCTTTGGTGCGCAGCTCTTTGATGGAAGATCTGGGCACCTATGGTGACATCACCACACGGGCCGTTATTCCAGCGGGCACCACCTATACCGCGAAACTGAACGCCCGCGAAGCTGGCACCGTTTCAGGCATGCAGATTGCTGCGATTGCTTTTCGTTTGGTTGATCCTGCGTTACAGGTTCGCGCCCTGAAGCAAGACGGCGACACCATCGCCAAAGGTGACGTGCTGATGGAAATCGAAGGCGCCGCGGCGTCGATCCTTTCTGCGGAACGCGTCGCCTTGAATTTTGCCGGGCGCTTGACCGGTATCGCCACCCTGACCAGCCAGTTTGTCGCCGAGACCAAAGGCACCAAGACCCGTGTCACCTGCACCCGCAAAACCACCCCCGGTTTGCGACTGGTGGAAAAGCAGGCTGTTTTGCACGGCGGTGGCTTTAACCATCGCTTTAGCCTGTCAGATGCCATTTTGATCAAAGACAACCACATTGCGGCAGCAGGTGGGGTCAAAGCGGTGCTTGAGGCCACCAAAGCCCAAGCCAGCCATATGGTGCGCGTTGAAATCGAAGTTGACCGGCTGGATCAATTTGCACAGGTGCTGGAAACCGGCGGGGCAGATGTGGTGTTGCTGGACAATATGGACACGCCGACATTGATCGAAGCCGTCAAAATGAATGCAGGTCAACTGGTGCTCGAAGCGTCGGGCAACATGAAGCTTGAACGCATTGCCGAAGTCGCCGCCACCGGTGTGGATTACATTTCCTCTGGCGCGTTGACCCATTCTGCCCAAACCTTGGACCTTGGCTTGGATTTCTGATCCATTGGTAGTGCGGCCGAGGTTTGTCTGCTTAAGAATTGAGCATTTTTTGCGAAATTGCTGCGACGCCGCATCGCGGTGTCGGTTATGACTTGATCCGTACACCTGTATAAGGTCATCCAAGAGTAACGGAACAGGAAGCGCTCGCCACCGTGTCTAAGAAACTTTCGATCATTATCGTGGAAAAAGACCGCGATCGTGCGATGCAAATCGTCGATAGCCTGTCTGAATCCGGCGATTATGAGATTTCGGTCATCGCAGAGGAATCCGGTTTGGCCCGCCGCGTGGCCAGCCACAGCCCGGATATCGTCTTGATTGACATGACCAACCCCTCTCGTGATTCACTCGAAGAACTGGCCATTGCCTCGGGACCGTTGGATCGACCTGTGGCAATGTTTGTTGATCAATCTGACGACACGTTGACCAAGGCCGCCATCGAAGCTGGCGTTTCGGCCTATGTGGTCAATGGCATGCAAACGGATCGGCTAAAACCCATTCTGGACGCCGCCATCACCCGTTTTCATATGTTCCAACGTATGCGCACCGAGCTTGAAGCCACCAAGCAAGCCTTGGAAGAACGTAAAACACTGGACCGCGCCAAAGGCATCTTGATGAAGGCGCGCGGACTGTCCGAAGACGAAGCCTATGCGTTGCTGCGCAAAACCGCGATGGACCAAGGCAAAAAGGTCGTCGATGTGGCACAAGCGCTGGTGACCACCGCGGGTTTGCTGTCATGACGATTGTGTTGAACACCGGGTATATTCCGCTGGTGGATGCCGCGCCGCTGATCATTGCGCGCGAGATGGGGTTTGACGAAGAAGAAGGCTTGGAGCTGAACCTGCGCAAAGCCCCCAGTTGGTCTACGCTGCGCGATATGCTGGCAATGGGGCAAATCGAGGCGGCCCATATGTTGTCCCCGGTTCCCGTGGCCATGGCGCTTGGGCTTGGCGGTCTGCCGGTTCAACTCGAAGCGCTGTCGGTGCTTTCGGTCAATGGCACTGTGACAGGCGTGTCACAACGATTGGCAAAACTTCTGCGGGATCAAGGCTATAGCTTTGATTTCAAAGATGCCAAAGCGGCCGGGCTTGCCCTGATTGCTACGGGACAAAAGCTGCGCATTGGGGTGCCATTTCCGTTTTCGATGCACGCTGAATTGCTGTTTTACTGGTTAAACTCGCTTGGCCTACCAGCACCACAGGCGCTGGATATCCGCACCGTGCCACCTCAGCTGATGGCACAGGCGATGGCCAATGACGAAATCGATGCCTTTTGTGTTGGTGAACCTTGGGGCTCAATCACCGTTGAAAACGGAGCGGGCGAATTGCTGCTGCCCGGCTCTGCAATTTGGGAATTTGCCCCCGAAAAGGTGCTGGCCACCCGCAAAGGCTGGGCAGATCAAGAACCGGATTTGACGGGGCGGTTGATGCGTGCGGTCTGGCGCGCGGGGCGCTGGCTGGCGGATCCGCTCACCACCATCACCGCCTGTGAAATCCTGTCGCGCAACTGTTATCTGGGCGTTGCCCCGGAAATCGTGGATCGCGCCCTGTCCGGACGGCTTGAGATTTCAGCACGTGGCGAACAGCGTCAGGTGCCCGGATTTCTTGAGTTCTATAGCGGTGCGGCCACTTTCCCGTGGAAATCCCAAGCGGCCTGGATTGGTGGCCAGATCGCCAGCCGCATGGGCATGGACCGCACCGAAGCGATGCATAAAGCACGTGCGGTGTTTCGCTCAGACCTCTATCGGCAACATCTGGCAAGCGCGACCAATGACATGCCCGGTGCCAGCGACAAAATCGAAGGCTCTTTGGACCATGCAACCCCGGTGGCATCGGAATCAGGTCGCCTGATTTTGCAGCCGGATCGCTTCTTTGACGGCTCAATCTTTGATCCCGCTCTGATCCGGTGATTAAAAAATAGGCAAGAATGCCTGACCTTTGCGGCAACGCAGCAAAATCCACCCTTTTTCAGAGATTCTACCTTGTTGTGGACCCGCACTTTCCGCCAAACAGGGTGCAAGACGTAACAATGGCGTTGCGTCCCACCTGAAGAATTCCCCGATGAACGGGGCTATATGAGCAAAGCCGCTCGACACCCTGCCCCTCCTCCCTGGGCAGCGGAGTCGAGCGGTTTTTTTGTTTCCCATCGCGAACCTAAACTGAGGACAAACTTTACATGACACGCATTGCTTCTCTCCTCCTAGCATCCACCATGCTGGCCTCCCCAGCAGCCGCAGAACTTTTGGATGTTGAAAAAGACGAGCTGAAATTCGGTTTCATTAAATTGACCGACATGGCCCCATTGGCCGTGGCTTATGAGAACGGTTATTTTGAAGATGAAGGTCTTTTTGTAACCCTCGAAGCGCAAGCCAACTGGAAAGTCCTGTTGGACGGCGTTATCGACGGCACCTTGGACGGCGCGCATATGCTGGCCGGTCAGCCTTTGGCGGCCACAATCGGTTATGGTACCGAAGCGCACATCGTGACCCCTTTCTCGATGGATTTGAACGGCAACGCGATCACCGTGTCCAACGAAATCTGGGCGCAAATGAAAGAGCACATCCCCCATGATGACGCAGGCAAGCCGATCCACCCGATCAGCGCCTCTGCTCTGAAGCCTGTTGTTGAATCTTACAAAGACGACGGCAAGCCGTTCAACATGGGCATGGTTTTCCCAGTGTCCACACACAACTACGAACTGCGCTACTGGTTGGCTGCAGGTGGTCTTGAGCCAGGTTTCTACAGCCCAGAAGACGTGACCGGCCAAATCGGCGCCGACGTTTTGCTGAGCGTGACACCTCCGCCTCAGATGCCAGCAACCATGGAAGCCGGCACCATCTATGGCTACTGCGTGGGTGAGCCTTGGAACCAACAGGCCGTCTTCAAAGGCATCGGCGTTCCAGTTGTGACCGACTATGAACTGTGGAAAAACAACCCTGAAAAAGTCTTTGGCCTGTCCGCTGAATTCCAACAGGAAAACCCACAGACAACCATCGCCATCACCAAAGCGTTGATCCGCGCCGCCATCTGGCTGGACGAGAACGACAACGCCAACCGTGAAGAAGCTGTCGAGATCTTGTCGCGCTCTGAATATGTGGGTGCCGACTACGAAGTGATCGCCAACTCGATGACCGGTACATTTGAATACGAAAAAGGTGACAAACGCGAAGTCCCTGATTTCAACGTATTCTTCCGCTACAACGCGACCTACCCGTTCTACTCTGATGCGATCTGGTATCTGACACAGATGCGTCGTTGGGGTCAGATCTCTGAAGGTAAGCCTGACAGCTGGTACGACGAAGTCGCCAAGTCGGTTTACAAGCCAGAAATCTATCTGGAAGCCGCCCGTCACCTGGTTGAAGAAGGCCTGGCCGACGAAGCTGACTTCCCTTGGGACAGCGACGGTTACAAAGCGGCAACCCCTGCCGCGGACGTGATCGACGGCATTCCTTACGACGGGAAAGCACCAAACGCCTATCTCGACAGCCTCCCAATCGGCCTGAAAGGCGAGCAAATCGTCTCAGGCAACGAAGTTAAGGGCTAACGCATGATACCGGGCAGCTTTCGAGCTGCCCGGCCATCCTCTTTTGTAACCACCACACCCTGCAGGATCACCCAGCTATGACCGCAATCGACCCGCAATCCCTTTCTGACGCCGAAAAAGCCAAGGAAAAAGAAGCCCGCCAAGCGCGCCTGTTCACCCGCATCAACAAGATGGATGGGTGGTTTCAAGTTCTGGGTCTGGCATGGATGACGCCGATCCTGAAAGCCGTGGCTGGTGACAACCCCCGCGCCCAGATGAAAGAAGTCTGGCAGTTGCTGGGTGTGCCTTTGTTGGCGATTTTGGTCTTTGTGGCTCTGTGGGCCAACATGGCGCCCAAAGTGCAAACCTCTCTTGGGGCGATCCCAGGGCCTGCACAGGTTTGGGAGCAAGTGGGCAACCTGCATGACGACCACCTGCGCGAACAAGATAAGAAAGCCGCGTTCTATGTCCGTCAGGACGAACGCAATGCCAAGCTGATCGCAGCGGGCAAAGAAGACAAAGTTAAAGAGCGCGCCTACACCGGCAAGCCCACCTACTACCAACAGATCTGGACCTCGATCAAAACCGTATTCTTTGGCTTTTTGATTGCCACTGTGGTTGCGATCCCGGTCGGTATTGCTGCGGGTCTGTCCAAGACCGCCAACGCCGCCGTGAACCCCTTGGTGCAAATCTTCAAACCTGTTTCACCGCTCGCATGGTTGCCGATTGTGACCATGATCGTTTCGGCCACTGTGGCCAGCAACGACGGTATGTTCTCTAAATCCTTCTTGGTCTCGGCCATCACTGTGACGCTGTGTTCCTTGTGGCCAACGCTGATCAACACCTCTTTGGGTGTGGCAAGCATCGATAAAGACCTGATCTCTGTGTCTAAGGTTCTGAAAATGAACACATGGACCAAGATCACCAAACTGGTTCTGCCCTCTGCGCTGCCTTTGATCTTTACCGGTCTGCGCCTCAGCTTGGGTGTGGGATGGATGGTTCTGATTGCGGCAGAAATGCTGGCGCAGAACCCCGGTCTGGGCAAGTTCGTCTGGGATGAATTCCAGAACGGTTCCAGCCAGTCGCTTGCGAAAATCATGGTGGCTGTCTTCACCATCGGCATCATCGGCTTCCTCTTGGACCGTGTCATGTATGCCCTGCAGTCGCTCTTCACCTTCTCCAACAACCGGTAATCGATATGTCTGTGATTTCATTCAAAAACGTGTCGAAGAGCTTTGGCGAAGGCACCTCGAAGCAAGACGTCCTCAAGGACATCAATCTTGAAGTCGAAGAAGGCGAGTTTCTGGTTCTGCTTGGGTTTTCGGGCTCTGGCAAAACCACATTGATCAACCTGATGGCGGGGCTGGAAAGCCCCACCAAAGGTGAGGTGACGTATCGCGGCAAACCCATCACCGGCCCCGGCCCCGAGCGCGGCGTGATCTTTCAAAGCTACTCGCTGATGCCTTGGCTGACCGTCAACGGCAACGTGGGTCTGGCGCTGGACACTGTGTACCCCAACATGTCCAAGAAAGAAAAAGAAGAAAATGTTGCCCATTTCGTCAACATGGTTGGGCTGCCCCATGCGGCCAACCGTCGCCCGGCAGAATTGTCGGGCGGGATGCGCCAGCGTGTGAACGTGGCTCGGGCCTTGGCCATGAACCCTGAATGCCTGTTGCTTGACGAACCTTTGTCAGCGCTGGACGCCCTGACCCGCGCCAACTTGGCCGACGAGATCCTTGAGATTTGGAGCACGGACAAAAAGACCTGTGTACTGATCACCAACGATGTGGACGAAGCGGTCATCATGGCCGACCGCATTATTCCATTGAACCCAGATGGCACCTTGGGCGACGCCTTTACGGTCGACATCCCACGTCCCCGCGACCGGATGGAAATGAACCACCACGATGGGTTCAAAAAGCTACGCTCTGACATCACCAAATATTTGATGGATGTGGGCATCGAAGCCAAGGCCGAAGGCAATCGTGTTCTGCCAAACATTGAACCGATCCACGGTGTACCAACCGCGGTGGCGGATGCGCAGAAAGGTCTGATCGACAATAACTTCCTCGATTTTTCCCAGCTGCACAAAATCTATCCAACGCCCAAAGGTCCGTTGACCGTTGTTGAGGACTTCAACCTGAAGCTCAACCGGGGTGAGTTCATCTCGTTGATTGGTCACTCTGGCTGCGGCAAGTCCACAGTTCTGACCATGGCCGCCGGCCTGAACGAAATTTCCAAAGGCGGTATTCGTCTGGATGGTCGCCACGTCGAAGGCGCCGACCCAGAGCGCGCAGTGGTGTTCCAATCCCCCAACCTGTTCCCCTGGCTCTCGGCCAAAGAGAACGTCGCAATTGGCGTGGACAAAGTGTACCCCAAGGCCTCGATGGCTGAGCGCAAAGACGTTGTTGAATACTATCTGGAACGTGTGGGTATGGCCGACGCCATGGATCGCCCGGCCCATTCAATGTCCAACGGCATGAAACAGCGGGTTGGGATTGCACGGGCCTTTGCCCTGTCGCCAAAGCTGCTGTTGCTGGATGAACCTTTCGGCATGCTGGACAGTCTCACCCGCTGGGAACTGCAAGAAGTTCTGATGGAAGTTTGGGACCGCACCAAAGTGACCGCGATCTGCGTCACCCACGATGTGGACGAAGCCATCTTGTTGGCGGACCGTGTTGTCATGATGACCAATGGTCCACAGGCCACAATCGGCAAGATTGTCGACGTTGACCTGCCACGCCCACGCACCCGCAAGGCCCTGCTTGATCACCCGGATTACTACACCTTCCGGCAAGAGGTGCTCGACTTCCTCGAAGAATATGAGCACGGCGCCAAGCCAAAGAAAAAACCAACCCCCATCGCGGCGGAGTAAATCATGACCAAGAAACTAGTCGTAATCGGAGCCGGAATGGCCTCTGGCCGCGCTCTTGAACATTTGTTTGATGCGGATGCCGAAGCCTATGATGTGACCCTGTTCAACGCAGAGCCACGCGGCAACTATAACCGCTTGATGCTGTCACCTGTTTTGTCAGGGGAAAAGACCTACGAAGAGATCGTCACCCATGACGATGCTTGGTACGCCGACAATAACGTCACCTGCCGCTTTGGCGAAAAGGTGGTCAGCATTGATCGCGACCGCAAAGTCGTGGTCGGCGAAAAAGGCGAAGTGGCTTATGACAAGCTGGTTTTGGGCATGGGGTCGAACCCGTTTATCATTCCCTTCCCCGGTCACGATCTAGAAGGTGTGATCCCTTACCGCGATCTGGAAGACACCGAAAAAATGATGTCCTTGGGGGCCAAGCCCGGTTCTAAGGCGGTTGTCATCGGTGGCGGCCTGTTGGGTCTCGAAGCGGCGGCTGGCATGGCGGCGCAGGGCGTTGAGGTGACCGTGGTTCACATCATGGGTCACCTGATGGAACGTCAGCTGGATCCGGCTGCGGGCTACCTGCTGCGCAAAGCGCTGATCGACAAAGGCATCACCGTGATGTGCTCGGCCAACTCGAAAGAGATTTTGGGCGAAAACGGCAAAGTCAAAGCCCTGTTGCTGGACGACGGCACCGAATTGCCGTGCGATTTGCTGGTGATGGCCGTGGGCATCCGCCCCGCCATCCAATTGGGCCAAGACAACGGTTTGGCTGTTGGCAAAGGCATTCATGTGGATGACCAGATGGTCACCTCGGATGCGGACATTCTGGCGCTTGGCGAATGTGTTGAACACAACGGTGATATCTTTGGTCTGGTGGCTCCGCTTTATGACCAAGCCAAAGTTGTGGCCAAAACACTGCTCGGCGAAGACGCAAAATTTGTGAACAAAGAAGTCTCCACCAAGTTGAAGGTCACCGGATGTGATCTGTTCTCGGCGGGTGATTTTGCCGAAGGTGACGACCGCGAAGACATCGTGTTCCGCGACCCGGCACGCGGCGTGTACAAACGCCTGATCTTGCAGAAAAACAAGATCATTGGCGCCGTCATGTATGGCGACACTGCTGACGGCAATTGGTTCTATAACATGATCAAAGACGGCACCGACGTGTCGGAAATGCGCGACACGCTGATCTTTGGGCCAGCCTATCAAGGTGGAGGATCCCCCGACCCTTTCGCGGCCGTTGCAGCCTTACCGGATGACGCAGAAATCTGTGGTTGCAACGGAATTTCCAAAGGACAGATTGTTGCTGCGATCAACAATGGCTCAACCTCGATGGCCGATCTTAAGGCCAACACCAAAGCCAGCGCCTCTTGCGGCACTTGCACCGGTTTGGTCGAGCAAGTTCTGGGGATGACCCTGGGGGATGATTTTGTCATCCCAACCGACCAATCGATTTGTGGCTGTACCGATCTGACCCAAGAAGCCGTGCGGCGCCTGATCAAATCCCAAGAGCTGAAATCGCAAGAAGCGGTTTGGCAAGAACTGGGATGGAGCACGCGCAGCGGCTGCCACGTTTGTCGCCCGGCGATCAACTATTACCTGCTGGCAGATTGGCCAGTGGAATATCAAGATGATCCACAGTCGCGCTTTGTGAACGAACGCAAACACGCCAACATCCAGAAAGACGGCACCTTCTCGGTTGTGCCACGGATGTGGGGTGGGATCACCACCCCGGACGAGTTGCGCGCCATCGCCGATGCGGCGGACAAATACAATGTTCCAACCGTCAAGGTGACCGGCGGTCAGCGGATCGACCTCTTGGGTGTCAAAGGCGAAGATCTGCCTTCGATGTGGTTTGACTTGAACCAAGCAGGCATGGTGTCAGGCCACGCCTATTCCAAAGGTTTACGCACGGTGAAAACCTGTGTGGGCAAAGATCACTGCCGCTTTGGGACACAGGATTCCACCGGGCTTGGCATCAAGCTGGAAAAACACCTGTGGGGGTCTTGGACACCTCACAAGTTGAAGCTGGCGGTCTCGGGCTGTCCGCGCAACTGCGCCGAAGCCACCTGTAAGGACATCGGTGTGATCTGTGTCGACAGCGGCTTTGAAATCCACGTCGCTGGTGCGGCGGGTATGGAAATCAAAGGCACCGAAGTGTTGTGCAAAGTCGCCACCGAAGAGGAAGCAATGGTGGTGATTTCAGCGATGACCCAGATCTATCGCGAAAACGCCAAATACCTCGACCGGATCTTTAAGTGGGTCGACAAGGTTGGCCTGGATTGGGTCAAAGAACAGATCGTGGATGATCTGGAAAACCGTCAGGCATTGGCGGATCGCTTTGACCTGTCGCAAAGCGTCTATCGCAAAGACCCATGGGCCGAATTGGCCCAACCAGAAGAAGCACAAAAATTCGGTCCTTTGGCCGATCTGACACTGGAGGCTGCAGAATGAGCTGGATTGACATCGGACCTATCGACCAAATTCCCCTGCGCGGTGCGCGGGTTGTCAAAACCCATCTGGGCTGTGTGGCGATCTTTCGCCCTGCCGAAGACGAAGTCTTTGCCACCTCGGATCGCTGTCCTCACAAAGACGGTCCCCTCTCCGAAGGCATCGTTCACGGTCGTTCGGTGACCTGCCCGCTGCACAACTGGGTGTTCAGTCTGGAAACCGGAGAGGCCCAAGGCGCAGATGAAGGTCAGTTAGAGACCTATGATGTGCGCTTGGAAAACGGTCGCATCCTGTTGGACAGTGCCCGTTTCAGCCGTCAAGCCGCTTAACTTCCCAACTGCTCGCGTCCTAGGGCGCGGGCATTTTTCTCTTTACCAAGGTCACCTTTATGACACAGACGCTTACCATCGCCGAGCCAAAGACATTCCGCACCACCTGCCCGTATTGTGGTGTCGGCTGTGGCGTCATGGCCACCCCGGATGGCAAAGGTGGATTGTCCGTCAAAGGTGACCCAGACCACCCCGCCAACAAAGGTCGGTTGTGTTCCAAAGGCTCTGCCCTAGGGGAGACGCTGGATCTAGAGGGGCGCTTGTTGCACCCGGTGATCAAAGGCGCGCGCGCCAGCTGGGATAACGCGCTGGATCTGATGGCGCAGAAATTCAAGCAAACCATCGCCGAGCATGGGCCAGACAGTGTGGCTTTTTATGTTTCCGGCCAATTGTTGACCGAAGATTACTATGTCGCCAACAAGCTGATCAAAGGCTTTATGGGCACAGCCAACATCGACACCAATTCGCGTCTGTGTATGGCCTCGACCGTTGCCGGCCAAAAACGTGCCTTTGGCACCGATACGGTGCCGGGGCTTTATGATGACCTCGAAGAGGCCGATCTGGTGGTGTTGACCGGATCTAATCTGGCGTGGTGTCACCCAGTGTTGTTCCAACGTCTGGCCGCTGCCAAGCAAGCCCGCCCCGAGATGAAGGTGATCAACATCGATCCCCGCCGTACGGCAACCTCGGATCTGGCAGATCTACACCTGTCACTGCTGCCGGGCACAGATACGGCCCTGTTCAATCATCTGTTGGCCGAAATTGCCCGCCGCGGCCTGCTGGATGCCAGCTTTGTTGCCGATCATGTCGAAGGGGCCGAAGCCGCCTTGGAGGCAGCCAAAGCCTGCGATCCTGCCATCACCGGCCTCAGCGACGCTGAGTTGACCGAATTTGCCGACCTCTGGGTGGGCACCGAAAAAGTGGTCACCGTGTTCAGCCAAGGCGTCAACCAATCCAGCGCGGGCGCGGATAAGGTCAATGCGATCCTGAACTGTCATCTGGCCACCGGGCGGATCGGCAAGCCGGGCATGGGGCCGTTTTCGGTCACAGGGCAACCCAATGCGATGGGCGGACGCGAGGTGGGCGGCTTGGCCAATATGCTGGCCTGCCACTTGGATATTGAAAACGCCGAGCACCGCAGCGCAGTCAAAACTTTCTGGAACGCCCCCGAGATCCCCGTCGCGCCGGGCCAAAAAGCCGTAGACATGTTCCGCGCAGTTGGCGACGGGCGCATCAAGGCCCTTTGGGTGATGTGTACCAACCCTGTGGTCTCTATGCCCGAAGCCAACGCCGTGCGCGACGCCATTGCGGGCTGTGATTTTGTGGTGGTTTCGGACATGTTTGGCGACACGGATACTGCCAAGCTGGCGGATGTGGTTCTGCCTGCCACCGGTTGGGGCGAAAAAGACGGCACCGTCACCAACTCCGAACGCTGTATTTCGCGTCAGCGCGGCATTCTGCCCAAACCCGGCGAAGCCCGCCATGATTGGGATATCATTTCGGATCTGGGCCGCCGTATGGGCTGGAAAAACGAATTTGACTATGAAACCCCGGCTGAGGTGTTTCGTGAATACGCTGCGCTATCGGGCGTGGCTGGGCAATTGGGCAAAGATTTTGACATCTCTGCCATGGCCAGCATGACCAACGAAGAATACGACAGTTTGACCCCTGTGCGCTGGCCGCAATCCGCCGTGCGGGCGGGGGGGCGTTTCTTTGGTGACGGCAAGTTTTTCACACCATCGGGGCGCGGGCGCATGTTGCCAATCACCTATCGCGCGCCAATGTCGAAACCCTCTCAGGAATTCCCCTTTGTGTTCAACACAGGTCGCGTGCGTGATCACTGGCACACAATGACCCGCACGGGCAAAACCGCGCGCTTGTCACAGCATTTGGCCGAACCGTTTTTGGAAATTCACCCAGATGACGCCGCCGCCCAAGGGGTTGGTCCGGCCGATTTGGCCAAAGTCACCAGCCCACATGGCAGCGCCATTTTGCGCGTGATGGTCACCGAGCGTGTCAGCAAAGGGCAAGTCTTTGCGCCGATGCATTGGACCGGGCAATTTGCCTCTTCGGGGCGGGTCGACGTCTTGGTCAGCGCCCATGTTGATCCGGTCTCTGGTCAACCAGAATCCAAAGCCAGCGTCGTGCAGATCGAAAAATACGACGCTGAATGGTATGGGTTTGCGGTCAGCCAGACCGCCCCTGACACCCAAAGCGAATACTGGGCCAGCGCCCGTGCGCCCAAAGGCTGGCGTATGGAACTGGCAGACAACAGCCAGCCCGAAGATTGGGAAGACTATGCCCGTGAATTGATGGGCGGCGCCACAGCCGAAGTGCTGAGCGTGCAGGACCCCGCCAAAGGCACTGTTCGCATCGCATTGGTCGAGGATGGTCAGTTGACCGGGGCGCTGTTTGTGGCCCGCTCTCCTGTGCCGGTGTCGCGCAATCATCTGGTCAGCCTGTTGGGCGATGCCCCTCAAGGTGCGTTGGCTGGTGTGCCCGCCGCAGACCGCCCCGATCCCGGAGCCACCATCTGTGCCTGTTTTGACGTGGGCGTGAATACCATCCTGCGCGCCATCACCGAAGACAACTTGATGAGCGTTGAACAAATAGGCGAAGCCCTGAATGCGGGCACCAACTGTGGGTCGTGTCGTCCTGAACTTGCGGGCCTTTTGGCCGCCTCGCGGATCAAGGAAGCAGCCGAATAACACTTGCATGGCGGCGATCAGTCGCTATGTCAGTGCGGATCAAGGAGCGCGCGCATGAAATCCTTCCCGATGTTTTTGAAAATGGCCGGTCGCCGGGTGGTGATTGCGGGTGGTGGTGAACAAGCCGCCCAAAAAGCCCGATTGGTTCTGAAAACCGAAGCCTCATTGACCTTGTTGGCCCCCGCGCTTGAAGATGAGCTGCGCTCGATGGTTGATGCGGGACGCGCGCATCATGACACGAGCCGCATCACTCCGGCCAGTTTTGCGGACACGGCCCTTGTTTTTATTGCCACCGGCTGCCCCGGAATGGACGCCGCGCTGCATGCCTTGGCCAAAGAGGCTGGCGCCACCGTGAATGTGGTGGATCAACCAGAGCTGTGTGATGCGACCACGCCGTCGATTGTAGATCGTGATCCCGTGGTTGTGGCCATTGGCACCGAAGGCACCGCCCCGGTTCTGGCCCGTCGCCTGAAAACCGATGTCGAACAAATGCTTGACCCGCGTCTGGGCAGCTTTGCCGCCCTTGCGGGTCGGTTGCGTGACGCGGTTGCGGCACAGATCCCACAAAGCCAACGCCGCGCCTTTTGGCGCTGGACTTTCAACGGCACACCTTGGGCGGCGCACAAGCGAGGCGCAGAACGTGCCGCAGCGGACCTGCTAAAGGCCGCAATTGCCGGGGGGCGTGCCCCCGAAAGCGACGATTTGGGTCAAATCAGCCTTGTTGGGGCAGGCCCCGGTGCGCGCGATTTGCTGACGCTGCGCGCTGTTGAGCGACTGCAAGAAGCCGACATCATCTTTTATGATCGTTTGGTGGATCCTGACGTGCTTGAATTGGCGCGCCGCGATGCTGAACGTGTGTTTGTTGGTAAGGTGCTGGGCACCACGCAATGGCCACAGGACCGGATCAACGATGTGGTGCTGCGCGCCGCACAGACCGGACAGCGCGTTGTGCGTTTGAAATCTGGCGATCCGTCGATCTTTGGCCGCGCGGTCGAAGAGCTTGAAACCGCGCGTCAAGCGGGTATTCCGGTTGAAATCGTGCCCGGCGTGACCGCCGCCAGCGCAGCAGCCGCCGCGCTGAACCGTCCTCTGACCGAGCGCGGCTCCACCGATCGCGTCACCCTGACGACGGGCACCCTGCGCCCCGGAGACGGCGAGCCGGATTGGGCTCAGATGGCGCTGCCGGGGTCGTTGCTGGTGCTTTATATGGCCGTTCACAAGGCGGACGACGTCCAACACAACCTGCTTGAGGCCGGGCTGCCAGAGCAGACAGAAGTTGATATTGTCGCCTCAGCGAGCCACGCCAACGAACAGGTGCTTAGCACCACATTGGGCCAGCTGGCTGCCAGTATCACAGAGCAGAAGGTCCAAAACCCAGCGGTTTTGATGGTGCGCTGCCCCAAAGACCTCACGCAACTGCGATCAACCGCGACCTAAGCACCACTAGCGTCGCACTCGCAGACAGGCTACCCCTTTTAACGATCAACAGCGGGTAGACGATGCAGCACAAAACCACATCCCCCCAAGACCTTGTCTTGATTGGTGGCGGCCATGCCCATGCATTGGTGCTGCGCAAATGGGGCCTGCACCCCCTGCCCGGCGTGCGTCTTACTGTGATCAACCCCGGGAAAACCGCGCCCTACACAGGCATGTTGCCCGGCCACATCGCCGGTCATTACTCGCAGGATGAATTGGAAATTGATCTGGAACGACTGTGCCAGTTTGCAGGTGCACGCCTGATCGACGGAGGAGCCACGGCGCTCGATCCGGTGGCCCAATCCGTCCATGTTTTGGGACACGGAGAGATCGACTATGACGTGGCCTCACTCGATATTGGGATCACATCCGAACTCAGGGATCTACCCGGATTTCAGGACCATGGCATCGGCGCCAAGCCCCTGCATCGTTATGCCCAAGTCTGGCGCCAATTTCTGGCACAGACCCAAGGATCAAAAGACCCCGCCCCCGTGGCGGTCATCGGCGGCGGCGTTGCCGGCGTTGAACTGGCGCTGGCCATGGCCCATGCCTTGCGCGACGCCCCGCACGCCCCGGTCACCTTGATCGAAGCTGCGCATGAGTTGACTGGCACCAGCGCGCGCAGTCGGAATGTCCTGCTCAAAGCGTTGCGACGCGCCAAGGTCACTGTTCGACCCAACAGCCAGATCACCGAGATCCGATCCCAATCGGTGAGCTTCAACGATGGCAGCTCGCTTGCAGCGCATTTGGTGGTAAGCGCCGCCGGGGCGCGGCCCCATCCGTGGTTGGCGAACACCGGTCTGGCATTGCACAACGGCTATGTGATCGTCGACCCCACCCTTCAGGTGCGCAGCCACCCCTCTTTGTTTGCGGTGGGGGATTGCGCCCATATGGATCACGCCCCCCGTCCCAAGGCGGGCGTATTTGCTGTGCGCTCTGCACCCGTATTGTTCGACAATCTGCGCGCCAAGCTGACCGGCAAAACGCTGCGCCCGTTTCAGCCCCAAAAATCCTATCTCAAGCTGATCTCTCTGGGTCAGAAATCGGCCCTTGCCGAAAAGTACAGCTGGCCCGTTTCTGGCCGGCTTCTGTGGCACTGGAAAGACTGGATTGATCGCCGTTTCATGGTCAAATTCCAAAACTATCCGCCCGGACCTCGGTCGGTTGTGCCTCAGGGTTCTGAGCCCCGCCCCCCCAAAACCGATCAAGCGAATGCGGATCGATCTGAGGCTGAATAAGCCCCAGTTCTGACGGCAGAATCGTCAGCTCGACCCGATCCTCAACCCTCTGACAAGGTGATGGGCACGCCGGTCTGCCCCCTTAGATGTAAGACCTTCGCGCCGCCAAGGCTTTGCTCTTGCGCTGGTTGGTCCTTGGCGCCATGGCCAAAAACAGGCCCATTCCCCCCCACCACATAACAAGTCGCTCAAATCAGCGGCGCAAAAAGGTTGAATTTTGCGCGCCGCCTTTTGGGTTTTGGATCACGCCTCGTCAAAACCATGCCCAAATCCTAGGAGGTTAAAATCAACAATTGACAAACCTGACTTTTTAAATCAGGTATAAGATACATCCAGCCAAACGCTCCTTTTGCGACAGCCCGATGCCACGTAACAAAAGGGAAAGTGTGCGATGACATTTATACGAGAAACTCTGGCAGGGCCGTCTGCCAGCGACCACTATGACACCCATGTAATTTTGGCCGCAGTGCAAACGATCAAGGCCTGCCTGTCCCCTGCCGCGTTTTGGAGGTTCTCAGCATGACGTCGATGAATGTCCGTTATGAAGGCGCCTCTCAGGTGGAACGCCCGCAAATGCCAACGCACCGCGCCGAGGATCTGACCGCTGGCGGCAACCAAGCCCAGATCGAGTTGAATGGCCAGATCTATAGCTTGCGCATCACCCGTGCGGGTAAATTGATCCTGACAAAATAATGCAAAACAGCTTGGTGAATTGGCGCGGCTGTGTGTGATTTCAACGCCGCGCCCCTTGCCAATTACGCCAAGCTTTGGGGCTAAAGGTCTTTGGCTTTGCGCCGCCCTGCGCGCGGCATCGGACGTGTGGGGATCTCTTTGAGCAGCCCCCCCACCCCCATCGCCGCAATATCGGCGCTGGTGACCTCAACACCGCAGGCCACCCGGCTAAGCACCCAATCCACACCGTTCAGTGCTGGCGAGCGCGCACAGCCCGGCAAACCAATCACTGGCCGTGTTTGCAAGGCGCCCAGAAACAACAGATTTCCCGGATCCACTGGCATGCCAAACCGCGTCACGCCCCCCCCGGCGTCGCGCAGCGCCTGAGGGGCCACATCATAGGCATCCGACGTGGCCGAGGCTGTTAAGATCAACACAAGGTCGCCTGCAATCTCTCCCAAGGCCGTTGCGATGCTGGCCGCGTCGTGATCCACGGCGCGGGTTTCCACCAAGCGCATCCCTAAGGCTTCGACCCGGTCGATCACCGCCTTCTTGCCCTTATCCCCGGGCCCGCCTGGCGTGTCCGTCAGGATCAGCCCAACAGTGGCAACCTGTGTGGGACACAGCCGCAGCGAATTCGCGCCAAGCTCACAGGCGTGATCAACGTGAGCTTTGGGCACGCCGTAAGAGATGATTTTGACCGTGCCAACCATGCCCCCGGCCGCCATCTGCTGGTAAGGTTGGACGGTGGCAAGGGTGATCATGGGATCAATCGCGTTCATGGCCACCAAACGCGCGGCGTCCAACTGCACCACGCCGGTCTTTTCGGCCACGATGTTCACCCGCCCTGTGAACGGTTTGGTCAACCGCAATCCCACCGCCTCTGGATCTGGCACCAAAGCCTGCGCCAGCGTCAAAGCCGCCACATCTTCGTGCAGATCCTCAGGATCCAAGCGCGCGGCCGTGACGTCGGTGATACCCGCTTGCGTCAACATGGCAATCTGCTCGGCCTCAAGCACAATCCCTTTGCGCAGGCTCACGCCGGGTCCCTTCAACGAGTGGGCCAGAATGCTGCCCAAGGCCTCGGGTGTCTTTACAGGTCCAAACTTCATCCCTGCCTCAACACTTGGGTGCATTGGGCTAGGATCGAAAGCGCAATTTCGGAGGGGCCAGCGGCGCCGATATCCAACCCAACAGGGCCATGAATGCGCTGTAACTTATCCACTGAAAACCCTTTGGCCTCGAACCGTTCAAGACGTTTGCCATGCGTGCGCTTTGATCCCAATGCCCCGATGTAAAACACCTCCGAGGCCAAAGCAGCCTCAAGCGCGGGATCATCCAATTTGGGATCGTGGGTCAACAGGACCAACGCTGTGCGACTGTCCAACCCCAAACCGCGCAGCCCCTCGTCGGGCCATTCCAGCACCAAACGCTCGCCCGGGAACCGGGCCGGCGCGGCAAAGCTGTCACGCGGATCAATCACCGTGGGATCATAGCCAACCACACGGGCCATCGGCACCAAAGCCTGTGCGATATGAACAGCCCCAACGATGAGCATCCGCAGGGGTGGATTGTGCACCGCAACAAACAGGTCACTGCCCTCTTCAAAGCCAGAGCGATCCATCCGGAACCGCGCGTCATGGCCCTGATCGGTCAACTGCCGGTCCCATGTCTTGGTGTCGACGGTGTAAGCAATGGGCTGTCGGGCCGCGCGGGCTGTCACCAAATCCTGCAGCATCGCCTCAGACAAAAGCGACGGCGCTTCGCCAATCGGTTCAACCAAAATACGAATGGTGCCACCGCAAGCCAAACCAACCGCAAAAGCATCCCCATCCGACACGCCAAATTCTAACAGACGCGGCGCCCGATCTTCCAGCGCTTCGATGGCTTCCACCACCACAGCGCCCTCGACGCAGCCCCCCGAGACCGACCCCTCGATGTCGCCCTGCCCCGAGATCGCCAGCTGGCTGCCCACACGGCGCGGCGCGCTGCCCCAGGTTTGCACAACCGTCGCCAGCACAGCCCCTTTGCCTGCGCGATGCCATGCCAGTGCTGTTTCTGGGATTTGATCAAAGCGATCCATGCCCGTCCTCCTTATCGCCAATCAGCCCGATTGGCCGGTCTTTGTGGATCCACCGCCCGCAAAGGGCAACGGAAAATGTACATTTTCCGGACCGGATTTTGCCAAAATCCGCGCCCAACTCATTCCATCTGCGCCAGCAGGCGGGCCTGTTCTCCCCGATCGTCCTGTTGCGACAGCGCCTGTGCCAATTGTTCGAGCGATTGGATCGAATGGCCTGCCCGGAAACTATCAACATGGGGCAGCATCGCGCGAATGCCACGGGCTTTGGGTAAAAACCCATCCCAACGCAGCAGCGGATTCAGCCAGATCAACCGTCGAGACGACAGATGCAGCCGTTGCATTTCTTTTTCCAGCGCCTCTGTATCGCTGCGCTCCAGCCCATCACTGATCAACAACACCACCGCCCCATGGCCCAAGACCCGGCGCGACCAATCGCGGTTGAACGCATGCAGGCTTTGGCCAATGCGCGTGCCCCCCTCCCAATCACGGGCCTGTGCGCCAGCGGCTTTTAGAGCGGCATCCACGTCGCGTGTGCGCAACACAGGGGAGATATTGGTCAGCTCTGTGCCAAAGGTAAAGGCATGCACCTTGGCCCAGCCGGCGCCTTTGTGATTGGCCACAGCATGGAGAAAATGCAAAACCATTCGGCTGTACTGCGACATAGATCCGGAAATATCGCAAAGCACCACCAGATTGGGCCACCGATGGCGGGGCGATTTATAGGCCAGATCACTCAGGTCACCGCCGCGGCGCATGGAGCGGCGCAGACTGGCACGCCAATCAATATGCTTGCCATGGGGATCGCTTTGCAACCGCCGGGTCCGCAATGGGCGCACCGGCAAGCGCAACCGCGAGAGCATCCGCTTGGCCTCGGCCACTTCTTCGGTGCTCATCTGCTCAAAATCCAGCGTTTTCAGACGCTCCTGCGCAGAGGTGGTCTGAGAGGCGTCGGCTTCGATTTTGATCTCTTCGGGCGGGAGTTCGGGTTCGGGAAGATCGGGCTGCGCCTGATCCAACAGCGCTTGGGCCGCGCGCTTTTCGGCCGCTTTGGCGCGGCGCTCTTCTTGCACCCCGCGCACGCTGGGCAGCAGCAGCGACATCATCTGTTCCAGATAGCGCGGGTCGCGCCAATACAGGCGGAAGACCTGTGCAAACACAGCGCGATGTTCTGGGCGGCTGACAAAGCAGGCGTGCAGGGTCCAGTAGAAGTCAGATCGTTCCGAAAATCCGGCTGCCTCAACCGCGCGAATGGCGTCAATCACCCGGCCCGGCCCAATTGGCAGGCCCGCCTTGCGCAGCGCGCGCGCAAAATAGGTGATGTTGTGGCTGAGCTTGGGCCTGTCGGGCAGCTCAAGATCTGGCAGTTGCGCCATGGCCCCTCCTGTTGGACCGGGGGGCTGTCTGCCCCCTGCGGCCGCTCTCTTGCAGAGAGACAGTCGCCCCCCCGAAGGTATTTAGGCCCAGAAAAAGCATCAGGCTGTTTCCAGGCTGGCTTTGGCTTCATCCAGCAGGCGCTTGGCCTCGGAGCCTTGTAAGCTTTGAATATCGTCTTGGTATTTCAGCACGGCGCCAAGCGTGTCGGCGATCACCTCGGGGCTGAGGGTGAGCGTGTCCAGCGCCAGCAGGCATTTGGCCCAATCGATGGTTTCTGCCACGCCGGGTTTTTTGAACAGGTCTTCGGTGCGCAGCCGCTGGATGAAGGCGACCACTTCGCGCGAGAGGTTTTCGCCCGCCTCTGGGGCGCGGGCCTGCAGGATTTCGATTTCACGGGCGAAGTCGGGGTAATCCACCCAGTGATAGAGGCAGCGCCGTTTGAGGGCGTCATGCACTTCGCGGGTGCGGTTTGAGGTCAGGATCACGATGGGCGGTTCGGGGGCGGTGACCGGCCCGAGTTCGGGTATTGTCACTTGAAATTCTGACAGAGCTTCGAGCAAGAACGCCTCAAACGGTTCATCGGTGCGGTCAATTTCGTCAATGAGCAGCACCGGGGCACCGCCGGGCTGCGGGCGCATGGCTTCGAGCAAGGGGCGTTCGATCAGAAAGTCTTCGCTGAACAATTCCGTTTTCAGGCGGCTGCGGTCGGTGGCGCCGGTGGCTTCGGCGGTGCGGATCGCAATCATTTGTTCGGCGTAGTTCCATTCATAGACGGCGCTGGCCGCGTCCAATCCTTCGTAGCATTGCAGCCGGATCAAGCGGCGCCCCAAGGCCTGAGCGATGGATTTGGCGATCTCGGTCTTGCCGGTGCCGGCCTCTCCTTCGAGGAACAGGGGCCGCCCCAGACGTAGGGCCAAAAATAGCACCGTCGCCAAGGGCCGGCCGCAAATATAATCCTGCGCCGCCAAGGCCGATTGAACGCGATCAATAGATGTGAGCTCTGTCATTGGTTCTCTCCCTGCGCGCAGTCAGTCAGGACTGTGAGAAATGGTCAACCCTTGCAATGGTCTCAATGTCGAAACATTGACGCTCTGGGGGAGAGACTGTAATGTTTTTCAAAACAATAAGCGGCTAAACTGGACGGAACCTTGGCCGTATTTCGAGCAAAGAGAACAGGCGTGTGTAACCCAACCATACAAGGACCAGGCCTTTGCGCATAACTGCGGTGACCTGTGTAAAAAACGAAGGTCCTTTCTTGCTAGAATGGATCGCGTTCAATCAGTTAATCGGGGTGACCGATTTTCTGTTCTATTCGAATGACTGTACAGACGGCACTGACAAGCTTTTGGATTTGTTGGCTAAAAAAGGTATTGTCCAGCATTTGCCAAACCCTGCCGAGGGGCGCAATTATCAGATGGAGGCGCTGAAACACGCCGCCAAACAAGATATCGTGCTGGATGCGGATTGGGTCTGGATTGCCGATGTGGATGAATTTTTGAACATTCACACGGGCAACCACACCATTCCCGCCTTGATCGACGCCTGCGGCAATCCTCAGGCTATTTCGGTCAATTTTCAATTTTTTGCCAATGACGATATTGACGCTTTCGAAGACAAACCGGTGATCCAGCAATTCACCCGATCCCACAATCCCGATCTTTGGGGCGGCGAAATGGCGATCGAGGTTAAGTCTTTGGTGAGGAATGATTTTCCACTTCAGTACTTTGGCGCTCATCGCCCGTTCTTTCGTCCCAAAATCCAAAAGAAAAAGATCCCCTCTTGGACCGATGCCTCGGGGCGAGCGGTGCAGCATCGTTTCTTGGTGGCGGCCAACCCACGGCGCATTCGCAAGTTCCCCGCCCATGGCGCACGGGATTTTGCCACTTTGAACCATTATGCGCTGCGCTCGCTGGACAGTTATCTGGTCAAAAATGATCGCGGAGATGTGAACCGGCAAAACCGTCATTTTGATGACAGCTATTGGCGTGAACGCAATGATCCTGCGTGGCAAGATCTGTCGATACAGCGCTATCTGCCCGATCTGGAAACCGCATTGCAGGATCTGAAATCCGATCCCGAGATTGCTGAGCTGCATGCGCAAGCCTGTCAGCTGCACATTGCCAAACGAGACGAACTGTTGCAACAACAGGCCTATCGCGCCATGCGCAGCCAATTGAAAGCCACCAGCAAAGTCCCCCCAGCAGAAGAAGAGATGCTGACCGCTTTGGGGATCTCGGCATGAGCCGGTTGCGGGTGATAAACTTGGGGCTGCCCAAGTCGGGCACAACCACCTTTGCCCGCGCGCTCAAACTCTCGGGGCTAAAAACCGCCGATTACCGCATTCGCAAGCGCCAAACCGATGACAAAGAGTTGCACAACGCCTTTGTGGGACAGCTTTTGTATCAGGGGTATTTCCACACCGGTGACCCGCTGGCCTTTGTTGAGGAATTTGACGGCTTTGCCGAACTGAATGTCTTGCGCGAAGGTTTGTCCCTTTGGCCGCAGGCGGATTGGGGGCTGTTGTCCGCCATCCAAGCCCATCATCCCGGCGTAAAGTTTGTGTCGACTTGGCGCGAACCTCGGGCCATTTCCGACAGTATGCTGCGCTGGTCCAATCTTGGGATTGAACGCTTGCCCAAATATGGCATTCCCGGCCTGCCCGAAGGGTTTGGGGAAACCAGCGCCGAACGCATCACATGGATCAAAGGCCATTACGCGTTGATGGACCGATTGTTCCAGGACGATCTGAATTATTTGCGACTGGATGTTGCGGCGCCCGACGCCCACAAAAAACTGTCCCAATTCCTTGGCCGAGACCTGCCTTGGTGGGGGCGGGCCAATCGCAATCCCAAATCCAAAGGTCAGGAAGCCGCCTAATGCGAATTCATCTGCACATCGGTTTGGAGCATGTAGGCGCCGAACGACTGCAACAAATTCTTGCCGACAAACGAGAGCAGCTTCTAAACAAGGGCTTTCTGTTCCCTCGTGGCCTAGGGCCGCGCAACCATACGCGCCTGTATATGGCGGTAACGGATCCTGATCACATCGACTCTTTGCGGTTTAACCGCGGCTTTATCTCTGCTGAAAAACAGGCAGAGCTGTTTGACAGCGTACAGCAAACGTTGCTGCGCAGCGTTGGCAGCGCCCAGCCCACGGATGTGATCCTTTCTGCAAGCCAACTTGGAGCCTCTTTGGCGCGCCCGTCGGAAATTGAACGTGTCAAAGCCCTGCTGGCCCCGCTGAACGCCGAGGTGCGCATTGTTGCGCATGTCGACGAGCAGGCGCGGATGTTGGCGCGCCGATATGGGGCGCAGGTGCTTGAGGGGCGCGCGCAACCCTTGACCCTAGAGATGGACCTGGCTGGCAGCACCGACTGGTGGGATGATGCGCTGTTGGACGCCCATACAATTGTGCCGCAAAACGCACAGTTTCTGGAAACGCAATGCCCGCCGTTCTGGCTTGATTACGCGCGGCTACAGGCCGAATGGGAACGGGTGTTTGGCGCAGGCTCTGTCTGTTTGCGCCCCTATGACGAAGAGCTGTTTTATTCCCCCGCCGCCACCGATGAAATTCGCGCCATGTTTGACATCAACGGCTCGATTGGCCGCGCAAGCGCGGACACGCCACCTGCACAACCCGCTGCGGCATGGCTGACCCGTGGCCGGATGATGAACGAGCTGTTTTTGAAGCTTTTGAAATCTTCGGATCGGATCATCAACCGACAGCTGTGGCGCAAGTTCATGAACGAAGTGTCCATTGACGGCCCTGCAATCGAGCCGGGCAGCTTGGCCCCCGTTTCAAAGACATTTGTAAAACAAAACAAGACCTTGCTCAAAGATCATCCGGCACTGACCAAAGCCAGCCTGACCCCAGACAAGGCCAAACCCGACTGGAGCGAAGTTGACCCCGAAAAGGGATTTCGCGCCAGCCAGTACCTTTTGGCCTTCTTGTGGCGGATCGACAAATCCACCGAGGAAGATCGCAAAACCAAGGCCGCCGATATTGCCCGGTTGAACGGGGCCTCAGCCTCTTCTGCACCAGTGGTAGAGGCCGCTTCGCAGACCGATGGCCTGTCGGAAACCGCCCGCAAAATCATGCCCAAATTGGCGATCGAGAATTACGAAAAACTCAAAAATTCGTCGTTTCGCCCGCACAACAAGATGGGCAAGATCGATGAGAGCAAAGCCCAAAAGGCTTATGCGCCGATCAAAGACCGCAAACTGGCCAAAGGCAGCACCGGCAATCTTGTGGTTGGCTGCATGAAAAACGAGGCCCCATACATCATCGAATGGGTTGCCTATCATCAGGCGATCGGTGTCGACAACTTCCTGATCTACACCAATGATTGCTCGGACGGGACCACCGAAATTCTGGACCGCCTGCAAGAAATGGGTGTTTTGCAGCACCGCAACAACGACAATTGGAAAGGCAACTCGCCACAGCAATATGCGCTGAACCAAGCTTTGAAAGAGCCGGTGTTGAAGAACGCAGAATGGATCGCCCATATCGACGTGGACGAGTTCATGAATATCCGCTGTGGCAATGGCACCCTGCCCGACTTCTTTGAGGCCGTGCCGGACGCCACCAATGTCGCAATGACGTGGCGCCTGTTTGGCCACAACGGCATCACCACCTTGCAAGACAAATTTGTCATCGATCAGTTTGACACCTGCGCGCCCAAGTTTTGCCCCAAGCCCCATACCGTCTGGGGGTTCAAAACCATGTTCCGCAACATCGGTGCCTATGAGAAGATCAGCTGCCACCGCCCCAACAAATTGGATGATGGCTTTAAGAAAAAGGTGAAATGGGTCAATGGATCGGGTCAGGACATGACCAAAGAGGCCGCCGAAAGCGGTTGGCGCAGTTCAAAGAAAACCATCGGCTATGATCTGATCCAATTGAACCACTATGCGCTGCGCTCCGCCGAAAGCTTCTTGGTAAAACGTCAACGCGGCCGAGCACTGCATGTGGACCGCTCCATTGGCCTGAATTATTGGATCCGGATGGATTGGTCCGATTTCACCGACGTCACCATCAAGCGCAACCTGCCCCGTATGCAAGCAGCCTATGACAGGTTGATGGCCGATGGCGCGTTGAAAAAATGGCACCAGCACGGGCTTGAATGGCATCTGGCCAAAGCCAAAGAGCTGCATGGCATGGCTGAATTCGAAGATCTCTATCAGCAGGCGCTGACGCTCAAGCTGAACGAAACCGAACGTGTCGCCTATTCCATGGCCTTGGATATGGAAAGTTAACGGGTGAAGATCCTCGCTGTCCTCACCGTGCGCAACGAAGGCGCCTTTCTGCTGGAATGGATCGCCCATCACCGCGCTGCGGGCGTCACCGATTTCTTGGTGTTTTCCAATGACTGCCAAGACGGCACAGATGATATGCTGGATCAACTTGCGGCGATGGGGCAGCTCACACATGTGCGCAATAACCCGCCCTATGGCAAAGGTGGCATCCAGTTCAGCGCCTATAAACAGGCTGAAAAGCATCCCTTAGTCCAATCCGCCGACTGGTTGATCACACTTGATATCGATGAGTTTGTGAATGTGCATGTGGGCAACAACACCTTGCCCGCATTGATCAACGCCCTGCCCGAGGCCAGCGCCATCACGCTCACCTGGCGGCTGTTTGGCAACGACGGACAAGTGCGCTTTCAGGATCAACCGATGACACAGACCTTCACCAAAGCGGCCCCAGTGATCATGCATTGGCCATGGCGGGCTGCGATGTTCAAAACCCTGTACAAAAACGATGGCACCTATCGCAAGCTTGGGGTGCACCGCCCGCGCCAACCCAACAGCAACAAAGTCAAAACAGCCAAATGGTTTGACGGCGAAGGCCGCCAGCTTGATGCGCTCTTCACCACCGAACGCATCTTCTCCCCCTATGGCCGCTCCAACTACGCCCTGGCCCAACTTAACCACTATGCCTTAGGGGCAATGGAAAGCTATGTGCTCAAAGCGGATCGCGGGCGCGCGGTGCATTCTGACGACCTGCTGGGCCTTGACTACTGGAGCGAGCGGAACTTCTGCATCGACACCGATCGCTCAGTGCTCAGCCTTTCAGACCAAACGCAAACCACCCTCGCACAGCTCAAATCAGATCCTAAACTGGCACAGCTTCACCGATCCAGCGTGGACTGGCGCCACAAACGCTTCACCCAGCTCCTCCAACAAGAGCCCTTTCGCGCCCTGTTTGGGCGTCTGCTGATGACGCCGCCCAGCCGGCCCTTGCCACAAGACGCAGCACGCTTTCTGGCGCAACACGCCACCCGCGCCACACCGACACCACAGGCTTGATCCAAAGGCGCGCCCGGTGCCCGGGCGCACAGGTTCACCTCGGCTCTGCCCTACGGGCGCCGCCTCAAGCGGGCGCAAGCTCACTCCATTGCGCTCACTTGCATTTCATCTTGCCTCAAATACTCACGTCCGAACCTCTCAAGACAGAACCATGTTCCAAATGAGGCACCGGGCGCAAAATCCCCGCGGATTTTCCCAAATTCTGCCTCAAAACCTCAATAGACCTCATTGCTAAGAACCTGTGCCCGGCCCCGCGCCACCTGGTGACGTAAGGAATGAGTGATATGCTAGACGCCCCAAATCCACTGGATACCCCACTGAATGGCCTCAAAAAGGCCGCGTGGTTGGAAACCTTTGCTGAGATTTCCAATGAAACCGGATTTCATGAGCAACTTGGCCCGCGCCATGTTGCTGGGTTTGTGGACGAAAAGCCTATTCTGCTGGTCACATTTGAATCGATCCAAGGCATTCAAGCCCTGTCGGCAACAGCGCAGCCCTTGGGCTGGGATGTGGCGCGCGCGATGGGGTGGTCACATCTCTGCTTGGTCAGTGATGGCGACACTTGGTTTCGGGATGCCTCCATCTATGCCTTCTTTGATCGTCTGATTGATGACGGGTTCTTTGAAGAATTCGAACAGGTTGTCTTTTATGGGGCGGGACCGTGTGGCTACGCGGCGACGGCCTATTCTGTGGCCTCGCCAGGGGCCACGGTATTGGCGGTGCAACCACAGGCAACGTTGGATCCGCGGGTGACCGAATGGGATGATCGCTTTGTTGAAATGCGTCGCACATCCTTCACAGATCGTTATGGCTATGCGCCCGACATGCTGGATGCGGCGGATCAGGGGTTTGTTCTGTATGATCCCAACGAAGATCTGGACGCGGTACATGCCGCCCTTTTCACCCGTCCCAATGTGACCAAATTGCGGATGCCAAACATGGGCAACGCGCTGCAATCTGATCTGCTGGGCATGGAAATTCTGTTTCCCATGCTACAGGCCGCGGGTGAAGGCAACTTTGACGCCAATGAGTTTGCGCGCCTTTATCGTGCCCGGCGCGAGCACGCCCCCTATCTGCGTGGCCTTGTGGCCCGGATGGACGTGGCGGACCGACCTTGGCTGGCCACAATGGTGTGCCGCAACGTGGTGGATCGGATGAACGCGCCACGGATCCGACGCCGCTTGGACGCTTTGGAAAAAGCGGCTGAAGAAGGCAAAATCAAAATCCCACCGCTAGAAGACTAATTTTGCCACTCAAGGCACTGGCAGAACCACACGCGATTGTGTAATCGCTGGGACATGAGCGCTTCAATCACAATCCCCCGCCCCGACGATTGGCACCTTCACCTGCGTGATGGTGCGATGATGGCCGCCGTTTTGCCAGAGACAGCCCGCCATTTTGCCCGTGCCATCATCATGCCAAACTTGGTGCCCCCGGTGGTCACCGCAAGCGAGGCCAGCGCCTATCGCGACCGCATCCTCTCTGTGCTGCCAGATGACATGACGTTTGAACCCTTGATGACGCTCTATCTGACCGAAGACACAGATCCCGAAGATGTCGCCGCAGCTCACGCCAGTGGTTTGGTCAAAGCGGTGAAACTCTATCCGGCGGGTGCCACCACCAATTCCGCCAGCGGCGTTCAGAACTTTGACAATGTGCGCGGCGTTCTCGAAAAAATGGCCGAGATTGGCCTGCCCCTGTGCCTGCATGGGGAAGTGACCGATGCCGAGATCGATATCTTTGATCGCGAAGCCGTGTTCATCGATCGTATTCTGGACCCGCTGCGCAAAGCCACACCGGGCCTGCGGGTGGTCATGGAACACATCACCACCAAAGACGGTGTCGACTATGCCAAAGCACAAGGCAACGATTTGGCCGCGACAATCACCACCCATCACCTGATCATCAACCGCAACCATATCTTGGTGGGCGGGATCAAGCCGCACTACTATTGCCTGCCCGTGGCCAAACGCGAAGAGCACCGTCTGGCGCTGCGCGCCGCCGCGACCAGTGGCGACACCCGGTTCTTCCTTGGCACAGACAGTGCGCCACACATCGATCCGCTAAAAGAAAACGCCTGTGGCTGTGCTGGGTGTTTTACAGCCACCAACACCATGTCGCTGCTGGCCCATGTGTTCGAAGAAGACGACGCGCTGGATCAGCTGGCCGCCTTCGCCTCAACCAATGGTCCTTCCTTCTATGGGCTGCCGGTCAATGAGGAAACGCTGACCCTGAACAAACACAGCGCCCCAGTCCAATTCCCAGAAAAGATCGCGACGCAAGACGGCGACGTCACCGTCTTTGATCCCGGGTTTCCAGTTCTTTGGTCCGTTGCCACCTGAACTGAAATTTTTTGACAAAAAATTCCCCGGAAAATGTACATTTTCCGCCCACCGTCACAAGGAAGACTGCCATGATCCCGACCTCCTACCCGACCAAAGAAGAGATGGCCCGTTTGACGGCGCGTATGTTGCTGGAAATTGGGGCTGTGAATTTCAACACGAAAGAACCCTATGTGTTGGCCTCGGGTCTGCCTTCGCCCAGCTATATTGATTGCCGCAAATTGATTTCTTTTCCGCGGATCCGTTCGACACTGATGGATTTCCTGACTGTCACGGTCATGCGCAACGCCGGGTTTGAAGCTTTTGACAATATCGCTGGTGGTGAAACTGCGGGCATTCCCTTTTCTGCGCTTGTGGCAGAGCGCATGGCCTTGCCCATGACTTATGTGCGCAAAAAACCCAAAGGCTATGGGCGCAATGCCCGCATCGAAGGCGTCATGAAAGAAGGTGAGCGCGTGTTGTTGGTCGAAGATTTGACCACAGACGGCGGTTCAAAGTTGAGTTTTGTCGACGCCATTCGGGAAACCGGTGCCAGCTGCGGCCATACGGCTGTCATCTTCTATTACGACATCTTTCCAGAGACCGAAAAAACGCTGGGCGATCACGGCGTTCAGTTGCATCACCTGTGCACATGGTGGGATGTCTTGGCCGAAGCCAAGGCGCAGGGCGTCTTTGACAGCGACACTTTGGACGAAGTTGAAACCTTCCTCAAAGATCCGCGTGCCTGGCAAGAGGCGCGCAAATAGTTTTACACAGATCCATTTGAGAAGTGTTTGGAGGGTGCCAAGAATCATGGCATCCTTTCCCAAATGTTGTGGTTGAAGGGCTCGCACCGCCGAAATATCGACGATGCTTGGTTATCCACATGGGGTCCACAGGCCAGTCCACAAGGTTCACATTGGGTTATCCCACAAGCTATCAAGATAGTTTTTTGAACTGATCTTGCTTACAACAACGTCCAAAGACGGGGACAAAATTATGAACGAAATCGCTGCGATCAACGCTGCGGGTCCTGAGGCGGACCAATCTGATCCGATGCCGCACTCCATCGAGGCTGAGCAACAGCTTCTGGGCGCGATTTTGACCAACAACGACATCTATGATCGTGTTGCCTCGGTGATTTCTGCGGAACATTTTTACGAACCGGTGCACACGCGGATCTATGAAGTGGCCGCGGCCCGTATTGCCAAGAACGCCTTGGCGACACCTGTCACGCTGAAAACCTTTCTCGAAGATGACGAAGGCCTGAAAGAGCTGGGTGGCGCGGCCTATTTGGCCCGCTTGGCCGGGGCTTCGATTTCGGCCTTTGCGGTGCGCGACTATGCGCAGATGATTTATGATCTGGCGATCCGACGCGAATTGATCCGTTTGGGCCGCGACATTGCCGATCAAGCCACCCGTGTGGACGTGGCCAATGAGCCCAAAGAACAAATTGTTGATGCGGAACAGAAACTGTATCAACTGTCGGAACAAGGTCAGACCGAGACCGGCTTTAAGTCGTTTTTGAAAGCGGTCACCGAGGCCGTCAATGTCACCAACGAGGCCTATCAGCGTGGCGGCGGCATGGCCGGCATTTCCACCGGGCTGCAGGATCTCGACAAACAATTGGGCGGATTGCACCCGTCGGATTTGTTGATCTTGGCCGGACGTCCGTCGATGGGCAAAACCTCATTGGCGACCAACATCGCCTTTAACGTTGCCAAAGCCTATAAGCGTGGGTTGAAGCCGGATGGCACCGAAGGCGCCATTGACGGCGGTGTGGTTGGGTTCTTTTCTTTGGAAATGAGCGCCGAGCAGCTCGCTGGCCGGGTTTTGGCCGAAGCCTCCGAGATTTCTTCGCATAAGATCCGCCAAGGGGACATGACCGAGGAAGAGTTCCGCCGCTTTGTGCAGGCGGCCAAGGATCTTGAGGCCTGCCCATTGTTCATTGACGACACGCCAGCCTTGCCTATTTCGCAATTGGCAGCCCGCGCGCGACGCTTGAAACGGACCCATGGTCTTGATCTGATCATCATTGACTATTTGCAGCTGTGTCGCGGCATGTCCGACAACCGGGTGAACGAGATTGGTGAAATCTCGATGGGCATGAAAGCCATCGCCAAGGAATTGAACATCCCCGTTATTGGCCTGTCCCAGCTGAGCCGTCAGGTCGAACAGCGTGACGACAAACGTCCTCAGCTGAGTGATCTGCGGGAATCGGGGTCGATTGAGCAGGATGCGGATGTGGTGATGTTCGTGTTCCGCGAGGAATATTATAAAGAGCGCGAAAAGCCCGGCGATCACGAGTTGGAAAAGATGGAAGAGTGGAAAGAGGCCATGGAGCGGCTTCACGCCAAAGCCGAAGTGATTGTCGGCAAGCAGCGTCACGGCCCAATTGGCACCGTTGAGTTGTCGTTTGAAGCGCAGTTCACCCGATTTGGGAATTTGGCCAAAGCCTGGCAGCAAGATGCTGCCGACAACAGGTTTTAACAGGTTTCGAGCAGCCTAGCCGGATCATACCGGAAGGAAGAAAGGGGGCTGATCGCCCCCTTTCGCATGTTTAACAGGTTGAAATTAGGCCATTAATCCCAGCTTTGAGATAGTGGGGGCGCTGCCCCCTCCGGCGGCCTTTGGCCCCCGTTCACCCCCGGAGTATTTTGGGCAAGATGAGAGGCGCAGATTTGAGACCCCGTGCGGGCGCGGTTTGCGCTTGACGCGTGGGACCGGTCTGTCAAAAACAGCCCATGACAACATCGACGCTGACAATTGATTTAGAAGCGCTTGCCGAAAACTGGCGTGCGTTGGACGCCCTTTCGGGGGCATCGGTGGAAACGGCCGCCGTGGTGAAGGCCAATGGCTATGGTCTGGAAGCGGGCCGGGTGTCGCGGGCATTGGCGCGCGCTGGGGCGCGGCGCTTTTTTGTGGCCGCTGCCGAAGAAGGCACCAAAGTGCGCAAAGCGCTCGGGGACGGACCAGAAATCCTGGTGTTTTCCGGTCATGGGCCAGGGGACACCGAATTGATCCGGTCTCTCAACCTTGTGCCGATGCTGAATTCAATTGATCAGATGTTGCGCCATGTGGAAGCCCTGCCGGGGCATCCCTTTGGCGTACAGCTTGACACCGGCATGAACCGGCTTGGCATGGAACCCAGCGAATGGGGGGCTGTGAAATCCTTGGCTTTGGAGGCCAACATGCAGCTGGTGATGTCGCATCTGGCCTGTGCGGATGAGCCAGATCACCCGATGAATGTGCATCAATTGCAAATGTTTCGCGAAATGACGGATGGCACCAATGTGCCCCGGTCGCTGTCAGCGACAGGCGGGATCTTGTTGGGACCGGCCTATCATTTTGAGCTGACCCGCCCCGGCATTGGTCTTTATGGCGGGTTTCCCTTTCAAGCTGCCTATCCGGTGGTGCATCTGAGCCTGCCCATCATTCAAGTCCGCAATTTGGATGTGGGCGAGACGGTGGGGTATTCCAACACCTGGACCGCGGCGCGCCCGTCGCGCATTGCCACCGTGGCGGCCGGCTATGCGGATGGCCTGCATCGGGTGCTGGGGGCCAAAACGGTTGTGTTTGCCGACGGGGTGCCTTGCCCGATTGTTGGGCGGGTGTCGATGGATTTGATCACGGTGGATGTCACCGATCTGCCTGAAGTGCCACAGACGCTGGAGCTGTTGAACGAGCATCAAACGGTGGATCGTTTGGCAGACAATGCCGGCACCATTGGATATGAAATTTTGACCTCGATGGGACGGCGCTACACCCGCCGATATATGAGCGCATGAGTTTGACCGCCCCTTTGGCCGCAATTGGCGCAACTGTTTTGTCGGCGTTGGCCATGATTGGCCAGATCGCCATCTTTGCGGGACAGACCATCAGCCATTTGTTTCGCCCGCCCTTCTATGGCCGCGAGTTTCTGAATGCCCTTGTGCAGATCGGTTGGCTGTCGCTGCCCGTTGTCGGCATGACAACCCTGTTCACCGGCGGCGCATTGGCGTTGCAAATCTATGCCGGTGGGGCGCGGTTCAGCGCTGAGGCCGTTGTGCCTTCGATTGTGGCCATTGGCATGGTGCGTGAATTGGGCCCGGTTCTGGGCGGTTTGATGGTGGCGGCGCGCGTCGCCAGCTCGGTGGCCGCTGAGATCGGCACGATGAAGGTGACAGAGCAGATCGATGCGCTTGTCACCCTCAGCACGCATCCCATGAAATATCTGACCCTGCCACGGGTTCTGGCGGCCACATTGGCGGTGCCGGTTCTGGTCGGGGTTGGGGATGTGATCGGGATCATGGGTGGCTATCTGGTGGGCATCTCACGGTTGGATTTCAACTCTGCAGCCTATCTGAAGAACACTGTTGATTTTCTTGAGACATTTGATGTGGTGTCTGGCCTGATCAAAGGCGCGGTGTTTGGCTTTATCGTGGCGCTGATCGGGTGCTTTTACGGGATGAATTCCGGGCGCGGTGCGCAGGGTGTGGGCCGCGCCACCAAATCGGCCGTTGTCGCCGCCAGCGTGATGATCTTTGCTGCAAACTATATTCTGACAGAGTTGTTTTTCTCCGCATGATCGAGCTTACAGACGTCCATAAATCCTTTGGTTCCAAACAGGTGCTGCGCGGAGTCAACTTGACCATTCCCAAGGGCAGCTCGATGGTGATTATCGGGGGCTCGGGCACTGGCAAATCCGTGGCCCTAAAATCTGTTCTGGGTTTGGTGACCCCTGATAAGGGGCAGATCACGCTGGATGGGCAAGATGTGGCCCGCGCGGATCGCGACGCCTTTCTGGCCCGCTTTGGTATGTTGTTTCAGGGCGGTGCTTTGTTTGACTCTTTGCCAGTGTGGCAGAACGTGGCCTTTCGCCTGCTCCGCGGATCTTTGAAACGCCCCAAGGATCAAGCCCGTGAAATCGCCATTGAAAAGCTGCGCCGGGTTGGGCTGACACCCGAAGTCGCTGATTTGTTTCCCTCCGAATTGTCGGGCGGCATGCAAAAGCGGGTTGGTTTGGCCCGCGCCATCGCCGCCGAGCCCGAGATCATCTTTTTTGACGAACCCACCACTGGGCTTGATCCAATTATGTCGGGTGTTATCAACGATTTGATCCGTGAAATTGTGGTGGAAATGGGCGCGACAGCGATGACCATCACCCATGATATGACCTCGGTGCGCGCGATTGCTGATGACGTGGCCATGTTGCACGATGGGGTGATCAAATGGACCGGCCCTGTGGCGGATATGGATGGCTCTGGTGATCCTTATCTTGACCAATTTATCCATGGGCGGGCCGAAGGGCCAATTGAGGCGGTTCGCTAAAAGGACGCTTGCACTGCTCAAAGTCATAGGCTTTTTTGGTAAAAGACGTTCACAGGTGGATCCCAATGGCTGCGCTCAGCTTTTTTGATATCAACAAGGCCCCAGACCTGCTGCGCTTTTTGCTGCAACTTTCGATCCTGCTTTTGCCCTTGGCCGCCGCCGTCGCGGCGCTGGCCCGACTGAAAGACCCCCATCCCCCCAAATCAGCCTGGCTTTGCGTTTGTGCCGCAGCGGCCCTGTTTGTGATCTGGTTGATTCCGCCGGGTTGGGGCAATGTCAAAGAGGCTGCGCAGCTGCGCTCGATTGCGGCGGTGGGGCTTTATATTTGGGTGCTGTTTGATTGGTATCGCAGCGCACGCGAAGACGGTGGGCGCAAGATTGATTTGCTTGGCATTTTGATCGTCGTGGCGATGCTGGGCATGGCGACAACCGTTGCGTTCATGTGAATTTGGCCCTGCTCTTCCCCCTTGTTCGTGCGGCTTTGGCCACATAGGTGTTCGACAAAGGAGTTCCCATGCTGCGCATTGCCAACCTGTCCCTACTTGTGCTGTTTCCAATTGCGTGGTTCGCGCCATTGCTGCGCGCAGGCCTACTGCCCCTATTTGGCCTCAGTGAAATCAGTGTGATTTCTGGGCTGCAAAGCCTGTGGAGCAGCGATGTTTTCCTTGCGCTGCTGGTGACATTCTTTGCCCTTTTTGCCCCCTTCCTAAAGACGCTGGGTCTTGCTTTGGTGCAGTTCCATCTGTTGGATCAACGGGTTTTACCCGCGCTAACGGTGCTTGGAAAACTGGCGATGGCGGATATTTTTCTGGTCGCGCTGTATATCACTTTGTCCAAAGGCATTGGGGTCGGCACCATCGAAGTGGCCTGGGGCATGTATCTGTTTTCGGGGTGCATTCTTGCCTCGCTTGCGATTAGTTTACTCAGCAAGCAGCCCCAAGGCGAAATCCCTGTTTGACCCGAGCGTCACGCTGATGCATCAACACGGTTATGGCTAAAGCAACTAAATCCTTCACCTGTAGCGCCTGCGCATCCCGGTTCAACAAATGGTCTGGTCGATGCGACAACTGCGGCGAGTGGAATTCGATCGTCGAGGAAAAACCGCTTTCGACGGGTCCAAGCAAAAAGTCGCTGGGCCAAAAGCGTGGCAGCGCCATCCAACTGACCGATCTGGCCACCGAAGAAGCCCCACCACCGCGCACCAACAGTGGTCTTGGCGAATTGGATCGCGTGCTGGGCGGCGGCTTGGTTGCGGGCAGCGCCATTCTGGTGGGGGGGGATCCCGGTATCGGTAAATCAACGCTGTTGCTGCAAGCGGCGGCCAAATTTGCCACCACAGGGTTGAAAACCATCTATGTCAGCGGCGAAGAGGCCAGCGCGCAAGTGCGCATGCGGGCCCAACGATTGGGGCTGAGTGAAGCACCGGTCAAATTGGCCGCTGAAACCAATCTGCGCGATATTCTCACCACGCTTGAGGCCGAAAGACCCCAGCTGGCCATCATCGACTCGATCCAGACGATGTGGGCCGACAATGTTGACAGCGCCCCCGGCTCGGTCAGTCAGGTGCGCGCAGCGGCGCATGAACTGACCACCTTTGCCAAGCGCATGGGCATTTCGGTGATCTTGGTCGGCCATGTCACCAAAGATGGCCAGATTGCCGGACCACGCGTTGTCGAACATATGGTCGACACGGTGCTTTATTTTGAGGGTGAGCGCGGCCATCAGTTCCGGATTTTGCGCGCGGTCAAAAACCGTTTTGGCCCAGCCGATGAAATCGGCGTTTTTGAAATGACCGGTAACGGTCTGTCTGAGGTTTTGAACCCATCAGCTTTGTTCCTGTCTGAACGTGGCAACCCCTCACCGGGTTCGGTAGTGTTTTCCGGCATCGAAGGCACCCGCCCCGTTCTGGTCGAGTTTCAGGCCCTTGTCGCGCCCTCGCCGCATTCCCAAGCCCGGCGCAGCGTCGTTGGATGGGATGGCTCGCGCTTGGCGATGATCTTGGCCGTGCTCGAGGCGCGCTGCGGCATCCCTTTCGCGGGTCTTGATGTCTATCTGAACGTGGCGGGCGGCATGAAAGTGCAAGAACCCGCCGCAGATCTGGCCGTGGCGGCGGCCCTGTTGTCGGCGCGTGAAGACGCGGCTTTGCCGGCAGATACCGTGGTTTTCGGAGAAATCTCGCTCTCAGGGGCCCTCAGACCGGTCGGTCAGGCGGAAAACAGGTTGAAAGAAGCGCAAAAACTTGGTTTCACCACGGCAATTGCGCCGTCTGGTGGTAAAGCTGGCGGCAATACCGGGCTTGCTCTGCGTCAATTCGCAGATCTTACCGAGTTCGTTGGCGAGGTATTTGGCGCGGGATAACGCGCAAAACAATAGGGACGAGAGACCACTATGGAAGGCTTCACCATTATTGACGGCGTTGTGGCGGCTGTCATTATCCTGTCGGCGCTGCTGGCATATTCGCGCGGATTGGTGCGCGAAGCACTGGCGATTGCGGGCTGGATTGCTGCGGCGGTTGTCGCATTTATCTTTGCACCCCAAGTTCAGCCATTGGTCAAAGAAATCCCCGTTGTCGGAGATTTCATCGCAGAAAGCTGTGAGTTGTCGATGGTGGCGGCAGCCTTTGCGGTGGCCGCGATTGTGCTTGTGATCGCGTCGCTGTTCACGCCGTTGTTTTCGTCTTTGGTGCAGCGCTCCATTCTGGGGGGGCTAGATCAAGGCATGGGCTTTTTGTTTGGCGTTCTGCGCGGCGTGGCCTTGGTGGCCATTGCGTTCTTCGTCTACGAAACCATCATCACCAGCCAAGACATCTCGATGGTGGATGACAGCCGTTCTGCCAAAGTGTTTGGCAAACTGACCGGCAGCATCGCCGATCGCGACCCGAGCTTGGCTTTGGGCTGGATTACATCTCAGTATGAACAACTGGTTGGCACCTGCGAGCTGTAACGCTGCGCTTTGGGTCCAAACCTCAACCAATAGAAAAGGCGCATCACCACGATGCGCCTTTTTTCCTGCGCTGCGCACAGATCAGATCACTTTGATCAATGCAGTCTCAGCGCGGTGACTGTTGGCTCGCTTGATTGTCCTTGCAGCAGATGGGTGATGTTCCACGCGTGATCAGACATGCGTTGCATCCAACGCGCAGAATCCAAGGTCAGCGCCAAAGTGGCTGGCCCCTGTTCGCCCTGCGCAACCCGTCCGATTTGATCCGCGCGATGGCGCAGACGGAATTCATGCATGTCATGGCGCAACGCGTCACAGCGCTCTGCGTGCAGATCCAATCCGCCAGAGGCCGGGAAATCGCGCAACAACCGCCCCAATTTGCGCCCATTCTCGGCCAGACTTGGTGCCGTGCGCGCGGTGGCGATCCGGTCATGCTGCATGGCCCGAAAGCGCACGCTGTCCAGATGATCCAAGGCTTGCAGCAAATCCAGCTGAAACGCCTGATGCGCGCTGCCGGGCTGGGTGGCGATGGCTTCGGTATCGATCTGCAATTGACGCAGGTTCAACCGGATCCGATCCAGTGTGTCGGGTGAAATATCGCGCGAATTCAGCCCCAAGCCACGACCAAGCAGCGCAAAGAGTTTCTGCGCCTCGGCCAAAATGGCACTGCGGGCAACGGCCAGTGCCGCCTCTGGTGCGTCATGCAACGTGGGATCAATCTCGGTCAACGTTTGATTGGCCCAGAAGGAGGATCGAGCCAATGCCGGCAGACCCAGCAAGGCCACAGCGACCACCCCAAGATGGGTCACACTGTAAAGCGCGATAAGGTCAAGCGGGGTCAATGCTGGCCCCAAGGCAACAACAAAGGCGATGATCACTGCAACAAAGCAATACTGAAGCGCCTGCAACGACCATGCGCTGCGCAGCACACCTTTGGCATTCAAGCCCGACATCAGCGCCCAGAAAACCATCGCGCATTCCATGCCCACAAATCCCCACGCCGATGCATGCACCCCAAAACCCGTGGCGGTCAGGGCTGCAAAGGCCAAGGTCATCGCAGGCAATCGTGACCGCGACAGCACCGTGATCACCATGCCCAGAAAGAAATATTCAAGATGAGGCCAATGCAGAGATCCCATTGCGTGCAGGCCGGTCATCATCAACCCAGCGCCAACCCAAAGCGCACCAAACCCAGCCAAGGCATTGCCACGATAGCGCCATTGCTGCCCCGCCAGCCGCTGCAAGACAGCGCCAAGGATCAACACCGCGATGCCCGTTTCAATGCTGCCCACCATGGCGATGGTCATTGTCAGTGCCAAAGCCGCCAGCGCCGCACCAGCGCCTGCCCCAAGCACCCAGGCCAAGGCGTGCCATGTGGGCGCGCGGTTGGTGACCAGCTGGGCCACACGCATCAGCAAAACTGGACGGGTGGCCAAAACCACAGCGCCTGCGGCCATGCCGCACACTGCGCCCCCCACCAACGTGTGTTTCTGAAAAGGTTGCGGATCACGTCCCGAGCGAAGCATCGACAACGCCGGCAACAAAACTCCAAGTCCAATCAGAGCAATCCCTAGCCCGGCCAGGATCTGCATTTGCGACGATTCCATGCGTTGGTCCTCCACGTTTCTTGTCTGTATTTAAAAACGAACGCTGATGCGGAACTGTTAGGGATTTGCGATTTTGTATTCTGTTTTGTCGAAATATGATCAAATTCGCCGGATTGGGGCGAATTTCGTCAGTTTCAGACGCCTTTGAGGTGCGATTTGTCCAACAAACTGCGCCAAATGGCTCTCTTTTGGGCGAGACGTGACAACTATGCCCGTGTCTGCATTCAGTTTGTGATCCTTTCGTGACATACTGGATCAGACGTTCTAAGAGGAGCGTGATGTAGCCACGTGGATTCGGAGCTCACCTTGTCCCTAGAAATGCCCCCCGCTCACCCCTTCGATGACGATAAACTGAAGGAGGAATGCGGCGTCTTTGGCGTTGTCGGTGTCACCGATGCTGCCAATTTTGTCGCTCTTGGTCTGCATGCCTTGCAGCACCGAGGCCAAGAAGCCGGAGGGATTGTCAGTCACGATCCCCTCGCCGGTTTCAACAGCGCCCGCCGTTTCGGCTATGTGCGCGATAACTTCACCAGCCAAACATTGATGCAGACATTGCCCGGCCCCTTGGCCATTGGGCATGTGCGGTACTCAACCGCTGGCTCCAAAGGCGCTGCGATCCGCGATGTGCAGCCCTTCTTTGGCGAATTCTCGATGGGGGGCGCAGCCATTGCCCACAACGGGAATATCACCAACGCGGACGCGTTGCGCCGCGAGTTGATTGAGCGCGGCTCGATTTTCCAAAGCTCTAGCGACAGTGAATGTATCATTCACCTGATGGCGCGCTCATTGCAGCGCAACATCCCCGAGCGGATGGAAGATGCGCTGCGCCGTGTCGAAGGTGCCTTTTCCGTGGTGGCGATGACTCGCACCAAACTGATTGGTGTGCGCGATCCTTTGGGCGTGCGCCCCTTGGTGTTGGGCAAAGTAGCCGAAGGTTGGGCGCTCAGTTCTGAAACCTGTGCGCTGGATATCATTGGCGCCGAGTTTGTGCGCGAAATTGAACCCGGCGAAATGGTGGTCATCACCGAAAACGGTGGGGTCGAAAGCCATTTCCCCTTCCGCAAGCAGGCCTCCAAGTTCTGTATCTTTGAGCATGTCTATTTCTCACGCCCAGACAGTTTGATTGGCGGTCGCTCCGTCTATGAAACCCGTCGCCAAATTGGTGTGGAACTGGCCCGCGAAGCCCCTGTTGAGGCCGATCTGGTTTGTCCGGTTCCCGACAGCGGCACGCCAGCCGCCATTGGTTTTGCCGCCGAAAGTGGCATTCCTTTTGGATTGGGCATCACCCGCAACCAATATATGGGCCGCACCTTCATTGAGCCCACCGAGCAGATCCGCAACATGGGTGTGCGCCTCAAGCTGAACGTGAACCGCGCCCTGATCAAAGGCAAACGGGTCATTTTGGTGGATGACAGTGTGGTGCGCGGCACCACCAGCCGTAAGATCAAAGAGATGATCTTGGATGCTGGTGCGGCTGAGGTGCATTTCCGCATTGCGTCCCCTCCGACCGCTTGGCCCTGTTTCTATGGGGTCGATACCCCACAGCGCGACAAGTTGCTGGCCGCGACGATGAGCGAAGAAGAAATGCGCGATCATTTGTCGGTCAACAGTCTGAAGTTCATCACCTTAGACGGTCTTTACCGTGCCGTTGGGGAAGCTGAAGGCCGAGACAAAAAATGCCCGCAATATTGCGACGCCTGTTTCAGCGGCGAATATCCCGTGGTGCCCAGCGACATGATCGACAAAGGGTTCCAGCTGAAGGCGGCGGAATAACATCGCTGGAAAACGGTCCGCTCTGGCGGCGTTTTAATGACACCTCCTTTGCCTGCACTTGGTGTGGGCAAAGGCTCGCAGATGTTTTTGACATCGCTTTTGATCGCCCATTCTCTTGACCACATGGATCCTAACGGGACTCTGGCCAAGAGGCTTTGCGCGTTGGACCAGATCTCTTTGATGCAAATCTCTGCCGTCATGGCGATTTTCGATTTATCACAGCATTGATCAAGGTCCCGATTGCCGGCTCTGCGGCTTATTTTTCCTTTGAGGTCTGTGTTTCACTCAAGGTCGAAAATTTCGACGCCTTGCTCCGGGCAGCTGCTGTGGGCGGGTTGGACGCGGTTGAACCGATGTTTTGTTGGGTCTCCTACGCGTTGCCCTATTTTGACACCGCCAACGCCTTGCCTGCAGAGGTCAGCAGGTTTTCACACGGTATTCGCCCCTCCGTCACACTGGATCCAGCCTGTGGACCGGTAGCTTTGGCCCAGAACCAAGGGCAGAGCTTTGACCAGCTGCTGGATCTATATGCGCCAGCGGCATCGAGGTGCGCGCCCATCTGGGCTTGGCCTGACGCGATCGCGACGCAACCATATTCTAACGCTTCTCTTCTATCCTGTTTCAACTGGGCCCGATTGCAGTGGGCTTTGGGTGCCACCCGGCACGGGTCTTGCTTAGGACCTGTCAGTGTTTCAGGAGTAACCAGTATATGTCTGCGCGCGGCAAATCGGGGATCAATGCCAAAACCCGACGGGAAGCCACCCAAATCAACCAACTGCCCATGGGCCACACCAGCCTGATCGGCACCTTGTTGACCCCCAAGGGGCCAACGGCCTATGTGCAACTGTCCCCCGGTCGGGTTCTCAGGGTCAATCCCGGGGACCGTGTGGATGGGGCCACCGTGACACAAATCGACGACGGTGTGATCATGATGGCGCGCGGCGATGACATTCGCCGCCTGCGCATGCCCGGTCACTAATCCCGCCTTTCGCCCCCACTCTGCGCTTGCTGCAGGGGCGCCCTGCCCCTAGTGTGCGGCGCAACTGACGAAAGGTGCGAAATGGCTCTGCTCAATCTGGATGCGCGATGGCGCCGCTTTAACGACCCGGATCGGGTTTGCCCCTGTTGTGACGCGCAGTTCAACGGGGTTTTTGACCTTGGCTTTGACCATCCCTCGACATGGCCCCATGAGGCCCGCAATGATGCGCCCTATGTCAAAGTGGGTGATGATCAGCTTTCGCCGGATTTGTGCCGTCAGGGCGAAGACCGCTTTATTCGGGTCGTTGTCTCTTTGGCGATCCAAGGCAGCGATGATGTGTTCCATATGACGCCTTGGGCACAGCTCAGCTCTGACGCTTTTTACGCCTATCTCGCCAGCTTTGATGGCCAAGACGCCCCCGGCATCGAAGAATGCCCCGCCCAGCTGGCCAACATTCTGCCCGGGTTTGAAAGCGACGGCCCGCTGCCGGTGATGTTGCACATCCCCGATGCCCAAACCCGGCCCACTGTTGTGGCGCAATCTGGTCCCCTGCAAGACGCCCAGCAAAACGGGATCAGTTTTGATCAGCTGTTGGATATCTATGCCGCTTTTGGGCAGGACATCCGGCCGCACCTGGCCCAGGATTAAGCCAAAGCTCTTGACCTTGCCGCGCGATCAGCGCACATCCGATCTATGACACAGAAAATCGCACTCATCACTGGCGCATCACGTGGCCTTGGCGCTGGCCTGGCCGAAGCGCTTTGCGCAACCCATCACGTGGTTGCCGTGGCCCGCACAACCGGCGCCCTCGAAGAGCTGGACGACCGCATTCAAGCTTTGGGTGGTCAAGCGACGCTAGCCCCGATGGACATCACCAATGCGGATGCCATGGCGCAGCTGTGCCGCTCGATCTATGATCGCTGGGGCTCAGTTGATATTTGGGCCCATACCGCAGTGCACGCTGCACCATTGTCACCAGCGGCCTTTGTGGATGCCAAGGACTGGGACAAGTCGGTGGCGTGCAATGTCACCGCCACAGGCCGGTTGATCCCCTTTGTGGCACCTTTGCTGGGCGAAGAGGGCACGGCGCTGTTCTTTGATGATCAACGCGGTGGCGATAAGTTCTTTGGCGCCTATGGTGCAACCAAAACGGGACAAATCGCTTTGGCCAAAAGCTGGGCTGCGGAAACGCAGAAAACCGGCCCCAAAGTGCATATCTTGTCGCCGGCGCCACTGGCCACGGCCAACCGAGCGCGCTTCTTCCCCGGCGAAGATCGCGACGTTTTGGCGGACCCACGGGTCGAAGCCAAGCGTTTGCTGGCCACCCTGTAAGCAAAACGCGCAATGTCCTTAGGGCAAAGGCCTGCGGGCCTTGCCCGAAGCGACGCAAGTCTCTAGTAAGTCCTTAAGATATTTGAGGACGTTCCATTGCGAATTTTGATCACCAACGATGACGGCATCAATGCGCCCGGCCTCGACGTGCTGCACGCGATTGCTACCGAGCTTGCCGGAGCGGACGGAGAAGTCTGGACCGTCGCCCCAGCGTTTGAACAATCAGGCGTTGCGCATTGCATCAGCTATACCCATCCAATGATGATCGCTCAGATGGGCGAGCGCCGCTTTGCCACCGAAGGCAGCCCCGCAGATTGTGTGCTGGCCGGCCTGCATCACGTGATGAAAGACTGCCCGCCCGATTTGATCCTATCCGGCATCAATCGCGGCAATAACTCGGCTGAGAATGCGCTTTATTCGGGCACGCTTGGCGGTGCAATGGAGGGGGCCCTGCAAGGGGTGCGCGCCATTGGCCTGTCGCAATACATGGGGCCAAAAACCAAGGTTCTGGACACTCCGTTTGAAGCGGCCGCAGCCCATGGGGCGGCGTTGATCCGCAAGCTGCTGGCCCATATGCCAGAAACCGAAGAGGGTTACCGAACCTTTTTCAATGTGAACTTCCCCCCCTGTGCCGCGGCAGATGTCAAAGGCACCAAGGTTGTCAAACAAGGGTTTCGCAAAGACACCCATTTTGGTGTTGAGCCCCATTCTGCGCCCTCTGGGCGTCAGTTCTTGTGGATCAAGGGCGGCAATCAACATGTCCCCACTGAGGCAGGCACCGATGCGGCAGCCAATTTAGAAGGCTATATCTCGGTCACACCGATGCGCGCCGATTTGACGGCTCATGATTTGCTTGATCCTTTGAAAGACATTGAATGACGCCTGACGACATCGCCACTCGCAAGATGCAGTTCCTGTTTGCGCTCCGATCCAAGGGCGTAACGGATCAGCGTGTGCTTGCAGCGATGGAAACGATTGATCGCGGTGTCTTTATCCGTGGGCTGTTTGCCAAGCGGGCGTATGAAGACATGCCCTTGCCAATTGCCTGTGGACAAACGATCAGCCAACCGTCGGTGGTGGGGCTGATGACCCAAGCGTTACAGCTTGAACCGCGCGACAAAGTTCTCGAGATTGGCACAGGCTCGGGCTATCAAGCCGCCATTCTCAGCCAACTGGCGCGCCGCGTCTATACGGTTGACCGCCACAAACGGCTGGTGCGGGACGCGCGCGAAATTTTTGAGCGGATGGATCTGTCCAACATCACCACGATGACCTCTGACGGCAGCTATGGATTGCCCGAACAGGCGCCGTTTGACCGGATTTTGGTGACCGCCGCCGCCGAAGACCCGCCGCCACCTCTCTTGGCGCAGCTCAAAATCGGCGGTATTATGGTTCTGCCCGTTGGACAATCGGATCACGTGCAAAACCTGATCCGCGTCACACGGACCGAAACCGGATTTGAATATGACGAATTGCTCCCTGTGCGGTTTGTACCGCTTGTAGAAGGTCTGGGACGCGATACATAAGACAACAAATAATTTGGCCACCAGATCCCGACCTTAGGCAACATGAGGCGGGCTGAGAGCAGAGGAACACAATAATGAGCCAGAGAACACATAGGCATTTGGTTTTCGCCGCCCTGGCATTGGTGCCACTGGCGGCCTGCGACAAACCGCTGGATTTTGACCTGCGCGAAAATTTTGGTGGTGCCTTTTCCACGGCCAATGCCGCACGCGAAGCGGTTGGCCAACGCCCCCGCGCCGATGATCGCGGTATTATCTCTTACCCCAATTACCAAGTGGCGGTTGCTCGCAATGGCGATCAGGTCAAAGACGTGGCCGAACGGATCGGCATGTCCCCCAGCGAACTGGCCAAGTTTAACGGGTTGAACACCAATGACCCGCTGCGCAAAAACGAAGTCCTGGCCCTGCCCCGGCGCGTGGCCGAGCCTTCGCCAGAAACCGGATCAGTTTCAACTGGGCCCATCCAGCCGCCCAGCTCCGTCGATATTGCCTCGTTGGCAGGCCAAGCCATCGACAATGCAACCCCAACGCAGGTCGAAACCACGACGCTGGCGCCCACACCAACCCCGGACACCCCCGCAGCGGTTGGCATTGAACCAGTGCGTCACAAGGTGGTGCGCGGTGAAACCGCCTATACGATCTCGCGGCTTTACGACGTGAGCGTGCGCTCCCTGTCTGATTGGAATGGGCTGGGCGCCGATTTCGCCATCCGCGAAGGGCAATATCTGTTGATCCCAGTGCCGGATGCAAGCGCCCCCAAAACCAACAAACGTCCCGTGGCCCGGGCTGAAACAACAAACCCCGGGCAAGGCTCGCCCACACCAACCCCACCAAGCGCATCGACACCGCTGCCCAAAGACGCGCCGCCAGCAACGCAGGTCGCGCAGGACAAACCCAAATCCCCCGACCTTGGGGCCACAACGCCCAAAGCCACCTCAAAGTCCAAGATGGGCTATCCGGTGAATGGCAGCATCATCCGCGCCTATAGCAAAGGGAAGAATGACGGGATCGACATTTCCGCCAGTTCTGGCACGCCGGTGAAGGCCGCCGCTGACGGCCGCGTGGCGGCGATTACCTCGGATGCGGATAAAGTCCCAATTGTGGTGGTCAAACACGACAATGATCTGCTGACGGTCTATGCCAATGTCGAAGGCATCACAGTGGCCAAAGGCGACAGCGTGTCACGCGGGCAAACCATTGCGAAAATTCGGCAAGGGGCCTCAAACTACGTGCACTTCGAAGTCCGCAAGGGGTTTGACAGCGTCGATCCCTCACCCTATCTGGACTGACGCGGAATTTGAAAAATTCCGAACCGGAAAATGCACATTTTCCGAAGCGTTTTCTTTCAGAAAACGAAACAACCAAAAAGGCCACCCCGAGGGGTGGCCTTTTTGGTTTTAGCTGGCGCGACGCTCATCAAAGCTTAGCGCGATGAAGGACGGGAGGTGATCTCCCATGCCCACAACGTTGTCGCGGCGATCATCGCGGCGGTTGCGTTTGCGACGCCCACCTTCGTCACCCTGTTTTTGCGGGGTGGCTTTTGGCTTTGCAGCCTCTTGCGATTTTTTCGCCGGCGCAGGTGTTGGCGCTGCGGTGTCTTCTTTTTTCGCAACCGACTTGTTGCTGTCTTTTGCCTCGGTCTCGCGCTTGGGTTTGCGCGTCGCGGGCTTGGCGTCTTTCAACGGGTTGTCCATGCGCGGAATTTCTTTCTGCACCAGACGTTCAACCGCATCGAATGTTTTGTCGTCCCGTGGCGTGCAGATCATCAGCGCTGTGCCTTTGCGTCCCGCCCGGCCTGTACGGCCAATCCGGTGCACATAGTCCTCAGCGTGTCCGGGCACATCATAGTTGATGACATGGCTCACGTTTGGAATATCCAAGCCACGCGCCGCAACATCAGAGGCCACAAGGAAGCGCAAAGACCCATCGCGGAATTTTTCCAGCGTGGCCATGCGTTGGCTCTGGTCCAAGTCACCATGGATTGGCGCCGCATCATAGCCGTATTTTTTCAACGACTTGGCGGTGATATCCACATCCGTTTTCCGGTTACAGAAGATGATCGCGTTTTTCAGCTCGTCACCTTGTTTGTCCATCATCAGACGCAGCAACTTGCGTTTTTCGCTGCCTTCACGGTCTTTCCGGCTGGCTTTGAACATCACAACGCTTTGCGTGATGGTCTCGGAGGTGGTCGCTTGACGCGCCACTTCGACCCGCTCTGGGGCAGACAGGAAAGTATTGGTGATCCGCTCGATCTCTGGGGCCATTGTGGCGCTAAAGAACAGGGTTTGGCGGGTGAAGGGTGTCAGGCTGAAAATCCGCTCGATATCGGGGATAAAGCCCATGTCCAACATCCGGTCGGCTTCGTCGACAACCATGATCTGAACGCCGGTCAGCAACAGCTTGCCACGCTCAAAATGGTCCAACAGGCGACCCGGAGTTGCAATCAGAACATCAACACCGCGATCAATCAGTGCGTCCTGCTCTTTGAAACTCACCCCGCCGATCAACAGCGCCTTGGTCAGTTTCAGGTGTTTTGTATAGGCGTCAAAGTTTTCAGCCACCTGAGCAGCCAGTTCCCGTGTCGGGCACAGAACCAAGGACCGTGGCATCCGCGCGCGGGCGCGACCTTTGGACAGCAAGGTGATCATCGGCAGCGTAAAGCTAGCGGTTTTCCCTGTTCCGGTTTGGGCGATCCCCAAAACGTCCCGTCCTTCAAGCGCCGGAGGAATCGCACCGGCTTGGATTGGTGTTGGTGTTTCATACCCTGCTTCAGCAATGGCTTTCAGCACCTTGGGAGCAAGCTTCAGATCAGTAAATTTTGTCATGCTTATCCGTGTTTTACGGACTCGACTGGCCCGTAGCGTCAAAGAAGAACCGGGCCCTTATGGCCGGGCGGTCATCCGCCCCAGGTCTCTTGTGTGCGCGGGGTTTACCGCAAACCCCTGCTTGGGTCAATCCAAGCGCCCTATTCGCCAATTTTCTGACTGTTTGCACCGGTCACGCGGCCATTTTGTCACAGAATCTCTGGAAAGTACCGGTCGCGTTTGTCTTCCAGTTCCAAATCACAGCTGTGCAGCAGTCCAAATTCGGACAATCGCCGCTGCAAGTCTTCAGAGCCAGCACAGACTTCGTCATAAAAGGCATGCATGCCGGTTTCGCCTTCGGCCTCGTAAATGGTCGTAAACAGCTCGTGCAGCGACAGCCCGCCGTTTGCACGCGGCCGATTTGGTTTCAGCTCGCTGCGGTAAGATCCTTTTTCCATACGAAACTGGAAGGCCCGCCAAAACGCAGGCCAGCTTTGGGCATGCATATGAAGCAGCTTACAGCTCTCCAATTCAATCTGACCCGGGTTCATCTCTTCACCCACAAAGACATTGTGGATCTGCACCTTTAGATCAGCAACCCCAGTGCGATAGAACATTTTGCCGGCCACATGGCTGAGAAAGCCACCATTCAAATGCGCGCCAAAGGTTGGATAGATCTTTTCCGTCTGACGCCGCCGCACCCCGGGGTTTAACGAAAACCCCTTGAACTGTGTTGGCGCATCGATCGCCCCGGACAGCGCTTCGACCGGGCGCACTCGCGCGCACAGACACTCAGGCGCAAGCGCCGCCAACGAAGGGCCCAAAGCGGTCTCAGGCCACAGGAATTCATCCACATCGATATGCGTCAGCCAGTCAACATCAACGGCCCGCCCATAGGCATGACGCGCGTTTTGGAACTGTCGGGATTGGTGCTTGACGCGCCGCTTCATGCCCAACTTTTTCCAATAGCGATCATCGGTCAAAACCGGACGGATTTTGGGGTGGTCGGACAGGATCCGATAAGCCTCTTGATTGTCGTCATCCAGATAGATGAACAACCGGTGCGCCCCCAGATCCAGATGATGGGCACAGAATTTCAAGATTTCATCAGTGGGCGCTTTGATCGTCGAAACCAAACCCCACTTGATCCCTGCGTTAGATGTGCTCATCGCGGTCACCCTCAACCAATGGCCCAAAAGTTGCGTCAATTTTGGTCTGCAAATCCAGCGGAAAATCCACCAGCATCCCAAGCCGATCCAATTTGCTTAGCAAGGCAGGTTCAGCGCCAGAGACTTCGCCATAAAGCGCACGAATGGCCTCTTCACCTTCGGTTTCGCGCAGCAAGGCCACCATATCGGCCACGCGAAGACGATCATCCGTATCGACCTTGCGATAGGATCCATGCACCAGACGGAACTCAAGATGATCAACAAAGGCTTGCCAACTGGGGGCATGGGCATGGCCCAGCACGATGCCACGGGTGCGTTGCACATTGCTGACGGGCTTGCCCTCCCAGCGCATCGAGTGCAGCCCCAACCGGACAGATTTGACCCCGGTGCGCGCGATCAGCTTGCCTTGGGTATGGCTTAGGAAGCCACCGTCCAAATGATCGCCAAACGTGGGATAAAGATCCTGAAGGACGGTGTCATCTTGCCCCACAGCTTTGGGCGTCAGTTTGAACTTTTCAGGACCGCCCTGCGTGTCGAGCTGTTCTGCCGGGGACAAGACCATCGCCGCGGCGCTTGGGTCCGCCAACGCCAATTGCGCCGCCATAGAATGCCCCGAAATTGGGATTAGGAACTCATCCACATCGATGTGGGCCAGCCAGTGACAGTCCGTTTTGTTATAGGCCAGGGTTGAAACCCATGTTTGCCGCAAGCGATGGCCATCCATGCGCGGTTTCTTTTGCGCGGCCCAAAAGGTTTCATCGCAGGCGGTCACGTGAACTTTGGGATGCAGCGACAGCGCTGCCAGCGTGTCAGGATCAGGCGCATCCAGATAGAGATGGACCTCATGCGCCCCCAAAGACAGATGGTGGGCCGCAAATCCCAAGATATCGTGCAGCGGAGCTTTGACCAAAGACACCGTGCCCCATTTCAAGGCGTTCACATCGGTGATGCGTCGCTCGGGTACAACCGGTGCAATATTGGCGTTGGCGTCTTTTTCTGCCGCTTTGCGCACGGCTGATTTTGGTGGTTTTTGCGCCCGCATCGCCCGCAATCTGCGAAACACGGTCTTGTCGTCTTCGACCAAGAGGGTCAGCAATCGCTGCGCGAGGGGGGCCAAGACGGGATCAGGCTCAGCCTCTTGCCACAAACGGCCCAACAGATTCACATCCAACCCGCCCCCGGCAATCGCATACGGATCCATCTGCATGGCCAACTGCGAGGCAGAGCGGCGTTTCCATTCATATTCATCGGTTGGTTTTTGCCCGGAAAACAACCGTTCGGTTTCATAGAGTTTCATCATGCCAAAGAGAACCGACATGGCCTGACCAACAGAGCGCTGTGTCGCCGTCACCCCGTGATCCCCAAAGGTCGTCACCGCCGAAACCAACCAGCGCGCATCCAGATGCGCCATAAGGTAACTGCCCTGCTCGGCCCAAAGCCGCACAAACAGGGCCGCGCAATGCGCAGGTTGCCCGCGTCGCCGGAGATTGGCGATCAGCAGCCCATGCAGATGCAGTAGCGCCGAGCGCCCTTCAAATTCTTCGGCCAGATCCCGATACTTGCGCGCATAGCTGGTGCGCGAACGCTTAAGTTCCGGCGCCCCAAGGCGCATCATGCGCTGCTTGAGCGGCTCTAGATCAATATCAAGCGGCGCAAGGGCTTCGTCTGGACCAAAGACAAACGGATCCCGCCGGGTTTCCATTTGCGCAAGGATGGCTTCGAACCCACCTTCGTAAGTATCTGATTTCCGATCATTCATAGGGGCAGAATGACCCGTACACCCCGTCTCTGCAAGTGAATTGGCTCAGCGAACTGTGGGATGCAACATAGGATCATAGCCCGCCGCCAGTACCGCCACAGTTGGGGCGGGCGTCAGCACCGTCACAGGCCCCTCAGGGCGCGCAATCGGGGGCAAATAGCCCGACGGCGCATAGGGGTAAAGTTGATCGGCTTTGATCACAGCGGGCCGCGCCTCTGCGTCTGGGGTCAGCACAAACACCCCATCGGGCAACGCCTGTGCAGCCGCCCTATGGCGCACCTGCTGACGCTGGCGGGTCACCCGGGTGGGATGCAGGGCGCGGTCCATCTCGGCGGCTTTTGAAATGGGGCCATGCGCGCGCTGCCACGCCGCGCGAAACCGCAGCGCATCGACGCGCCGGCATTCGTGACAGGGGCGGTGCCCGGCCGCCAATGACACGGCCTCATCCAAGAAGAACAAAGCGGTCCATCCTCGGTTGGGCATCGGCCCATGATATCTCTCTTTGAAACGCAGCGTGCAGCACACCCAATGGGGATGGGTCCAACGCGATACCCCAAGGCTGCGGTCAGGGCGGTGCAAGATACCGCGATTGCCCGTCAACAAACCGCGCGCTGGATCCCGAACAAACTCTCCGGTTGGCAGCACGCGGTTCTGAAGGGTCAAACCATCATTTCCTTTGTGGCTGACAGCGTAATGTCGGGATAGTCGCGCTCGACCCGGTCGATATCCCATTGCAGCCGCGTCAGATAGACAACGTCGCCGTCATTATCAAAGGCGATATGCTGTTTGTTGACGTTCACAAAGGCTTCGACTGCAGATTTTTCACCATGCACCCAGCGGGCGGAGGTGAATTGGCTTTGGTCAAAGCGAACCGGCAGGCCGTATTCCATTTCGATCCGGCTGGCGAGCACTTCGAATTGCAACGCGCCAACAACCCCGACAATGAAACCCGACCCGATGTTGGGTTTGAACACTTTGGCGGCGCCTTCTTCGGCAAACTGCATCAACGCTTTTTCCAGATGCTTGGATTTCAGCGGATCGCCCGCGCGCACCCCTTGCAGCAATTCAGGAGCAAAGCTGGGGATGCCAGAAACGCGCAGCGCCTCGCCTTCGGTCAGCGTGTCGCCAATGCGCAGCTGCCCATGGTTTGGAATCCCGATGATATCCCCCGCCCAAGCTTCCTCGGCCAGTTCACGATCCGAAGCCAAAAACAACACCGGGTTGCTGACGGCCATTGGCTTTTTGGTGCGCACATGGGTCAGTTTCATGCCACGCTTAAAATGCCCTGACGCCATGCGCACAAAGGCCACGCGGTCGCGGTGCTTTGGATCCATATTGGCTTGCACTTTGAACACAAAGCCGGCCACTTTCTTTTCTTCGGGGGCAATCTTGCGCGGTTGCGCCGTTTGGATCTGTGGCTCGGGGCCATAGGATCCAATGCCATCCATCAGTTCTTTCACACCAAAAGAGTTGATCGCAGAGCCAAACCAGATTGGCGTCATATGGCCTTCAAGCACAGCTTGCGGATCAAGCTTGGGCAACAGCTCTTTGGCCATCTCCACTTCTTCGCGCAGCTGATCAATCAATTCCGCAGGAACGTGCTCTTCGAGTTTGGGATCATCCAACCCGTTAATCTGAACGGTTTCTGCGATTTTGTTGCGGTCCGCACGGTCCATCAGCTCGAGACGATCATTCAGCATGTCGTAACAGCCAATAAAGTCGCGCCCCACGCCAATTGGCCAGCTGGCCGGTGTGACGTCGATGGCCAGATTTTCCTGAATTTCGTCAATAATGTCGAATGTATCGCGGCTTTCGCGGTCCATCTTGTTACAGAACGTCAGGATTGGCAGGTCGCGCATGCGGCAAACTTCGAACAGTTTTTGCGTCTGACTTTCCACACCTTTGGCGCCGTCGATCACCATCACAGCCGCATCCACGGCGGTCAAAGTCCGATAGGTATCTTCAGAAAAATCCGAGTGGCCGGGCGTGTCCACAAGATTAAAGCGGAACTTGCCAAAATCAAACGACATGGCCGAGGCCGAAACAGAAATGCCGCGGTCTTTTTCCATCTGCATAAAGTCAGACCGGGTGCGGCGCGCTTCGCCTTTGGCCCGGACTTGGCCCGCCATTTGGATCGCACCACCATAAAGCAGAAATTTTTCCGTCAGGGTGGTTTTGCCCGCATCCGGATGCGAGATGATCGCAAAGGTCCGACGACGGGCGATCTCGGGCGGCAGTTCGGGGCGATTTGTGGCGTTATCTAACATGAGGCGGATATACCGGGCGCGCCGAGGCGTGGCAACAACCCATGCAACTTGTCATGCCAAGCGCGTTTAGCCGATCGAGGCGCGGCGCAAAGTGGCCGTCAGATCATCCTCGCCAGCCCCACCCGCGTTCAATTCATAATCCAGATAAGAGCGATCAGAATGACGCAGTGTCCCAGCGCGCAACCGATCAGCCACCTCTTTGGGCAAAGCCGGTGAGGTGCGCAGATCTGCCAGCAGCGTTTCGGCTGCAATGCCTTCGGCATAGATGATCTGATGATCGTCAAACAACAGCTGGAAGTATTCGACAAAACCACCATCCATCTTGATCACGCTTTGGCCATTGACCAAATCACGCGCCTTGATCAGCAGCTCTGAGCGCCCTGCCCCCAACTCATCTGTACGCTGATAGACAAACAAACGGTGTTCAGGGCTCACAATCAGGTCGTCAGCGTTGTGCAACGCCCCCGACTTGATCAAAATTGGGGCAAATTCTCCGACGGCGCGAACAGTTGATTGACCAATCCAGCGCAGCTCTTGCGGGCCATCATCACGGGTCAGAACCCGGTCCCCCAGTTGGAGCTCTTCGATGCTGCGTTGTTCGCCCGTTGCCATGGTGATCCGCGTGCCCTTGGTGAAAGAGACACAGGCCACTTCGGCCAGCTTGGTGCGCGCGTTCTCGACGTCGATCCCAACCAAGGTCAATTCGGTTTTGGGGCGAATCGGTGACAGCGGTAAGCCATAGATTTCTGCCACATTCCCCTCGCCGTCGACCTCAACCAGCACCAAAACTTCGGTGGTGCGCCCATCAAGGGACATGAATGTCAGGCAGCTGTCCAAGTGCAGCATCCCACCGGGTGTGCCAATCTCGGTCGCTTGGGCAATGCTGAAGGCGCCGTTGCGTGCGGGTTCCACCGCCAAACGGCTAAGCCGTGCGCGGGGCCGCATAAAATAGGTGTCATCGGGCACCAGTTCTTCTGCAAAAGACAGGCAATCTCCGAGGTTTGCACCGTTAGACACAACCAACCCCGCAGCGGCAAAAACCGGCAGGGTGAAGACGGAACTTGGAGAAAAATCGCTCATTTAACAGAACCCTGGTTACGCTGGAACACACACATGACACAACAAACGTGTCGACACAGCTTTGGTGGTACTATCAGATTGTGGCATGAAACGGTCAATCCGTAGACATTTTTCCGACAATTGCTTTTTGCAGCATTCACTATACTTAACGGTGAGACATACCCCCATTTTAGAGGAGTCGCAGGGACAATATGGATTTAGGTATCGCAGGAAAAACGGCACTGGTGTGTGCATCTAGCCGCGGTTTGGGCCGTGGATGTGCCGAAGCGCTGGCGGATGCAGGTGTGAATCTGGTGCTGAACGGACGCACCGTTGAAACACTCGAAGCCACCGCCGCAGATATCGCAGGCAAATACGGCGTCAAAGTCACCGCTGTGGCCGCCGACATCACAACCGAAGAGGGCCGCGCCAAGGTTCTGGCCGCCGCTGATCAGGTTGATATTCTGGTAAACAACGCCGGCGGTCCGCCTCCGGGCATGTGGTCTGACTGGGATCGCGACGATTTCATCTCGGCTTTGGATGCCAACATGTTGACACCTATCGCATTGATGAAGGCCCTGTTGCCGGGGATGATTGATCGCGGCTGGGGCCGTGTTGTGAACATAACCTCGCAATCGGTGAAAATGCCGATCGCGGCTTTGGGTCTGTCCAACTCTGCACGCGCGGGTCTGACGGGCTATGTCGCGGGCACCTCCCGACAAGTGGCCGAGTTTGGTGTCACCATCAACAACCTGTTGCCCGGGCCGCACTCCACAGATCGGATTGCCTCGTTGGATGCAGCACGCGCCGAAGCTGCGGGCACCGATGTGGCCACAGCAACCGCGTTGCGTCGCGCCACTATCCCCGCAGGACGCGACGGTACGGCCGAAGAGTTTGGTTCGACCTGCGCGTTTTTGTGCTCGCAGCACGCCGGTTACATTGTTGGGCAGAATATTCTGCTGGACGGTGGCGCCTTTAACGCGACGCTGTGATCTATGTCACAAGGATTTTCGCTGAAAGATCAGCTATTTAATCCTGAAAAGCTCGGCTATTTGGCCGGGCTTTTTCAAGATGCCTCTTCCGCGTTTGACCGCCAAGCCTTTGAACAAGATGTTTTGGCTGAGATGCCCGCTCTCGAGTTAAAGCAGCGCATCGATCTGATTGCCCGCATGTTGGATCGGCATTTGCCACAAGATCAGAACGCCTGTTTTGAGATCTTGGCCGCCGCCCTGCCCGCACCGCTGGATCCCACTCTCAAGGATGACGATTTTGGCGATTTCATATTTGCCCCTTTGGGCGAATTGGTTGTGGCACGGGGCCTTGAAACCCCCGACACCGCTTTGCCGATGTTGGCGGAAATCACCAAAAGATTCTCGATGGAATACGCCATTCGTCCCTTTCTGAACGCCCACACCGATCAGGTGTTTGAGCAAATGCAGGACTGGGCGGGGGATGCAAATTACCATGTGCGACGTCTGGTGAGCGAAGGAACGCGCCCCAAGTTGCCTTGGGGGATCAAGATCGAGGTCGACCCACTGGCGCCGTTGCCGTTGCTGGAACGTTTGCACAGTGATGGCACCCGTTATGTGACCCGTTCGGTTGCCAACCATTTGAACGATCTATCAAAAATTGCTCCGACAGAAATGATGGATCAACTGGATGATTGGGAAAAATCCGCGCGTCAATCCCGCGGCGAGATGACTTGGTTGAAATCCCACGCCCTGCGCACCTTGATCAAAAAAGGTGACTCTCGGGCGCTTGCACAAGTTGGTTACCGTGATGATGTGCCGGTTCAAGGCTCGCTGAGCTTAGCGCCCAATCCGATTGCGATGGACGCGGAGTTGGTGCTGAACGCAGAGATCACCGCCGCACAAGATCTGCCTGTCTTGGTCGATTACGTGCTTTGGTTCCATCGTCCAGATGGGCGCGAAGCCAGTAAAGTCTTCAAATGGAAGCAAGATAAGATCAAAGCTGGCAAAACGCTGAACCTCACCAAAAAGCGGCGCCTCAAGGGCAATGCCTCCACCTTCACGCTTCATCCGGGCCCCCATAAAATTGGGCTACAGGTGAACGGCAATGTGATCGCCGAAGCGCCGTTTGAGCTGACGGCGTGATCTCAAACACGCTTGCGTGACCAACCGCTACAGCCAATTGCAGCGGGCCCCCAACCGTCATATCCAGTTTTTGACATATGGCATTGGGGGCCCCACATGAAACACGAAAACGTCCAAGACTATTACGGCAAAGTTCTACAAGGCAGCAGCGATCTGCAAACCAATGCCTGTTGCACGCCCGAAGACATGCCCGATTACGTCAAAGACGTGCTGCGCACCCTACATGACGACGTTCTGACGCGGTATTACGGCTGTGGCTTGGTGATGCCATTGGATTTGAAAGGCGCGCGCATCCTGGATCTGGGCTGTGGTGCGGGCCGTGATGTCTATGCCTTGGCTCAACTGGTCGGCCCCGAAGGCAAGGTTGTGGGCGTTGATATGACGGACGAGCAACTGGCAGTGGCCCGTTCACATCAACAGTGGCATGCGGATAAATTTGGGTTTGATAACGTTGAGTTTCACCAAGGCTACATCGAGACATTGGGGGATCTGCCCCTAGATCCCAACAGCTTTGACATCATCGTTTCCAACTGTGTGATCAACTTGGCCACCGATAAGCAAGCCGTGCTGAACGGCGCGTTTAACCTGCTAAAACCCGGTGGTGAGATGTATTTCTCGGATGTCTATGCCGATCGCCGGGTGCCATTGGCCATGGCCCAAGATGAGGTGCTATATGGTGAATGCCTGTCTGGGGCGCTTTATTGGAACGATTTTCTGACTTTTGCCAAACGTGCCGGATTTGATGATCCCAGATTGGTCAACCACCGCCCGCTGACGATTGAAAACCCTGAGTTGGAAAAACGTGTGGCGCCGCTGGCCTTCACCTCGGCCACCTATCGGTTGTTCAAACTGGACGGGCTGGAAACCGAATGCGAAGACTACGGCCAAGCGGTGATCTATAAAGGCACGGTGGACAACGCTCCGCATGCCTTTGTGCTTGATGCCCATCACGTCATCGAAACCGGCAAAGTCTTCCCTGTGTGCGGCAACACGTGGAAAATGCTGGCGGACACGCGTTTTGCCGACCATTTCACTTTCATCGGGGATTTTGACACCCATTACGGGATCTTTGAAGGCTGTGGCGGTGATGCGCCGTTTGCGGATCCAGACGCGACACAAACGCTGGCCTGCTGCTGAGACCTTGCGGGCGTTGCTTTGGGTTGCTATGCCTCCTGAAAACCCGATTGAATTCATCGGAAACCACAGGAAACTGCGTTGTCGCCCACTGCTCCCCGTCTTGAGATCCACAATTTGATTCGTCGTTTCGACGGCAAAGCGGTGGTGGATGACGTCTCCTTGCAGGTGATGCCGGGTCAGGTGACCTGTTTGCTTGGGCCATCTGGTTGCGGAAAATCCACCACGTTGCGGATGATCGCTGGCGTTGAAATGCAAGACAGCGGCAAGATCTTTGTCGATGGCAAGCTGATCTGTGACACAGTGTTTCGCGTGCCGCCTGAACGGCGTCATATCGGTTTGATGTTCCAAGATTTTGCCTTGTTTCCCCACCTTACCGTTGGTGAAAACGTGGGCTTTGGCCTGAAAGGGTCAAAGGATCAAAAACGCGCCCGTATCGAAGAGCTGTTGGACAAGGTTGGTCTGAAGCGGTTTATCGATGGCTACCCCTATCTGCTGTCTGGCGGCGAACAACAACGTGTGGCCTTGGCCCGTGCCTTGGCGCCGGGCCCGCGCATCATGTTGATGGACGAGCCATTCTCAGGGTTGGACAACCGCCTCAGAGATGACATCCGCGACCAGACACTTGAGTTGCTCAAACAAGAAGACGCCGCCGTATTGTTGGTCACGCATGAGCCCGAAGAAGCCATGCGCATGGCAGATGAAATTGCGCTGATGCGTGATGGCAAGATTGTGCAGCAAGGCGCGCCCTATAACATCTATAACGCCCCCAAAGACCGTGAATCTGTTTCGTTCTTCAGCGATGTAAACGTGATTTGCAGCCAAGTGCGCGGCTCTTTGACAGAAACCCCCTTTGGTCAGTTTCTGGCACCGGGGATGGCGGATGGCACATCTGTTGATATCGTGATCCGCCCACAGCACCTGAAGATCGAATTTGACCGCAACGGCGTGGGTCCCTCGCCCACCCCGCAAAACGGCGTCGCAGCCCGCGGCGAAGTTGTGCGGGCGCGCTTTATGGGGTCCGAAAGCTTGATCGAAATCAAAATGGATTATGATGGTTCCGTGCTCAAAGCGACCGTGCCAAACGTGTTTTTGCCCAAAGCCGGACGCCCTTTGTGGCTGAGTTTTCGACGCGATCGGTGTTTTGTCTTTCCCGCCAAAGATTAATTCGCGACAAAAACCTACGTAGTATTGGGTAAGCAATCGCCTAATATTGCCCCGTTTCGGTAAAAAATCAGAGTCGCGACGCTTTGGTTCTTTTATCCCCCCCCCAGAATGTCTAAATACAGTTCGACAGTTAAAGCTTGTGACATCGTCGCAGGCAGAGGGAAGGAATACACTATGGCGCTAGGTCCTTGGCAGTTACTCATCATCGCAGTTGTCGTTTTGGCACTCTTTGGTCGCGGAAAAATCAGCTCGTTGATGGGCGAAGTTGGTAAAGGCATTACCTCGTTCAAGCGTGGCGTGAACGAAGGCAGCAAAGAACTCGAAGAGCAAATGTCTGCTGAAGCTGACAAAGCCAAAGACGTCACCCCAGAGGACGACACCAAAAACTCGTAATTTGAGGGGGGCGGATTTATGTTCGATTTGGGCATGGCCGAACTGTTGATCGTTGGCACGGTCGCATTGATTGTGGTCGGTCCAAAGGATCTGCCCAAACTATTCCGCAACGTGGGCCAATTTGTTGGCAAAGCCAAAGGGATGGCCCGCGAATTCAGCCGCGCGATGGATCAAGCGGCAGATGAATCCGGAATGAAAGACGTTCAACAAGGACTGAAAGCAGCCACCAATCCTGCCAAATTTGGTCTGGATCAGGTGAAAGACGCCGCCAAAGACTTTACGTCTTGGGAACCAGACACCTCAGCGGGTCTGTCCGAAGAACGCGCTGATATGGCAAAGAAAATCCACGACGCGACGGCTCAGAAAGCCCAAGCCCGTCTGGATGCGGCCGCCGCTGCAGAAGCTGCTGCCGCCGAGCAAGCCGCCAATGCCGACGCCGACGTTCCTGCAGCCCCCGAAGCCGCAGACATTCCAGCCCCCACAAACGACGGTGCCGCCAGCGCACCTAAGGACAAAGCATGAGCAATACAGACGAGTTGGAAGACAGCGGTGCGCCACTGATTGAACATCTGGCCGAACTGCGGACTCGTTTGATCCGATCAGTGATCGGTTTTGTTGCCGGCTTCATTCTTTGCTTTGTGTTCGGCTCCAATATCCTGACCTTCTTGCTGGCCCCAATCGAAGAAACCATGCGGGCATTGGGCGATCCCAATCCGGTGATGCAGTATACCGCGCCGCAGGAATACTTCTTTACCCTTGTGCGCGTGTCGATGGTGGCCGGGCTGATCGTGTCCTTCCCAGTGATCGCCGCGCAGCTATGGCGCTTTGTGGCCCCGGGCCTCTATAAGAACGAAAAATCGGCCTTCCTGCCGTTCCTGATCGCCTCTCCTGCGCTGTTCCTGATCGGCGCCAGCTTTGCCCATTTCATTGTGACCCCATTGGCGATGAAGTTTTTCCTTGGATTTGCCGATGCAGCGTCTTTGTTCAAGGCCGTCATTCCCACGGCTGATGGCCTCATCACAGAGCCTGTTTCCAAAGACGGCATCCAGATTGTCTTTAACGGTAAGGTCAACGAGAGCCTTGATATCACACTGAAGCTGATCGTGGCCTTTGGCCTGTGCTTCCAGTTGCCGGTGTTGCTGACCTTGATGGGTCAAGCCGGGCTGATCAGTGCCGAGGGCCTTGGCAACGTACGCAAATACGCTGTGGTTGGCATTTTGGCCCTGGCAGCGGTGGTGACACCTCCGGACGTGATTTCACAAGTGATCCTGTTCATCGCGGTCTACGGCCTTTACGAAGTGTCGATCTTCTTGGTGGCCCGTGTTGAAAAGAAACGCGAAGCCCGCCTGCGGGCCGAGGGTTTCTATGACGAAGATGAAGACGATCTTGCAGAACATGGCGACGAGGACAGCAAGTGACCCTCAACGTGATGACCCGGATTGCCCAAGCGCTGGAACGCATGGCGCCTGCCCCCTTGGCGGCCCCTGATTTTGACGCCGCTGACGCCTTTGTCTGGCATGTGGATCCTGACCGTCTGGAAGCGGTGCCAGAGGTCAATCGCGTGTCGCTGGATCTGTTGATCGGGATCGATCGCACCCGCGACACCCTGCTGGCCAACACAGTGCAATTTGCCAAAGGCCTGCCTGCGAACAATGCCCTGTTGTGGGGCGCGCGTGGTATGGGGAAATCTTCAGTGGTGAAAGCGATCCACGCCGAGATCCTGAACCAAGGCCATGACCTCAAGATCGTTGAACTGCAACGCGAGGACCTGCCCTCTGTTGCGCGACTGATGAACCTGCTGCGCAACAGTGACAACCGTTTCTTGCTGTTTTGCGATGACCTCAGCTTCAGCCACGACGATCAACACTATAAGTCGCTCAAGGCGATCTTGGATGGTGGGATCGAAGGGCGCCCAGACAATGTGGTGTTCTACGCAACCTCAAATCGGCGCCACTTGATGCCGCGCGATATGATCGAAAACGAACGCTCAAGCGCGATCAACCCGGCAGAGGCCGTCGAAGAGAAAGTGTCGCTGTCAGATCGCTTTGGGCTTTGGCTTGGTTTCCACCCCTGCTCGCAGGACGACTATCTGGATATGATCCGGGGCTATTGTAAGGAATATGGCGTCGAGATCGACGAAGACACATTGTGGGCCGAAGCCATCGAATGGCAAGCCACCCGTGGGGCGCGATCCGGCCGTGTGGCCTGGCAGTTTTTCACCGACCTCGCAGGTCGCCGTGGCGTGAAAATCTAAAGCAAAGCCGCAGCCAAGGGCGCAAAATTTCTCAAATTTTGATCCATTTTTTGAAAAAAATGTTGGCCCCGAGGCCTCGGGGCGGGGCTTTGCCCCCGGCGCGATGCGCCTCCCCCAAGGTATTTAGGCCAAGAAAAAGATCACGTCGACAAGCGGCTGATGACCACTGTGACTTCGGGTTTTTTACCGATTTCATTTTGGGCCGTCTGCCGGGTTTGTTTGCGCAACGCATCTTCTAGCTTGTCGTCATCACGCATGGTTTTTGCATTCGCGCGTCCGACAAATTGGCTAAGGTCTTCTTCAAGCACATCAACCAGCGGTGCGTTAGAGCGTCCGGTTTCTGCGAGGCCTTTGACTTCGCACCATGGTTCACCCAAAGGTTCATTGTCTTCATCCACAATCAGCGTCACCAGCACGTGCCCGTTCAGCGCCATCCGGATGCGATCACGCACAATACCGTCCATTGCGCCGTATTGCACCGCACCATCCAGGTAGGTGCGCCCGGTTTCGACATAGTCGCACACCACCGGCTCAGACCCGCTGAGATCCAACATCGTCCCGTTCACGGCGATCGCGGAGGCATAGCCATTGCTCTGTGCCAGTTTGCTGTGTTCGCGCAGGTGACGATGTTCGCCGTGCATGGGCACGATCATTTCGGGGTGCACAACTTTGTGCATTTCGATCAGATCCGGCCGGTTGGCGTGGCCAGACACATGGTAACGCCCGCCTGCGTCATCCACCACATCCACACCCATTTCGGAAAACTGGTTCATGATACGGATCACGCCCTTTTCGTTTCCGGGAATGGTCTTGGACGAGAACAGGAACAGATCGCCCTCTTTCAGGCTCATACCGTTATACTTGCCATTGGCCAATTGGGCGCTGGCGGCGCGGCGTTCGCCTTGGCTCCCGGTGACCAGCAGCATCAGATTTTCGCGCGGAATATTGCGGGCGTCCTCGACGCTGACCACTTTGGGGAAGTCCGCCAGCACGCCTGTGCTGAGCGCGGCTTCGATCATGCGGCGCATTGCCCGCCCCATGAGACAGATCGAGCGCCCCGCCTTGTCCCCGGCTTCAGCAAGGGTTTTGACCCGCGCCACGTTGGAGGCAAAAGTGGTCGCCACAACCATGCCCGGCGCTTCGGACACAAGGCTGACAATCTCGTCGGAAATCGTCGCTTCAGAGCGGCCGGCAACCGGGCTGAACACATTGGTGGAATCACAGATCAGGGTTTTCACCCCCTCAGCCGAAACAGAGCGCCACAGATCCGGATCATAGGCTTCACCAACGATGGGTGTTTTATCGAGTTTGAAATCACCTGTGTGGATCAATCGGCCTTTCGGCGTGTCGATCACCAGGGCTGAGCTTTCTGGAATCGAATGCGACATTGGCAAGAACCCAACCGAGAACGGCCCCGCTTGGGTCACCTCGGGCCAGGCCGAAACCGTGCGCACTGCTTCGTCCGAATAGCCGTATTCCGACATTTTGCCCCGGGCGATGTTGGCGGTGAAGACCCGGGTATAGATCGGCGCGCCCAAACGTTCATAGAGGTGGCCCACCGCCCCCACATGGTCTTCATGCGCATGGGTGATGAAAATGGCCTCAAGGCGGTCTTTGCGCGCCTCAAGCCAAGCGATATCCGGCAGGATCAAATTCACCCCCGGAGAGCCTTCCATATCCGGGAACGTCACCCCAAGGTCGACCAAGATCAGGCGTTCCTGATCTTTGGGCCCATAGCCATAGACATAACAATTCATGCCGATTTCCCCGGCGCCGCCGAGAGGGAGGTAAATCAGGCGTTCGTTGGTCATATGTTGCCCTGGTCCTTATTGTAGGTGTGAATGACCATCAGGCCATGAATCGTTAAGAATTCGTCAAAGACGTCATAGAGTGCTTCACCCTGACTAAACAAGGGGGCGAGGCCTCCGGTAGAGATGACCTTCATCGGGCGTTCGTATTCGGCTTTGATGCGATCACAAATGCCGCGCACCAATCCGATGTAGCCCCAAAAGACCCCGCTTTGCATACAGGCCACCGTATTGGTGCCCACAACCTTGGCCGGTTTGGTCACATCCACATGCGGCAAGGCTGCAGCGGCCTCATGCAGGGCTTGTAGACTCAAATTCACCCCGGGGGCAATCACCCCACCGACATAAGCGCCATCTTCTGCCACCACATCAAACGTGGTGGCCGTCCCAAAATCGACCACGATCAAATCGCCGCCATAGCGATCATAGGCCCCGGCGGCATTCACCAGTCGATCCGGACCCACCTGTGTGCCCTCGTCCACGCGCGGCGGTTGGCGCAACAGGCAATCAGGCTTGCCAACCACAAGGGGGCGACATTGAAAATAGCGATCCGCCAGCACCCGCAGGTTAAACACCACCCGCGGCACCGTCGAACTGATGATCACGTTGTTGATGTCCAGCGGCAGCTTGTGATGCTCCAGCAAGGTGCTCAGCCACACAAAATACTGATCGGCCGTGCGTTGATGCTCGGTTGAGGTGCGCAGGGTGCAAAGGATCTTATCGCCGTCCCAAATCGCAAACACCGTGTTGGTGTTGCCACAATCAATTGCCAAAAGCATGCCTGCCTCCTTAGAAAAATACGTCCGCTGCCGGAACCGGCACCCGCTCTTTTGGGGTGCGCAAAATCAAGTTGCCCTGCGGATCGATGGTCTCAAACGTGCCGGTGATCTCGTCGCGCATGGTGCGCGCGGTGATCACTTCGCCAATTCGCGCCGCGCGTGACAACCACAGCTGGCGCAACGGCTCAAACCCATAGGTCACAAACTGCGCCTCATACCTTGCATAGGCGCCCGCCAGCAGGTCCAAAAACGCCTCAGGGCTGACCAAAACCCCGGTCTCTGACCAAAGTGACACCGGCCGCAGCGCCCGCGCCTCCAGCCCCTCAACATCCGGCGTGGACTTCAAGTTTACACCAATGCCGATGGCCAACGCCCCAACACCGGTGCCTGCCCCCACACCTTCCAACAAAATGCCCGCCACTTTGCCACCGTTCAGCATGACATCATTGGGCCACTTCAAAGCAAAACTTGTCTCGCGTCCCGTGGCTTCAACAAAAGCATCATACAAGGCCAATGACGCAGCAAAGGACCGCAACGCCACCTGATCGGGCGCTTCTTGGGGCTGCAACACCAAAGTGGCAGCAAAATTGCCAACCGGATTGGACCAAGCCCGGCCCCGCCGGCCGCGCGCCGCCGTTTGCTCAAGCGCCAAAATCCACTCAGGCCCCGCCAGATCCGCCGCCACACGCGCCGCCTCGGCATTGGTGCTGTCAACCTGTGCCAACACACGACGGCCATAGCCTTCAGGCCATCCGGACATAGTCACAATCCTTTTCCTTGGTCAAACTACCTCCGCCGGAGGCTGAGCCGCCCCAAAGGGGGGCTCCAAATACAAAGCGACGCGCCAAAGGCGCGTCACATTTTGATTTCAACAAGGGGATCAACCTTAGTTGGCCAGGGTCGCAGCCGCTGCTGCAGCCACATCTTCAACACCAAACAGGTTGACACCGGGCAACCAGCCCAAGCCAATCACCGCAGCCGAAGCCATAAGGAAGGCCCATAGAACTGGCTGGCGGCTTTTGTCCAAGACGTCATCTGCCTCTTCGCCAAAGTACATGTAAAAGACGATGCGCAGATAGTAGAAGGCCCCGATCACCGACGCCACAACACCCAGCACAGCCAGCCAGATCAGATTGGCTTCATAGGCCGCTTTCAGCACATAGAACTTGCCAAAGAAACCCACCATCGGAGGCACACCGGCAAGGCTGAACAACAGCACCAGCATCGCGATGGCTTTGCCCGGCTCACGCTTGGAATACATGTTCAACGCGCCAATATCGGTCACCGCTTGGCCATTCTTTTCCAGCGACAGGATAAAGGCAAAGGTGCCGACATTCATTGTCACATAGATCGCCATATAGACCAGCATCGCTTCGACACCATAGGCGGTGCCTGCGGCCAGACCCATCAGGGCATAACCCATGTGAGCGATCGAAGAATAGGCCATCAGGCGTTTGATATCCGTTTGCCCAATCGCCGCCACAGCGCCAAGGAACATCGAGATCAATGACAGCAGCGCAATCACCTGCTGCCAGTCCCCGATGACGCCGCCAAAGGCATCAAACAGAACCCGTGCCAACAGGCCCATCGCCGCCACTTTCGGAGCGGTGGCAAAGAACGCTGTCACTGGTGTGGGCGAGCCTTCATAGACGTCAGGCGTCCACATGTGGAACGGCGCGGCAGACACTTTGAAGGCCAGACCAGAGATCACAAAGACCAGACCAAACAACATGCCCAAAGACGCGTGACCATCAGAGGCCGCGTGGATGATGTCTGAGAATTGGGTTGTGCCCGCAAAACCATAGACCAAAGAGGCGCCATAGAGCAGCAGACCAGAGGAAAGCGCTCCCAGAATGAAATACTTCATGCCCGCTTCGGTCGACTTCAGGCTGTCCCGACGGATCGCTGCAATCACATAAAGTGACAGAGACTGAAGCTCGAGGCCCATGTACAGCGTCATCAAGTTGCCGGCCGAAACCATCACCATCATACCAACAACCGCAAGGGCCACCAGCATAGGATATTCAAAGCGCAACATGTCTTTGCGCGACATGTACTCTTGGCTCATCGCCAGAACCGCCGCAGCAGACAAGAGGATGGTCACTTTGGCAAAGCGTGAAAACGCATCATCATTGTACAGACCACCAAAGGCCGTTGTGTCGCCCGAACCGGACATACCGATAAAGGCCGCCAGCAGAACAAAGACCACAACCGCAGCCCAAGTCAGCAGGCCCGCCACTTTGTCTTTGCTGGTGTAAACCGCGCCCAACAAGCCCAGCATCGCAAAACCCGACAATAGGATCTCGGGAAGGATAATATTCAGATCAGCCTGGATCATCTCTCAGGTGTCCCTCTCTCAGTGCGATGCAGCTGCAGGGGCGGCGCTTGGCGCCTCCGCTGTAGCCAGATCATAGTTATGGACCAGCGCCTCTACTGAGGGGCCAATAATATCGGTAACCAGCGACGGGTAGACACCCAGCAGCAGGGTCATTGCCACCAAGGGGGCAAAGATTGCTTTTTCGCGCGGCGTCATGTCGGTGATGGACTTCAGGCTTTCCTTGATCAGGTCGCCCATGACCACGCGGCGATAGAGCCACAGCGCATAGCCCGCCGAGAAGATCACACCCGAGGTCGCAATCAAGGCAATCCATGTGTTCACTTGGAAGACGCCGATCAGAACCAGGAATTCGCCAACAAAGCCTGACGTGCCCGGCAAACCAACGTTGGCCATGGTGAAGAACATAAAGATCAGCGCATAGGCTGGCATTTTGTTGACCAAGCCACCATAGGCGTCGATTTCACGGGTGTGCATACGATCATAGATCACGCCCACACACAGGAACAACGCGCCAGAGATAAAGCCGTGGCTGATCATCTGGAAAATCGCACCGTCAACACCTTGTTGGTTGGCCGCAAAGATCCCCATCGTCACGTACCCCATGTGGGCCACCGATGAATAGGCGATCAGCTTTTTCATATCTTCCTGAACCAACGCCACCAGCGAGGTATAGACAATCGCAATGGCCGACATCCACATCACCAGATCGGTCATCACCTCTGCCCCGACAGGGAACATTGGCAAGCTGAAGCGCAAGAAGCCATAGCCCCCCATCTTCAACAGGATCGCCGCCAGCACCACCGAGCCTGCGGTAGGCGCTTGAACGTGCGCGTCTGGCAACCAGGTGTGAACCGGCCACATCGGCATTTTCACCGCAAACGAGGCGAAGAAGGCCAAGAACATCAAGGTCTGCGCGCCGCCGACAATTTGAATGCCGAGCAGGTTAAAGGCTTCGGAGCCGAAGCTGTGGCTCATCAGGGTTGGGATATCGGTTGTGCCCGCATCCACATACATCCCGACCATCGCCACCAGCATCAGCACAGAGCCGAGGAAGGTATAGAGGAAGAACTTAAAGCTGGCATAAATGCGGTTCGCACCGCCCCAGATCCCGATGATCAGGAACATTGGGATCAGACCCGCTTCGAAGAACAGGTAGAACAGCACCAGATCCAACGCCATGAACACACCCAGCATCAGTGTTTCCAGCAGCAGGAAGGCAATCATGTATTCCTTCACGCGGCTGTTCACACCCCAGCTGGCCCAGATGGTCAGTGGCATCATGAAGGTGGTCAGCATCACAAACAGAACCGAAATCCCGTCGACGCCCATTTTGTATTTCAGACCCATGACCCAATCGCGTTCTTCAACGAATTGGAACCCGGTGTTCTGAGGGTCAAACTCAGCCAAGATGAACAGGGACACCAAGAAGGTGACCACAGTCGCAATCAGCGCCAGCCATTTGGCGTTGCGTTGCGCGGCCGCATCTTCTCCGCGCAGGAACACGGCAAGAATAAGCGCCGCCCCTGCAGGGATAAAGGTGACCAGAGAGAGCAGAAGTTCGTTCATTAGTGCGCTCCTCCGCTGAGCGTCATCCAAGTGATCAAGACGACAACGCCGATCACCATGGCCAGTGCATAAGTAAAGATATAGCCGGACTGAGCACGCCCTGCGAGACGGGTGAAGAATGGAATAATGCCCATTGCAATCCCGTTCAGAGATCCGTCAATCACGTCGCCGTCGCCACGTTTCCAGAAGAAGCGACCCAAAGCTTTGGCCGAGCGAATGAACAGCACGTCATAGATCTCGTCAAAGTACCATTTGTTCAGCAAGAACAGATACAGAGGACGCTGTGCTGCCGCCACTTTGGCCGGCATTGAGGGGCTCCAGATGTAGAACCACATCGCTGTGATAAAGCCGATGACCATTGCGATGAACGGGCTCAGTTTGACCCAAGCTGGCGCGTGGTGCGCATCGTCAATCACGTGGTTGTCAGGCGCCATGTAGATCGCCCCTTTGGGCGCTTCTGCGTGGTGTGCGGCGGCCATTGCAGCATGAGCCGGATCCGCTTCTGCTGCGGCATGGGCCTCCTCAGAGCCGTGGTGCTCTTCTGCGGTGGCCGCGTGATCATCACCGTGGCTGTCTGTGGCGTGGCTGTCGGCTGCGGCGTGGCTGTCATCGCCATGCGCGGCCTCTTCGCCGTGACCTTCAGAGGCCTCGGCGTGGTGATCAGGGATACCGAAGAAACGGTTCACCTTGTGATGATCGCCAAAGAAGCTGCCGTACCAGATCATACCCGCAAACACCGCCCCCAGCGCCAAGACGCCCAGCGGAACCAACATCACTGTTGGGCTTTCGTGGGCGTGATCATGGGTGTGTTTGTCGCCGCGTGCCTCACCATAGAAGGTCAGGAACATCAGGCGCCAGCTGTAGAAGCTGGTGAACAGAGCTGCGATCACCAGCATCCAGAAGGCATAGCCCCCTTGAGTGCCCGCCCAAGCGCTTTCGATCACGGCGTCTTTCGACAAGAAGCCCGCGAAGCCGATTGTGGTGAACGGAATACCAACACCGGTGATGGCCAGCGTACCGATCATCATCGCCATAAAGGTATAAGGCAGTTTCTTACGCAGACCACCGTAGTTGCGCATGTCTTGTTCGTGATGCATGCCGTGGATCACCGAACCGGCGCCCAAGAACAACATCGCCTTAAAGAAGGCGTGGGTGAACAGGTGGAACATCGCAACCGAGTACACGCCGACGCCTGCAGCCACGAACATATAGCCCAGCTGAGACATGGTCGAATAAGCGATCACACGTTTGATATCGTTTTGCACCAGACCGATGGTGGCCGCAACAAAGGCGGTTGTGGCCCCAAGGAAGGTGATAAAGGCGGTGGCTTCAGGCGCATATTCCATCAGTGGCGACATGCGACACACCAAGAAGACACCCGCAGTAACCATGGTCGCAGCGTGGATCAGCGCCGAAACAGGTGTCGGGCCTTCCATCGCATCAGGCAACCATGTGTGCAGGAACAACTGAGCAGATTTGCCCATCGCGCCAACAAACAACAAGAAGGCCAGCAGGTTCGCCGCGTTCCATTCGGTCCACAAGAAGTGCAACTGCGTTTCCGCCAGTGCCGGTGCGGCCGCAAAGATTTCGTCAAAGCGAATGCTGTCCGTCAAGAAGAACAGACCAAAGATCCCCAGCGCAAAACCAAAGTCACCCACACGGTTGACCACAAAGGCTTTGATCGCAGCGGCGTTGGCCGATGGTTTTTTGTAGTAGAAACCAATCAACAGGTAAGAGGCAACGCCCACACCTTCCCAGCCAAAGAACATCTGTACCAAGTTGTCAGAGGTCACCAGCATCAGCATGGCAAAGGTAAAGAACGACAGGTAGGCAAAGAAGCGCGCCTTGTAGTGCTCGCCGTCTTTCCATGCGCTGTCATGCGCCATGTAGCCAAAGCTATAGAGGTGAACCAGAGCTGAAACCGAGGTCACAACGATCAACATGATCGAGGTCAGACGGTCCAGTCGGATCGACCAATTGGTGTCAAGCGTGCCTGACTGAATGAAATCTAGGATATGGACGGTTTTGACGTCTGCACCATGGGACAGGAACACAACCCAGCTCAGCAAACAGGCGAGGAACAACAAGCCCGTTGTGACGTATTGTGCGCCCTTTTCTCCGATGAAGCGCCAGCCGAAGCCCGCGATCAACGCGCCGACAAGCGGGGCAAAGAGGATAATCGTTTCCATCAAGATCAGCCTTTCATCACGTTGACATCTTCGACCGCGATGGTGCCGCGGTTTCGGAAGAAGCACACAAGGATCGCCAGACCAATTGCCGCCTCAGCAGCCGCAACCGTCAACACAAACAGTGTGAAGACCTGCCCCACCAGATCTCCGAGGAAGCTGGAAAAGGCCACAAGGTTGATATTCACCGCCAAGAGCATAAGTTCAATGCTCATCAGCAGGATGATGATGTTCTTCCGGTTCAGGAAGAGACCGAAGATGCCGATGACGAACAGCGCCGCCGCCACCGTCAGGTAATGTTCAAGTCCTATCATATCTGTCCCTCTGGGCCCGTGCCCGTCTTCTTTTATAGGGCGTTCGCCCCTGTTTATCACTCAGCGCTGGCTCTGCGTCCCCGCCACCAGCGCAGCAGCAGCCAACTGGCCCCTGCTTTTACAATCCACAGCATCGCAAACCCTGCGATACCAATGGCCGACATTGATCCGTGGAACAATGCGACCAGTTCGCTCAAAGCCCCTGCCCTGGCTTCACATCTTTCAGTTCCATCGCGTCTGCAGGGTCGCGCCACATCTGGGTCAATACGTTCTGACGCTTAACGTTCTTACGATGACGCAATGTCAGAACAATCGCTCCAACCATCGCCACCAGCAGGATCAGACCGGCCAGTTGGAACAACAGGAAGTACTGATCATACAGCAGCAAGCCCAAGGCGGCTGTGTTCTCGACACCTTCGGGTGTGACCGCAGCGCGCGATTGCTGTGCATGTTCCGCAAAATCCCAAGCGCCGTAAGCCAAACCAAATTGCATCAACAGCACCACACCGATCAGCAGCGCCAACGGCAGATACTTGGCCATTTCAGCTTTCAGCTCGGCGAAATCGACATCCAGCATCATCACCACAAAAAGGAACAGAACCGCCACGGCGCCGACATAAACAATGATCAGCAACATCGCGACAAATTCAGCCCCCAACAGGACGAACAGCCCCGCGGATGACAGGAACGAAAGGATCAACCAAAGCACCGAATGCACAGGGTTGCGGCTGATCACCGTGAACAGCCCCCCAGCAATGACGCAAATCGCGAATAGGTAAAACGCAAGCGCTGCAATGATCATGTGTCTTTATCCTCTTTGTCGTCCATGACCTCTTTGGCCAAATCCATGGCTTTGGTCATGGCGGGAATACCGGCAAACATCGACATCTGTGCGATGGTCTCGGCGATTTCTTCTTTGCTGGCACCCGCTTCCAGTGCGTGGCGCACTGTCATCCGGACACCGGTGTCATTCTGAGCGCCCTGCATGGTCATGCCAGCCAATGTCAGCAGCAACCGTGTTTTGGCGTCTAATCCGTCTTTGCTCAGCCCTTTGCCGAACATCTGTTCCATCATGTCTTTGGACATGGTTGGCCACAGGTTTTCGAACCCTTTGGTGTCAAAGGTTTCCAGCGCCGGGTTCAGGGTCTTCGCCATCGCCTGCGCTTGTTGCATCATCATTTCGAAAGGATTGGTTGGATCGCTCATCTCAGTCCCTCCAGTCGGCTGGCCAGATCGGCCATGACGTTTTGCCACGCTGTGCTCTTGTCTTCGCTGCCTTCGCACCACAACTCATGCAGTTCAGAATTATCCGCCACCAGACGGGCCACAGCGATCAACGCCAATGCAGGCAGATCATCATGTTCTGCCACCTGATCGGCGTGTTCTTTCAAGGTTTCCAGCGCTTCGTTGTCCAGTTCAGCACCCGCCGCATCAAAAGAGGCGGCAACAACTTCGGCTGCAACACGCGCCGCCGTTCCTGCGTCGATGTCCAGATAGTCATGGGCAGAGGTGTCCACAGCATCCTGTAGCGCATCGCGCACAGCTTCGACGCCGGCCGAAGAATATTCTTCGCCGATCCAGTCCAAAGACTCGTCGTTTTCCAAAATGCCAACGCCCCAAGCGCCCATGATATCAGTTCCTTCGCTTAGCGGTACGGAGCGTCCAGCTCGAGGTTGCGGGCAATCTCAGCTTCCCAACGATCACCGTTCTCAAGCAACTTGGCTTTGTCATAGAACAGCTCTTCGCGGGTTTCTGTGGCGAATTCAAAGTTTGGACCTTCGACAACCGCATCCACTGGGCAGGCTTCTTGGCAGAAGCCACAGTAGATGCATTTGGTCATGTCGATGTCATAGCGTGTGGTGCGGCGGCTGCCGTCATCACGCGGCTCAGCGTCAATGGTGATCGCCTGTGCCGGGCAAATCGCTTCGCACAGTTTACAGGCAATGCAACGCTCTTCGCCATTGGGATAGCGGCGCAACGCATGTTCACCACGAAAGCGTGGGCTCAGCGGGCCTTTTTCATGCGGGTAGTTCAGCGTTGCCTTGGGGGCAAAGAAGTACTTCAGACCCAGCTGAAAACCTTTGACGAAATCCGCCAGCAAAAAGTATTTGGCCGCGCGGCCGTAATCGATCTGGCTCATGGGTTCGCTCCGCCGTTCAATCCATCAAATTCTTCGATTTGCCAGGCGCTCACCGCTGGCAAATCACTTAGTTCGTCGTCCCGCTTTTGCGCATCTGGCTCTTTCCAGCTCAGAAATTGCCAACGGGCCTGTTTCGCCGTCTTGTACACACCCAGCTTCTCTGCATCAAACCAAAGCGCGAAAGCAGCAACGCCTTCTTGCTCGATTTTGAGCTCTTTGCCACCCGCTTGATACAGGTAGCGCCGATAAACTGCGTCGCTCATCCTCAGCCCCCGATCGCCCAGCGGGCATAGGCCCCGCCGAAGGCTTCGAATTTCGCCAAGAAGGCCACCAAAACAACCCAGAACAGGGACATTGGCAGGAAGACTTTCCAACCAATGCGCATCAGCTGGTCATAGCGGTAGCGCGGTGTGATCGCCTTCACCATTGAGAACAGGAAGAAGACAAACAGCATCTTACCAACCATCCACAGGATGCCGTCAGGCAAGAACCCAACTGGGGACAACCAGCCACCAAAGAACAGCAAGGAAACCAAGGCACACATCAAGACCACAGCAACCAATTCGCCGATCATGAACAACAAGAACGGGGTTGAGCTGTATTCCACCTGATAGCCGGCCACCAGTTCGGATTCCGCTTCTGGCAGGTCAAACGGAGGTCGGTTGGTTTCCGCCAGAGCAGAGATGAAGAACAAGAACAGCATTGGGAAATGCGGTACCCAGTACCAGCTGAACAATCCATAGCTGCCGTCTTGGGCATGAACGATGTCACCGAAGTTCATCGAGCCAGTGGAGATAATGATGCCGATGATGATCAGGCCCAAAGAGACTTCGTAGGAAATCATCTGCGCCGCAGAGCGCAAAGACCCCAAGAAAGGATATTTGGAGTTTGACGCCCAACCGCCCATGATCACGCCGTAAACCTCAAGCGAGGAGACCGCAAAGACATAAAGGATCGCAACGTTGATATCCGACAAGACCCAACCGTCATTGAACGGGATCACCGCCCAAGCGATCAGCGCCATCACCAAGCTGACCATTGGGGCCAGCAAGAAAACGACTTTGTCAGCGCCAGCCGGGAACACGACCTCTTTGACGATGTACTTCAAAAAGTCCGCAAAACTTTGCAGCAGGCCAAAGACCCCCACAATGTTTGGACCTTTGCGCATTTGGACCGCGGCCCAAATTTTGCGGTCTGCATACATCAGGAAGGCCAATGCCAGCAGCAATGGAAGCACAATCAGGAATACCTGACCGACAATTACCAGCCCCATTCCAAAATAAGTGTTAGCGAAGAAATCTGCCATTAGGTCCTCACACCGTCGGTATTCCGTTTTCAACGCAATGATCGACGACAACTTCTGCGTCAATCGTCTTTGCGCCGCGCGGCAAGGCAGGCGAGATGGTATAAACCGCATCCGCACGCCATGAGCCGTCTGATTCATTTACATTCGTGCGAACATGCCGCGCGAACCCGTATCCCCGGATCAGCGTATATTGTGCAGCTGCACATTCCGCATAATCCGCTACATCTTCTCCGGACCGAGCCCCATCCATCTCGACGATGAAACTGACCAAGTCCCCATCCAACAACCGCGTATCGACCCCATTGTAATCCGGACGGAACGCCAGCGCGTCTGGTTGCGCTTGCACGCATCCAGCCACCGGCGCAACCGCCAAAAGGGATATCAACGCAGTGCGGATCATTACTCTGCTGCCACCGCGTCTTGCTGACGGGCTTTGGCGTTGGCCGAAAGCTCTGCCATGACCGCGCTTGCACGGGCAATTGGGTTGGTCAGATAGTATTCGCTTGATCCGGCTTTGAAGCTGGCTTTGCCCAGTTTCTCAAGCTCAAGCGGCTGCCATTCATTGGCAACAACCTCATCAACCTTGGCCAGATGCGGAACCGCAGCAACCAATGCCTGACGCAATTGAGCCAAGCTGTCCCAAGGCTGGGTGTCACCCAGTTCAGCACTCAAGGCCCGCAGGATCGCCCAGTTTTCTTTGGCTTCACCCGGTGCAAACCCAGCGCGGAACGCCAGCTGTGGACGCCCTTCGGTGTTCACAAACAGACCGTTTTCTTCGGTGTATGCAGCCCCTGGCAAGATCACGTCGGCGCGGTGTGCGCCACGGTCGCCATGGCTACCTTGGTACACAACAAAGGCACCGGCATCGATGTCCACTTCGTCAGCACCCAAGTTATAGATCACTTCGGCGCCATCAATCGCAGCACTCAGACCACCTTCGGTCACGGCGTTGACATCCATCGCCCCCACACGAGAGGCCGCAGTGTGCAGCACAAGGAACTTGCTTTCGGTGGCTTCGGCAAATTTCTGAGCATGGGCCAGAACCGACAGGCCGTCCGCTTCGCGCAAAGCATTTTGCCCCACGATCACCAATGTGTCTTTGCCCAAGGCATCATCAGTGTTGCCAGACAGCAGACCTTCGAGAGCGGCACGATCATCACCGATGTGCACATACTCATAGCTGAGGTCCAGCTTGGCGCCGACCACACCGATTTTTGCCCCATCCAGCCACGCTTTGCGCAGACGGGCGTTCAAAACAGGCGAGTCCAACTCGGGATTGGTGCCGATCAACATGATGGCTTTGGCGTTGTCGATGTCTTCGATAGAGGCGGTGCCAACATAACCGGAGCGGTTGCCAATTGGCAGACGCGCGTTATCGGTGCGGCATTCCACTTTGCCACCCTGCGCTTCGACCAAGTTTTTCAGGGCGAATGCCGCTTCTACAGGCACCAGATCACCGATCAAACCTGCAAGCTTCTTGCCTTTCATCGCAGCCGCAACGGTGGTCAGGGCTTCGTCCCAACTCGCTTTGCGCAGCTTGCCGTTTTCACGGATGTAAGGCGTATCCAGACGCTGACGACGCAGGCCATCCCAAACGAACCGCGTTTTGTCGCTGATCCATTCTTCGTTCACGCCATCATGGTTGCGGGGCAGGATCCGTTTGACCTCGCGGCCTTTGGTATCCACACGAATGTTGCTGCCAAGCGCGTCCATCACGTCGATGGTTTCGGTTTTGGTCAGTTCCCAAGGACGCGCTGTAAAGGCGTAGGGTTTAGACACAAGCGCCCCAACAGGGCACAGGTCAATCATGTTGCCCTGCATGTTGCTGTCCAGTGTTTCGCCCAGATAGCTGGTGATTTCACTGTCTTCACCACGACCGGTTTGACCCATCTGCGTGATGCCGGCCACCTCGGTAGTGTAGCGCACACAGCGGGTACAGCTGATGCAGCGGGTCATATGGGTTTCGACCAACGGGCCAAGATCCAGATCCACCGCCGCGCGTTTTGGTTCACGGAAACGGCTGAAATCAACACCATAAGCCATGGCCTGATCCTGCAGGTCACATTCGCCACCTTGGTCACAGATTGGGCAATCCAACGGGTGGTTGATCAACAGGAATTCCATCACCCCTTCGCGGGCCTTTTTGACCATCGGAGAGTTGGTTTTCACCTCTGGCAACTCGCCGTTGCGGCCCGGACGCAGATCGCGCACCTGCATCGCACAAGACGCTGCAGGTTTTGGCGGTCCGCCAACAACCTCAACAAGACACATACGGCAGTTACCGGCGATTGAGAGACGCTCGTGGTAACAGAACCGAGGCACTTCTACCCCGGCTTGCTCACAAGCTTGTATCAGGGTCATTGCCCCTTCAACTTCGATCTCCTGGTCATCGATGACGATCTTGCGTAGGTCGGACATCTGGCCTCACTTTGCTTTCAGCAGGACTCCGATTTGGCTTTTTCTGTCGATCTCGGCAAAGCCGAGCGCGCAGAGGTCACCAGAATCGGCGGGGTTCAACCCCTTGGATTTCACATAAGCCTCACCGAGGGTACGGATACGGGCCTTTTCTACATCGCTCTGGACATAGGCTTTGATCTCTTCACTGGAATATCCCAACGCCTTGGCGCGGGATCTAAGTGAATTGAGCGTCGCCAATCCTTTAAGCGTCCGCGGTGCGATTTCACCGCAGGTGTCACTGATCTCGATGGCCAAAGCCACCCAGAGCATATTTTTGTCGATCTCTGCCACCGTGTTCAGCGGCGCACGTGCGGCCGCCGCGTTGGCGTTCAAGCTGACCACACTGGCAAGCGCCAGGGTCAAAGCAGTGGCAGTGGTTACGATCAAGCGCATGTCATATCTCCATTCAGCACAACTTGAGAGGCCGCAAAACGGCTTCCTCGTGCTGAAGAAATGGCGTCCCATGGGGCTGTTATGCAATAACAGCCCATATAACGCGTTGATATGACAGGGAAACAAGTCACGGTGCGCAGCGTCCTTCCAATGTCAGTACATTGTCGGAAATCCGCAGCGCGGTTTCTTCGGCGTCTGGGCCATCGCGCCACTCGATGTTGGAGTTCCCAAAGGCACCAACACAGTATTTAATCGCTTCAAAACGCCCCGCGTCACGCGCATCATCCAAGCCCTGGCTGACAGGGCTGATTGTGGCAACAAAGGCAAGACGATCGTCTTTGGTGCTGTTGATCCGCGCTTTGTAATATTTGCCGCCAAAGGTCGCCCGGTTGTTGTATTCCGAGATCCGTTTGGACACGCCACAACTGCTTACCAACAGGCCCGCAGTCACAAGTAGGAAAATGGTCCGCATCACTCTACTCCGCCGCCACTTGAGAACAATTGTGCTGCTTGTGCATTTGCGCCGACTGAAGATGATCCCAGCCAAATGCAAAATCGCTGTCGCCATTCTGGCGAAGGTGCTCAAGACGTTCCAATGCTTCGGCCAATGTTGGCTGATGCCCCTCAGGCACCCACCACATGACAAAATGCATCGCGCCCAGCACTTCGAACCATTCCGCGCGTCGCTCATAGAATTGGCGATGCACTGTGTTCCAGACGAAATTTTCAAGCTCGGCGGCGGTTTCCCAGACCGTTAGGTTCGGGACAAATTGTGCGTCGCCGTCGATTGTGGTTTCGGTGTTGCCCGTGCCCGGCTCGCCCGAGCCTTCCATCATCCAGACAAATCCGGGCATCCGTTTGCCCAGACCATTCACCCGGTCCAATGCGCCCATGAAATCAGCCACGCGCGGATCGTCTGTTGGCGCGACAAGTCGCCCAACATTCAATTCTGCAAGGTGGTGGCCAATGGGCTGATGCACGTGCTTACTCCGCCGCCATGGCGCCCATGCGCCCAGTTTTTTGTGCTTTGATACGATCTTCGATTTCTTCGCGGAAGTTGCGAATCAAACCTTGGATTGGCCAAGCCGCCGCGTCGCCAAGCGCACAAATGGTGTGTCCCTCGACCTGCTTGGTCACGTCCCACAGCATATCGATTTCTTCTGGTTCCGCTTGGCCTTTGACCAAACGATCCATGACCCGCATCATCCAACCGGTGCCTTCACGACATGGGGTACACTGACCACAGCTTTCGTGCTTGTAGAATTTGGCCAAACGCCAGATCGCTTTGATGATGTCGGTCTGTTTGTCCATGACGATCACAGCCGCTGTGCCCAGACCTGATCCCAGATCGTTGCGCAGGTAATCAAAGTCCATCACCGCGTCGCGCATTTTTTCGCCGCGCACACAGGGTACAGACGAGCCGCCCGGGATCACAGCCAGCAGGTTGTCCCATCCGCCACGAATGCCGCCACAGTGCTTTTCAATCAGCTCTTCAAAGCTGATCGACATGGCCTCTTCGACCACACAGGGGTTGTTCACATGACCAGAGATCGCAAACAGTTTGGTGCCCGCGTTGTTTGGACGGCCAAAGCCAGAGAACCACTCGGGGCCGCGACGCAGAATGGTCGGCACCACAGCAATTGATTCAACGTTGTTCACAGTGGTCGGGCAGCCATAAAGACCAGCGCCCGCAGGGAACGGTGGTTTCATCCGCGGCATGCCTTTTTTGCCTTCGAGGCTTTCCAGCAGCGCGGTTTCTTCACCACAGATATAGGCCCCTGCCCCGTGGTGCAGATAAAGATCAAAGTCCCAGCCAGACCCGGCGGCGTTTTTGCCGATCATGCCAGCCGCATAGGCTTCGTCGATCGCCAGTTGCAGCGCTTCGCGTTCCCGGATGTATTCGCCACGAATGTAGATGTAGCAAGCGTTCGCATTCATCGCAAAGCTGGCGATCAAGGCCCCTTCGATCAGCGTGTGCGGATCGTGGCGCATGATTTCGCGGTCTTTACAGGTGCCGGGTTCGGATTCATCGGCGTTGATCACTAGATACGCCGGGCGTCCGTCGCTTTCTTTGGGCATGAACGACCATTTCAGGCCAGTTGGGAAGCCCGCGCCCCCACGTCCACGCAAGCCCGAGGCCTTCATGGTGTCGATGATCCAGTCACGGCCCTTTTGGATGATACCGGCGGTGCCATCCCAATGTCCACGCGCCTGAGCACCGGCCAAAGTACGGTCATGCATGCCGTAGATATTGGTAAAGATACGGTCTTCGTCCTTCAACATCCCGTGTCACCCTTCCTTGTTCTGACGCGCACGCCAGATTTGAAATACCATCACCAAAGCCAGGATAAATCCGGCCAAGGCAACTAGATCGAACAACGCTCGGGTTCGCTGGGGTAAATCCAGCTGAGCCCCTGCAAAGGTCGCAATGATCCAGAACACGGCGGTTCCAGCAATCACCAGAGCGGTCTTGCGCCCCTTGCGGGCCAATGCAGTATCACGTGCGTTGCTCACGTTATCCGTTCCTTAGTACACGCCGCCCTTGTCGACGCGTTTCGAAAACTCAGTCTCTTCACCAGCGGCCAGTTGCTTGGCCTGCTCGATCCAATTGTCCCGCGTGATGCGGCCTTTGAACTTCAGGCGGTTGTCCACCCAAGTGATCTCGGTCTCTGTCCACTTGGCCACTTGGTCATAGTGATAGAAACCCAGCTCGTTCAGTGTTTGCTCCAGTTTTGGACCAACACCTTTGATTTTCTTCAGATCATCCGCCTTGCCATCGCGTGCAGCTGTCAGAATTTCCGGTGCGGATTCTGGCGCATCGCTGGCTTGTGCGGCTGCTGCCTTGGCCGGTGCGGCCTTGGCGGGTGCATCTTTCTTTGCCGCAGGCTTCGCCGCAGCTTTGGCTGGAGCCTTGGCTTTTGGCTCAGCCTTTGGTGCGGCTGCTTTGGCCGCCGGTTTGGCTTTAGCCTTGGCTTTTGGTGCTGGTTTTGCGTCTGATTTACCGTCCAACCATGGGGTCAGGATCGGCACTTCGGTGCCATCGATGCGCTTGACGGTGTCCCCAATATCAACAGCCAATTGAACGCTGGCGTTGTATTTGGTCTGACCGCTGTCAAACTCGGTCAATGAGCTGAGGCCAGACTTAGGCTCAGCGGCATAACGCCCGTTTTGTGGTCCCGGTGTTGGCACTTTGCCAGCCGCCAGTTCGTCGATGATTTCAGCGAAACGCTCGGTGGTCAGATCTTCGTAGTAGTCTTTGCCGATCTGAACCATTGGCGCGTTGGCGCAAGCGCCCAGACATTCGACTTCTTCCCAAGTGAACTTGCCATCTTCGGACAAGGTGTGGGGTTTGTCGGCGATCTTTTCTTTGCAAACCGCAATCAGATCTTCGGCCCCGCAAATCATGCAAGACAGCGTGCCACAGACCTGAATGTTTGCCACGCTGCCCGTTGGGGTCAGCTGGAACATAAAGTAGAACGAGGCCACTTCGAGCACCCGCATATAGGCCATGCCCAGCAGTTCAGCGACATATTCAATCGCAGGGCGGGTCAACCAGCCTTCTTGCTCTTGGGCACGCCACAACAGCGGGATGACCGCTGATTGAGCCCGACCCTCGGGGTATTTTGTAATCTGTGCCTCGGCCCATTTCAGGTTCTCCGGGGCGAAAGCAAAGCTTTCAGGTTGGTCTTTATGCAGACGACGTAGCATTAGGCACAGGCTCCGGTAGTCAGTTTCACGCCACCCTCGGCCTGCTTTACAGCCCGCTCAAGGAGGAGTTCATATTGTGTTAAAGCGATCACCTGCTCACGTGTGAGCCCGGTTTGAAATTCGACCGGTAGGTAATCAGATTCACCGCGCATGACACAGCCAATGCTGGCCACAGCGGTTTCGTAGTTAGAAAGATCTTCGGCAGTCACGTCCTCTGGCAGAGCAGCACAGCCGGCCACCACAGCAAGAAGAGGTCCTACAATCAACAAACGCGGCGACATCATGAACAAATCTCCGAATTGAGGGTGTAGACCTGCCCGGCATCCGCAAACGTCGCATCACCGTCAGTGACCATCTGGCGCAACGCCGCAGTCACCAATTCGACGGGCAAACCGCTTTTGGCGAATGTGTCGCCAATTGCGTCCTGCGCGACCTGACAGTCGGTGCGCGACAACACTTGCAAACTGCCCGCCCGAATGGCCTGTGGGGTTTCACAGGCGGCTCCGGTCAAATACAGCGTCCGTTTCGCGCGGTTCATCCGCCCTTCGGTCCGCAGGTGCTTAACGATGATCTGTGCTTCGTCCCGGGTAAAACCAGCCGCAGGCAACAGCTCTGCTGCGGATTTTTCGGGCAAAACACAGTGGTTTTTCACCATAACGTCAACAAACTCTTGCACACGTGCAGGCGCGCCGTCCGCCAGCGCAAGCGCAGGCCCCGTCACACCAGCAAATGCCAAGGTCAGCAACGTTTTGTTCAACGGTCGATCTCCCCGAACACGACATCCATCGTACCGATGATTGCGGCAACGTCCGCCAACTGGTGTCCAGTGGCCACGTGATCCATTGCTTGCAAGTGCAAGAAGCCCGGGGCGCGCAGCTTGGCGCGGTAGGGTTTGTTGGATCCGTCAGATTTCATGTAAACACCAAACTCACCTTTGGGCGCTTCAACGGCCGCATAGGCTTCACCTTCGGGCACATGGAAGCCTTCGGTGTACAGTTTGAAGTGGTGGATCAGAGATTCCATCGAGGTTTTCATGTCGCTACGCGTTGGCGGCGTCAGTTTCCCGCGCGCCAAGATGTCACCAGGTGTTTCGCGCAGCTTGGCGATGGCCTGACGCATGATGCTCAGCGATTGGCGCATCTCTTCCATGCGGCACAGGTAACGGTCATAGCAATCACCGTTTTTGCCCACAGGAATTTGGAAATCAAACTCATCGTAGCATTCATAAGGCTGCGCGCGGCGCAGATCCCATGCCAGACCGGATCCACGAACCATCACGCCCGAGAACCCCCAATCCAGAATGTCCTGCTCGGACACGACACCAATATCAACGTTACGCTGTTTGAAAATCCGGTTTTCAGTCAGCAGCCCGTCGATATCAGCCAGAACGGCTGGGAATTCCAGCGCCCATTCTTCGATGTCATCGATCAAGGCATCTGGCAGATCCTGATGCACACCGCCGGGACGGAAATAGTTGGCGTGCAAGCGCGCACCACAGGCCCGCTCGTAAAAGATCATCAGTTTTTCACGCTCTTCAAAGCCCCACAAAGGTGGGGTCAGCGCGCCAACATCCATCGCCTGTGTTGTCACGTTCAACAGGTGGTTCAGAATGCGGCCAATCTCGGAAAACAGCACGCGGATCAAAGAGGCACGACGCGGCACTTCGACACCGGTCAGCTTTTCAATCGCCAGACACCATGCGTGTTCCTGGTTCATCGGCGCCACATAGTCGAGGCGGTCGAGATACGGCAGGTTTTGCAGGTAAGTGCGGCTTTCCATCAGCTTTTCGGTGCCACGGTGCAGCAGGCCGATGTGCGGATCACAGCGCTCAACAATTTCGCCGTCCAGTTCAAGAACCAGACGCAGAACACCGTGGGCCGCCGGGTGCTGGGGACCAAAGTTGATGTTGAAGTTGCGGATTTTCTGTTCGCCGCTCAGCGCGTCCACAGATCCGTCGTCAAACTTGGAGCCGTCCATCAGCGCGTCCCCTTCCGGTTGGTGCGCACAGCAACACGTGCCGCGTCCATTTTGGCCTTAGCCGCAACCAGTGCAACGGCGCTGAGAACAGCAGTCAAGGTAAGTGCGATCATCATTTCGCCTCTCCTTTTTCGTCACCCGGCAGGATATAGTTGGCACCCTCCCATGGGCTCATGAAGTCAAACTGACGATATTCCTGAACCAAGGACACCGGTTCATAGACAACGCGCTTCAGCTCTTCGTCATACCGCACTTCGGTGTAACCAGTTGTCGGGAAATCTTTGCGCAGCGGGTGCCCACGGAACCCGTAGTCGGTCAACAGACGACGCAGATCGGGGTGGCCAGAGAACAGAATGCCAAACATGTCGAACACTTCACGTTCAAACCAGTTGGCCGAAGGGTGCAAATCGACAATCGACGGCACCAGCTCTTCTTCGCGGATCGACACGCGCAGGCGGATCCGCTGGTTCTGATACATCGACAAGAAGTGGTAGACCACGTCAAAGCGCTTGGCGCGCTCTGGATAGTCCACCGCTGTGATGTCCACCAAAGACGAGAACTTGCAGGTTGGGTCAGTTTTCAGGAAATCGACAAACCCAACAATGTTGGCCGGAGCCACATCCACGTTCAGTTCGTCATAGGCGATGTCCCAGCCCAACACGCAATCGGGCCGTTTCAGCTCGATATGGGTGGCCAGTTCGGTCAGCGCTTCGGTCATAATCTGGTCCCTTCCGCGATCAGCGCACAATAGTGCCGGTGCGGCGAATTTTACGTTGCAGCTGCATGATGCCATACATCAAAGCTTCTGCTGTGGGCGGGCAGCCGGGCACGTAGACATCCACAGGCACCACACGATCACATCCGCGCACAACTGAATAGCTGTAGTGGTAGTAACCGCCACCGTTCGCACAAGACCCCATCGAGATCACATAGCGTGGCTCGGGCATCTGGTCATACACCTTGCGCAGCGCCGGTGCCATTTTGTTGGTCAACGTACCCGCAACGATCATCAGGTCAGACTGACGTGGGGAGGCGCGTGGCGCAGTGCCATAGCGTTCCAGATCGTAGCGCGGCATGGAGGTGTGCATCATCTCAACCGCGCAGCACGCCAGACCAAAGGTCATCCAGTGCAACGAGCCGGTGCGGCCCCAATTCACAATATCCTCAACCGAAGTCAGCAAGAACCCTTTGTCCTGCAGCTCGCGGTTCAGCTCCTGGGTGGCAACTTCGCGGTCAACGCCCGCAGTGTTGGCGCCGGTCATCACTCCCATTCCAGAGCTCCCTTTTTCCACTCATAGGCAAACCCTGCGGTCAGCACACCCAAGAACACCATCATCGACCAGAAACCGACCATCGAGATGTCCTTAAAGGCCACGGCCCAGGGGAACAGCATCGCGATCTCAAGATCAAAGATGATGAAGAGGATTGAAACCAGATAGAACCGGACGTCAAATTTCATCCGCGCATCGTCGAATGCGTTGAATCCACATTCATAGGCCGACACTTTTTCGGGATCTGGATTCCGCACAGCCAATACAATAGCTGCAAGGATCAATACGAGGCCAAGGACAATTGCGATGGCCAGAAAGACGAGGATGGGAAGGTATTCCCTCAGCATCTCTTCCACGGTGGCTCCTTTCATGCGCGAATAGGCGCAGTCGGTGGGCTGCTTTTCTTTGCTGGGTTTACCCCTGCCCCTAGTCAGGGTCAACCAAGGCTAGACAAATTCCAAAAACTGAATAGATCAGGCAATTATCAGCAAACAAAGGCTCTTTGCGCCGCTAGAATGCTGTGGCGGCACAATAATGCAACGTTTTTCTGACATCCAAGCACCGGCAAGCCGGATTGGAGCCAAATCGCGTCAGTTTGTCCCATGCTGATTCTGAATCGGCTTTATTTTTCTGACTATTTTAGTCAACTTAGCGATCTTTCGATCGCACATGTGCGCGCCAGCCGCGCGGCGACGAGATCTGTGATCGCCAAGCAGCTGTCCCCTCCCCCAAAGGGGGCATCCACACCGGGGAGATTGGGGAATTTAGGGCGTGAAAGAGGGCCTTAGCGCTGCCAAGAAGGTTTGGTCTTGGCAAAGAAGGCCGAGATCCCCTCAGCCGCTTCGCCCTCTTGCCAACAAGCGGCCAGCGCATCGATGGTCTGCGCGATCACCGCCTCGTCAATTTGCGGGCTAAGCTGGCGCAGCAACTGCTTGGCGCGGCGCACCGCGCCGGGCGCACACTCCAGATAGGGCGCCACTTCGGCGGCGACGGCATCCTCCAAATCTTCGGGGGAGACCACTTTGGACAACAGCCCCAAGGACTGCGCCTCCGTCGCATCAAAACGACGCCCGGAGTAAAACACCTGACGTGCATTTGACGGGCCCATGCGGGCCGCCACATAGGGGCCAATGGTTGCGGGGATCAGCCCCAATCGCGTTTCCGTCAATGCCATGCGCAGCCCAGCGACACCGATGGTGACATCACAGACGCTGGCCAGACCAAGGCCACCGCCAAAGGCATTGCCCTGCAGGCGACCAATCACGGGCTTGGACAGCTCGCCCCAAGCTTTCAACATATAGGCCAGCTTGGCCGCCTCGCTTTTGCGTGTCGCCTGATCGGCGTCCAGCTGTGCCCGCATCCACCCCAGATCAGCGCCAGCACAAAAGCTGGGGCCCTTGGCGGCCAAGACCACACAGCGCGCATCCTCAGCGGCATCCAACTGCTGAGCAACCTGATGAAGCTCGGTGATCATCGCGCCAGACATGGCGTTATGCTTTTCAGGGCGGTTCAGCCAAACCGTGGCAACCCCCTGTGATGTTTGTTCAAGGGTCAAAGTGGTTAACATCATGTCTCTCCTGTCGCCATTTTCTGCAAGAAAATGTTCCGGAATTTGTCAAATTCCGCGCCTATCCAGCGCGCATCGCTTTGGCCAGAGACCCGGCTTGTTGCAAAACCTCAGGATCAAGGCCCGTGTGATAGCCCCAGGCGCGCAATCCCGCCTCTACGGTTTCGGTGGCCACGTTTCCTGCGGCGCCGGGGGCATAGGGACAGCCGCCAAGCCCGCCCACCGCTGCATCAAACACGCGCAGGCCTTTGGCCAGCGACGCCTCGATATTGGCCATCGCCCGTCCTGCTGTGTCGTGAAAATGCCCGGCAAGTTGTGGTGCAGGCACCACCTCTAGCACCGAGTCAAGCATTGCCGCCACGGCCTCTGGCGTGGCGCGCCCCAACGTGTCGCCAAGGCTGATTTCATAACATCCCATATCCAATAGGGATTTGGCCACTTTGGCCACCTGCGCCGGATCGGTGGGCCCATCATAGGGACATTCCACCACGCAGGAGACGTAGCCGCGCATTGCCAGCCCTGCGGTGCGGCGCGCCTCATTGATGGGGGCAAATCGCGCAAGGCTTTCGGCGATACTGGCGTTGATATTGGCTTTGGAGAAGCCTTCTGAGGCGGAGCCAAAGATAGCAATTTCATCAGCGTTCGCCTGCACCGCCGCTTCAAAGCCGCGCATATTTGGCGTCAGTGCTGCATAAGAGACCCCCTCTGCGCGGGTGATGCCTTGCAAAACCGCGCCACTGTCTGCCATTTGCGGCACCCATTTGGGGCTGACAAAGCTGGCCACTTCGATCCGGCGAAACCCCGCTTGGCTGAGGCAGTTGATCAGCGCGATCTTGTCCTCAGTGGGTATGTGTCGGCTTTCGTTTTGCAGGCCATCGCGCGGGCCCACTTCAAAGATCTCAACATATTCGCTCATGAGGACGCCTCGGGCAACGGATAGAAGTCACGATCATAAAACTGTTGTGGCCCCTCTGCGTGCAAGGCTGACCGATAGGCCTCGCGCGCAGCCAAGCGCTGCATATAGGCGACGGTTTTGGGGAATTTTTCAGCGTGAACATAGTGAAAGGCCGCCTCAAGCGTGAAGCCCATCATAATGTCGGCCCCCGAAAACCCCGAGGGCAGCAACGTGTCGCGGTCTTGCACAGCTGCCTCAATCGATTTCATCGCAATGGCCAAGCGTTTGGTTTCGATCCCCATCACCGTGACCGATTGCTGATCCTTGGTGATGAACAGATGCTGCATGTTCAGGTTTTGGATCCCAGCCGTCAAAGTTTCCGCATAGTTCAACCACATCAACCAGGCGCCCCGGTCCGCACTGCCGGGCGCGGGCATCAAACCGGCTTCGGGGCGCGCTTCGCACAACAGTTGAACAATCGCGCCGCTTTCACACCACGTCTGACCTTGGTATTCCAAAACCGGCACCCGGCGCGCCGGGGACAGCGCCTTAAAGGCATCGGTGTGCAGCGTGGGCCCCATGATTTGATAGGGCACAACCTCAACCGGGATGTTCAATTCATGCAGCAGCCACAAGACGCGAAACGACCGGCTGCCAGCGACGGAATGTAAACGGGTCATGCCTCGGCCTCCTCAAGGAGGATCAGGGCGGCTCCGGCCACAACCTGATCTCCTTGATGGGTGAGGACCTCGGCCACCACGCCGTCGCGCGCCGCCAGCAAAGAGTGCTCCATCTTCATCGCTTCGAGGATCACCAGACGCTCCCCTTCGCGCACGGCCTGCCCCTGTGTGACAAACACCTGATGCACCAAGCCCGGCATCGGGGCATCGATCAAATTGCCGTCCCCCGCGTCAGAGGATTGCACGTCCAGCGGATCCGGCACTTGGTACTGTAATCCAAAGTTCACAAAAACGGTGATCTCATCTCCGTCGCGACGCCATTCGCGGGCCCGCACCCCGTCAAAATGCCACCCATCGCGATAGAGCGCTGTCACGATAGTGCCATCGACATCAACCTGAATTTCGGTTGGGTGATTGACCCGCAATTGCAACGTCAGCGGGTCCGCGTCTGCCAGCAATGTGACATCCCGCCAGCTGCTGCCCCACAAAGAAAAGCCCTGATCCCACGTCGGGGCCCCCATCAGATCCAACGCCACCATGGCGGCCTGCGCGACCCATTGCGGCTTTGCCAGAGGTTCGGCCGTCAGGGCGTCAAGATCACGCGCGATCAATCCGGTGTCCACCTGCCCCGCGCTAAAGCCACCGTGTTCGGCCAAGGCACTGAGAAACGCGAGGTTGGTCACTGTCCCGGCCACTTGGGTCTCGGCCAAGGCCTGACGCAGTCGCGCCAGCGCCACGGCGCGTGTAGGGCCATGGGTGATGATCTTGGCAATCATGGGATCATAAAACGGGCTGATTTCATCGTCACTGCGCACGCCGCTGTCGGCGCGACAGGCCGCAGGGAACTGTAGATGGGTCAATGTGCCGGTGGCCGGCAAAAAGCCTTTGGGCACGTCTTCGGCATAAAGGCGCGCTTCAAAGCTGTGGCCGGTGATGCTCAGCGCCTCTTGGGTCAATGGCAAAGGTCCGCCAGCGGCAACCCGCAGCTGCCATTCAACCAAGTCAACGCCCGTGATGGCCTCGGTGACGGGGTGTTCAACCTGCAGGCGGGTGTTCATTTCCATGAACCAGAACCGATCAGGATGCAGCCCCTCTGAGCCGTCCACAATGAATTCGATTGTGCCCGCCCCTTTGTAGCCAATGGCAATGGCCGCACGAGTGGCCGCCTGCCCCATGGCCTGGCGCATGGTTTCGGTCATGCCGGGGGCTGGAGCCTCTTCGATGACTTTTTGATGGCGCCGCTGCAGCGAACAGTCGCGCTCAAACAGATGCACAGCGGTTTCACCGTCCCCAAAGACCTGCACTTCGATATGGCGCGGGTGTTGGATGTATTTTTCGATCAAGACATCCGGATTGCCAAAGGCATTTTGACCTTCGTTGCGTGCACTTTGCAAAGAGGTGGCAAAATCGGCAGGGTCTTCGACCAGACGCATGCCCTTGCCCCCGCCACCGGCCACCGCTTTGATCAACACAGGATAACCGATATCTTGCGCCTGACGGGCCAGAAACTCTGGATCTTGATCAGCCCCGTGATAGCCCGGCACCACAGGCACGCCAGCCTCTTGCATCAGCGCTTTGGCCGCATCTTTCAGCCCCATCTTGCGAATGGCCGCCGCAGAGGGCCCAATGAAGGTCAGACCAGCGTCACTGATGGCCTCGACGAAGTCGGGGTTTTCGCTGAGAAACCCATAGCCGGGGTGAATGGCACTGGCACCTGTGTCCAGCGCGGCTTGGATGAGGCGGTCTGCGCGCAGGTAGCTGTCAGCCGGAGCAGATCCGCCGATATACACCGCTTGATCGGCCGCGGCCACATGGGCGGCGTGGGCGTCGGCGTCAGAATAGACCGCAACAGTTTTCACCCCCATGGAACGGGCTGTCTGAGCGATGCGGCAGGCAATTTCACCACGGTTGGCAATCAAGATTTTGTCAAACATGCGCTTGGTCCTTTTGGCAGGTGAACGCGCGGGGGCCAGCCCCCGCACCCCCGGAGTATTTTAGGCAAGATGAAACGGGATGGATCATGGAGCTGTGACCTGTTGTACCCATTGGCCTACCAGCGTTTGGGCCGCGGGTTGCGGGCCTTGCCAGTCAAGCGCAATGGCCCCATAGGGTGCGCAGGGTTTTCCGGTGAGGCAACTGCGCGTTGAAACCGGCTTGCCATCCGTTGAGTTTCGGCCCAATTCGGTGATCTTTGTCTCCTGATCCAGCAGCTGCACCTGCATGCCCTTGGCAAGAGCACCTTCGATATTGGTCAGCATGAGCACCAGGCCGGAACCCTGGCGCATCGGCAGCACATCCTGGATTTGACCACGAAACGCCATCGTCACATCCGAAACAGGCCAAAGCGGGTGTCTTGGATCGGGGCGTTTAAGCTGATGCGCAGCGACTGCGCCAGAACATCCCGGGTTTTGCGCGGGTCCACGATGCCGTCATCCCAGAGCCGAGCGGAGGCGTAGAGCGGGTGGCTTTGCTCTTCGAACATATCGATGGTGGGCTGTTTGAAGGCGGTTTCTTCGGCGTCAGACCAGGTACCGCCGCGCCGTTCAATACCGTCACGTTTGACAGTGGCCAAGACACCTGCGGCCTGTTCGCCCCCCATCACTGAAATCCGCGAATTGGGCCAAGACCACAAGAAGCGCGGCGAAAAAGCCCGCCCCGACATGCCATAGTTGCCCGCGCCAAACGAGCCCCCCACCAGCATGGTGATTTTGGGGACTTTGGTGCTGGCCACGGCGGTGACCATTTTGGCCCCGTGGCGCGCAATGCCTTCGTTTTCGTATTTCTGGCCAACCATAAAGCCGGTGATGTTTTGCAAGAACACCAGAGGAATTTTACGCTGGCTGCACAATTCGATGAAATGCGCGCCCTTCTGGGCCGCTTCGGAGAACAGAACGCCATTGTTGGCGACAATCCCCACCGGGCAGCCTTTGATATGGGCAAATCCGGTCACCAAGCTTTCACCAAAGCGAGGTTTAAACTCGTCAAAGCGCGAACCATCAACGGTGCGGGCGATGACCTCGCGGATGTCATAGGGGGTGCGCAAATCGCCGGGCACCACGCCGAGGATCTCTTCGGGATCATAGGCGGGCTCTTCACTGCTTTGCCAGTGCACGGTGGTGGGTTTGGTCCAATTGAGGTGACTGACAGCGCGGCGCGCCAAGGCCAGGGCATGGGTGTCATCTTCGGCAAGGTAATCCGCCACGCCCGACAGGCGGGTGTGCACATCTCCGCCGCCAAGATCTTCGGCGCTCACCACTTCGCCGGTGGCGGCTTTGACCAAAGGCGGGCCCGCCAGAAAGATGGTGCCCTGTTCTTTGACGATGATCGTGACATCTGACATCGCCGGGACATAGGCCCCGCCGGCCGTGCACGAGCCCATGACCACCGCAATCTGTGGGATGCCATCGGCAGACATATTCGCTTGGTTGTAAAAGATCCGGCCAAAGTGGTCGCGATCGGGAAACACCTCATCTTGGTTGGGCAGGTTGGCCCCGCCCGAATCCACCAGATAGATACAGGGCAAACGATTTTCAGCGGCGATCTCTTGGGCACGCAGGTGCTTTTTCACCGTCATAGGATAATAGGTGCCGCCTTTGACCGTGGCGTCATTGCACACAATCATGCAGTCCACACCATGCACCCGGCCGATGCCGGCGATCACCCCCGCGCTGGGGGCGGCATTGTCATACATATTATGCGCAGCAGTGGCCCCCACTTCGAGGAAGGGGCTGTCCGCATCCAACAGGGCGCGGATCCGACGGCGCGGCAACATCTTGCCGCGCGACATGTGACGTTCGCGGGCGCGTTCGCCGCCACCAACCCGCGCGGCCTCAGCCACATCGCGGACCACCTCAAGCGCGCCAAGATGCGCCTTGGTGTTGGATTTAAAGGTCTCGGAGGATGGCAATGCTTTGGACGAAAGTTTCATAGGACCTCCAGAGGAAATAGGGACCGAGTGGAATGCAGGGCGGCGGGCATCAGCGCCCCTGGTTGCCCCCCTAGCACAGCGGGGTTCAGTGCAAGACAATCGCAGACAGGGCCAGTCATGACGCCACCTCGGCTTGGGCGCGCTGTTTCAGCTCTTTGCGGATCACCTTGCCGGTCACTGTCATGGGCAAGGCGCAGACAAAGCCGATTTCACGCGGGTAAGAATGTTTGGCCACGCGGGCCTTGGCAAAATCTTGCAGCTCTTTGGCCAGAGCGGCATCGGCCACAACGTCTGGCTTTACCACCACATAGGCTTTGACAATTTCTGTGCGCAGTGCGTCGGGTTTGCCAACCACCCCCACAGTGGCCACAGCCGGATGCTGCATCAATCCGTCTTCGATCTCTGCAGGGCCAATGCGATACCCCGCCGAAGTGATCACGTCATCTTCGCGCCCCACAAAGCGCAGGAATTCACCGTCCCAGGTGCCGCGATCGCCCGTGAGCATCCAATCCCCGACAAATTTTTCTGCCGTGGCCTCGGGGCGGTTCCAATACTCCAGCATCATACTGGCGGCACCTTTGGCAATGGCCACTTCCCCTTCGCCCTCACAGGGCTGTCCGGTTGCATCTAAGATCGCGATCTCGAATCCCGGCGCGGGTTTGCCGATGCACCCCGGTGCAGGATCAAACAAGGCTCCACAGCTTGAGGCCACCATATTGCATTCGGTCTGGCCGTAAAATTCGTTGATCGTCACGCCAAGCGCCTGCTGGCCCCAAGCCAACATTTCTGCGCCCAAAGGCTCTCCGCCGCTGGCCGCGGTGCGCAAACCGCTGATCTCGGCACCTTGCGATTTCAACATGCGCAGCGCTGTGGGCGGGAAAAAGACATTGCGCACCTTGGCGCGCGAAATCACCGACTGGCACAGCTCTGGAGTAAACTTATCCAACCGGGCCGCAACCACCGGCACCCCAAGGGCCAGCCCCGGCATCAGCACATCAAAAAGACCGCCAATCCACGCCCAATCCGCGGGGGTCCACAGGCAATCACCCTCCTGCCCCAGAAAATCATGGCTCACCTCAACCCCGGGCAAATGGCCGATCAACATCCGATGGCCATGCAGCGCCCCTTTGGGCGCGCCAGTTGTGCCACTGGTATAGATCAATACGGCTGGGTCTTCGGGACCAGTTGAGACGGTTTCAAACACCTCTGGGGTCAGCGTCACCTCTTCGGGTACAATCACATCCCCGGTCCAGTCAGACAGCATAGTGGCGCTGTCCGGATCGGCGACAACCGCAACTGCGCCGCTGTCCTCCAGCCGGATTTGCAAGGCATCACTGCCAAACAGCTTGAACAGCGGCACCGAAATAGCGCCCAGTTTCCAGATCGCAATATGCGCCGCAGCGGTCCACACCGATTGCGACCGCAACACCCCAACCCGATCGCCACGTTTGACACCTTGCGCCACAAGCGCATGCGCCAACCCGTCCGCCATCTGACGCAGCGCACCATAGCTGAGCGCGCTTGCGCTGCACCGGGTCAGATCAATCAGGGCGTCGCGATCCGGGGCTCGCGCAGCCCAATCATCACAGACCTGCGCTGCCATGTTCAACTCAGCCGGTATCTGCCAAGAAAAGTGACGCCTCAAAGCGCCGTAAGAGTCGCTTTTGCGTAGCATCTCAGCGCATCGCGCCCATCATTTCACGCCCCACCAGCATCCGACGGATCTCGCTGGTGCCGGCACCAATCTCCATCAGCTTGGCATCGCGGAAAATCCGCGCCACGGGGGCATCGGCCAAAAAGCCAGCCCCGCCCATGGCCTGCACCGCCTGATGGGCCACAACCATGGCTTCTTCACTGGCATATAGACAACAGGCCGCGGCGTCCTGTCGGGTGACTTCGCCGCGATCACAGGCCTTGGCCACCTCATAGACATAAGCGCGTGCCGAGTTCATCTTGGTGTACATATCGGCCATCTTGCCCTGCATCAGTTGAAAGTCGCCAATCGACTGGCCGAACTGCTTGCGCTCAACCATATAAGGCATCACCTCATCCAAACAGGCGGCCATAATGCCGGTGCCAATGCCCGCCAGAACCACGCGCTCGTAATCCAACCCTGACATCAAAACCCGCACGCCTCGGCCTTCTTCGCCCAGCACGTTCTCAAAGGGCACTTCAACATTTTCAAAGATCAGCTCTGCCGTGTTTGACCCGCGCATCCCCAGCTTGTCAAAATGCGGCGAGGTGCGAAAACCAACCATCTCTTTTTCAACGATAAAGGCCGTGATCCCCTTAGACCCCGCCTCAGGATCTGTTTTGGCATAGACAACCAATGTGTCCGCGTCCGGCCCGTTGGTGATCCAATATTTGCTGCCGTTCAAAACGTAATACCCGTTGCGCTTTTCTGCGCGCAGCGACATCGACACCACATCGGATCCCGCGGCCGGCTCAGACATCGCCAAAGCCCCCACATGGGTGCCCGCAATCAATCCGGGCAGATATTTTTCCTTCTGGGCTTGCGTGCCGTTCAACTTGATCTGATTAACACATAGGTTGGAATGCGCGCCGTAGCTCAGCGACACACTGGCCGAGGCCCGCGCCAATTCCTCCACCACAACTGTATGCGCCAAATAAGACATGCCCGCGCCGCCAAAATCTTCAGGCACCGTGACCCCCAAAAGACCCAGCTCGCCCATCTCCTGCCACAGCTCATTGGGGAACGCATTGCTGCGATCCACCTCAGCGGCCATCGGCTTCACACGCTCTTGGGCCCAACGATGCACCATGTCACGCAGCGCGTTTACATCTTCGCCCAGATCAAAATTCATCACCGCGTTGAACATGCAGGCCCCTCCCAGGGAAGTTTAATGAACAGTTGTTCAAATAAATGCCACCCAAAACGAGTCGCGTCAAGCGCAGCCTGTCAGCAGCGCCCACTTGCCGCTTTTTCTTGGTCAAAGTACCTTGGGGGAGGCGGCGCAGCCGCCGGGGGCAACGCCCCCCTCTTTTCAAGCGGCAACGCCCCCTCTTTTCTATCGGCAACGCCCTGCGCTTCAAACGGCAAGCCTCGCTTTTCAAGGCGGCACGGCTTCCGGACTGCAAAAGCACCTCAGGCACTCAGCACGAACAACAAACCTAAAAGACAGCGGCCAGCCCGCTCAAATGGCGCAAAGGAAAAGCGCCCGACATGTCAGGCAACGGCCCTACCCGGCCTGCCAAACTGCCGAAACCTCGGCCTTGATGATCCGCGCAATCAGCGCGCAGTCTTCAAGGTCAAAGGTCAACGGCAGGCGCATATCCACGATGCCTTTCAGCACACGGTCGCTTTTGGGCATGGCGGGCGCGTCGACATAGCGCCAACTGTCATAGCGACTGGTGAAGCCACTGGGCTCTGCCCCGCCGAACCACTTCAACTCGACACCGCGCGCCAGACACCGTTGCAACACGGCATCGATCTGCGCCTCACTCCAATCCAGCAACAAAACCTGAATGGACGAGCCGACATAGCTCTCTTGCTCGGGGCGCTCGATCACCGTCAATCCCGGTGTGTTGCGCAAAACATCTTCGACAGTGCGATAGCGGTCGTTCCAGCGGGCGCATTGCGTTGCAAGATCCGCAAGCTGCGGGCGCAGAATGGCCGCGCGCAGATGATCCATCCGCCCCGATACGTTCGGCGTGTCATATTTAATCGCTTCAAACACCGCCGGATCCGGGGCCGCGACATGGCGATCATACAGCATATAGGACCCAGACAGCATCACCGCGCGCGCCATCACCTCGGGATCGTCGCTGACCAGAAAGCCACCTTCGCCGGAATTCAGATGTTTATAGGTCTGGGTCGAGTAACATCCGATAATCCCATCCGTTCCCGACAGGCGCCCCCGCCAGCGCGCGCCCATCGTATGGGCGCAATCCTCAATCACTTGGACATTGGCCGCTTTGCAGATTTCCAGCAGGCGATCCATATCACACAGATGCCCTCGCATGTGGCTAAGCATCAACACATCAGCCTGATCCGCCTTGGCGGCCAGATCCTCTAGGTCAATCACCAGATCCTCGGTCACCCCAACAAAGACCGGCACCGCCCCAATGCTGGCAATGGATCCCGGCACCGGCGCCAGCGTAAAGGCATTTGTCAGCACTTTGTCGCCCGGCTGCACCCCCAGAGCGCGCATCGCGCAGGCCAAGGCATATCCGCCCGAGGCCACAGCCAACGCAAAACGCGTGCCCATAACGGCGGCAAACTCCTGCTCCAGCAGCGCGGTTTCGCCCAATTCGCCCTCAGCCACATTGTAGCGGTGCAAGCGACCACTGCGCATCACCGCCACGGCCGCTTCGATGGCGGATTCGGGGATGGGTTCTTGCTGGGTGAAATTCCCGGTGAATCGTTCTGTCATATGCTATTTCTGCGTGTTTGCTGGGATGGGGTCAATGTGGTGCACCGATCAGGCGCTCGACCTCTGCCAAAAGGCCGTCAAAATGACCAATCAGCCCCTCTGGCTCCAATCGCTCAACCCCGCGCCCATCCGGCCCAAAGGTCACAAGAATGCAAGGCACGGCCAAAGCCCGCGCTGTTTCACGGTCTGTCACCGTGTCGCCGATCAATACGGTTTGCGCCGGATCACCGCCAGCCAAACGGGCCGCTTCACACAGCGGAGCCGGATCGGGCTTGCGCACAGGCAAGGTGTCCGCCCCCACCAGTGACGCAAAGGCGGATCGCACGCCCAAGCGCGTCAACAGGGTTTCGGCAAGGCCTGCGGGTTTATTGGTGCAGATCCCAACCTTATAGCCCGCGTCACGCAACGCCTGAACGGCCTCCATCGCGCCGGGATAAAGGGTGGTGTGCACATCAATCTTTTCGCCGTAATAGGCCACCAGCTTGGGATACCAATGCTCGACCTCACCGGCCACATCCGCATGCGCGACCCGTGTCAGCCCAAGGTTCAGCATCGCGCGCGCACCGCCAAAGGCTGTGCTGGCGTCGGCCACCGGATCCAAGACAGCCCCCAAGCCCATCTCCTCAAAGCACCGATTGGCCGCAGCGATCAAATCACCGCTGGTATCCGCCAAAGTGCCATCCAAATCAAAAATCACTGTCTTCATCGGTATTCCCTGCCATAGTCCATGCGCGACTTTCCGCGTGTTCGTGTTGCAAGCCGCAATCACAAGTGAAGCAACGCGGACTTGCGCCCCTTTGCCAAGCAGATAAAACGGGCGCAACGCAAAAACAAAGAGAATTGGCATGAGCACAGCACTTGTCATCCTGGCAGCAGGCATGGGGACACGCATGAATTCGGACCTACCCAAGGTTCTGCATCAGATCGCTGGGGCGCCCATGTTGGTGCACGCGATGAAATCCGGCAGCGCGGTCGAGCCCGAAAAACTGGTTGTTGTTGCCGGTCACGGCGCCGAGGCGGTGACCAAAGCCGCCAAGTCTTGGGATGAGCGCGCCGAAGTGGTGTTGCAAAACGACCAGCTTGGCACTGGCCACGCCGTGCAACAAGCCCGCGACGCCCTAGCCGGTTTTGAAGGGGACGTGATTGTCCTTTACGGCGACACCCCCTTTATTCAACCCGAAACCATTCAGCGTATGGCGCAGGCCCGCCAAACCCATGACGTTGTGATCTTGGGCTTTGAGGCGGCGGATCCAGCCCGCTATGGCCGCTTGATCGTATCGGCGGATGGCGCTTTGGATCGCATTGTTGAGTTCAAGGATGCCACCGATGAGGAACGCCTCATAACGCTTTGTAATTCCGGACTTGTTTGCGCCGATGCCGCAACGTTGTTTGCGCTTCTGGATGACGTTCAGAACGAAAATGCCGCTGGTGAATACTATCTGCCCGATGTGGTGGCGATCGCCCGTGCCAAAGGTCTGTCGGCCACCGCTGTGACCTGTGATGAGGCGGAAACCCTTGGGGTAAACTCACGCGCTGATCTGGCCGCAGCCGAGGCCGCGTTTCAGGCCCGCGCCCGCGCCGACGCTTTGGACAATGGCGTGACAATGACGGCACCTGAAACGGTGTACTTTGCGCATGACACTTATGTCGGGCGCGATACGATTTTGGAACCCAATGTGGTCTTTGGCCCCGGTGTGACCGTGGAATCCAACAGCCACATTCGTGCATTTTCTCATCTTGAGGGTTGCCACGTCAGTCAGCGTTCTGTGGTGGGCCCCTATGCCCGGCTGCGCCCCGGCGCCGAATTGGCCGAGGACACCAAGGTGGGCAACTTTGTCGAAATCAAAAACGCCACGTTGGATGCCGGTGCCAAGGTCAACCACCTTAGCTACATCGGTGACGCCAGCATTGGCGCGCGCACCAACGTTGGGGCTGGCACCATCACCTGCAATTATGATGGGGTGTTTAAGCACCACACAACAATCGGAACCGATGCTTTCATCGGCTCCAACACAATGCTGGTGGCCCCGGTGACTGTTGGCAGTCGCGCCATGACCGGCAGCGGCTCTGTTATCACCAAAGACGTGCCTGCGGATGATCTTGGCATCAGCCGCGCGCGCCAAGAAAACAAAACCGGCTTTGCAAGCAAATTGTACGATATGTTACAGGCCAAGAAAGAAAAATTGAAAAAGGGTGCGCAATAATGTGCGGAATTGTAGGGGTTCTCGGAAACCACGAAGCGGCCCCAATCTTGGTGGACGCCCTGAAACGGTTGGAATATCGCGGCTATGACAGCGCCGGAATTGCAACACTGAACGCGGGCGATCTGGACCGACGACGGGCCGTTGGCAAACTGGTCAACCTGTCCGATTTGCTGGTGCATGAACCGCTGGCTGGCAAAGCTGGAATTGGTCACACACGCTGGGCTACACACGGCGCGCCCACCGTCAGCAACGCCCACCCGCACCGCGCGGGTCCTGTTGCTGTGGTTCACAACGGCATCATTGAAAACTTCCGCGAATTGCGCAGCGAACTGGCGACCAAAGGCATTTCCTTTGTCACGGAAACCGATACGGAAACGGTCGCTTTGCTCACGCAGTCCTTCCTCGAACAAGGCCTGCCCCCGATTGAAGCCGCGCGCCAAACCATCAAACAGCTGGAAGGCGCTTTCGCCTTGGTGTTCTTGTTTGAAGGGCATGACGACCTGCTGATTGCCGCCCGCAAAGGCAGCCCGCTGGCGATTGGTCACGGCGAGGGCGAAATGTTTGTTGGGTCTGACGCGATTGCTTTGGCCCCAATGACGGATCAAATCACCTATCTGGATGAAGGTGACTGGGCGGTGATCACGCGCACCTCCTTGACCATTCGTGACGTCAACGACATCGAAGTGGCCCGCGAGCGTCGCCAAATTCAGCTCGACAACACCCGTGTCGACAAAGGTGGACACAAACACTTTATGTCCAAAGAGATCGCCGAGCAGCCCGGTGTGATTGGCGAAGCGGTGCGTCACTATCTGGCCGACAACGGCGCCACCGTGTCCCTGCCCGACACCGATCTGGATTTCACCAAGATCGAGCGTCTGACAATGGTGGCCTGTGGCACCGCCTACTATGCCTGTTTGACCGCCAAATACTGGTTCGAACAGCTGGCCGGCATCCCGGTCGAAGTCGATGTGGCCAGCGAATTTCGCTATCGCGAACCGCCGATCCCAAAACAAACCGCAGCGCTGTTTGTGTCGCAATCAGGGGAAACGGCGGATACTTTGGCCGCCCTTCGCTATTGCGCGGGCAAAGCTGACACGATCCTCTCTGTGGTCAATGTCGCCGAAAGCTCGATTGCGCGCGAAAGTGATATCGCACTGCCCATTCTGGCTGGGGCGGAAATTGGCGTGGCCTCAACCAAGGCCTTCACCTGTCAATTGACCGTGCTGTTGATGCTGGCGCTGAAAGCGGCTGAACAACGCGGCACACAAGATCCAAACCGCATCAGCGCCCTGCTGAGCGGATTGCGGGCTCTGCCCTCTGTGCTGAACACAGCACTGGAAGAAGAGAGCGCGATCGCCGCAACAGCGCGCAAATTGGCCGAAGCCAGCGACGTGCTGTTTCTGGGGCGCGGATTGATGTACCCAATGGCGCATGAAGGCGCATTAAAGCTGAAAGAAATCAGTTATATACACGCCGAAGCTTATGCTTCTGGCGAGCTAAAGCATGGCCCCATCGCCCTCATCGATAAGACCATGCCAGTGGTGGTGTTGGCCCCCAAGGACGGCCTCTTCGACAAGACCGTATCGAACATGCAAGAGGTGCTGGCACGCGGTGGCAAGGTCTTGTTGATCACCGATGCTGACGGCGCCAGCGAAGCGGCGCAGGACGCTTGGGAAACCATCGTGATGCCCAAAATCGATCCGGTGCTCTCGCCCATTCTCTATGCGATCCCGGCGCAATTGTTGGCCTATCACACAGCTGTGGCCAAAGGCACTGATGTCGATCAGCCGCGAAATCTGGCGAAATCCGTAACTGTGGAATAATGGGCAAACAATTTGATCACCTTGATGCGAGGCCTATCCGTTTCAACAAAGAGCAGCACATGTTCTTTGTTGAAACCACCGCCGCAGAAGGGAAGGTCAATTTTTCTCCCAAAGCCATGGACAGCCTGCGCGCGCTGGGTCCCAATCGGATTTAGTGGCGCAATCTGACCGGGTTGGGCAATGAGACCGCAGGCCATTTGGCGCAGCGTAATCGCATGACGGAGATGTGGCGCTCTTTTGCCAAACGTCCGATCATTCTGCGCGCCTATGGATCCGCCAAAACCTTGCACGAAGGTGATGCAGACTGGGGAGAGTTGAGCAGCCATTTTCCCCCAGCCCTTGGCACGCGCCAATTTTATGATATGACCGTCGATCTGGTTCAAAGCTCTTGCGGATACGCCGTGCCTTTCTTCGACCATGTTGGCCCGCGCGACACGTTGGCCAGATGGGCTGAAAATAAAGGTGAAGCCTCCATTCGCACTTATTGGGCCGAACGCAATCAGTCCACGCTGGACGGCACAAAGACGGGAACTCCGAATGACACTTGATGATGCACTGACCGCATTGAATGCGCTGGTTGAACCGGGCCGGGCCGAAGGCATGGCGGGGTATCACAAGGTGCCACGGGCCTATCTGGGCATCCCCAACCCAGCGATCAACGATCTTACCAAGGATTGGCGCAAAAACCTAACTGTGCCCGAGCGGGTGGAATTGGCCGACGCGCTTTGGAAAACCGATATCTTTGAAGCCCGTCTGGCGGCGGCCAAGCTGCTGACACAGGCCCGGATCAAAGACGATCAAGCCGCATGGGATCTGATTGTCAGCTGGTTGCCAGATCTTGACAGCTGGGCCATTGCCGATCACGCAATGATGGCCGGCCAAAAGCGTTTGGTCGCGGACCCGTCGCGGGTTGATCAAGTGGCGGAATGGACCCAATCTCAAAGTCACTGGGTACGGCGCGCTGCAATGGTTGTGACCCTGCCTTGGACCAAACAGAACCACCCCAAGCCCGCAGATGTCGAAATCCGCGAACGGGTGCTGGATTGGGCCGCGATCTATGTGAAAGACGCCGAATGGTTTATCCAAAAATCTGTGGCGTGGTGGCTGCGGGACCTGTCAAAGCATGACCCGGCCCGTGTCATCAAATTTATGCGCACCCATGGCACTTCGATGAAGCCTTTTGCGCGCAAAGAGGCGACCAAATTGTTGCCCCCCAAAGATCAAAAGCAAGCCAATTTGGATGCGCTTTGGGATGATGTGCCCGGTGAAACATCCAATGACGCCACCGCCGCGCAAACGCCCCCTACAGATCAGTCCTGATAGACCTCGACCTCTGGCAGCCCTGCCAGAGGTGCATCTAGCAAGCGCATTGCACCCAGCGACATATAGCTGCCACCAGTCGACAATCCGGTCAGCGGGATCAGATCAACTTTGACCTCGCGCCCGTTGGCTGGATAGCGCACGCGCCCGGTGGCCTTTGCCGCCACCAGAGGTGTTTCGATCCAGAAACCATCTTTGGTCGCATCCCCCAAAGAGGCGATGGTTTTGCCCAAAAAGCCCGAGCTGGTTGGTTCAGGGCGGGGTTCATCGGTGATGGGGGCTACGTCAACTTCGACCGGGGCCGGCAACGGTTCGGTCGGCTGCTGAGGTTGCGCCACGGACCGGGGCGCAGCAGAGCCACGCAGCCAATCCGGCGTCTGAAGACGTGGCAAGCTGGCACAGCCGGACAGCACCACAGAACAGGATAATAGCAAAGCAATGTGTTTCATTCCTTGAGGCTACGCTGTTTTGTAGGCCCCGGCAACAAAGACAACCCTTGTCGAAGCGGGTTTCCGCCCCTAGGTTCACCCCTATGACGACACCCCTCATAGACCCGTTTCAGCGCGCGATCACCTACCTTCGCGTTTCCGTCACCGATCGGTGTGATTTCCGCTGTGTATACTGCATGTCGGAAAACATGACCTTTTTGCCCAAGAAGGAATTGCTGACACTCGAGGAATTGGACCGGATGTGTTCCGCCTTTATTGGCATGGGTGTTGAAAAACTTCGGATCACGGGTGGCGAACCTTTGGTGCGACGTGGGGTGATGGGCTTTTTTGATGCGATGTCGCGCCATCTGGACAGCGGGGCGCTAAAAGAGCTGACCCTGACCACCAATGGGTCGCAGCTGGAAAAATACGCAGCGGACCTTTGGGCGGCGGGTGTGCGCCGGATCAACGTGTCACTGGACACGCTAGATGACAAGAAATTCGCCGATATCACGCGCTGGGGGCGTTTGGCCCAAGTGATGAAGGGTATTGATGCCGCCCAGAAGGTGGGCATGCGGGTCAAAATCAACTCGGTTGCGCTGAAAGGTTTCAACGATGTTGAACTGTTTCAACTGGTTGAGTGGTGCAAAGACCGCGACCTTGATCTGACCTTTATCGAAGTCATGCCGATGGGTGAAGACATCGGCAATGAAGATCGCCTTGGCCAATATTGGCCCCTCAGTGATCTGCGCAAACAGCTGGGCGAGCACTATGCAATGACCGAACTGAGCGAACGCACTGGTGGCCCAGCCCGCTATGTTCGCCTTGAAGAAACCGGTCAGAAAATCGGTTTTATCACGCCGATGACCCATAATTTCTGCGAAAGCTGCAATCGGGTGCGCCTGACCTGCACCGGCGAGATCTACACCTGTCTGGGCCAAGAAGGCATGCAGGACCTGCGCCCGCCACTGCGCAACCATCCCAGTGACGACGCGCCGTTGCATGACGCCATTCGCCAAGCCATCGGGCTTAAGCCCAAAGGCCATGACTTTGATTATTCGCGCCAAGATGTTGCTGGGCGGATGACCCGCCACATGAGCCACACAGGCGGCTAAGCAAGATGACCCTGACCTACAGGCTGTATGCAGCGCTGGCCAATGCCGCTGCGCCCTTTGCGTTTCGCAAAGTGGCCAAGAAACTGGCCCAAGCAGCTGTGCCTGCGGATCGCATCGCCGAGCGTAAAGGCCAGCCCAGCCTAGAGCGACCAGCCGGTCACTTGGTGTGGTGCCATGCGGCCTCGGTTGGGGAATGTCTCAGCGCACTGACGCTGATCAAGGGGCTGTTGCGCGACAACCCAGATATCGAAATTCTGTTGACCTCGGGCACAGCCACCTCGGCTGAGGTTCTGGCGCCTCAAATGCCCGCGCGGTGTCGCCATCAATTTGCGCCTTTGGACAGTGCCAAGGCCCTGCGCCGCTTTTTGCAGCACTGGCGTCCCGATATGGCGATTTTTGTCGAAAGTGAGCTGTGGCCACAAATGTTGGTCCGCACCCGCGCGCTTGGGATCCCTATGGTGCTGATGAATGCGCGCCTGTCCAAAGGATCGCTGAAAAATTGGGGCAAATTTCCGCAAACAGCGCAAAAGATTTTGGCGTGTTTTGATCGGATCCACACCCAAGACCAAGCCACGCAAGATGGCTTGCGGGCGCTGTCCGCCCAGCCAGATCGCATTGCCCAAGGTCCCAACCTGAAATCGGCGGCCGAACCGCTGCGTTTTGATCCTGACCTTTATGATCAGCTGCGCACCGATCTTACCGGGCGGCCATGCTGGTTGGCGGCCTCGACGCACCCCGGCGAAGAAGAGGTGGTGCTGAAAGCGCATCAAACCCTGCTGGCCCAACACCCTGATCTGATGCTGATCTTGGTGCCGCGCCATCCCGAACGCGCGCCAGACATCACCGAGATGATCACCCAGCACGGCCTATCCTTCAGCCAGCGCAGCGTTACCCCGGTGCCCAGTCAACAGGTCTATCTGGCGGACACAATGGGCGAGATGGGCCTGTGGTATAATCTGTGCCCCACAGTGTTTCTGGGCGGTTCTTTGGTGCCGGTCGGTGGGCACAACCCGTTTGAGCCGGCACATTCCGGCGCGGTTGTTCTGCACGGTCCGCTGTTTGCAAACTTTGCCGAAAGCTATGCCGCCTTCGCCCAAGCCGGTGGCAATATCGAGATCGACAGCGCCGAGACCCTGGCCGCTTCGGTGCACACGCTGCTCAGCACGCCCCAGACGCGCAACCGCCTTGGGGCCTTGGCCAAAGACTTTGCCCAAAGCCAAAATGATGGGTTGGATGCTCTGATTGCAGAGCTGGGTCAGATGATGCAATAAGGCCCTATGGCTGACTTGTATGTGACCAATTTCAATAAGAACTTTACCGGTGTTTCGGCAACGGCAGCAAACGTGATCCGCCAGCAAGCCAAGGTGTTTGATCTGAAGCTGGTCGGCCATCCCCTGCCCGGATGCCCTGATCCGATATCGTTGAAACAGGCCCGGCAACTGGCGCGCAATGCGCCAAAGGACAAGGCGTTTTCCATCTGGCACGTGCGCCGCAACACCGAAATGCGGGCCGCCCTTTGGGCGCGCGATGTGTTGCGCTTGCCCATTCGCATTGTTTTCACCTCAGCCGCGCAGCGCCGCCATTCAGCCTTTCCACGCTGGTTGATTTCGCGGATGGATGCCGTGGTGGCCACCACAGACCGCGCGGCGGATTTTGTCCCGCATGTGCGCGCCACCGTCCCACATGGGGCGGACACAACCCTGTTTCATCCGGTAGAAAATCGGGCGCAGGCTTGGGCCCAAAAAGGCTATGGCGGCAGTTTTGGCATTGCCACGGTCGGGCGGATCCGTCCCGAAAAGGGCACCGATCTGTTTGTGAAGGCAATGATTGCATTGCTGTCGGAAATGCCAGAAGGACGCGCCTTGGTTCTGGGGCGCGCAGCCCCCAAGCACCAATCCTTTTTGGCGGATTTGCAGCATCAGATCGCAGAGGCAAACCTGAGCGATCGCATTCTGTTTCCCGGCGAAATCCCAGCGCCGGAATTGCCCAGCCTAATGCAATCTCTGTCCCTGGTGATGCAGATGCCGCGCTACGAAGGCTATGGCATGGTGCCCCTCGAAGCCATGGCCAGTGGCGTGCCCTTTGTCGGCTCAGATGCTGGATATTATCGCGCGTTTTCGGCGCAGGGCACCACTGGCACGGTTGTGCCCCTCGAAGATGCGGATCAAGCGGCCAAAGCCGCACGCGCCATTTTGGACTCACCAGAACAGCACATAAAAATGGCCACATCGGCGCGCGATGTGGCCCTGCATTCCTTTAGCGCTCAATCCGAGGCCAATGGGATCAACGCGGTCTACAATGACTTGTGGACCGCGTCGCCGCGTTAAACGATTAAGTTGGCATCCGCTGTTCAACGATTTCCGCCCACCAGCTACAGCCCGCCGGAATTGCCTCGTCATTGAAGTTGTACTTGGGGTGGTGCACCGCCGCAGTGTCCCCATTGCCAACCAGAATATAGGCACCGGGGCGCTCTTCGAGCATGAAGGCAAAGTCTTCGCCGCCCATCACCAATGGCGCATCATCACATTGACCAGAGATCGACTTGGCCACATCCGCGGCAAATGCGGTCTGCTCTTCAGAGTTGATCATCACCGGATAGTTCCGGGTATAATCCACCTGCGCGGTCCCCCCCATGGTGCTGGCCAGACCGGAACAGATCTCATTGATCCGCTTTTCGGCCAGATCACGCATCTCTGCGCTCATGGTGCGCACGGTGCCTTTCAGCAAAACCTTTTGCGGGATCACGTTGAACGCGGTTGAGGCGGTTTCAAACGATGTCACCGACACCACAACCTGATCCACCGGATCTGCGTTGCGGCTGGCGATGGTTTGCAGCGCCAAAACGATTTGGCTGGCCATCACGGTGGTGTCCACAGTTTCATGTGGCTTGGCAGCATGGCCGCCACGGCCCTCAAGATGCACCTCAAAAATATCCGTGGCCGCAAAAAACGCACCGGGACGAATGGCAAAGCTGCCAACCTCATGTCCGGGCCAGTTGTGCATGCCATAGACTTCTTGGATGCTCCAACGGTCCATCATGCCGTCATCGCACATCTCTTTACCGCCGCCACCACCTTCTTCGGCGGGCTGAAAGATCACCACGACGGTGCCGTCAAAATTGCGGGTTTCGCTTAGATATTTGGCCGCCCCGAGCAGCATCGCGGTATGACCGTCATGACCACAGGCGTGCATTGCGCCGGGTGTTTTAGAGGCATAGTCCAGCCCGGTGTCTTCGAGGATCGGCAGCGCGTCCATATCCGCGCGCAAACCGATGACTTTGCCACTGGATGTCGACTTGCCCTTGATCACGCCAACAACGCCCGTGCGGCCAATGCCGGTCACGATCTCATCGCAGCCAAATTCTTTTAGCTTGTCCGCGACGATCCCTGCGGTGCGATGGGTGTCAAACAGGATCTCTGGGTTTTCATGCAAATCACGGCGCCACTCGGTGATTTCATTTTGCAGATCTGCAAAGCGGTTCTTTACGGGCATTATTGGTCGTCCTTTTTATGTTCGTGGCATTCGCTGCTCTGCCAATTCGGCAAAGAAGCTGCACCCCAACGGGATGGCTGCATCGTTAAAGTCATACGCAGGGTGATGGCACATCGGCGTGTCGCCATTGCCCAAGAAGATATACGCACCGGGGCGCGCTTCAAGCATATAGCTGAAATCTTCGGCAGGCATGATCGGATCCACATTGGGATCCACCTTGGTTGCCACAGCCTCGGCGGCTTGGATTGCGTATTGGGTTTCGGTGTCCGAATTCACGGTGGGCGGATAGCCGCGGTCATAGCGGATATCAACCGTCGCGCCGTGCGCCTGCGCGGTGGCGGTGGCTGCGGCTTTCAAACGCGCCTCAACCAGATCCCGCACCTCAGGTTCAAAACAACGCACGGTGCCGCGCAGTTTGGCGGTTTGCGGGATCACGTTATGAGTGTCGCTTTCGGTCAAAAAGCTGGTGACGGTCAAAACCGCCTGTTTGACCGGATCAACATTGCGCGACACGATGGTGTTCAGGGCCACAACAATCTGACTGGTCGCCAAGGTGGTGTCGACCGCTTCGTGCGGCGTGGCGGCGTGGCCACCTTTGCCCGTCACAACAATCTCAAACTCATCCGCAGATGCCATCAAAGGCCCGGGACGAATGGCAAATTCACCAACCGGCAAGCCCGGCGTGTTGTGCAGACCATAGACCTCTTGCACGTTCCAGCGATCCATCGCGCCATCTTTGACCATCTCAAGACCGCCGCCGCCGCCCTCTTCGGCGGGTTGGAACAGCAACACAACCGAGCCGTCAAAATTGCGCGTCTCGCACAGGTATTTCGCAGCGCCCAGCAACATCGCCGTGTGGCCATCATGACCGCAGGCATGCATCATGCCCGGTGTCTGACTGGCATATTCAAGCCCGGTGATTTCATCCATCGGCAGCGCGTCCATATCGGCGCGCAGCGCAATCACGCGATCCGAAGAGCCCGCCTTGATCACCCCAACAACGCCGGTTTTGCCAATGCCTTCGACCACCTCGTCACAGCCAAAGCTGCGCAGTTTTTCAGCGACAATGCCTGCGGTGCGATGCACGTCGAACATGATCTCGGGGTGAATATGGAAATCATGACGCCATGCCGTGATTTCGGGCAACATTTCCGCAAAGCGATTTTTGACGGGCATCTGATCCTCCTACAGGGTGTCGAGCAATTGTTTCATAAAGTCATGGCCCGCGTCGAACTGGGCCACAGAGATAAATTCGTCCGGCTGATGGGCCTGTGCGATATCGCCCGGCCCACAGACCACCACCGAATAGCCCGCGCTTTGGAAATGGCTGGCTTCGGTGCCATAGCTGACCACATGTTGGCCATTGTCCCCGGTGATCTGGCGCGCAATTGTTTCGGCCAGCCCGTCGGTTTCTGGCGCAAAGCCCGGCAGGCCATACCCGGTGCGCACCTCAATAGAGGTTTCGGGCACAACGGCCTGCATTTCGGCCTCAACCTCGGCGACTTTATCAAGAAACAGCTGGCGCCACATATCGGGATCTTCATCCGGCACCATGCGGATCTCCATCCCAAAGGTGCAATCCTTGGCGGTGATATTCTGGGCGGTTCCGCCCTGCACCTGTCCTACGTGCACAGTGGTCCAAGGAGGGTCAAACAGAGCGGCGACATCGCTGGGCGTGCGCGCCCTGCTGTCTGCGTTTTTCTGATTGGCCCAATCGATCAGCTTTGCACCATAGAGGATCGCGCTGACGCCGGTGTGCAACAGCGAACTGTGAACTTCAAAACCATGCAGATGCACCTCAAACGAAATCCCGCCTTTATGGGCGGTCACAGCCTTCATCATTGATGGTTCACCAACGATGACAGCGCTGGCCTTGGGCAGGGTTTCAGCCATGGCTTCGATCAAGGGCGGCGCGCCGTTACAGCCAATCTCTTCGTCATAGCTAAGCGCGATCTGCAAAGGACGGGTGATTTCACGTTGCTGCGCCTCAACCAGCGCCCAGATTGCCAGCGCATCAAAGCCCTTCATATCACAGCAACCGCGACCAAAATACTTGCCGTCCTTTTCCACCACTTCAAACGGATCACTGGTCCAGGGTTGGCCATCCACCGGCACAACATCTGTGTGCCCCGACAGCACAATCCCGCCCTCGACCGCGGGGCCGACATGCGCGAACAATGCCGCCTTGTTGCCCTCGGGGTGATAATGGCGATGGCAGGTGATTCCATGGCTGCTGAGGTAGGTTTCAACCCAGTCGATCAACGGCAAATTTGTATCGCGGCTGACGGTTGGGAACGCCACCAGCGTTTCCATCAAGGCGCGGGGGCTTAAGGTCTCAGGCATTCAGGACTTCTTTCTAGACAACATAACAACGCAGCGATTTAGACCCAGTCGCCCGGGGGCAGCGTTACGCCCCGTCTTGGCCCTATTGTTGTTCCCCCACCCGGCACTTTGGCAGAGAATCAGGCCCGCAACAGAGCGCCATCAGGCGCCCTGCCCGCCCAAAAGGCGCTTAATCAGTAACCACTGTCGGTGATCAGCACCTGATGACCGGGGGAAACTTCTTTATATTCGGATGGTGCCGCGACGTAATCTGTCGGATGAATCGGCGACGGGATCGGTTTAAAGTTCAATTCGTGCTCAGATTTGCGGCGACGTGGGTCCGCAATGGGCACCGCTTTCATCAACGCTTGGGTATAGGGATGCTGGGGATTCTCAAACACCGCTTGGCGCGGCCCAAGTTCCACAATACGCCCAAGATACATCACGCCCACATCATGGCTGACCCGTTCAACAACAGCCATATCGTGGCTGATGAACAAAAAGCTAAGCCCCAATTCCGATTGAAGTTCCATCATCAGGTTCAAAACTTGCGCCTGAACCGACACATCCAAGGCAGAAACCGCTTCGTCTGCGATGATCAACTTGGGATTTAGCGCCAAAGCCCGGGCAATTGCGACCCGCTGACGCTGACCGCCGGACAGTTCGTGTGGATAGCGGCGCAAATAGCTGCGTGGCAGTTCCACCCGGTCAAACAACATCGCCACCCGGTCTTCGCGATCTGCCCCGGAATGGGTGCCAAAGTTTTTCATCGGCTCGGCCACTTGGGCGCCCAGCTGCATTTGCGGGTTCAACGAGGCAAAGGGATCTTGGAAGATCATCTGCATGTCGCGCCGCGCATCACGCAGTTTTGGGGCATCAAGTGCCATGATATCGGTGCCATCCAGATCAATCTGCCCCGAGGACGGTTCCACCAAGCGCAGGACCGAACGGCCAGCCGATGATTTCCCACAGCCAGATTCGCCGACCAACGACAGGGTCCGGCCTTTGTTCAGCGTGAACGATACATCCTCAACTGCATGAACATTGGCCACGGTGCGGCGGAAAAACCCGCCTTTGACCGGGAAGCGCGTGATCAGGTTTTTCACCTGTAGCAGCGGCTCATCTGTGCCTTCGATCGGCTTGATTTCATCTTGCTCACGGCCAAACAGTTTCATCGGTTCGGGCAAGGTTTTACCGGTCATCTCACCCAGTTTTGGCACCGCAGCCAACAGCGCACGGGTGTATTCATGCTGCGGGTTTTCAAAGATCTGCTCGACGGTGCCTTCTTCAACTTTGTTGCCGCGGAACATGACAACCACACGGTCCGCCATCTGCGCCACAACCGCCATATCATGGGTGATGAACATCACGGCGGTGCCGGTTTCACGCTTGAGCCGATCCATCAGAGCCAGAATTTCGGCCTGAATGGTCACATCCAAGGCGGTGGTGGGTTCGTCAGCAATCAGCAGGCGCGGTTCGCAGGCCAATGCCATTGCGATCACAACACGCTGCCGCATCCCGCCAGACAGCTCATGCGGGTACTGTTTCAATCGCCGTTCTGGTTCAGGAATGCGCACCTGTTTGAGCAGATCCAACGCGCGTGCTTCGGCCTGCTCTTTGTTCATGTCCTTGTGGATCCGCAAGCCTTCGGTCAGCTGGCGCCCCACGGTGAAAACCGGGTTCAACGCGGTCATCGGCTCTTGGAAGATCATGCCAATTTCGTTGCCGCGAATGGTGCGCATCAGGCTTTGATCGGTTTCGGCCAGATCAATATTGTCGCCTTCTTTGCGATCAAAAATTAATCGCCCGCCTGCAATTTCACCGCCACCAAACTCAACAAGGCGCATCAACGAGAGGCTGGAAACCGATTTTCCGGACCCAGATTCGCCGACAACGCAGACCGTTTCCCCCGGATTAACCGAGAAAGAAACATCCTCCACACCTACGACAGGCCCATCTTTTGTTTGAAATTCAACGCGCAAATTTTCAATTTTTGCGATTGGTTGATCCAGCATGGCCCTGTCTTTCATTTTTTTGGTCTCTTGTTGGGCAGACGCTATAGACAGCAGGAACCCAGTGTCAAATCCGTAAATTCGGAAATACCGAAATTGTTTCGATACAAAGCCGAAGCCCCTTGCATTTTTTTACCAACCGGTTTGTGATGCCCTCAGCCGCCGGGCAAAGTGTGAACGATTTTCTAGCTGAAGATGTTGGATTGGTCGTTTTTTCTTTGGATCTGCGGAATAAACCGACCGCGTTCTGCGTGGTTCCTGGGGAGTGATTCCCAGAAAACGAGACACAAACGTGTCCAACAAGGAGTGAAATATGAAAATCAAATCCCTGATGCTTGGAGCCGTAGCTGCGAGTGCGCTTGCACCGGCCGCTATCGCGGAGCGTGCATCGGACGGCCACGTCAATATCATTTATTGGCAAGCGCCTTCGATCCTAAACCCTTATCTGTCCAGCGGTACAAAAGAGATCGAAGCGGCCTCTTTGGTGATTGAACCTCTGGGCCGTTACGACCCAGACGGAGCACTGATCCCGTATCTGGCCGAAGAAATCCCAACTGTTGAAAACGGTGGCGTTTCCGAAGACCTGACCTCGATCACATGGAAACTGAAGTCTGGCCTGAAATGGTCTGACGGCTCTGCAGTGACCTCTGCGGACGTTAAGTTCACTGCGGATTACTGCATGAACCCAGAAGGCGGTTGCGCCCAGCTGGCAAAATTCGAAGGCGTGACAAGCGTTGAAACACTTGACGATCTGACCGTCAAAGTGACCTTCGCCGAAGCCAAGCCAAACCCCTATGGTCCGTTCATGGGTGGCCAGTCCCCCATCATCCAAGCCGCTCAGTTCGCGGATTGTACCGGTGCCAAGGCGCCTGAATGTACAGACGCAAACTTTGGCCCAATCGGCACCGGTCCTTTCACCGTCACCGAATTCAAGCCAAACGATGTGATCTCGATGGTTGCCAACGACAACTACCGTGACGCGTCTAAGCCTGCCTTCGCAACACTGACCTTCAAAGGTGGCGGCGACGCAACTGCGGCAGGTCGTTCGGTTCTGGAAACCGGCGAATTTGACTACGCTTGGAACCTCCAGTTGGCGCCAGAAGTGATCGCGAACATGGAAAAAGGCGGCAAGGGTAAAACCGTTGCAGCATTTGGTTCGCTGGTTGAGCGTATCGAAATGAACATGACCAACCCGTCGGCAGATCTGCCTGCGGACGAGCGTGCCACAGCAAAGCACCCTCACCCGTTCCTGAGCGACTACAGTGTACGTAAAGCGCTTTCCATGGCCATCGACCGCGAACTGCTGGTTGAAATCGGTTACGGCAAAGCGGGTCGCCCAACATGTAACCTGGTTCCAGCACCTTTGGCCTATGCGTCTGACAACACCGAGTGTCTGACACAGGACATCGCTGGTGCAAACGCTCTGCTGGACGAAGCTGGCTGGGCAAAAGGTGCTGACGGCATCCGCGCCAAAGACGGCGTTAAGCTGAGCATCCTGTACCAAACCTCAACCAACGCTGTACGTCAGGACTTCCAAGCCCTGATCAAACAGTGGTGGGGTGAAATCGGTGTTGAAACCGAACTGCGCAACATCTCTGCCAGCGTCTTCTTTGGGGGTGACCCAGGTTCGCCTGATACCTTCCAGAAGTTCTTTGCTGACGTAGAAATGTACGCCAACAACTTTGATGGCACCGACCCAGAAAGCTATCTGGCTCAGCACACTTGTGACAAGGCGCCTAAGCCTGAAGCACAGTGGCAAGGTGAAAACATCAACCGTTTCTGTGACCCAGAGTATGACGCACTGGTCGCAGAACTGGGCCGCACCGGTTCGCTGGCAAAACGCGGCGAGATCGCCAAAAAGCTGAACGACATGCTGACAAAAGACAGCTATGTTGTTGTGCCTTTGGTTGACCGTGGTCGCGTATCAGCCCACGCCAACTCTTTGGGTGGCGTACAGCTGAACACATGGGATTCCGAACTGTGGAACGTTGCTGACTGGCACCGGATCAAGTAATTGATCACCCTGCCCCCCGACCTGAACAAGGCCGGGGGGCTTTCTTGCATGAACCCGATAGGATAATCGGGGCAAAGAAAAATCTGCCGCGAAGGCCTCTGTAAATGCTGACTTTTACGATACGAAGACTGGTGTTGGCTGTGCCGACACTGCTGTTCATCAGTCTCATCATATTCCTGCTGTTGGAATTGGCACCGGGCGACCCAATGGCCCAGGTACCGCTGACAGTTCCCCCCGAAGTGAAAGAAAAAATGCGTGAAGCGCTTGGTTTGGGACAACCAATGCACATCCGCTTTTTCAAATGGTTGGTTCAGTTCTTCTGGATCGAACCGCAAGTTTTATTTGACCACACCTTTGGCACCACCTTTGCCGAAGGTAAGCTGCGTGTGCTCAGCTGGCAGACCCGCAGCCCGGTGATGGACATCGTTGTTCAGCGCATGCCACAGACCCTGTGGGTTGTGGGCATGTCCTATGTCGTCGGCGTCTTGATTGCGCTGCCGATTGGCATCTATTCGGCGTACAAACAGTATTCGATCTTTGACCAGATCGGGACATTTGTGTCGATGATCGGCTTTTCGGTTCCGACCTTCTTTACCGGCGTTTTGTTGATTGTGATCTTTTCGGTGAACCTTGGTTGGTTCCCTTCGATCTATGACACCACGCTTAAGGTCACTGATTGGTCCAGCTTTGTGCAACAGCTCAAACAGATGGCCATGCCGGTCTTTGTTCTGGCGCTGTTCAACGCCGCGCAGATCAGCCGCTTTATGCGCGCGTCGATGCTCGACAATATGAACCAAGACTATGTGCGCACCGCCCGAGCCAAGGGCCTGGGTGAAAAGGCCGTGGTGCTGGTGCATGTTCTGCGCAACTCGATGATCCCTGTGGTCACTGTGATTGCTCTGGGCGCGCCTCAGGTCTTTGGCGGTGCGATCATCACCGAGCAGGTCTTTAAGGTGAATGGGTTGGGTCACTTGCTGATCGGGGCCATTCAGGCCAACGATCTGCCAACAGTGCAGACGCTGACCTTTATCTTTGCGCTCTTGATCGTGCTGTTCAATATCATTGCGGATGTTCTTTACGGCATCCTTGACCCGAGGATCCGCTATGACTGATCACAACGACGCACCGCAACCTGCGGGCGGGCCCATTGCGGCCCTCAGCGATCCGGTTTCAACCGAGCCCCCGCGCAGTCAGTGGGTGTCCGTCTGGAAACAGTTCAAGACCCACAAGGGTGCATTGCTGGGCGGGATTATCTTTCTGCTGATCCTGATGGTGGTTTTGGTGGGGCCTTCGATCTGGCTCTATGATCCGACCTATATCGACATTCGCGCGCGCAATCAGGGACCAACCTGGGCGCACCCATTGGGCACGGACCAATTGGGCCGTGATACATTGGCGCGCATGATGGCGGGTGGACAGGTCTCTGTCTCGGTGGGCATCACGGCCATGCTTTTGGCTTTGGTCTTGGGCAGCTTTGTCGGCGTTGTTGCTGGCTTCTTTAAGCGGCTCGACGGGCCGCTGATGCGGCTGACAGACCTGTTTCTGGCACTGCCACTGTTGCCGCTGCTCTTGGTGATGGTTCTGCTGTTCCGTGAACCGCTGAACGCGGCCTTTGGCCCTGAAACCGGGATCTTTATCTTGATCGTGGTCGCCATCGGCGTAACCAGCTGGATGCCAACCGCCCGTATCGTGCGAGGGGACGTATTGGCGCTGAAAGAGCGGGAGTTCATTCTGGCTGCACGCTCGATTGGCACCAACAATGTGATGATGATCATGCGCCATATCCTGCCCAACGTTCTGTCGCCGATTATGGTCTCAGCCACTTTGGGCATCGCCAACGCGATCATCACCGAAAGTGCCCTGTCCTTCCTTGGCTTGGGCTTTCCGCCAGATTTCCCAACATGGGGACGTCTGCTGTTTGATGCGGTTGATTACCTGCAACAATACCCCGAGCGCGTGTTCTGGCCCGGCCTTGCAATCTCTTTGACCGTGTTGAGTGTGAACTATCTCGGCGACGGTTTGCGCGACGCATTGGATCCACGCATCCGCGGGCGTTAAGCCCCCTATCAAAGACCAAAGGGCGCCCATTGCGGCGCCCTTTTCTTTTGCCCTGATCTCCGGCCAAGCCGCATAGACACGCTAGTGCAGGGATTTTTGAATGCGCCGCAGCCCCAGCCAGACTGTTGCGATCACTGGCACCACCAAAGCGGCCGTCAGCTCGCCCTTTGAGATGTTCAGGGCATGGGCCATTGGATAGCTAAGATAGGCCGCCAGTGAGACCGCATAATAGCTGATTGCCACAACCGAGAGCCCCTCGACGGTGCGTTGCAACTTAAGCTGCTGATCGGCGCGGCGATCCATGCTTTCCAGCAATTTCTGGTTCTGACCAGAACGTTCCACATCCACCCGTGTGCGCAACAACTCCCCAGCCCGCATGGCGCGATCCGCCAACGCGGCCAGTTGCGCCTGTGTAGATTTGACCGTGCGCATCGCTGGATCAAAGCGCCGCAGCATAAATTCACCAAAGGTCTGTCGCCCTTCGAACCGCTCTTCTCGCAAGACATCAATCCGCTGGTTCACGATGGTTTCATAGGCCCCCGTGGCCCCAAACCGAAAGGCATTGATCGCCACCATCCGCTCAAGCTGAGCTGAGGTCGAAATCAGCCCTGACAAAGTGGCGTCGGCCGGTTGCGCCTCGTCACCCATGTGCTGCATCAATCGGGTCAGCTGCGCGTCCATCTCTGTCATGGGGGGCCCCAGCTCTTTGGCGCGCGCAAACCCCAGCATCGACAGGCTCTTGTAGGTTTCGATTTCGCACAGACGCTGCACCACACGACCGATCCGACGCTGCCCCGTTTCTGGGCCGACAAAGACTGCAAACCGGGTGTGCCCGGCTGGATCAATGCGAAAATCCCCCGCCACCAAGGCCGCTTTGTCCAACACATGGCTCACAGCAAGGCTTTCGGGGACAAACCAATCCTCAAGCGCTTGAACCGCGTCCCCTTTGTCAGGCATCGCTGCCACGCGCACATGAATAGAGCTGACACAGACGCCGGGTGCACTCGCCAACCAATCCTCTGGGAAGATCTCAAAATCTACCGGATCAAACGCCCGGCTGCTTAAATGGTCGGAAAACACGGTGTAGGTCACAAATTCGGTGTGGCTTTCCCACTTCAGTTCATGCCGCCCAATGCGACCAGAAAAATGCGTGGCACCGGGTTGCGGATGAGGCGTACCATATCGATCCAACAGATCAATCAAATGGGCCAAGTCCACCCCAAGATCGCGTGCCGCAGCTCCTTCTGGTTGCTTTATGGCCAAGAACACCGCCGTACATGGGGTTGCCAGCGACGGGAACGGACGGGCGTGCAATTCGTTGGACAGGGCATACCGTAAGTCATGGTTGGGCAATTGGGTCATCGTGGCCTCCTGTCTGCGCAACCTAAGCATTTCGCCGACCGTGTAAAGAAGTGTTTTATTTCAAAGACTTACAGAATACCGTGGTATACAAAGCTCCGTATACTGCGCTGCAAACGCGCTGTGACCTTGGTTGAATGGCCCAGATCCATGCCCAAGAAATCACCTTGAGGCCAGCCCGGCGTGCCTCGGGCCACCCCGATGTGGGGGCTCTATGAGCCTCCGCGTTGACCAAAGGCAAACCCTGCCACTAGATTGGTCCCAATAGGACCGCGGTGACAGCGGTCCCGCCCTTTACCCGGAGATATCTGTGACGCTGACTGTTGTGGTAGTTTTTGTTGCCTTGGTGATCCTTGGCACCGCAATTTGGATGATCTGGCAACCCAGCTGGATGGGATTTCAAGAAAAATCGTTGTGGAATTGGTTGGCGATGTTTGCCAACTCCTTTGGGATCGCCCTGGGCACCGCCGCTGTCAGTCTGACCATCCTCAAGGTCGAGGCCCGCGCCAACCAAGAGCTTTACTTGCAGACCTATATCGACCGGATCGCGGCATTGGTGCTGGAGCAACCGCAGGCAGAGCTATCCGAGGCCGCGCGGGTTGTTGGACAGGCTCAGACCGCCGCCATATTGCACACCATCGATGGGGAACGCGCCGGGCGGGTTCTGGTCTTTTTGGATGGGCTGTCGTTGATGCAGACCTTCGAATTTTCGCTTGAAGAGCGCGATTTTACTGGCGCCGAATTGAAGGCGATCGACTTCAGCGGTTTGGACTTTGAAGACAGCAAGCTGCGCCGCGCCGACCTTGAACGCAGCCAGTTCCGCGATGCCGATCTCGAAGGCACAGACCTGCGCCGGGCTGATCTTAAGAACGCTAACCTAAGAGGTGCAGACCTGAACCAAGCGCGGTTGGCGCGGGCAGAGCTGGAGATGGCTGATCTCAGAGGCGCCCAAATGGTTGGCGCAACCGGCCTAAAGGCGGCTCAGCTGGCGCTGGCCTGCGCAGATGCAACCACGCACCTGCCCAAGGGGATGACGCTGAGCGCCAGCAACGGCGAGGCCTGCGCGGCAATTGATCGTCTCACCCCATAAAAAAGGCCGCCCGGCGAGGGGCGGCCTTGTCGTCGATCCATGATGTCGGATCAATCGATTTTTGTCAGCAACTCATCCAAGGACTTCTTGGCGTCGCCATAGTACATCCGAGTGTTCTCTTTGTAGAACAACGGGTTTTCGATGCCGGAATAACCGGTACCCTGACCACGTTTGGACACAAACACCTGCTTGGCTTTCCAGCATTCCAGAACCGGCATCCCCGCAATCGGAGAGTTTGGATCTTCTTGAGCCGCTGGGTTCACGATGTCGTTTGACCCGATCACAATCGCCACGTCGGTTTCGGGGAAATCATCATTGATTTCGTCCATTTCCAACACAATGTCATAGGGCACTTTGGCTTCGGCCAGCAGAACATTCATGTGGCCCGGCAAACGACCCGCAACAGGGTGGATCGCAAAGCGCACGTTCTTGCCTTTGGCCCGCAGACGACGGGTCAGCTCAGCAACGTTTTGCTGCGCCTGTGCCACCGCCATGCCGTAGCCCGGGATGATCACAACGCTGTCTGCTTCTTCCAGAGCAGAGGCAACACCGTCTGCGTCGATGGCAACCTGTTCGCCGTCAACTTCCATGGCTGGACCAGCGGACCCGCCGCCAAAGCCACCCAAGATCACGCTGACAAAGCTGCGGTTCATCGCCTTACACATGATGTAAGACAGGATCGCACCAGACGAGCCGACCAACGCCCCCACAACGATCAACAGATCGTTGCCAAGGCTAAAGCCAATCGCGGCTGCGGCCCAACCAGAGTAGCTGTTCAGCATCGACACAACCACCGGCATATCGGCGCCGCCGATGCCCATGATCAAGTGATACCCGATGAACAGCGCCATCAGAGTCATGATCGCCAGCGGTAGGAACCCACCGGAGTTGGTGTACCAAATCAGTGTCAGAACCGAGATCGCCGCGGCTGCGGCGTTCAGCATATGCCCACCCGGCAGCTTGGTCGCCGCAGAGTTTACCTTGCCCGACAGCTTGCCATAGGCAATCACCGACCCTGTAAAGGTCACCGCACCAATAAAGACACCCAAGAACAGCTCAACCCGCAGGATCGAATGCTCAATCGGTGACTTATGCGCCAACAGACCCGCAAACCCTTCCAGAGCTTCGCGTGCCTCATGGTCAAGTGCCAGAACGTTGCCCAACTCGATATGGGCGATAAAGCCCACAAAGACCGCTGCCAGACCCACAAGCGAGTGCATGGCCGCAACCAGCTCTGGCATTTGAGTCATCTGCACTTTGGTCGCCAATTGATAGCCGATATAGCCACCGATCGGGATCAGAATGATCGACAGCCACCACAGACCGGCACCGGGGCCGATCAAAGTGGCAAAGATCGCCAATCCCATACCAACGATGCCGTACCAGACAGCGCGCTTAGCGCTTTCCTGACCTGACAGACCGCCAAGCGAAAGGATGAAGAGAACAGCCGCAACAACATAAGCGGCAGTGGTAAATCCGAAATCCATTTCCTCGACTCCTTACGATTTCTGGAACATGGCGAGCATGCGCCGTGTCACAAGGAAGCCGCCAAAGATGTTAATACCGGCCATAAAGACCGACAGGGCAGCAAGTAAGATCACCAAGAAGCTGCTCGAACCGATTTGCATCAGCGCGCCCAGAATGATGATCGAGGAAATAGCGTTGGTTACCGCCATCAAAGGTGTGTGCAGGCTGTGGGCCACGTTCCAAATCACTTGGAACCCAACAAAGACCGCCAGAACAAACACGATGAAGTGCTGCATAAAGCTCGCCGGAGCCACCAGACCAACACCCAACAGCAACGCCCCGCCAACCGCAAGCAATGTCACTTGGTTCTTGGTTTGCGCTTTGAAGGCTGCCACTTCTTGAGCCCGGATTTCTTCAGGGGTCAGTTCTTTGACTTCCTGCTTGGGCTGGGCCGCAATGGCTTGGATTTTTGGCGGTGGCGGTGGGAAGGTGATGTCGCCTTCAAAGGTGACAGTCGCCCCACGGATCACATCGTCTTCCATGTCGTGATTGATCTGACCATCTTTTTCAGGGGTCAGGTCAGTCATCATGTGACGAATATTGGTGGCATAGAGGCTGGACGCCTGAGAGGCCATCCGGCTTGGGAAATCGGTATAACCCACGATGGTCACGCCGTTTTCAGTGACGATTTTCTCGTCCATGACAGTCAGCTTACAGTTGCCGCCTTTTTCCGCCGCAAGGTCAATGATGACCGAGCCGGGCTTCATGGCTGCAACCATATCTTCGGTCCACAGCTCTGGTGCTTCGCGGTTCGGGATCAACGCGGTGGTGATCACGATATCAACCTCAGGGGCCAATTCGCGGAACTTTGCCAACTGAGCTTCGCGGAACTCAGGACTAGAGACCGAGGCATACCCACCGGTTGCTGCACCGTCTTGCTGATCTTCTTCGAAGTCCAGATAGACAAATTCAGCGCCCATTGATTCAACTTGTTCCGCCACTTCAGGGCGCACGTCAAAGGCCAATGTGATGGCCCCCAATGACGTGGATGTCCCGATCGCGGCCAAACCAGCAACCCCAGCACCCACAACCAAAACTTTGGCAGGTGGTACTTTACCAGCCGCGGTTACCTGCCCGGTAAAGAAGCGACCAAAGTTGTTGCCGGCTTCGATAACAGCGCGGTAGCCTGCGATGTTGGCCATCGAGCTCAGCGCATCCATTTTCTGGGCGCGGCTGATCCGTGGCACCATTTCCATGGCGATCACATTGGCTTTTTTGCTTTGCGCAAGCGCCATGCCGTCTTCGTTCCCAGCCGGGTTGAAGAAGCTGATCAGCGTCTTGCTTTTGGTGAGCCGTTTCAGCTCGGTTTCATTCGGCTGACGTACTTTGGCGACGATATCGACGCTTTTCCAAAGTGCGGCGGCGGTCTTTACGATCTCAACCCCTGCCGCCTGATACGTGGCGTCAGAGAAACCTGCGGCGGCTCCTGCCCCGCTTTCGATCGCGCATTCATACCCCAGCTTCTGCAATTGCAGAGCCGAGTCAGGTGTCATCGCTACGCGATTTTCCCCGTCGAACACTTCCTTCGGCGTTCCGATTTTCAACTTTCACGTCCCCCTTCAGAACTTTTCGGTGACTGTGCCACGTCCGTGACCCAGCATTTGATCAAAACGCAATACCATTGCGCGACTTCCCCGCTCTTCAGATGCACATAACCAAGCCAAGTGTCAAATCCAACGACGCGTGTTCTGGCAATACCGTGCAAAACGCTCACGAAATTGCACCCGAAGTCGGTTTTCTTCGTCGATTACAAATCGTTTTTCGATAATCCACAAAAAAATCGGCACCAAAGCGATGGCCAAAACGGCGTCCCAAAGCACCGAAACCCCAAGTAATATCATAGTATCTGCAAGGTAAATCGGGTTGCGCGACCTCTTAAAGATGCCCGTGGTCACCAAGGTGTCGGCTTTCTGGTGCGGCACGACGGTTGTGCCCTGCTTGCGCATCTCAAAGACGGCCAAAGCGATCAAGACCAGCCCGCCTCCGATCAGCAGCCCAGCGAAAAAATCCACCACCGGCCAGGGCCAGCTTAGTCCCAAAGGCACAAACCGCGCCTGCGCCCAAGACAGGCCCAGCGCACCCGCCAACCAGACCGGGGGAATATCAATCCATTTCATTGTTTTTTTCCATTTTGGGACACGCGTGTGGGGCCAAACATAGCGCAATCTGACCGCACGCCCATGCGCTTCTTCGTCTCGGCGTGGATGGAATTGCCCTGCTCCGCTTCTTTGCCCGCCCCACATCGCCTGTGACCTTCTACGCCCCTGCCAACGGCGCGACTGACACAGTGCACGAAACCCGAGGCAGACGTGGCGCGATGCCCCCCTTGCCACCAGATCACGGACCGGTATCGTGCTTTAAACAGCCTGCAGGGGGGCCTTATGCAAATCCAAGCCACACACCGTGGAAAACACGCGTTGATCACCGGCGGGGGCAGCGGCATCGGTTTAGCAATTGCAACAGCTTTGGCGCATCGCGGGGCTGTGGTCACGATCACGGGCCGTCGCCTTGAGATGCTGGAAGAGGCCGCCGCACAAACGCCGGGATTGATCCCCGTTGCTTTAGATGTGCGCGACGAGCAGCAAGTCGACGAAGTGATCGCGCAATCCGTACAGACTCACGGCCCGATCCAGATCTGTGTGGCCAATGCTGCGCAAGGCAAATCCGGCCGTCTGCACCAAGCCAGCACAGAGGAATGGCGCGCCATGATGGACACCAATGTGGATGGGGCGTTTTTCACCATCCGTGCGGCGATGCGCTCGATGCTGCAAACCGACTGGGGGCGCGTGATTGCCATATCTTCGATCGCGGGCGTGGCGGGCATGGCACGCGGCGGCGCCTATAGCGTCAGCAAACACGCGCTTGTGGGGATGATCCGAAATCTGGCGGCAGATTTCCCCAAAGACCCCTACACGTTCAATTCGATCTGCCCCGGCTATGTTGATACCGCGATGGCGCGCAGCAACATTCCTTTGCTAATGAAACGAGACGGCCACAGCCAAGAGGCCGCAGAACAGATTTTGAACAATGCCAATCCCCACGGTCGCTTGATTGACGTCCAAGAAGTTGCCAAAACAGCTCTCTGGTTATGTGATCCCCAAAGTGGCAGCGTCACCGGACAAGAAATCCAAGTGGCCGGGGGACGGTACTAACGATGGTCCGCGCAGAATTTAACGCCTATTGTGCCAGCTTCACCGCCACATCGCATGTTGTGCAATGGGGCAATGCAGACGTCTGGAAAGTGGGGGGCAAGGTCTTTGCCATCTGCGGCTGGGTCGAAGAGGATGACGCCTTTACCTTTAAGGTTTCACCTCTGGCCTATGAGGTGCTTAGCGATCAACCGGGATTGCGCCCAGCGCCCTATCTGGCCTCTCGTGGGCTGAAATGGATCCAGCACTATGCGCAACCGGGTCTGAACGACCATGAATTGCGCCAGCATATCGAAGCCTCTTATCACTTGGTTGCGCAGGGGCTTTCGAAAAAGAAACGCACAGAGCTGGGCATTCCATTGCCCCCCGCTGCAACATCCTGACAGACTGATATCCTGCACCCAGACACCAGAGAGGTCCGACATGACAGATTTCGCCGCCACCAAATCGAAGTTTCATCTGCCAGATAACCTCGTGTATCTCGACGGTAATTCGCTTGGCCCCTTGCCTAAGGCGGCCACAGACCGGGTCAGCGAGCGCATGCAGGACGAATGGGGCGAGATGCTGATCACGGGGTGGAACAAAGCGGGCTGGATGGCGCAGCCGACCGCGCTTGGAGACAAAATCGGACGTCTGATTGGTGCAGAACCCGGCCATGTCGTCTTGGGCGACACATTATCAATCAAAGTGTATCAGGCTGTGGCAGCCGCCCTCGAATTGAACCCAGAACGCCGGGTGGTTTTATCGGACAATGGCAACTTTCCCACCGATCTCTACATGGTCGAAGGCCTGCTGCGCTCTCTTGGGGCAGAGTATGAATTGCGGGTGGTTGATCCGCAGGATGTGGCAGGGGCGCTGAGCGACGATGTGGCGGTCTTGATGCTGACCGAGGTGGACTACCGCACAGGGCGTCTGCACGATATGAAATCCCTGACCACAGCTGCCCATCACGCGGGCATCGTCACGGTTTGGGATTTGGCGCATTCCGCAGGGGCCTTGCCGGTGGATTTGGCCGGATGTCAGGCAGATTTTGCCGTTGGATGCACCTACAAATACCTCAATGGCGGCCCCGGAGCACCTGCCTTCATCTATGTCGCCCCACGCCATACCGATAAGATCGATCCGGCCTTGTCGGGTTGGCTGGGTCACGCGGCGCCGTTTGGGTTTGAACAAAACTATCGCCCCGGAGAAGGGATCGAACGGATGCGCGTTGGCACCCCGCCCGTTTTGGCGATGGCCAGCCTTGATGCGGCGTTGGAAATTTGGGAGGGCGTTGACATGCAGGCTCTGCGCGCCCGCTCGATTGACCTTAGCACACAGTTCATTGACGAGGTCGAAGCCACCTGCCCAATGTTGGAACTGGCCAGCCCACGTGATCCCGAGGCGCGCGGCAGCCAAGTTTCGTTCAGCTTTGCCGAAGGCTATGCCGCCATGCAGGCCCTGATCGCCAATGGGGTCATTGGGGATTTTCGCGCCCCGAACCTGATGCGCTTTGGCTTTACGCCGCTCTATACCGATGCGCAGGATGTGCACACAGCGGCGCAGATCGTCGCCAAGGTGATGCAAAATAACCTATGGGATGATCCCCAATTCAAAACCCGTGCGCGCGTCACTTAACCCTGCGGAGATCTTTCATGACACAGCCCCCCTTTGACCCCGCCACAGATGGCGCCCAGATGCGCTTTGATGATCGGATGTCCTATGGCGCCTATCTTGGGCTGGATCAGCTGCTTAGTGCACAGACTCCTCTGTCGGATGCCCATGATGAGATGCTGTTTATCATTCAGCATCAAAGCTCTGAACTTTGGATGCGTCTGGCCATTCATGAATTGACCGCTGCACGCCAAGAATTGCTTCAGGGCAAAGTGCGGCCTGCATTTAAGATGCTGGCCCGCGTTGCGCGGATCTTTGAGCAATTGAATTCAGCATGGGATGTGTTGCGCACCATGACCCCATCTGACTACACCCGTTTTCGCGAAGCTTTGGGGCAAAGTTCGGGGTTTCAATCGCTGCAATACCGACAGATCGAATACATCCTAGGCAATCGCAATCCCGCGATGCTGCGTCCCCATGCCCATCGCCCCGACGATTTGGCCCTGTTGGAAACCGAACAGACCATGCCATCGCTTTACGATGTGGCGTTGACGTTATTGTCACAAACAAATCCCCTGCCCGAGGCTGTCTTGAACCGGGATCGCGCCCAGCCCCACGCTGTCTCTGCAGAGGTGGCCGCCGCATGGACCAAGATCTATCAAGACCCGGAACGCCATTGGGAGCTGTATGAATTGGCTGAAAAGCTTGTTGATCTTGAGGATTACTTCCGCCGGTGGCGCTTTAATCACCTGACAACAGTCGAGCGGGTGATCGGCTTTAAGCGTGGCACGGGGGGCACAGGGGGCGTGTCTTATCTCAAGCGCATGCTCGAAGTTGAGCTGTTTCCAGAACTTTGGCACCTGCGCACGGATCTTTGATCTGCGCCTGCCCCGCGGGCCCGCGGTCTGTTAGGCGGCCAAAGCGATGCCCAACATGCGCCCCAAGCTTTTGGTGGACTGGCGCAGCTGTTGAGAGTCTGTGACCACGTTTTTCACCCCGTAAAAGGCGTGCTGAATGAGTTGAGAAACTTCTGTGGGGCGTCCCAGGCTGGTCAGGTCAATCCGACCGGCCGCCTCTTCGCGCTCTAACCAGTCAGCATAAAGCTTGACCAAACGCGCCTCACCCACTTTTGCGATCTCGGCGCTTGCGACGGATTTTGTATCCATCAACTCTCGCCCATGCGGGGAATCGATCATCGCCAGAAACACCGGACCGGTCTGGGCCTCGAATCCGGCGATCAATGTGTCTTCGGGGGACTGGCCGGCGTTCAAAATCACCTGCACTTGGGCAGAGGCCTGATCGTAGTAGTACTGCACCAACGACCCAAAAATGTCTTCTTTATTGCGGTAATGCAGGTAAAGCGCGGCACGCGACATGCCCGACCCTTTGGCGATATCCTCCATCGAGGTGCGACGGAATCCATAGAGGCGAAACGCCTCAAACGCGGCGTCCAAAATCGCCTTCTGCTTACTGTCGAGTGGCTTTTCGCAATTGTCATCACTGTGCATGTCAGCCGGTTTGACATTTTGGATGCATTTTGTCAATTGACACACTGACATTTTGTGTTACTTTTGTCATAACGTCAAAACGCGAGTCAGTCCCGTCGGAGGAACTATGTCTACTGAGCTAAAAATCAATGGAACCGCCCACCAAGTGGATCTGCCCGAAGATGTGCCCTTGTTGTGGGTCCTGCGGGACGAAGTGGGGCTAACGGGCACCAAATTTGGCTGCGGCGTCGCCGCCTGTGGCGCTTGCACGGTGCATATCGATGGCGAAGCGGTGCGCTCTTGTCAGGTGTCGCTTGGCGATGTCTGGGGGGATGTGACCACAATCGAAGGTCTTGGAACGCCAGAAACCTTACACGCAGTCCAAAAAGCTTGGGTTGATCATCAGGTGGCGCAATGTGGCTACTGCCAATCCGGCCAGATCATGCAGGCCTCGGCGCTGCTGTCGGAAACCCCACATCCAACGGATGCCGAAATTGACGACGCGATGCAGGGCAACCTGTGCCGCTGTGGCACCTATCCCCGTATCCGCGCCGCGATCCATAGCGCTGCACAAACGTTGGAGGGTTAACCCATGGCCAGTGTTGGAAAAATCGCCCGCCGTTCGTTCTTGGTTGGATCTGCTGCCATCGTTGGCGGCGTGGCCTTTGGCGTCTATTATCTGAACGCCCCGTCTGAAAACCCGCTGAAAGCTGGCAAAGGGGAAACCGTTTTGAACCCCTATGTGTTCATCGATGCCAACGGGATCACCATCATCACGCCGCGCGCCGAAATGGGCCAAGGTGTTCACACCACTTTGGCCAGCCTTGTTGCCGAAGAAATGGATGTTGATCTTGAGGACATCACGACCTTGCACGGTCCCCCCGCGCAAGCCTACTACAACACCGCCTTTGCCGGGGCTATTCTGCCAATCAAGGAATACGAAAAATCCGACTTTATGCACGGTGTTTCCGCTCAGTTGGGCAAGTTGGGCAAAGTCGGCTCTTTGCAGATCACCGGCGGTTCGACCTCGATGGTGGATGGCTACAAAAAGATGCGCCATGCCGGGGCCAGTGCCCGCGAAACTTTGAAAGCGGCGGCAGCCAACCGATTGGGCGTCTCTGCTCGCTCGTTGAAAACCGAAAGCGGCCATGTGATTGCGCGCGATGGCACCAAGCTCAGCTATGTTGAGCTGGCGCCTTTGACCCGTGGCATCAAACCCATTCAGGCTGATCTGCGCGACACATCCGAATGGAAGGCCCTTGGCAAACCGGCCAAACGGGTCGACATCCTTGGTAAATCCACTGGCACGGCAGAGTTTTCGGTGGATGTGCGCCTTGAGGGGATGAAATTCGCCGCTTTGCGCCGCAATCCACATTTGGGGGGCGCGATGAAAGGCTTTGATCCCGCGGCCGCATTGGAAATGCCTGGCGTCGAAAAAGTTGTTGATCTGGGCGATGGCATCGCGATTGTGGCCAACAACACGTGGATTGCCATGCAAGCCGCCGAAGCCGTTGACGTCGATTGGGGGCCTGCGGCGCATCCCGCCACAATGGACGAGGTCTTTGGGAAGATCGAAGCCGCCTTTGACCAAGACGCCAACAGCACAATGCGGGATGACGGCGATGTCAGCGTCGTGCCCGACGGCGCAACCGAAGTCACCGCAGAGTATCGTCTGCCCTATCTCGCCCATGCCACGATGGAGCCAATGAACGCCACGGCCCTGTTGACGGACAAGGGTCTGCAGATCTGGACCGGCAACCAAGGCCCGGTGATCACTCAGCAAAAATGTGCTGAGGCCGTTGGGCTTGAGCCTGAGCAGGTCACCGTTCACACCACCTATATGGGGGGCGGATTTGGCCGCAGGGGCGAGTTTGACTATTCCTTCTATGCCGCAAAGCTGGCCGGAGAAATGAAAGATGTGCCGGTCAAATTGACTTGGTCCCGCGAAGAGGACATGCGGCACGATTTCTATCGCCCCGGTGTGATCGGACGCTATCGCGGTGCGGTCAAGGACGGACGGGCAGTCATGTTGGACGGCGCGGTTGCGGGCCAGTCCAGCGTGCGCCAGACTATGGCGCGCTGGATGGGCGTGCCGGTTGCGGGCCCCGACAAAGCCCATGTTGAGGGCAATTTTGATCAGCCCTATGACATTCCCAACTATCGGATCCGCGGCTATTTGGCCGAGTTGGATTTGCCGGTCGGCTTTTGGCGTTCGGTTGGCGCGTCGTTCAACGGCTTTCTGCATGACACCTTTGTGGATGAACTGGCTCATGCGGCGGGCCGTGACCCGCTCGAGTTTCGTCTGGACATGATGCGTCAAGAACATGCGCCCTCTGCTGCGGTGCTTGAGGCCGTCAAAGAGATGTCCCAATGGACCGGGCAAACACCCCAAGGTGTGGGACGCGGCGTTGGCTTTACTTTCAGCTTTGGCACGCCCACCGCGCAGGTGATCGAGGTTGTTGACGAAGATGGGACAATCCGGATCAATCGTGCCTGGATTGCGGCAGATGTTGGGCAGATCTTAGACCCTGGCATCGTCGAAACCCAGCTGATCGGGGGCATGATCTATGGCCTCTCCGCGGCGGTTCATGGCCAAATCACCTTTGAAAACGGGGCGGTTGAGCAAGAGAACTTCCCTGACTATGACGCAATGCGCATGCACAACACGCCACAGACCAGTGTTCGCATATTGGAAACAAAGAAGCACATTTCAGGGGTCGGAGAGCCCGGAACGCCGCCCTCGATGCCGGCTTTGGGCAATGCATTGTTTGATTTGACCGGGCAACGTGCCCGCCAACTGCCCCTGATCGAGCAGTTCGATATCTTGACCTAACAGGCGCCCAGTCTCTGGGCCATTTGCGCGCCCTCTATCGTGCCACATTGGCGGCGTCCAAAACTCTGGACGCCGCCAATTTGTCTTAATTCGCTCAAATCATCGCCAAAGCTGATTGTTATTTCTGTTCTCAACGTCCCCATTCCGGGGCCCGAGCAGGAGTGTCAGGCATGCCGTCTGGATATTTGGTAACCCTTGGTGATGGATCGCTGGACACAGGCGATACGATCGGTGGCAGCTATACCAGCTTTACCACGGACGAGATCTTGGGTGACGGCAATTGGATTTGGACCGGTCGCGACGGACGTCGCAACTACACCAACCAAGAAGAGCCCGGCACCTTCTATCTCGCGACCAACGGCAATGTTTATTTCGAACCGGCCTATGGATCAGTTGGTCGGCTGACCTCTGCAACGGCGGATTCACCGCCCGCCTATGGTCAGGCCGATGGTATCATCGATGGCACCGACGATGCAGAGCTGATTGATCAGGACTACACCGACGCAGATGGCGATCAAATCGACAGCGCGGCAGACAACGCCGACAGCGTGATTGCCGCCGGTGGCGATGACACGGTGCAATCTGGCGACGGACAAGACACTGTCTTTGGCGGCTTTGGCGATGATGTCGTCGAAGGTGGCGCCGGGGCCGATCTGGTTTACGGCGACAATGAAACCGATCCTGCGACCACGTCCACTTCTGAAGTGATGAGCTGGGACAGCCAAGCGGCAGACGGCGCGGATGTATCGGGTGGTTTCACTCAGACCACTGGCGAAATGGACGTCTCGGTGTCGTTCTCAAATCTTGGGGACAATGCGCCTGACTTCCTGATTGAATCCAGCGACGCCAGCTATGTTGCAACGGGCGAGACCTTTGACACCACCTCCACGCTGCGCCTTTACGGCGATGGTGACGGGCTGACCTCTTCAACCACGTTTTCGTTTGCTGCCACCTCGGGCAGCGACATGCAGGACGCCGTCGAAAATCTGGCCTTCCGCATCAACGATATTGACTGGGGGGATGCCAACCACACGGATATCGTGACGGTCAACGCCTATGACGCCGATGGCAATGCCGTCTCGGTCACCATCACGGTTGGTTCTGGCGATACGGTGGCGGGCAACACAATCACGGCCGAAACCGTCGCCGAAGATATGGCGGATCTTGGCGGTTCGGCCCTTATAGAGATCGCCGGTCCCGTCAGCTCCGTTGAGATTTTGTACTCCAACGGCCAAGACGGCACACAGGCCATTTGGGTCAGCGATCTGCACTTTGACACGATGGTTTTGACCGGTGGCGACGATGATCTGTCAGGCGGGGCCGGTGCGGACACGCTCTATGGTCAAGACGGTGACGACACGTTGGCCGGTGATGCGGGCACGGATTCGCTCGAGGGCGGCGACGGCGCAGACAGTCTGGCCGGTGGCGCAGACAGCGATACGCTGATCGGCGGTGCAGGGAATGATACGCTGCAGGGCGGCGCGGGCGGCGACAGCATGTCTGGCGGCGCGGGCATGGATTACCTCGACTATTCTGATTCCGACGCAGCGGTTGCCATCGATCTGACCGCCAATACGGCGTCAGGTGGACACGCGGCCAATGACACCCTTGCGGGGGGCCTTGATGGGATCATCGGGTCAGATTGGGATGACACGCTGACCGGTTATGATGGCGAAGGTTCGGATTGGACCAACGTATTTTACGGTGGCGGCGGCGCGGATCTGATGGATGGCGCAGGCGGCGCTGACTTTTTGTATGGCGAAGAGGGTGCAGACACCCTGATCGGCGGCGCTGGCGCGGATTTGATCGATGGCGGCGAAGGCGACGACCTGATCTATGCCGGCTCTGGCGATACCATCACCGGGGGGGCGGGCAACGACACGATTGTGCTCGACGACACCAATCTCGGTGGCGGCGTCATCACCATTGATGGCAGCGAAACCGACGAACCGGGGGGCGATACGCTGGATCTCAGCGGGTTGGCGGATTGGGATGACGTGACATTCACCAACACCGACCCAGATGAATTGGCCGGTCAAGTGACGTTGGACGACACCACTGTCATCAATTTCTCAAACATCGAGGATCTGGTGATCTGTTTCACAGGCGGCACCAAGATCCTAACCGCACAAGGCGCGCGTCTGGTCGAAACCCTGCGCCCGGGCGACATGGTTCTGACCCGTGACCACGGCATGCAGCCGATCCGCTGGATCGGGTCACGCGCGGTTCAGGGCGTGGGCAAATTTGCCCCCATTCGATTTGCCCCGGGGGCGATTGGCAACGACACCACGCTGCTGGTCTCCCCACAGCACCGCATGCTGCACCAATCCTCTGCAGCCAATCTGTACTTCAACGACTCCGAAGTGCTGATCCCAGCCAAGCACATGGTCAATGGCACCAGTATCCAACAATTGGATCAAGTCAAAGTGGAGTATTTCCATATCCTGTTTGACACCCATGAGATTGTCTTTGCCGAAGGTGTGCCCAGCGAAAGCTTCCACCCCGGACAAATGGGGCTGAGTGCAATCACTGACCCGGCCCGCGAAGAGCTGTTTGCGCTCTTTCCCGAGCTGCGCAGCAATCCCAATGGTTTTGGCGACACGGCCCGCCTCTGCCTACGGGCCCACGAAGCCCGCCTTCTGGCAGCATAACCCACCCAAGTCCCAGCGCCCAATCCCGAGCGCCTGTGGCCATGCCACAGGTGCGAGATATCAAGCGCGCCTGCAAGGCGCACCGCTCAACAGTTGAAAATCAAGCGCTGCGTTGCAGCTCTGAAGCCGGGTGAGATGCAGATTTTCCCGCTGCCCACTGTGCGGCTGCTTGGCCAAAGGCTTCAAACAAAGGTCGAGAAACCGGATCATTGGCCGCATCCCATTCTGGGTGCCATTGCACCGACAGGGTGAAACCGGGGGCATCTTTGATATAGATCGCTTCTGGGGTGCCATCTGGCGCATAGCCGTCGATCACCACACGTGCGCCCGCCGCTTTGATGCCTTGCCCATGCAGCGTATTTGTCATGACTTCCTGCGCGCCCATCAATTTGTGAAACGGCCCACCTTCGGTAAAGCTGACCACATGGCGCAGCGCAAATTTCTCTTCCAGCGTGCCATCTGGGGGCATCCGGTGATTGCTGCGGCCCGGCAGGTCGCGGATCTCGGGATACAGCGAGCCGCCCATCGCCACGTTCACCTCTTGAAACCCACGGCAGATGCCCAAAATCGGTTGACCACGCTCAACGCAGGCCCGCACCAATGGCAAAGTGATCGCATCACGGCGACGTTCAAAATCACCATGGGCTTCGGTGGCGTCTTCGCCATATTCTTCGGGATGCACATTTGGGCGCCCCCCCGTCAGCACAAACCCATCACACAGCGCCATCAATTCATTGACGCTGACAAGTTTGGGATCAGTTGGGATCAGCAGGGGCATACAGCCCGCAACCTCGGAAACCGCTTCAGAGTTCATGACGCCACCGGCGTGCACTTGATAGGTTTCATTCAAGACGGCGTGATTGCCGATGATGCCAATAACGGGACGTGTCATGAGATTCCTGTTGCTTTGTTGTCAATTCAACCTAGCAACAACATCTGCGCACGAAAACAAATAAACTGTGCGCAGATGCACACTCCAGTCTGCCCTGCCGATCTAACTGGCATTCGCCTGAATTTTGATCAGCACCGGATCGGTTGTTGAAGCCCCCCGCAACTCGCCCTACCTTCGGGCCAAACACATTGCGCCCGCCGCAGAGGAGATCTGGATGAAAGACGCCGCCCCCCAAACCATCTACCTGTCCGACTATGCCGCTCCGGCCTATTTGGTCGACAGCGTTCATCTGACATTTCATTTGGCACCCAAAGCAACGCGGGTCATCAGCAAAGTTGCCTTTCGTCCCAATCCCAAGGCCACCACTGATCAGTTTTTCCTGCACGGCGAACAGCTGAACCTGTTGTGGGCCAAGATTGACGGCGCCGAAGTTCAACCGACGCTGAGCGCAGAGGGCCTGACATGTGACGTCCCCGCCCAGCCCTTTGTCTGGGAAGCCGAAGTTGAAATCAGCCCTGAAACCAACACCGCCCTCGAGGGGCTTTATATGTCGGGTGGCATGTATTGCACCCAATGCGAGGCTGAAGGCTTTCGCAAGATCACCTATTACCCCGATCGCCCGGATGTGCTGAGCGTCTTTACCGTGCGGATCGAAAGCGACCTGCCAGTACTGCTGTCCAATGGCAATCCGGTGGATCAGGGCGACGGCTTTGCACAATGGCATGACCCATGGCCCAAACCGGCCTACCTCTTTGCACTTGTGGGGGGGGACCTGGTCAACCATCCGGATCGTTTCACCACGCAATCAGGCAAAGACGTCGAGTTGAACATTTGGGTGCGCCCCGGTGACGAAGACAAATGCGCCTTTGGCATGCAGGCGCTAAAGCACTCCATGACTTGGGACGAAGAGGTCTATGGGCGCGAATATGATCTCGACATCTTTAACATTGTGGCCGTGGATGATTTCAACATGGGCGCGATGGAAAACAAGGGGCTGAACATTTTCAACAGCTCCTGCGTTCTGGCCTCGCCGGAAACCTCAACTGACGCCAATTTTGAGCGGATCGAAGCCATCATTGCGCATGAGTATTTCCACAACTGGACCGGCAACCGCATCACGTGCCGCGATTGGTTCCAGCTGTGCCTGAAAGAGGGGCTGACGGTTTATCGAGATGCCCAGTTCACTTCGGACATGCGTTCAGAGCCGGTGAAACGGATCGAGGATGTGATTGCGCTGCGCGGACGTCAGTTCCGCGAAGACAACGGCCCCCTCGCCCACCCCGTGCGCCCCGACAGCTTTGTCGAGATCAACAACTTCTACACGGCCACCGTCTATGAAAAAGGGGCCGAGTTGATCGGCATGCTGAAAACCCTTGTTGGGCATGATGATTACTATAAGGCGCTTGATCTTTATTTTGAGCGTCACGACGGGGATGCCGCCACCATCGAAGATTGGTTGTCGGTGTTTTCCGAGGCCACGGGCCGCGATCTAACCCAGTTCAAACTGTGGTACGAACAGGCCGGCACACCGCGCCTGTCTGTGACCGATGACTATCAAGACGGCACCTATACGTTGACCTTTGCGCAATCCACACCGGCCACCCCCGGTCAGACCCACAAAGATCCGCGTGTCATTCCAATTGCGGTGGGCTTGCTGAACCCCAATGGCGACGAGGTGGTGCCCACCACCATTCTTGAAATGACCCAAGCTGAACAAAGCTTCCGTTTTGAAGGGCTCAGCGCCAAACCTGTGCCATCGATCCTGCGCGCCTTCTCAGCCCCGGTCATTTTGCAGCGTGACACCACCAACGCCGAGCGCGCCTTTTTGCTGGCCCATGACACTGACCCGTTCAACAAATGGGAATCGGGTCGCGATCTGGCCCGCTCTGGTCTGATTGCCATGATCAAAGATGGCGCCGCCCCGGATCAAGCCTATCTCGAAGCCATCACCGAAGTGCTGCGCGATGACAACTTGGATCCGGCGTTCCGGGCCCTGACCCTTGGTCTGCCCAGCCAGGAAGATTTGGCCCAAAGCCTGTTCGACCAAGGTCACACCCCAGATCCTCAGGCGATCTGGCAGGCGCTGGAAACACTGAAACAGGCACTGGCGCAGCACCTGCAAGATGTGTTGCCGCGGATTTATGCCCAATACCAAGTCAGCGAGGCCTACCGGCCTGATGCGGATCAAGCCAGCGCCCGCGCCTTGGCCAATGCCGCCTTGGCGCTGATTTCGCGCACGGATGGCGGGGCGCTGGCGCAAACGCAATATGACGCGGCTGACAACATGACCCAGCAATTGGCCGCACTGGCTTGCTTGATTGGCGCGGGCAAAGGCGATCAGGCTGTGGCCGCCTTTTATGAGCAATGGAAAGACGACCGTTTGGTGATCGACAAATGGTTTGGGTTGCAGATTGGTTATGCTGACCCCGCCAATGCCGTCGAGGCGGCGCGCCGTCTGACCGCTCATCCCGATTTCACAATGAAGAACCCCAACCGGTTCCGCGCCACATTGGGGGCGATGGCGGGTCACGCTGCGGGCTTCCACTCGGTGGATGGCTCTGGCTATGCGCTGCTGGCAGATTGGTTGATCCAATTGGATCCATTGAATCCACAGACCACGGCTCGCATGTGTTCCGCCTTTGAAACATGGAAGCGCTATGACGCAGACCGCCAGGCCCTGATCGCAGCGCAGTTGGACCGCATTCTGGCGCAAGACAGCCTGAGCCGCGACACCACAGAGATGCTCACCCGCATTCGCGGCGCTTAATCTCAACGCAGTGCCCTTGCCCAACCCATTTAATTTCGGTTGGGCAAGGTATTTTTCAGACATTTACCCGGCTTTCATTGTATCCTGTAATTGCATGAGGCGATGACATGACACGTAAAGCGGAATATCACTTTGATGGGTTGAACCCGTTGCAATGGGCCAAGCTGATGGCGCTTGGGGCCCTGTGGGTGGCGCTTTTCATGATCGCCAGTCAATTGGCCGTGTGGGAAGGGATTGTGTTGATCACGATGATCTCGATCTTTACCGCGATGGTGTGGCGCCAGATCATGACGTCGATCCGTTCGGGCTGCTGGCTGACCGACAGCCACTTTCACGTCTATCTTGATCAAAAACAGTGGTCCTTCCCATTGTCGGGGATCGCCGGCTTCAAAGGGCGGCGAAATGCCTTTTCCATGCGCCCCCCACAGTTGGAACTGATTTCAGGCCGGCAGGTCACCTTGCCGATCACCGCAATCCCCCCCGCCGCTCAGCTCGCGCGTTGGTTTGCCGACAGCGCCATTCACGTCGAATCTCTGTCCAAGCGCTGAGCGCAACTGACCCGAGGTCACCCAACGTTTGCGTCAAGGAAATCTCGACGATCGTCAAAATCCCGACGAAACCCACCGCCCCGCGCCACATTCTGCCCCAAATCCATTGTTTTTCACCTTTTTCAGGGAAATCGGGTTCAATTTGGGCATGAATTGAGCCCGCAATCACCGTGCAGCCGCCATGTTTCCGCCCGAAATGACCCGCAAGTTAGTCGAACGAACGATAACCTGTCTGTGTGATTGAGATTATGAACCAGTTGAATTTTTTCCAGTCTACCACCCTCACGTCCTTGACGGGTCGTCTGTTGGGTCGGATGCGGACCGCCAAGCCGCGGACCTCATCCGACCTTGTAATTCCGCAAACCTCTGCCCATCCCTCGACCCAGCATCTGGACATTCCAATTGCCCCGCAAAGTGACGAAGGGGCGCAGCGCGCCCGCCTCGAAGCGCGCGGCCAGTTTTTGGCGCGCCAAGACCGGTGGGAAGAGCTGAGCCGTGAAATCCGCCAATATGATCAGGATCGCGCCACCACGCCCGGCGGCATGTCTTGCGCAGAGTTGCTGGCCATTGGCGCCCGCGCCGATGTGGTGCGCCCCGTCAGCATCGCGCTGAACGACCCCGGTTTGATGGCCAAACACGCCCCTCGCAACGGTCTGGTCGATCTCGAGCGTATGCTCGAAGAATACGATGATGACTATGGCATCGCTTTGGTGGTGATCAACGCCTATATCGATGTGGCTTGGTCTTGGCGCGGCGAAGGCTGGGCCCAAGACGTGGCCCCTTCGCACTGGCGCAAGTTTCAACAAAAAATGCAACGAGCAGAAGCGCTTTTGGATCGTTTTTGCCCGTTCGAACTCAACAGCCCCGCCCTTGCCGCGACCCGATGTGCCCTGCTTGCCGCACAGGATCGCGCGCACTCCCGTATCCTTGATGACTATCAAGATCTGATCGAACTTGACCCCACAAACCCGCGCCATATGCGGGCCTTGGGAAATCACCTGCTGCCCAGGTGGTTCGGTTCGTATCAAAAGATCGAGGTCGCCGCGCGCCAAGTCAGCGTGTTGACCGAGGATATCTGGGGGGCCGGTGGCTATGCCTGGGTCTATCTGGATGCGATCAGCGTTGATCCAGAGGCTATCCATCTGGTGGACCCAGCGCTATTTGCCGAAGGATTGAAAGACATCCTTGCCCGCAACGACGATCAACATACCGCGAATATGCTGGCGGCGTTCTGCGCGGTGACCCTTTCGCAAGCGGAGTTTCAGCACAGCAAGTTTCGCGACCACGCCGCAGAGCTTGCCGCCAACTTTGATTGGATTTTGCGCGGCCATCTGCGCGAAGTGCATCCGCTGATCTGGGCCGAGGCCGAACTGGGCTTGGCCCCGCAAAAACAATCCCTGCCGCTGGAAACCTTGATCCAACGTGGCAAAACCAAAGCACTCTCTTCTGTGGCCGAGATGTTTCGACAGGCGCTGGACGCCGGGTTGAAAGTCACCTTCCGCCCCGAAGGCATATCCATGACCAAATGACGACTGCCTAACAAACGCTTGGGGCAGATCCTTTTGCCCCAAGCCACCTATACGCGCCTCCCCTTTGGGGTCAGGCGCGTTTTTTTTCGGCTCAGGGCCGTCTGGAACTGGGCTGCCCCTTGCTCCGGGGTCGCCGCTGACTTAGAACGCTGGACAAACTGTATGACCACAGCAAGACCAAGGACGCATCCGACATGCTTGACCTGACTTATGAGACCCCAAAACCCAAAGTGATTGCTGGTGCAAAGCACGACTGGGAACTTGTCATCGGCCTAGAAGTCCACGCACAGGTTAGCTCGAATGCCAAGCTGTTCTCGGGAGCCTCCACAACCTTTGGCGCCGAACCCAATTCCAACGTGGCCTTTGTTGATTCCGCCATGCCCGGCATGCTGCCCGTGATCAACGAATATTGCGTTGAACAAGCGGTGCGCACAGGTCTTGGCCTAAAGGCTGACATCAACCTGATGTCGGCGTTTGATCGCAAGAACTACTTCTACCCCGATTTGCCACAGGGCTATCAGATTTCCCAACTTTATCACCCCATTGTGGGCGAAGGCGAAATTCTGGTGGATATGGAACCCGGTGTTGCCCGTTTGGTGCGAGTAGAGCGGATCCACCTGGAGCAAGATGCGGGCAAGTCGATCCACGACATGGATCCCAACATGTCCTTTGTGGATCTGAACCGCACCGGCGTGGCGTTGATGGAAATTGTCAGCCGCCCCGACATTCGCGGCCCTGAAGAGGCTGCCGCCTATGTGACCAAGCTGCGCCAGATCCTGCGCTATCTGGGCACCTGTGACGGCAACATGCAAAACGGGTCGATGCGCGCGGATGTGAACGTCTCTGTCTGCCTGCCCGGGCAATACGAAAAGTATCAAGAGACCCAAGATTTCAGCCATCTCGGCACCCGCTGCGAAATCAAGAACATGAACTCGATGCGGTTCATTCAGGCCGCAATCGAAGTGGAAGCGCGCCGCCAGATCGCCATCGTCGAAGCCGGCGGCAAAGTGGATCAAGAGACACGTCTTTATGATCCGGACAAGAACGAAACCCGCTCGATGCGCTCCAAAGAAGAAGCGCATGACTATCGGTATTTCCCGTGTCCCGACCTCCTGCCCCTCGAGATCGAGCAGGGCTGGGTGGACGATATCGCCAACACGCTTCCCGAACTGCCAGACGCCAAAAAAGCGCGGTTTGTCAGCGATTTCAAACTCTCGGAATATGATGCGAGCGTTTTGACCGCCGAAGTAGAAGCGGCGAATTACTTTGAACAGGTTGCCGAAGGCCGCGACGGTAAAATGGCCGCCAACTGGGTCATCAATGAATTGTTTGGTCGCCTTAAGAAAGACGACAAAGACATCGCCGACAGCCCAGTCTCGCCTGAACAACTGGGCAAGGTGATCGGTCTGATCAGCTCGGACACAATTTCCGGCAAAATCGCCAAAGATCTGTTTGAAATCATCTACACCGAAGGTGGCGACCCTGAAAAAGTTGTCGAAGAGCGGGGCATGAAACAGGTGACGGACACCGGCGCAATCGAAGCGGCGGTGGATCAGGTAATTGCCGACAACCCCGATCAAGTCGAAAAAGCGAAACAAAATCCCAAACTGGCAGGCTGGTTCGTGGGTCAGGTGATGAAGGCCACGGGCGGCAAAGCCAACCCCAAGGCCGTCAATCAACTGGTCGCCCAAAAACTGGGCTTGTAACGCGTGATCCAGCGGAGCGCGCCCCATGGGCGCGCACAGGATGAGCACTTCGTGCGTGTCAAAGGGGGCGATGCCCCCTTTTTCTATCCGCAATCGCCGCGCCTTGATCTGAACGCCATAGATCTCCAACGCCGCCCACCCGAAGGGAAGTGGCAGCGCCAATTCCCTGAGATATCTGCGCGCCTTGCAAAGGCGCTCCATTTGGTAAAGTCTCGCCAAACACGCCAACCAGAGGTGTTTTCACATGCCCCAGCCAGAGGTTTTCCGTTCGTCGCCCTTACAGGTTTTGCCCGAGTGGATTGATTACAATGGCCATATGAACATGGCCTATTATTCCGTGCTCTTTGATCTTGGCGCAGATCAGGCCTTTGCGCAGTTGGGCCTAGGGCCACGCTACGCTGAGGCGCGCAAGATGACGACCTATGCCGCGGATTTTCGCATTCGCTATCTCAAAGAGCTCCATGTCGGCGCGCATGTGCAGGTCGGCTTTCAGATGCTTGCGGCCGATTCCAAGCGGTTTCATTTCTGCCAATGGCTGTGGCATGAAGACGGTTGGTTATCTGCCACTGGCGAAGGTCTGACGCTTCACGTTGATATGGGCGGCCCCAAAGTGGTGCCTTTCCCCGAGGATATTGCCAATAACCTGCGCGCAATGTGCACCCGGCACAGTGCTCTTGAGGTGCCTGCCTTTGTTGGCAGCCCCCTAGGAATCCCAAGTTAATCCAATCCAATACGCCGATGTGATTGCCGTCTAAGACCATTTGATCTTAGCTGGTGGCATTGTTAGAATGACGCGATTTTATCGTAGGTTTTCAGATGACAGTTTATGACTACAAAGTGGTTCCCGCCCCGAGCAAAGGCCAAAAGGTCAAAGGCATAAAGACACCCGAAGGCCGCTTTGCACACACCGTTGAGCAGGTTCTAAATCTTATGGCCGCCAGCGGTTGGGAATTTCAGCGGGCCGAGACTTTGCCCAGCGAAGAACGACAGGGCCTCACTCAGACGCACACGGCCTTCCGCTCGGTTCTGGTGTTCCGCCGCCCACAGGCCTCGACCGCGGCGTCAGAGCAAACAAACGTGACACCCTTGGCCATTGCGGCCCCTGCCCCCGTCGAGCCGCTGGAGCCGCTGGAGCCGCTGGAGCCGCTGGAGCCGCTGGAAGATCCAGCCCAGCCCGCACCAGAAAGCAAGGACACAGAAGAAAAACCGCGCGCCCCCGCCCCCCGGATCTTCAGCGGCCCTTCAGAACCCGAAGACGATGCTTCGATCACTGAAGAAGAGCTTGAAGAGGAAGACAGCGAAATGGGGGATGTTTTGCGCGATCGCGTGGCTCAGTTGATGGACAAGGCGAAAACCTAACGCAACTCAATCTCCCCAGTTCTGCCCTGTGTTGTTGGGGTCTGTTGGCGGTTACGTTTGTGTGAACTTTTCAAATTTTGCGCAGATATCGCAACAATCCCCCTTCAATCTCGGCGCATTTAGTCTAAACTCTATCGTCCGAGTCGAATAGGTGATCCCATGGATAAAGCAGACCCCTTTGGGTTCAATATGTCGGTCAAGTCGGCAAAGAAGAAGAACCCACGTGGCCGCCGTACATTGTCAGGCGCTTCTGAAACCTCTGTGCGTGTGTGTGAACACGACGGATGCGAAGAAGCGGGCAAATACCGCGCGCCCAAAGCTCCGGATGTATTGGACGAATTTCTGTGGTTCTGCAAAGACCACGTGCGTGAATACAATCAAAAATGGAGCTTTTTTGATGGGAAAACTGAGGCGGAAATGAACGCCCAGAATTCCAAAGACAAGGTTTGGGAACGCGAAACCAAACGGATGGAAGATCCCGAAACCAGGGCTTGGGCCCGATTGGGCATCGAGGATCCGCATCAGGTTCTGGGCGGCAACGCCACGCAAAACCCGGGCAAAAACGGTGGTTCCGCCAACACCAGCCGCCGCCTGCCCCCGACCGAACGCCGCGCGATCGAAATTTTGGAGACCACGGATCAGGCCACCAAAGCCGAAATTCGCAAGTCTTACAAAAAGCTGATCAAAGTGCTGCACCCCGACATGAACGGGGGCGATCGCAGCCAGGAAGAGCAACTGCAATTGGTTGTTTGGGCCTGGGACCAGATCAAAGACAGCCGCAGCTTCAAATAATTTCAAACGCGCCCTTCGGGGCGCGTTTTTCATGCCGGCTGCGTGACTGCCCCGACGCGACCCCGACTTTGCGTTTAAAACAAAGGATGCTGCCAACATCTGTGGCGGTGCGCCTCGGTGCCCGCCCCGGCGACGGCTCGCATAAACTTGCGCACCGCTTTGGCAGAGAATTCTGCCCGCCCCCCTTGCTCTTGGCGATCAAATAAGGCACCAACTCCTTCGGAGCCATTCGCTCTTTCTGATGAAGTGATTTTGAGAAGTCGGACACCCATGGACAGCACCGTAAAACCCACCGAAGATATCTCTGTGCGCGATGTATTCGGCATCGATACCGATATGGTCGTCAAAGGATTTGCGGAGCCTACAGACCGCGTTCCAGAGATCGACCCAACCTACAAGTTTGACCCAGACACCACATTGGCCATTTTGGCTGGCTTTTCGCGCAACCGGCGCGTCATGGTGCAGGGCTATCACGGCACGGGTAAATCCACCCATATCGAACAGGTTGCGGCGCGACTGAACTGGCCCTGTGTGCGCGTCAACTTGGACAGCCACATCAGCCGGATCGACCTGATCGGGAAAGACGCCATCAAATTGAAAGATGGCAAGCAGGTTACAGAATTCCACGAAGGCATCCTGCCTTGGGCGCTGCGCAACAACACTGCGATCGTGTTTGACGAATATGACGCGGGTCGTGCGGATGTGATGTTCGTGATCCAGCGCATTCTGGAACATGATGGCAAAATGACCTTGCTGGACCAAAACGAGGTGATCACCCCCTCGCCGTCGTTCCGCCTGTTTGCCACCGCCAACACCGTTGGCTTGGGGGATACTACGGGTCTGTACCACGGTGTGCAGCAGATCAACCAAGCGCAAATGGACCGATGGTCCTTGGTCGCGACCCTGAACTATCTGAGCCATGATGCTGAAACCAACATCATCTTGTCCAAGACCCCACATTACAACACCGAAGCAGGCCGCAAGACCATCAGCCAGATGGTGACCTTGGCTGACCTCACACGGACGGCGTTCATGAGCGGCGACCTGTCTACCGTGATGAGCCCACGTACAGTGATCAACTGGGCGCAAAACGCAGAGATTTTCCGCGATGTTGGCTATGCGTTCCGCCTGAGCTTCCTCAACAAATGTGACGAGTTGGAACGCTCGACTGTGGCTGAGTTCTATCAGCGCTGCTTTGACGAAGAGCTGCCAGAAAGCGCCGCCTCGATGGCGATGAAATAACTCCGCTTTCAACACGAATTAAAAAGCCGTCGTTCCTTTGGGTGCGGCGGCTTTTTTGTCGGCTCAGGCGGCAGCAACGCGCAGGATAATGCGACCATTGCGCCCCTTTTGGCCAAGACGCTCAAAGGCCTGCACATAGTCTTGCCATGGGTAAACTTGGTTTTCAGCCAGTTTGACACGCCCCGAGACCACCAGATCCGACACTTCTTTCAGAGTTTCGCCGTGCCCTTTGTCGACCAGCAGATACCCCACCTTTTGACGCCGCCAGAGATTGCCAATGAAGTCTTTGAGGTTCAGCATTGGGTCAGCAGGGATAAAGAGCCCGCGTTTGGTCATCAAATGACGCACCTCTCGAAATTTCAACACGCAGGACAAATCCAACACTACATCAAACGCCCCCGTCAGAGATGCGATTGTCTGTTGGGTATAGTCCAAGACGGTGTCCGCCCCCAATGCTGACAGGAATGGCCCCTGTCCCGGCCCAGCCATGGCCGTCACCTTTGCCCCCATTTGGGTGGCGATCTGCACCGCCACCGCGCCAACGCCGCCGCTGGCTCCGACAATCAGAATTGATTGGCCGGGTTTTAACTTGGCCAATTGGCGCAACGCCACCAGACTGGTTTGACCGGCGATAGCGATGCCCGCGCCTTGCTCCATCGTGATATCCTTGGGCAACGGGGCAAGGAAGTTTTCATTGACGCAAATGTATTCCTGATGGGTTTTGGGGCCTTTGAGCAAAGAAACATAGCCAAAAACCTGATCCCCCTGTTTGAATTTGGCGCTGTCCTGCGTCACGACACCCGCAAATTCCAACCCGGTGCGCACAGGCGATTTCGCCCGCGCCAAGGTCAAGAAGAGATCCATATGGCCATCAACAACCGCTTGATCGGTTGAGGTCACCGAGGCGGTGTGAATCCGCACTTTGACTTCGCCGGCGGCGGGGCTTGGTTCGGGGTGATCTGTGACACTGCGCAGTTCGTCTTTGGTGGTCACGAGGGCTTTCATACGGCCTTCCTCCATTTTAGGTCAATTGACCTATTTCCACCTCTATTTAGGTCTATTGACCCAAATCGTCAAGACCGGCATAAGTTGACGCGTGAAAGAGGGTCCATGTCCAAGTCGCTGTCCAAAAAAGAATTGATCTTAGAATCCACCCAATCCCTGTTGGTCGAGGCAGGTGGTGCGGCGCTGACTATGCGCAAAGTGGCCGAACATGCGGGGATCAGCTTGGGCAACTTGCAATATCATTTTGCAACCCGCGACCTGCTGCTTGAGGCTTTGTTGGCGCGTTTTGTGGATGGCTATGTCCAAGATCTGAACCTGCAGCACATCCAAAGCTCTGGTGATCTGCAACAGGATCTGGAGGCGCTGCTGGGTGCCATTTTACAGGCCTCAGATTTTGATGAAGGCGGTGCCTTGTTCAAAGAACTCTGGGCTGCGGCGCAAACCTCTGCAGGAATGGCCAAGGTGCTTACCTCCTACTACCAACGTTTGGGCCAGATCTATGCCCAGACCCTGCGCCAACTGGTGCCTGCCGCACAGTCAGACGCGCAAATTCAAAACGCCGTTGCCGTCTTGATGCCGCTGTTTGAAGGTTATTGTGTGACCCAAAGCGCCATGTCGATGCCGCGCCCCCAGCTGGCTCAGATCTGGACAACCGCTGTGGTTGCGGCCCTGAACGCCCCAGTCACATCACCAGATACTGCCGCCCAGAGCGGCTGATCTGCGGCCGCCCCCTTATGCGCACCACCTTGGAACTTGGGTCATGATCTGACCTATTTTGCGGCCCCGACGCAAAATAGGGGGCCTTCGCGTGACTCCGGCATGACCGTGGCATGACTGCGGCAAAGATGGTTCAAACGTATATGTTTTCAAATCGCCCACTTGATTGGCGATTTTTTTGCCTTCATGATCAAATCATGAGCGGTTTGAAAACAATCTTCACCTCAACCCTGCTCGCGGCGACCCTCATGGCCCCCGCGCCGTCGCTCTTGGCTCAATCCTCCCAAAACGACCACTTGCGAGTATTTGCGGCGTGCGCGGGACGTCTGTCTGCGCAAATGGAATTCCAATGGATGTTTGACGGAGAGGCGGCAGATGCCACCAAATCCTCGCGCTCAGCCCTTTTGGATATTCTGGATGCGATGATGTCACCAGACCAAGGACGAATGGTTCTGAACTGGCGCGTCGAAGCCAAAGCGGCCCAAGCGCGTCTGCTGACACGGGCCACTTTTAACGATGACAAACGGGATGCGCAGATGGCCAACCGAATGGCGGTGCGCATGATTGGCGATTGTCGTGCGATGCTGCTGAGTTGATCGACGCATTGTGCCTTGCCTTTCCCTGAGTGCAGGTGAATAACCCAATGACAGGCGGCCTGTATTGATATCTCTGCCGCTGTGCCAAGGGGAAATGCCATGCATATAGGCCTTATTGGTGGCATCGGAGTTGCTGCGACGGTTCTCTATTATCAACGCCTGACTGCGATGGCAGATCAGCGCGATATGCCTTTGAACCTCACGATTGCCCACGCGGATATCCAAACGCTCATTCGCAACGCCCGCGCAGACGATCGCGCCGCGCAGGCCGATGTGTTTGCCGAGATGAGCGATCAACTGAAGGCCGGGGGCGCCTCCTGTGTGGCGCTGACCTCTTTGGGCGCACATTTTTGTGCTCAGGAATTTGCGCAACGCAGTGCTTTGCCCGTGATCTCTGGCGTTGCACCGCTTGATGATCATTTTGCACAACAGGGATTTGCGCGCGTCGGTCTGCTTGGCACACCTGTGGTGATGCGCAGCCATCTTTATGGACAACTCCATAAAACTCAGGCGGTTACGCTGGAGGATGAGATCGAAACACTGGGCCAAACCTATATCGACATGGCTGTTGCGGGGCGCTGTGACGCGCAGCAACGCCAGCAATTGCTTGATGCTGGTGCGCGCATGGTCCATGAACACGACGCTCAGGCGATTGTCTTGGCGGGGACGGATTTGAACCTAGCCTTTGACAACCAAAATACGGACTATAATGTCATCGATGCTGTCGATGTGCATGTGGCGCAACTGGCAGAATTGGCGGCAGGCACCTGTCGCCTTGAAGATGTGGCGATGGAACGATGAAAAAACCAAACGAAAACCCAGCAGATCCTTTTAAAAAGGCCCTCGCAGACGCCACCAAGGTGATGGCGGATGACGCCGAACTGAACGTGTCTTACACGGTCGATCCATCGGGCATGTCAGGCGACACCATCCGCCTGCCCCAGATCAGCCGCCGGGTTTCACGCGAAGAGGTCTTGTTGGCGCGCGGCACTGCCGATGCTTTGGCGATGCAACGCAAGTATCACAATGACGCCACCCACGCCCGCTATGCCCCCCCCGGGGATATGGCGCGCAACCTTTATGAGGCGATGGAAACCGCCCGCTGCGAGGCCATGGGCGCCCGCGATATGCCCGGCACCGCTGGCAACATCGACGCCAAGATCGAGTCAGATGCCCGTCGCTTGGGCTATGATCAGATTTCCGCCCCGGCGGATGCCCCCCTGCCAGTGGCCGCAGGCTATATGATCCGCCATCTGGCCACGGGGCGTGATTTGCCGCCAGCGGCCGCAAATGTCATGGATCTGTGGCGCGGGTTCATTGAAAACCAAGCGGGCACCACATTGGGTGAACTGCAGGACATTCTGGATGACCAAGCGGCCTTTGCCCGCTTTGCCCGCCAAATCATTGATGATCTGGGCTATGGGGATCAACTGGGGGACGACCCTGATCAGCAAGACGAAGATCAGCAGGACGAAGCCGAAGAGAACGACGAAGAACAAAACGACCCTGACAGCAGCGGTCAGGATGATCAGGACGACCAAGAGGCCGAGGCCGATCCCGAACGCTCACAGGAAGAGACCCAAGACAGCTCCGAAGCCCAAGTCAGCATGGATGACATGGCCGAAGATGAGATGTCTGAAGAGACCGATATGCCAGATGGTGACGCGCCGCTTGAGCCGCCACCACCGCCTGCCTCGTCTGAGGCCGATCCGAATTATCTGGTCTACAACGACAGCTTTGACGAAGAGATCGCCGCCGAAGACCTGGCGGAACCCGCCGAATTGGAACGGTTGCGCGCCTATCTGGATCAACAGCTTGAACCGTTGAAAGGGGCTGTCAGCCGCTTGGCCAACAAGCTGCAGCGCCGCTTGCAAGCCCAACAGAACCGCAGCTGGCTGTTTGACATGGAAGAGGGCATTTTGGATGCCGGACGTCTGGCACGTGTGGTGGCCAACCCCACCACCCCGCTGTCGTTCAAGGTCGAAAAAGACACTGAGTTCCGCGACACCGTGGTCACATTGTTGTTGGACAACTCGGGGTCGATGCGCGGTCGCCCCATATCGATTGCCGCAATCTGTGCGGATGTCTTGGCCTCGACGCTGGAACGCTGCGACGTGAAAGTGGAAGTGCTGGGCTTTACCACCCGCGCTTGGAAAGGCGGCCAATCGCGGGAGAAATGGCTGGCTGATGGACGTGCGCAAACGCCCGGTCGTCTGAACGATCTGCGCCATATCATCTATAAGAAAGCGGATGCCCCGATGCGGCGCACCAAGGCCAATCTGGGCCTGATGATGAAAGAAGGCCTGCTGAAAGAAAACATCGATGGCGAGGCGCTGGAATGGGCGCACCGTCGGATGATTGCGCGCCCAGAGCAGCGCAAAATCCTGATGGTGATTTCAGATGGCGCCCCAGTGGACGACAGCACCCTGTCGGTGAACCCAGCCAATTATCTGGAAAAACACCTGCGGGATGTGATTGCGATGGTGGAAAAACGCAAACAGGTCGAACTGATTGCGATTGGCATCGGCCATGATGTGACGCGCTATTACCAACACGCGGTCACGATCACCGATGTGGAGCAACTGGCTGGCGCAATGACCGAACAATTGGCCGGGCTGTTTGATCAAGATCCCCGCGCCCGGGCTCGCACCATGGGACTGCGCAAAGCCAGCTGATCGGTCCCCAAAGGGGCGCCCTGACGGGTGCCGCGAGATATCTTGGCGCGGCGCACAGGTCCGCGCCGCGGGCACCGCCTTCGGCGAGAGTATTTGGGGCAAGGCGAATGGGGCTTGCCTGTGACATTCGGCGGATCTGTGCACCGAGTTGCGCGCGGGGCGCCCATTAGGAGGCCAAATGTTTCAATCCTTTGAAGAGACCGCAGATCCAACACAGGGCCCGGCCCGTTTGGCGCTGTTGCGTCAAGAAATGTCCACAGCCAAGGTTGATGGGTTTTTGGTGCCGCGCGCAGATGTGCATCAAGGGGAATATGTGGCGGCGCGTGACGCGCGATTGGCTTGGCTGACCGGGTTCACCGGATCGGCGGGGTTTTGCGCGGTTCTGACGGATAAGGCGGGGGTGTTCATCGACGGGCGGTATCGCACCCAAGTTAAGGAGCAGGTTGATTTGTCAGCCTTTCAACCCGTGCCTTGGCCTGAGGTCAAATTGGGCACATGGCTGGAACAGGAAGCGGACGGCGCGGCGGTGATCGGATTTGACCCCTGGCTTCACAGTGTGGAAGAGATCGAAAAACTGCGCACGTTGGTAGAGCAGAGCCCGGTCACGCTGCGCGAAAGTGACAATCTGGTGGACCGGATTTGGCACGACCAACCCGCGGCGCCCTGTGGCAAAATCTTTGCCTTTCCGGCCGCGCTGGCCGGAGAGAGCCACACGGCCAAACGCGACAGATTGGCCGAAGGACTGCGCCGCAAGGGCGTGGCCGCAACGGTGCTCAGCCTGCCCGACTCTATCGCTTGGCTGTTGAACATTCGCGGCCGCGATATTGAGCGCAACCCGGTGCCCCATTGCTTGGCAGTGCTGCATGAGGATGCAACCGTTGCGCTGTTTGCCACAGCTGAAAAGGTGGATGCCGAGATGCGCGCGCATCTGGGCAGCGCCGTGCGCCTATATGAGCCGGAGCAATTTGAAGACTATTTGAGTGCGTTGAGCGGCGTGGTGCAGCTTGATCGCGCCAGCTGCCCGATGCAGGTGGCCAATATCCTGCGCGCAGCACAGGTTGAGATTGCTTGGGCGCAAGACCCTTGCGTCTTGCCCAAAGCCTGTAAAACGGCAGCGGAGATTGCCGGCACAGTCGAAGCCCATCTGACGGATGCAGCGGCGATGTGCGAATTTTTGAGCTGGTATGATCAGCAGCCAGTGGGCAGCCTGAGCGAAATTGACATGGTCACTGAGCTGGAAGCGCAGCGCCGTGCCACCAATCAGCTGCGCGACATCAGTTTCGACACGATCTCGGGCAGCGGTGCAAATGGGGCGGTCATCCATTACCGGGTCACCGAAAAAACCAATGCCCCGCTGCGCGAAGGGGAGTTGATTGTGCTCGACAGTGGCGGTCAATATTTAAACGGCACCACAGATATCACCCGCACCCTGCCCATCGGCCACGTTGGGGACGATGAAAAAACCTGCTTTACCCGCGTGCTGCAAGGCATGATTGGTGTTTCGCGCCTGCGCTTTCCTCAGGGGCTGGCAGGGCGTGACATCGATGCGATTGCGCGCGCGCCTTTGTGGGCCGCCGGTCAGGACTATGATCATGGCACCGGGCACGGTGTGGGGGTGTTCTTATGTGTGCACGAAGGCCCGCAGCGCATCAGCCGCGTGTCAGACGTAGCTTTGCGCCCCGGCATGATCCTCTCTAATGAGCCGGGCTATTATCGCGAGGGTGCGTTTGGCATTCGGATAGAAAATCTGATTGTGGTCCAAGAGGCCGCGGCACTGGACGGCGCAGATGCGCGTGCTATGTATGACTTCAAGACATTGACTTGGGTGCCCGTCGACCGTCGACTGATCAAAACCGAGATGTTGAGCCGGACCGAACGTGATTGGTTGAACGCCTATCACGCACAGTGCCGCGACAAAATCAGCCCTCGGCTTGGACCGCAGGCCCAGCTATGGTTGGCCCAAGCAACAGCCCCGCTTTGAGTATCGGATGGACCCATCCAAGCGGTAACAATTAAAGACTATGGGAGCGAGAGATGACAAACGATGTGACGATCCGCAAAGCGGAAGGAACTTGGGTTGTGCGCGCAGGTGGCGCCGTACTGGGTGAAAGCAACAATGCGCTGGAGTTGAGCGAAGGCAGCATGGACCCTGTGATCTACTTCCCGCGCGACGATTTTGCGATGGCCTTTCTGGACAAGACCGACCACTCCACCCACTGCCCTAAAAAGGGTGATGCCAGCTATTATTCAATCGTGACCAAAAGCACCACGCTGAAGAACGCTGTCTGGTCCTATGAAACACCGCTAGAGCCAGCTGCGCAGATCAAAGATTATCTGGCCTTTTATACCTCAGAAACCCTGGCGGTAGAGCGCGTATAAAGGCTGCTTAAGTGGCACGTGCTTTGATATTGGGAGGCTATGGCCTGATCGGCGCGGCGGCCCTGCGCGCGCTGAGCGATGCGGGCTATGAGTGTGTTGGGATGGGGCGGCACCGCAGAAATGCGCAGCGCTGCTTTCCCGACATACCTTGGGTTATCCGTGATCTTGCGACGCTAAGCCCGCAGGAATGGATTGAAATCCTTGAAGACATCGACGTGGTGGTGAACGCCGCCGGTGCCTTGCAGGACACCGCACAGGATTCATTGGACGGTGTTCATGTCTCGATGCTGCGCGCATTGTGCGCGGCCATGCTGGGGCGCGATGCACGATTGATCCAAATCTCTGCTGCGGGGGCCACACCTGACGCCGCCACGGCATTTCTGCGCAGCAAAGCAGAAGGCGACGCCCTCGTTGCCGCGTCGGGCGTGGATCATGTTATCCTCAGGCCCAGTTTGGTTCTTGGCCCCACAGCCTATGGCGGCTCTGCCCTGTTGCGCGCCGCCGCAGCTGCGCCGGTGCATCTGCGCCTGTTCCCAAACAGTCAGATCCAAACCGTTGGGTTAAACGATGTGGCTGAGGCCATCGTGCGCGCCACAAAAGGTGACATTCCCAGTGGCACCGTTGCCGATCTGACTGCGCCAGAGCCCCATAGTTTCCCCGCCTTGGTCACGCAGATGCGGCGCTGGCTTGGCTATGGCCCGGCGCGCTTAACGCTACCTTTGCCGGATTGGTCAATCCAAATGATGGGGCGCGGCGCCGATGTGCTGGGGCGCATGGGATGGCGCCCTGCCCTACGCACAACGGCATTGGTGACACTGCGCCAAGGGGTCCATGCAGACCCGAGCGTTTGGGACCAGCTGTCCCAACAGCCCTGCCGCAGCTTGCAAGCAACGCTGATGCATATGCCCAGCTCACCGCAAGAGCGTTGGTTTTCACGGCTGTTTCTGCTGTTTCCCCTCATCCTGGGCACATTGTCCCTGTTTTGGATCCTCTCGGGGGGGATTGCGGTTTTGAACGCCTCTGCTGCGATCGACGTTTTGGTCTCGCGCGGTGTGGATCCACACTTTTCCAGCAACGCCGTCTATGGCGGAGCGGTTTTGGATGTGGCGCTGGGGCTTGGCGTGCTTTGGCGACGCACCGCCAAGGCTACTCTCCTCGGCATGGTCGCCCTGTCGCTGTGCTATCTCGCGGGTGGCACGGTGCTGACGCCGGATCTCTGGGCGGATCCGATGGGGCCATTTGTCAAAGTGATCCCCGGAATGATCCTTGCCCTCTGTGCACTGCCCATGGTGGACACGCGATGATCTATGAGATCTTGCGCTATGCACATGTCCTGGGGGCCACGGTCCTGCTGGGCACAGGAGCGGGCATTGCATTCTTTATGGTGCGCAGCCATGCCAGCGGCGACGCAAGACTGATAGCCCATGTGGCGGGCATCGTGGTGCTGGCCGATTTGGTTTTCACCGCAACGGCTGCCGGGCTGCAACCGATCACGGGCGTTTTGCTGGTCTGGCATCTGGGCTATGGGTTTGGTGATTTGTGGATTATGGCCTCGATCGGGCTTTACCTTTTTGTCGGTCTGTTTTGGCTGCCGGTGGTTTGGATACAGATCCAACTGCGCCAATTGGCTCAGACCGCCGCGGACAGCAACACCGCCCTGCCCCCCCGATATCACAAGCTCTATCGGATCTGGTTTGCCGCAGGCTTTCCCGCTTTTTTGGCGATGCTGGCCATATTTTGGCTGATGCTCACCAAACCCGTATAGCGCTTGGAACAGAGCGCCTCGGATTATGCGATAATCCGGTCCGGAAAATGTCATTTTCCGCGCCCCTTGCAGGGGGGGTTAGCTGTGCTCTTCGGCGGCGATGGCGGCAAGGGCACGATTATAGGCTTTCAAGGCATCGACATAGAACAAGGCACCGATGATGTCTGCGGCCTCACCGGGGGCGGCCGCGCCCAGCACGGGCAGAAACGGCACACCGGCCTTTTCAAACAGCGGCATCGCGTCTTCCAGCGTCGCGTCCTTGGACAGGAAAATTCCGTCCTCAACCATTTCTTGACACCGCACCGGATCCGCCGCTCCGGGATCCTCTGCCGCCCGCGCCAAGGCCCCGGCCTGAAACATGGCCAAAAGGTAGGTTTGCGGCCCCGCCGCGAGGTGCACCCCACGCCGTTCCAGCTGGGTCAGAAAGAACGAGCGATCCACCAAGCGTGACGCCAGAGCCGTTGAGATAGACACGGCAACCATCACCGCAAGGCCCGTTTGCCAATCACCGGTCAGCTCAAAAACGATCATTGTCGTGGATATGGGCGCCCCCAGCACGGCCGCAGCCACCGCCCCCATGCCCGCCAGCGCATAAAGCGTGTGAGAGCCTGACACCTCTGGGAAGACCGACGTGGCGATCAAGCCAAAGGCCAGCCCCGTCAGCGCGCCAATCATCATCGAAGGGGAAAACAGCCCGCCCCCCATCCGCCCTGCCATCGTGATGGCCACCGCCAAGACCTTGACGATCGCAAACAGGATCGCAGAGCCCACCATGATCTGCCCCGTCAGTGTGGCCGAGGTGGTTTCATAGCCAACCCCGATAATATGAGGAAAGAAGATCGCAATCAGCCCCAGCATTGCGCCAGCCACAGCGGGGCGCATCCAGCGCGGCATGCCAGACCGCTCTTGCAACACATTGCCCAGATCCTCGGCAAAGAACACCGACCGCATCAGGATCGTCGCCACAACGCCGCACATCAGCCCCAAAAGCAAAAAGGCGGGCAGCTCCACATAAAACTCAAGGACATTGGCTTCGGGCAAGTGGAATTCTGTTACGCCGCCAAACTCCAATCGGTTGATAATTGTACCGGCCACGCTGGCGATCACAATGGGTGCAAACGCATGTACCGCAAAGTGGCGCAGCACCACCTCTAGCGCAAAAAGCGCCCCAGCGATGGGTGCGTTAAAACTGGCCGAGACCGCTGCCGCCACGGCACAGCCCAAAAGATCCCGCCCGGTAATTCCGTCCGCTTGGATGCGATCACTGACCCAAGAGGACACAACCCCGGCCATATGAACAACCGGCCCTTCTCGTCCTGTGGATCCCCCCGAGCTGAGCGTCACCAGCGACGCCACAGCCGAGGCCATGCCCGCGCGCATTTCGACACGTCCCTTGTGCATCGCCGCGCCTTCGATCACATCCGCGACCGAGCGCACCCGCGCATCTGGCGTGAACAGATGCAACACCACTCCGGTGACCAGCCCGCCCAGAATGGGCAGGATCAGGATCCAATACCACGGGAGGGTTGCCACAAAACTGTGCAGATGGGCGGTGTCTTCGGTGCCATAAAGAAAGGCCTGAAGTGTTTCGATCCCTTTGCGGAAAAACAGGGCGGCAAACCCTGCCACCGTGCCAATCGAGGCCGCAATCAGCCAGAATTGAAACTGGCTGGGGCCCTTGCGGCGCATCAAGGCAAAGGCTTCGACAAACGCATAAAGCCAGTCGCGGATCAATCGCCAGAGCTGGGGACGCATTTTTTCCGCCATCTTATGGTCTCGAAGCCTCTTTCGGTCGCTTTGCGCTTGGCCTACTCTGCCCCAAATCTAACGGAGCCCCTTATGACCATCCAAAACGCTGTTGCAGATCTTGCGTCCTTACTAGGCGAACGGCTGAGCCGCTCCAAGTCCGATCTTGAACAGCATGGTCAATCAGAGTCGTATTTTCCAGTCTCCCCGCCCGATGCGGTGGCCTACCCCCACTCGACACAAGAGGTTGCTGAAATTGTGCGCATCTGTGCGCAACACAACTGTCCGGTGATTGGCTGGGGGGCAGGCACCTCTCTTGAAGGTCAGGCCCAAGCCATGTCAGGCGGGGTCTGTGTCGACTTTCGACACATGAACAAGGTGCTGCGGATTGGGGCCGAAGACATGGATGTCACGGTTCAACCGGGCATTACCCGCGAAGAGCTGAACCAAGACCTGCGCGCCACAGGGCTGTTCTTTCCTGTGGATCCAGGGGCAAATGCCTCGATCGGGGGGATGGTGTCGACCCGCGCCAGTGGCACAACGGCAGTCCGCTACGGCACGATGCGCGACAATGTCTTGGGTCTTCAGGTGGTCTTGGCCAGCGGCGAGATCATCGAAACCGGCACGCGGGCGCGCAAATCCAGCGCAGGGTATGATTTGACGGCATTGATGGTTGGGGCCGAAGGCACGCTGGGGCTCATCACCGAAGTGACGCTGCGCCTGCAAGGGCAGCCCGAAGAGGTCTCTGCTGCAATCTGTGCCTTTGAGGACATGCAAGGCGCGGTCGATGCCGTGATTGCGACCATCCAAATGGGCATTCCCATGGCACGGATTGAATTTGTTGATGCGGCGACGGCAGCGGCATTCAACGGCTATGCCGGTGCTTCCATGCCTCTCTGCCCGCATCTGCTGGTCGAATTCCACGGCAGCGCCACAGCGGTGGCAGAGCAAGCAGCGGTGTTCAAAGACATCGCCGAAGATCTTGGCGGCACAGGGTTTGACTGGGCCACCAAACCCGAAGACCGCTCAGCGCTTTGGAAGATGCGCCACAATGCCCACTGGGCTGTGCTCGCCTCTCAACCCGGGGCACGCGCGCTGGTCACTGATATCTGCGTGCCGATTTCGCGCTTGGCCGAAGCTGTGGAGGAAACCCGGGCCGATATCGCCAAATCGGGCCTCTCAGGCCCCATTCTTGGACATGTCGGCGACGGCAACTTTCACGCAATCCTTCTGATCGACCCAAAGGATCCGAAGCAGAAACAGACGGCGATGGCGCTGTCTCATGCCATGGTGCAACGCGCGCTTGGCATGGGGGGCACCGCGACTGGGGAACACGGCATCGGTGTGGGCAAAAAGAAATATATGGCGCAAGAACACGGCGCGGCCTGGGATGTGATGGGCCAGCTGAAACATGCGCTGGACCCCGGCAACATCATGAACCCGGGCAAATTGCTGCGCGACCTCTGAAGCTGGCGGTGGCGGATTATGACATAATCCGATCCGGAAAATCGCATTTTCCGCGCCCGTGGTGGGGTTTATGCAGAGGCGTCGATCAGGGCGCGGGCGGCGGCGCGCGCTTGTGAAGTCACGGTATCGCCCGACACCATACGTGCAATTTCATCCACGCGGTCCGCAGCGCTCAGCGGCACAACGGTCGAGGTGGTCACATCGTTCTTCACGTGTTTTTCAACACGCCAGTGATGCGCGCCAAGGGCCGCCACTTGCGGCGAATGGGTCACAACCAGCACTTGGCTGCCACTGGCCAGTGTCGACAATCTGCGCCCAACCGCATCCGCTGTTGCGCCACCAACCCCGCGATCGATTTCGTCAAAGATCATCGTCACACCGCTTTGCTTTTGGCTCAAGCACACTTTGAGCGCCAAGAGGAACCGGCTCAATTCGCCGCCAGATGCAATCTTGCCCAAAGGCCCCGAGGGGGCGCCGGGGTTGGTTGCCACGCTAAAGCCAACCTCATCAATGCCTTCCCCCGAACCTTCAACGGTTTGGATCTCGGTGCGAAACACCGCCCGATCCATCTTCAGCGGGGCCAGCTCTGCGGTCACAGCCTTGTCCAAGGCACCGGCGGCTTTGTGGCGTGAGGCGCTGAGCTTGGCCGCCGCAGTGTCGAAATCCGCTTGGGCGGCGCTTACGGTTGCGCTCAACTCCCCCAGATGGCCTTCGCTTTGGTCCAGCAGCGACAATCGATTGCGCAGATCTGTGGCAAACTCCCCCAGCTGTTCAGCCGGAATATTGTGTTTGCGTGCCAAAGCGCGAATGGCAAAGAGCCGCTCTTCGGTTTCTTCCAATTCATAGGGATTAAAGCTGAGACCGTTCAGCGCGGATTCCACCCCGCCGATGGCGTCGCTCAGCTCTGCAAAGGCCCGCCCCAGCGCATCAATGGGTTGGGTCAGCAATCCATCGGCCTTTTCCGCCGCATCTTCAAGCCACCGTGTGGCGTCGCCCATCGCGCCTTCGGCACCGTCGCTGCCAAGCGCTTTGAGGGCCCGTGCCACATCTTCGCGGATCTTTTCTGCGCCCTGCATTTGGCGACGGCGGGTGTCCAATTCAGCCTCTTCACCGGGCTGAGGATCCAAAGCGTTGAACTCTTCCACCGCATGGATCAAAAAGTCTTCTTCGGCTTTCACCTCTGCCAGCGCGGCTTTGGCTTTGCTCAGCTCTGACCGGCCCCGCAACAAGGCGCGCCATTTGGTACGCACGGCGTCCTGCAGCTTTTCATGATCTGCAAAACTGTCCAGCAAAGCGCGATGGCCCTTGGCATCCAACAGACCACGATCATCATGTTGCCCGTGCAATTCGATCAAGGTTTCCGACAGGCGGCGCAGCGCCTCGCCAGAGCAGCGACGATCATTCACCCAAGCCGTTTTGCGCCCGTCGCGCGTGTTCACACGGCGCAGGATCAACGTCTCCCCACCGGGCAGCCCAGCCTCTTCAATGATGTCATGGGCGGCGTGCCCTTCGGGCAGATCAAATTCGGCTGTGACCTCACCTTGGTCTGCGCCAGAGCGCACCAATTCCGCACGTCCGCGCCAGCCAAGTACAAACCCAAGTGAATCCAGCAAGATCGACTTACCAGCGCCGGTTTCCCCCGTCAGCACGTTCAAACCCGGTTGGAAATTCAATTCCAGCCGGTCGATGATCAACATATCGCGGATTTCTAGCGCTCGGAGCATTCACTCATCCCCATGCGGCCGTCGCGTGCCACCTTCATTCAGAGCCACTGACCCTTAAGCATTTGACGATAGACCTGACGCAACCAGTTGTCGCCCTTGGCTTCGGCTTTCAGGCCGTGACCGCTGAGCAATTTGTAGCTGGAGTCATACCACTCAGACGATTGGAAGTTATGTCCCAGAATGGCCCCGGCGGTTTGCGCCTCTTGGGTCAGTCCCAGCGACAGATAGGCTTCGACCAAGCGGTGCAAGGCTTCGGCGGTATGGCTGGTGGTCTGGAAATCTTCGACAACAACACGGAAACGGTTGGCCGAGGCGGCAAAGTGGTCATGGCGCAGATAGTACCGCCCAATTTCCATTTCCTTGGCCGCAAGATGGTCAAACGCCAAATCGAACTTCAGCACGGCAGAGCGTGAATATTCGCTATCGGGATAGCGTTCGATCACGGTGCGCAGGGATTGCAACGCTTGGAACGTCAGACCTTGGTCCCGGCCCACTTCGTCGATTTGATCGTAATAGGACAGAGCCACCAGATACTGAGCATAGGCGGCATCATCATCGGTCGGGTAAAAGTCGATATAGCGCTGCGCAGCGGCGCGGCTGCTCTCATAGTCTTTGTCCAGATGATAGGCATAGGCCTGCATGATCACGGCCCGTTTGGCCCAATCAGAATACGGGTAAAGCCGCTCAACTTCGGAAAAATAGAATGCGGCTTGATCCGGCTTTTTGCGCTCGATTTCATATTCGGCGCGGCCAAAGATGTTTTCGGCAGTGTGGGTTTCAAGATCGACTTGGCCACGATCAAGCTTGGCGTTGCCGCCACACGCTGTCAAAGCCGTCGCAACCAACAATGCCGCGACCAATTTGCTACGCCGTCCCTTGCCTAACATCGACTAACCCCACCTTCGTCTGGACCATTGGGTCTTTGTTAACCCATTGTTTACCCCGGTCCAAGCACAGAAACAGCCCCACAATCTGGTGAAGGCGTGTTTCCGCACGAGCGTTGGCAATTTGGCCCTAAGCCAGAACAGGAATTTCGTTCAAATGCACGCCAACACCGGGCAAACGCGCCCGCATGGCTGTGTCACATTTCACCAGACGAAACGCATCTGGTTGAGCGAACAAAGCGCGCAACAGATCGTTTGTCACCGCATGCCCGGCCCGAAAGCCTGTGTAATGCGCCAACAAGGGGGCACCGGCCAAGGCCAAATCGCCCAGGGCATCCAGCATTTTGTGCCGCACAGGTTCATCCGCAAATCGCAGACCTTTGCCGCTTTCGACTTTGGCGCCGTCAAACACCACCGCGTTTTCACCCGGAACACCACCCAGAGCCAAGCCATTGGCCTGCATCCAGTCCACATCGGCGCGGCGGCAGAACGTCCGGCAGTTTGACAGTTCACGCACAAAGGCACCATTGGCCATCGACATCTGTTTGTCCTGAACACCAATGGCTTCGTCGACAAAATCGATATGGAAATCAATCCGCAGCTCATCCGCAGGGGTCAGACGCGCCCATGCGTCACCGCGTGTGACCTTGACCGGCTTGATGATCTGGATCGCCCGCAGGGCTTCTTTCTGTTCACGCAACCCTTTGGATAGGATGCCGTGCACAAATTGCGCCGAGCTGCCATCCAATGTGGGCACTTCAGGGCCGTCGATATCGATCAACACGTTGTGCACCCCACAGCCAGCCAAAGCTGCCATGATGTGTTCAACGGTCGAGACGCCAACGCCTGCTTCGTTTTCAATGCGGGTGCACAACGGAGTTTGGTTCACAGCACTAAAGCGTGCTGGGATCATCGTATCGCGATCAACAACATCCGTGCGGCGGAACCAGATGCCATGCTCTGGTGTCGCTGGGCGCAATGTCATGCGCACCGGATTTCCTGAATGCAGCCCTACGCCGGTAAATGATACCGGACCTTTTAAAGTGGTTTGCAAGATAGTCCCCATATCTTGTCGAGGCGTCATCTGCCCCACGCCAACTAGGTACAACTCTGGTCAAAAAGGGACAACTCAATCTTTGTAACGCTCTGAAACATCCCTGTAACGAATGCGCCGATTTCCGCCGAACCCCTAAACAAGGCATTGTTCTGAAACGCAAAAAGGCCGCCCAAAGGCGGCCAATTTACGTCATGTTTTGCGTCTTAGTTGGCTTGGCGACGCAAGAAAGCGGGGATCTCGATGCGATCTTGCTCGGGATCGGCCTCTGCCTGAGGCGCTGGCTGCGCAGCTGGCTGCTGTGCGCGCATCTGCGGTTGCGCCCGCGCTGGGGCCGCTGCAGGGGCGGCGTCTTGACCGTGACCCGTCATGCGGTTGATCAGCGAGTTCAGGCCAAACCGGCCGGTTTGCTCTTGCTCAACAGGCGCCTCAGCGGCGGGCTGGGGTGCAGGGGCGGCGGCTTGTGGCTGTTCCGCTGCAGGGCGGTTGTGCACGGCAGCTTGCAGGCGGGCCAAAGCTTCGGCAGAAGGCTGACCTGCGGGGCGCGCTTTGGGTGCCACAAAGGTGTCCAGTGCTTCTGGCTCTGCTTCAAAAACGTCCGGCAGCGGCTGGAATTCAGACGATTGAGGCTGATACGCGGGTGGGGGCAGTTCGCCCTCAGCTTCGTACTCTTCCTCAAAGATGTCTTCCATTTGATCCTGAGCGGCGGCTTGCTGCGTGTCCAAACCTTCAAACAGGCTTGGCTCAGCTGGCGCTGGTGCGGCAGCCGGCGCGGCGGCCACAGGGGCTGGCGCAGGCTCTGCTGCAACCGGAGCCGGCTGTTCAGCGCTGACAGTCTGAGTCAAAGGCGCCGCCATGGTGCGACGCGGCACCGGCATATCGCTTTGGATTTCAGAGGCATCGATACCAGTGGCCACAACGCTGACACGCATGCCGCCATCCAGTTCGGTGTCCAAGGTCGAGCCCACAATGATGTTGGCGTCCGGATCCACTTCTTCGCGGATGCGGTTGGCCGCTTCGTCCAGTTCGAACAATGTCAGGTCGTGCCCACCGGTGATGTTGATCAGAACACCCCGTGCGCCGCGCAGGCTGATTTCGTCGAGCAATGGGTTGGCAATCGCTTTTTCCGCCGCTTGGATCGCACGATCTTCGCCAATCGCTTCGCCGGTGCCCATCATCGCTTTGCCCATCTCATCCATGACAGCGCGGACATCCGCGAAATCAAGGTTGATCAGGCCGGGACGGACCATCAGGTCAGTCACACCTTTAACACCTTGGTACAGCACATCATCCGCAAGGCTGAAGGCTTCGGTGAAGGTGGTTTTTTCGTTCGCCAACCGGAACAGGTTCTGGTTTGGAATAATGATCAGCGTGTCGACCATGCGCTGCAGTGTTTCCACACCTTCTTCGGCTTGGCGCATGCGCTTCAGGCCTTCGAATTGGAACGGCTTGGTCACAACACCAACGGTCAATACACCCAGTTCACGGGCGGCCTGCGCGATGATTGGCGCGGCGCCGGTTCCGGTGCCTCCGCCCATGCCCGCAGTGATAAAGCACATATGCGCCCCAGCCAGGTGGTCCACGATCTGTTCGATGCTTTCTTCGGCAGCAGCGGCACCAACGCTGGCGCGCGCCCCGGCACCGAGACCTTCGGTGGCCTTTACACCCAGCTGGATGCGGCTGGTCGATTTGGACTGCTGCAGCGCTTGGGCATCTGTGTTTGCGACGACAAAATCGACCCCGGTCAGGTCTTTGTCGATCATGTTATTCACAGCGTTACCGCCGGCCCCACCGACGCCGAAGACTGTAATACGGGGTTTTAGGTCATCGTGCCCGGGCACCGAGAGGTTCAATGTCATGGATCTGTCCGCCTGATATCGTTGATCCGCGTCTTGCGGTATTTTTCTGCTTATTACCCATCATGCTAACGAGAACCAACCCACCCGTCATCAAAAAAACGCAGTTTGGCCACAAAATATGGGGAAAATAGTCCACAGGTCTGCGGTATCTTGCCGATTTCCACAGATATTGCGGAATCTAGCCGCATACACCACAACACAAAGCACCACACCGTTTCAAACGGAGCGCTTTTTTGAGTGTCTATATGTTCAGAGGCCCTGCCCGGCCCTCAGGAGATCCACTTTATCCAGTGGTTATCCCCAGATTAACCCACAGGCGCGACAAGGTCATCCCATAATCGCGCCAATGGGCGAAATTTTACCAATTGTCGCGGAACCATTTCACCGCGCGCTTCAACGAACGGGCCGGATAGCGATCCACCGGCAGGTCAAAGTCCCACCACTCATCCTGGGGATGGGCCGCAAACAAACACATGCCCACGGCACCCGAGAACCCCGGCCCGGTTGCAGCCTGTGGCAATCCGTTAACCCGCAGTGGACGGCCCAATCGGACCTGCTGGCCCAGAATTTTGGTTGCCAGACCATCAAGGCCCGGAATTTGGCTGCCGCCGCCCGTTAGGACGATCTGTTGACTTGGCAGATGCTCAAACCCGGCCGCGTCCAACCGCACGCGCACCTCTTCGAGGATCTCTTCGACCCGCGGGCGCATAATTCCGATCAACTCGGCGCGGCTGACACTGCGGCGGTCGTGCTCCCAATCTCCGGTGTCACCACCGATATCGATCATCTCGCGATCATCCATGCCCGTGGCCACAACCCCGCCATAGAAGGTCTTGATCCGCTCTGCGGTGTTGTTGGAAACAGACAATCCCATAGAGATGTCGCCGGTGACGTGATCGCCCCCCATGCGCACGCTGTCAGCATAGATCATGTGTTTTTTCATGAAGATCGAGATGCCAGTGGCCCCGCCCCCCATGTCGATGCACGCCGCGCCCAGCTCTTGCTCGTCCTCGACCAAGGCGGAAATGCCCGAGACATAGGCAGAGCTGGCCACCCCGGCCAATTCCATGTCACAGCGTTTGACGCAATGGGCGAGATTTTGAATGGCCGCACCGTCCACCGTCAGCAAATGCATATCGGTCGACAGTCGATTGCCCAGCTGACCACGCGGGTCCCCAAGACCCGAACGGTGATCCAAGGCAAAGTTCACCGGCTGCGCGTGCAGAACTTCACGACCAACGCCATAATCGGGCACATCACAGGCCGACAGCACCCGGCTGACATCCTGTTCGGTGACCACTTGGCTTTCCAGATCGATCGCCCCGGCCAGCCCATAGCTGCGTGGATCCGCACCTGAGAAACAGGCAATCACGTGATCCACCCGAATATTCGCCATCTTCTGTGCCGCCTGAAGCGCGGTACGAATGGCGCGTTCAGTTTCCTGCATGGCGCTGATTTCGCCAAATTTGACCCCGCGCGACCGTGTGGTCGCAGCGCCGATCACGCGAAAGCCAGCCTGTCCGGCCATCGGTCCAACACCATCGGTTTCAAAGCCCCCATCCGAGCCATCAAACCGCAACACCAAACAGGCGATCTTTGAGCTGCCGACATCGAGGATCGCAACAACACCACGTTGCATCGCCGCTTTGCGCATGGTGCGCATGGCGCGCTGGGATTCATAGAGTTCAATCATACCGTCAGTCCTTGAAACCGATCTCGTTAATGCGCCACCACTGCTCGACGGCGGCTGTATTCATTCTTATTGTCGGGCGCATGCCAATCCGCATGTCCACCATCGCCAGATCCCGCGACATCACATCTTGGGCCTGATGCACTGCGATCACCCGCTCCAGCGCCTGAACCGGATTGCTCTCGGGGAGTAAAATGCGCTGACCGCGATCCAGCACCAGATCCCAGCGCCGATCCCCCATGCGCACCAACCCACGCAACCGATCCTGCAATGGTCCAGCCGCATGGATCAGCGCCAAGGCCTCAGGGGCTGCATTGTCCGCCCCTTCTCCGGCAATCAGCGGCAAATTGGCGTGATCCAATCGGGTACCGGCCTGTCCCACATAGAACCCGTTTACATCCAGCAAGCTAAGTCCGTCCCGTCCGCGCCAAACCAAGGCTGGGACCCGCTCGGTCACAGTCACCTGCAACAATCCATGGCGGATCCGCACGGAAACATCTTTGACCGCAGGCAACTCCGCGATGGTCAAACGCATCGCGTCAAGATCCAGATCAAACGAGCTGACCGGGAAATCAATCGGTAGGATTTCGCGAATGTCCTCAGACACGCTGTCACCCGCCCCATCGATGGCCATCAGGCGCACCATGAACTCTTCGCGGGTTTGGATTTCGTTGCGAATATCAACCAGCCACAGCCGGAAATCATCGCGATTGTCCTGATATGAAAAATAGAGCGCGCCAATCCCAAAGGCTGTGGCCATGGGCAAGCCCACCCGCAGGATCGAACGTATAAAAGGTGTCAGCATCAACCGCTGCAAGCGATAGGACCAGCGCGAAGGCGCGGGGTCGCGGCGCGGCGGCGTTACCGGTTGCATGACGCATCCTCCACCAGCCAACGACAGAGTTGGCCAAAACTCATACCGGCGGCCTGCGCCTGTTCAGGGCTCAGCGACGTTGCCGTCATGCCAGGTTGTGTGTTGGTTTCCAACAGGGTTAGCCCGGCAATGCCTCGGCTGTCATCCCAGCGAAAATCAGTGCGACTGATGCCGCGACACCCAAGAGCCACATGCGCGCGCAGGGCGTAATCTTCGCAGGCTGCAAACACATCGGGCGGCAAATCAGCTGGCACCACATGGCGCGATCCACCCTCTGCATATTTGGCATGATAGTCATACCAGCTGTCGGTCAAGATATCTGTCACGCTCAGCACGCGGTCGCCCATAACAGTGGCCGTCAATTCGCGCCCGGGCACATAGGTTTCCACCATCAGCTCCTGCGGCATTTCTTCGGACAGGAACGGCGGACCATTGCTGGCCTCAGCCACAAAATAAACGCCCACGCTGGAGCCTTCGTTGTAAGGTTTGACCACATAGGGCGGCTCTAGCAGGTGACGGGCCTGCACCTCGGCCTTGGTGGCCAAAACGCTGGCGGCCACCGGAAGTCCTACAGAGCGGTAAATCTGTTTGCTGCGTTCTTTGTTCATCGCCAAAGCTGACGCCGCCACACCGGAATGGGTATAGGGAATACCCATCCATTCCAAAATGCCTTGCACACAGCCGTCTTCGCCCCAACGGCCATGCAGCGCGTTAAAGACGACATCCGGTTTGATTTCTGTCAGACGTGCGGGCAGATCGGGGCCAGCATCGACCTCAACCACCGTATAACCTTCCCCACGCAGGGCAGCGGCGCATTCACGCCCCGATGCCAGTGACACCTCGCGTTCCGCCGAGGGGCCACCCAACAACACCACCACTACCGGGTTTGTCCTGCTCGACATACCCAAACTGTGCCTCAATTCACTGGCCGCTATGCGACCTTATTCTATAATTATGTGGGCAATTTGCCCTGCCTGTGTGCGCCTATTGTGACGCTTATTCTGGGACCGGTTCGCCGATCCGCATGATTTCCCACTCTAGCGTGATACCGCAGGAATCGTAAACCTTTTTTCGCACCTCTTCCCCCAATCCTTCCAGATCGGCGGCTGTGGCGTCACCTGTGTTGATCAAAAAGTTCGAATGTTTGGGCGACATCTGCGCCCCGCCAAGGGTGGCGCCGCGCATGCCTGCGTCATCGATCACTTTCCATGCTTTCAGATCATGCACATCATCCGCCCGCCCCGTGCTAGAGAAGCCCGCTGGATTGCGAAAGGTGCTGCCGGCGCTGCGATCTTTGGTGGGTTGGGTTTCGTCGCGCTTTTTCAACTGGGTTTCCATGCGCTCGCTCAGGGCGGCGGGTTCCCCCAACGGCCCCTCAAACACCGCCTCAACCAGAACACAGCCTTCAGGCAGATGGCTTTGACGGTATTCAAAATTCATGTCTTCAGCAGATAGCGTGATCAACTCTCCCTGACGCGTGACCGCTGTGGCGCTGACAAATACATCTGCCGTGTAGGATCCATAGCAGCCCGCATTCATGCGAATGGCGCCGCCCACACTGCCGGGAATGGTGCGCAAAAAGGTCAGATCCACACCCTGCTCCGCCGCCCGTCGCGCCACATGCGCATCCAAAGCCGCAGCCCCCACCGTCACCTTGTTGCCTGAAACTGAAATTTGATTGAAGCCGCGCCCAAGACGGATCACAACAGCGCGCAATCCGCCGTCCCGCACGATCAGGTTGCTGCCTACCCCCATCGGAAAGACAGGCGTTTCATCCGGCAATGCCGCCAAAAAGCTCTGCAAATCTTCAAGGTCAGCCGGCTGAAAGACCACATCCGCGGGACCACCTACGCGCAACCACGTCAGATCCGACAGCGCTTTGCCTTCGGTCAACCGTCCTCGAACCTGTGGATATTGCATGCCTGCCCCTCTCGTGCCGTTTTGGCCGTCATAGTGGCAATCCGAACTTGGGGCAATGTTGATCCAGCACGACCGGGACCTTCGGCGGAAATAATGCCGCAACGCGGGTGCGCGCCGTCATGCGACCACCACCTGCTCACAACGTTGCATAGACCCCCAATTCGACTTCCCAGTGGATTTAGCGACGCACCCGACCCCGCATCCAACGCCCAAGGTAAATCACCGGCCAGCGCAAAATCGACATTGCCCCCGCCAGCACCAATAGGCCGATCCAAGGCCCGTGCTCAAAGACCAAAAACCCCAGAATGGGAATGCCCACAGCGATCAGCACCCAAGCCTGCGGCCAATGGGCCTTTTTGCTGGGAAACATGGCCACCACATTGGCCAGTACAAACCAGCCACAGGCCAGCACGATAGACAGGCTCATGATAGCCCTCCGAATGTAATCGCCAAAGCCGCAACAGCCGCCACAAGTCCCAGGATGGGTACCGCCATCGGGACGCAAAAGGGCGCCACAGGCGTCCGGCGTTTTAATAGGATCAAAGACAGGTTCACAATCACAAAAACGCTCAACAACACGGTTGAGGTCAACTCAGCCAAAGAGGCCACCGGCAAGGCCAGGGCCGCCGCAATCACGCAAGCGCCGATCAAAACGGTCGCAAGCACCGGCGTGCCAAATTTGCGATGCGGGTGATGGAACACCGCTAGGTGCCCCCCGCGTCTTCCAAGCCCAAACAACACGCGCGCCGCCATCACAATCTGGGCCAGAACACCATTCAAAGCCGCGGTGACAGCGATCAAGGACAAGAAGGCCACGGATCCGCCAATCCCCGCTTGCCACACCAATACCAAAGGACGCTCGCTTTGCGCCAACAGCTCTGCGGGCACCGAGCGGATCGCCGCGAATGTCACCAGCGCATAAACCGCCGAAGCGATAACCAAGGAATACAGAATGGCGCGCGGCAGAACCTGCGTGGGGTTCTTCACCTCTTCGGCCATATTCACGATATCTTCGAAACCGATAAAGGCAAAAAACGCCAGCACCGCCCCCAAGGCCACACCCGACCAGACCGGTGGTGCCAATGCCGCCAGATCACTGACTGCGGGGGCCGAAAACCCCGCCCAGATCACAAGCGCAAGCCCGATGATCTCAACCAACGTAAACAGGGCCGCAAGCGCCAGACTTTCCAACGCGCCAATCACCGCCACCAAAACCAAGCCAAGGCCAAGCCCAACGATGGCGCCATTTAGCGGGATCGCCTCGACAAAAGCGGCGAGATAGCCCGCGCCACCGCGCAAAACCGCCGCCGCAGACACCGTGCCCGCAAAGACAATGGCCAGACCGACAAAGGTTCCCAGCGCCGAAAGACCTGTGCCTTTGGCCACATAAATCGCTTCACCTGCCGCTTCGGGCAAACGCGAGGAAAACTCAGCATAGCTCAGCGCCGTGGGGGCCGCGATCACGCCCGCAAGGATAAAGGACAGCGGCGCCCATAGCCCGGCATTGGCCACAACGGCCCCCACCAGCACATAGATGCCCGCGCCCACCATGACGCCGACGCCATAAGCCGTCAGCAATCCCAATCCTATTCGACGTTTGAGCCCCTCAGCCACGTCCCACTCTCCCCTTCGTCCAGCGCAAAACACTGGCCGAACTTTCCCCAAAGTTCTGGCCGCCAGATCAAGCCCGATTTTTAGCGCTGAGCCAAGTTATTTTTGAATTTGGAGGGTTTATCACCCGTTTCGCCGCCGTTTGGCCCGAATTGGTCCGGTTTTTCTGGGTCAATGACGGTTAGGATGGGCACGCTCGTTGCGCAGGCGCGGTGCAGTGCGACGGGGCTCTCTCTGCAATGTGCAATCCCACCTGAACCAACCCCATTGTGATCCGCATGGCGCAGAGTTGCGTGGTGTTTGGTTTTTTGCGTTCCCAGACGTCAAACGGCCACCTGCCAAGGTGGCCGATCAATGGGGTGTTCGGCGCGCCAGATGACCCCACCCGATATACGAAACCGGGTAACGTGACAGGTTAGCGTGACCGGTTAACGTGATAGGCGTTCTGGCAAATTGTTGGCCCAAGCACTAATCGTACCCGCCCCCAGGCAGACGACGATATCACCGGGCTGGGTCTGTTCGCGCACCAACCGCTCCAGATCCTCTTCGGATTGAATAGAGCGCGCGTGACGGTGCCCATGGCGGATCATGCCCGCCACTAGATCGTCGCGCCCTGCGCCCTCAATCGGATCTTCGCCGGCGGCAAAGACTTCGGCAATTCCGACCACATCCGCTTCGTTAAAGCAGGCGCAGAAATCATCAAACAGGCTGTGCAAACGCGAATAGCGGTGCGGCTGATGCACCGCAATGACCCGCCCTTCAGAGGCTTGGCGTGCAGCCTTCAACACGGCGGCAATTTCCACTGGGTGATGACCGTAATCATCAATGATGGTCACACCGTTCACTTCGCCCACTTTGGTAAAGCGCCGGTTCACCCCGGCAAACCCAGCCAAAGCCGAGCGAATTTCCTCTGCTTTCATGCCCAGATGGCGTGCCACAGCCACAGCCGCCAACGCATTGGACACGTTGTGATCGCCCGGCATCGGCAACGCGCAATCTTCGATCAACACATCTTCGCCCTGCAAGGCGACATCAAAATGCGCCACACCCGCTTTGTAGGTCAAATTGATGGCGCGCACATCTGCCTGTGCATTAAAGCCAAAGGTGGTCACACGGCGATCGGTGATTTTACCAACCAGCGCCTGAACTTCGGGATGGTCGGTGCAGCAAACCGCCAAACCATAAAACGGAATGTTGGAAACAAAATCGAGAAAGCCTTTGCGCAGGTTCTCAATGGTGCCCCAGTGCTCCATGTGTTCCGGATCGATATTGGTGACAATGGCGATCGTGGCGGGCAGGCGATTAAAGGTCCCGTCAGATTCATCCGCCTCAACGACCATCCAGTCACTGGCGCCCACACGGGCATTGCTGCCATAGGCGTGAATGATACCGCCATTGATCACAGTTGGGTCAACGCCACCGGCATCCAACAAAGTGGCCACCATGGTGGTGGTGGTGGTTTTGCCATGGGTGCCTGCAACGGCCACATTGGATTTCAACCGCATAAGCTCGGCCAGCATCTCGGCGCGCCGCACCACTGGCAAGCCGCGCTTGCGGGCCTCGTCCAATTCAGGATTGCCGGGTTTGATCGCCGACGAAATCACGACCACCTTGGCGTCTTGCAAGTTCTCCGCTTGTTGACCGACAAAAACGGTCACGCCCATGCCCGCCAAACGATCGGTGATCTTGGTGGATTTCAGGTCGCTGCCCTGAACCTGATAGCCATGGTTGACCAGCACCTCTGCGATGCCAGACATGCCGATACCACCGATGCCAACAAAGTGGATTGCACCAACGTCCTGCGGGAGTTTTGTGGCTGAGTTCATTGGGTTCCTTTCTCGGCCAAAGCGACCACCATATCCGCCAGCTCTTGTGCGGCCTCGGGCTTGCCCCGCGACAGCGCCGCTTGCGCCATAAGGCCTGCGCCCTGAGGGTTGGTCATCACTGTGGCAATCTGTTCGGACAGACTGTCTACTTCTAATCGGTTTTCTGGGATCAAAATGGCCCCGCCGGCATCGACAAGACCGCGCGCATTGGCGGTTTGATGATCACCTGTGGCGGCCGCAAAAGGCACCAAAACAGAGGGGCGGCCAATCACGCTAATGTCGGCAACACTAGAAGCGCCAGAGCGTGAGATCACTAATTGCGCCTCGCTCATCCGTGCCGGGATATCTTGGAAAAAGGGCTGCACATCGGCCGCAATCCCGTTTTCAGCGTAAAAGTCACGAACCCGACTTTCATCTTCGTCACGCGCCTGATGCGAAACGCGAATATTGCCAAGCAGAGCACTTGGCAAATTGGCAATTGCGGGGGGCACAACATCTGACAGAATACGCGCACCCTGACTGCCACCGATCACCAAGATCGACATCGGGTAATCGCCCGGCGCAATATAGCCAGCCCCGGCCCGTTCCAACACAGCACCCCGCACAGGGTTGCCCACGTGATGGCCCTCCACACCCTCTGGCAAGTCGGTCGGCCATGTGCCGCAGGCCATTGTGTCAACGCGTTTGGCAAAGATTTTGTTGACCTTGCCCAAAACACCGTTCTGTTCGTGGATCATCCGCGGCAGGCGCAGGAGCGTGGCCGCACCCAAAGCCGGAATAGACGGATAGCCGCCAAAGCCGACAACAACGTCGGGGCGGTCTTTCAGCATGCGCAGCACCATGCCACTGACACCCCCCAAAATACGCAGGGGCACCAAGGCTTTGGCCAGCAAACCGCCGCGTGCGAAGGTGGCGCTAGAGATTTGTTCGATTTCAACTGAATGAGGGAAACCACCAGTGTAGCGTGCCCCGCGCGCATCGGTCGATAGCTTGACCCGCCAGCCGCGTCGCAACATCACCTCAGCCAGCGCTTGAGCTGGGAACATATGTCCGCCGGTTCCCCCAGCGGCGATCACCATCAGTGGAGCCGTCATTCTTTTCCCCCAACCCGGCCAACTTAGCGGAATTTGAAAAATTCCGGACCGGAAAATGCATATTTTCCGAACCGTTTTCTGTACAGAAAACGTCCGCCCTCAATACTGAATTACCAAGTCAACGCAAGCGGCCACGCAAAATATCGCCGATTTCGCCTTGGGGGCGGCTGCGCGTAAAGGCCAATAGCATGCCCACGGCGATGCCCCCTGCAATAAGAGACGAGCCGCCATAGCTGACAAAGGGCAGCGTCATGCCTTTGGCTGGCAGCAATCGCACCGCAACACCCATGTTGATCAGCGCCTGCACGCCAAACATGGCCACAAGGCCCGTGCCTGCCAGTCGGATGAAAGGGTCACGCTCTTTGATCAACCGATAGAACGAGCGCAGCACAATGGTTGAATAAAGCGCAATCACCACCAAAACCAACAGCAGCCCGTATTCTTCGGCCGCCACAGCAATGATGAAATCGGTATGCGCATCAGGCAGGGACCATTTGACTTCGCCTTCGCCCACACCAACCCCAAGAAAGCCGCCTTCGCGGATGGCGTTGGTCGCATAGCCCAACTGAGTTGTGGGATCGACATCTGGATTGAGAAAGCCATCAATCCGACGCGCAAAATGTTCCGAGTTGTTATAGGCAAATGTGCCGCCCAAAACGACCAGAGTGGCCATCGCAACCAGCAGCACCATTGGCGCGCCAGCAACAAAATACATAACGCCCCAGCCAAAAAGGATGAGCGAGGCTTGGCCAAAATCTGGCTGCATCGCCAACACAAGCACGATAAATCCCGTCAGGCCAAAGGACCACAACCGCCCCGGCGGGCCATTGATTTCCTGCGAAGCGGCCAAAAGCCATGCCGCCACCACAACAAATCCGGGCTTCAAGAATTCAGACGGTTGCACCGAGGCAAAGCCCAGCGAATACCACCGCATTGCACCTTTGCCAAAATCAGTGCCAAACATCGGCAAGCCAAGCACTGCAATCAAAGCCAGCGAAAAGCCAAGCACCGCCAAGCGGCGCACCAGCACCGGGCTCATCATTGAAGTGGCAAACATCGTCAGCAGCGCCAAGCCTCCGAAGATGGCTTGTTTTTCCACATAGTGAAACGGTGCAAATCCGTTCTTCTCTGCCAAGGGCGGGGAGGCTGCAAATCCCAGCAACAATCCAACCCCAAACAGGATCAAAATACACGACAGCGTCAACTTATCGATTGTACGCCACCATTTGGGAAGAACGGGTTCGACATCCCGAACGGGAACCGAACCATGCACCATTGCTGTCATGGGAACCGCCTACTGCCTCTGCTTCATCGCCCGTTTGCCGGGTCTCATCCGGAATCCTACAGGGCCACAGCGCAGAAATCTAGCCATTTCAGACGCCGGCAGTGCTGCGAGGCCAACAATATGCGGGCTTAGCCACTTGGGTTGGTGCCTCTTGTATTGGATCCGGTTAAGCCGGCGGTGTTCTGGCAGGCCGCCCCCCCCAACGTTGGTCTTGGCCCCGACGCGCATGACGGTAATTGAGGGGGCATTTAGACCGTGACCTTGCCCTCTCAGACTTAGATGTGGTCCGTTTTCGCAAGCCTGTTCTTTCCCCGGGGCGCGAGCGCCCTGCGCGATGGGTCACAAATTGCGTTGCCCAAGGGGCAAATTGCGTGGGTGGGGTTGCGATAATCCCCTGTTTCAGTGCACAGCGACGCTATGCATTATGAAACGATCATATTGGGCGCCGGTGCTGCAGGCATGATGTGCGCCATCCACGCTGGCCGGGATGTTTTGGTGTTGGACCACGCCAAGGCCGCGGGGGAGAAAATTCGCATCTCTGGTGGCGGGCGCTGCAATTTCACCAATATGCACGCCGAGCCGAGCAACTTCCTGAGCCAAAATCCCCATTTCGCCAAATCAGCCTTGGCCCGCTACACTCAGTGGGACTTTCTTGATTTGGTGCAACGCCACAATATTGCTTGGCATGAAAAGACATTGGGGCAGCTGTTTTGCGACAATTCCGCCAAAGACATCATTGCGATGCTCTTGGCAGAAATGGCCAAAACGGACGCCACCGTATGGCTGCAAAGCGAAATCCTAGACGTGGCCCATGATGGCTCTGCGTTCCGCGTCACTGTGGGGCGCGAAGGCAAGCGCAAAGTGGTGAGCTGTCGTCATCTGGTGGTGGCCACAGGCGGGAAATCGATCCCAAAGATGGGCGCAACCGGCTTGGCCTATGAGATTGCAGGTCAGTTTGATTTGGCCGTGACAGAAACCCGTCCGGGATTGGTGCCGCTGACCTTTCCTGAAGGGCGATTTAAGCCGCTGGCCGGCGTGGCTTTGCCCAGTCGCGTGCGTGCGCAAGACACTCAGTTTGACGAGGCGTTGTTGTTCACCCACCGCGGCCTGTCTGGCCCGGCAATCCTACAGGCGTCGAGCTATTGGAAAGAGGGCGAAGACATTGTCGTCAACCTGTTTCCCAACACCGATCCCTTTGCAGAATTGCGCCGCCAACGTCCCTTGGTGGGGCGCAAGAACCTGTCGACTATTTTGGGACAGATGTTGCCGACACGTTTGGCAGATCATCTGGTCGAGGCCTGGGACATCACAGGCAATCTGGCCGATCAAAGCGACGTCGCCTTGCAGGCGCTCTGTGATCGCCTGACCGGCTGGTCGCTGACCCCAAACGGATCCGAGGGCTATCGCACGGCGGAGGTGACCCTGGGTGGGGTGGACACCAATGGCCTGTCCTCCAAGACCATGATGTCGAAATCCGTTCCTGGGCTTTATTTCATCGGCGAAGCGGTGGATGTCACGGGCTGGCTGGGCGGATTCAATTTCCAATGGGCCTGGTCATCAGGGTTTGCCGCAGGCACGGCCATCGCCGCGGGCGCCTAGGGGTGGCGGGTTGCGCGGATTGATCTGTGTGCCCTGAAGGCCGTTCTATGGCGGCACCTGAGGCAAGGGGGCGCTGCCCCCTCTCGGGGGACTGCATCCCCCGTTCACCCCCGAGGTATTTTGCCCAAGAAAAAGCTCAGGAGAGCGCGTTCAGAGCGTCTTTGACGGCGGCGGCGAAGTCATCGCCGCGTTGTTCAAAATTGTCATATTGATCAAAGCTCGCCGCGGCTGGCGCGAGCAGAACCGTGTCGCCGGGCTGGGCTTCGGCCACGGCTTTGGCAACGGCCTGATGCATGGTGGTGCAGACCTCACGTTCGCAACCCTCAAGATGCAGCGCAAAATGCGCGGCTTCGCGTCCAATCACATAGGCTTTGGCAACATTGGGCAAGGCTGGGGCGAGCGCGTCAAGTCCGCCTTCTTTTTCCAGACCGCCACAGATCCAGCGGATGTTTTTGAACGCTTGGAGGGCTTTTTTGGCGCTGTCGACATTGGTGGCTTTGCTGTCGTTGACGTAGCGCACATCATTGTGCACCGCGATGGTTTGGCTGCGATGTGGCAGGCCTGCGAAGCTTTGGAAGGCCTGTTCGATCAAACGGGGGGCCAAGCCCAAGGCCCGGCATGCCGCGTAGGCTGCGCAGGCGTTTTGGTGATTGTGCGCGCCGGGCAGCCCTTGGATCGTGCGCAGATCAATCGCGCCGGCCTGACGGGTTTTGCGGTATTCGGACAAGAAGCCTTTGCGCGCAAAAACATGCCAGCCCGGGCCAGTCAGTTTACGTTCGGTTGAGACGCGAATGACCCGGTCATCTGTGGGGCCGTGCGACAGTTGATTGGCCAAGTAGAGGCCTTCGTTTTCATCAATGCCGACGATGGCGCGGTCAGGGCCACCTTCGGCAAAGAGGCGGCGTTTGGCGGCAAAATACCCCCCCATTCCGGCGTGACGATCCAAATGATCGGCGCTGAGATTGGTGAAGACGGCGATATCAGGGGTCAAAGCGCGGGCCAGATCTGTTTGATAGCTGGACAGTTCCAGCACAACAATGCCGCCGTTTTCAGGCGGATCGATGTCCAGAACTCCGCGGCCAATGTTGCCCGCCAGCTGGGAGGGGCGGCCTGCCTCTTGCAGCACGTGATGGATCAGCGCCGAGGTGGTGGACTTGCCATTGGAGCCAGTGACGGCAATCACCCGGGGCGGGCTGTCATAGTAATCCCATTGATCCGTCGCCAAGGAGCGAAAGAACAACCCGATATCATTGTCGACCGGTACGCCAGCGTCCCAAGCGGCGGCGATCACCTTGTTGGGGGTGGGATAAAGATGGGGGATGCCCGGGCTGACCACCAAATAGGCCACATCGGCAAACGCGCCTTGCCGTGTCAGATCCAAGATTTCAAACCCTTCGGCGCTGGCGGCCTCTTGCGCTGCAGGGTTGTCATCCCAACAGACTGGAAGGGCGCCGCCTTCGGCCAAGGCGCGCGCAGTGGCCAGACCCGAACGCCCCATGCCCAACACAGCCACTTTCTGATCTTTGAACCCAAATACCGGTATCATCTGTCACCCTTTTGCAGTTGTCTTAGCGCTAGCCGATCTTTCTGCCAAAGGCCAGAGCCTCGAGGGGCGTTGCGGTCCCTGCCCCGGTATCTGCGCCCTGCGCCTAAGGATGCTGGCGCTGACCATTGTGCGCTTCGCCCCGTTTTTAGGGGATCACAAAGATACGCTGCGGTGCCTTGGTGTCTTGGTGCGCGCACATCCCAAAGGTTGCCCCGCACCGCTAGGTGACGGGCCAAAACGAAAGCCCCCAAGGCGATGAACCTTGGGGGCCTAAAAGACGCAAAAATATTGAGGAAACCGGCTTAACGCAGTTTCAATGTCGCCAGACCGATCATGGCGAGGATCAGGGCGATGATCCAGAACCGGATCACAATCTGCGGCTCGGCCCAGCCCTTTTTCTCATAGTGGTGGTGGATGGGGGCCATCAAGAACACCCGTTTGCCGGTACGTTTATAATAGAGCACCTGAATGATCACGCTGAGCGCTTCGACAACAAACAGACCCCCAACAATGGACAAAACGATTTCGTGTTTGGTGGCCACAGCAATGGCGCCCAAAGCCCCGCCCAAAGCCAAAGACCCCGTGTCCCCCATGAAGACCGCAGCCGGAGGCGCATTGTACCACAAAAAGCCCAAACCGCCGCCCACAAGGCCAGCCACAAAGATCAGGATCTCGCCCGTGCCGGGGACATAATGCACATCAAGATAGGTGGTGAAATCGACACGCCCCACCGCATAGGCAATGATGCCCAAAGCTGTGGCAGCGATCATCACTGGCATAATCGCCAACCCATCCAAGCCATCGGTCAGGTTCACCGCATTGGCCGAGCCGACGATCACAATCATCGAAAATGGCACAAAGAAAAAGCCAAGATTGATCAACGTATTCTTAAACACCGGCAACGCCAGTTGGTATTGCAAGGCATCTGGGTGATAACAGGCGGCCCAATATCCCGCGATCCCGGCGATCAAAAACCCCAGAACCAAACGCACCCGTCCGGGCACACCCTTGGTGTTTTGCTTGGAGACTTTGGCATAGTCATCCGCAAAGCCGATGGCGCCAAAAGCCATGGTCACAAACAGCACCAACCACACAAATGGATTGTCGAGCCGGGCCCAGATCACCGTTGAGGTTAAGACTGCGCCCACAATCAGCAAGCCGCCCATTGTGGGGGTGCCCGCTTTGACAAAGTGGCCTTCAGGGCCGTCGTCACGAATGGGCTGGCCTTTGCCTTGTTTGCGCCGCAGCACGTTGATCAGCGGCTGACCAAAGATAAAGCCAAAGATCAAGGCCGTCATAAAGGCCCCACCCGAGCGGAAGGTGATATAGCGAAAGAGATTGAAGAAATCTCCGCCGTCCGACAGCTCGGTCAACCAATATAGCATTTTTAGGCCCCTTGTTCAGATTGCGGGGCGGGATGGCCCAGTTTTCGGATGGCGTCAACAACCTTGGACACTTTTGAGCCTTTAGAGCCCTTAACAAGCACAACATCGCCGGCATCTATTAGCTTATGTGCGATATTTGCCATCTTCCCAGCTTTCTCGGTCCAGTCGCCGCGCTTTTGCGCTGGCAATTTCGCCCAGAGCCGGTTCATCCGCGGGCCCACACAATGGACGACGTCGATTTTGTCGAGAAAGGGCAGTTGCGCCAAAGCTTCGTGTTCGGCCATTTCATCTGGTCCCAGCTCTAGCATATCGCCCAAAATCGCAACGCGGCGGCCTTTGTCCACGCGGCCCACCCCATCGGTGGGGGTCGCAGCGGCCAGCACCTCTAGGGCGGCGACCATCGAGGTTGGGTTGGCGTTGAACGCGTCATCGATCAACTCCATCACTTGGTCTTCAAGCACGGGATCGAGCAAAATGGGTTCGCGCATGCCACGCCCAGCAGGCGGAGCCCAATTGGCCAGATCATTGGCCGCCATTGTGGTGTCCAGCCCCAAAGCATGCACCACAGCCATAACACCCATGGCGTTCACGGCAAAATGGCGCCCTGCGGCCCGAATTTTGTACAACAAGGGCTGGCGCCAGCCTCTCCCGATGGCAACAGATGTTGCATCTTGGATCGTGAGACTCGTCATGCGGTGATGGTTGCGCGCGCCTTCGCCAAAGGTGATCAGCCGCGCTCCCTGCGCTTTGGCGGCCTCTTCTAGGATCGCCGCATTGGCCAAATCGCCGTTGGTCACCGCAACGCCTTTGGGCTCTAGCCCATCAAAGATGGCGGCTTTTTCGCGGGCAATCCCGTCTAGATCCTCAAAAGCTTCGAGATGGGCGGCGGCAACCGTGGTGATCATCGCCACATGCGGCCGCGCCATTTTGGCGAGTGGAGAGATTTCTCCGGGGTTGCTCATGCCAATTTCGATCACAGCAAAGCGTGCGTCCTTGGGCAGACGTGCCAAGGTCAAAGGCACCCCCCAATGATTGTTATAGCTGGCTTCGGCCGCGTGGGTTTTGCCCTGCCCTGACAGCACAGAACGCAGCATTTCCTTGGTCGAGGTTTTGCCAACCGACCCGGTGACGGCCACAACCTTGGCTTTGGAGCGCGCGCGCGCTGCGCGGCCCAGATCTTCGAGCCCCTGCAAGACATCCTTGACGATCAGCAACGGCGCATCGCTTGGCACACCTTCGGAAACATGGGTGACCAAAGCGGCGGCGGCGCCTTTTTCCAAGGCCTGCGCCACAAAATCATGACCATCGCGGGCCGCTTTTAGCGCCACAAACAGATCGCCGGGCTGCAATGTGCGGGTGTCGATGGACACGCCGGTGGCCTGCCATCCGGGGGGAGTGGTGCCGCCAGTTGCCGCTGCCGCGTCTTGAGCAGTCCAAAGGCTCATACCAAACCTCCGTCCAGCGCAGATACGGCCAAGCTGGCCTGTTCGACATCGTCAAAGGGGAACACTGTATCGCCCACAATCTGACCGGTCTCATGGCCTTTGCCAGCAATCAGCAACGCATCCCCCGGTCCCAAAGCGTCCACACCACGCAAAATGGCTTCGGCGCGGTCGCCAACTTCCAGTGCCGACGGACAGCCCATCAATACGGCCTGACGAATGGCGTCTGGATCTTCGGAGCGTGGATTGTCGTCCGTGACGATCACCAGATCCGCGTTGTTGTCTGCGGCCTGCCCCATCAGGGGGCGTTTTGTGCGATCGCGATCACCACCGGCCCCGACAATGACCACCAAGCGCCCCATCACATGGGGGCGCAGCGCCTTAAGCGCGGTTTCAACGGCGTCCGGCGTATGGGCAAAATCCACAAAGATCGACGCGCCGTTGGTCCGCGTGGCGGCCAACTGCATACGCCCACGTACGGTGGTAAGATGCGGCAGCGTGTCAAAAACCGCATCCGGCTTGGCCCCCGCAGCCATCGCCAATCCCGCCGCCAGCAAAACGTTTTCAGCCTGAAAGCCCCCCATCAGCGGCAGACGCATGTGGTGGATATCGCCTTTATAGGCAAATCGAATTTCCTGAGAGGTGGCCTCAAACCGCTGCGCTTGCAGCTGCAGATCCGCCTCGTTGCTGCGCCCCACTCGCAACAGGGATTGGCCACGCTCTTGGGCAATCTCTGCCATATCTGCGCCGCGGCGATCATCAATGTTGATCACGGCCGTGCCTTCGGGCGGCAAAACCCGTGCAAACAGCCCCGCTTTGGCTGTGAAATAGTCGTCAAAACTGGCGTGGTAATCCAGATGATCTTGCGAAAAATTGGTAAAGCCCGCAGCCGCCAATGTGACCCCGTCCAAGCGACGCTGCGCCAAACCATGGCTTGACGCTTCCATCGCGGCATGGGTGACCCCAGCATCCGCGCAGGCGCGCAAAACCCCGTGCAGGGTCAATGGTTCCGGCGTCGTATGATGCAGCGGCGCCTCAAAGGCCCCTTCAACACCAGTGGTGCCCAAATTCACCGCTTGCAGGCCCATTTCTGTCCAGATTTGGCGCAGAAACGTGGCCACCGAGGTTTTGCCGTTGGTTCCGGTCACCGCCACAACCGAAGCTGGCTGAGCGCCAAACCACAGCGCGGCCGTAAAGGCCAATGTCTGGCGCGGATCTTCGGCCAGAACCAGTGCAACGTCGCTGTCAGCCAGCAATTGGGCGGCCATCGCGGCCCCTTCGGCGTCTGTGAGGATGACTTCGGCGCCTTGTTCCAGCGCCACAGAAATATAGTCGGCGCCATGCACCTGTGTTCCTGGAAGAGCCGCAAACAGAAAGCCCGGCGCCACTTTGCGACTGTCCACCGCAAGGCCCGTGACAACGGGGTTTTTGCCCCCCTGTGCGGTCAAACCAAGTTCACGTATTGTTTTGCCCTGATCTTCGGTCATCTTGGCACCTTCCTGACTTAGTTTGATGTCAGTGTTATATCAGCCAGATTGACGGGTTCAATCTCGGGACGCAGTCCCAGCAATGGGGCGATGCGACGGATCATCTCAGCCGCGACGGGCACCGCAGTCCAACCGGCGGTGCGCCGCTCTTCTTCACCCGACGTTTCGCGTGGTTCGTCCAAGGTTACAACCAGAACGTACCGGGGATTATGCGCCGGGAACATCGAGGCAAACGTTGCGATGACTTTATCCTCATAATAGCCGCCGCCCGCCTCTTTGGGCTTATCCGCTGTGCCGGTTTTCCCGCCCACGGCATAGCCGCGCACCTCGCCAAAACTGGCGGTGCCTTCGGTCACCACTTTGCGCAGCATCATCCGTGAGGCGGCCGCACTTTGTTCAGACATCACCCGTTCCCCCACGACAGGAGCCTCTCGTTTCAACAGGGTTGGGGTGACAACAGTGCCGCCATTGGCAATCATCGCATAGGCCGTGGCCAAATGCAGCGGTGTCGCAGACAGGCCATGGCCATAAGAAATGGTCATCGTTGACAGTTCTGACCAATTTGGCGGCAACAAGGGTTTGCCAATCCGCGCCTCAGAAAGTTCAAGGGCTGTGGGTTTCAACAAACCAAGCTGATCCAAGAAGTCTTTTTGGCGCTCAACACCAATCATCTGGGCAACCCGCGCTGTGCCGATGTTGGAACTTTTGACGATGATCTTGGTCAGCGTCAGCTCTTTACCATAATTGTGGAAGTCGCGAATACGGTGTTTGCCCCAGCGCAACGGACCTTGGGTGTCGAACACCGTTTCTGAATGCGCCAAGCCCAATTCCATCGCCTGAGCGGCGGCAAAAATCTTAAAGGTCGACCCCAGTTCATAGACACCCTGAACCGCACGGTTGAACAGCGGGCTGTCAGAGGCATGGCCCTTGGTGGGCGGGCGTGGGCGATCGTTGGGATCAAAATCCGGCAAAGACACCAGCGAAATCAATTCGCCTGTGTGCACATCCATCAAGACAGCGGCCGCGCCTTTGGCATTCATCAGCTTCATGCCGCCATAAAGCACCCGCTCTGAGGCGGCCTGAATGGTCAGGTCCAGCGACAATTGCAGCGCTTTGCCTTCGTTGGCTGGATCGCGCAGCTGATCATCAAACTGACGCTCAACCCCGGCAACCCCCAACAGTTCTGCAGCATGGACGCCTTCACGGCCAAAGCCCGCGCCGCCCAACACATGGGAGGCCAAATGCCCGTTTGGATACAGCCGCATTTCACGCGGCCCAAACATCAAACCCGGCTCACCAATATCGTGCACAGCTTGCTTTTGCTCGGGGCTCAGCTTTTTGCGGATCCACAAGAAGCGCGGCTTGCCGGTGAAGTCTTCCAAAAGCTCTTTGTGTTCTAGATCGGGGAAAATCCGGGCCAATTCGCGCGCCGCGTTTTCTGGATCAACCATTTCGGCGGTTTGCGTATAAAGCGAGTGGGTTTCAAGGTTGGTCGCCAGAATACGCCCTTGCCGATCCACAATATCAGCGCGTTGCGCCAAGATCGACGCTCCAGAAGCGTTCGCACGCGGCTCGGTTGGTTCTGACGCTGACAGCATCGCCATGCGGCCGCCAACAGCGGTAAAAGCGCACAGAAAGAAAATCCCCAAGACCAACAAACGCCCCTCGGCGCGTTGCCGGGCGCGGTCGCGCATATCTTCGTGACGCAGACGGATGTTTTCGCGCTCAATGACGTCTGGGTTTTCCCCGTTCGAGCGCGCTTCGAGAATACGGGCCAAAGGGCGAAGGGGCGTGCGGATCATGGCAACACCTTTGTCGAGGACACATCAACAGGATTGGTGATTTTCAAACCGCTGGGTTGCGCCGGATAGGCAATCTGGTCCGCTTTGCCAAATTGCTCTGGCGCCAGAGGCACCAAGCCAAGGCGGTCATAATTGATATCAGCCAGTTCTCTGAGGCGATTGGGGCGGTTCAAATAGGCCCATTCGGCCTTTAACACCGCCAAGCGCGCCCGGCTTTGACCGATGGCGCGTTGCAGATCATCTGAACGATCCAAAGCCGCTTGGGTTTTGTAGTTTTCCTGATAGGCCCAGAACGCCAATCCAATCACCGAAAGCGCCGTCAGGATAAAAAAGAAGCTGCGCATCTTTAGCTGTCCTTTAGCTGCGGCATGCCAAGGCCTTTGCGATCAGTGCTGCCTGCAGGAGCGGTTGTTCGGATGCCGACCCGCAATTTGGCGCTGCGGGACCGGGGGTTTTCTGCCAATTCCTGATCATCCGGGCCAATTGCTTTGCGCGACTTCACGGTGAACTGATTTGGGGTCTCTTCTTGTTCAGGGGCATAACGGTTTGTGCGCCCGCCGCCGCCCGAGCGCTGCTGGAAGAAGCGCTTAACCATACGGTCCTCGATGGAATGGAACGTGACCACAGCCAGTTGCCCGCCGGGTTTCAACGCCCGTTCAGCCGCTTCAAGACCGCCGATCAATTCGCCGTATTCGTCATTCACCGCAATGCGCAGCGCCTGAAAGCTGCGTGTCGCCGGGTGCGATTGCTTAGGCTTGCTTCGCGGCAGGCATTTTTCGATAATCCCCGCCAAATGCAATGTGGTGGTGATGGGGGCCAATTCCCGCTCGCGCAGAATGGCGCGCGCAATGCGACGGCTCGCCCGCTCTTCACCGTAGTGATACAGGATATCCGCCAGATCACCTTCGCTGTCTTCGTTGACGATATCCGCAGCAGAGCGGCCATCTTGGCTCATCCGCATGTCCAGCGGGCCATCTTTCATGAAAGAAAAGCCGCGCTCGGCAAGATCCAACTGCATGGAGCTGACCCCGAGGTCAAGAACCACACCATCCAGATCGCTGGCATATTCATCTAGGCGCGAAAACACGCCCTGCACCAGCTTAAGCCGATCCCCATACTCAGAGGCCCAAGGCGCTGCCATTTCAAATGCCAAAGGATCACGGTCAACGCCGTATACTGTCTCGGCGCCCGCCGACAGCAAGGCTCGGGTGTATCCACCCGCGCCAAAAGTACCATCCAACCAGACGCCAGACACCGGAGAGACCGCGCCAATCAAGGGGCGGATCAATACCGGAATATGCGGCGCTTCATCGGGGGTTTGGACCTCGTCGGTCATTGTATTGTCCCCTTATGCACCGTCCAACAAAGATAATGGATCGAAACCGTCTTCTTGATCTTCCAAGAAGTCTTCGATTTCAGCAGCCTCTTGAGCTGCAAACTTGTCTGCGTTCCAGATTTCAAAGTAATCGCCCATTGCCACCATTGTGGCCTCGCCCTCAAGCCCGATCTGGGCGCGGCGTTCTTTGGGCAGCACAATGCGCCCATCACGATCAACTTCGAGTTCTGCGGATTTGCCAAGGATCATCCGGCTGGCCATCTGCCGCTCTCTTGAGCCACGCTTCAGAGCCATAATGCCCGCTTCAATCTCGGCCATGGCTTCGATTGTATAGGCGTGCAGGCACCCCTCCAGATGGGCGCCATACAGAATAACCAATTTCGGATTTGCCGATTGAGGGAAGTCAGGATCACCAGATTCGAGCACACGGCGAAAAGCAGCAGGGATCGACATCCGACCCTTACTGTCAACCTTCTGGCTGAACTCGCCTCTGAAACTCAGACCCACTGTCTTGGCCCGTCCCTACTTTGCCACCCAGGTTTGATTGACGTGACCCACATGGGCCTAGAAATGAAAATAGCGGATTGAGCTGCTGCCACTGCCCAATCCGCCATTCTCGTCCCGCTGAGCGGGTGTCCAGCTGCGCGCGCCACCTGGGGGGATGTCTGCTCGCCCGCGCGCCGGATCTCTTGGTTCGATGAATTCGGGTGCCTGTATGAAACCTGCTGAGATTTTTTTACCGGGGTCTTGTCGCCCCTAATCCCGTCTTCATCCGTACATTAGGGATGCCATGGGAATTCATGGAAATCAACAGGAATTTTAGGGACTGGACTCTCAATCGGCTTCGGTGCAGGGCACCAAAACCCGAATCTAGACCCAATTGCGACTCAATTGTGGCACCTGTAGAGAATCACCCAAAAAGACACACAAGATATAGTTTCGAAAAAACTTTAGAAAAAATTTGCCTAATCAGTGATTTTTTCCACTTTCTTAGCATTCAGGTCGCAAAGTTTCCTCTCACCCTCAAAATATCCGCTCTTTTCCACAGAGTCCTAGGCGTTTTGGCGATCTTGCCCAAACAGTACCAGACTTTCCCAGTACGTGCCCATTTCATTCCAGATTGGTGAGGACACCCTGCAAAATGGGTGAAAAACTGGAAAACAAGCGTATTTGTGCAGTTTTCCCTTCTCTTTCGTGGTAAAACGCGCTACCGCGCTGCGCTTAACCCAGCGATCCTCCTTTTTTGCTCCGAACTTTTCGGAACAGTTCGCTACGCCAAGGATACCCATTCCAACATGACGACCCATTCCGAAATTCCAACAGCCCTGGCCGAGGCGTTGGCCGCCCGTGGCTATGATCAGCTGACACCCGTTCAGCAGGAAATGACCCGTCCCGACATCACGGAGTCAGACCTTCTGGTTTCGGCGCAAACCGGATCGGGTAAAACCGTTGGGTTTGGCCTGGCACTGGCGCCCACCCTGCTGAGCGAAGCAGACCACCTGCCACGCGCAGGCACACCGCTGGCGCTGATCATTGCACCAACGCGTGAACTGGCTTTGCAGGTCGGACGTGAATTTGAGTGGCTCTATCAAAAGGCCGGAGCGGTCTTGGGCTCTTGTGTGGGTGGCATGGATATGCGCACCGAACGCCGCACCCTTGAACGCGGGACCCACATTGTTGTGGGCACGCCGGGGCGTCTGCGCGACCACATCCAACGTGGCAGCATTGACCTAAGCGATATTCGTGCCGTTGTGCTTGATGAAGCGGATGAGATGCTGGACCTTGGCTTTGCCGAAGATCTGGAATTCATCCTGAGTGAAGCGCCCGAAAGCCGCCGCACGTTGATGTTCTCGGCCACTGTGCCGCGCGGCATCGAAAAGCTGTCTAAGAATTTCATGCGCAATGATGCGATCCGTGTGCAAACTGCGGGCGCTTCGCCACAGCATACCGACATTGAATACCGCGCCTATAGCTGTCGTCCTGACGCCACCGAAGGCGCTGTGATCAACGCGTTGCGCTATTACGATGCGGCCAATGCCATCGTGTTCTGTAACACCCGCGCCATGGTTAACCGCCTGACCGCCCGCTTGTCGAACCGTGGGTTCCAGGTTGTGGCCCTGTCTGGTGAGTTGAGCCAAGCAGAACGCACCCACGCCTTGCAGGCGATGCGTGACGGACGCGCGCGGGTCTGTGTGGCCACCGATGTGGCGGCGCGCGGCATCGATTTGCCCAAGCTGGATCTGGTGGTGCATGCTGAATTGCCCACTGGTTCGGAAACTCTGTTGCACCGTTCTGGCCGCACCGGGCGCGCCGGACGCAAAGGGGTATCGGCCCTGATCGTGACCAACCGGGCCACCAAAAAAGCAGAACGCCTGTTGAAATGGGCCAAAGTTTCTGCGGAATGGACCGCCCCTCCGTCTGCGGATGATGTGCGTGCGAAAGACCGCGAACGGATGCTGGCCGATCCTGTCTGGACCGAACCCGCCCCCGAGGCGCTGCAGGACTTTATCACCACGCTGGCAGAAACCTACACGCCAGAGCAGTTGGCCAAGGCCTATTTGGCGCTGTATGAAACCAAGCACACCGCGCCCGAAGAGTTGGACACCTCGCCCATCGAGCGCAAAGAGCGCACACCCTTTGGCCCCTCTGCATGGCTGAGCCTATCGATCGGCCATAATGAGAAGGCCGAACCGCGCTGGTTGTTGCCAATGCTGTGCCGCTCGGGCGGGATCAGCAAAGATGATATCGGTGCGATCCGCATTCAGGACAAACAAACCTTTGTTGAGCTGAAAGAAGCATCGCGCCAGAAGTTCTTAGAAGAGATCGGCCCCGACGCCGCGCTGGAGCAAGGCATCAAAGTGACCTCGCTGAGCGAAGCGCCCAAGATCGAAGGTCGCTCTGGTGGCGGCGCACGTGCCAAGCGGGTCTGGGGTGACAAGCCGGGTGGCAAAGCCCCCTATAACAAATCCGACCGGGACAATGACCGGGGGGATCGCGGCGATCGCGGCCCGCGCAAGCCACGCTATGACGACCGCTCCGAAGGGCGCTCCGAAGGGCGCAGCGACGCCCCTTATAAGCGCAAACCCAAGCCACCTCGGGACCCTGAAGTGCACGCCGACGCCAAGCCTCACCGCAAAGGCAAGCCCCCGGCGGCCCGCAGCGAAGGTGACCGCCCCGAGCGCAGCAAAGCACCACGCGGCGCAAGCTCGGATCGTCCGCCCTACAAGGGTGGCAAACCCAGCGGCGGTAAGCCAGCGGGCAAACCAAGTGGTGGCAAACCAGCGGGCAAACCCGGTGGAAAATTTGGCAAACCCGGCAGCGCCGATCCTAAGAAAAGCTTCCGCGATAAGCCGCGCGGCGGCAAGCCCGGCGGCAAAGGCCCCAACGCGGTGCCAAAACGCAAAAAGTAAATCGGTCTGATCTGAAGGCCCCGCATAGGGGCCTAAGACAAGCACCACAGATAAGCGCGCCAATGCTTTTGGCGCGCTTTTTTGGTGCCTCTCGACACCCGCCTTTGTGAGGCCCGCGCGAAGACCAGACCACGCCCAGCGCCCAATTGCGCCTGAGCCCGCTACCCCAAGGCCAACAGCCCTGCCCTGACACCGATCAAGAAACGCTGGACCTTGCGACGAAACACAGACTAAATCGCCCAAAGCGATAGGAGTTTGAGGATGTTTCTAAAAAACGCGTGGTACGTTGCCGCTTGGGCGCATGAAATCACCCGAGATTTGCAGCAAATCACCGTATTGGGGGAAAACGTCTGTGTCTTTCGTGCTCAATCAGGCGAACTCGTCGCGCTTGAGGATGCCTGCCCACATCGCAAGTTGCCATTGTCCAAGGGACGGATCAAAGGCGACACCGTGGAATGTGGCTATCACGGCCTGACCTTTGATTGCGCGGGCCAATGTGTCTGGGCCCCCGGCACCGGCCGCATCCCGTCGAATGCCAAAGTGCACGCCTATCCGCTGCATGAAAAATATGGGTTGGTCTGGATCTGGATGGGCAACCCAGCCTTGGCAGATGTCAGCGATATCTTTGAGATCGAGAACTATGACAATCCCGACTGGGGGATCAATCGCGGCGATGCGATGGAGTTGGAATGCAATTATCTGCTGATGTGTGACAACCTCTTGGACCCCACCCACGTCGCGTGGGTGCATCAAAGCAGCTTTGCAGCTGAAGCCACCAAAGACACACCTTTGCGCATCAAGAAGACCGAAGATGGGGTGATCGTGCATCGTTGGATGATGGATCACGAACCGGCACCGTTTTACAAGAAAGTTGTGGCCTTTGATGGGCCTTGTGATCGGTTGCAACACTATGAGGTGCGCTATCCGTCACATGCGCTGATCAAAGCGGTGTTCACCCCAGCAGGCACCGGTGGGCCAGAGGGACCCTTGCACAAAGACACCTTTGTCATGGACAGCTACAACTTTATGACCCCCACCACCGAAAGCCAAACTCGGTACTATTGGTTCCAACTGCGCAATATTCGCCCCAACGACGACGCGCTTAGCAAAATGATGTCAGAAGACGTACAGCACGCCTTTGAAGAAGACCGCGCCGTTCTGAACGAAGTGCAAAAAGGCATGAGCAATAAGACAACCCCACATATTGATTTGCCGATTGATGGCGGACAGCTGCGGTTCCGCCGTCAACTGCAAGCGATGATCAACGAGGAACAAGAAGTCGACCGCCAGATGGCGCAATAGCGCGCCCTTATATAGGTGAGGCTGTGCGCCACACAGTTATATGCCCCCCTTTTGGGGCGTCGCAGCTTTGATCATTGCCCGCGATTTGGCCATGTGTGGCCTTATCCGCGAGGGGCCCGACCGATCTGCCTTACCCAATCGGAATACCCCCCCTGAGTGGCTTTCAAACCAAGCCTTCGCGCGACGCCGGCCCTGTCGCACATGGTTTTCCTAAGGCCAATGCCTGCAAAACAAAACGCCCCCCAAAATGGAGGGCGTTTGCATTGGCGTTGGATCACCGCCGTGGGATCAGGCCAGATCATCCTTGACCAGTCGGGCCGCAAGATCAGCAAAGGCCTTTGCTGCGGCGCTCTCCCCTGTGGCGATGGGCGTGCCGCCATCCCCAGCCAAACGGGTGTCCAGATCGATGGGCAATTGGGCCAGCAATGGCACACCCAGTTTCTCTGCTTCTTGGCCAACACCACCGTGCCCAAAGATGTGGGCTTCGTGGCCGCAATTTGGGCAATGAAAAGCAGACATGTTTTCCACCATGCCAACGATGGGTGTGTTCAACGTGTTGAACATGTCGATCGCTTTGCGTGCATCCAACAGGGCCACATCCTGCGGGGTCGAGACGATAAGGGCCCCGGTCAGCAATGTCTTTTGACATAGGGTCAGCTGCACATCTCCGGTTCCCGGTGGCAGATCAACGATCAGCACGTCCAACTCGCCCCAGTTCACCTGCCCCATCATCTGTTGCATCGCGCCCATCAACATAGGGCCACGCCATACAACCGCCTTGTCGGGATCCATCATCAGACCAATCGACATCAGCGTCACACCATGGGCATGCAACGGCTCGATGGTTTTTCCGTCCGGGCTGGCGGGGCGTTTGGACACGCCCATCATCCGTGGTTGGGATGGTCCATAGATATCTGCGTCCAGCAAGCCCACCTTGCGACCCTGTTTGGCCAAAGCCACCGCAAGGTTCGACGAGACGGTCGATTTGCCAACGCCACCTTTACCAGACCCAACCACCAAGACACGGTCCACACCCTGTGGGCGCGTCGGGCCAGCTTGGGGCTTAGGATGGCCACCGATCTTAAGACTTGGCGCAGGCTGAGGCTTGGCAGCAGGCCCATGGGCCGTCAGGATCACACTGACCGAGGCCACACCGGGCACAGCCGCCACACAGCGCTCAGCGGCGGCCCGCAGGGGCTCCATCTGCTGTGCCGCTTCGGGAGTTTCAGCTTCGATGACAAAACGGACAGCGTCACCCTCGATGGTTAAGGCACGCAGCATATCGCGTGAAACCAATGTTCCACCGCCGGGCAATTCGATTTCCTGAAGAGCGCTTTCGATATCAGCACGCGTAAGGGACATAAAGAATCTCCTTTTCGATTCGTGGCAAAGGTGGCGCATTTTTCGCTGCGTGCAAGGCTTCTCGAAAATCTATATGTGCGAAAGTGTGCATAACACAGCTTTATGACAGCCTTTGTTACGCACTTTGGGCCAGTGTTTTAGGCCTAAAGTCGAAGCCCCTCCCCTTAATCGTCGGTTTTCCAACACAATAGGTCAGCATTTCGTATGCATTTTGCGCATAGCTGCAATGCAGCATCGTGCGTTGTGCAAATGCAGAGAAAACCCCAAATTAGGGTCAACAAGGCGAACACATTGGACGCCACACGCTAAAGACGGAATGAACAACATGGCAATCGCAACACATAACACCGCCGCTGACCTTGGCTTGGTTGAGCGCTTCGCTGTCACCTTCAAAACTCTGACAACGCGTTATGCACGTTACAAACTGTACCGCGCGACCCTGAACGAAATGGCCGTCCTGAGCGACCGTGAGCTGCGTGACCTCGGTCTGCATCGCTCGCACATCAAGTCGATCGCTCGTGAGCACGTCTACGACGTACACTGATTTTGAGATCAGAAACCCTCTCCTCCCTTGGGTTTCTGTCAAAGGCGACAACATCTCCTCCTCCCTTGATGTTGTCGCAACCAATTCGGACCAAGCGGTCCAAACCGATACGAAACCTCCTCCTCCCTTAGGTTTCGTTGTCAAGCGCGACGATCTCCTCTCCTCCCTTGGAGATCGTCGCAACTGACACACAGAGATACGAT
>JAGDZD010000018.1:0-4830 GCA_049116315.1 Thalassovita sp.
CCCCTGTTTCCAAGGGCCAGAAAGAGGCGTCAGAATGGGATTTGGTCGTGTAAAATTCGGCCTCGGATGACAATTGGCGTTGGGTCGGGCAGTTTCACGGTGAAACCGGCCACGGCTTTTAAGATAAAGAAATCGGCGCTAGGGTTTCTGCGCGAAAGTCGGAAGGCTTCTGCCTCAGCTCCTTCTCGGCTTTCGTGCATTCTGGTCGAGGGCTCTTTTGTTGGCGACCAGACCATCCAAAATTTGGGGTGGTTTTCACTTTTCATGCTGCTTTCTCCGCAGGGACGTATCCAGCGATGGTGTCGATGAATGACCGAATTTTCGATTTAAGCTGTTCGTCTTTGATGCTTGCAAACATCGCAGCCACGCGCGCGGTTTCTTCATCGATCACAGGGTCGTTGCTTCCGCCGTTGCTCTCTAAGCCTTCAAAGAAATACGCAGGATTCACGTCTAAGATTTTGGCGATCTCATAAAGCTTGCTGGCCGAGATACGGTTGCGGCCAAGTTCGTATTTCTGGATTTGCTGGAACGAAATATTGATGCTTTTTGCGACATCGGTTTGGGTCAGGCCGCGCAAGACACGCAGGTTTCGCAGCTTTTTTCCAACATGGGTATCTACAGGATGGGACATTGGTTGTTCCTTCTTTGATCTGAGTTATTGGTCGCGCAAAACAACGGCGCCACCGATTGTCTTTTTGAATTTTGAGGTGCGTCCACCGGGGAGCGGGCTGGCGCTAGTGCGCCCACCTAAGTGTTTGGCGCGAACCCGCTTTGCCTTGGCGATCATGCCCTTATCGCGGCGTGTTTTTTCCCGGTGACAAGAAGCATGTGCGGGAGCCAAATTTGCATCGCTGTCGTCGTGGGAAAGCTCTAGGGCGATGATGTGTTCGAGCTCCCATTTTTCGCGCGTTCCATCAATCTTGGCGTGGCAAATATGGCAGGTCCCATTGTGGGTTTCGAAGATTTTGGCGCGTTGCAATGTGGTGCGTTGGCGACGTTTCACTGGGCGGCCTCCTTCTCCTTGAAGTGCCAGCCAGCAAGGAAATTCTGCTTGAAATCGCCGCTTAAGTTGCTCGCAGCATCCACGCCATGGCCAGCTTCATAGGCATCCAGACCAGCGTTGTAGGCGTCCGAGAAAGGATCTGGTTGGAACTCCGGGCCTTCTTCTGTCTCGGTGTGTTCTTCGGTTTCCGCTTCGGTCTGTTCCGCCGGCTTCTCTTGTTCCTTTGCGGTCTGCACAGGTTCCGTTTGTGCAATTTCTTTGGCCGCAATGGCCTTTGCTGCAAAACCACCTGTCGCCGGTGCCGGGGTTACGTCCCGCATCGGCTGATAGTCTTGAACCTCTTCCGCAATCTGCAGGCCCATCAGGGCATCAGCAGCGCCGTCACGCGCGGCCCATGAGCGCGCACGGTGAGAAAGCATCCGTTTTGGGTATTGCTGCCACGGGCCCTTCTTATTCAACAGGCCCGCCGTTTTGGCGTCGTGCATAGAGAACTCACGGACGATTTCCTTGCCTGTGTCGCCACGGATCAAGGTTGCAACGGCTTTGAGGTTTTCACCCTCCCCCTCATATTTGACATCGATGGTGTGGCCAGACCGTTGCATCAAGGCTGGAATGGCATCGCCCCAAAGGCTTGCGCGCCCATTGATGACCGCAATATTGGAAAGCGCCTGCATCGGAGCCAAGCCAATTTCCATCCCACGGACAATCGCCGCCATGGTGGCTTCTGGTTTGCCTTGAAAATGCTGCGGAATCATATCGCCCGCCATGGAAAGCGCCTTGGCCAAGCGGAAGGCGTCGTCGATGCTTTGCGGTGCTAAGGCGGCAAGTACCCCGCCCGATGTGACAGGGGCTTTCGTTTCTGGTGCTACCTGCACCGCGGTTGTCTGCTGGTCACTCATGGGGCTTTCCCTTCGATTTGCATTTCTTCAATGAGGCGCTCGCGCTGCCATTCCGGGCGATGGTAGGCGCCGACAATTTCCCCTGGTCCGGGCCAATGGCCAGACGCGAGACATTCGGCAAAGCGGGTGAGGGCCCGGCGGTTGCGGAATTGGCCGATGCGCAGGTCTTCCTCGGCAATCTCTCGCAAGATCACGTGGTGAGGCGCTTGGCTCCATTGGGCTAAGATCCCAAAGTCAGGCCAGCGCCCTGTCAGCTGTTCAAAGCCTTCGCAAGCAAACGCGCCTTGCATGTCATAGCCGTGATCTGTGATCCGACGATCCACCAAGCGGGCATCAAACGGTCCGCCCTGAGTGGCGATCTTCTTAAAGTCGGTAGACAGGCCGGAGAAAGACACCGTGTCAGGCCGGGCAAGGCACCACAGGCCGGTGCGCGCGTCTTTCCACGCCATAGATACCTCTGGGATACCGTCCATCACTGCTTTGGCCGCAGGATCAGCCGCAAGGACCTTGCCCATGGTGCAGATCAGATCCCATTCAGCCTCGGTGATGATATCGCGAGGGTCGTCGGCCACATCGCGCCAGAATTCGACCGATCGAACTGCAGCGTCAGAGGCACTTCCGTTGTTGTAAGCTGTGTCCTGTGCCGCGGTCGGTTTGCGTGGTTTATTTTCAGGCAAGACCCGGAACTCTTCTTCCAGCAGTTCCGGACCTCCCTCGATGAAGCAGGCCATGGCCCGCCCCATACGCAGGGCATCGGTTTCCCGTCTCTCCCAGCGGTTGGGGTTCAGCTTGTGGAACGCCCAAACGTCCGCAGGGGTGGAGAGTTCCATTTTGCGGAGGATCCCGCTTGTCACCGAGGGGCCATCGCAGGGTTGGTTGTGGTGGCGGTCCAAGCTGATCCGGTAGAACCCGGGGCGGGTGATCAAAGCACCCTCGGGCAAATCGATGATTTCGTAATCAGAAGGAAAATCACGCATTAGATCATCACCTTCACGTGGGGGACTTTGCCGTCCATCAAGGCTTGTGCAGTCTGCTCGCGCGGAATTGTGGCCAGCGCGGCGGTGATTTCTGCATGGATCTTAGCCCGGTGGTTCTCGTCGGCTTCGCGCTGTGCGCGGGCCTCGTCTTCGCGCTGTTTTTCAGCCGCAATCCGTGCGCGTTCAGCCTCGGCCGCCTCAGTTGCAATCCGCTCGGCTTCTTCTTTCTGGCGGATAAGCTCGGCTTCACGTTCGTGCTGTTCTCGTTGCGCCCGGGCTTCGGCGTCCCGCTTTGCCTGTTCTGCACGTTCAGCCGCCAATCGTTCGTCTTCGCGGCGTTGTTGTTCGGCGCGCTCCGCTTCTTCACGCTCACGGTCTTGTTGCTTCCGCAGCGCAATGGCTTCGGCTTCTTTCCGTTCGCGCTCAATTTTGTCGGCCTTGCTCTTGGCCGCCGCCTCGCGGAGAACGGCAAGCTCTGCCTCATTGGCTTCGCGCTGCTCTGCCGCCAATAGATCGGCGCCAATCTTGGTCAAGGCAGATTCCCGCGCTGCTAGGGCGCGAGGTAGGAATTCGTCCCAATCACTGCCAATCTCGGTGTTCTCGATTTCTGCGCCGATTTCCTTAATTTTGGCGGACGGCATGGCAGGGGACGTGCGATCAGGTGACAGCAGGGCGAGCCGCTCGTTAAGCTTTGCCTTGCGGGCTTCTTCCTTCGTTTCCCAATCGTTCAACGGCGCGCGGACCTTGGTTTTAAGATCATCCAACCGAACCCGTACCTTGCGGCGTTCCGCATCAACCGCGGCAATCTCGGCGCGCGCTTTTTCATTGAGGTCTTTGCCTGCTTTGTCCAAAGCTGTTTTGGATTGCGCCACCTTGTGGGCCAAAGACCTGATTGCGGCCCGCCCTTTGGTGTTCGAAGTGTCTGGAGCCTGAGCCAGAACTTCGGTTTCGATCCGGGCCAGCATGTCATCCATGCTTTTGGGATCTGAGAATTTTTTGGCGAGGTCAGCACCTACGGGCAGCGCAAGTGCTGTGTCAGTTTTGGTTTGATCGTTCATGGTTCAATCCTTTCCAAAGTGTAATCGGTCCAGCCCTTTTGCCGGGCGTATGAGCGCGCCAAGCCCTCCGACATTGCTCGGTGGTAGGCGCCGGTCTTGCAGTTGGTGAGGAGCCACATCAGCAGGGTGCGCAGTACAGCGCCGCGTGATGGGCAATGGCTTTGTTGACGGTGATTAGGAGGGCTAAGACGCAAAACAGCACGAGAACCCTCGCCATGAGGCTGGAGATGCGCCTCTGGGCAGCCTTGCGGGGTTTATGCTCCCATGGCCCTGAGGACGCGGCAAAGCGGCTCATAGGTAGCTCACGCCTTCTAGGTTATGGAGCGGCGCTTCCCACATTAGACGAAGCCGCTTGTCCCAGACGGTTACTCGATCATACCAACCTGTGGGGCCCAACGCGTCCGTCGTCACAAAGATGTATCCGACCACAACACCAGTTCCCGAAATTGGCTCTCCAACCCGTGCATAAAATTCGCTTTGGCCGTCTTTGTCTGTTGGGCTGTTCGCTGATTTGGCAGACCGCTTGTTCAAAAACTCATCATCACGAGCAAAATTCATAGCTAAATACTCCAGTGCAATATTGGCGAATAACGAAAGCTAATTGGGTGCAGGCGGGGCCAAAGGGAGGGGGATGACCCTGCCTGCACCGTCGGAACCGTTAGCCCAGAGGGGGGCTCTCAAACGGCGTCCGTGAGTGTTTCAAAAAGCTCCGGCCGAGCCGGGGGACTGACCCAGCCGGAGAGGTGGGTGCAGTCGGGACCGCACCTTCAGGGAAGGGAAAGGGCAGTTCATTCCGCTGCCATCGCAAATTCAGAAATCTGGTCATCAACTGAGGCGTCGTCATTCATCTGACGGCGCAACTCGGCCTTGATGTCGTCGGGAGCAAAGTCAAA
>JAGDZD010000019.1:0-22394 GCA_049116315.1 Thalassovita sp.
AGCGCTTTATCGGCAACTATTACGGGGCGTTGACCCAAGAGGTCATGAGCGGCGGCGGGGGCGGCACAGTCATCCGTGAACACGTTGATGTCACCCGGACCAGCGGCGGCGGCGTGTCCGAGGCCCGGTTGCACAAAATTCAGATGCTGCAAGCCGCTGTGGGAGCGCTGCAAGCTGCCCCAAGCATCACCTATGCCAAAGGCAAAGCCCGCGCCGGTCGGTACCAGGGGCAGCACAAGCCTATCCGGCCTTTCCAGCTCGCGTTTTTAGTCTGCGTCAACCAACGCACGCTGAGCCATGTCGCGCTAACCTACGACTGGACCCGCGCACCGATCGAAAACGGGAAGATTGGGCGCCGGGTGGTGCCTGATCGGCAGCGCAAGCATTTGGCAAAAGCGCTGCAAGACGCGCTTCTCCTGGTAGGCGATGGTTGGATAAATGGCGGCTACCGGCTGCCGAATGAGTTGAACACGGTAACGACAAGGTGATCGGTTTCAACAATTTAGTGTTGCAATTAGTCAGGTTTTTTGCAGCTTATGCGTGAGTTGGCAGAGCAAAGCTAGACTTCAACACATTCAGTTCAGCCTAGGAGACTACAATGGCGGTTATCAATGACAATCGGGATGGCAAACATGGTGTTCATGGAACGGAACATGATGACACAATTACGACAACCGCAAACGGAACCGGACAAATTCACGTTTGGGGGAAAAAAGGCGACGACACAATTAATCTCAATTTTGCGGAGCATGGAACCGGTGATGCATTAGAGGCCTCCTCACCTCGACAATGGTGGTTTGGCGGCCATCATGTCTACGGCGGAGAAGGCGTTGTCGGTGGTAGCGACGGAACAGACATTTTGAACTTTACCAACGTTCACAATGTCAACGGTCTTACGGTTGGGCGCATTGAAGATTTCAACGCAGCTAACGATGAAATTCAAATTGAGGGGGTGCCCATTAACCTTGCGGCCGGTTATGGGACCGCTGGAAATTACAGCTGGAAAATCGTTCAATGGGACACGAATCCCGATGATTCAGCGTCGGGAACGCAGCCGTGGTTGGTAATTGATACCAACGGGGGCGTTATTTTCTACGCTCTTGAAGGTGCGCGTGTGGTTCCGCACGGCGAGGGTGCGTCCAATAATTTTGAACAAGAGCGGCATTTCATCCACTTCGATCACCTTCCGACCGACCAAAATGGTAATGCGACAGAGCAAGCCATTCTCGACCTACCCGCCGAACCGTACATAGACCCAATTAACTTTGTTCCGGTGGCGTCCGATGGTTCCCCCCTTTATGTCCCTGATGACGGCGGAAAATTGGTCAACGATTACGACAATACGTATGCTCAGTCGCATGAAGAAGAAATTCTGGGAACCGATGTAGGTGATGTGATTGCAGCTGGCGTAAACGACGATGTTGTGCACGCCGATGGCGGAGACGATACGGTCTGGGGCGGGAGTGGCCACGACGTAGTCTACGGAGGCAACGGAGGCGATCGTATTTGGGGAGGAACTGGCAATGACTTGCTCGACGGTGGTGACCATACGGACTTTTTGTATGGTGGACACGGTGCCGATACGCTTCACGGAGGAGAGGGGGACGATATCCTAGATGGAGGTATCGGAAATGACTACGTTCTAGCAGGTTCTGGGAATGATACCTTGACTGGAGGCGAAGGCGCAGACCATTTGATTGGGCAATCTGGTGACGATGTTCTTTCGGGAGGAAGCTTGGGCGATACTCTTTGGGGTGGCGAGGGAAACGACTTTTTGAATGGAGGTTTCGGCTATGATCAGCTTGTTGGCGGGAGTGGTGCGGACACATTCTATCACGAAAACAATGTGAACCATGCAACTGATTGGATCCAAGACTACGACCAATCTGAGGGCGATGTTTTGCAATTTAACGGGTACGCCGATGAAGAGGATTTTGTATTTGCAATTGCAGATTCGGGTTCTGGAAACACGGCAAGCGACCAAGATGAGTTGTTTATCTCATTGAGCCATCCAGGATTCGCCGCGATACCTGTTTTGTGGGCGCTGGTAGATGGAGAAGGCTCCGGAGTCACAATTAAGACGACTGGCGCAACTTATGAATTTTCCGTCGATGAAATATTGTTGGCTATGAACAATCAGGAACCGGCTGATTTCCTTTAGACTTGACCAAGAGTCAATTACTGAGTCATGTATGAGACAATGGGGTGATTCGCGAGATACAGCGGGTCACCCCTTTTTGTTGGGATCATCGGCAAATCCGCCACAACATCTATCCAAAGGACATCGCTATGCAACGCGCTCGGTAACGCCGGGTTCTATTCGTGCGGGTTAGTGGGTCCAGAAACGAGGAAACATATGAAAACCAACGGAATGCGATATGTTGGGGGACAGGCCCCCGAAGTTGAAATTACTGCAACTGCCCACGTATCTCGTTTGCGCGTAAAGCAATCTTTTCCGCAAACTTTTCGGAACGCATTAATAGTTCTGTTCGCAGGTCTTCATAGAAATCGATCTCTTCGGTAGACAAACCTTTAGGGAGTTTGGTTTTATGCTGAACGACGTTCAGAATACTATCTAAGCTTTCCTTTTGTGCGTCCTCGGGTCCGTACCCGTACACCTGGGCGAACAATACTTCCAAGAAAAATTCGAGATTTGACAAGCGTGCGTTTAGTTCAAGCCACGTTGATCGTTCGTTTTCGGTTTGTTGACTATCCATAATATCCTCAAAAAAATCAAACTGACAGAACAACATTTAGGCGATTCTGACTTGGGCATATTCACCTCTTGGTCGTCTATTTCATAGGACTTTCTTTGATGATCAGCTCTAATGCCTTGGCTGATGTCAGGGTTAACCATTCTGCTCACCGTGCTGGCAGGCAACAAGCACCGTCACACTTGGGTTACAGGGATCTTGAGCCAGTCAGTGTGGCTCGCTTGGATCTGCCTAACTGGTGAATGGGGGTTCCTGCCAATGAGCGGGTTCCTGATCGTGCTCTATGCGCGCAACCACCTGAAATGGAACGCTGCAAATACCAAAACCTAGCGGGATGCTGGGTTCACAAAATGACGGGAAGTCACAATGGCGCTGAATGAAAAACAGAAGCGCTTCGCACAAGAATACATCACAGATCTAAACGCCACGCAGGCGGCAATTCGGGCTGGATACAGCGAAAAGACAGCCTATTCCGCGGGTCAAAGGCTGTTGAAAAAAGTTGAGGTGCAATCCTCAATCCAAAAAGCCCAAGCGAAGCGCTCCAAACGGACCGAAATCACGCAAGATCGCGTTTTGCAGGAACTGGCCAGAATAGGCTTTTCTGACATCCGAAACGCCGTCGCATGGGGCGGGAAGGCCTTGGAAGATAAAGAGGAGGAGCGCGGCTTTCCAGTTGAGCTCCGCCCCAGCGGTGAGATTGATGAGGACACGGCCGCGGCAATATCTGAGGTCTCTTTGACCGGGCAAGGCGTGAAGATCAAAATGCATGACAAACTGAATGCTTTGGACAAGTTGGCGCGTCATCTTGGTATGTTGAACGGCTCGGGTGCGAAGGACGCAGAGGCACCAGCGCTGACCATCAACTTCAACGCAAAAGAGCCAATCGGGGAAGTGCGTGTCACACGATCTAAAGATTAGTGCGCCGCAAGGTATCTTCCTCAACGATTTGCAAACCAAGTTTCGGGCCTATGTAGGCGGGTTCGGGTCCGGAAAGACCTTCGTTGGATGTTTGGACCTCGCAAGCTTCGCAGGAGCCCATCCAAAAACGGTTCAGGGGTATTTTGCACCAACATACCGCGATATCCGCGACACCTTTTGGCCAACAATGGAAGAGGCGGCCCAACTTCTAGGATACAGCACAACGGTTAAAACCGGCGACAAGGAAGTTGAGCTTTACCGCGGCTCAGTTTGGTACGGGACAATCATCTGCCGATCGATGGATGCGCCAAGCAGCATTGTTGGCTTCAAGATCGCCCGGGCGCTGGTGGACGAAATAGACACCCTGCCAAAAGACAAGGCCTTGGCAGCATGGCGCAAGATCATCGCGCGAATGCGTTTGGTTCTGCCCGGGGTGGTCAACGGCATCGGGGTCACAACGACGCCAGAAGGCTTTCGGTTCGTCTATGACACGTTCAAGCGGGAGCCCAAAAGCAACTACAGCATGGTGCAGGCCAGCACCTACGAGAATGAGGAGTTTCTACCGCCGGACTACATTTCGACGCTGTTGGAGGATTATCCGGATGAGCTGATCAAGGCCTATTTGATGGGGCTCTTTGTCAACCTTACCAGTGGGACTGTCTACCGGGCGTTTGACAGGCAGCGAAACGGATCAACCGAACGGATCCAGCCACGCGAACCTTTGCACGTAGGGCAGGACTTCAATGTTGGGAACATGGCTTCCGTTGTATTTGTACGGCGCGGAGATCACTGGCATGCAGTAGACGAGCTACAGGGCCTGCAAGACACACCACATTTGATAACTGTCTTGGCCGATCGGTTTCCGGATCACCAATTGACGATTTACCCGGACGCCAGCGGCGGCAGCAGAAAGACAGTTAACGCCAGCACATCAGACCTAGAACTGCTCCGAAACGCTGGTCACACCGTACGGGCACCAAGCTCAAATCCGCCGGTGAAAGACCGGATCCTCGCTGTGAACACTGCTTTCGAAAAGAGCCGGCTGTTCGTCAACGCGTTGCGGTGCCGAGTCTATGCCGACGCATTGGAACAACAAGCATACGACAAAAACGGAGAGCCGGACAAAAGTACCGGCCTCGATCACCACCCGGATGCAGGCGGGTATTTCGTTCATCAACAAATGCCGGTTGTCAAACCGACATTCAAACGCCAGGAGTTGCGCCTTTGAGCAATACCGTCGACAAACGCACAGAAGCCGCGCAGGCGCTAGTTGATGCCGCCAAAGTCGGTCGCGCACTGCTGGGCGGCACAAAAGCCATGAGGGCGGCACAGAAAGCCTATCTCCCGCAGTTTCCTGCCGAACACAGCGAGGCCTATAAAGCGCGATTGGAAGCCTCGTTTCTGTTCAACGGCTATCGCAAGACGGTTCGGGACATGACCGGCCGCGTTTTTGCCAAGTCAGTGGAAATCGAAGGCAGCGCCCTACAGGACGAAGCTCTGAATATCGACATGCAGGGGCAAGACATCTCTGCCTTCGCGCGAAACGTCTTTGAATCGGCTCTGGGTGGCTGCGGTGTGTCGTTCATCATGGTGGACGCTCCGCCCAGAGAGGGGCTGGTCACAAGAGCACAGGCCGCGGCAGCAAACTTGCGCCCTTACTTGGTGCATGTTCCTGTTGAAGAGGTGCTTGGCTGGAAGACCGCCACAGTTGGCAACCGAACTCACTTAAGCCAGTGGCGCACCCTGGAAGTAATCGAAGAAGACGATCCAACAGATGAATTTGGCACTGTTGTCGTTGAACAGGTGCGTGTAATTAGCCGAGACGAACAGGGTGTCCGGGTACGTTTGTACCGTCAAAATGCTGACAAGGCCGGCTGGTTTGTATTTGACGAGTTCACAACTGAAGCCGAAGAAATCACGGTCATTCCGGTTTATTCGAACCGAACAGGGTTTATGAAGTCAGAACCTCCTCTGGAAGATCTGGCAGACAAGAACCTGGAACACTGGCAGAGCGCCAGCGATCAGCGGAACATCTTGCACAGCGCGCGCGTGCCGATCCTTCATGCCTCAGGCCATGCCCCGGAGGAGCCCATCGTCATCAGCGCAGGCATGGTCACAACGTCTCGCGATCCGCAGGCGAAACTAAGTTGGGTCGAGCATTCTGGGCAGGCAATTGAAGCGGGCCGCAACGATTTAAAGGATCTGGAATTTCAAATGCAGGTTCTGGGACTTCAGCTCTTGGTCGCAGGGACTGAAACCGCAACCGGGGCGTCCTTGGATGCCGCCAAAGAAACGGCGCCGCTCTCGATGATGGCGGACAACCTCAAAGATGCTTTGGAAACGGCTTTGAAGTGGTTCACAGCCTATCAGGGCAACGAGGTGTCGGTTACCGTCCATGTGAACAAAGACTTCGGTGTGTCGATGCTGACACCTCAGGAGCTGACTGTGATGCTTACAGCGGTCAACACAGGGCAAATGCCGCGCCGCGTTTTTGTCGAAGAAATGAAACGCCGCGGCTTCCTGGCCGAAGACACCGACACAGACGCCTATTTGGACGAATTGGAGACAGAAACGCCGTCAGGGTTGCTAGATGGCGACGAATGATGACATCGCTGACGCGCTCACTCGGCATCAGATCTATTTACAGCGTTTTGGGAATTCGACGGTTCGGAAGATCCTCGCTCTATTGAAAGAGTCAGACGCGAAGGTCCTTGAGCGCTTAATGCGTGACGATCTTACCACGGCCTCTCGCAAGCGTCAGGAGCGGCTATTGGTTGAGATGCGCCGGATCATCGACAGCGCCTTTAAAGATGCCACAGGCGCTTTGCAGATCGAGCTGGAGGGTTTGGCAGTCTATGAGGGGGAGTATCAGCTCGACTTATTCCGACGAGTGCTGCCAGTAAAGTTGGAGACGGTCACTCCAGCGGCCAATCAGATCCTAGCAGCTGTGAATAGCCGCCCCTTTCAAGGGAAGTTGCTGAAAGATGTCTACAGCGAACTGAATGACAGCGCTTTTCGCAAGGTGCGCAATACAATTCGGAATGGTTTTTTTGAAGGGCGCACCACAGATCAAGTTGTGCGGGATCTGCGTGGCACCCGGGCCCAAGGTTATCGCGACGGCGTTCTGGAAGGCAACCGACGTTCAGTTGAGGCCGTGGTGCGAACCGCGGTCAATCACACCGCCAACACGGCGCGAGAGTACACGTATGAGAGCAACGATGACCTAGTTAAGGGTGTTCGCTGGAATGCGACCCTTGATGGCCGTACGTCGGCTGTTTGTCGGGCAAGAGATGGCAAGGTTTACGAGACAGGAAAGGGGCCACGGCCGCCGGCGCACTTCAACTGCCGCAGCTCAACCAGTCCGGTACTGAAGTCATGGCGTGACCTTGGGTTTGACGTTGATGAACTACCTGCGTCGACTAGGGCAAGCATGAATGGTCAAGTTCCCGCTGATCAGGATTATGACAGTTGGCTGCGCAAGCAGTCGAAAGAGTTTCAAGATGATGTTCTGGGGGCAGAGAAAGCGGAGATTTTCCGATCTGGCAGCAAACTGGATCGGTTCGTTGATAGCAAGGGGCGAGAGTATAGCCTTACTGAACTGCGGAAGCGTGAAAAGCTTGGTGTTGCCGCTAAGAAGAAGACTAAACCGCCGAATAAGAAGCGCGAGAAACTCGAATACTCCAAATTTGGCGGCATTAAATCTGTTGCAGAGGCTGAAAGCTTCATCAGGGAAAAAGGCATATCGGCGGCCGCTAACTTGAAGGGGGTCTCGGTTAAGGGGCTAAATAGTCTGCTGGCTGCAGCCCTTGAGGTAAAGGAGCGGTTTAACCTTGAGCCCTTAGAATACATCGGGCCGTTTTCACGGGATACCCGGCACAAGTACCCCAAAATGGCCAACGCCAACGCCGCAGTTTCGCCAGGCACAAAGGCTATGCACATCCCGTTGAAGTTCGGCGATCTGAACGAGGCAGAAAGGCAAATTGAAGCCAAAAACAGGCAATCTGTTGGATATGAAGCAAAGCGATCGGTCGAACTCAGGGCAAATACTGGAATTCCTGACGAAGTTCGCCAGCGAGTTGAAAAAATGTCTTCTGGTGACTATACTTGGTCGATCACGACCCAAAACGGCTCTTCGGAGCGCGCCAAGACGATCTTTCACGAGTACGGGCATGTGTTGCACCTAATCGATAAGACGGCCGGTGTGCGCATCGAAGCGTTCCTGCAAAAACAGCGGCCTGTCCAAAAAGGTTGGGCCCTCCTGGTCAGCAAATATGCCGGCACGAACAAGTATGAATATGTCGCGGAAACTTTCGCGATTTACATGACGAAGCCCAGGTCAGAGCACTTTCGGATACATCCGGATTTGTTGAGCATCTATAGAAGCTTGGATCTTGAATATGACGCTTGATGAAGCAATGGATAAAATTGAAAAAGCTGACCCTGACAAAGCGTATGAGGTCGCTCAAGAATGCATTCTGCAACTATCCGACGAAGATCGATTAGTTGCGGGGCAGGATCTTGTTAATACCGCTCTTCTTCGTGACTTGATGACGCCGCGGTAAAAATGGACAATTCCGGCTTGAAATTGGTCGTAGACCGCAAAACTAAACCTCGTCGCGAGTATGCTGGCGAGCCGTTGGAATGTCCGACCTGCAAAAGCCGGGATCTTATCGAAACATTTTCGCCTCACCTCAAAGGGGGGCGGGTTGTAAAAGGCAAGGCCACTGGTTGGGCCTGTGTCTACTGCCAGAAACGAGTCTGGCCTTAACCGCAGGCGGGATGCCTGCTCAAATCTAGCGGGACGCTAATCCATGAAAATTGAAATCGCTGACCTCTCGGGCTTGCCCGAGGGGCTTAAATCCGTTGTCGAAACCCAAGATGACAAACACTCGATCGACCTTTCCAAGTTGATGGTGAGCGAGGATCTATCAGGGTTGAAATCGGCGTTGCAAAAAGAGCGTGGCAACGTTGCAGCCTATTCCAAGTTGGGAACGCATGACGAGATCGTTGCCAAATTTGCAGATCTCGAAGCCAAAGCCTCCAAAGGGGGCAAAGCCGGTGAAGACGCACAGGCGAAATTAGATGCTTTGACAGCTGACTATGACGCAAAGTTGGCAGGGAAGGACCAAACCATCGCCAAGATGATGAAGTCCAACGCAGCGGCTTCCTTGAAAGTGGAATTGACCAAGGCAGGTTTTATTCCGGAAGCGGTTGACGACATCACTTCAACGGCCCTGGGACGGGTGCAGTTTGGTGAAGACGGTGCGCCAAAGGTGATGACTGCCGATGGGAAACCAATGATTGGTTCTGGTCCAGACCACGGCGCCACGCTGGGTGATCTGGCAAACGAGCTGGCCAAAGCGAAACCCTATGCGGTTCGCGATGGCGGCAAAGGGGGCGGCGGGAAGCCACCCAACTCAGGCGGGAAGCCAGCACAAAAACGCTCTGAAATGACCGCCGAACAAAAAGGCGCATTCCAAAAAGAGCATGGGCAAGAAGCCTATCTTAAACTCCCTAAATAGGATCTGAACAATGGCGACAACATTCAATTCTGACATGGTGATTTATGATCCCCAGGTCCAAACGGCTTATCTGGAGCGTCTTCAGGACAATCTGGAAGTCTTCAATGGCGCCTCCAACGGTGCATTGGTGCTTCGCTCGGAAGCTATTCCCGGCGACTTTGACAAATCGAGCTTCTTCACGGTGCCGGGCGGACACTCGCACCGTGACGTAAACAGCAGCGCGGCTGCGACTGCTCAAAAAATCGGTACAGGCGAGAACATCGCCGTGAAGACGCCTTGGAAGTTCGGGCCGTATGAAACGACCGAAGAAGCCTTCAAGCGCATTGGTGCCTCTCCAGAGCAGTTCTCGCAGTTGCTTGGCCAGTGGCAGGCTGACAAATTCATGGAATATTCAATCGCAATGGCGTTTGCTGCGCTGGACGCAGCGATTGGCGAAGTCGCTGCAATGAACGTGTCGGGAGTTCTGGCCACAGAGGGCAAGAAAACTCTGACCAAAGTGCTGCGGACTTTCGGCGACAAGTCGTCTCGTGTGGCCATGCTGGGCATGAGTTCAGACACCTATTTCGATTATGTTGATGAAGCGATCGACAACAAGGTGTTTGAAGAAGCCGGTACCGTGATCTACGGCGGCGTCCCGGGAACAATGGGCAAGCCCGTACTCGTTTCAGATGAGATTTCGGATGCCACGGTTTACGCCCTGCAGCCCGGCGCAGTTCAGGTGGTTGAAAGTCAGGCACCAGGCGGGCGTTCTTACGACATCAACGGCAATGAGAACCTGATGGTTGGCTATCAGGCTGAAGGTGCGTTTAATCTGGAAGTCTTGGGCTACTCCTACACCGGGTCGGGGGCGAACCCTGATGCTACAGCGATCGGCGCTGGTACCAATTGGACCAAAACTGCCCAGTCCAACAAGATGACTGCCGGCGCAATTCTGACCCTTACAGCGAGCTAAGCGGAAGCAAAAAGGAGGTGGTTCATCACCACCTCCTGTTCTTCAGGAGAATCCAACATGAAATATGCATATACCGAGAAACCCGTTGAAGGTTTCGAGCACCTTAATCCCGCCTATTGGTCAATCTCATCACCGCGCAAAGACGCGAAAGAAGTTGTCGTGGGTGCAGAATTTCCGATGATCGCCGCCCATTACAAAAAGGTCGGGGCCAAAGTTACTGTCCAAGGCGGCATCCCTGAAACACCTGAAGAGGTGGCCAAACTCAAAAAGACCGAGGTTGTCGACCTGCTTAAAGCGCATGGCGTTGAAGCGCCTGCAGGCTCTGTCGACGAGCTTCGTGAACAGCTGGCCAACATCCTGTTTGTGAACCTCTAATGACGCTGGTTGTCGAGACTGGGGAAGCGGAGGCCGGAGCGGACAGCTATGTCGCTCTGGCAGCCTATCAAACCTACGGCATCAACCGAGGTTGGGACTTAGCGGGAGACGACGCCGACGAGGTGAACCTGCGCCGCGCCTTTGACGGTCTGAACCGCTTGTGGATCTATCTCGGCGCCGCGTTGAGCTCTACTCAGGTTGGCGCTTTCCCCCGCACTTTGTGGGACGGCATTCCACAGCAAATCAAAGATGCTCAATGCGAGTTAGCGTTTCAAATTCAGGGGGGCCTTGACCCGTTTGTCACAATCGCCAACAGCCCAACCAGCGAAAGCATCAAGATTGGGCCGATCAGCATTGGAGGAGAGAGCCTGCCCATTGGGAAGCCTCAAATTGTGGCTGTGGAAGGCCTCTTGCGGCCCTTCCTTGGCGCTGGTGCTGGTCAGGCTCAGGTGTTGCGGGGATGACTTCAATTCGGAGCCATGTTGCCGAGGCGTTTGATAAGATTGCCAGGGCGCAGCCAGACGCGCTTCAAACCGGAGCGATCCAGCAACCTACACCGAGTTCAGGTAGCGGACCCAGCAATCCAGCAGGTGGCACGCTGGGCGTTCAGCCTGAGCCTTTGCCAGCACGAATGGTGGTGGTCGAAATCGCTTTCGGCCGCATTGATGGAGCGAACATCCTTGCGGGTGATTTTCAAGTGATTGTTGAGCCGGTTGCAGAGGAAATTTCGATCAAAGATCGCGTGATTTGCGATCGAGGAACCTTGAAAATTATTAGCTTGGGTCGAGTAGCAACAGGCGGAGAGACCGCCGTTTATGATATGGTGTGCCGTGGATAGCTTTGCGAAACAGGTTCAAGACTTCGTTGACAAGACAGAGGCCAAAATGGACCTAGCTGTGCGTAAGATTGCCCTAGAGCTGTTCTCACGGGTGATATTGCGGAGCCCCGTCGACAAAGGGCGATTTCGGGCGAATTGGCAGGTCGCGGTTGGAAGCATTCCTTCCGGAATTCTGGAGCTCGAAGACAAAAGCGGGACCGCAACCGTTAGCAAAGCGGATGCTGCGTCAGCGGGCTTGAAAGCGGGCGACGTGATCTACCTGGTCAATAATCTGCCATATGCACAGTTGCTCGAAGACGGGAGTTCCAAACAGGCGCCTGCTGGCATGGTCGGCCTAAGCGTCCAAGAGTTTCAACAAATCGCGAAACAAGTTGGTTTTGAGTTGGTGAAGCTATGAGCGTTGAGGGTGAACTACACGCTGCATTGATGGCGCAAGTTGAGACGATTTCCGGCTTTCCAATTCTTTGGCCCCAGGTCAGCGCCGATGTTCCTGGCAGTGACCATATCCGCGTTTCGCATGTACCAAACGAAAACTCCCCAGCGGATCTAAACTCCAACAAAATGAACAGACAAGGATTTCTCTATCTGACTTTGGTGTCCGGGGTTGCGCGGCACGAAGTCGAAACACGAAACACGGCTGGAGACATTGCCGCCTATTTCAGGCGGGGGCTCAGATTGAGCCATAACACAACCAACGTGACTATCACCGGCCATTCCATCCGGCCAGGACGGCAAGAGGGCGGCCGTTGGGAAACGCCCATCCGCATCAGCTATCGGAGCATTGCATGACTGAAAAGAAAGCCACCCCCCGAAAGAGCAACCCTCGCCGGGTTGCCGTTGTCAATAAGCACCGGCGCAATGGGCCTATTGGTGCTCAGGCAAAACCATTGGAAAAGGATGTGAACGCATGGCTCGCTAAGGGCTGGGTTCGGCTCGAAAATTCGGCGGGCAACGCCGAGTAACCCATAGCCCGAGGGTCAAACGGGCATTCCCGACAATCTGAACACAACAGCCCCGCCAGCGGGGTATTTTCGCATGGAGAACAATGATGACCGACAATCACATCGGCAAACGGATTTATGTCGCAACAGCGCTGCCCGCGTCCAATGACCAAGCGGGCTTTGAGGCCCTGAATTGGGTGCTGGTAAAGGGCCCGCAAACGTTGCCTCAATTGGGTGTCTCGCATTCGATTGGTGACATTCCCGATTTGGCCTCAGGCTTCACCGCAGGCAACAAAGGGGCTGCGAAGGGCGTCGACACCACCGGCACCCACCGCGACGTGGACGGCGACACAGGCCAAGCGAACTTGAAAGCGCAATGCTTGGACAAAGTCGGCGCTCTCTCGGTCAAGATCGTGAAGGGCAGCGGTACGGACGGGGACGACGGTCCCGAGCCGGTGAGTGGCGATCCTGTCGAATATGCGGCTGGCATTGCACACAGCTACCAGCCCAACCAAGCCACTGACACGAGCCACGAGGGCTTCCAATACGGTTTCCGCCAGAACGCCCCAACAGTCGAGGCCACCGAGCCCGCCTAATCCCTCTTAGGAGGGGCCGGGGCGCTGGTGGAGGTGGTTTCGCCGCTGGCGCCCCAACATTGAAACCCAGAAACTTAGGAATATGACACATGGAATTGAAACAGTTTAACATCCGTCACAAAGCAGAATTGGGCGCTGCGATGCGCGTATGTGATCCCGTCTCCGGCAAAGAGTTGATCGGTGATGACGGTAAACATCCGGTCTTGATTGTGCGCGGAATGGCTTCAAAGTCAGCACAACGCCGGATTGCGGAATTACGTCGTACCGCTAAGCAAGCCGAAGCCAAAGCTGCTGAAGCCTCGGTTTCTGAAAACGACGACGGCTCACCTATCGAAGATTTGCATGAGCAGCTCGTGAGCGCCGCCATGGATTTTGTCATTCGGGCGGAAAACATCGAAGTTGACGGCGCGCCGGTCGAAACCTCGGATCAAATCCGGGCCCTGCTTGAAATGACCTTCCCACAAATGGGACAGGCGCGAGATGAAAGCGGCGCTTTGATGTTCATCAGTGACGGTGAAACCCGTGTTCCGCAATTCGAAATGAAGAACCACCCGTTCGCAAAGCAAGTCACCGACTTTGCCGAGGATCAGGGAAATTTTACCAAGGCCGGTTAGATCGGCTAACCCTTGCTGCGGCTCAATACGGCTTCCTTCACGCTCATATCGAGGTGAAGGGGGTCAATGGGGAAGCGCAGCGGGAAGCCAAAAACCGGCTTCAAACTTATCTGGACAACGATGCCAAGCCACCTTTGGTCGAAGATCTCTCAGGCGCCTATCTATTGGAAGCTCTGTTTTTGGCCGGGCCAACAAAAGCGGGACCAATGGGAGATCTGCCGCTTGAATGGATGGACCTCTACGCCTTTGCACAATGCACGGAAGACGTGACGGAAGCGTGGGAACTCAAAGCACTGCATAAGATGAGCGACGCTTATCACAGTGCGCAGGAACGGGGTAAAAACCCGTTTGCCAAGTCGCCTGTTGAAATGACGGGTTATTCTGCAGGGTAGCGTTGGCAGAGGGCGAACCAGCCCTCAGAAACTTTCTTGTGCCCGCTGACAATTTCTCGAAGTCCAGCCACAATTTCTTCTCTTTGTTCGCTATAGTCGGAGGGAACCGTTGCCAGTTGCGAAACCCGGTAATCTATCGTTTTCTCCCAGGTTTTGGCCACTGATAATGCTTCAGTCATCGCCTCCAAACATTGGGATCGCTGCTCAAAATTGCGCTCAAATGCTGCCGATGTTGTTGCCGTTCCAATCATCCAAATAATCAATATCGAGCGCATCAGAATCTCCTGTTTCCACTGGGGCAGAATGGTTGCGGTCGTGCGAAAGGACAACCCTTGGATTTAGCTCACCTAGGAATTCGCGTTGATAGCCGTTCAGCACGTGGCGCGTCATCTGATCTGAACAGGTTGGCCGTGTCGGGTGATCGCGCTGACGCCAGCATGAACAGCCTCAAGATTTCTGCGGCGGCCATGGGACGGGCGCTGGCTGGGGCAGCGGGTGCGTTTGTTTCGCTTACAACCTTGCAGCAAGCGTCGCGTGAATCTCTTAACTTCGGCGCTGCAATGTCGGAGGTTAGCACTCTGCTGAACGACGTGCCGGGGCAAATGAAAGCCCTAGAACAATCGGCGCGCGACTTGTCAAAGCAATACGGTGGATCTGCGACAAAGCAAGCCAACGCATACTATCAAGCCATCAGTGCCGGAGCCACAGACGCGGCATCTGCGACCGCAATTCTCGATACTGCCAATAAGCTGGCCATTGGGGGCGTCACCGAGGTGACTGTCGGCGTGGATATTCTCACCACAACAATCAACGCCTACGGCCGGGATGTCATTTCAGCCGAGCAGGCATCTGATGCATTGTTTGTTGGGATGCGCGCAGGCAAGACCACCATTGCCGAATTGGCTGGCTCGCTTGGCACAGTAATTCCAATCGCCAGAGCAATGGATGTTAGCTTTGAAGAAGTGGTCGCTGGAACCGCAGCCCTGACCACGCAAGGTATTGCCACCTCAGAAGCGGTGACAGGACTGAGGGCCGCCCTGACCGCCATCACTGCCCCTTCGAAGCAGGCAACCGACTTGGCGAATTCCCTTGGCCTCCAATTTGACAGCCAGTCTCTCTCGGCCAAAGGACTTTCCGTGTTCCTAAGCGATGTGATCGCCAAAACCGGGGGCAGCTCGGATGCAATGGCAACACTGTTTGGATCAACCGAAGCTACAACCGCTGCACTCGCCCTTGCTGGCGGCGGTAGTGAAAAGTTCTCCGAAATCCTTGATAGCATGGCGGTTAAAGCTGGAGCCACCTCGACAGCGTTCGAAAAAATGGCGGGTGATGATTTGCAACGGTATCGCGTTGCCTTGGCCAATATTGGTGACGGGATGATTTCCATCGGCAATATCATCTTGAGTGTCGGCATTCCGGCGATGGAAGTCTTCGCAAACAATCTGCAAAACATTGCGGGCGTTGCAACCGTGGTTGCCACAATTTTCGCGGCACGCCTTGCCTTTTCTCTGGGTAGCACCTTGGTTGTGGCGACCGTGGCAGCTGTTCAGCAAACTATTGCTCTGGAGTTGGCGCTTGGCGCGGCCTCGACAAAAGCAGCCCTTGCCTCTGCTGCCACTAAGCTCTTGTCGCGCTCTCTGGTGTTTTTGAAGGGCGCTTTGATCGCAACGGGCATTGGTGCTTTGGTTGTTGGCGCCGGTGTTCTGGTTGGATACTTCTACAAACTGGTTTCTGCGACTGGTGGATGGGGGGAAGCCTTATCGTTGCTAGGCGATGTGGCAAGTGGCGTTTGGGAAGGGATCAAAACCAGCGCGAAATCAATCCATCCCTCATTGAATGCAGTTTGGGCAAACGTACAGTCCGGCTTTTATTCAATGCTCTCTAACATGTCGCAGCTGTGGGTTGCTTTCTTGGGCAATTTGGGTGCCGATCTTGAGGGTGTTCCCGGTTTCAATAGTATCGGCGACCTGCTTCTTGAAAAATCGGGCCAGACTTTTCGTCTGGTCTCTGAATTTGATGCCAAAGCCACTAAGGCTGCGAATGCAGCGGCAAAGCTCAACGCAGAAGCACAAGCTCTCGCCACCCAAGGCTTTGATCAAGCCAAAGAGGCCGCTTCTAAACTCGCTGCAACGGTAGCCGGCACAACAACCAACAGCGAAAGCGGCGCCACGGCAGCCAAGGAGCTGCGTGATGCGTTGGTTGAAATCCCCACGGCAAGCAGTGGTGCAGGCAAATCTCTGGAGTCGGCAGCGGATGCCGCGAAAAGCTTTCAGTCTGCGCTTTCTGACGCGGCTTACACCGCTGAATCTTGGGCGACTGAAAAGGCCAACATCCTGATCGGCGGTATTGATGGAGTGTCAAATGCCTGGGGCAATTTCGTCTCGCGCGGGATGAACGATTTCAGCGGGTTTGTGGACACCATCCTCGGCAGTTTTCAGAGCATGCTTGCTCAGATGATCGCCATGGCTGCCAAAAACCGGGTTATGATTTCTCTCGGAATTGGCGGGATTGCCACGCCGGGTTTGGCCTCTGCCGGAGAGGTTGCCAGCGGCGGCACCGGTTTGCTGGGTGGCCTGCTGGGCAATCTCGGCGGAGTGGCTTCGGGCGTTTGGTCCGGGCTTGGTGGTATTCTGTCGGGCGGCGGTTTGTCGGCCAGTTTTGCAAACCTTGGTGGCTTGGTCTCAGGCGCAACCAGCGGGTTGGGGGCAATTGGCGCGGCACTGCCTGCCTTTGGCTTGGCGGTTGCGGGCCTGTCGCTGTTGATCGGCAAAACCAAAGAGCTCGATGCTGGGTTGCGTGTCACTGTTGACGGTTTCGACAGCATGATTGAGACGTTCCGCCAGACAGAAACACGGCGTTTGTTTGGGTTGATCAAGACCCAGCGCACCAGCTATGGCGCGGCCTCTGGTGAGGTCGCCGATCCGATGCTGGCCGCAATTGCAGAGTTACAAAGCGGCGTGGTCGATATGGCCAGCGTTCTAGGTGTCGGGGCCAGCGCCTTTGATGATTTCGCAACACAGGTGCAAATCAGCACGCGCGGCCTATCAGATGATGAGATTGCTGCCGAGATCCAGACCCAGCTTGGCCTTGTCGCTGACAGCATGGCCGATGTGGTTCTGGCCGGTCGATCGGTGGTGCGTGATGGTGAGGGGGCGAGCGAAGCGCTAACCCGTCTCAGCTCCAGCCTAAGCGCTGTTTCAACAGTCGTGGACACATTGGGCCACATGTTTGATCAGACCGGTGTAGCAGGCGCTGCGCTGGCCTCTGACCTTGTGGATGCATTCGGCGGGCTGGATGCGTTGAACTCGGCCACAACGGCCTATTTCACAGCCTTCTATAGCGAAGCGGAACAACAGGCGGTCAGCACCCGGCAAATGACTGAGGCGCTGGCAGAACTGAACGTTTCCATGCCAGCGACGCGGGCGGCATATCGCGCGCTGGTGGAGGCTCAAGATTTGACCACGGCCAGCGGTCAGCAGGTCTACGCCGCGCTGATCAGCATGTCGGCGGCGATGGATGCGGCTTTGCCCTCGGTGGCGGGCTTCACGACCTTGATTGCCTCGTTGGTGGGGGACACGTCCAGTCTGGTGGACAGCATGATCACCGACGCGGGCAGTATGGCGCGGGATGCAGCGACTGCGGCGACAAACTGGTATCAAGCCAGCGAGACCATTCGCGATCTGTTGGGCGATCTGATCAACGCCAACACCGGCACCAGCGCCAGCCGCGATCAGGCATTGCGGTTTAACCGCGGTGCCTATGAGGATGCGATTGCAGCGGCGCGCGGTGGCGATATCGATGCAGCGCGTGATGTGCCAACACTGGCCAAGGCCTATCTCGACAGCGTGAAGGGCACAGCCACCAACTACGCCAGCTACATGCAAGCGGTTGGGCGCGTTGCAGCGGATGCCAATCACTTGTCGGGCATTGCTGAGCTGGAAGGTGCCAATCAAGACGTGCTGGTCACGCTCTATGAAGAGCAAATTGGCATCATGGGCGAGGTGCGTGACTACCTAACGTCCACCGATCAGATTGACCCGAGCCATATCGCCAGCTTTGAAGCGCAGTTGGGGTCACTGCAAACGGCCATTCAAGCCGCCGAACTGTTTAGCTATGACTATCTGAAAGAGCGCCTGAAGGTCACTGTTGATCTATTGCCAACGGCGAACTTGCCAAGCGATGTGGCGGCATTGATCCGTGCGGCAAATTCGGGGATTTCGTCCAGCATTGATTTTGCGGTGAACGCCTCGGGCCTGACCCCAGACCTGCGCTGGTTGGCCGTCAATGCAGCGTCGGAACACATCAAGACGTTGGATTTTGCCGTTGGTTCTGAACTGGACGCGGACACAATCCGCATCGCTCTGAATCGCGTGGGCGATCTGTCCAAAACCGTGAACCTGATCGGCGGCTCAGATCTGTCTGGCGAGCTGAAACAGATCGCGCTCGCCGGTTCTTCGGAGCTGAGCCGCGTGGTCAACGTTACCCTGGCATCCAGTGCCAACACACACGCCATGCAATTGGCCCTGCAAAACGTCGGGGAGTATGACGTCGCCGTGCGCGCGGCCCTGCATTCGTCAATCTCGGATCGGGTGCGCCAAATCGTGTTTAGCGATGGCGGCACCTATGCGGCCTCGATTGAGGCGGCGGTTTCGCAACAGATGCCAGACTGGGCGCGGCGTGCGCTGCTAGACCAACAGGGCGGGATGATCGTCAATGTTGGGGCTGTGCTGGCCTCGGGCCTCGACGCTGATCTAAAGTCACTATTGCTGAACGCCAACACCAGCGCGTTGCGGGCGGTGACGGTTGCGGTTGCCTTTGCCAATCAGGTCAGCCCAGAGGAACGGGCCTTGCTGCTGGCGCGGTCGGAAACCATCCGCCGTTCCGTCGCCGGTAACGTCTGGATCAGCAATTTCACCGCTGATGAGGCGCGTTTGTTGCGGGCCACAACCGGAACCGTGCGCCGTGCATTGGCGGGAACGGTAGATCTGGCAGGATTGGACACAGATCGCCTGCGCATGCTGCGTGCGGAACCCGGTGCCATTGATCGGATCATCGCGGGCGCGGTGGACCTCGGCGCGCTTGGCCCTGATCAATTGTCCCTGTTGCGCGCCATCAATGGCAGCTCCAACGGCAAATTGACTTTGGCTGGTGGGGTTCTGTTTGATCCGTCATCCGCGTTTAGCAGTTGGTTTGGCACCACGACCCAGAGCCAGATCGCCGCGCCTATGGCGGAACTCTCAGGCACCCTGTCGGCGCTGACTGTGGCCGTCTTGGAGCAAAACGCTGCGCTGGCGGCACAGCGAGCCGAGCAAGTCAAAAACGCGCGCATTGGCGATCTGGAGGCCTTCGCCAGTGGATTGGTTGGGGCGGGCAACGGTCAGATCATCGCCACAAGCGATCAGATCCGAGGGCTTGCGGCGGCGGGCGGTTTGGATGCCTCTGCCAGCATCGGTCATCTACAGTCCCAAATCACTGGGTTTAGCAGCTTGGATGGGATTTCTTCGGTGTCGCTCTATACGCCAGAGCTGCGGGATTTTCTGCTGGCAAACGTCGCCGATCCGAACTTGCAAGTTGATCGATCAGCCTATCTGGAGCGGCGGCCCGGTGTCCTGACGAGCGAATTGTTCAATGGGGACGCGCAGGCCCATTGGGAAGCCTTTGGCCGCGCCGAGATGTTGAGCAATCCCAACTGGTTCGCGCCGCATCTGTTTGACTGGTCATCGATCGATCTCAACATTCCCACCTTCGCGCGCGGCGGTGATCACCTCGGCGGGATACGTCTGGTGGGGGAAAATGGGCCAGAGCTGGAGGCCACCGGCCCGGCGCGGATCTACAATGCGCGGCAAACGCAACAGATGCTCGGCGCGGGTGATCAAAGCGGCGTGGTGCGGGAGTTGATCGCCCTGCGCCAAGAGGTTGCCGCGATGCGAGAGCAGGACCGCGCTATTGGGCGGCGTCAAATCAGCGAGGCTGACAAACAATCCCGACTGCTGAACCGGTTCGAGAACTTGGGCATGCCAAAGGAACGCACATGAAAATCATACCATCCATTGAGATTGGTGAGGCGGAGTTAATCGCATCCAATGTGCCAGAAGATGACGCGCCAGAATGGGAGGCGGGCACCGAGTATACCTTGGGCGACCGCGTTATTTTGGCCGCTGGACATTCGGTTTATCAATCAAACGTCGCGGATAATTTAGGCAATGATCCAAGCGCAGTCGACAGCACAGCGTGGCTGCGGGTTGGTGCAACCAAAGCATGGAGGGCCTTTGATGATGTGGTCTCTGACCCGATCAGCCAATTGGGCACCATCTCCTACACCATCAAGCCCGCCAGCTTGGTGCGCGGTGTAGGATTGGTGCGGGTATCGGCTGCACTGGCAACGGTGCGCGTGCTCACACCTAGCGGACAAGAGCTGGTCAGCCAAACCAAATACCTGGCGGACTATTCAGAGATGATCGACGCCTTGGCGATGGTGTCCATTCCACCACGCCAAGAGGACATGACGGTGTTCGAGGACGTCATTTGTCAGCCGGGCAATCACCTAGAGATCACCATCGGTGACGGCACCGGCACCGCAGAAGTCAGCGAGATTGTCATCGGCGATACGTTGGAGATTGGGACGTCACTCTTTGGCGTGGATCTGGGCATTGATGATTGGAGCATCGCAGACCGCGATGACTTCGGAAACCTGTCGGTTGTGGAGCGAGATTACAATGATCGCGCGTCCATTCCTGTGGCCGTTAAGACCAACGACATTCCGCGCATTCGGCGCAAGCTTGCGGCTCTGCGTGCCAAGCTGGCGCTCTATTATGTCAGCGCATCCGGCAATGATTTTGGGGCCACGATCTACGGGAAATACGCTTCATTCCGAATTCTGATTTCGGGGCCAAACACGTCAGACGCAGAAATTGAAATCGAAGGGGTCATTTAATGCCACTCAATCTCCCTGCGCCACCTAGCGCGCCGGATCTTAACCAGCCAGATACGTACAATGCGGATGTGCTGGCTGGGTTCCAATATGTGTTCACGACATTGCCGGCCTATCTCTCGGGGGTCGAAGCCAGCGATTGGTTCGATGTTCAAGCAAATAATTACGACACCACGCCGGGGCGACTGCTGATCAATGGTGCCTTCGGTATAGGTGGCGGTGCGCCGAGTTCTGCCGACGCCGGTATCACCGATTTCAACGACCTAATAACCGGGGGTGTCTGGACCATTTCGGGCGCAATGGACAATGGCCCCAGCGGTACCGGCTCGTTGGGGCGGGCCTGTTTGGTTCTACAGCGTCGGTTCAGTTCTGGCGTGCGGGTCACGCAGATCCTGTCGGAAAATTCGGCAGAGCCGCAACTTTGGGTCCGGGTGGCGACGGGTGATCCGCTTGTCTGGTCTGACTGGCGCCCCTTGACGCCGACGCGTGGCAGCAATGCAAACGGGGAATATGTGCGCTTTTCTGATGGTACGCAGATCTGTTGGAGCAGCCATACGATCACCCACAATTCCGGCAATCGCCTTGAGGACAATTGGAATTTTCCGGCGGCTTTCATCTCGGCCCCAGAAGTCACCGCCACGCTGGATATTGCAGATTATATCGCCAATGCCAACGCCGATCCGGGCAATGTTTCTGGGGTGTTCTCTTCTGGTAAAACCGCGACCAGCGTCAAGATCAACCTCTATACCATCGCCTCGGTACTGGCCTCAGGTGATAGCGCGGTTGTTGACGCCGTTGCCGTTGGTCGCTGGTTCTAAGGAGACCATCATGCATATCACATTCTCACCACAGCACCGCACTGCGCAGCTTGAGCTGACAAAAATCGGTGACGTTTTAACGCTGAATGGCGAGGCGTTGGACCTGTCGAGTATCCCAGAGGGAGCCACTGTACCTGCCGGGGCCATTGATAGCGATTGGGTCACGGGCCCAGTCATGCGAACCAACGGCGCGCTGCACCTCACACTGGTGTTGCCCCACGGTCAAAACGCGCCGCACGAAACACGGTTCCCGCAACCAATTTCCGTGATTGATGACGGTTCGATTGTGTTGCCGCCCTACAGCGAGCCAACCGAAGAGACAGAAACATGATCAACATCGATTTCTCCCAAATGATCACCGCCGAAGACAAAGCGGCGCAGCAACAAGCCGACCTGATGGCGGCGCGCAAAGCTGAGTGCCGGGCCCGGATCTTCGCGGTGGTGGATCAAACCGCCCAGATGAACCTAGCCGCGGCTGCGGCGGCTGGGGCGTTGAATGACGCGGAAATGGACATGTACCGGATTGGCCTCGGCTGGATCGATCAAACCCGCGCGGCTTGCCAGACAGGCGATTGGCCAGACGTACCGGAGGGTGTGGCCGAACTCGCGGACGCGTTCTGAGATCACCAACAAATTGACACTAAACCGACCGGCCTAGCGCCGGTTTTTTCATGCGCGAGGGGCATATGAAATTCGAAGTTCACAACATTATCAATTCTGGAACGTGGGCCGGGGCCGTGATGGCCGGGGCGGGGGCACTGACCCTAAATCAGTGGTTGGCCG
>JAGDZD010000020.1:0-2170 GCA_049116315.1 Thalassovita sp.
GGCCTGCCCCATGCTGCGAATACCATCGCGCAGCGCGTCCATGGCTTCGGCCTGCTGATCAATTGCTTCGGCGAGGTCCCCGTTTTCAAGGGCCTCCCCTGCGCCGTCCATCGCCCGCTCGGCCTGCTCAAGCGAGTCGCGCGCGGATTGCCCCGCCTCCCCGCTCAACCCCGGCAGCTGGCCACGTTGGCGGTTCAACTCGTCGCGCAGGGCCTGTTGGCGATCCGCCAAACTGCCTTCGCCTTCACCGGGTTGCGCACCGTCACCTGAACGCCCTTCGCCAGAATCACCGCCTTGGCCCTCGTGGCTTTGCCCGCGCCCTTGTCCGCCATTGCGACCTTCGTTGTTTTGCGACTGACCCTGTGTGGCACCGGGGTTAAAGTCCTCTTGCAGATCGCGGAAAGCCTGATCGGACAGCCCTTGCTGTTCGCGCAGCGTATCAGATAGCTCTTCCATCGCCTGTTGCCCCGGTGAAGACTGTCCTTCACCCTGTGTGACCTGCATGTTTTCCATCAGCTCCTGCAATTCCTGCAGCGCCTGCTGGGCTTCGGCCATCCGCCCCTGTTCCATCAGCTCTTGAATGCGATCCATCATCGCTTGCAGATCGTTCATATCCATCTGCATCGACTCTTGGTTTTCAGCCGTTTCAAAGTCGTCTTGGTTTTGCTGTTCTTTCTGGTTTTGGCGGGCCATCTGGCGCATGTAGTCCTGCGTGGCTTCGCGCAGCTCTTGCATCAGCTCAGCAATCTGATCATCACTGGCCCCATTCTTAATGGCTTCGCTCAGCTGATCCTGCGCGCGCTGCAATCGCTCTAGGGCGTCCGCGACGTCGCCCTCTTCCAGTTGCAATGCCAGATCCCACAGAGCTTGGGCGATTTCATCGCGTTGCGTGTCATCCATGCCGAACCAGGCAAATGAATCCAAACGCCCCAAAATCACCCGGTACAGCAAATAGCTGGTCTCCGAGCGGAACAGCTTCTCCTCGGGTTTCCATGACAGGGCGCGCATCACTTGCACAACACGCGCAGCGTTGTTTCGGTTCCACAACAGGTCGCGCCGCTGCTCGACCACGGCGGCCGCCAAGGGATCAAAGAACCGCCGTGCAGGTAGATCCATCATTACGGGCTGCGCGGTGCCGGTTTGCCCGGCGGCATCCGTCACTTCAAGCGTCACGATCACCGGCAAATGTGCCCAAGGGTGCTTCGAAAAATCGTCAATCAGAACCTCTTCAAAAGCGCCACGATCCCCTGCGATGGGCAGGGGCAACGCCCGCTCAATCATCTCTTGTGGTTCAGGATCCAAAGCCAGGCCATACCGACGATCCACGGCGGCCAAATCAAGCGCGATCAACGCACGCCCCCCCGTGACCGCAAAGTCATCGTGCGCCTGAAACGGCAGGCTCATCTGACCTTCGTAGCTGGTTTCGGCTGGTCCTGTGATCGACACATTGGGCTGCATATCCGCGCGCAACGTCACATCCCAAACAGCCCCGCCGGGTCCATCAATCCGCACCTCGCCGCTTTGCGCCACAAAGAACTGTTGTTCCACATCCGACGCTGGGGGCACCGCACCAACCCGGCCCGAGACGGTTTCGGCCAAGGTCAGCTGGCCCACTTCGCCGTAAAAGCGCAAAATGATCTCACTGCCTTCAAAAAGATCGAGCTGAGCGCCCGTTTGATCCGCCAAGTACAACACCGGCAATCGGGTGTGTGCAGGCGGCTCGATCCAGCCCTCCCAACTGGGGCCAGAGGCAATTGCATTGCCCGCAGCGGCACCCTGCGTGTCCCCCACCCGGCTCCACGACCCGAACAAAAGCCCAATGGCCAAGCCCAAAACCGCAACATAGCGCAACGCAAAAGGATCGTGTTTGGCCACACGCAGATCGGGCGCGACACGCCGGGCCTCTGACAGTCGCTGCGCCATGCGCTCCTGATGCGCTTGCCACAACGCAACCGAGGCGGCATCAGAGGCGCCAATCGCTTGCACATCGTTCAACGTTTGCAACGGGCGCCCGGGCAAGGTGGCGTCTAGTCGGGCCGTGGCCTGCGCTCTGGTGGGGAAGCGGAACGTCCACATCCCATAGCCAAAGCTGATCAGAGCCGCCGCAACAGCCAAGGTCGCACTGCCCCACACCACTTCGACCGACATCATCGCCGGCAGGCCAAACAAC
>JAGDZD010000020.1:2321-4002 GCA_049116315.1 Thalassovita sp.
TATCGCGATTTATCATCTCGTCAAACGTTGGACGTGCACGAATGACAGCAAATTGATCCCCATGGACCAAAACTTCGGGAATAAGCGGCCGTGTGTTGTATTCGCTGGCCATCACAGCGCCATAAGCCCCCGCAGAGCGGAACGCGACAAGATCATCCGCGGCCAAGGGCGTCATCATGCGCTGCTTGGCAAAGGTGTCCCCCGATTCGCACACCGGCCCCACAATGTCATAGGGCTGTTGCTCGGTCCCCGGCGCCGGTTCGAGCACCGGAATGATATCGTGATGGGCCTCGTACATCGCAGGGCGGATCAAATCGTTCATCGCGCCATCCAGAATCAGGAAATCCCGGTCTTCCCCCGCCTTCACGTAAATCACTTTGCTGACCATGATCCCCGCGTTGCCCGCAATCAGGCGCCCCGGTTCGATTTCGATCTCACAGCCCAAGTCACCCAGCTCTTCGCGCACCATCGCCCCATATTCCACCGGCAAGGGCGGCGCTTCGTTTGAACGCGCATAAGGAATGCCCAAGCCACCGCCCAGATCCAGACGTTTGATCTCATGCCCCTCAGCGCGCAGCACCTTGGTCAGTTCCGCCACCTTCCGATAGGCCAAACGGAACGGCTCAAGATCGGTCAATTGGCTGCCGATATGCACATCGATCCCCACCACTTTCAGACCGGGCAAGCTGGCCGCATAGGCATAGACCTCTTTGGCCCGCGAAATCGGAATGCCAAATTTGTTCTCACTCTTGCCGGTGGCAATTTTGGCATGGGTTTTTGCATCCACATCCGGGTTGACCCGCACGGTCACCGGCGCTTCCACCCCAAGCGAAACCGCCACTGCGTTCAACACATCCATTTCCGGCTCAGATTCCAAATTGAACTGACGCACCCCCCCTTCCAAGGCCATGCGCATCTCGTCTGCCGTCTTACCAACGCCGGAAAACACGATCTTATCACCAGCGACACCCGCCGCACGTGCACGCGCATATTCACCGCCCGACACCACATCCATGCCCGCGCCGGCCTCAGCCAAAGTGCGCAAAATCGCCTGATTGCTGGCCGCTTTCATCGCATAGCACACCAGATGATCCATGCCGCTCAACGCCTCATCAAACAGCTTGAAATGGCGCAGCAACGTGGCCGTGGAATAGCAATAAAATGGCGTTCCGACCTGCGCTGCAATTTCTGCAACGGGCACATCTTCCGCAAACAAAGCGCCGTCGCGATAAAGAAAATGATCCATGTTCCGCCCTTTTATCTCATCAACTCTGCCAAACTTCATAGCAGGTTGAAAAATCGATTCAATTTCTGATTACAAAAAGAGGGCACGCCGCTTTTCAACCGCATGCCCCATATTCATCTTGCCCAAAATACTCTGGGGGAATTGGCCGCAGGCCAAGGGGGCAGCGCCCCCCTTCCGGCGCATCCCTTAGGTCACCGCCCCAACATGTCCTGCATCGGGCAGCGTCACAGCTGCCGCCGCAACCGGGGTCTTGGGCTCTCCGTCAATCCCGCACCCGGCCAACGCGAGCAAAAGAGCAATACCGATCAGCTGCTTCATGCCAAAATCTTCTTCCAGCGTTTGATCTGCACCAACACCTGCGCCGGCGCCGTGCCCCCATAGGACATGCGCGACGCAACCGAGTTGTCAACGCCCAGCACTTTAAAGACCTCTTGG
>JAGDZD010000020.1:4013-4234 GCA_049116315.1 Thalassovita sp.
CACCAACGATCCGGTGATGTGATGCGCGTCGCGGAACGGCAGGCCCAGCTCCCGCACCAACCAATCGGCCAGATCCGTCGCTGTCGAAAAGCCTGATCCCGCGGCCGCCGCCAAGGAGTCTTTGTTGCCCGACATATCCGCCACCATGCCTGCCATCGCCGCCAGTGCCAGCATCAAGTTGTCAGCGGCATCAAACACCTGCTCTTTGTCTTCCTGCATGT
>JAGDZD010000020.1:4251-4727 GCA_049116315.1 Thalassovita sp.
ATGCGGCCAATCTTGGCGCGGATCAATTCGGCGGCATCTGGATTGCGCTTTTGTGGCATAATCGAAGATCCGGTGGACCACTTGTCCGACATCTTCACAAAACGGAACTGAGCCGACGACCAGATCACCAATTCTTCGGCAAAGCGGGACAGGTGCATGGCGCAAATCGATGAACAGCTCAGGAACTCTAGCGCAAAGTCACGATCCGCCACCGCGTCCAAAGAGTTTGCTGACGGGCGATCAAACCCAAGCGCCGCCGCCGTCAGGTGACGATCGATTGGAAATGAAGTGCCCGCCAAAGCCGCCGCGCCCAAAGGGCTTTCATTCATGCGGGTGCGCGCATCGCGAAACCGCGACAGATCCCGTCCCAGCATTTCAACATAGGCCATCATATGGTGGCCCCAGGTGACCGGCTGCGCGGTTTGCAAATGGGTAAAGCCCGGCATCACCCAATCATATCCTGCTTCGGCCTGACC
>JAGDZD010000021.1:0-73644 GCA_049116315.1 Thalassovita sp.
TAGAGCAGTGGATTGAAAATCCTCGCGTCGCCCCTCTATGGATCGAGCCACGGCTCCGGGTTTTTCGTAGATTTCAACCTATCGAAGAAAAACGGGGGTGGGAACCAGCCATCGAGTTGACCCAATCTGACAAGGCAGAGCTGCGCCGGGTCTGGCAAAAAATTCGCATGGTGTTTCAAGACCCGCAAAGCTCTTTGAACCCGCGCTTGCCAGTGATCGAGTTGATCGGTCAAAGCGTGAAGCAATCGCATAACCTCAAAGGCAAGTCCCTCGCGGATCGCGTGGGCGAGTTGCTGTTGCAGGTTGGGCTGCGGCCCGAAATTTTGCACCGCTATCCCGGGGCCTTTTCCGGGGGACAACGTCAACGCATCGGCATTGCCCGGGCTTTGGCAACCAATCCCGAATTGGTCATCGCAGATGAAGCCGTGTCGGCGTTGGATGTCTCTATTCAGGTGCAAAATTCAGGCGCAAACCCTGAATTTGATGCAGGATCTTCAGGAAGCGTTTGATCTGACCTATGTCTTTATCGCCCATGATTTGGCGGTGGTGGAACATATCTGCGATCGTGTGGCGGTGATGTATCGCGGCAAAATCGTAGAGCTGGCCAGCCGGGATGAATTGTTCACCGCCCCCAAACATCCCTACACGCAGCTTTTGCTAGAGGCGGTGCCAACGCCAGATCCCCGTCAACGCCCGGTGCGCAAAGCGCCCCAGAAAAGCACCACCATCACCCATATTCCCGACACAGGCTGTGCCTTTGCGCCTCGCTGTGCGCTGGCCACGGCCCAGTGCCACGAGAGGGCGCCCGCAAAACGGCAGGTCGGAGGCGCTGAAATTCTGTGTCACAACGTGTAAATCTGCCCTTTTGGGGTCAATTGCCTCGCTTTATGTTCAAATCCGTACTAACACACAGTCAAATATGCCCACCCTAAGCGATAGCATCAGAGACAGTATGATTGACGGAACCGGAATTGTGAGCTTGAACAAAACCTTGTCGAGATCGTTGTCGGCACAGGTGTCACGCCAAATCGGAGAGCGCATTTTGGACGGGCAATTGGATCCCGGCCAGATGCTGCCAGACGAAAATGCCCTTTGCGCCGAATTTGGCGTCAGCCGCACCGTGGTGCGCGAAGCGGTGAAAATGCTGGTCGCCAAAGGCATGCTTGAGGTGCGCCAACGCATTGGCACCCGCGTCCAAGAAGTGCGCAATTGGCAAATGTTGGATCGGGACGTTCTGCTGTGGCACCAAGCGCTGGTGGTCGAAGATGAGCGCCTGTTGCGTTTGATGGAATTGCGTCAGTCGATCGAACCGGATGCCGCCTATTTTGCCGCGCAGCGTCACACCGAAGAAGACCTGAATGAAATCTTTGGGGCCTTGGATCGCATGTCCAAGCATGTGGGCCAAAATTCTGAATATGTTCTGGCAGATGCGCTGTTTCATGTTTCGGTCTTGCGCGCGGCCCACAACCCCTATCTTGATGCGTTAGAGAACGCGATCTTTGCGGGGTTGATGCTGTCTATTCGGGTGACAAACCCGGATCAAAAGCAAAACGAACTGTCCGTGCCGCTGCACCGGAATGTGGCCGAGGCCATCCGCGCAGGCGATGCAGAAGCCGCCCGCGAAGGCATGAAGGCGCATTTGGCGGATTCATCCCATCGCTTGGAAAAAGTGCTTTAATCCCAAAGGGCCTGGGCGGCTGTGAACAGCCCGGCCAAGGCCAACTCTTCGGCGTTGCCCAATTGATACGGCACATCCGCAAGGGTCAGCGCCCGCGCATAGTTGCGGGCCAAAACCCCATCTGACAACAGCAAGACTGGCCCGTCGTCTTTGACGTCCATGCCCGCGATTTCCATGCCGATCAGCAGCCCCGACAAATAGGCCGGCAATTCGGCCACGCAGGTGTCGCCCGTCAACAAAGGACGCGCGCGCAGCGAAAACAGCGAGCCCAACAATTGACCCGGCTGGGCAAGTGCGCGGGTGACGGCGGCGTCAAACGCCTCGGTGTTGCTGCGATCCTGCGACGGGGATTGCAGGTAATGTGACAGCGTGGATTGCGATGACAACAGCGCAAAGACTTCGCCGGTCATGGCCGTCTGAAAGCCGCGCACATGCCCGTCACGCATCTGCACCCATTTGGAATGGGTGCCGGGCATGCAGATGGTTCGGAACTGGCTGAGTTTTGCCAACGCCCCGATCAGAATGGTTTCTTCGCCACGAATGACGTCTTCACTTCCTGAGGTGCGCTGCGCCAAACCGGGCATGATCCGCACATCGCGCGCGAGACCGGGAACCGACACCGCGCCCTGCGGCAATGAAGTCAGATCACAGGGCACATCGCGATAGGGCACAGGGTGCCAGCCCTGCGCCGCCCCAGCCATGCCGCAGACCAGAACAGGCAGGTCTTTGGGCACGGCCAATTCCGACAATAGCCCTTCAAGGAAAGGCGCGTATTGGTCAGGGGTCAGTGTGGACATGCCACGTTTGTCACGACGCTGTGCAAGGACCTCGCCGTGTTGATCGACAATCCAGAGCCGAAAGCTGCTGGTGCCCCAGTCTACCAGGGCGAAGTGCGGGTTCATAACAGCCTCTTAGATGTCCATCGCATAGGATTTGAGGAAGTCCCGATCCGGTTCTACCCCCAGTCCGGGTCCGGTTGGGATTGTGATCAGGCCATTGTTGTTGGCCACTTGCGCCTGAATGTTCAGGGGTTCGGCCAGCAGATCGTCACGGAACCGGTTTTCGGTTGTGTCAAACTCAAGCCAAGGTTCGCGTGGGAACAGCCCACCCGGCATCGGCGGCATGGCGGCCAGCAGTTGCAGATTGGTCGCCACCGCAATGGCCGACCCCCACACATGGTTCATCACTGGCGTAAAATGCGCATGGCACAGGGCCAAGACACGCAGATATTCGGTGATGCCACCAAGGGCGCAAACTTCAGGCTGAGCGATGTCCAAGCCGCGGCTTTCCAGCAAGCCACGCCAACCCCAGCGGTTAAACTCGGCTTCACCACCAGAGATATTCACTTTTAGGCCGGCACGCAGTTCGCGGTAGCCATCCAAATCTTCGGGGGCAATGGGTTCTTCGAACCAAAAGGCGTCCAGCTCGTCCAGCGCGCGGCCCACATAGAACGCATCATGCGTGTTATAGGCGTGGTTGGCATCGGCCATAAAGTCAAAGTCTTCGCCCACACCGCGGCGCACGACCTCGGCCAGTTTCACATCGTCCTTGGCGCCCAGACCAAGTTTCATCTTGGTGGCGGCAAAGCCCATATCTTTGATCGCGGCCGCTTCGTCGACAAACCGCGCCACGTGATCCGCGACGCTTTGACGGCGCAGCATCATGCCATAACCATAAGCGCGCACCTGACTGCGATGGGCGCCCCCGATCAGCTTGTGAATGGGTTGATTGGCCACTTTGCCGGCAACATCCCACAGGGCGATATCCACACCGGACAGAGATTGCAGCGGCATGCCTTTTTGCCCGTGATCGCGCAGCAGGTTATAGACCTTGTGCCAGATCACATCATTGTCCAGCGGGTCCATGCCCAGAACCAAAGGCTGAATGACCTTTTCAACGATGGTCTTATTGGCAACGGCGACATTGCCCGGACCAAAGCATTCGCCCCAGCCGGTGATACCTTCGTCGGTTTCCACCTCAACGATATGGGCGGTGCGTTTGTCATAATATTGCTGCGAATAGCCCAATTCCTCGGGCATATCGCATTGCAAAACATGGCTTGTAATTTTTGTGATTTTCATCGTTTTTCCTTAGCCAAGCGCTCGGGTCAGGCGTTTGACCACAAGGTAATCGTTGAGGGCCAACCGCGAGCAATCATGGCCAATGCCAGACTGACCAATCCCGCCGTGCGGCAGATAAATGTCGTATTTCACGCCGTTGATATGGATCTCGCCATACCGCAATCCGCGGGCCATTTTCTCAGCCAATGCCAGATCACGGGTGAAAATGTAAGAGGACAAACCGCCCTCGTCGCCTTCGTTGGCGCGCTCTAACAGGGTGTCGCGATCGTCAAACGGGATCAGGCTGACAACAGGGCCAAAGATCTCGTTTTCATAGATGTCCATCGCGTCGGTCACATTGTCCAAGACGGTTGGGGCCATGAAATGACCAACGTCCAGACCGGCCGGGCGATCGCCTCCTGCCAACAGATCAGCGCCCTTGTCCACCGCGTCATCGATCAAAGCCTTCACCCGCGTCCAAGCGCGCCCATCAATCATCGGGCCGGTCAGAATATCGGCGGTCTTATCAAAGCCCACTTTGGCCGCTTTGGCGCGTTCCACCACTTTGGCCCGGAACGCGTCATGCACCTCTGCTTCGACAAAGATACGGTTGGGTGTGACACAGATTTGGCCGGCACTGTTGTATTTCACCGCGGTCACGATGTCGGCGGCCAAATCCAGATCAGCGTCTTTGTAAACCAGAACGGGCGCATTGCCCCCCAGCTCCATCGAGTAGCGTTTGATCGAGGTCGCGCCCACCTTCATCAGATGCTTGGCCGTGTTGGCGGATCCAATCAGCGTGATCATGTTTGGAATGGGCGACGCCGCCAAAGCGTCAGAGGGCCCAAACCCGTCAGTCGTCAGGATGTTCACGACACCTGCAGGCAGGCCAATTTGATGGCACAGCTCGCCGACGGCATAGGCCGAAATCGGTGTCGCCGCAGACGGGCGAATGATGATCGGGCTGCCAGCCGCCATGGCAGGGCCAATCTTATAGGCCAAGTTCAACAGCGGGAAGTTCCACGCCAGATAGGCCACGGACACACCAATCGGTTCATAGATCATCCGATGGTCATAATCCCCATCGCGATCCCGGACGGTGTCATCATGGACCCGTGCAATTTCTTCGGCATAGAATTTGAGCGAACGCTCGAGCAGGTCGAAATCTTCCTGCGTGCCGCCCCAAGGCTTGCCCATTTCGTGATGCACATAGCTGCGCAGCTCTTCTTCGTTGGCCAAAACCGCATCGCGCAGTTTCATCATCCACGCCTGACGCTCGGCCACAGAGGTGGCCGCCCACACTGGGGCTGCGGCCTTGGCGGCCTGAAGCGCTTTTTCGACATCGTCATAACCTGCGGCAGCAACGGAACCAACGTGGGTTTCAGTTGCGGGGTTGGTCACGTCGATGGTGGCTTGTCCGTCCACCAATGCCCCGCCGATATACATTTTTTTGTTGAAGTTCATGCCCATGGCCATGTTTCGTCCTGCTGTCAGTCAAATAGAGTTGCGATGTTACGTTTGATGCTGTCACCGATATAAAGCGCCAGTGCTTGGATCGTTGAGGTGGGGTTCACCGCCCCAGCGGTGACAAAGATGCTGCCATCAACGATGAACAGGTTCTTGACGTCGTGACTGCGTCCCCAGCCGTTCACGACCGATGTTTCGGGATCATGTCCCATGCGACAGGTGCCCATTTGATGCCAGCCTGCGCGCCGCCAAACCGGGCTGCCTTTGGACAGGATTTTCTTGGCACCCGCAGCGCGCAACACCTCTTCGGCGCGGGCCTCTCCGTGGGCCAGCATGGCGCGGGTGTTGTCATCCACACTATAGGTGATTTTGGGCGCAGGAATCCCGTCGCTATCGGTCAGCTCTGGATCCAAGGTCACGGTGTTTTCTGGCCGGGGTAAATCTTCGGCCACCACCGTCAGCCCCGCGCAATAGGGGTAAACCTCGTCAAAGGCCTGCCGGTGTTTGTCCCCCCAAGGCAACAGGGTGTCGATGCCATACCCGCCAAGCGCATAGGTCATCGGCGTGGTGTAGCGCCCTGAATGCAAACCGTAGCCGCGCACAAACCCACGGTCCGGATCGTTCTCATAGAACTCCTGACTGAGGATCGAGCAGGCCATCGGGCCTTTAAAGCCTTCCATCGGCTCATCAAAGACGCCAACCACACCGCTGAGAGGGTGGAACATCAGGTTGCGACCAACCTGTCCGCTGCGATTGGCCAGACCCTCGGGAAAAGCCTTGGATTTCGAATTGAGCAACAGGCGCGGGGTGCCCACGCCATTGCAGGCCAAGACCACAATCTCGGCTTTTTGTTCGTGAATTTGCCCATCGGGCCCATGATACAGCACGCCGGTGGCCATGCCGGTGTTTGGGTCCACCAGAACTTCGCGCACCCGGCAGCCGGGGCGAATTTCAACACCGGACCGTTCCAGCATCGGCCAATAGGTCAGATCGACACTGGCCTTTGCGCCGGTGGCACAGCCCAAGTCACAGGTGCCCGCATTTACACAGGCCGCGCGCCCGTCATCAGGTTCGCTGAGAATGGCGACATCAGAGGGCCACCAATGCCATCCAAGCGCGTTGAACCCTTTGGCCAATGTTTGGCCCAGCTTGCCAATCGGGATCGGCGGATGCGGCGGCGCATAGGGCGGATAGGCCGGATTGCCCGCCAAGCCAGATACGCCCATATTGCGGTCGTTCTGATCATAGAACGGCGCCAAAGTTTCATAATCCACCGGCCAGTCATCCGCGACACCATCCAAGGTGCGGGTGCGAAAATCCGACGGCTTCATCCGGGGCCAATGCCCCAGGTAATTGATGGTCGATCCCCCCACGGCATTGAAGTTCACCGGGGTAATGGGCGAGTCATCTGCGTTGATGGGATAATCTTGCGGCAGCCCACGGACATTGGGATCGCAGCTGAAGTCACCATAGCGCGCCATTTCATAATCGTCGCGCCGGCTGGGAAAGTCTTTGTCATTCAGTTTTGGCCCCTGTTCGAGGCACAAAATCCGCATCCGCGTTTCCAGCAAAGACCACGCGATGGCGGCGCCCGAGGCCCCTGCCCCCACAATCAGAACGTCGACGGTCTCATGTGTCATGGGAGTCACCGTTTGTTGTGCGATAGCAAGGACCACGGGTCAGCACGGGGCCAACCAGCTCTTCAAGCAGGTCGGCCGACTCGGGGAGGACCGAGTACCCGGTTGGCTGAGTTGGCAGGGGCGACAGCCCAAACAAGCTGCGCGACGCCGGTTGGCTGTAATAGCCCATATAGGCGTGCCGCAGAACTGTCGCAAACGCCGCTGGACGGGAGTGTTCCAGCACGCGCACCGCCTCAAGATCAACGGGTCGTTTCACCTGCGTCAAGCAGGTGTCTAGGGCGGTGGCCAGGTCAGGTTCACTGGCCACCACTTTGAGTAAGAACTGGGCGACACCCAATTGACTTGCCGAGGGCACGCGGCGCTCTTCACCGGCAGGGATCAGGTGATCCAACAGTGTGTTAAGGGTGCTGAGGTCCTTGGCAAAATCGGGTGTCATGGTGTCATCGTCCTCCAGATGCGCCTTTGCGCGACATCGCGTCGATGGCCACCGCGATCAACAAAATCGCGCCCGAGAACATCAGCTTATCCGCGGCCGAAGCCCCAGACAGATCAAGGCCATTGCCCAGAGATCCGATCACCAAAGCGCCAAGGATGGCGTTCCAGACCGATCCACGCCCGCCAAACAGCGAGGTGCCACCGATCACAGCTGCGCCAATCGCCTCAAGCAACAATGGCCCGCCCGCGAAGGAGTTGAACGACACCGATGCATAGCGCGACGCGCCCACAATGCCGCCAATCGCGGCCATCAGACCGACCAGACCAAACGCGGCAATCCGGATGTTCTGTACGTTCATCCCCACGCGGCGCGCGCTTTCTTCGTTGCCGCCCACGGCAAACAAAGAGCGCCCAAACGGGGTGGAAGTGGTGATCCAGCCCATGATCGCAGTCAGGCCAATCAACAGAACAACCAACAGCGGCACACCGCGATAGGCGTTCAGAACGGCCACAGTGCCCGCCACCAAGACGGCAAAGAACAAGATCTGTCCCCACAGCGCGCCGTTGCTTTCCAACTCTAGCCCACGTGTTTTGCGCTGCGCTTGACGGCGCAGAACAGCAAAGGCCATCGCCGCGATGCAAACCGCCGCAAGTACCCAGCCCAACGCGTTTGGCAAAGAGGTTGTGGTGATGCCGCGCACAAAGGGATCGCGCATGTTGATCGCGCCCTGAATGCCCAAGATTTTGAGCATCAGACCTTGAAACCCAAGCAGGCCCGCAAGTGTCACAACAAAGGCAGGAATGCCGACATAGGCCACCAATGTGCCCTGCACAACGCCGAGCACAATGCCCATCACCATTGCCAGAACACAGGCAATCGGACCGGGCACACCCGCAACAATCAACACCGCCATCAAAGCCGCACAGACACCCGCAGTGGCTGCCGCCGACAGGTCAATATCCCCTAGCAACAAGACAATGGTGATGCCCACCGCCAAGGTGCCCACAACGGCGGACTGCATGAACAAGAAATAGAAGTTCCGAGCGCTAAAGAAGGCAGGCTCTGAAATTCCGAAATAAGCCCAGATCGCGATCAGGGCCAACAGGACGGGCAGAAACGAGCCGAACCGGTTTTCCCGGATGCGTCCGAACTGCTCAAAAAACGATAGCTTTACGTCAGGCTGCATTGGGCCCTCCATCATCCTTGGGATCGTCCAGACCACGTGTCATGGCGACGACGATCTCGTCTGGCGTTGTGTCTTGCACACGCCAGGTTTTGACGTTTCCGCCGTGGCGCAGAACGCAGATCCGGTCTGCCACTTCGAAAATGTCGCGCAGATTGTGCGAGATATAGACAACCGCGTGATTGGTATCGCGCAGCCGTTTCACCACATCCAACACCTGCCGGGTTTGGGCCACACCAAGCGCGGCCGTGGGCTCATCCAGCAACACCACCGAGCTTTCGGCCCCAACAGCGCGCGCAATCGCAATCGCCTGACGTTGACCGCCCGACAGATTGCCCACACGGGCGCGCACGGATTTCAACGTCCGCACTTCCAGTTGATCGATGGCCTTTTGCGCCTTTTCTTCCATTGCCATTTCGTCAATGGGTCGCAAGAAACGGGGCAAGATACCCCAGCCGGATTTAACAGGCTCTGCCCCCAAGGATAGGTTGGCAGACACGTCCAGATTTTCGCACAATGCCAAATCTTGATAGACAATCTGGATTCCCAGATCAGCCGCATCATGGGGGCTGGTCACGCTGACCTCTGCCTCGTCCATAAAGAACCGGCCTTCGTCGGCATGATGGGCCCCAGCCAGCACCTTCATCAAGGTCGATTTGCCCGCGCCGTTGTCACCCACAAGGGCCATGACTTCGCCACGTGCAACTTCAAAATCCACATCGCGTAACGCCTCGACACCACCAAAACGTTTGATGATGCCCGACACCCGTAAATGGGGAACGGGTGGGGCCTGACGCCCCACCTCTTTTTCTTGGTTCGTTGTCATTACAATCAGCTTTTGCAGAAATCTGTTTCAGCCGCTGCACCCACACAAACCGCATCTTTTTCGACGGCCAGATCGTGGTTGATAACGTATTCAACACCCTCGGTGCCCACAGCTTCGTAGTAGGCCACAGGCACAAATGGGATCCGTGCGCCAGCGTCGTTGCCAACGTCACCCTGTGTCAGGCTGCTGGTGTCTTCGCCGTTCAGCAACGCCACGGTCACTTCGGCTGTCACGCCAGCCATCTCTTCGAACGGACGCCATACGCATTGGGTTTGCTCACCCAGCAGGATCAGCTGCAACGCTTGTGTGGTGCAGTCCAACCCGGTGACAGGCACGTTGCCCACCAGACCTGTTTGTTCGGCCATCGAAGCAATCGCCGCACCGGCGTTCCCGTCGTTTGACGAGACAACACCCTGAACGTTGTTGTCCAGTTGGGTCAACGCTTGGTCCATCGAGCGGCGGGCAATGGCAGGGTCCCAACCCGGTGTCCAGTTTTCATACCCCAGCACACGCTCACCAGAGGCAAACAGCGGCTCAAGAACAGACATCTGACCCGCAGCGATAACGCCGGCGTTTGGATCGGTTGGCGAGCCTTTCAGCAGCACCAGCGTGTCACCAGATTCTGTGCGATCGATAACGTGCTGAGCTTGGGCGGCACCGGTTGCGAACATATCGGCCTGAACCCAGAAATCTGTGTTCTCAGACTGCATCATGCGGTCATATGCGATGGCAGGCACACCGGATTCGGCGGCAGAATCTGCAATGATGCCAGCGGCTTCGCCGTCAATTGGGATCACAACCAGAACTTTGGCGCCTCGGGTCAGGGCCTGTTCCGCTTGGCGTTGCTGTGTGGCGGTGTCGTTGTTGGCGTTGAACACTTCAACGGTCACGTCTGGGGCGATTTCCGCCATCTTCTTGGTAAAGAAGAACGCGTCTTGCGCTTCCCAGCGGGCGTTGACGTTTTCAGGCAGCAGCATCACCACCAGATCTTCGGCAGATGCCGCACCAGTAAAACCGGTTCCCAGAGCAAGGCTGGCGACACCAGCGGACAGTACGGATTTAAGTTTCTTATGCATGAAATTCCTCCCAGATGTGACGCCAGTCCCGTTCCCTTGCAGCGGATGAACGCTCCAAAGGTTTGGTCTACAGGACCTGTCACATCGTCGATTTTGCGATTAGCGCATCGAGTTGCGTGTGTTAGATTTTGATCGGCAAAGCCGACCGTGGTCACAGCCAAACCAGAGGATCTCCTCACCCTTGGTTTGGCTGCATCTAATCAAACATAATATGTTTGCACTGTCTAGTCTTACATATGATGTTTATGCTCGAATTGCTGTTTATACATAAAAACCAAGAGATTAATGCCAGCCAACGCGCGGCGCGCGGGGAATTTGGTCCGCCTTGCGAGACCGGATCATATCCATGTGCTCTTTGCGAATGGCCCCCGAATCTGGATCATCAAACAGATTCACCATCTCATCGGGATCATTGTGCATGTCATATAGCTCACCTGTGTCCGTTCTAAGATCAACCGACATGCGATAGCGCTGGCTGCGCACGGTCATCAGGTCCATATCCACCGCACTGCGGCGTGCATCCACCTCATATTCAGACAGAGCAAAATCCCGGCTTTCGGTGCCATTGATCAACCCCATCCACGAGGTGCCATTGTCCTCTTCGATCTCAAGATCACAGATATCGGCCAAGGTTTTGCGAATATCGACGGTGCAGATCGGATCGTCGATCACCTGTCCGCCGGCAATGCCCGGGCCAGACACCAGACAGGGCACCCGCAGCAAACCATCATAAAGCATCGGACCTTTGAGCAGCAGCCCGTGATCGCCCAGCCATTCCCCATGATCCGAAATGAACACAATCACCGTGTTGTCCAGTTCGCCGCGCGCTTCAAGCGCATCAAGAATACGGCCCACCTGTTCATCCACCGCCGAGATCATGCCAAAGTAGATCGCCGTCAGCTCGCGCATTGCGGCCTCGCTCATATCGCCGCGATTGCCCCAATCGGTGCCACCTGCGTTGTGCTCTGAGCCTTGCTTGATCTTGCCGCGGCTCTCCATGAATTTGCCATGCCACCACGGGCGGTTTTCCAGATCAAGTTCTGGGTTCTTAGCAATCGTGACCTCGTCGGGGCCATACATATCGCACCAAGGTTTAGGTGACAGAAACGGGGGATGTGGATCAGGGAAAGACACCCAAGCAAACAGCGGCTTGTCCTGACGCCCTTCGATCATTTCAACGCTGCGATCCCCGATCCACGGCGAGGAATGCCATTCCTCATCCAGCGCTGATCGCCATGCCTGATAGTTCTTCACCTCTGGTTTCAGATGCTCCTTGGCCAAATCCCAGCGCGCCTTGCCCTGCCCGTCTTGGTCCAACCAATTTTCGTAATGCAGGGTTTCAGGGGCCTCGTACCATTTGGTGTGGTGATGTGGGCGCAACATCATTTGCACCGTCTCAAAGCCAAAGTAGCTGCCTGACCAATCTGCGGGATAGTCTTTGGCGCTGGAATAACACTCGGGGCGACCAGAGGGTTCAAAGGTCTGTTGGCTGGACAGATGCGCCTTGCCAATGAAATGCGTTTCATAGCCAGCAGAGCCAAACATCCCCGCCAGACCCTGCGCCCCAAAACTATAGTCCAGATCGCGCCCATTATCGCGCACCCCATGCGAATAGGGCAACTTCCCGGTCAGAATCGACGCCCGCGCCGCCTGACACATTGGATGAGGGGTGATGCATTTGGAAAAGCGCACACCGGCGGATCCAATCCGATCAATATTGGGGGTTTTCACACCGCGTCCCTCTGGGCCGATGCAATCACCGCGCTGTTGATCTGTTGAAATCAAGATGACGTTTGGTTGATTCTTCATAGGGCCTCCAGGCGCGACACACATGTAATTATGTGCTAAGATTTCGATATCGTACACAGTTTAGCAGGCGACGCCACGGAATGCAAAATAGCCCTTTTTTGGCGCTAGATCTCAAGAAATAGTTTGTTTTCAATGTAATATAGGGAAGTTTCGGCAAAATTTCGGCGCGGACATTGGACAAAATTCTGAATAATCGTACATTATTTTAAATTTAAGATGTACGAACGATAAAAATTAGGTATTATCTTTCTCAACAGAGGAGGAAGAAATGACAGTATCTCGTGTTCTCAAACTTGGCGCTGCCGCCACATTGGGCCTAACCGTAAGTACCGCTGCTTTGGCTGACACAATTGTGTTGGATGTCATCGCATGGAAAGGAAACGAAGCGCAGCCCGCTGGGTTCCCCGAATTGATCGCCAAATTCGAAGCGGAAAACCCCGGCATCGAAATTGATCTGACGTTTGTTGCACGCAAAGACGTCGACAAATTGATCCCGCCACGCCTGCAAGGGGGCAACCCGCCAGACCTGACCATGGTTGATTCCTCCCTGAACGATCTGTGGGGCGAAGCAGGCTTTCTGTCCGATCTTGGCCAATCCTCTGATTGGTATGCCAATATGAACCCAACGCTGGCCAATATCCTAAGCTCCGGCGACGAAATCCGCATGATGCCTCTTGAGGTGATCGGCATGGGGAACTTTGTGAACATGGGCATCCTGCGGGCGCATGGCATCGAAAACCCACCTCTTACACTGGAAGACACGCTTGCGGTTTGCGCCGCCCTGCAAGGCACTGACATTAACCCAATGGTCTTTGCGGGTGGTTTCCCGGCGATGCTTTGGGTCGGTGCAAATGGGCTCGATCCCAAAGGCACCTCGCCGTTGGATTACGGCACGGGCGAGGTCAGCTTTGTCGAAGATCCGGCCTTTAACGCCTCCTTGGATTCGGTGCGCCAGCTGGTGGATGCGGGCTGTTTTGACCCTGATCTGCAAGCCGGTCTTGATCCATGGTCCACCGCTTTGGAAGAGTTTAAATCCGGCCGGTCTGCAATGTTGCCCCAAGGCGCTTGGAACATCTCGCAATTTTCGCGGGTCGAAGGTCTCGACTTTGAATTTGCCCCGATGCCATCGATCAACGCCACCGTCGGCATGGCTTTGGATTTGGTTGGACCCGGCTGGGCCATCCCCCGCGATTCAGCCCAGCCCGAAGCCGCGCGTAAGGTCATCGACTTTTTCGCCCGCCCTGAAAACCTCGAAGTCTTCTTGACGGCCGAAGGCGCCTATAGCCCTTACACCGGGGGCACTGACATCATGCCAGAGCTCGCCGCCGCCTATGGTGCTGCGCGGGATGAAAACAGCATGATGCTGTGGCCGCTGTCGACCTTGGAATGGCCCAAGCCATTGCAAACAGAATGGGAAGACAGCCTGACCGGCTTTTTGCTGAACCTTGATAAAGACAACGAAGCAACCCTTCAGCGTTGGGATGATACGGTCGAAGATAACCTTTGATCCTATCCCATTGATCTGCGCTCAATTAGCCCTCTCTCTTTGAGCGCAGATCACATGTAATTCAAAACACAGAGTCAGCCGATGCGCGCCAGAACCTCCCTATATCTCTTTACGATTCCGGCGCTGATGGTGCTGATCGTTTTTTTCGTTTACCCGATCTACCTGACCGTTGAGATGAGCTTTACCAGCTTCAAAGGGATCGGAGAGGCCAAGGACGTTGGCTGGCGCAACTATGAACGGATCTTTTCGCGCAGCCGCTACACTGACGAAGTTTGGATCACTCTCAAATACACCGTGATCGTGGTGACCGCGTTGAATGTCACCGGCTTGTTCTTTGCCGCGCTGTTGCACCGCATGCCCCTGATCCGAAACTTCAGCCGCGCGGCCCTCTATACCCCTGCGATGATGTCTTTTGTCGTGATCGGATATGTCTGGCAGTTCCTCTATTCCCCGATCAATGGCGGCATCAACGTCGCGCTGCGCAACATGGGGCTGGACGGTCTGGCGCTCAATTGGCTAGGCGATCCTGATATCGCGCTTTACGCTGTGGCCTTTACTCAGATTTGGATGTTCACCGGCTTTACCTGCGCCATCTATTTAGCGGGCTACGCTGGGCTGAACGGCGAAGTCGAAGAGGCCGCGCATTTGGATGGGGCCTCGTCTTGGCAAAAGTTCATTCACATTGAGCTGCCGCTGATGCGTCCCAGCATTTCGGTTTCGGTCATTTTGACCACCATCGGCACGCTGAAAACATTTGAGCTGCCGTTTATTTTGACCAAAGGCGGCCCGGATGGCGCCACCCGGGTTCTGTCGATTGAAATCATCGATAACCTATTTGGTCAGTATAAGTTTGGCTTTGCTTCGGCGTTGTCGATCATCATGTTGATCCTCGTCCTGGCTGTGGCTTTTGCCCAAAACAAATTCCTGCGCGACCGAGAGGACAACGTATGACCATCGCCACCACGCAACCCGCGCGTCGCAACTTCGATCGCAACCTGCTGCGCAAACGCGTGCGCTTCATCAGCTCTCATGTTGCGATGTTGATTTTGGTCGCGGTGATGCTGCTGCCGCTGTTTTACATGGTGATGATGTCGTTCAAAACGGCCACCGAGATTTCCCAAGATCCGCTAGGCCTGCCATCGAGCCTCTATTTGGACAACTATATCAACACCCTCTCTTCGATGGGTTATCTGCGGGCGGTGGCCAATTCATTGGGCATCACCCTGTCGGTGATCATCATTGTAGTCTTGTCCGGTGCAATGGCGGCCTATCCTTTGGCCCGCATTCAAAACCGCACCAGCCGGATCATTGTGATGCTGATGGCGCTTGGCCTTGCGACGCCCAACTTTGTCACCATCACGCCGATCTATGTCATCTTTCGCGATCTGGGTCTGCTGGACAGCTATCTGGGCATCATTCTGGCGTTCACCTCGCTGAAACTGCCATTGGCGGTGTTCTTTTACACCGGTTTTATCGCCGCAATCCCGAAAGAGCTTGAAGAGGCTGCCCGCCTCGAAGGCTGCTCGAACTGGCAGATTTTCTGGTATGTCATTCGTCCGATGCTTTCGCCGGTGACGGCAACATTGTCCCTGTTTGTGATGTTGGTGGTTTGGAACGATTTCACCTACCCGCTGCTGTTGCTGACCGATAAGGATAAGTTTACGGTGATGATCGCGGTCTATCGCTTTGTCGGCAACACCGGGATTGATCCCACAATGCTGTTCCCGGCAGCGGTGCTTGGATCCTTGCCTTTGCTGGTGCTCTTTGTGATTTTCCAGCGTCAAATTGTATCGGGTGCAACCTCAGGAGCGGTCAAATGACGACGCTGTCCAATAAAGTCATCGTTGTAACTGGCGCAGGTGCCGGGATTGGTCTGGGCATCTTGCAACAGGTCGTTGCAGCGGGGGCGACGGCGGTTGGGTTTGATCTGAATGCCAAGAGCGCAGACAAAATCACCCAAGCCGGAGGTCACTTTGTTCAAGTGAATGTGGCCGATCTGGATGCATTCGACGCGGCGCTGCATTCCGTGCGCGACACCCACGGCCAATTGGACGGTTTGGTCAACAATGCCGGTGTCACCATCAATGTGCCTTTTCTTGAGATGACACGTGAGCAGATGGAAACCATCTGGACCGTCAATCACCGCTCTGTGCTTGCCGGGAGTCAAATGGCCGCCCGTATCATGGCCGCTGATGGCACCAAGGGCGCCATCGTGCAAATCGGCTCGAACCATGCGCGCTGTACCAACCCCGGTTTCGAAGCTTATGCCGGATCCAAAGGTGCGATCAGCTCGATGGTGCGCGCCATGGCCTGGAGCCTTGGGCCCCATGGCATCCGCGTGAACGCGCTCTGCCCTGGTCTGACAATGACCGAGGTGGTTGTCGACGCCGCCAAGGACCCTGAGAATGCCAAGATGTTCAACTCTTGGCACGCCACAGGTGACGTCAACAGCGTCGCGGACGTGGGCAATGCCGCTGTGTTCTTGCTATCAGATCACGCGGCATCCATCACTGGCACTGAAATCATCGCCGATCGCGGCATGTCTTCTTTGTTGGGGGTTCGCGATGCCCGCATTCGCAAAGACGACGCGGACAGCTAGACCCTATTTCACCCCAATCTGCGCCAAATCGGTCCAGACTCCTTCGGGAATCTGGGCGGTTACAGCTGTGGCGCAATCTTCGACCTCTTGCACCGTGCGCATGCCCGGCACCACACAGGCAATGGCCGGGTGACGCAGCGCAAATTGCAATGCCACCGCACTCATCTTGACCGAATAGCCGTGACAAATTTCTTGGATCTGCGCCAGTTTGGCAAGGATTTCAGCACTTGGCGGGCGATACATATACAGCGCTTTTTCCGGTTCGGGCGCGACCAACAGACCGGATGCAAACGGGCTGCCCAACAAGATTGACCGCCCTCTTTCGCTACAATCTTGTAGAAAACCGGCCCCCGCGGCCTGATCCAACAGATGGTAATTGCCCGCCATCATAAAGCAGTCGAAATCTCCTTCGCGGCTGAACCTCTGGCACATTTCAAGCGAGTTGTTGCCCACTCCAATTGCCTTGATCGTGCCCTCGGCGCGCAATTGTTCCAGCGCGAAATAGCCATCCAACATGCATTCCCGAAACATCAGCTCCAGATCCGCTGGCGCGTGGTTTGCAGGGTCAATGTTGTGGATATGCAAAATGTCCAACGCTGGCAGACCCAAACGCTGTAGGCTGTCTTCGACAGAGCGCATAATGCCGTCATAGGTGTAGTTGTTGATCAAGGAAAACGGCAAAGGGTTTTCAAAGATCCCCGCGCTTTGATCCGCGCTTAGCTGTCCTTCCGGTTCTGGTTTCAACAAACGCCCCACCTTGGTGGACACGCGGATATCGCGCCCCGCAACTTGGCGCAGCGCCGCCCCCAGCCGGTGTTCCGCCAGACCATGGCCATACAGCGGCGCGACGTCGAAATACCCCACGCCCAATTCAACCGCGCGGGTCACCGCTGCCGCAGCCTCGGCGTCGCTCAACGCGGTTGGATAGTTGCCCAATGGCACACATCCAAACGCCAGTTCGGTCACATACAATTCAGTTTGTCCCACGCGGGCCAGAGGCAAAGTCATTGAGCTACTCCGTTGTGCTCAAGCCGGTACAGGCGCTGAGCGGTATCATGAAAAATGGCGCGCAGTCTGTCGGCCCCCAGACCAGATCCGGGTCCAGACCCCTGCGTGCAAAACGGCGCGGCATAGCCTGCGACCAAATCGGGGTAGGATGAAAACAGGCTATCCACCGGAAAGTTGCTGCCAAAACAGAGCCTATCTTGGCCAAAAATGTCGAAGACCTGCATCACCCGCTCGGCCATGCTTTGTGCGGTCCACTGCCAATCCGCCATGGCAAGCCCCGAGAGTTTCACCGCCACATTTGGACATTGCGCCAAGGCCGTCAGCCCCGCACGCCACAGGGCCAAACCAGCTGGACTTTGATCCAAAGGCAGGCCGGCATGGGTCAACAGGATCGTCAACTGTGGCACCCGGCGGGCCAGCTCTGCCGCCGCCGGCATCATGTCGGGTGTGGCTTGCAAATCAAAACTCAGACCCTGTGCCGCCACCGTTTCAAGGCCCCGCAGGAACCTCTGATCTTGCAACAACGCCACCCCCGAAGGAGCTTTGGCGCGCCGTGTCATCATCCGCACACCGCGACAGCCACCCGCCGCACAATGGGCCGCCAAAACCCGCGCCAAATCTGGCGCCAACACATCGGCGTGCCCGACGCAGGCGCTGGGGGGGTGATCCAAACTGGCCAGCCAACGGGTTTCCCCGGCGGGATCTTCGCCAGCGCGCCAATGGGCTTCGACATGGACCGACCCCACAACATTGACGCCTTGCCACGCCGCCTGAAAATCGTCACGCAGATAGGTCCGGCAAATCGCGTCATAATTGCCAAAATGGGTTGGCACCCGATGCGATTGCAGCCAGGGGTACTGGTTGTGATCCAGATCCCAATAGTGGTGATGCGCGTCGATGATCGGGCCGATGGCCGCCAAAATCTCTGCTCTATGCGCGGGATCAAAACGGGGCCGCAGCGCCGTCAACTGAACGTCGCCTTAACACCCGGTGGCGGTGAAAAGCCAAAGTCGCCACGCGCAATGATCGCTTGCGCGCCCCCCAATTCTTCGGCGCGTTTCGCCTGAGCAGCCAGCGCGGCTTGATGGGTCAAATCAGGGTCTAATTTGGCCAAAAGCGCCGCGTGGCATCGGGCCAGATCCTCGGCAAAGGCGGGATCATCGGCCAGATCAACCTGCTCGAACGGGTCCGTTTCCAAATCAAACAGTTGCGCCGGGTACAACGCATAATGCATGTATTTCCATCGCCCCATTCGGATCATATAGGCGGCGCTGCGCGAGCCGGTCGCATGGTATTGCGACAATACCGGCGTGGCATCTTTGGAAAACAAATCACGCTCGCCAAAGCCCAGACCAGAGGCCCCGCCTGCCTGCGCAATATAGCGCGACACATCTGTCAGCGATTTTGGCGTGGGTTCAATTTGGCCCTGCGCCACATCTGGCCCGGCCACAATCAAAGGCACGGCGACGGAATCCTCGTACATGTTGGATTTGCCCCACAGACCGCGCGCGCCCATGTTGTCTCCGTGGTCACTGGTATAGATCACGCGGGTGCTTTCCAGCAGCCCAGCCTCGGACACGGCGGCCATCAGCGCGCCAACCTGCGCATCAATAAAGCTGACCAACCCCATATACCCTGCAAGCGCCCGCTTTACGTCGGCCTCTGATTTGAAATGGGTGTCATAGGCAAAAGCCGATCGGTAATCCTCTAGGTAAGGATGACGGGGGCGCTCCGCGTCTGCGTATTGGCGTGGCATCGCGATGCGGTCGTGGTCATAAAGATCATAGAATTCCTGTGGGGCCGTCAGCGGAAAATGCGGCGAGACAAACGACACAAACAACGTCCAAGGTTGGTCACCCAAGCCTGGCGCTTGATGGCGCAGCCAATCCTGCGACCGTTGCGAGATCTCTCGGTCATAGGCAGTATAAACACTTTCCCCCGGTCCAGCCAAACGCACCATCTTATCTGCTGCGCCGCGCGGCTCTGAGCGATCCCGCAGCAGGCCCAATGCATCACCAACACCGCCCACGATGTTCATGGGGATTTCGCTTTCGCTGAATCCCGCATCGTCGGTTTCAGCGCCGCGAAAGTGCAGCTTCCCAATCGAACGCACATGATGACCCGCCGCGCGCAACCGGTGGTGCCAGCTTTCTGGCGCACCGTCATAGGCCAAGGCGTTGCACCACGCATCGATCTGATGCACGTCCTTGCCGGTGGCAAAAGCCGCGCGCGCCGGCACGCAGATCGGACTGGGTGTATAGGTGTTGGTAAACCGGGTGCCGCGTGCGGCCAGCGCATCCAAATGCGGCGTTTTCACCAAAGGATGCCCGGCACAGCCCAGCAGATCGCGGTGGTGCTCATCGGCCATGATGACCAACGTGTTCATCGGCTTCATCTCAAATCTCCGGATACAGGGCCGTACGTGTGGGCAAGCCGCGCACGCCTGGGGTGACGGTGAACACTCCGCCCGACAAAGGCGCTTGCTCAAAACCTTCTTCATCGATGCCGATCGCCGCAGAGGTGATAAACAGCTGATCCAGGTTCTCCCCGCCAAAGCAACAGCTGGTGGGTTGGGCCACAGGCATATTGATCTGGGTCACCAATGTGCCGTCGGGCGCATAGCATGCCACGCGCCACCCGCCCCAAAAGGCGATCCACAGGTTGCCATCGGCATCCGTACACATGCCATCGGGCACACCTTCTTGTTTGGAAAAATCACGCAGAACCCGCCGGTTGCTGAGCGCCCCGGTTTCGGGATCATGATCAAAGGCATAGAGCAGCCTTGGGAAGGTATCGATCAGATAGAACGTGGTGCCATCGGGGGACCAATCCAGCCCGTTGGTGGTGGTCATACCAGACAGAACTTGGCTGACCCCGTCTGGACCATAGCGATAAAGCGCTCCTGTTGGCCCCTTGCGACCAATGTTCATCGTACCAGCCCACAGCACGCCACCCGGCCCAACCTTGCAATCGTTCAGCCGGTTTGTCGGCAGGTTGGGTTCGGGATTTGTCAAAAGGCGCTGCTCTGACCCTTCGCGATAGATCAATCCCAAGTGGCTGGCATAGAGATGCCCGGGTTTTGTTGGGATCAGAACTGAGCTGGCAAGCGGTGCAATTTCCGCCGTCTGAATACTGCCTGAGGCGTGATCGCGTTGATGGGCAATGCCATTGGTGATGTCGACCCAGCACAGGCTGTTGGTGCGCGCATCCCACATCGGCCCCTCACCGCAAAGGCTCCGCAAATTGACAACACAGGTGGGGATCAATGAATCGGTCACAGGACTTCCAGCAATATTGAAGATTTTCTCAAATATAGTACATTATTTTAGGAATACAATGTACATTTTGACAAAAGAGATGTGGAAAAGCCCCAACTGTTGTTGACATCCCACTGAAATCGACCGACGATTCCGCTATGACAGCTCCAACTTCTCCCCTCTCTATTTCCGCGGACGCCGAAGAATCTTCGAATGCCCCGTCCATCTATGAAAACATCCGTCATGAAATTCTGTCGGGTCAGCTTGAAGCCAACGAGCGCCTAAAAGTCAGCGAACTGGCCAAGCGGTATGGCACCTCCACCAATCCTATCCGCGAAGCGCTGCAACAGCTGCGCGGCGAAGGTTTGGTTCTGTTTGCCCCCAACCAAGGCGCCCGCGTGCGCGCCATCGACATGGAATTTGTCCGGGACGTTTCCGAGGTTGGTCAACAAATGGAACCCTATCTGGTGCGCTGGTTTGTCGAAGCCGCCAGCCCCGAAGACATTGCCGAGCTGGAAGACATCCAAGATCAAATCGAAGAGCTGAACTTTACCGACAAAGCCCGCCACAGCGAGTTGAACGAACGGTTCCATCAGCGCATGTATGAAAACCACTACAATCGGGTGGCCTATAAGCTGTGGAAACAGCATCGGGAAATCCTGTCGTCGATCTCAACGCGCATTCCCATCGCCATTGGCCGCCGTGACGCAATCATCAAGGAGCACCGCGCCATTATTGATTGCATCAAATCCCAAGATGCCGAAGCCACCGCTCAGATGCTCTATGCCCATATCGAAGATGCGGGCCGTCATCTGGTCGATCAGCTGCGTGTCAAACAATCCCGCGACCGTAACCCGGTCTAATTCTACGCGGTGCCTTGGCCCGCCATCACCAGATCAAGTGCCCTGTCCCGCCCTTTCGGGCGGGATTTTTTGGGCCGGGTTTGGCTCAATACGCCATCTCAATACGCCATATAGACGGTCCGTTTTTGCAAATACCCTTCCAGCCCATGAAGGCCATCTTCGCCGCCCACGCCGGATTGCTTGTGCCCATTGTGGTATCCCTGCACATAGCCAACGATGCCTTTGTTCAAAAAGATCGTGCCGGTTTCCAACCGTTGAATCGCATCCATATAGGTGGCCGTGTCGCGGGTCCAAAGATAGGCTGACAACCCATCCGGGCGTCCATTTGCGATGCTCAGCGCCTCTTCATAGCCCGAGATTTCAACGATGGGCAGAACCGGACCAAAGACCTCATCTGCAACCACGGGACTGTCTGCCTTGGCATTGGTCAATACCGTTGGGTTGTAATAGTGCCCCGTGGCATAGGCGCCATCACCGCGCCCCCCACCAAAGGCGATCTCTGCCCCCTGCGCCACAGCGCTATCCACCAGATTTTGAATCCTCGACAAAGATCCCGCCGTTGTCACTGGCCCCATGCCGTCGTTTTTCATCGGGTCGCCTAAGCTGACTTGGCCGACACGCTGGATCAACTTCTCGGTGAACTCTTCGGCAATGGCCTGATCCACCAGCACAGACTCGTTGCAAATACAGACCTGACCCGCATTGGCAAACCGCGCCACGGCGGCGGCTTCGACGGCGGCGTCAATATCTGCATCCTTCAAGACGATGAACGGCGCATTGCCCCCCAACTCCAGCGACAAAGCCGCAAGGTTCTGCGCCGCGCCACGGGCAATGGCCTGCCCCGCCCGAATAGAGCCTGTGACACTGATCATGCGGGTTTGCGGCGCTTCAACCAAGGTTGCTCCCAACTGACCCGAGCCTGTCACCATGCCCACCACACCCGCAGGCACACCCGCCTGTTCAACCAGACGGCAGAATTCGCTGGCTGTGACCGGCGTGGCCTCGTGGGGCTTTAGGATCATCACATTTCCGGTGACCAAAGCTGGGCCCAGCTTGCGCCCAATCAAGGCCAACGGATAATTGTAGGCACAGATTCCAATGGTCACCCCATAGGGCACCCGATGGATTTGCAGCTGTTCATTCGGAGCGTCCGCAGGAAAGATTTCCCCCTGAATCCGACGCGCACCCTCGGCGGCATAGGTGATGTAACGCACGGTGTCATCCACCTCAAACGCCGCTTCGGCCAGCGTTTTGCCCTGCTCCATCACCAACAGTTTGGCAAAGTGGTCCCGCTCGGCGCGCAGGCCTTCGGCGATCTTGTAGAGATACCCTGCTCGCACAATGGGTGGCAGCAAGGCCCAGGCCTGTCGCACGTTTTCAGCCGCCTCTAACGCGCGTGCTGCGTCTTCGGGGCCGCACTCTGGCACCTCGGCCCAGATTTCGCCAGTGGCCGGGTTTTCAACGGGGGTGCGCGCACCATCGATGGCCTCGACCCATGTGTTGCCGATAAAACATTTATAAAGGGGCGTCATAGTCACGATCTCATTTCTTTGGAGGCAGCGGGTTAAGACAGCTCTGTCTCAGCCGCAGGGAAATAGGTTTCGGTATCGGCCCCAAGGGCGGGCGCCCCCACGGGCGAGGTCAAAATATGACCGTCGATGCGGATCGGGCACCGGGTGGTGCGCGCCGAAAACCCAGATTTGGTGGTGATGGTCTGCACCGGCTTGAGCGCGGCAAACCCATCGGTTTGCTCCAACTCAGCCCAGGTCATCACCTTGGCGCACCAGATGTCCGCCGGTTCCAATCTGTCCAGCCAGTGCTGCGTGCTTTGACTGCGCAGCAGATCGGCCAAAACGGCTTTGATCACATCGCGCTCTGCAAAGGCCTGATCCTGCGCAAAGCGCGACAGCTCTGGACAGGGCAACAGCGTTTCCAACCGTTCAAGCGGCGTCATTGCCAACGCCAGATAACCGTCTTTGGTGGCATAGATCCCATAGGGCGCCGTGCCATACACATTGGCATTTGAAACCGCGCTGCGCGGCGGAATTCCTTTGTCGTCATTGAGATAGGCGGTCAGCTGTTCGAACTGCAAATCCAGGGCGCAGGACATCATGTCCACTTCGACCAACCCGCCTTGACCGGTCATGCCGCGCCGCAACAACGCCGCCAAAATCCCTTGCACCAGATTGGCGCCGGTCTGCACGTCCAACAGCGGCAATCCCGTCGGAACCGGAGCGTGATCGGCATTGCCAGACAGCCACGTCAGACCCGACATCGCTTGGATCAACAAATCCTGACCCGGCTTGTCGCGCCACGGGCCCGCGTCGCCATAGCCTGTCACCACCCCGTAAACCAGACGGGGATTCAGGCGGTGCACCGTGTCGTAATCCAGCCCGATACGGTCCATCACACCGGGGCGAAAATTGTGGATCATCACATCCGCCGAAGCGATCAGCTCTTTCACCCGATCCAAATCAAGCGGGTCTTTTAGATCCGCCGCAACGCTCTGTTTGTTGCGATTGAACGCATGAAACAGCAGGCTGTCACCTTCGAAGGTTTGATCGTTGATCACCAAAGAGCGGCACAGGTCGCCCCCTTTGGGACGTTCGATTTTGACAACCTCGGCGCCAAGATCGGCAAGGCGCAGCGCCGCTGCGGGGCCGGCCAACAGCTGGGCAAAATCAAGGACCTTCAGGCCTGTGAGCGGCAATTGTACTGGGGAAGTGGGCATGAGAATCCATATCTGCAAGTTGCTTTCAAGTGTGAAAGTAGCTTGCAGATATGCAGAGTGTCAATCCGTTGTGCCCCTGAGATCAGGGAACAAGCGCCCCGGCATAGGGGCTGCTGTCCAATTGAAAGCCCAAAGACTGTGACAAATTCAAAGCCATATCGCGCATCAAGGCCAGTGCCTCCTCTGGGGATGCAATCTGGTTTGGTTGCTCGATATAGCCCGAGGTCAGGGCCGCCGCGACGCCGCGATTGTCAAAGACGGGCACCGACAGGTTATTGACCCCGTTCACCAATGTGCTTTGACGTTGCTCAAACCCAGCCTCTTGGATCGCCTGCAACCGCTGTTCGGCCCGGGCGCGCTCCTGCGCCTTAAGCCGATCAAGATAACGGGCTTGATCCACCGGCGCAGAAAACGCCATCACAACCGAGGCGGTTGAAGTCTGTTCAACCGGGAACATCGCCCCCGTGCGCACCGAATAACCCGCAGGACGCGGGCTTGGCACCGAGGCCAGAACCAACACATTTGTGCGGTTCAGCACCCCCAAATGACAGGATTGATCCGTCTTGGCGGCATAGCTTTCCATCAAGGGAATGCCATTGCGCAACATCCGTTCGGTGGGATCAAAGCGGTGCGACAACTCATATAGCCGCAGCGTCAGCGCGTATTTGCTGGTGGCTGGATCCTGCTGCAGATAATCCCGTTCTGCCATGTAGACGACGATACGATACAGCTCGCCCATTGTGCGATCCAACGCCTCTGCGATGTCATTCATCGTCAACCCATCAGGGTGCAACGAAAGCAGCTCGATGATGTCGATGGCCTTTTCGACGGAAGGCACCGCAGATTTATTCTTACGCTCAGTTTTGTCGGTCTTAGGAGAAGCGGGCATAAAGGGTCATTCTTCTGTTTGGTTTGCGCGCAGCTTAGCCGCTTCTATCTTGGCAAAACAGAGGGACATCAGCTCATTTTCCAGACTAAGCCCCTGAGACACGGACAGATCCATCGCCCCCCGCACCGAAGCCTTCACCGCTTGGGTCGCCACCGAAGATTGCGCCGCGATGGCTTGGGCGACCTGGAACGCCGTGTCGCGTTCCGTGCCGTCATCAACCAGATATTCCACCATGCCAATTTTTTCGGCTGTGGCGGCGTCAAACCGATCCCCGGTCAGCAAGACCTTCATCGCCTGCCCATAGCCACACAGCCGCGTCAAATGCTGCGCCGCTCCACCTGCCCCGTTCCAACCCAGCTGTACCTCCGGGGCGGCAAACATTGCATTGCGCGCCACCACCCTCAGATCGCAGGCCAAAGCGATTTCCAAACCGCCGCCAAGCGCCCATCCTTTCACCGCTGCGATCGCGGGTTTGCGCAGGCTCAGTATGGGCGGCACATAGTCATATCGATTGCGCCATGCCCAAAAATCCTCATAGCCCTCTAGGGCGGAAATGTCAGACCCAGCGCAAAAGGCGCGCTCTCCGGCGCCGCTAAACACCACCGCATGAATGCCGTCATCCGCATTCACCGCCGCACAGGCCTCGCCGATCTGGCGATACATCTGCGGGGTCAGCGCATTATGTTTGGCAGGCCGGTTCAAGATGATTTCCCCAACGGCCCCGGTTTTCACCAGATCAACCGAGCCGTCTGTCGTTTCATTTTCCATCAGATTTTCCGTTTGTTCGCAGTGCACGCAGTGGCACCGCTCAAACCTATGTCGCAATTTTCAAATAAGGAAGTTATTTTTATACTTGCAAACACCACCCCGGCGCAGGCACAACAAGGCAGCACGAAAGGAACCCCGATGCAGCTTAAGGGAATCACATGGGATCACCCCCGCGGATATGACTGTCTGGTCGCGGCGTCCCGCACCTATCAGCTCGAAACCGGAATCGAGATTGTCTGGGCGAAACGATCGCTACAGGCCTTTGCCGACGCTGCAATTGATCGATTGGCCCGCGAGAATGACTTTATCATCTTGGACCATCCCCATGTGGGATTGATTGCGGAAACCGGCTCTCTCTTGCCCCTGCCCCAACCAACGGATGCGGCGGCCTCGCTTGGTGGGTCGGCCGAAAGCTATTTCTGGGAGGGCCCGTGCTGGGCCTATGCCGTGGATGCCTCGTGTCAGATGGCCGCAGCGCGCCCTGACCTGCTGTCGGACTACCCCAAGACTTGGGAGCAATTTCTCGCTGCAGATGCCAAACGGTTTTCGCCCCTGACACCGCTTTTGCCCGTAGATGCGTTTGACATGCTGATGACCTTGGTGGCCGGACGGGGTGAAACCGAATTGCCCCATAGTCCAACCGAGTTTGTGTCATCTCACAATGGTCTCTACGCGCTGACCATCCTGAAAGCCCTCTATGCTTTGGGCCCTTCAGAGGCCGTGCGCATGAACCCCATCCATGTGTTTGAAACGCTCACAGCAACGGATGACTTTGCCTGTTCTCCCTGTCTGTTTGGCTATGTGAACTATGCGCAACCCGGTTTTCGCCCGCATCAAATCGACTATTTCGACCTGCCAAAGGCGCAAGGGCACGCGCGCCCTCGCGGTATCTTGGGCGGCGCGGGTATCGGCATCTCTGCCCAAACCAAACACCCCGACGCCGCGCTCGACTTTGCCAAATGGGTGACCAGCCAATCCGTGCAGACCGGCGTCTATCTGGAACACCAAGGCCAGCCCGCCAATCGCCACAGCTGGATCGCCAAAGCCAACGACCCGGCCTATGGCAACTTTTTCCAAGGCGCGCTGCACACCATCGACAATGCTTGGACCCGCCCGCGCGCGCCGTGGTTCTTGGGGTTTGTGGATGATGCCTGCGAAATCATGCCCAAATTCTTCCTTCAGGATCAAACGCCAGAAACCTGTCTGGCGGCATTGAACCAAAGCTACATCCATCATCTTGGAAAGGCGCACTGATGCCCATTGCTGTAATCACCGGCGGAAACAAAGGCTTGGGGCTGGCGCAAAGCCAACGCTTCTTAGCGGCCGGATATGAGGTCTATGTTGTGTCCCGCAGCAAGGGTGACATCGACAGCCTTGGCCCCCAAGCCCAGTGGATCGAGGCCGACCTGTCAACGGGAACTGCCGCCTATCTCGATGAGGTTTTTGCCAAAACAGGCCCAATTGCCGCCTTGGTGAACAACGCAGGCGCCCATCTGAAAAAGCCCATCTGGGAGGTCAGCCCCGAGGCCTTGGATCAAGTTCTGAACATCAACGTCAAAGCAATGTTTGCCGCCTGTGGGCGCTATGTGGATTTGCACCGTGACGGTGGGGGCGCCATTGTGAACGTCTCCTCGATGGGGGGCATCATGGCACTGCCATCTGCGGCGGCCTATGTCACCGCCAAAACTGCCGTTGTTGGGCTGACCCGGTCGGTCGCCGTGGATGCGGCGCAATTTGGCATTCGCTGCAACGCGGTTAGCCCCGGCTTTATCGACACCGATATGACCCGCGCCATTCTGGCCAAAGACCCGGCGCGACGCGACAAGATCGAAGGCCGCATTCCCAGCCATCGTTTTGGCACACCGATGGACATTGCCAATGCCATCCATTTCCTTGCCTCCGATCAGGCCGGCTATGTGAATGGCACCAACCTGCCGGTGGACGGCGGATATGCAATTGGATTTTGAGATGACACATATTGCCACCAAACTCACCGCCGCGCAGACCCTAGAGATGCACCGCCAAACCGCCGGTCCCATTCCCGCTGGACATGTGCGTCTGCGATTGGCCGTGGCCAGCCTGTGTGGCACCGATTTGCATTATTACCGGCACTTTTCGAACGCTGGCTTTGTGTTGCAGACCCCTGTGACCTTGGGACACGAGGCTTGCGCCTATGTTGAAGAGCCCAACGGCAGTGGTCTGACCCGCGGCACGTTGGTCGCGCTGAACCCGATCATGAATTGCGGCACCTGCGATCCCTGCACAGAAGGCGAGGTCAACCTGTGTCGCGCCAAGAAGTTCCCCGGATCGGCCACAACGGTTCCGCATCTGGATGGGTTCTTTCGCGAGGTTATCGATCACCCGGTGGCGCAATGCCGCCCGGTTTCCGACGATGTGGACCCGCGCCATTTGACCTTTGCCGAACCTATGGCCTGTGCGCTGCATTCTTTGAACAAGGGACAGGTCAAAGCAGGGGACAAGGTCTTGATCACCGGCTGTGGGCCAATGGGGTTGCTGGCCATCGCCGCCGCGGCGGCGCGCGGGGCCACGGTGACCTGTCTTGATATTCGCGCCAGCGCTGTTGACGTTGGCCTCAAGGCAGGGGCCACAACTGGGCTTGTGCCCGGTCAATTTGATCCCGCAGAAATCGACGGCACCTTTGATGTGGCGATCGAAGCGTCGGGCGCGATTGCGGCGTTTAACACCGGTCTTGCCGCGCTGCGCCGCAAGGGGCGCCTATCGATCCTATCCAACATCCAGCTGACCCAAGCCGAAGTGCGCTTGAATCTTGTCATGCTGAAAGAGATCGAAATTGTCGGGTCGTTCCAATTCAACGCCGAATTTGAAGAGGCCGTACAACTGATCGAATCCAAGACGGTCGATTTTGAGGGTCTCACCGCCAGCAGCTTTCCTTTGGCCCGGGCCAAAGAGGCCTTTGAGCTGATGCTCAGCGGTCAGGCCTTTGGCAAAATTCTGTTAGAGGGGGCTGATCCAGTAGGCTGAACGCACCCGCGCAAACCGAGGACCAAAGTGCGTTTATTTTGGTCAGACCATAAATCAGGACATCATTGACCATCCAGTCAATATTGATACTTTTTGGCAATATGGTCATACCTAACTTGCAATGTGGTAACGCATACGTTATCAACTGCGCTAATCATGCCGACGTGGCGCGCCACATGCGCCCGACCTGCGCTGATCCATTTGACGTTCGCTGCGCGCCTTTCTAGGCGACCGGGGCTGGCGTGCAGTTCCGGCCGGCCAAATGGCCGTTTAAACCCCGCAGATCTGGGGTCGTTCTTCCCGTGTGGATCAGCGTAACATACTGATTTAAATAACTTAATCTTCCCCTCACGAATCACTTGCAAGTATAGAAATTACTTGCTCATATGAAAACGTCACGGGTGCATCACTGCGCCCCGAGGGGCAGCGCACATCACTGAGCGCTGAAAATTTTAAGGGAGGACACACAGATGAACAAATTCCTAGGAGCCGTATTCGCCGGAGCCATGACATTGGCAAGCGCCGCGTTCGCAGACGACCAGATCAAACTGGGCCTGTCCGTTGACCAGCTGTTTGAAAGCCGGGTTGGCGTGAACAACGCGATCAAAGCCGAAGCAGCGGAGCGCGGCTTTAGCGTGATCGAAGTGGTTGCCGATGGCGACGCACAGGCACAAAACGCGCAGATCCAGTCACTGATCACGCAGGAAGTCGACGCCATTCTGGTCTGCGCCGTAGATCAAAACACCATCGAACGCGCGCTGATCGCCGCGAAACGCGCTGGCATCCCCGTTGTGGCCTATGACCGCGACCTGCCAGAAAGCCGCGTCGTCGAAGCCTTTGTTGGACCTGACTCTCTGTTTGACGGCCGCGAAGCTGGCAAATTCATGTCCGAAGCTCTGTCATCTGTCGAAGGTGAAGTGGTTCTGGTTGAACTGATCGGCGCTTTGAACGACCAAAACGGCATCGACCGTTCCGCAGGCTGGCGCGAAGAAATCGCCAAGCTGAAAGACGTGCGCATCATCGAAGTGCCCACCGATTGGGACAGCTCACGCGCTTTGGCGGGCACACAGAACGCCTTCCAAGCCAATGAAACCATCCACGGCGTCTTTGCCGCAACTGACACGCATATCCCAGCAGTTGAAACCGCTCTGACCGATATCGGCAAGCTGTCTGCAGTGGGCGAAGACGGCCACATCGTTGTCACCGGCATCAACGGCTCGAACGACGGCTACACAGCGGTTGCGGCTGGCAATGCGGATGGCATCGTTGTGATGGATCTTGACGGCACTGGCCGCACGGCGGTGGCCCTGGCGGTTGACCTGATCGAGGGCAAGTCTGTGCCACGTACCAACGTGATCCCGGGCAAGTTCTACACAACTGAAAACATCGTGGACAACAAAGCGGCCATCTGGGGCGCCAACTGATCCACCTTTGACAGATGCCGTCCCGCGGAACCGGGGCGGCATTCCCATTTATTCGAGAAGAAGACACATGATCCGGCCTCTGACTTCTGCCGTGCGTCACTATCCAGCTGTGCCCGTTGTGGCCACTCTGGTGGTGGCTTTTTCACTGCTATCTCCTTACTTTTTAAGCGCAGGCAATCAGCAGGCGATGTTGGCCTCCAACTCGGTTGTGTTGATCGCCGCAGTGGGGATGACCTTTGTGTTTCTCACCGGTGGCATCGATTTGTCGATCTCAACGGTGATCAGCGCCAGCGCCGTGATCTCTGGGCTCGTGATGGCCTCAACCGATAATGTGGCTTTGGGCGCCGTGACCGCCTTGGCGGTGGGCGCAAGTTTTGGCGCGGTAAACGGGGCGCTGATCGGCATCTTAGGGCTGACGCCCTTTATCACCACCATGGCCACCCAGTTGATTGCGCGCGGCATTGCCTTTGTCTTGTCTCAAGGGGTCGCTGTAAAAGGCACACCGTTTTTCATGTTGGACTTTGGCTTTTGGCTGTGGCTGGGCATCCCGGCAGTCACCTGGATCGCGTTGGGCATTGTGCTGATCTCGGCGTTCTTTTTGTCGATGACCAGCTGGGGACGCGAAGTGTTTCTGGTGGGGTCAAACCGCAACTCGGCCCGATTTGCCGGCATCAACGTCCCAAAGGTTGAATTCAGCGTCTATCTGATTTCCGGGCTGCTTGGGGGCGCGGCGGGCTTTGTCTCGATTGCCAATCTGGGCAATGCAATCCCCGGTGTTGGCGACACCTTGTTGTTGATCATCATTGGCGCTGTGGTCCTTGGGGGCACCGCAATGGAGGGCGGCGAAGGATCAATCATGCGCACCTTGATTGGGGTTGGCTTGCTGTCGGTCCTGATCAACGGCCTCAACCTGTTGGGCATCCCATTTTACGATCAACTGATCGTGCAAGGTGTGCTGATCTTTGTCGGGACATGGCTGGCCATGACCCTCACACGGAGGCGGTCATGACAGATATCGCTCACGGTGCTGCGCTCTCTGTGCGCGGCCTATCCAAATCCTTTGCGGGCAAAACCGTTGTCCAAGATCTGAACTTTGATCTGCATCCCGGGGAAATCATCGCCCTTGTGGGTGAAAACGGCGCGGGAAAATCGACCACCAAAAACATGCTGTGCGGGTTGCTGACCCCCAGCGCTGGCCAAATCTATGTTGGCGGGCAAAAAGTCGACAAAGTCCTCGGCGAAGATCACGGCATTTCTGCGGTTCACCAAGAACTCAGCCTGTTTCAATCACTGAGCGTGGCGGAAAACATGTGTATCAGCCGCCTGCCCGGCACCGCGACCCGCGTCAACTGGGCCGAAGCCGAACAAATTGCCCGCGATCAGCTTGATTTCCTTGGCCTCGATGTGGATCCCAATATCCCCATCGAACGGCTGGGGGCGGGCAAACAGCAAATTGTCGAGATCGGCAAAGCCGTTTTGCACGCAGACAAAGTGTTGATCTTGGACGAACCCACCACCTCTCTGACCGCCGTAGAACGCGAAAAACTGTTCGAGATTTTGGACAAGCTAAAGGCGCGCGGTCTGGCGATCATTTTCATCTCGCACTTCATGGAAGAGATCTATCGCGTGTGCGACAGCTACGTTGTGCTGCGCGATGGCCAACAGGTGGGGACAGGCCCCTTGGCCGATATGCCCCAACCCCAACTCGAAGAGCTGATGGTCGGGCGCAGCATCGATGCGGCCGGGTTTGATCACACCGCCCCGCAAGACGACGAAGCTCTGCGGATCGAAGCATTGGAAAGTGCCGATTTCCATCAGATTTCTCTGCGTTTGAAAAAGGGCGAGATTCTGGGGATCGGTGGGTTGATGGGCGCTGGTCGCACCGAAACCGCCGAAGCCATCTTTGGTTTGCGCGCCTGCAAAGGCCGGGTCTGGGTGCACGATCAAGAGGTCAGCCCAATCACGGTGAAAAACATGAAGGCCCGCAACGTGGTCTATGTGCCCGAGGATCGCCGCGCCAATGGGCTGTTTTTGAACCGACCCGTGCGCGAAAACCTCTCGGCCGCTTCGATCTTGCGCTTTGCCAAACGCGTTGTGCGCGGCTTTGGGTTTCGCGGCGAGCGGCAAAAGGCCAAGACCATCGTCTCCGAGATGAATATCTCGATCCCCCATATCGAAAACCAAGTCGGCGATCTGTCCGGCGGCAATCAACAAAAGGTTCTTTTGGGGCGCTGGTTGGCGCTGGCCCCCGAGGTGATCATCCTCGATGAGCCCACAAAGGGCGTCGATATTGGGGCCAAGTTTGACATCCACGCCAAGATCACAGCGCTCGCCAAAGCGGGTGCCGGGGTGATCATTGTCTCCTCGGACTTGCCCGAGTTGCTGAATATTTCGCATCGCATTGCCGTGATGCGCAAAGGCCGCATCGTGGGTGAATTTGATCGTTCAGAATTTGACCCGGCGCGGATCATTTCGCTTGCCGCCAGCGGAGGCTGACATGGACCAGCTCAAAACACTCTTCTCACGTCAGAAATGGCTGGCCATCGCTTTGGCCACAGTTGGCCTTGGCGCGTTGCTCACCCTGCTCTCTCCCGCCTTTTTGACCCTGTCGAATTTTCAGTCGATCTTGGTGCAATCCAGCGTCACCGCGATCATGGCCATTGGCATGGCCTTTATCATCATGTCCGGCGGCATCGATATCTCGATGGGAGCGATCTTGTTCTTCACCTCTGCCCTATTTGCGCAACTGATGCTCGACACCGGCTCCTACCCGCTGGCCTTTATCGCCGCGATGACCTGCGCCACCGCCCTTGGGGCGTTGAACGGGGCGCTGGTGATCTGGTTCAAGATGTCCCCCTTGATCACCACCTTGGCGACCTATTCGATCTATCGCGGCATGGCGATCCATCTGACAGGGGCGCAGAACATCCCGGTGCCACGGGATATGGGGTTTCTGGGCAATGGGCGGATCTGGGGCATTCCTGTGCCTATCTTGCTGTTGTTGGTGGTCTTTGCCATCGGGATCTATGCGCTGACCCGCACCCGCTTTGGCGTCTTTGTGCGCGCCATTGGCAATTCGCAACGCTCGGCGCGGGAAACCAACCTGCCGATCGGGCGCACCACCATTTTGGTCTATGCCATCGGCGGGTTTGTCACCGGGATTGCCGCGCTGATCCTGCTGGCCCGTGTGGGTGGCCTACAGTCGGGGATCGGAATCGGGATCGAATTCACGGTGATTGCAGCGGTGATCTTGGGGGGCACGAAATTGACAGGCGGTTCTGGCACCATTGTCGGCAGCGTCATTGGCGCTCTGTTTTTGGTGCTGATCGACAACGGTCTGAACTTGATGAACGCCTCACCCTATATCTATGACATTGTTCGCGGTGCTGTGCTTTTGGCGGCGGTGGTTGTGGATCGCCTGTCAGCACATCGCGCAGCCCAACAGCTGGTGCGCCAACGCGGCCTCAGACTGCGCGAAGCCACATGAGGTTGGCGGTGACCTGATCCCGTACTGAGGGTCAGATTTGGGGTTGGGTCGCCGCCCGCAGCCTCACATTGAAATACACACGCAACGTGTGTATACTATGGGTCAACACAGGATCGATTGATGCCCCATAGCCCCACCGCCAAACAACGCACCAACGTCAGCATCGATGCTGATGTGCTTGCCGCTGCCCGCGCAATGAAACTGAACGTCTCCGCCATAAGCGAAGCCGCCGTCAGCGCCGCAGTGCGCCAAGCGCAGGCCGAAAGCTGGGCCAAAGAAAACGCACAGGCCCTGGCTGATCGTCGCGATTGGATTGCCAACCACGGCACCGCTCTGGCGGATCTTCAGGTTCTCAAGCTCGACTGATGGCCCAATTTCACGTCTATTCTGTGCCCGGTGGTCGGCTTGTGCTGGATCTGCAAACCGATCTGATCGACACCGGCACCCGGGTTGTCGCCCCGCTGATCCCGCTCAGCGACGGGCCACGCCCCCTCACCCGCCTCGAACCGATCTTTGACATTGATGGCATCGACTATGTCCTGCACACCGCTGAGATGGCCGCCCTTCCAGCGGCGGTGATCCATGGCGATCCGATTGCCGATTTCACCCCGCGTGAGTATGAAATCAAAGGGGCGCTTGATATGGTGTTTTCTGGGTTTTAACCCCGTCCGCAAGTTCCACCGCAGCCACTGGATTCACTTGCCCCACAACCAGTCACAGTTTGAATCGGGGCCGCCAGAGCGCCCCCGATTTCGTCACTGATACTGCCCAAAAGGCCCAAAAACAAAGGCTAGTACGTTGCCCGCCCCCCAGAAAGGTCAAAGACCGCCCCGGTGGTATACGAACATTCTGACGAACACATAAAGGCAACCATGCCAGCGATTTCATCAACGCTGCCCATGCGCCCCATTGGGATCTTGGACAGCATATAGCCAATCTGTTCTTGCGTCACATCGGCCAACATTTCAGTCTCGATCACCGCGGGGCAAATAACATTCACCCGAATGTTGCTTTGCGCCAACTCTTTGCCAAGGCTTTTGGTCAATGTGATCACGCCACCTTTGGACACCGAATAGGCCGAAGCATTGGGATTGCCATCTTTGCCCGCCATCGAGGCGATGTTGGCAATCCGGCCATACCCGCCCTTTTGCATGATCGGCACGATGGCCCGACAGGTGTGGAAAATGCCTGACAGATTGACGTCCAAGACCTGTTGCCAGACCTCAAGCGGAAACGTGGTCACCGGTGCGTTGACCCCGGCAATGCCTGCCGAGTTGACCAAAATATCGATGCCCCCAAATTGGGTCTCAACCTCTGCAGCGGCGGCCTCTACCGTGGCGTAATCTGCCACGTTCACCACATTGGTGATCACCTCACCATGGGCAGACAGCGCCTCCTGCGCGGTCTTCAATGTCTCGGCACTGATGTCCCACAGAGCAACGCGCCCGCCTTCTTCCAGAATGCGCTTGGCAATGGCAAAGCCCATGCCCCGTGCGCCCCCTGTGATCACGGCGCGCCGGCCGCTCATATCGTAAGTATTCATTGGAACCCCTCTTCCTATGTCCATCCGCCATCCAGCGTAAATTCCTGCCCCGTGCACATCGCGCTGTCCTCTGCAGCCAAAAACAACGCCATCGCGGCGGCGTCTTCGGGCGCGATCTCGCCCGCAAGGGGTTGGTTGTTTGTCAAAAACGCCTGACCAGCCGCGTCGAAATGCTCTCGCCTTTGGCGCTCGGTCAGCACCCAGCCCGGCATCAAAGTGTTGATCCGCACGTGATGCGGCCCCAACGTCTCAACGAAACTGCGCGTCAGACCATGCACCGCTGATTTTGCGGTCGTATAGCTGGGTGCCGTGGGCAGCCGGGCTTTCCATGAAATCGACCCAAAATTGATGATGGAGCCTGACTTGCGTTCAATCATCTGCGGCGCCACCGCCTGTATGGCGAAAAAGGCCGGGCGCAGGTTCACCGCAAAGCTCTGGTCCCAATCTTGGGGGGTCACCTCGCGCCAGTCATGTCGCGCATCATTGGCCACGTTATTGACCAAAACATCCACGGTGCCAAAATCCGCAATGGCCGCCTGCAACGCAGCGATATCCGTCACATCGGCACAGATGAACGCTGCCCCGGTGTCAGCCGCCAGGGCTTCACCCGGTTCCGTGGCCAGATCGACGAACCCAACTCTGGCGCCTTGGCGGCAAAACCCGCGCACCATCGCGGCGCCAATCCCGGTGGCCCCGCCGGTGATAAACACCGACGCCCCGCGCAAACTGGGATAGCTGGCAAAGCGGCGCGGCTCAGTCATCGGCAATCCGCACGCCGGTTTCAACATCAAAGAAACAGGCCTCTTCAAGGTGCAACCCCAACTGAATTTCGGCGTCTTCCTGTGGGCGGGCCTTGGCGGGCAACACCGCAACAAGCGATTGCTCTGCCAAGGTAAAGACCACCATCGTGTCCGGGCCGGTCGGCTCGACCACATCAACGCGCACGCCAAACGTCGCGCCGGTCTCTGTCTCGGGCAGATAGAAATGTTCTGGGCGGGCCCCCAGCGTGACCTTGCTGCCAATATGGCGGGCCAATTCGGGATGGCTGGCCCCCAAGGCCCACCGCATACCGGCATATTCAATTGCCAAGTCTGCGGCCTGACCAACCACCGACACCTCAAGGAAGTTCATCGACGGAGAGCCCATGAACCCAGCCACAAAAGTGTTGGCTGGCTTTTGATAGATCGTATCAGGATCGGCAAATTGTTGGATCACGCCGCCGTTCATCACCACAATCCGGTCCGACAGCGTCATCGCCTCGACCTGATCATGCGTCACATAAACAATGGTCTGGCCCAGCCTTTTGTGCAGCTTTTTCATCTCTGTCCGCATTTCAACACGCAGCTTGGCGTCCAGATTGCTCAGCGGCTCGTCAAACAAGAACAACTGCGGGTCGCGCACCAAGGCCCGCCCCATGGCGACCCTTTGGCGTTGACCGCCAGACAATTGGCTGGGCTTGCGGTCCAGCAAAGGCTCGATCTGCAACAGCTTGGACACCTCTGCCACCGCTTTGATCTGATCCGCCTTGGGCACCCGTCGGTTTTCCAACCCAAAGGTGATATTCTGGCGCACGGTCATCGTCGGATAAAGCGCATAGGATTGGAACACCATTGCGATGTTGCGATCCTTTGAGGACAAATCCGTGACCTCGCGATCCCCAAGCGTCAGCGCCCCATGCGAGGTCTCTTCGAGGCCAGCGATGATGGAAAGCAACGTGGATTTGCCACAGCCGGACGGCCCGACAAGCACCACAAACTCCCCATCTTTGATGTCCAGATTCACATCACGCAACGCGATGAAGTCACTGTACTTTTTCCAAACGTTTTCGATTGTCAAACTGGCCATTACTTAACGGCTCCTTGGGTCAGACCCCGGACGAAGTAGCGCCCGCCGAGGAAGTAAATAACAAGAGGTGGGATCGCGGCGATCAGCACAGCTGCAGAGCCAAAGCCATATTCGCTGACCCCGGTGTCATCCGCATTCAAACTCATCAACGCAGCGGTGATCGGGCGAAAATCCGAAGACGAGAACGTCACCGCAAACAGGAATTCATTCCAGATAAAGGTGAACTGCCAAATCACCGTCACGATGATGATCGGCGGAGCCAAGGGCACCACAATTTTCCAAAAGGTGCGAAAGAACCCTGCCCCATCAATGCGTGCCGCCTTGATCAGATCATCCGGCAGATTGATCAGGTAGTTGCGGCAAAACAGCGTGGTGAAACATGTGCCTTGAATGATGTGAACCAAGGCCAGACCGGCCAGAGACTTGGCCAACCCCAGCTTGGCCAGCGCAATCGCCCAAGGCAGCAGCACCACTTGCGGCGGCAAAAACACCCCGATGGTGATCGCAACAAAGACAATAGAGGCACCGGGCATCTTCCACTTGGTCAGGGCAAACCCGTTCAACAGCCCCACGCCAGTGGAAATCACCGTTGCCGGCACCACCATCAACATCGAGGCCCAGAAATACGGCTTTACTCCGGTACAACTGGCATTGATGCAGGCTGTACTCCAGGCGGTGCCCCAGTTTTCCAAGGTCAATCGTGTGGGCCAGCCAATAAAGCTTTCGCGCAGGATATCCTCGTTAAAGCGCACCGAGTTTAACGCGATCACCAACAGCGGCATCAACACAAACAGCGCCAGCACCAACAACGTGGCATACAGGGCGATCCGTCCCAGGATCTGCGACAGGGTTTTGGGCCGCTTCCGATCCAGATCCGGCATATCGCTTGGGGTCACAGAGCTTATGGTCATCACGACGCTCCTTTCTTGCGGCGCATCACAATGTTCAGCGCAATAATAGGCAGGAAGACAACGATCAGGCCGATCAGCATCCACACCGCCGCCGCAGCGCCCTGCGCCAATTCACCCGCCGCAAACAAGCGGTCATAGACAAACATCGCCGGAAAGGTTGTCGAGATACCCGGACCGCCATGGGTCAGCGCCAAGACAAGGTCAAACGTCTTGATTGCGAATTGCAACAAGATGATCAAAACCGAAATCATCACCGGCCAAATCGTCGGCAGGATGATGCGACGATAGACTTTGAACATGCTGGCCCCGTCAATTTGACCGGCTTTGACCATGTCCTGATCCACACCGCGCAACGCCGCCAGAACCATCACCATCACAAAGCCAGAGGCATGCCAGACCGCTGCCAGAACCACCGCATAAAGTGCCGTGTCGCGATCCGTGATCAGCGAGAATTTGAAACTCTCCCACCCCATGTTCTGCATAAAGGCTTCAAGCCCGGTTGAGGGGTTCAAAATCCACTGCCACGTGGTGCCGGTGACGACAAAAGAGATGGCAATTGGATACAGAAAGATTGATCGCAGAAAGTTTTCGCCTTTGACCTTTTGATCCATCAAAATGGCCAAAAAGACCCCAACCAATGTGGTCAGAACGATATAGAGCACCCCAAACACCACCAGATTGCTGACGCCATAGGTCCAGCGCGGATTGCGCCACAGACGGGTATAGGCGTCAAACCCAGCAAAGTCATAGACCGGCAACAGGGTCGAACTGGACAGCGACAGATAGATATTCCAGATCACAAAGACAAAAATATAGATGCCAGTGGTCAAGATTGTCGGCAGCAAAACCACTGTGGGCACCAGCTCGGCAAGGCGCGCCGCGCGGGATTTGCGCCGGGGTTTAAACGCGGGAATAGGAAGATCGGCGGGCATGGGTGGCTCCGATTTGGTCAAAGAGATGGGTGGAGCTGCGCAGTGTTACAGCCCCACCCAAAGGGCAGGATCAGTATTCGTTGATCACAGCTTCGGCCATCGAACGTGCCGCATCCTCAGAGCTCATGTCGCTGGTGATGAATTCAGAAATCACCGTGAACATCGCTTTGCGGAACTTTTCAGGCACAGCCATGTTATGAGCCATTGAACGCACCACGGTGCCCGCCTCGGCGGCGGCTTTCAGATCCGTCAGGTTCAAGCGTTGGCATGGGTTAAACTCATCGCCCAACTCAACGTCCATTCGCGCTGGAATAGAGCCTTTTGCAACGTTGAACACCTTCTGAAACTCGGGCGTCATAATGGTCGAGGCCAACAGGGTTTGACCTTCGATATAGTCGGCTTTGCTCTGTTCAAAGAACACCACCGAATCCGAGTTCAAGATATACCCGGGCTTGCCATTGTTCATTGGCGCGCCGGCACAAAGGTAATCCACCCCATGCTCATAGCCAGCGGCATTCATTGTGCCGATGGCCCAGTCACCATGGAAGTAAAAGCCTGCTTCGCCTTTGGCCATCATGTTCAAAGGCTCTTCCCAGCCACGCCCCGGAAAGGCATCGTCCATCCAGCCCACCATCAGGCGCAGCTGATCAAACGCAGCAACCATGTCGTCGCCCTGCAGGGCGTCCAGATCCAGATTGATAAAGGCGTCGCGGAACAGATCGGTGCTGATGCCTTGGACAATCACCTCAAACAAAGTGCCATCGATCCAGTCCTGACCACCATGGGCCACTGGAATGATACCCGCTGCGGCCATCTTTTCGGCGATCGCGTTGAACTCGGCCCAAGTGGTCGGCAGCTCGGTTGCGCCTGCCGCATCCATTGCGGATTTGCTGGCCCACATCCAATCAATCCGGTGGATGTTCATTGGGGCGGCCACCCACTCGCCATGAGGCTTCATGACATTCACCAATTCTGGCGCAACCACGTCCTCCCAGCCTTCAGCGTCGGCCAAATCGTTCAAGTTGGCGGTCAGACCTGTCTTGGCCCATTCGCCAATTTCTGGGCCTTTCAGCTGCACAGCAGAGGGGGGATTGCCTGAAATCACATCCGCACGCAGCCGCGCAATGGTGTTAGAGGTGTGGCCCGGCACCGCCGTTTGGTTCCACTCACCCCCTGCGGCGGTGTACATTTCGCCCAGAACGTTGATCGCTGCGGCATTGGCGCCAGAATGCCACTGGTGCAGCATGTTGGTTTTTGGCTCTGCCATCGCAGCGCCTGCCGAAATCAACGCAATTGCTGTTGCTGTACCTGTAAGTTGTGTCTTCAGTTTCCGTGTCATTTGACCCTCCTCGTCGTCATGACTGTGTGAAGTTCGCCAGACCGCTCCTCCGGTCTAGGTCACGATAATCTTGCATCTACCACCAATAGTTCACGTGAACATATCAAGGTAAATGTAGTTCCAGGGGCACTAGATCGTGATGCCCCCATCAATTTGAATGGTTTGACCCGTGATAAACGCTCCCTCATCAGAGGCCAAAAAGGCGCACATGCCTGCAATTTCTTCGACAGTGCCTAACCGTCCAGACGGCTGGCGATCATAGAAAAACTTCTCCGCATCTTCCTGACTGCCCATCTGGGCCGCCAATTCCGCGATCCGACCTTGCAGACTGGGACTGTCCACCGTGCCGGGGCAAACCGCATTACACCGCACTTGATGTTGCAAGTAATCCGAAGCCATCGCCTTGGTCAGCCCAATGACCCCACCTTTGGTGGCGCAATAGGCCGCACGACGCGGAAACCCCTTAAGCGAGCTGGCCACGGATGCAATCGTGGTGATGCTGCCGCCGTTGAGCTTGATCTTACCGATCGCAGCTTGCAGCACGTAATAGGCACTGTCCAAGGTGATGGTGCAAGAGCGGCGCCACTCTTCGGGGCCGCACTCTTCGATGGTGCCCTGATGCACATAACCCACCGCATGCACCAAAGTGTCGATCCGGTCGATCTGACCAAAATACTGCGCAATCGCTTGGGGGTCGGTGGCATCCAACGCCGCGCAATGGATGCCATCCAAACCCACCATCAGATCTGCGTTCAGATCGCTTGCATAGACCTCAGCCCCTGCCGCCTGCAGTCGCAACGCAACAGCCCGGCCAATCCCCTGCCCGGCGGCAGTGACAACAGCCACCTTGTTTTTCAAAGGCTGCGCAAAGTCCTGAGGTCCTGAATGCATATACGCGATCCTTACAATGAAACCACAGTTTGAGCTTGCTCGCCCAGACCGTCGATTCCCAGCTTCACTTCATCACCCACCTTCAGCCAAACCGGCGGCTTCATGCCCGCACCCACACCCGGAGGTGTCCCCGTGCAGATCAAATCACCCGGCTCCAGACGCATAAACTCGCTCAGATTGCTGACAATTGTCGCGACATCGAAAATCATTGTGTCGGTATTGCCGTTTTGCATCCGCTGACCATTCACATCCAGCCACATTGGCAGGGCTTTGGCATCATCCACCTCATCGGCGGTCACAATCCACGGGCCTGTTGGGCAGAAGTTTGGAAAGCCTTTGCCTTTGGCCCATTGTCCACCACGTTCAAGCTGCCAAGACCGCTCGGACACATCGTTGACCAAGGTAAAGCCCAAGACATGGTCCATCGCCTCTTCTTTGGTGATGTTCAGCGCAGATTTGCCGATCACAATGCCCAGCTCCACTTCCCAATCCAGCTTGGTCATTTTGGGGCTGTAAAGGATCGGATCAAACGGCGCGCAAAACGTGCCCGACGCTTTGTTGAACAAAATGGGTTCGGCCGGGATTTCCATCCCCGCTTCTGCGGCGTGGTCGGAATAGTTCAGACCAATGCAATAGATGTTGCGCGGTTGCGCCATTGGCGTGGCAACCCGCACCCCATCTTGGGCCACGACGGGCAATGTGCTCAGATCAACTCCGGCCACAGCCGCCACAAGATCTGTGATGCTGTCTGGGCTGATATCGGCGACCAGCGAACTGATGTCGCGCGCTTCATTCGAAGTGTCCAGCACACAGGGTACCTCTTTGCCTTCGGCCCCTAGTCGTAGAAATTTCATGCCTTAAGTCCTTTTGTGTTTTCCCTGCCCCACCAGGTCTGCGCCAAGGGCTGACCACCAACAAAGCTGTCGGCCCCCAACTCATCCTGAATGCGAAGGCATTCGTTCCATTTGACCATACGCTCTGATCGGGTGAAAGATCCAACCTTAAGCTGCCCTCCGCCCAATCCCGTTGACAAATGGCTGATCGAAACATCTTCGGTTTCCCCGGAACGCGCCGATACAATCGCCCCCCAGTTCTGAAGCGCCGCAGCGCGAAAGGTTTCCACTGATTCAGAGACTGTTCCAGCCTGATTGACCTTAATCAGCACCGCGTTGCATGCCCCATCTGTCTGGGCTTGGCGCACCAGATTGGCGTTGGTGACCAGATAGTCATCGCCAATGATTTGAACTCGGTCGCCAAATCTTTTGGTAAATTCAACCATGGCTTCGGGATCATCTTCGCCCACGGGATCCTCGATCGAGGCAATCGGATACGCATCCAGCCATTTGCCCATCAGGTCGATCTGGGCGGCACTGTCCATGTCACGATCTTCCAGCGCCAGACGATAGGTGCCATTTTTGCCAAATTCCGACGCCGCGATATCCAGCGAAATCACCACGTTTTCACCCGGTTTTTCGCCCGCTTTTTCAATTGCGGCCACCAAGGTTTCCAACGCCTCTTCGTTGCTGTCAAACATCGGCCACCAGCCGCCCTCGTCGGCCACACCCGCCAGCCGCCCCCGCGACCGCATGATATCCCCCGCAGCAAAATAGACCTCATTGGTGATTTCCATCACCTCATCAAAGCTGCTGGCGCCGGGCACCATGATCATGAAATCTTGGATATCCACACGGCGTCCCGCATGGGCGCCACCGCCAAAAATTTGAATTTCGGGCAAAGGTAGAGACGCTTTGGTGCCATAGTGATCCGCCACATGACGCCACAATGGTTTTGCCGCCGCCACCGCAGCGGCATGCAACACTGCCAAAGAGGTCGCCACCGTTGCATTGCCCCCCAATGTCTCTTTCAGGGCAGATGAATCCAACGACAGGATCTTGGCGTCCACCGCCTGTTGGTCGGTCACATCCATGCCCACCAAGGCCGGGGCAATCACTTCATTCACTGCGGCCAAAGCCCGCTGTACATCTTTGCCCTGTAAGGTTTTTCCCCCATCGCGCAGATCAATCGCTTCGCGAGACCCCCGCGAGGCACCCGCCGGGGCAATCGCCCGCCCCAAGCCGCCGTCTGCGGTGTGCACATCGACCTCAACCGTGGGGTGCCCGCGTGAGTCCCAGACGCGCCGGGCCTTGATGGATTGAATTCCACTCACTTGATCGTTTCCTTCGTCTTAGATGTTAGGTGCTCAATAAGGGCCGCCAATGTGTCGACCGGTTCGCCAATCAATTCGCGCGCAATCTTGCGGGTCATCTGCGCCGTCGGCGCGCTGAGATACTCGACCGGGGATTTGCCATCGACCCGCGCCAACAACAGCATCGGCAGCAGGCGACAGACCCGCTTTTCCAGCCCGTCAGGGTCTTCCCAGCTTATATAGGGTCTATATGCCGCCCAGAAGGCGCTGATCTGCTCCAGCAGCGCCTGACGGCTCTCTGGCAGGTGCAGCGCCTTCAGGACCAGATGGTTCAGACAGAAGGCCGGATCAAACGAGGCATCTCCCATCGTGGCGCATTCCGCGTCCAGCAGGATCGGCGTGCCGTCCCGCAACAGGATATTCTTTGGGCTGACATCACCGTGCACCAGCACCGTTTCGGCGCGATACAGCTGCGCGGCCATCGCGTGCATCGGTGCTGCCAGATCCGGGTGCCGCTCGGCGGTGAAACTCAGGTAAGGTTTGATCCGAAGTGCGCTAAAGTCATCTCGGTTGTGAAACGCGCCGCGATCGAAGCTGACCTCAGCAGAGGCCTGATGCACCCGCCCCACCAAATCTGCAACCTTCGCGGCCTCCCCCTGCAACGGGGCCTGCGCCAACAGCGCATCTTTCCACAGGTAAACACCTGCGCCGTCCAGGAACTCCATCGCAAAGCCATGCAACGCCTCAGACCGGCCAAACAACTTCACCGCCCCCTCAGGGGCAACAACGGCCGCCGCTTCGAGCCATGCGTATTCTGCGCGGTTGCGGTGCACTGGCGCGCGCCAGTCCTCGGCCACTTTCAATTTGGCCAACGCAAATTTCATGCAGAGCACCCGCTCGCCAATCGTGACCTTCGCAATATCCGACGCCACACCGCCAGTCAGCGGCAGCACCTCAGAAACGGCATCCCCAGATCCCAGATCCAGCTGTGCACACATTTCTTTGCAGCGAAGTTCCAAGTCACTTGACACGGAGGGTCCTTTCAATCTCAATGTTCACGTGAACAATTAGAATGGCAGAGTGATCTCTGTCAAGACAAGAATTTCTCTTCGTGATAGGCATAGGCAAAATTTCAGAGGTCACATGGCAGCACGGGTCACAATAAAATCGATCGCTCAGGATTTGGGAATTTCCCATATGACGGTCTCGCGCGCATTGTCTAACCACCCCAATGTGCAGGAAGAAACACGGCGTGCAATCATCGCGCATGCCGACAAATTGGGCTATGTGCGCAGTGCCGTTGCAGCGACGATGCGGGGCGATGGCAGCCGCATTATTGGCCTGCTCCTGCCCAATATCCTGAACGACTTTTATGCCCGGCTGGCCAATGCGCTGGCCTTGGCCTGCGAGCAGGCGGGGTATCATCTGATCATCCATCTGACCAATGACGACATCAACACAGAGACCCGCGACCTTCAGCGTCTGCGCGAAGTCGAAGCCAAGGCCGTGCTCATGGTCCCTGCCCCGGGCTCCACGGCAAAATCGACGCCTCTGCTGGCCAATATGCAAGTGATCCAATTGATCCGTCAGCGCCCCATGGCGCACCCGGCCAACACCATCGTTGTGCAGGATCACGACGCCATCGTCGCCGCCGTCGCTCATCTCGCCCAGCAAGGGCATCGCAAGATCGGCTTTATCGGCGCCCACCCTGATATGTCTTCGGGCCGGGAACGGTTTGCGGCCTTTCACCAAGGGCTAAAGCAATCCGCGCTGGATCTAAATCCAGACATCGTGATCACCGACACGCCCAATTTCGAAATGGGCCGCCAAAGTGCACAACGTTTGCTAGACGATGGCTCTGCAACTGCGCTGGTCTGTGCCGGTGTGGAAATTTCGAATGGGGCGTTGAACGCGATGATGGAATCGGGACGCACCGATTTTGGCTTTGTTGGCTATGGCGACCCGCCGTTTTATGCTTGGCTGAACGGCGGTGTGTCGACGATCCACCTGCCCGTGTCCGAAATCGCCGAACAAGCGTTGACGCTTTTGCAAGAGGATACGCGGCCCTCTGACACCTATGGCTATGCGGCAAAATTGGTGGTGCGATAAAGACAGGGCCGGCGCAAAACGCCGACCCTGTCTTGTGCCGTTCGCGGCAATGCCTTTGGTATCGCGCACCACCCGGATCAAGTTTCGCCACGAAACCCACCGTTATGGTTTTTCCAAAAGCACCTGAATTTCACGCATCAGGCTGTCCATCAAATCCGTGCTCAGCCCCTGCCCTTCGAGCCGCAGCAAATAGCCTTGGCTGTCGGCACCGCGCCGAATGGTGATGCCCGAAGAGGTTTCAATTGTGTCAGCATCGCGCCAATCAATCGCCCCGGATTTGGGTTTGCTTGGACGCCCGCCCCGGCTGCTGGTCTTGGGTTGGGCTTCGAAGTGATCGACAACGGTTTCGATCTGATCCCATTCCTCTTGCGCAGATCCGGCGCTATGGGCCAAAGCATCGCGCAACTGCGCCTCGCCACCAGAGCGCAACACCGCCGCAATCCGCAGCCCGCGCTTTTCAGTCAGCTGTTCGGGGAATTCCAACAGATCACCCAGCTCTTCAAAGATCATTGCGAATGAGCGCACCTTGGATCGCTTGGCCTTTGAGCCAGAAGCGTAAAGCCGATTGATCGCCTCTTCGGCGTTCACAAAGGCCCCCTGCTGCGCCGCGATCACCGCGATGCGTCCGCGCTCAAAATGGCTCAGATCTGATCGCACCTCGTTCTCTTCGACCATGGCAACAAAGGCGTCATCGGCATCGGTACGCGGGCGCACCACGCTGCGGATGGTGGTGTATTTTGTCTGCTCGGTTAGCTCAAGCAATCCACGCACAGCCTTTAGGCGGCGATAGCCAGACAACAGGCCATAGCGTGCACCAGAGGCCGCCGGTGTTGGCAATTCAAAGACCTCAATCGGCAGCCGCAACCCCTGCCCCGCAATCGAGGTGCGCAGCTCCAGCATCTCGTCTTCGTCCAGCTGGTTGCGATCGCGGATCATGGCATCTGCTTCGATCTGATCAACGGCGATTTCTGTCATCACCAAACCGTCAGCCCGAAGCTGATCCAGCCGTTCTGAATCGGCTTTGAACCGGGCCTGTTCAGTGCGCGCTGCGGGGCTTTGCGTTTCCAGATGTGCGGCGGCATCCGCGGCCACTTGGGTGATCGGCGCCACCATGCCCCGTCCCGAGGTTTCGCGACGAAACTCCTCTTCGATGCGGTTCAGATCATCCGCGCTTGGTGCTTCGAGTTTTCTGCGTTTAGCCATTGGACTCTTGCTCCTCTTGCATTTTCAGGTCCCGCCACCAGGTGCCCAAAACAATTTCTTTCACCTCTGCCCATGTCCGATCAAAGGTTTCACGGCCCCGCACATAGGTGTCCCGGTTGAACTCTCGGTAATCGGCCTCGTAGATCCCGTTCACCTGCTCTCCGGCCTGTCCAACCATCGCTGTCATTTCTTGCCGATAGGTTGTGGTAAAGTCCCCAAAGTAGGCTTGGATCACATTGGCCAGATCTGTTTGTTGGCTGGCATCAAACCGGGTGATCAAGGCGCGCACCGCATCCCATTCGAACTTCATCTCGGGCAAACCTGCGCGCCGTCGGGCGGCATTTTCGCCGTCTTCGACGCTGGCAAAGGTCGAATAGAGCATATCAAAAAATCGGCCTGTGGAATCAAATTCCAAAAAGCTGGCGCCCAGAGGCACCAACAAAATGTCAGCGGCGGCCAAAGCGTTGATGGTCAAATAGCCGAGGGCAGGGGGGGTATCGATGAAGATGATGTCATACTCATCCAAGATGTCTTCGTTGGTCAGCGCATTTGTCAGCGCATCCCACAGCGGCCAACTGCGCAACCCCATCCGCCACACGGGGATCTGAAATTCCGCCCAATAGAGGTTCAGCTGTGCACCCAACAGGTCGATGTTGGGCCAATGGGTCGATTGAATAACATCGCGCGCCGAGGTTTGCAGCGACTCGGTCAGGGTTTCATCGAAGGGCAGGGGGCTCTCGCCCGCCGCTTCGCGCACCGCGTTTTCCGCCTGTAGCGCCTGAGCGTAATCTTTGGCAATCAAGGGAAAGGCGGTGGACCATTCATCGGGCACCTTGCCGCCCATGATCGACGTCAAGGAGCCCTGACTGTCAAGATCAACAACCAGAACCTTGTAGCCATCCAGCGCGGCAGACATCGCCAGATGCGCGGTGGTGGTGGTCTTTGAAGTGCCGCCCTTAAAGTTGCTGACGGCGATGATCTTGGCCGGCAGACCTTCGGGGCGCCATGGCAGATATTCCTTATCGGCGGCCCCTTCGGCGGCGAAGAAGGTGCGCAGCTTGAGCACATCCTCAAGCGAGTACCATTTGGAATTGCCTTCGCCGATGCCTTGGGGAAGGTCAGGGTTCTTTTTCAACACCCGGCGGAAATGGGCAGGGGCCAGCGGAATCAGGTAATTGCACACTTCCCAGGTTGAGAAGCGCCGCAACCGTTTTTCCCCATCTGGGGAATAGCCTCGCTTGGCGAGATCTTCGCGACCACGGGCGGCAAAGGCGGCGGCTTTCGCGAATCGCGCGGTGTCGATAGGATCAGAGAGCTTTTCAGCCGCTGCAGCCGGATCGATGTTGAAATAAGGTGGGCGGGGCTCTTTGGCTGAAGTCATCGTATTACCTGTGACATGTTCCGTTGTTTTGAACATATTGCCAAAAGTACCGCACATGAAAGGGTGAATATGTCCGAACCGGTGGGGTTTCGCCACGAAACCAAAGGAAATTGGAAAATAGACAGACAAACAAGTGTATAGAATCTTTAAGTACTTTAGAGACTTTATCTTGTGTTACTCGTTATTTTTCAATGACTTACGTACCATATGGTACCCAAAAACAGGACCAAAGGTACCAAACTACGGGACCAAGGGGCACCGGTTACAGGACAGAAAGATCCGATTCGCGGGGAGAAGGACTCCTAGACTCGGTTTTGGCCAAAATAGCCTCTAACACAGGGTAAACGCAGCGCACGCCAGAGTCACCCTTCCTGTATTTGGGTCCCTTAAGCCATAGATTGGTCGGGCACCTTTGGTATAGGGAACCCATTTGCGGGATCACAACGCCAGACCGAAAGGGACCTAAGCGGTGCTTGTCGTGGGGTTCCTTGAATGGCATACTGGCAAAAAAAGCAGGGCAGGGCGATGGGTGATATTCCCGACGAAATTCAGCGCGATAAACTGACGGGATCGTTGCGACGTGGCGCGGTCAAAAAGAATGTGGCCGCCATCCATGTGTCAGGAAAATTGACCCTGTTACAGCGCAAACTGTCCAATGTGCTGTTGTTGAATGCCTATGACACGCTGACCAGTCAAACCAGCCACCGCATTGATGCGCGCACGCTGTGCATGATGATCGGCTATAATTCCAACGACATGGACACGCTAAAGCAATCGCTGCGCGGTCTGGCCGAAACCGTGGCCGAATGGGACATGCTGGATGAGAAGGGCCAACAGGAATGGGGGGTCTCGAGCCTGTTGAGCTATGCCAAACTGAAGGGGGGGATATGTGAATATTCCTATTCCTCGGCGCTGGCAGAAAAGCTGAACGACCCTAAAGTCTTTGCTTTGATCAATCTGAATATCCAGCGTCGCTTTACCTCGGGCCATGCGCTGGCCTTGTATGAAAACTGTTATCGCTTTGTGCGCACGGGCAGCACGGGCTGGTGGCCGATGGATCTGTTTCGCCGTTTGATGGGGCTGGATGGGTCTGCGTACTACGAGAGCTACAAGCATCTGAACGCCAAGGTGATCAAGCCAGCGGTTGCCGAAGTGAACAAAACCTCGAACATCATCGTCACCCCAGAGACCCGCAAAATCGGCCGGACGATTTCGCACATCCGCTTCAAGATCCGCGAAAATCCACAACTGGCAATCATGAATATCGATGACGGGGCAGGGACCCGCCACAGCGGCGTTTATCAAAAGCTGTGTGATCTGGGGGTCAGTGACCGCTTGGCGCAGCAATGGATAGGGGTTCATGGCGAAGAGAAGGTGGCGGAAAAGCTGAGCTATGTGGGCGCTCGCAAGAACATCAAGAATATGGTCGGCTATCTGAGTGCGGCGTTGCAAGACGATTACGTGGACGAAGCGCCAAGCCCCACCAAGACCGGCCCGGACACGCCCCGCTCGCGCCGATTGCAGATCCTTCAAGAGCTGATCGCCTCGCGCACAGCGACGCAGCGCGACGCCGACAAGCGGCATTTCTTGTCGCGGTTGGACAATGATGCCGCTCGCGCTGACTTTGAGAAATTTGGCTGGGTGTCGTCGGTGAACGCGGCCGCCATATTCGAATTCTGGGAAGACTTTGAACCGGGGCTGTTTGACAGCGCCGAAGGCACGGGGCCTTAGACGCCTTAGGTCCGTTGACCGCGGGCCCAGATGATCAGGCCTGAAATCACAATCACCCCGATGCCAATCATCACCCAAAGATCGGGGGTGTTTTTGAATAGCACCACATCGACCAAAGTCATGTAGAGGATGAAGCTGTAGGAAAACGGCATCAATAGATTGGCCGGTGCACGCTTGTGCGCACGGGTCAAAAACTCGTGGCCGCTCCACCCCATAAAGCCGAGGGCGAGCCAAGAGATCAGCACATAGATGTTTTCAGGGCCGATCCAGACCAAAGCCGCGAAGGGGGCCAGAACCAAGGTGCCCACGGCGCCGGTGGTGAATTGCATCGCATCGGTGCTGACCAAGGGGGCCAGCTTGCGCGTCAGCAAGGAATAAGCGGCCAAGGTGAACGCGTTGCCCACCGAAATCAGCGCTGCCCAGTGATAGTCGCCGCCAAAGGGCTGAATGACCATGATCACACCGCTGAATCCAATGAAGATTGCGCTCCAGCGCCAAACCCCCACGCGTTCCCCCAGCACCGAGCCGGAGAGCATGCAGACGATGATCGGGGCGGAGAACATGATTGCCGAAGTGACGGTGAGCGGCAGATAGATCAGGGCGAAGAAATTGCCAAAGGTCGAGACAACAAGCGCCATGGAGCGCAGGACCGTCAGGGTCAGATAGGCGCGCGGCGGCGTGGCGATCCTGCGGCGGCTGACGCCAAACAGGCCCAGCATAAATACGAAATGGCCCGCGTAGCGCAGGAACGCCAACTGAACAGTTGGCACCCCCAAGCCCACGAGCCATTTGATTGTGGTATCGACACCCGCAAACAAGAAGTTTGCAGCAAGCATCATGGCAATCGCCAGCGACACTGAGGCGGACGCTGGCGTTGTCATTGGCTTAGCCCTTCAGGTGTTTGCTGTAGAAGTCGACCATTTGCGATACCATTTCATCGCCTTGGCCGCCGTCGGTTGCGCCTTTCAGCGCGCCCAATGTGCCTTTGGCCATGATTGATTCTTTGCCAGCGTCTTTGACCATCTGGTCATAGTAGCCAACGTCTTTGGTCGCGTTGCGGATCGAGAAGGCCAGCATTTCTGGGTTGCCGTCCACGCCATAGGCTTTGACGAAATCCATCATGCCAGAGTGCAGCGGGCCTGCGGACATCACGTCATAGAGCTGTTGGCGATCAACGCCAGCCACATCCGCCATTGCAAAGGCTTCGGACATGGCATTTGCCAAGGTCATGCCAAAGAAGTTGTTGATCAGCTTGATGGTGTGGCCCGAGCCAACCGCGCCCAAGTGGAACACGTTCTCGCCGAGATCTTTCAAGGTGGGTTCAACACGATCAAAGGCCGCTTTGTCGCCTGCGGTCATGATGTTGAGCAGACCGTCCAGCGCGTGTGCGGGGGTCCGGCCCAGTGGCGCATCAAGGAAGCTGCCGCCAACGGCCGCGACGTCATCGGCCAAAGCCCGGGTGCTAGAGGGCAGGGAGGTGCCGAAATCGACAACCACAGCGCCGTCTTTCAGACCGGCAATCACACCGTCATCACCGCGCATGCGGGCTTCGACGCTGGCCGAGGTGTCCATGCAGAGCATGACAATATCGCTGGCCGCCGCAACGTCGCGTGCGGTGGCCACTTCGGTGGCGCCTTTGGCGACGGCTGCGTCAATATTGGGGCGCGACCGGTTGGCGGTGATGGTGACGCTATAGCCGCAATCCAGCAGACGCGAGACCATTGCCGCGCCCATTAGGCCGAGGCCAATAAATCCGATGGTGGGTTTTGTCATGTGCGTGTCCTTGTCAAAAGTTGTTCGTTAAACTGGGGCAGGGGCCAGTAACTCTTCGAGATCACAGGTGGCTTGCAGCGTTTTGCGCGCATCGGCAACATCTATGATCGGTATTTGTTTTCTGTGAATTACATCGCAGAAATGGTCAAGCTGTGCGTACAGTGGAATCACGGTATTTACTTGTAAATTTTTGTAATCTGGCGCCTGAGACCAGTCTGGGGCGCTGTGCCAGAGGGTGAGCGAGGGAAATGCGACCCCGCCCTTGGTGCCCGTGATCCACCACATATCTTGGCCGGAGCTGCCGATATTGGGGTTTTCACCCATGGCCGATTCAAACCCCCAGGGGCTGGGCGTGGTGTCGGCAAAGCTGATTGTTGCGGTCAATCCGCTGTCAAACCGCAGCGCGGCTGCGCCGCTTTCGACACGGCCCGCGTTGCGTTGATGATGGGCCCCAAGGGCGACCATTTCGGTGATTTCCCCCAGAACAAAGCGCATCAAGTCGATGTCATGCACCAGATTGATCATCACCGGGCTGCCGCCGCTGCGCCGCCAATCGGTGTTGAAATAGGCATCCGGTTTGCGCATCGCCCAGATCAAGCTTGACGTAATGGGCGTTCCAATTTCCCCATCCCGCACCACTTGGCGCAGCTTTTGTACCGCGGGGTGATAGCGCCGGTGGTGTCCGACAAGACAAAAGACATTGTGTTGGGTGACGCTGGCGTCGATCTGATCCGCCTCGGCGGGGGTGCCGGCCACAGGTTTTTCGATCAGCAAGTGCCAGCCGCGTTCCGCGCAGGCCTGCGCATGGGCGGCGTGCAACCCGGTTGGGGTGGCGATAATGGCCCCGTCCACTGGCACGTTAACCTCGGCGATGGAGGCAAAACGTTTCACACCAGCGGGCAGGGCGAGGTCAGGGTTCGGATCCACCACACCGGCAAGCTCGCAACGTTTATGGTCTAAGACTGTGTCTACGTGGCGGATGCCGATAAGGCCTGCGCCGATAACCAAAATACGCGTGAGCTTTGCCAATGGGTGTTCCTATGAGACTAGAGAAGCAGCGTCACAATTGACGGCCAGATCAGCATAACACTGAGCGCCAGCAACTGAATACCAATGAAGGGCAAGAAGCCTTTGAAGATATCTGTGAGCGAAATATGCGGCGGGGCCACAGATTTCAGATAGAAGGCAGCTGCGCCAAACGGTGGCGACAGGAAGGCGACTTGCATGTTCATACAGAACAACACGCCAAACCAAACCGACAGATACTGAGGCTCGAGTTGACCGATAAACCCGATTTCCTCGATTGGCAGACGACGCACAATTGGCAGGAACACAGGGATGATCAGCAACACGATGCCCACCCAATCCATGAAGGCCCCCATGAACAGCAAGATCAGCATCATGGTTAGCAGGACCACCATTGTTGGCATTTCAGCGCCCACAATCATATTGGCGATATAGACCGGGCCGCCGGCCAATGTGTACGCACCAGCCAAAGCCGCCGCCCCAACGGTCACCCACAAAATGGTGCCGGTTGAGCGCAACGTGCGCATCAAGCTGTCCCAAACCAGATCTGGCGAAGCTTCGCCGCGCACCAAGGCGATGATGAAGACCGCCGCCGCGCCCATGCCGGCCGCTTCGGTGATGCCCGAGATACCGCCATAGATAGACCCAAGAACAACACCAATCACGGTGAACGGTGGCACCAGACCTTTGCCGTTTTCCCAACCAATGCGGCACCGCTCGCGGCCAAAGACAAACAGCGCCCAGCCAATGCCAAGCAGCATCGCAATGCCCAAGCCTGGCAGGTCGCTGACCATCCCCAGAGCAATTGGATCAACGTTTTCACCCATATTGGCGTTTTGGCCAGTCACAGTGAAGAACAATGCCCGCAGCAAAAGCAAAGCCGATACGCCTGCCAAAAGGATCGACAGAAACGCGCCAAACAGACCCAGTTTTTGCACACCTGTGGGTTCACCGGGTTCCGGATCGGGCAGGGGGGCCAAAGAGGGGTTCAGGTTGGTGCGGATCACAATGTACATGATGATCATCATCGCCAGCATAAAGCCGGGAATGAACGCGCCGGTGAACAGAGCTTTGATCGAAGTTTCGGTGATCAAACCATAGATGATCAAAACGATCGAAGGTGGGATCATTGTGCCAAGCGAGCCACTGGCACAGATGGTGCCGATCGCAAGGTTTTGGTCATAGCCCAAGCGCAGCATCTGCGGCAGCGCGATCAGGCCCAAGAGAACCACCTCACCACCGATGATGCCGGACATCGCAGCCATAATTACCGCCATCAGAGAGGTGATGATCGCAATCCCGCCCCGCACGCGCGAGAGCCAGTAGTTGAGCGAGTCATACATCTCTTTTGCGATGCCGGAGCGTTCCAGCAGAGCCGCCATGAAGATAAACAGCGGTACCGATATGAGCACGTATTCCGTTAAGAGATCGAATATCTTCTGCGTGAGAATATAGAGCGGACCCGTCCCCGGCCGCCCTGTTAACAACCCGTCGCCAAAGCTGAAGGGGTTCATCAGCAAGCCGGGTTCAAATTTCATTACCAAAACAACCAAAGCCAACACAGCTGAGGCAAATCCGAGTGGCATACCGATGGCCAGCAATGCGATCAACGCGATCACAAGGACCAGAGAAATTGTGCCAATATCCATTATTCAGTCCCCAGGCTTTTCTTAATTGCGGCCAGCTCTTCTTCGTCGATGTCATCCGCAGCGGTGTGGACCTCTGGCTCGAGGTTCCAGTCGGAAATCAAGTTGATGATGGCCTGTAGGGCGATCAAAACAACGATGATCAGGACCATCGGTTGCAGGGTCGCGGGGATGGGCGGATCAAAGGCGGTTCCGAACATCTCCCATTTGTAGAACTTGACGTAGAACACCTGTTTGTAGCTGCCATAGACCAAGAAGAAGGCAAAGACCGCCAGCAGGGTCACCGAGATCACATCAAAGATTTTCTGCAAGATCCGTGGGGCCATATCGTAGAGCAGGAAGATGCGGATGTGACAGCGTTGCTGCATCGCATAAAGACCCGAGCACAGGAACACAAAACCCGCCAACCATAGGGTCATTTCATTGGCCCAAAGTGTCGGGCGTTCCACGGCGTAGCGCAGGAACACTTCGTACAGCATGATCGAGGTCATCGAGAGGATCATCATCATGGTGATGCGACCAATGAAGATTGAGCCACGGTCCATGCGACGCCAGTTCTTATACTCCATATGCGCGATGCGAATGGTGCGTGTGCCGATGTAGAACACAACCGGCAGCAAAACCAACGCCAGAATATCCAAGATATCTGACTTGCCGCCAAACAGACCGGGCAGGTTCGGGGTGACGTCTTTGCGCGCGTGCAGTGCGCTCATCTGATCAAACAGACTTTCATTGGCTGGTGGAATGAAATCCAAGATGTACGCAGGCGTATGCCAGATGGCCCACCCCGCACAAAAGAGAAAGGCAAATGGCACCAGCCATTCGACCAAGCTTCCAGATTTTTCGTTCACGATCTATCCCCCCCGATTCAATCGATTCTGTAGTGGTTAATGACGTCGCGATCCGGTGTAACGCCCAGTCCGGGCCCGGTCGGTATCGCAACTTTTCCGTTGTTGGTTTTGACCTGCTCTTGGATGTTCAAAGGTGTTTCCAGCAGGGTATCGCGGAATTTGTTATCCGTCGTGTCAAATTCCAACATAGGTTCTGATGGGTAGAGCCCGCCGGGCAAAGGTGGCATGGCTGCCAGCAATTGCAGGTTGGTTGCCACCGCAACCGCCGAGCCCCAAACATGGTTGATCACAGGTGTGAAATGCGCGTGGCACAGGGCCAATACGCGCAGGTATTCGGTGACGCCGCCAAGGGCGCAGACTTCGGGCTGCGCGATATCAAGGCCGCGGTTTTCCAAGATCGACCGCCAACCCCAGCGGGTGAATTCGGCCTCGCCGCCCGAAATGTTGATCTTCAGCCCGGCGCGCAATTCGCGGTAGCCATCAAGATCTTCGGGGGCGACGGGTTCTTCGAACCAATAGGCGCCCAACTCTTCGAGGGCGCGCCCGACATAAAACGCATCCGATGTTGTGTAGCAGTGGTTGGCGTCGACCATGAATTCAAAATCATCGCCAATGCCCTGACGCACGGAGTGCGCCAGCTTTACGTCGTCGCGCGGGCCAAGGCCCACTTTCATCTTGGTGGCGACAAACCCCATGTCTTTGATCTGCGCGGCTTCATCCACAAACCGGGCCGCCAGATTGGCCGCCGGTTCCGGGCGCAGCATCATGCCATATCCATAGACCGCAATCTCGTTGCGAAAGGCGCCGCCAATCATCTTATGCAGCGGCAGGTTGGCAACCTTGCCGGCAATGTCCCACAGCGCGATATCTACACCAGACAAGGCTTGCAGCGGCATGCCCTTTTGTCCGTGGTCCCGCAGGAGATTATAAACCTTGTGCCAGATCACGTCGCGATCCAGCGGATCCATCCCAAGGATCATCGGTTGAATGACTTTTTCAACGATGCCCTTGTTGGCCAATGCCACAGGACCCGGCCCAAAACATTCGCCCCAACCGGTGATGCCCTCATCGGTTTCAACCTCGACCAGATGGGCCGAGCGTTTGGCGTAATATTGTTGAGAATATCCCAGCTGCTCTGGCAGATCATACTGCAAGACATGGCTGGTGATTTTAACAATTTTCATGGTGCGGGTCTTTGGCAAAAGTGGTGTGAAAAACGCGGCAGAGCGTGTCAGCCCTGCCGCGTTCCATCACAATTGAGGGAAACCTCAGCTTACTTCATCAGACCCATGTCGGTCAGGAAGTTGATGTGGCTTTCCAGCAAAGATTTTGCTTCTGGTGTTGTTGCGAATTCGGTCCAACCGGATTTCACAGCCGCACGATATTTCGCCAGCTCTTCTTCTGGCCATTCGTACAGGTTCACACCTTTGGCGCGCAGGTCTTTCGCAGTTGAAGCGTTTTTCACTTCGTTTGCTGTGGCGTTTTTCAGCGCCAGCGCTTGCATGCCAACTTTCAGGATTGCCTGATGCGCGGCGGGCATTGCGTCCCATGCGTCTTTGCGGCACGCCAAGTGGTCAGCTGGCATCGAGTGGAAGCCAGGATAGTTGGTGTGCTCGGCGATGTCATACAGACCCAGGCCAACGTTGTTGGTCAGGTTTGCAGCGTCCGCACCATCGATGATGCCTGTTTCCAGAGCGGTAAAGATTTCGTTGAAATCCATCACGATTGGCGATGCGCCCAGGTTTTTGAAGACCAAAGTCATCATGCCTGGAGGTGAGCGGAATTTCCAATCTTTGAAATCAGCAACGCCTTGGATTGGGCGTGTTGAAGACAGCGATTCTGGGCCCGGGATCCACCAGCCGACAAATTCCATGCCGTGGCCGTTGTAGAGCTCGTTCACTTTCTCATAGCCGCCACCGTGCAGCAACCAAGCCAGCTGCTGGTAGGGGTTGGTGTAACCACCGGCCAAGTCGCCCGCAAATTGGAACGCAGGGTTTTTACCGGTTTGGTAAGCACCACCCGTCATGTCGCAATCCAGAATGCCGGTTGCTGCTGCGTCAAATGTTTCGGCAGATTTCACAACCGCAGACGAATAGAACATTTCGATCTGGATGTCGCCGCCGGACATGGCTGTCACGTCTTCGATGAATTCAGCCGCCAGCTGACCCGACAGGGTCTCTGGTGAGAAGTGCGTCTGAATGCGCAGCGATGTGGTTTCAGCAGAAGCCGAGAAGGCAGACGCCACAGAAAGCGCCGCAACCGAGGCTGCCATTGATAGTGATTTAACTAGTTTCATTGTTTTCCTCCCAAGGTCCAAATGATCTGAACGAGTGTCATACTTTTTGACATTTATGATATTTGGTCTTACCAGACTAACGAGAGTTTTGGGTTCCGGCAAGAATTTATTGTATCTAAATAAATTTCGTGATATCTGCCTAATTTCGAAATTTTTGTAGAAGTAGGGTGTCGTGGTGGCTGATAATACCGACCTATATACGGATCTGCGGGATCGGCTGGTGAACGGGGGTTTCAAGCCGAACCAGCGGCTTAGGGCGGATGAGCTGCGCAAAGATTACGGTGTTTCGGCCTCAAATATTCGCGAAGTTCTGTTTCGCCTGTCGACAGTTGGACTGGTGGATTTTCTGGAGCAAAAGGGATTTCGCACCCCCGAACGGTCGGATGCAACCCAGCACGACCTGACCCAATTTCGAATTTATCTAGAGTGTCAGGGCGCCTGTTTGTCGATTCGCTTGGGCGGACTTGAGTGGGAAGCGCGGCTGAGCGCGGCGCATCACAAACTGTCTCATATCGAGAATTACATCGAAGATAATGCCCCCAGCGTAGAGACATTGCGCCTGTGGACGACGGCTGAATTGAACTTTCATCAGACGTTGATTGATGCCTGCGAATTGGACAGTTTGAAGCAGACCCATGATGTTGTGTACCATCGGTTTCGCCAGCAGATGTTTATGAATGGCACCAATTTTTATCAGGAAAATGTCACGCAGCATCGTGAAATTCTAGAGGCAGTTCTCAAGAAAGATGAGCTGCTGACCTGTGATCTGATCCACATGCATTTGTCGCGAAATCTGCAAAAACCCTTGCCCAGGCCAATGGCGGCGATGCCCTAATCCAAGGGCAAATTGTTGCGATCTCTGAGCTCTTGGTAAAGCCCAGCGTGATCTTTGTTTCCACCTTCTAGCGCCTCAATATAGCGGGCATATCGGTCGCGAACGTGTTGTACCGTTGGGAGTTCAAGCGATTCGGCTTCGGTCAGGACGTTGTCCAAATCTTTGAGCTGAAGATACGACGGGCCACCGGGTTCAAAGTTGCGATCGCTCATGCGTTGGCCGTGCTGTTGCAGAATGGTGCTGTCAGCAAACCCACCCTTTAGCGCCTGACGCACGGCGGCAGGATCGGCGCCGCGTTGTTCCAACAACAGCGTGGCTTCGGCCACAGCCGCAATGGTGATGGCCACGATCGATTGGTTGGCCAGTTTGGCCAATTGGCCGGCCCCGGTTGGCCCCACAAGGGTTGGACGACCAAGGTCGCTGAGCACGGGGTGCGCCCGTTCGAAAGCGGTCGCTTCACCCCCAACCATGATGGCCAAGCTGGCCTGATCCGCCCCTTTCGAGCCGCCAGACACTGGCGCATCAAGAAAGCCCACCGCAACGGAGTCTAGGATTTGGAGCAGGTCTTTGGCTTCTTGTGGTTGGGTGCTGGACATATCAATCCACAGCGCGCCGGGCTTGAGCGCCTGTTGAACCGGGTCAGAGCTGGCCACCTGTGTGACGGCAGATCCGTCAGACAGAATCGAGATGATGATATCGGCGCCCGCAATTGCGTCATGCGCAGATTTGGCAAGACTGACCCCAAAGGCGCTTAGCCCGGCGGCTTTGCTGGCGCTGCGATTCCAGGCCGTCACAGGGCGACCACTTTGGGCCAAATTGCGGGCCATTGGATAGCCCATCAGGCCAGTGCCCAGAAAAGCGATTTTTGGGTTTTGTGTCATATGGAGCTTTCTGTGGCGCAGATTTTGGTTGAGTTGGGTGGGGTAGCAACGGGTTTCATCGAGTTTTGGTAGGACCAAAACTCGGGTGGTTGCTTATGGTGCACAGCCTTAGCTTTGTCGTGGTCAGACGGCGAAACTCATCGGGGCACATTGAACTTAATTCATATTATGAATAAGTACACCGAGAGTGAGCGTTTGAAAAGACCTTCCTTTCGAGAATGCATACGGTTCTGTGTGCGCTGTTACTTGTGCCGCTACTAGAGGAGTTGAAATGGGCCCTGTCCAGAAAAATTTTTCGTTCGGGCGAGATTCACATGGGTTCGCACGACATGGAGTTCTCATAATCTGAATTATGTTAAATAGCAAAGCAAGAGACCCAGTATCGCGTCAAGTTGGGCGTGCGCTGGGAACCGCGAAACAGGAATGTTACACCGATATGGGGCCCTGTGCCCGGCATCGAAACCAACGTGTTGAGAGTACCCAATGACACCAGAAGCCAAACAGTGTTGCCAACCTGCACGCACCGCCGGATCTGAGGGACCCTCCAGCGCACCGGCGCTGGCCCTGTCAGAGCTGGGCCCCGCCGCGTTGAAAGAGGCGGCGGTGGAGATCCCAGGCGGCAAAGCCTTGGTTGGCACCAAGGATGTGGGCATTCCCGACGATGGCGAAGGCCCGCAACGCAGGGTGCGTGTTGCCCGGTTTCGCATGGGGCGCACAACGGTGACGAACGCCGAGTTTGCCGCCTTTGTTGCGGCCACGGGTTATGTCACCGAAGCAGAGGTGTTTGGCTGGTCTTTTGTGTTCTGGTCTGAAGTGCCCAAAGCGGTCGGTGACACCCGCGCAGTGGTCGGCACCGAGTGGTGGCGCCAAGTTGAGGGCGCGAACTGGCGTGATATCAACGGTCCGAACACCCAGAAAGACGTCTATTTTGCGGACCACCCGGTTGTGCAGGTGTCGTGGAATGATGCGCAGGCTTATGCTGCTTGGGCGGGGGGACGTTTGGCAAGCGAAGCCGAATGGGAACATGCGGCGCGCGGCGGTCTGGGAGATGTCACCTTTCCGTGGGGCGAAGCGGAGCCCAACGATCACGACACATTTCCTTGCAACATCTGGCAAGGACGCTTTCCAGACCAGAATTCAAATGCAGATGGCTATGCCACAACGGCCCCTGCGCAGTCTTTCGCGCCAAATGGCTATGGGCTGTACAACATGGCTGGAAACGTCTGGGAGTGGACCCAAGAACCGTTTTCGATCCGCTCGCTTAAGCGCAACGTCAAACAGCGGTTGTCGGGGATGAAGGGCTATAAACTGTCCAAGGGTGGCTCGTTCCTGTGCCACAAAAGCTATTGCTATCGGTATCGTATTGCGGCGCGCTCGGGCACCTCGCCTGACAGCACAACCACCCATCAAGGGTTCCGCATGGTCTGGCCGGATAAACCTTGATCCAGATGGGTCTGGGCCAGACCGAAGTCCAGCCCAGAGGGGATCACATCCGTTCCCAGGTCTCGACGATATCACAACCCGCGCGGCGCAAGAGCACAGAGACAGGGCATTTTTCGGCCACCATATTGGCAAGGGCGGTGATCTGCGCGTCTGTGGCATCTGTGTCGATGCGCACTTTCAATTCGATCACCGGGAAGGGTGTGCCAATCTCGGCTTTGCCAAAGACGCCGCGCGTGTCGAAGTGACCGACAACGTCAAAGGTCATGTCGCGAATTTTCATTTTCAGCAAACCGGCGGCATAGTTGCCGATCACATTGGTGCACCCAAGAAACGATGACAGCATGGTTTCCAGCGGCGTGGCAAAGAGATCGGTGCCGCCCCGTTCGGTTGGTTCATCGGTGGTGACGACATGTCCGCGGGCCACCATTTCGGTGCGCGCAGCGGAGACGGTGTGGCCTGTTACATCAATCTTGAACAGGTCTGGCATGACTGTGGCCATGAATAACCCCTTTGTTAAACGGTGAGATAGCGCTTGATCAGATCCGGTTCCGCCCGCAGGTCTGCGGGGGTGCCGTGATATTTCACTTCGCCTTTTTCGAGGATGTAGACCCGGTCACTGAGATCGAGCACAAAATTCAGGTTCTGTTCGGCAAGCACCAAGGACAGACCGCGTGACTTGAGCGCAGAGATTTGCTCTTTCAGCTTGTCCACCACCAGTGGCGCCAATCCCTCGGAAGGTTCATCCAGCAACAAGATGTCTGGGTTGCCCATCAGCGAGCGGGCGATGGTCAGCATTTGTTGCTGGCCCCCCGAGAGAAATCCACCTTTGCGATCGCCAAAGGTTTTGAGTTCGGGAAACAGCTCATAGACTTGGGTTTCATCCCATTCGTTGTCTTTGCCCCGAGAGCGGCGCGCAATGTCGAGGTTTTCCCAAACGGTGAGTTCGGGGAACACGCGGCGGTCTTCGGGGACAAACCCCACACCAAGGCGCGCGATGTCATAGGGCGCCATGCCGGCAACGTCTTGCCCGCGCCACTTCACGCTGCCTTTGGTGGGGGGCGTCAGCCCGTTGATTGAGCGCATGGTGGTGCTTTTGCCCACACCATTGCGCCCCAACAGGCCAACGCATTCGCCATCTTCGACCTTGATATCGATGCCAAACAGGACTTCGGAAATGCCATAGGACGTGTGGATGCCGGATATATCAAGCAGCGTCATCTGCATGCTCCCCTAGGTAAATGCGTCGTACTTCGGCGTCGTTGCGCACCTCTTCGGGGCTGCCGGTGGCGATCATTTCGCCGTGGTGCAGCACCGAAAGCCTATCCGCGATGGAAAAGACGACGTTCATATCGTGTTCTGTAAACAGCAACGTGAGTTTGCGTTTCGAGGCGATGTCGGCAATCAAATCGATGGAATCGATGGTTTCTTGTGGGGACATGCCTGCGGTGGGTTCATCCAACAGCAACAGATCAGGTTCAGACGACAGGGCGATGGCCAGTTCAAGCTGCTTTTGCTTGCCATAGGACATCAGACCTGCGGTTTCGTTTTCCTCTGCACTGAGGTTCACCAGTTTCAACATCCGCGCTGTTTCTTCGCGAAACAGTCCCGCACCGGGGCGAAAGAGGTGAAACATCATGCCACGATCCGCGATAAAGGCGACCTGCACGTTTTCGAACACCGTGAGTTTGGGATAGATGTTGATCCGCTGAAAGGAACGGGCGATGCCAAGGCGCACAATGCGGTTCGCAGAGTGCCCGGTGATCAGGCCCCCCTTGTAGTGCACCTTGCCAGCGGTTGGGTTCAGCTGACCCGTGATGCAGTTGAAGAACGTGGACTTCCCTGCCCCATTGGGGCCAAGGATGGCGTGTTTTTCACCCTCTTGAAGCGTCAGGTTGATCCCATTGAGCGCTTGGAACCCAGAGAAGTTCATACCGAGGTTTTCGATCTTAAGCATGTGTTACTCCTTGTTGCCGGTGCGTTTGCTGAGAAAACCGGTCAGGCCTTCGGGGAAGAAGAACAAGATGAACAACAAAATACAGGCCAGAACGGTGGGCCAATAGGCGGTGATCTCGGTGATGAAGCGATCCAGCAAGATCAGCACCACAGCGCCCACGGCAGGCCCAATAAAGGTGCCAACACCGCCCAAGATCGACATGATCATGACTTCGGCTGATTGGGTCCACCACGCGCTTTCGACAAAGACGGCGTGGTTGAACATGGTGAACAAGGCCCCGGCCACACCCGCAAAGGTGCCCGCCAAGACAAAAGCGACCAGTTGAATGCGGCGCACGTTGACGCCGATAAACTCGGCCCGATTGCGGTTCTCGCGGGTGGCGCTGAGGGTAAAGCCATAGGCAGAGTTCACAATCCGCCACAGGACAAAGCCACTGAGCCCGACGATGGTGAGCGCAAAGTAATAGAACCGGGTGGGTTCATCTAGAATTTCGGGCACGCGCACGCCGATAAAGCCAGTGTCCCCGCCTGTCACCGCAACCCATTTGAACGCAATCGCCCAGATCAGCTGTGCAAAGGCCAGCGTCAGCATGGCAAAGTAGATCTCGGTCAGTCGGGTACAGAAGTATCCGATCACAAGCGCCACGATGGCGCTGATCACAACCGAAGCAGGAAAGGCGATGATCAAAGGCAGATTGAGCGTGGTCAGCAAGATTGCGCAGGCATAGGCCCCGATCGCAAAGTAAGCCGCGTGACCAAAAGAGATCATCCCGCCAAAGCCCAGCAACAGATTAAAGCTGAGTGCAAAGAGGGCAAAAATCATGATCTCTGTCACAAGGTAGATGGCCCAGAGACTTCCGAGGAAGGGCACAATTGCCAGCACCAGCAAAGCAATCGCCCCAAGGATATATGTGTGTTGTTTGGTCATTTTTGTTCAGCCTCTGGTTTGCCCAAGAGACCCCAAGGACGGATCATCAAAATGGCGACCATTGTCAGATAGATCAGAACGATTTCGAAATTCGGCACCAACATCACGCCAAAGGAGTTCAGCAGCCCAAGGATCAAGGCCCCAAGGAAGGCGCCGCCAAGGCTGCCCATGCCGCCGATGATCACGATGATAAAGCACTGGACGATGATTTCGGCGTCCATCCCCTGTGACAGGGCAATCGCCGGTGCCGCCAATGCGCCGCCAAATCCTGCCAGAGCGGACCCGGCCACAAACACAAGCATGTAGAGGCGTCCGACGTTGATCCCCAAGGCTTCGAGCATTTCGCGATCTTGCCGGGCGGCGCGCACAAAGCGGCCTGCACGGGTGCGGTTCACAAAGTACCACATGCCGATGGCGACAAAGACACCAACCCCACACAGGAACAGCCGATAGGTCGGATAATAGGCGATGCCAAGATCTGTGGCGCCCTTAAAGCCCGCAGGCAAAGAGACAGACAAAACCTGTGTGCCCCAGGTAAAGCGGACAATGTCGCCTGCGATCATCACCAGCGCGAAGGTGAACAACAGCTGATAGAGGTGATCGCGATCATACAGATGCCGCAGCATCGTGCGTTCAACGACATAGGCCATCGCTGCCAGCACCGCAGCTGAGCCAACCACCGCCAGCCAAAAGCCACCGGGCAGGCCAGAAAACACCCCAACAAGAGAGAAACACACGTATCCGCCCAGCATGTAAAACGCACCGTGAGCGAAGTTAAGCACCCTAAGGACACCCAGAATCAGCGTCAGACCTGCGGCAATGACAAACAATGACATGCCAAGTGAAAGGCCGTTCAGCAGCTGAATGAAAAGGAGAACCGGATTATTGAGCATGCGCCAAATTCCAGAAATTCGAGTTCGAAAGGAACCGACCGCATCTGTCGGGTTTCCCCTTGGATGCGGTCGATCGAGGGAGGGTCAGATTAATCCATCAGCTCGTCTGCTGGGATGTATTCCACCGGGTTCATCAGGCGATACGGGTAAGACGCATCGTCCGACTGAACCATTTTGCCCCAGAACTGGCCGCGGTTGGCCTGGTGGTCAGAGGCGCGCATTGTTTGCTCGCCGATGGGCGTGTCGATGGACAGGCCTTCGAGCGCGGCAATCACAGCTTCGGTTTCAGCGGAGCCAGCTTTTTCAATCGCCGAGGTCAACCATTTGGCCGCCACATAGCCGGTGACAGGCCAAGATGGCGTGTTTTCGACGTTCAGCAGGTTCTGCAATTTGCCGACAAAATCGCCATGCGCTTTGTCATCTGGATAGTAGAACACCTCGTAAGAGTTCGACCAGATGCCCTCGGGCATATCCGCGCCCATTTGTTCGGCCACTTCTGGCGAGCCAACTTCACCGGCTGAGATATAGGTCACTTGGTTAAAGAACCCAAATGGCGCGGCCTGCTTGGCAAAGGCGGGGAAAAGTCCACCCCACACACCCGAGAACACGGTGTCACAGCCGGAGGCCATGATATTGGTGATGTGGGCTGTATAGTCGGTGGTGCCGTTTTTGGGCCATTCCTGCGCAACGATTTCTGCGTCTGGGGCAATTTTGGCGATGTGTTCGCCAAAGGCTTCGCCCAGGCTGTGGCCATAAGAGTAGTCCATCAAGATGGTACAGATCTTTTTCGCCTCAAGACGCTCGGCGAGAACCGCGCCAGATTTGCCTTCGGTGTTGGTGTTGGCCGCGGCGCGGAACACATATTTGTGGAAGTTCTTAGGCGAGGTCATCTGTGTCGATTTAGGGATCGCAGCGATGTAGATGACTTCTTCTTGGCGGGCGATTTCTGAAATCGCCTGACCTTCGGAAGAGCTGATGCCCCCGACAAGGAAGTCAACGTTTTCACGCGCAATCAATTCCCGCGCCATGGCTGTGGCTTCGGCCGGATCACATTTAGAGTCGCGGTGCACCACTTCGACGTGCTTGCCACCAATGCCGCCTGCGGCGTTGATTTCGTCCGCCAGAATTTGGGTGCCCTGCAAGGCGTATTCGCCAAACACCTGACATGGACCCGAGGCCGCGTAGAGCGCGCCAATTTTGATGGTGTCCTCGCTGGCAAATGCTGACGACGGAATGGCCGCTGTCAGTGTCAGTGCGGTTACGGCACTCATGGTTTTTGTAGAAATAGTCATGTTGTCCTCCCTGTTTTAGTGAGTTGGGTGGGCTGGCAATCTCCTCATCACCGGCCCAAATCGATCAGAACAGCGCAAGTCCGGGTGTTCTGACTTTGGTTCGGTAGAGTGACGTAGAAGACGTAAAGTATAGATCCTTTAGGTCTGTGCCGCCCCACGCGAAATTCGCAGTGAATTCGGTCATTTGGATCACGCCCAATGTCACGCCGTCCGGTGCGATGACATGGACGCCACCGGGGCCGGTGCAATAGACATTGCCAAGGCTGTCAATTTTCATCCCGTCGGGATGGCCTTCGCCGTCACCCTGTGTGACCTCAACCCAGACCGCGCCGCCTGTTGCGGTGCCATCAGGGGCAATGTCGAATTTGCGGATGTGTTTGTGCTCGGTGTCGTTCACATACAGAACCGAGTGGTCGAGCGAGAAACACAGGCCGTTGGGTTGGGCAAAATCATCGGCAAGCCGGGTGATCGACTGCCCGTCGGGGGTGACGCAATAGACGCCTTGCGCGCCCATCTCGGTGTCCCGTTCAACGCCAAAGTAATCCATCCGCCCATAGGTAGGATCGGTGAAATAGATCAAGCCATCTTTGCGCACCACGATGTCATTGGGGCTGTTCAGCTCTTTGCCATCGTAATGGGTGGCAAGGGTGGTCAGGCTGCCATCTGCTTCGGTGCGGGTGACGCTGCTGGTGGCGTGTTGACAGGTCAACATGCGCCCCTGAGCGTCATAGGTGTTGCCGTTGCCCATGTGGCTGGGATTGCGAAACGAGGTCACGTTCCCATCCGCAGACAGGCGGTACATCTGGTTGCCGGGAATGTCCGAGAACGTCAGGTGCTGTTCTGAGGGGTGCCAGATTGGCCCTTCGAGAAACAGAAAGTCGGTGGCCACTTTTTCGAGGGTGAGATCGGATCCGATGAAATCAACAAAGCGGTCGTCGCGGATGTCTAGGGTCATGACTGAGCCCTTAGGTCTTTCACGCGGGCGCCGCCCGAGAACCAATCCGCTTCGTCAACTTCTTCGAACACCACCCAAACGTTTTCTTTGGGAATGCCGGCGGACAGGCTGATTGAATTGGTCACGTCTTCGTTGATCTTGGCTTTGATCCCTTCGGGATCTTTCTCGATCACTTGTTTTACGATGCGGATGTTTACAAACGGCATCAGAATCTCCCTCTTTAACGGCTGCGAAAGGACCCAATGCAAAGATTGGTGGTGCAGCTTGAGATCGAGATTACGAGAGGGGAGTGATCAAGGATGCGTGATCATGCGCAGCACTTCGGCGGGGGTGCGCAAGGCTGTTGCGGGAACCCGCAAACCCTTGATTTAGGGATTTATCGTTTGGCGTCGCGGGCCAGCCAGGCCTGCAATAGCTCTTCTTCTTGCTTCAGGGCGTCGACGTTTAAAATCCCACGCGTCAGGGCAATGGAAATGGCACGGGTGCGCGAATTATAGCTGGGGCCCCAACTGCCCTGCGGCAGATCCGATTTGTCGAGCCCAAGCTTTTGATAGAGATGTTGCAGCCGACTTTGCGCCCCGCGCAGCGACACCCGGCGACGTGCGGCAATGGCCTTGTCCGTTAGGCCCAAACACAGGTCGACCAAAGCTTCGTATTCAAAATCGGTCAGGCTGGACAGGCGATCACCGGCGCGCTGCTGCACACCGCGAACTTGGCGATCGATCACACATTGTTCGGCAATAAAGACGCCTTGAATGGCCATCTTAAGCTGTTCTTCGGGGGCCGATTTCAGAACATAGCCATAGACGGCGGCGGCGGGCACAATCTTGGTGACGCCGCGAATATAGGCCTCTTCGGCATAGTTGGACCAAAACAGAATGCGGGTGTCTGGCTTGCGCGCCCAGATGGCCTTGGCGACATCAACGCCCGTGGCTTTGGGCATCTGCAAATCCAAAATGACCGAGTCATAGTCGCCTTGGGCAAAGGCCTCGAGCGCCATTTCCCCATCAGTGGCCGAGGTCAGCTGTTGCAGGTCGACCAAGACATCCCGGGCGACAGTTTCCACAAACCCGAGGTGCAATTTGTCGTCTTCGGCAATTAACAGGCGCATTCAACGGGATCCTTAGCAGGGCTATCAGGTCAGACCATCAGAAGCGAAACTCTGAGGTTTGGGAAGGGAAATTGCGACGCAGGTGCCGCCCAGCACGCCACCCCGGCTCAGGCTGACTTCGGCTGAGATCAATTCCGCGCGGGTCTTGATATTGCTGATGCCGCTGGAGGATTGAACTTCGGCCTCGCTGATGCCTTGCCCGTCATCATCGATCATGACCTGCAACTGTGTTTTGGTTTCGGTGATTGTCACTTGGATGACTTGGCAGGCGGCGTGTTTGAGCGCGTTGTTCACCGCCTCTTGGACGATGCGGTAAACGGCTGTGCGCACCGTGTCAGGCAGCGCATCCATCTGGCCGTCGGTGTGATCTTGAACCCGGCTTTTCAATTGGCGGCGGATGTGCCGCAGGCAACGTGTCAGATGGGCTTCTACCGCTTCGGTAAAGCCAAAAAGCTGGAGCACACCGGGTTTCATGTCCTCGACGATATGGCGGACGTCATCCAGACAGTGGTCCAATTCATCCTGTATCGCCATCAGGTCTTTGTTCGCGGCGCGGCTGTCACCCTGCATGCGAGACAAGCGCCGCCGAATGCGCGCCAGATCGGCCAGTGTCTGATCATGCAGGTCCATGCCCAAACGTTGTCTTTCGCGTTCCATACCTTCGGTCAGGCGCAACGCCCCCAAGCGCAGCGCCTGTTCGCGCCCGCGCGCATCACTTTCGGCAACGGCCGCGTCGCGGGCCTCTTTGCCGCGCTCCAGCGCAAAGAGGTAGGCAGACACCAAATCGGCAGCCCCCTGTGCCAAAACCGCCAGCTCTTCGTCGTAATAGCCGATTTTATGGCTTGAGATTGCCAGCGAGCCGATGATTTCCCCCTGCACCCGCAAGGGCACAATGATGCGGCTGTGCAGGTCGGCGTCAAACAGAGGTTTGCTGTCTGCGCCGTCAAAGTGGAACCGCTCATCCGTCCAGGCGTCGTCGGTCAGCAACCAGGCCACCGTGCCCAGCAACACATCACGGATCGGGCTGCGATCTGTGGGCTTGCTGGGATTGTGGGTGTGGCTCCAGGTGGTGTGCAATCGCGCTTCGTAGCAGATCTGGGTGCCCGAGGGATGCAGCAACACGATGTCCAGATGATCATGCGGGATCAAAGTGCGCAGCCCGTCGGCAAAGTTTTCCAACACGAGTTCATAGTCAGTCGGCCCAGCGATGGCGCGCGCGATGGATAAGAAACAGGTCAATGCTTCTTGTGAATCAGGCATGGTTGCCAGCACCTCTCTCGTGTGTGCTGGCAGTTCATCATATTCATCGTCGCTGTTCAACGTTTTGCCTCGTCTACGTTGCTTTCGGTCCCGGCCTTCAGGCAAAGGCGGGATGATGTCCGGACTGTTTCATCAATTGTGTCATGCCCATGATTGTGGCCTCTGCGGCATCAACTTGCGTTGGGGTCACGCCTTGGGATTCAAGCGCTTGCGCATAGAGCGCCATGTTCTGGGCGGCACCGATCAGGACAACGGGGTTTTGCGACCACATTGATTGGGTGGCGGCCAGCTCGGTGCCGATCAGATAGCCCGATAGGGTGGCTTTGCTATGTGCTGGGGGTTTGCCTGACAGCAGGGATTGCGGGCGCAGGCCAAACAGGCGCGTGGTCAATGTTTTGGGGTCCTCCAAAGAGGCGGAGACACCAGAGTGAAACGAGGGTTCGTGCCAGCTTTCGCTGTTCATGCTGTGGCGCAACACCGAGTGGCGCGACAACAGGCTAAACAACTCGCCCGTCATAAAGGTGGTGAATTTGCGCACCAGACCTTGGGTGACATGCACCCATTTTGAATGGGTGCCCGGCAGGCAGATGATGCCGTCAAACGTTGGATGTGTGGCCAGAAACCCAGCGATCTGAGTTTCTTCACCGCGCATCACGTCTTCGGGGTGGGGCTGACTGAGGCCGGGAATGATTGAGACGGAAATTTCTGCGCTTTGAACCGGCACATGGATCAGCGCGTTTGCTTCCACCGGTTTGGTTGGCACAGATCGATAGGGGGCTTCTTGCCAGCCCTGCGCCGCGCCAACCATGCCGCAGGCCAGCACCGGCAACGGGGATCCACGGCGCAGCCATGGCTTCAAAGTGGACAGCAGTGTTGGCTCGAATTGATCTTTGGTCAATGTCGACATGCCGGCGCCACAGGCGCTGCTGGCCAGGACGGCCCCGGCTGAATCAATGGCATAGGCGCGCATATTGGAGGTGCCCCAATCCAATGCCACCCAGGAAATATCTTGCATCTGTGCCCCGCTCTCTTGGCCGTTAGGCAGCCAAGGTCTGTGGCCAGTTTGAGCGCCTGCGCGGCGTGGCAAAACTGTCAAATACGCAGGCTATTTGCGGGTTCCCGCAAGAATGGTGTCTGAGGCATGGGATTGGCTGGATCAACATCCATAAATTGAAGCCGTTCTACGCAACCGTGGCCAGGCTCATCCACAAATCCGACGCGTTGGCACCAATCCTGCGGGCTGGTTTGCTCTAGGGGTCCAGGCAGAACCAGCAGCGGAGCATCCAGACGCTTCGCAACAGCCCTGCCTTCACCCAATCCAAAGCGCACTAAGCCGGGATTTCCTGATTTCGGTCCGAAATTTGCCGACCAAGACTCTGTCTTGGTCGGCTCTTTCTTTGAAAAACCCACTTTTTGGCGACTTTACACATCATGTACTTCTTGACATAAATAATGTACGATTTAGTGTGTAGCGAGTATTAAGAATTTAGAATCGCACAGAGCGCACGTCCTGCGCGTTGCCGTGCCAGATCCATCGGCGGACCAAAAATGACAGTCATTGCAACGATCTCTTCCCACATTTTGCGCGTTGGACGCCGCAACCAGATGTTGGTGCGCATCGAAACCGAAGACGGTTTGGTGGGCTGGGGTGAATCTGGTTTGTCATCGCGCGAAACCTCTGTGGCCGCGATGGTCGAGCTGTTTTCCAAATCTTTGATTGGTCAGGATTCGCGCCGAATCAGCCGCATCTGGCAAGAGCTGTATCGCAGCCAGTATTTCGAAGGTGGCCGGGTGATCACAGCGGCGCTCTCGGCCATTGATATCGCGCTTTATGATCTGTTGGGCAAACGTCTTGGCGTGCCGGTCTATCAATTGTTGGGGGGCCAGCAACGTGAACGGGTTCCCAGCTTTGCCACCGCCACCGGCCCGTCCAGCGAAAAAATGCTCGCGCAGTTACAGACGCTGATCGCCGCCGGGTGGGACTGTGTGCGGGTGGCCCCGTCTTACTATGGCGACGGCACTGTGTTTGAAGCGCGCAAAAGCATCGCCCAAACGGCCAAGAACCTGATTGATATTCGCGCGGCCATCGGCCCGGAAATCACTTTGGGCATCGATTACCATCATCGCCTGTCCCCCGCCGAGGCGGCTAGTTTTTGCAACATGCTGCCGGCGGGCACTTTGGATTTTCTCGAAGAGCCGATCCGCGATGAAACCCCCGAAACCTATACGATGCTGCGCGCCATGACGGATATTCCTTTTGCCGTGGGCGAAGAGTTTTCGTCGAAATGGCAGGCCGGTCCCTATCTGGATCAAGGCCTGACCCAATACATGCGGATCGATATCTGCAACGTCGGCGGCTTTACCGAAGCGATGAAAATCGCCGGTTGGAGCGAGCGCCACTACATCGATTTGATGCCGCACAATCCTTTGGGGCCTGTCTGTACAGCGGCCACGGCGCATCTGGCAGCGGCGGTTCCAAATCTGAGCTGGGTGGAGACCCGGCAAAGCCCGGTTGAGGAGCTGGGCTTTCACGATCCGGATATCTTCCCGGTTCAAACCCCGATGGAGGGGCCCGATTACATCGTCACTGATGCGCCGGGTCTTGGGGTGGAGATCGACGAAGACGCGCTGCGTGCAGCCGAAAATCCGATCCACACAGAATGTCCGCATCTCATCAAACCCGATGGGAGCGTGACGAACTGGTAATTTGCCAGAAGAGGAGGAGAAGACATGTTTATTCTAAATTGAGAGGGCTCGCCGCTTCTTTCAAAAGGCGATTGCTGCAAATGGATTGCCGGACAAGGTTGTCATCGACAAGAGCGGCGCCAATCGCGCCGGGCTGAATTGGATCAATATTCGGCTTAAGTTCGCACGGCAAAACCGTCTGATACAGATCTTGCAGGTCACGTATTTGAACAACAATATCGAGCAGGATCATCGTTTCATTAAGAGGATGACCCGGCCGATGATGGGCTTCAAAGCGGTTCACTCGGCCAGTGCAACCCTTGCCGGATCGAAGTGGCCCACATGATCCGAAAGCGACAAATCGGGTCAAAAGGACAATCCATTTTCCAAGTCATGGCTGACCTCGCAGCATAATTGTGTCCTGTGAAGCGCCTACTCACATCAACGAAAAATTTGCGACACTACCTAAAAGAAGCCCATCTGTTCTTCCCGGAGAAGAGGCCTTCAACTGGAGTACTATGTCAATGGTACCCAAGAATATCGACTCTCAAACCGTTTTCGGCAACCACCAAGTCTTCCACGCGAAGTGTTTGTCCTCCAGTCACACGAGCGATAATTTCGTCACCTGCCAATATGTCCGCACCCAAACCGTTCGACCACACCTGTATCGATATGGTTGCTTCTAAATCCTCCACTGTGCCGTCCGCCTGCAAAATGAAACCGTGCTCAATATAAATAGTGTCCTGAGTAGGATCAAAATCGGTGATTCTTGACTCTGTTAGATCGAAGCCAGAACCGGGTCCGCCCCCGCCATATTGTGTCAAAGACAGACCGAAGATGTCTGCGCCATCACCTCCCGTGAGGACATTTCCGTTACTCGAAAGAATGATATCATCACCCGAGCCACCCTGTACTGTGCTCATGACACTTGGGTTCGAAACATCTTGCGTGAGCTGGCCGGAGGCAAAAACCAAATCATTTCCATCGCCTGCGTCCAACAGGTCCCCGGGGCCACCACGGATCGTATCATCGCCACCACTGGCCGAAATTGTTTCGGGTAAGTAAAAATTGCTAAGGATATTATGTCCAGTGTCATCATCTGTGAACGTCCCACCGTCAACGACGATGGTGACTGGAATGTCGATGAAGTCATCCACCGATGCGCCGAAAACCTCGGCAAGAACACTATCACCGAACATCACGTCCACGCCATCGCCAGTTTCGCGTGCTACAAAGTTAACATCGGAAGTGTCCCCATCGGAAACAAAGAAACGAATCCCATTCAACCGGTCTGTATCTGGGTCGTAGTCAAGCAAACGAAGCGGGTTTTCAGCACTCGTGGAAAGATGGAGATCATATTCGTCCGCGCCATCCCCCCCCACAATCGTAGAACCGTTTGACCCGCGAATGAAATCATCGCCAGCGCCACCATAGATGCTGTTTTCGCCGTCTGTATCAATGAGATCATCGTTCTCATCCCCTCCAAACAAGCTATCATTGCCGCCCTCGCCGAGCAGCACGTCGCGCCCTTCTCCGCCCCAAACGGCATCATCGCCATCACCAAGGAACGCAACGCCAAAAACATCACCTTCAATAACCAACGTATCTTCGCCACTGCCGGTTGTGATGTCATAGGCGTTATCGGTGACTTGGTACGCGCCTCCGACAGTACTCGCACCATCGTTAATTTGCCCAACTGTGTCTGTGACGTCGATCGCGCCTTCACCAAGCGTTGGCGCTTCTGGGGCAAGTCGGTCAGGGGAGCCCGGTTCTTCGTCGTTCCCGACTTCTGGCTCTGGGCTGTCTCCATCCATCAGGCCAGCAAGCACCCCAAACCCCAACAATGACAAAAGAATTATTTCCATAGAATTCTACCCTTGAACCACTTTCCACATGATCGGCAATGACAATTTATTATATGAATTCCCTCCTGGTTCAACCTATAATCTATGCGACCGCTCACGCTTCTCTCAAACCGAGAGCGCCACCTTGTGTTGGCCCAATCCTTCTTGGCGGGGGTAACGCCGGTCAAACCAGCCTTGTCGGGCTGTAGAGCAGTGGATTGAAAATCCTC
>JAGDZD010000022.1:0-97451 GCA_049116315.1 Thalassovita sp.
TCAAGGTGCTGGCGTCGTCGTCGCTGTCCACATCCCCCGCAAGGGCTGCCAGATCCACGTCCACGGTGGCGCCGTCTTCGGTCGCCTCACCCAGACCCGCCGCAAGTGTTGGCGCGTCGTTGGTGCCGGTCACGGTGATGGTCACGGTAGCTTGGCTGGTGTCCCCATCTGCATCTGTGACTTCGTAAACGAAGGTCACATCGCGGGTTTCGCCTTCGGCGAGGTCTTGGAAATCATCAAGAGGATCAAAGCTATAGCTGCCATCTGGGTTTCCAGGCGTGCCTTCGTTGAAGGTCAAAGAGCCTTCGGCAACGTCACTGACCAGTGTGACAGTGTAAGCCAAATCGGGCACATCATCATTGCCGAGAACCGAGGCAAAATCAGTGGCCGTGTCATCCTCATTCACAGTTGCGGTGTCATCAGCCGCTGCGACGGCTTCGTCGGTTGGGTCCAGCTCGACACCATCCACAAAGACCCGCAAGTTTTCAAACTGGCTTGCGGTCAGATCAAAGGCTGTGAATGCAAACGGAGCGGAATCCGCTTCGCCAGAAACTGGATCGGTGTGAACCGCCATGAAGGCCAGAAAATCAGCGATGTCCGATTGAACCGCTGGCAAGAACCATTCGTCGTTGGTGAAGTTCAGCGTCAGCGTATCGATGCCATCGCCGCCACGATAAACGTCTGTTGCACCTGCGTTTTCTTGCATGGTGTAGACGGCTTGGTCATCGCCACCGCCAGCCAAAACAAGGTCATTGCCCGCGCCACCATCTAGGTAATCGCTGAAACCACTTTCGCCAGATCCACTCCCAGAGCCAGACCCGCGACCATGGCCGTGGCCTGAGCCAGAGCCTGATCCACGACGGTGACGTCCGCCACCAGACCCGGAACCGGACCCTGATCCGCCCCTTAGGGTGTCGCCCACGAGGATGTCATCCCCTTCGCCACCCAAAACAGTGTCTTCCCCTTGCGCGCCGATGACAAAATCATTGCCCGCGCCGCCATCGAGATAGTCGTTGAATGTGGCCGCTTCGCCCGAGCCGCTGCCCGACCCACGACGGTGCCGACCGGAGCCGGAGCCGCAGTATCCAGAACCAGACCCAGAGCCGTCACCCAGAATAATGTCGTTGCCTTCACCGCCCAAAACGGTGTCGTCCCCTTGGCCACCTTGCAACAGATCGTTGCCGGTGCCGCCATCGAGGAAATCATTGCCTTTGTCACCCTTGAGGAAATCGTTGCCAGCGCCGCCGGTCATGACGTCGTCACCATCCCCACCGCTCATGCGGTCATGACCATCGCCACCATCCATGGTGTCGTTGCCCCGGCCACCGTCGAGCCAATCGTTGCCCGCGTCACCCAGCATGCTGTCGTTGCCGTCGCCGCCACGCAGCACATCATTGCCGGTGCCCCCGTCTAGCGTGTCGTCGCCGTCTTCGCCGTCCAACCGGTCGCAGCCTTCGCCGCCAATGACCAAATCGTCACCGTCACCGCCGTCCAGATCGTCGTGGCCGGTGCCACCGTCCACTGTGTCGTTATCGTCGCCGCCATCGAGCCGGTCATTGCCAGATCCACCATTCAAGGAGTCGTCGCCGTCGCCGCCTTTCAGCTGATCGCGCCCGCTACCACCATCAAGTGTGTCGTTGCCGTCATCGCCTTGGAGTTTGTCGTTCCCAGATCCCCCTAACAGGAGATCATTTCCGTCGCCGCCATAAAGTTTGTCGCTGCCACCTAGGCCGTTCAGCGTGTCATCGCCGTCCTTGCCTTTGATTTTGTCGTTGCGATTAGATCCAGAGATGCTGTCGGCAGCATTGCTTCCGTTAATTTTGGCCATGGTGTCCCCCTAAGACTTTTTTCTTCACCCTGCCTAAACAAGGCGAAAAATGAATGTATCAATTCGACGTGAATAACGAAGTTGTGTCAAGGAACAGAAACAAAAACATTAGGTTAGGCGAATGCGTCACTATACCATTGACTTTAAACAGATTTTCATCAAATTTACCTTAGGGTAGAATTTACTCGCACCCATTGGTTGTGGACGGTTCGCGCCTAGGGATAAGATTGTCTAAAGTTGGGAAACAAACGCTATTTCGAGGAATCAGCATCTCTTTCGATAGTGTCGAGCAAGGTAACGACGTTGTGAAAGTCTTTGATTTGGTCGCACCAACGGCGCGCTCGACGGCAAATTCTGCGCACGTGAGCCGGGCTGACTCCGACGTTATCATTTGCCATTGCACTGCGCGCATCCCACCACGGGCCATCCGCTTTGCGCGCGTAAATCAGCCCCAGTCGGACCATGCTGTGCAGAACAACTTTTAAGAGAAACCGCTCTTCAATACGGTGCCGTGGTTCCGGGCTGATCGCTGCGGCTTGATCGATCAAATGAGCTTCGGCTGCGGGGCTGATGGGGCTCCATTCATCCGCTAACAACCACACAAGATCATCCTCGACAGCCCCGACACCGCAATGTTCCCAATCAAACCAGACCACCTCATCCTGTTCGGTATAAAGCGCGTTTCCAGCCCGCGCGTCCCATTTGACAAACGCAGGGTGCGTTGATTGTAACTTGGTCGCGACAGTGGCGGCATCGTAATCGGGGATAGCGTGCCCCAATTGCTGGGCAAGTTGGGCAGGGACAGCGGCGAAATCGCGGAACCAGTTGGGCCGGTCACCAATTTTTGGCGCGCTCAGCAACAAGTCAGTTTTTCCGCCAAGCACCTGTAAATCCAGTAAAGATTGCCCAGCCTGTTTCAGCAAGGCCTCGCGCGCTGGTGCAGAGGAAAGCTCAAGCGCTTCGGTTAAGCGGCGGCCGGTGATTTCTTGCTGGACAACAAATTGGCCGGTGTGGGCGATCAAATCGGGCACAAAGCCTTGTGGGCTGAGTGTCTCTAGCACCATCGCTTCAAGCTTGGCGCGGGTTTTGCTGGCGCGCTTAGACACCACAAAGCGACGCCCATCCACAACAACCACAATTGTTTTTCGGCTTTGTCCGCCGGGATACTCGATCGTATCTGGGGTTTTACCCCAAAGTTTCACACACAGCGCCGCGACAAGTTCTTGATCAGTAAGTGGTTCCAACAGATCCCCCGCGGGTTTTGTGTGTGCCCTTTGGCGTGGTGCGCTAGGTTACCCCGGCCACCTTCTTTGTCAAAATATTCTTTCAAATCAACGCAAAAACGCAAGGCAAGCCCCCTGAAGGGCCGCGTTGGTGGCGCGCGCGATCCCTCCCCGCCCCAAGAAAAAGGCCGATCCGCATATGCGGACCGGCCAAATTCACACCAAACACGGCAGGGGTGCGGCGATTATCCCAGTGGGATCTCTCCAACAACCTTGGGCACGTGGTAGCCCTTTTGAACAGCCTCGCGCGCCAACAGACGCTGATACCAAGCCCGCACGTTTGGAAAATCTGCCAGATCGATTTGCTGCCATTCATACCGTGACGCCCAAGGCCAGCACGCCATGTCAGCAATCGAATAGGTGTCACAGATATAGTCGCGCCCCTCTAGACGGGTATTCAGGACCCCATACAGGCGGCGTACTTCGGTGCGGAACCGATTTTCGACGTATTCCCCTTTGCCTGGTTGAAAGTGCAAGAAGTGATGCGCTTGGCCTAGGATCGGACCAAACCCGCCCATTTGCCACATCAACCATTCCAAAACTTCGGCCTTATCGCCGGGATCTGTAGGCAGGAATTTTCCATATTTTTCAGCCAAGTAGATCATAATCGCGCCAGATTCCATGATCGATTTACCAGTGTCACGATCCACAATAACTGGGATCTTATTGTTGGGCCCAATCTTAAGAAAATCGGGGGCCATCTGGTCATCTTGCATGATGTTGATGGGATGGACGGTATAGTCCACACCCAATTCTTCGAGCAAGATAGAGACCTTGCGACCGTTGGGCGTTGTCCAGGTGTAAAGATCAATCATGTTGAAAATCCTTCCTTCAATTCTGTGCTGCAGCCATATCCAGTGCCGGATCGTCCTGCGCCCAAGGGCTGAATGGGGCGGGGATCAAGATCTTGTTTTCTTGCGAAATCTGCAATTCCTGCATTTTGGGCGCATAGGCCTGCCACCGCGGGTCCGCCCCTAGAATGGCGCGACGCTCTTCTCTTTCGGCGTAATCCTTATAGGCCCACATGTGCACGATCTGGTGCAACGCGCCGATATCACTAGAGAAATACCCAACCATTCGCCCAAGGATGGGGCGCTGGATGGCCAGACCTTCGTTTTCATATCGCTTAAGATACTCAGCCACTTTTCCGATGTGCAGGGTGTAGGTGCGTTGTTCAACGATCATTTTCAGGTCTCCGATTTGGGCGTAGATGCGTTGACCTACACAGACCCCGCCTGTGCACGGCGGTCAAGGTCCCGAGATGATTGAAAGCACAGCAAATCGGATCCATGCCCCTTTGTTGCGCGGACACCCAAGTTTACCGGCAAATCAGAACGAGCGCCCGGTATTGGGACGCTCGGCCAGCCTTACAAAATCAGGGCAATGCTTGGTGCAACGATTGGCGCAACGATCAGCGCGGACCTTACCCTCGAATGCGTTGCTGATCCTGATCAAACAGAAACGCGTTCTGTGGATCGTAATCCAGCGACACAGCATCCCCCACCTGCGTTGCATGCTGTCCAAACAAGCGCACAGTCAAACGCTCATCCTCAGAGGACTTAACCAAAAGATTGGTGTCACCGCCCAATCGTTCGACATGGGTCACGGTGCCGTCGATCTTGCCACCCGATACCAATGTCAGGTGTTCGGGGCGAATGCCCAAAGTTGCGCCCTGCGGAAGGTCAGAACCGGCGCTCTTGAGGAAGTTCATCGCGGGCGAGCCCAAGAAGCCCGCCACAAATTGGTTCGCGGGATTGTTGTACAGCTCCATCGGAGAGCCCACTTGCTCCACGCGACCATCCCGCAAGACCACGATCTTATCGGCCAATGTCATCGCTTCGGTCTGGTCATGGGTCACATAGATCATCGAGGCGCTGAGTGTGCGGTGCAAATCGGCAATCTCGATCCGGGTGTTCATGCGCAGCGCCGCATCAAGGTTGGACAGGGGTTCATCAAACAAGAACAATTTAGGTTCACGCACAATCGCGCGGCCAATAGCAACCCGCTGGCGTTGGCCCCCGGATAAATCCGAAGGACGCCGTTCGGCATAGGCCCCCAGATCCAGCATTTCGACAGCTTTGTTGACGCGGGTGTCGATCACCGATTTGCTTTGTTTTTCTTGCTTAAGACCCAGCGCCATATTGTCCCGCACATTCAGGTGCGGATAGAGCGCATAGGATTGAAACACCATCGCAATGCCGCGCTTGGCCGGGGGGGTGTCATTCACCATATCTCCGCCAATCGAAACAGTGCCTTCGGTGGCATCCTCAAGCCCCGCAATCACCCGCAACAAAGTGGATTTGCCACAGCCTGACGGCCCGACAAACACGACAAACTCGCCGTCCTCTACCGTAAGGTTGATGTCTTTCAACACCTCGACAGAGCCAAAGGATTTGCAAACATTTTCAAGAAGTAAGGCGGTCATTTGGAAACTCCCAAAGTGATGGGTTGGCCGGTGCGAATGCTTTGGTCTGCCGCAAGACAGATCGCCAAAGACTGCACAGCGTCAGACATATGTCGGGTCAGGTCGATATCATCGAGGATCGCGCGGATCATGTAGGCTTGTTCGGCGTCACACAGGTCTTGATGTCCCGGCTCATCCGGCAGGGTGATCACCTGATCACCATCCCTTTTATGCACCACCAAGGCGCCCACTTTGGTGTGGCCATCCACATCGTCAGAGGCCCCCTTGTCAGTGTCGCTGATCGACACGGATCCCTGCGGTGAAATCACGTCTTTCACAAAGTGAGCGGTTTCCGACATCATCGGGCCCCAGCCTGCCTCGTACCAGCCAACAGACCCGTCCTCGAAAACAACTTGGAACTGGCCATAGTTGTACATATCAGGATCTATTTCGTCGCTCAGGCGCAGGCCCATTCCGTTGACACGCACCGGTTTGGCATCCGTGATCTGGCACATGACATCCACATAGTGCACGCCACAATCCACGATCGGGCTGACTGATTTCATCAAGGCCTTGTGGGTGTCCCATGTGGGCCCATCTGATTGCTGATTGAGGTTCATGCGGAACACATAAGGCCCGCCCAAGGCGCGCGCCTCAGAAACCAAACGCTGCCAACTGCTGTGGTGGCGCAGGATATAGCCCACAACCAATTTGCGACCGGTGCGATTGGCAACATCGACAACCCGCTGCGCATCCTCAACCGTATTGGCCAGGGGCTTTTCGATAAACACATGCGCCCCTGCTTCGAGCGCGGCAATCGCATAATCAGCATGACTGTCAGAGTATGTGGCAATGCACACCAGATCGGGATTGGTCGCCAAGCCTTCGGCGAAGGTCTGGAACCGCGTGTAGCCCTGCAACTCTGGCGGCAGGTCAACCTGAGACCGGTTCACCAATCCTACAATTTCGGCTTCGGGGTGAGCATGATAGGCCAACGCGTGGCTGCGCCCCATGTTCCCAAGCCCAGCAACGAGCACTCTCATTTCACCGCTCCTGATGTGATGCCGCGGATCAGCTGACGCGAGAAGATCGCGTAGAGCACCATGACCGGCAGGATCGCCATCGACAGCGCCGACAGCACGGCGTTCCAATCGGTGACAAACTGACCAATAAAGACCTGTGATCCTAGGGTCAGCGTTTTCACCTCTTCGGCCGGGGCAAGGATCAGCGGGAACCACAGATCGTTCCAAATGGGGATCATGTTGAACACGGCAACCGTTGCCATCGCAGGCCGCACCAAGGGCAAGACCAATCGGAAAAAGATCCGATATTCAGACAGGCCATCGATACGCCCGGCGTTCTTGAGGTCATCGCTGACCTGCTTCATGAATTCGCTCAGGATAAAGACCGCCAGCGGCAATCCCTGCGCGGTATAGACAAGGATCAGCGCCCAGAGCGTGTTCACCAACCCGGTTTGCACCATCATCTCAAGGATCGCCACGGTGCCAATCCGGATTGGGATCATGATGCCCAGCGCCAAATACAGCCCCATCAAGGTGTTGCCCTTGAACCGATATTCAGCAAGCGCAAAGGCGGCCATCGCCCCAAACAACAGGATGAAAAACAACGACACCACGGTCACAATCATCGAGTTCTGAAAGTAGAGGAAGAAATCCCCCTGCTTGAACACGGTCTCATAACCGATCAGTGAAAAACTATCAGCATCAGGCAGAGCCAGCGGTTCGCGAAAGATCGCGCGGCGTGTCTTGAAGCTGTTGATAACAATCACAAAGACCGGGAACATAGCGATGATCGTATAGGCGATCAAAACGGCATGGGCTGCATAGGTGTTTAGGCGGTTCTGGCGGGCGGCGTTCATCGTCATTCTCCTCAGAACTGGTAGCGGCGCATGCGGCTTTGGATGCCGAACAGGTACAGGCAGACACCGATCAGGATGATCCCAAACATGGCCGAGGCGATTGCAGAGCCCATATGTGGATCCCCCAATTGCAACTGAAATCCAAAGAAGGTGCGATACATAAAGGTGCCCAGAATATCAGTGCTGTAATCAGGCCCTGCCAACGCCCCTTGGGCGGCATAGATCAGGTCAAACGCGTTGAAATTGGCCACAAATGTCAGGATCGAAATGATCCCGATGGATGGCAAAATCAGCGGCAGTTTCACCTTCCAGAAAGCGGAGATCCCCGTGATCCCATCCACTTCGGCGGCCTCAAGGATCTCATCAGGGATCGACAAGAGAGCGGCATAGATCAGCATCATCGGGATGCCGACAAATTGCCAAACCGACACCAACGACAAAGTGGTCAATGCGTATTCTTCTTTGCCCAGCCACGGCGCATAGAGGGACTTAAGTCCAATCGCATCCAGCATGTCCGGCGCGATGCCCCAGATCGGCGATAGGATCAGCTTCCACGCAAAGCCAACAATCACAAACGATAGAATGGTCGGGATGAAAATGGCCGACCGATAGAAGCTGGCAAAGCGCAAGCGCGGATGGCTGAGGATAGCAGCCAAGGCAATCCCAATTGGGTTTTGCACCAGCATATGCACAACAAAGAACCAAAAGTTGTTGCCCAACGCGTTCCAGAACTGGTCAGACCAGATGGCATTGCCAAACAGGGTGCGGAAATTCTGCAACCCAACAAAAACGCGGGTCTGATCCACTTCGGTGAACAGTGACAAGCGCAGGGTGTTGAACAGCGGGTAGATCATCACGGCGGTATAGACCAGCACCGCAGGCGCAAGGAAAACGATGATGTGCCATTTGATCCGGCTGGGGCGGTGCTGAGACATGTGCAGATCCTGCAGAGCTAAAGGGGGGATGTTTCTGAATGGCGCGGGCCGACAACCGGCCCAGCGCAAACCCAAATAGCCCCGCCCCCTAAGCATCGGCGTTGCCCTGGGGAGGAAAACGCTTAGGGGGTCAGGGCGGGGGTCGTCTTATTGCTGGGGTTCGTACCAGCTGGCCAAACCGGCCTGCAGGCGTTTGCCAGCATCTTCTGGGCTTTCAGCGCCTTTGATCACGGCCACGGACGCATTCCATGTGTCGTTTTCCAGGTTTGGCGTGCCACGCGACAGGATCTGGTAGGTGGAGCGGATCGAGCTTTCACACTCACCACGCCAAGAGATGAATTCCTGTGCCAGCGGATCGTTCAGCTCTACAGCCGCGTTTGACAATGGGAAGAACCCAGGCAATGCGTTGGCATAAAGCGTTGCGAACTCAGCTGATCCAACCCAGTTCAAGAAGGTTTTTGCCGCTTCTGGATGGGCGGTTTTGGCGTTCATGCCAATGCCGATATCGGTGTGATCCGAGATATAGCACGTGTCACCAGATGCCGCGACGGGTGGGTAAAACGCGCCCATTTCGAAATCGACAAGGTTGTTAAAGCCCGACACTTCCCAAGATCCGGCTGGATAGATTGCCGCCCGACCAAGGGTAAAGATGTTCTGGCTGTCTGGATACGTCTGGGCTTCGAAGCCATCCCCCAGATAGTCACCCCATTTTGCCAATTGACGGAAAGGCGCAATCCACGCTTCGTCTGTCAGCTTTTGCTCACCCGACAGCAGCGCCAAACGGCCCTCTTCACCTTTCCAATAGTTTGGACCGATGTTGTTATAGCCCATTGTGGCGGCTTCCCACTGGTCGTTGGTGCCCATCGCCATTGGGATGTAGGACCCGTCCTCTTTGAACTTATCCAACGCGGCAAAGAACTCTGCTTCGGTTGTGGGCACGTCAACACCCACTTCGGCAAAGGCGTCTTTGTTATAGATAAAGCCGTGGATCACCGAGGCCATTGGCACGCAGAACTGAACCGCTGCGTCGTCGGTGCTCCAGCCTGATTTTGCCACAGGTGAAAAGTTGTTCATGCCGTCGATGTTGGTGATATCCGCCAGATGGCCCGCTTCGTACAACGCCAGCGACGTGTCGAAAGGACGGCAAGTGATGATGTCGCCCGCAGAGCCAGCCGCCAGCTTAGAGTTCAGCACCGCATTGTATTCAGCAGGGGCAGACGGGGTGAATTTGACTTTGATGCCGGGATTTTCTGCTTCGAAGGCCGGAATGATGTCGTTCTGCCAGATGGCCAGATCGTCATTGCGCCAGCTCTCGATGATCAGAGTGGCATCCTCTGCAACCGCCGAACCGGCAAGCATGGTCGAGGTCAAAAGCGCCCCTACAGCTGTAAATCGTGTCATGTCATTCTCCCATTTGTGTTTGATTGGTCTTTGTGTGGTGCAAGCAGGGTCCCAAATGTCCTGCGTGCTGCACCAATAGGTCTTGGGCCGTTTGCGGCTCTTGTCCGGCAGCGATCAAAATGGCCAATTTCACACGCCCATCCGCTGCCTTTAGCGCGCTTTGCGCTTGTGCGTCTGAAACCCCAGTTAGGGTTTGAACGATTGTCGCGGCCCGGGCGCGCAATTTGATGTTGTCTGCGATCAGATTGACCATCATGCCGCCATAAACATGGCCGAGCTGCACCCCCATCACAGAGGACATCACGTTCAGCGCCGCTTTTTGGGCGGTGCCCGCAGCCAATCGTGTCGATCCGGCGATCACTTCGGCGGGGGTTTGCAAACAGATCGCAACCTCAGCCATTTGCAACAACGGGGTGTCCGGATTGTTGGCAATCGCCACCACCTTTGCCCCCTGCGCCTGTGCGCGTTCCGCCATGGCCAGCGCATAGGGCGTGGTGCCACTGGCGCTCAGCACAATGGCGACGTCATTCGCGGAACACGTCAAGGCCTGCGCTTCGGCAGTGGCGTCTTCTGTGTCACCGGGCATCTCTCCTGTGACAGGCACGCCGCCAGCCATATGAATTTGCAACTGTGTCGTCGGAATCCCAAAGGTTCCGGTCAACTCAGAACAATCCGCCAGCGCCATCAATCCAGAGCTGCCAGCTGCGGCATAGATCAAAGTGCCGCCCGAGCGCACTGCTTGCGTCATCAAGGAAGCAGCCCGCGTCAGGTCATCCGACGCAGCCCGCACCGCAGCGATCGCCTGATCTTGCCCGCCAAGCAGCAGGTCAACAGCGCGATCAGCTGGCACAGCATCTATATCGGCGTGCAGAGATGGCATTTCGGTCAGCGGCAGCGTCATGTGATTCCCTTCCATTGCCAATACCATACCTTTTCAATACCTCTTGTCTACATTTTATTTTCAAGACCGTCATTTCCCCAAAAAACAGGACCAATGTCGCAAGTTGGCTCTTTTATTCTGCGCAAAGGTATTCTATAGGTATTGAATGACCGGATCTGACACAACACTCCTGATGGGCATTGATGGCGGCGGCACTGGATGCCGTGCAGCAATCAGCGACGCCAACGGCACCCTCCTTGCCGAAGCCAAGGGCGGGCGAGCAAACGCCTCAACGGATTTCTACCTTGCCACTCAGAGCGTTATCGATGTTGCGACCCAAGCCCTGACAGCCGCCAAAATAGAAGGCGCACAGCTGTCGCGCATCACCGCTCATGTCGGGCTGGCCGGGATTATGACGCAGCAAGCGGCGGACCGCATGCGGCGCGCCCTGCCCTTTGATCACTGCGTTGTCACTGATGATCGCACCACCGCCTTAGTGGGCGCCTTGGGCACAGGGGATGGTTTTTTGGCCTCTATCGGGACGGGCACCATCATGGGCGCGCATCAATCAGACGCCTATCACTTTATTGGCGGCTGGGGTTTTCATCTTGCGGACCAAGCCTCTGGCGCTTGGCTTGGGCAAAACGCATTGCGCCATGTGCTGCTGTGCGTGGACGGGCTACAGCCTGCAAGCGCCATGACCGATGCCCTGCTGACCCAATTTGGCGACGACCCCAATCAAATCGTGCATTTCTCCATGAACGCCAAACCTGGTGACTACGGCAAATTTGCACCTTTGGTGGTGAACTTGGCCAAAGAGCAGGATCCTTTGGCGCTGGAGCTGATGCACCGCGGCGCGGCCTATCTGACCAAGGGGCTGAAAACCTTGGGGTACGAAAGCGGCGCCGCGCTGTGCCTGACCGGGGGCGTCGGGCCACATTACCGGCCCTATCTGCCCAATGACATGACTACGCATGTGGTGCAGCCCAAGCAATCTTCGGTATACGGCGCGCTTGAACTGGCCCGCAGTGCCGCCCACAGCTTAAGCCGAGGTAACGTATGAGCTTCGCTGACTTTCTAGATCCCAACGCATGGCTGTTGCCCGATGGCGGCCCCCGCTATGTCCAGCTGCGAAAACGCCTGTCCGACGGTGTCGAAGATGGCACGCTTTTGCCGGGCTCTTCGCTGCCACCCGAACGCGAAATAGCCACCATCACCAACCTGTCCCGCGTCACCGTGCGCAAGGCTATCCAATCGCTGGCCGAAGATGGGATCATTGTTCAAAAGCAAGGGTCGGGCTCGTTTGTTGCGATGAATGCCCCGCTGATCGAACAGTCCCTGTCGCGATTGACTTCTTTTTCCGAAGATATGTCCCGACGCGGCATGGTTTCAGCCAGCCGCTGGATCGAACGCGGGCAATTTATGCCCTCACCGGACGAAACCGTGGCCCTCGCCTTGTCTCCGGATGATTCAGTTTCTCGCATCGCGCGACTGCGCACTGCGGATGGCAAACCTATGGCGATTGAGCGCGCCTCTTTGCCCACCGACATCCTACCCAACCCGTTGCTGGTTGAAGTGTCGCTCTATGAAGTGCTGGAGGCCTCGGGCTTTGGCCCTGTGCGCGCTTTGCAAAAGATCTCGGCGATCAACCTTGGCCCGGCAGACGCCCGCCTGCTGGAAGTTGAAGAAGGGGAAGCCGGACTTCGGATCGAGCGCACCTCTTATCTTGCTGACGGGCGCGTCGCTGAATTCACCCAATCGATCTATCGCGGAGATGCCTACAACTTTGTGGCTGAACTCCGACTTTCGAAGGAATAACCCTCCCATGACGAACCCTGTTGAAACTCAGATGCGCCGCGAAGTGCAAGAGATCCCGGATGCCGTGGAGCGCTTGCTGACCAACCGTGCCGCCGACGTGCGCCGCGCGGCAGAGGCCCTGCGCGAAGTCAATCCCGCCTATATGATCAGCGTCGCCCGCGGCTCATCCGACCATGTGGCCACCTATCTGAAATACGCATCCGAATTGTTGAGCGGCACACCTATTGCCTCGGTTGGGCCATCTATTGCTTCGGTGTACCAACGCAAGTTGAACGTCGCAGGGGCGGCGTGCTTGTCGGTCTCCCAATCTGGCAAAAGCCCAGACATTGTTGAAATGACGCGCATGGCCCAAACCAGCGGTGCCTTGAGCATCGCGATGACCAATGACGCCGCCTCGCCTTTGGCACAAGTCAGCGATCACACGCTGTTTCTGGACGCCGGCCCCGAACTCAGCGTTGCGGCCACCAAAACCTTTGTGAACTCTGCGGTTGTGGGTCTTTGGCTGCTGGCAGAGCTAGCGCAGGACGATGACATTCGCAAATCCATTTTCTCCCTGCCAGAGCAGTTGCGACAGGCCGTCCAAGAAAGCTGGCCCGAAGCCCGCGCGGCACTGGGCGACCGGAACTCGATCTTTTGCTTGGGGCGCGGCCCTTCTTATGCGATTTCGAACGAAGCAGCGCTTAAGTTCAAAGAGACGTGCCAAATCCACGCCGAATCCTATTCCTCGGCTGAGGTTCTGCATGGTCCGGTCTCGATCGTCGATGGCGGTTTTCCTGTGATGGCTTTGGCCTCAGGGGATATGGCAGAGGGCGCATTGGCCGGTGTGGCGGATGAAATTGCGGCCAAAGGAGCGCAAGTTTTTGCCACCAGCGCAAAGGTTCAAACCGCCAACACTTTGCCCGTTGTGCGCACCCAGCATCCTTTGACAGATCCGATCACTCTGATCGCCAGCTTCTACTCGATGGTCGAGCAAGTTGCCGCCTCTCGTGGGATCAATCCCGACGCGCCACGCCACCTCAAGAAAGTGACCGAAACGATATGAGCCATCCAGTGAAAGCTTTTTGCGGTGCTGCGTTTCACGACGGGACCGCCTTGTATGCGGGCCGCGCACTCTTGACGTTTTCAGATGGGCGCGCAACCCTTGTGACGCCGGATGAAATTCCAGCAGATACGCCACGCCAAATGCTGGACGGCGGCACCCTAATGCCGGGCTTTGTCGACCTTCAGGTGAATGGTGGTGGCGGCGTAATGTTCAATGACGCCCAGACCGTAGAAACGTTGGGGCGCATCGCCAAGGCGCACGCGGGCATTGGCACAGCGGGATTGCTGCCCACGTTAATCACCGACACGCCCCAGCACACCGCCAACGCCATTCAAGCCGTCGAAGACGCAATTGCCGCCAAAACCCCCGGCATCATCGGCATCCATCTTGAAGGGCCGCATTTGTCGGTCGCCCGCAAAGGGGCGCATGATCCCAACCTGATCCGCCCCATCACTGATACCGATATGCAAGTCTTGCTGGGCGCTGCAGAGCGCCTGCCGAACGTCATGTTGACGCTTGCCCCCGAAAACGCCAGCAACCAACAGATCCGGCGTCTGGCCGAAGCCGGCATTATCATTTCGCTCGGTCACACAGATGCAGACTACGACACCTGTATGGCAGCCTTTGACGCTGGTGCGCGCTGTGTCACCCATCTGTTCAATGCCATGAGCCAACTGGGCAACCGTGAACCCGGTCTTGTCGGCGCTGCGCTGGCCCATGGTGAGGTTTATGCAGGGCTGATCGCCGATGGCATCCATGTCCACCCCGCCAGCATGCGCGCTGCGCTTGCCGGGAAAACCGGGGCCGATCGTCTGTTCTTGGTCACCGATGCGATGGCCACCGCGGGATCCTCAGTCACCAAGTTCCACCTCAACGGCCGCGAAGTTTTGCGCCAAGATGCCCGCCTGACCCTAGGGGATGGCACTTTGGCCGGCGCGGATCTGGAACTGTGTCGCAGCATTGATGTCTTGGTCAATCAGGTGGGCATCCCCGCCGAAGACGCCATCCGCCGCGCCACCTCTGTCCCTGCCAGCCTGCTGCGGGATGATTTTGGCTTGGGCCGCTTTAATGATCGCAGTGACACTCTGATCTATGCGAGCGCGGATTGGCGCGATGTGACACCGCTTAGCGCACTCTGATCCGCCAAAGAGGCACCGCAATCGAATGGCCTCCGGCAGCGCCTGTTCAGCCTCAGCGCCTTGCCAACCGATACTAGGCCGCCCGAACCGCCGCAGCACAATCAGCAGCAACACCCCCCTACCCTATAGGTTCGCGCGCGCTGTTTAAAGATCACCCCGTTTCACTGCGGGGCTGAACCGGCTAAGGTGCGCCCGACCCCGATTGCAAAGAGGCAGCCCATGGCTCAGTTCCAAGAAATCCGCCGACACGGGCATCTGCCCGATCTGATTGCCGGCCAGATCTTGCAGCAAGTGACCGATGGCGAGTTGCAACCCGGCGACCCGCTGCCCACGGAAACCGCTTTGGCGGAAATCTTTGGAGTCAGTCGCAATGTTGTGCGCGAAGCCATCGCGCGCCTGCGGTCTGATGGGGTTATTGAAACCAAACAGGGGCGCGGGGCGGTGGTCCAACCGCTGTCCGAGCGCGCGACGTTTCGCATTGATATTGCCAGCCTTGGCGATCAAGACAATTTGGCGTCGCTGTTTGAATTGCGTGGCTTGTTGGAGATAGACGCAGCGGGCCTGGCCGCCTTGCGCCGCAATGATGCAGATGTCGCCGAGCTTGGAGCCGCCATTGATATCATGCGTGGATCGCAAGATTTTGACGACCAGCGCCTTGAGGCTGACGCAAGATTTCACCGCCGCATCGGCCTGGCCACGGGCAACGGGTATCTGGCCACAATAATCGACTATATTTCGTCTCGACTGGTCGACACCACACGCGCCACCGGCGAGGTCTATGCCAAGTCCGACCTGATGGATGTCACCATTCGCGAACACAGCAATATTCTAGACGCTATCCGTGCACAGGACGTTCAGGCCGCTCGCTTGGCGATGGCCACCCATATTCGGGGCGCTGCGGCCCGCTTGGCTGTGGATCTTCCTGACACAGAGTGATGCCGCGACACTGTGCACGACACCCGTACCATGCTTGCTTGACCCAAAGAGCCCGTTGCTATTGCGGCGTCACTTAGAGGCAATCCAGAGCGCGGCCCCACCCAAGGCGGTGGCGGAGACCCGGTTGAATTTGGCAATAGAGCGTGCGTTGCTAAGCGCCCGACGCGCCCGAGCGGCCGCCAAGACATAGACGCTAAATACACTTCCAAGCACGATCACCACAACAATTGCCAAGGGAAAGGTCGCCGCCCATGTCAGCGCATCGGTGTGAATGATGCTGGGCAAGAGCGCGAGATAGAACAAAGCCGCCTTTGGGTTGCCCATCGTGATCGACACCCCCGCTAAAAGACGCGACACCCAGCCTTGGATCGGCTGATCCGCCACCGCCGTAAGGCTCGCGGGGTTTGAACGCCACATCTTGACCGCCAAATAGCTCAGATAGGCGACACCGCCCCATTTGATCACTGAGAACACCACCGGGACATTCTGCGCGAGCAAAGCCAAGCCACTAAGCGACAACATCAACCAGACCAAGTCCCCAATGATGATCCCCACGCACAACCAGATCACACGCCGTGCACCCCCGGCCAACACCGTGGCCACAACCGCAGCAATGCCGGGGCCGGGCGAAAAGGCCGCAACAGAAAACGCGCCCACAAACACCCAAAAATCCCATTCAAATATCATGTCACTCACCCTTCTTAACGGCCGCCCATCCTAGCACTTGGACCTGCATTGGCCAAGCCTCAGCAGGGTGCGCCAAGCGGGCCCGCTGATTGGCGGATATCCTCCAATACTGAACCCGGTTGACAACTTGGTAACTTGGTACCAAATATCCGGAATGAAGACAATGAAGGACAATTCGCGTGGCATTGCCTGGGCGCTTCTGGCGGCGCTGCTGTTTGCTGTGGTTGCGGCCATGGCCAAGCTGGCCTTGCGAGACTTTCACATCTTACAGATCCTCTTTTTTCGCCAAGCCGTCGTCTTTCTTTGCGCGCTGCCTGCGCTCACCCTTGCGCGCCCCTTTCGCCTGCGCAGCCAACACCTTGGTCTGCACTGTGTGCGGTTGATCGCTTCTTTTGTGGCGCTGAGTTGCGGGATCTGGGCAGTGGCCGTCTTGCCCTTGACCACTGCGATAACCCTTTCATTTTCCCATGTTTTTCTGGGGGCTCTGTTGGCAATGTGGGTTCTGAAGGAACCCGTCGACTCCCATAGGATCGCCGCTGTCTTGATCGGCTTCACTGGGGTTGTGGTTGTGATGCGACCCGGGCTTGACCACGCTGTTCTGGCCTATTCCCTTATTCCAATTCTTGGGGCTTTGGGGGCGGCGGTTGCAAAAATATCTGTGCGCAAGCTGTCGCAGACAGACACAACCGCAACTTTGCTGGTCTATCAATCGCTCTTTGTTGGGCTGCTATCAGGGGTCCCATTGTTTTGGCTGTGGCAGGCACCAAATGTGTCCGATGCGCTGTTTCTGAGTCTGATCGGACTGGTGGCCACAGCCGGTCAATGGGCCGGAATCCAAGCGTTGCGCTATGGAGAAGCCAGCGTTGTGGGTGTCATCGATTACACAAAATTGATCTACGCCGCGGGCATCGGTTACTTGATCTTCGCAGAAACTCCCGACGGGTTCACCCTTGTTGGGGCCGTGGGCATTGTCGGTTCGTCACTATATATCTTTGGCCGCGAAGCGCGCAGGCGCGTCAGCTGATCATGTCGTCCCCACGACATATCGGTCCCCAGCCCATGCAGATCTGCGCACAGGCTGGGACCAGCCTCTATCTCAACAGGTCACTTAGCCCTCTTGGGCGTCAATCAATGCCTTGAGCATGTCCATTTCGGCAGCATCCAAATCCGTCAACGGCGCGCGCACTGCGCCAGCGTCAAAACCTTGCAACCTGACCCCCGCCTTAATCGCGGAAACAGCATAGCCCTTGGATCGATTGCGAATATCCATAAACGGATAGAAAAAATCGCGCAGCAAACGCTCACAAGTGGCGCGATCTCCGCTGCGCAACGCCGCATAAAACTCGACCGCCAATCCGGGCACAAAGTTGAACACCGCAGAGGAATAGGTTGAAAATCCCGCTCCCAGATAGGCTTCGGCAAACAGTTCGGCAGTGGGCATGCCGCCAAGGTATGTCAGGCGATCCCCCATCTTGGCGGTAACCTGCCGCACAAGGCCAATATCGCCGGTCCCGTCTTTGAACCCGATCAAGTTGGGGCAGGCATCGCACAGCCGCGCCAATGTATCCGGCTGCAACACGGCATTGTCGCGGTTGTAGACCATCACCCCGATATCGACGCTGTCGCACACCCGCTTAACATGGTGGAACAGACCGTCTTGCGGCGCATCGATCAGGTAGTGAGGCAACAGCAAGATTCCATCCGCCCCAGCCGACTGGGCATCTTGTGCAATCGAACTGGCCATTTCGGTGCCATAGCCGCAGCCCGAAACAATCGCCGTTTTGCCTGCACTGGCTTTGGCGCTTTCCACTATTCGTGGGATCTCGTTTGGCGCCAAAGAAAAGAACTCTCCGGTGCCACCCGCGGCGAACAAAACCGGGGCGTTATAGCCCGCAAGCCATTCAACATGGCGCATATAGCTGTCAGCGGCGAACTGACCGTCGGCGTCAAAATGGGTCACCGGAAAGGACAACAAGCCCGAACCTAAAGTCTTTTGAAGAAGCAGAGGATCCATACTGTCGTCCCTAATTTGTTTATTATTCAGCGCCTTAAGCTCAAAATATCGCAGCCGCACACTCCGAATTTCAGCCGTTGTAACGACACTTCGCCCCATTGGGAAAGCCGCAAATTCGCGTCACGCGCCACTGGACCGTCGTATCCAACTGGTTTGGGGGGTGTTTTGCACCTGCGCCCGTGACAGGCCCGCGCCATGAGAAAGGGACCAAGACGTCCGGCGCTGCCCTCAGTGGGGCGGGCGAAAATGGACGACCAGAAACAAAATGCAGGCCACCAGAAAGCACAGGCTGCCAAACATGGCCCAGACATTTCCGATACTGGCGATGATGTATCCAACCGCTGACAGGGTGAACAGCAACCAACCAAGCAGGACCAAAGTTCGGTTTGTCATGATCACTCCTGCGCGTGGCTGCATTCAAAAGACAGGTAACCGCCATGTGCCACGTTGTCGAGGACTGTTAAGAGATTCGGTTTTTCAAGGGGTCACCCCCCAAAAAGTGCCATCGCAGCGCGGGCCCAACGCCAAAATAGCGCAAACCAAGAGCCAATTTTGACGAATCTGGTTTGGAATTGCCGTCACATGGTTGACATAAAACCCCCAATTGAGGGGCAATTTTGGCTGTTTTTTCATGTGCGAATTCTTACAAAGGTTGTTTGACAGATACCCCAAATAGAGTAACGTATCACCAAAATTCTCTTAAAAATAAGGATCCTTAGTGGATTTCTATCCGCTTTTTGGTTGGGTGAAAATTTCCAAATTTGGACCAAATTTGGTAGTTGTAAATATTTGTAAGTTATGCGAACAATTTCGGCATGAGTTGTCTTAAGGAGGAAATGACAATGAAATTCACCAAACTTATGGGACGCGGCGCAGTAGCCGTTGCGGCAGCGGCAACGCTGGCTGCAATGCCTTTGACTGCCCAAGCCAAAGACTGGCGCGGTTGGAACATCCACGTTGAGGATTATCCTGTATCGCACGGCATGGAAGCGTTCATGGCGGAAGTTACTGAGAAGACTGGCGGCTCTTTGGCCGGTAAAGTTTTCCACGCTGGTGTTCTGGGTTCACAGCCTGACGCGATCGAACAGGTCCGTCTCGGCATCATCGACTTCGGTGTATTTAGCCTTGGGCCGATGGGTCAAGCAGTTCCAGCAACCAACGTTGTTTCGCTGCCATTCATCTTCAAAAGCGTTCCACAGATGTATGAACTGATGGACGGCGCAGGTGGTGAAGCACTGGGCGCGGCACTTGAAGAAAAAGGCATCGTTGCTTTGGGTTACTACGACGCCGGCGCGCGTTCGTTCTACAACTCGATCAAACCGATCAACACACCTGACGATGTTGCGGGCATGAAAGTGCGCGTCATGAACAACGACTTGTTTGTTGGCATGATCGAATCCATGGGTGGCAACGCCACACCAATGGCCTTTGCAGAAGTGTACCAGTCAATCAAAACTGGTGTTGTGGACGGTGCGGAAAACAACCCACCATCTTACGAATCCACAAGCCACTTCGAAGTAGCTCAGTACTACTCCATGTCTCAGCACCTGATCATTCCTGAGTGCCTGTGCATGAGCAAGAAAACCTTTGACGCCCTGTCCGCTGAAGAGCAGGCAATCGTTAAAGAAGCAGGTAAAAACTCCACCGACCTGCAGCGTAAGCTGTGGCAAGAGCGTGAAGCGGCATCGATGAAAATCGTTGAAGCTGGTGGCGTAACAGTGAACCAAATCGAAGACAAATCGGCCTTCCAGGCTGCGATGGCTCCGGTTTACGACCAGTTCCTGTCCGCAAACCCTGAAATGACAGATCTGGTGAACCTGTTCCGCAACGCGGACTAAGGTGACCCTCTAAAACCAATACGCCCCGTCCTTGTGGCGGGGCGTATTCAATTTAAGTCCCCAAATTACTGGAGCAGGTAAGTGGACCATAATCCCCGCTGGATTGCGAAAACCGAGCGACTGCTTGACGGCCTAAGTGGCCTCTGCATTCTCGCTGCATCATGCGCTCTTGTCGTGCTGGTCACCACCTTTGGCTGGCTTGTGTTTGGTCGCTACGTGCTGAACGCCACCCCGACATGGGTTGAACAACTGGCCCTATTGTTGGTTTGCTACATTGCCTATCTGGGCGCTGCGGCGGGCATTCATGAAAACACCCATCTTGGCGTGACACTTTTCCGCGATGCCTTGGGCAAAAAGATCAGTGACGTCCTCAAGTTCTTCATCGACATCGTTCTGTCCGTCTTTGGACTGATCATGGTGATCGCCAGCGTAGAACTCTTTAATTTTGGCTGGAGCACAATGTTGCCCATGCTCGACATCCCTGAAAGTTTCCGAACCCTGTCGGCCCTGCTGTGTGGCGGATTGGTGTTTGTATTTGCAGGCCTGCGCGCGATCTTCCGCGCCGCCTGTTTGATCCAGGGACTAAACTATCAAGAAAAAGGCGGCATCTAATGGGTCTTACTATCCTTCTGGTCATTTTTGGCGGCTGCGTTGTACTGGGTGTTCCCGTTGCCTTCGCCATGGGTATCGCGGCGGCTTCTGCCTTCTGGTACGAAGGCTTTCCACTGCTGATCACCTTCCAGCGATCCATCTCTGGGATCTCGGTCTTCTCTTTGCTGGCCATCCCGTTCTTTGTTTTCGCCGGCGAGCTGATGCTGCACGGCGGTATCGCGATGCGATTGGTTAAGTTTGCCTCTGCTTTGGTTGGCCACGTTCGTGGCGGCTTGGCTTCGGTGAACATCTTCTCAAGCATGCTGTTTGGCGGCATCTCTGGGTCTGCGGTTGCCGACATTTCGGCACTGGGTTCTATCCTGATCCCGGTCATGAAAGAGCGCGGTTATCGTGCCGATTACGCCGTCAACGTGACTGTGACCTCTTCGATTGCGGGCATCGTTATTCCCCCAAGCCACAACATGATCATCTTTGCGGTGGCAGCCGGTGGCGGTATTTCGATCTCTAAGCTGTTCCTTGCGGGTGTGATCCCCGGCATCTTGATGTGTACCTGTTTGGCGATTGCGGCTTACTTCATCGCGATCAAGCACAACTACCCAGCAGAGAAATTCCCCGGTTGGTCCGCTGTTCTTGCAGCCTCCTTGGCCGCGATCCCCGGTCTGATCACCGCTGTGATCATTGTAGGCGGCGTTCTGTCCGGCGTCTTCACTGTGACCGAGTCTGGTGCATTTGGGGCAATCTACGCGCTGTTGCTGACCTTCTTTGTCTATCGCAGCTTGGATTGGGAAGGCTTTAAGACCTCCGTTATCTCAGCTGTGCGCACCACGGCGATGGTGATGGTTCTGATCGGTTTTGCCAGCTCGTTTGCTTATCTGCTGGCGCTTTACCAAGTGCCAACAAAACTCAGCGACTTTATGCTGGGCATCTCGGAGCAGAAAATCTTTGTCTTGTTGATGATCAACGTGATGTTGTTGGTCTTGGGCATGATCATGGATATGGCCGCTTTGATCCTGATCTGTACGCCGATCTTCTTGCCGATCGTCAAAGACTTGGGCATGGATCCAACACAATTTGGCATCATGCTGTTGGTCAACTTGGGATTGGGCCTGTGTACACCACCAGTCGGGACCTGCCTGTTTGTCGGCTGTGCTGTGGGTAAAATCAGGATTGAAGAGACGCTAAAAACAATCTGGCCATTCTACTTGGCGATTTTGGCGGCGCTGATCTTGATCACCTACGTGCCCGCAGTGTCCTTGTACCTGCCATCCCTCTTGGGCTAGCGCCCACCCCAACCATTGAACATCGATTGAGGCGGCCCCTATCAGAGGCCGCCTCTTTTGTACCTGCCCCTTGCTCCTGCCCGTGCCCTTACCCTGTTCCACCCCTGCAGGTTTGCCAATTCAGCCTGCCGGATCATGTGCCCCACAATTCAGGTCGATTGCTGTGCAATTCAAAGCTATGCTGCGCATGATCTAGCAATTGAGGGTGGAATGATGTTCCAAGTTATTGCCAATTCTTGGAATGACCGGCTTTTGCGCCTTGCGTTCCTATGCATCTCGCTGACCGGCATTGCGGTGGCCGCAATCATCCCGTTTCAGTCCCTGATTGGGATCGAGCATCTTGGGTTTTCGCAGCGCAGCTACGCTGCAATCACCACCACCGGGGCCTTGTTCAGCGTTTTTGCCTCGGTGGCCGTGGGCATTTTCACCGATCAAACCGGGCGCTACCGCGAAGTCTTGGCCATCTGCAATGTGGCTGGAGTCGTGGCCGCTGGCGTCGTTTTCTTTCTGCCCGCCAAAGCGACATTCCTACTAGCCCATGTCGTGTTGTTCCCCATCGCAGCGACGGCCTTTACCCAGTATTTCGCCATGGCCAGTCTGGCCGCCAACAACAACTCGCAACTGAACAAAGACATGAGCCTGTCCTTTGTGCGCGCGGCCTTCGCCGGGGCCTTTGGCCTGACGCCGCCCGTGCTCGCCGTTGCGATTGCCGGCGGCATGGCCGTTCAATCGGTCTATGGTTTTGCGGCCGTTATGAACGTTATTGTACTGGGTCTGGTGCTTAGCAGTTGGCCCAAGTCCCAGATCTCTCTGGCCGAAAAGTCGGGCATAAGCTTTTTCCAATCGTTGCAAGAGCTTTCCAGCGGATATGTGTTGATCCGTTTGGTGCTGATTTGCGCTGTGGTCAGCGTCAACGCGCTTTACAACATCTTGCTGGGGCTGCTGATCCTGAACAACCTCAATGGCACCGAAGCGGACGTTGGTTGGTTTGCTGGCGGCGTGGCGTTGGTCGAAGCCCCCATTATGGTCTTGGTCGCTTTGGCCCTAAAACACGTGTCGCGCAGTGGCATGATCTTGATCGGCTCTGTGGTCTATTGCGCCTTTCTGGCGGTCTTTGCGGTGATGCCGGGCATGGAGGCGGCCTGGATCATGATCCTGCCTGCGGGAATGGGGGCGGGCATCTTATTGTCAGTGACGGTGGGCTATGTGCAGGATTTGGTCGCATCGCGTCCGGGCGCAGGGTCCTCTTTGGTATCGGTCAGCCACTTTGGCGGCACTTTGTTTGCCTCGGCCATCTTGGCGGGTGGCGCTGCGATGTCGGATTACCAAGGCACCGCTTGGATCGGCAGCCTTGTCGGATTGAGCGCAGGATTGGCCCTGTTCGTCTTGGATGGCGGCAAAATGCGCAAGGCAGCGCTCAGCTGAGGCCCACACGATTGTAATGGCTTCGGATCGACGCTGCCTTGCAGCAGCTCCACATTTGTAAATATTTGCAAAATCCATTCAAACGCTTTAGAGTTTTGACACCACCCAAGCTCGGGAAATCGCGCCACCACGCGGCTGGTCACTATGATTTCTGAACGCCAATTTCCTTGTCCTTCCAAGAGCGTCTGCCTCTTGGACGGCGAATTTCGGCGCAGCACAGAAACGACTTAGCCCCACAACGGCAAGATCAACGCGACAAACGAACGACGTCCCACGCTAGGTGACGCCCCAAGCTGGATCGACCAAAGCGCACTTGCCTGCGGCACTGTGCATTTGTTTACATTTGATAAAACTCGGAGCCCCTGCAATGAAAATTACGGATGCAAAGGTGTTTGTCGGAGGTCCCGGCAAAAACTATGTGACACTCAAGATCATGACCGATCAAGGCATATACGGCCTTGGGGACGCCACCTTGAACAACCGTGAAACCTTGCCGGCAAAATACCTGCAGGACTATCTGGTGCCCAACCTGATTGGGATGGATCCCCGCAACAGCGAAGACATATGGCAGTTCTTCTATCGCGGTGCCTATTTCCGCCGCGGGCCAATTGCCATGGCCGCCTTTGGCGCCATCGACATGGCGCTTTGGGATATCAAAGGCAAGCTGGCCAACATGCCGCTCTATCAACTCTTTGGCGGCAAAAGCCGGGACGGGGCCATGGTTTACGCCCATGCCACAGGGTCGGATCTTGATGACCTTATGGACTCGATCTCGTTTTACACCGAGCAGGGCTACAAGGCGGTGCGAGTGCAATGCGGTGTGCCGGGGATGCCATCGGCCAGCTATGGGGTTGCCGAAACCAAAGGGGATGTTGAAAACTACATCACCGATTTCAGCGGTATCCGCCCTAAGGTCGAGATTTGGGACACCGACCGCTATATGCGCTATATGCCTGACGCTTTGGGTGAAATCCGCGATCGATTTGGCCCCGAGCTGAAGATCCTCCACGATGTGCATCACCGGCTGACGCCTCGTGAAGCCGCCGAATTTGCAAAATCGGTGGAAAGCGTCGGGTTGTTCTGGCTAGAGGACCCCACGCCAGCCGAGGATCAAAACGCATTGCGGCTGTTGCGCCAACATTCAACCGTGCCCGTCGCAATCGGCGAGGTGTTCAACTCGGTCTGGGATTGCAACACGCTAATTGAACAAGAGTTAATCGATTTTATCCGTGTGGCTGTCACCTATGCTGGCGGCATCACCCCTGTGAAGCGCATTGTCGATCTGGCAGGCATGCATCATGTGCGCACAGGGTTTCATGGCGCGCCGAGCCACTCGCCCCTGTGCATGGCGGCGCAGGCTCATCTGAACGCTTGGGCCCCCAACTTTGGTATTCAAGAATATCTGGTGTTGGGCACGCCGGCCTGTGATGCCCTATTCCCATCAGAGCATCGAATGGAGAATGGATTGATGCATGTCAGCGACGCCCCCGGTCTTGGTGTCGATTTTGACGAAACCGAAGCGGCGCAATACAGCTATGTGCCGGGCAGCCACCCTGTGACCCGTCTCGAAGACGGCACGCTGTGGAACTACTAACGCCATCGGGGGCGTGGCTGATGCTTCGCCCCCGCGCCTGTCGCTGGCTTTCTGGCACAGGGTTACCCCCCAGCCAAAACAGATCCAGGCGAATTTGCCCCCTGCCCCCTAGCCGGTGGCACCTTGGTCAAAACTGACAGGCCATTTTCCTCCGGTGAAATGATCCATCAACAAGGCCCCCAATAAAGCATTCAACGTGCTTGGCGTGCGCTCTGGGCCCACAATCCGGACGACGGTGTCGCGATATCCTGCCACAGCCAATTGCATCGCCGGATCGCTTTGAATGGCTGTGGGGTCTTTGCCGCGCAGGTAGTCAAACACCAGCGCCATTTCCGCCCCAAAACTTTGCTTCATCACAGCGAACAATTCGGCAAGCTGCTCTGTTTCGCTGCGCGCCTCTTCCTGAGGATCTTCGACTGAGAAATGGTGCATGACCTGCTGCGTGCAGGCCAGAAACAGCGCCTCTTTGGTTGGAAAGTAGTGATAGAGCGCACTTTTGGACACGCCGAGGTGCTGCGCCACGCCGCGCATCCCAACGCCCGAATAGCCATGTTCCGAGAAATATGACGCGGCGCGGCTGGCCAGCGCTGCTTTGTGAGCTTGGTGATCTACGACTTTGGGCATTTATTCCGTCCAGTTGGTCGAAAAAATATTGACATGGATTTGCCTTGTCGTCTAGGGAGGTTAAATAGTCCACTTGGTCGATAAAATGTTAGAGCCCCTGCACCTCGCAAAACTTGTCCATATTTTCGCTGTCATCCTGATGGTTGGCGCGACCGTCATCAACGGATTGATCCACGGTCAGGCCAAATCGGCCAGCCCGCGCGACGCAGCGGTGATGCTGGGGCTGGTGATGCGGATCAATCGATATTTCATGGCGCCATCTCTGATTGTCATCCCAGTGTCAGGAGTCTGGCTGATGCATGTGGCGGGATATGATCTGGGTGCAAAATGGCTGTCAATGTCGCTGGGGCTCAGCGTTTTACTGATCGCGGCCTTCTTGATCGGCTATCGCTTTGAGCGCACCCTACACGCCATCGCGCGACAGGACGCCCAGCAAAAGAAACTCGAGCTTTCCGGGCGATATGGCAACACGTTCCAAAGCGCCGCCGTTATCGGTTTCGGCGCTTTGGTGATGTCTGTTGTTGCCGTCATCCTTATGATTTTCAAACCTTACTGAGGACAAGACCGATGTCAAAATCAGGCGGTATCAACCGAGCCTATGGCCGATCTCTTGGGGCAAAACTGACGTTTGCCTTTTTACATGGCCTATTGGTCGCATTGTGCATTTGGCTGGCCTTTGGGCCCATCGACTGGATCAACACGCCCAGAGCGCAATTGCTTTGCGTCTGTGTCATTGTCTATTTCCTGCGCCATCTCATAACCCTGTTTGTGCTGCTCAAACGTCAGGTTCAGCTGTCCGAAGTCTTTGGTTTGATCCTGTTTTTCTGCGTTTTTGAAGTTGGGTTCTTGCTATTGGGCACGGGCGAGATCTTGGGCGGCACAGCAGCGCTTAGCTGGATCGACGCGGTGGCCTTTGGGCTTTTCCTGATTGGGTCTGCGCTCAATTCAGTCTCTGAGTTGCAGCGCTGGGTTTGGAAGAAGAAGCCCTCCTCAAAGGGTTTGTGCTATACCGAGGGGCTTTTTGCCTACTCGCTACACATCAACTATTTTGGGGATGCCGTGCTCTTTACCGGATGGGCGATCCTGACTGCGTCTCTGATCGCCTGGGCCGTTCCGCTGTTTGTAATCTCGGGGTTTGTCTTTTTCCACATTCCCCCGTTGGACCAATACCTAGAAGAGCGATACGGCGACTCCTTTAACGCCTACGCCGCAAAAACCGCCAAATTTGTGCCTTTCCTCTACTAACCCTGCCGAAACATAGGCTTGTGCACTACAAACGGTGGGAAAACCTGCGCCCAAACACCCAACGCCCAAAGCCCAAAGCCCAAAGCGACACTGACCCTCGGGTGACGAGGTTCAATGGTTGACTTGCCAAAGACGCAACGGCGATAGTCAATTGGTCCTACAGATGAGATCTCGCCCATGCCCCATGACCACGGTCACGACCCCGATCACCCGCACAGCCTGTTGCCCTCGGACCCAGAGCTGCGCGTACGGGCTTTAGAAAGCCTGTTGGTGGAAAAAGGTCTGGTGGATCCGGACACGCTCAGTGCCTTGATCGACACCTATGAAACCAAAATCGGCCCGCGCAATGGCGCGCAGGTTGTGGCCAAGGCATGGGTGGATCCCGCCTTCAAAGCACGACTGTTAGAGGATGGCACTCAGGCCATCGCCGAGCTTGGCTTTCAGGGCCGTCAAAGCGAACATATGGTTGCGGTGGAAAACACCCCTGATCAGCACAACATCGTCGTTTGCACGCTTTGTTCTTGTTATCCTTGGGCCATCTTGGGCATCCCGCCCAGCTGGTACAAATCCGACGCCTATCGCAGTCGCGCTGTGCGCGAACCGCGCGCTGTTTTGGATGAATTTGGCGTCACATTGCTGCCCTCTCAAAAGGTTCGAGTCTGGGATTCCACGGCTGAAATCCGTTACCTCGTTCTGCCGATGCGCCCCGAAGGCACCGAAGGTTGGAGCGAAGACAAACTGGCCGATCTGGTGAACCGCAACGCAATGATCGGCACAGCCCTCGCCGACACCCCCGCGGTGTCAAAATGAGCCGCATTCACGATATGGGCGGCCGGTATGGCGACGGCCAGATCCCCGACAAAGAAGATGACACGGTCTTTCATTCAGAGTGGGAGGCCAAAGCCATGGCCACCACTGTGGCTTGCGGCGCGCTTGGGGCATGGAACATTGACGCCGGGCGCCACGCCCGCGAACGCCTGTCACCTCGGGACTACGCGCGGTTCTCTTACTACGAAAAATGGATTGCCGCGCTGAGCGACATATTGGTCGAACGCGACCTGATCACTCCAAGTGAGTTGGAATGTGCCGCCCTTGCGGATGCTGACAAGACTTCCGCCGCCCCACGCGCACCGTTGCACAAGAACGCGTTGCGCCCCGGGGATGTGCTGGCTTCACAGCGCAAGATCGCTCCCTATACGCGTCCAACAAAGGATGCGCCTCTGTTTGCCATTGGTGACAGCGTACGCACCAGCCATCGCAGCCCAAACCAGCAAATCGTAGGAGGGCACACCCGGCTGCCAAACTATGCTATGGGCAAGGTCGGTAAAATTGTGCTCCTCCATGGGGCGCATGTATTCCCAGACAGCAACGCCCATTTCAAAGGCGAAGCGCCTCAGCCACTCTATGCCGTTGAATTCACCGCTCATGCGCTTTGGGGCGACAGCTGTGAGGCACCGGATGACCGGATCGTGCTGGACCTGTGGCAAAGCTACCTAGAAGGCGTTTCTTTGTGACCCATGCTCCTTTGGCACCGACCCCGCTGGCACCCGCCCGTTTTGAAGAACCTTGGCACGCCCAAGTTTTTGCCTTGGCCGTCGCCCTGAACGAAGCAGGCCATTTTACCTGGTCAGAATGGACCGAGCTTTTTGGCGCACACCTGCAAACCCTGCGCGCAGCAAACAACCTGACAGGGGACGAAGGCTATTATGTCGCTTGGGTCAGCACCCTCGAACAGATGATGATCCAAAAGGACATTGTCGGGCCCGACGCTTTGGCCACGATGAAATCCCTCTGGACCGAAGCCTTTTTGAACACGCCTCATGGCGCGCCGGTCTCGCCCAGAAAGCCAGCCTGACACCTTTTGTTAGGTAGCGCCGCGTTGACCGATTAAGTTCAGGGCCGTTCTAATTGCCTGAAACAGACTCCACATGACCAAATAGGGTTCTAAGCTTGGCCTGAACGGCCTGCGGCAAAGGAGGCTTTAGAATGCTTTGCACATTTTGTGTCAGATGCGCTTGGGCACCGGTGCCAGTCAGCACAACCTGCGCCCCCGGTTCATGGCGGCAAAAACGATACGCCGCCTCGGTCAGCTGATCGGCCACGCCAGCTGCGGTCAGGAAATCAAGCGGGGCATCTTGGTCGATCTGTGCAGCGTCAACAGTGCCGTCTTGAATCAGCTCGCGGATCAAGTCCCGCGCCACATCCGGTTGGCTCAAGGCGCGGCGCACCGCAAACATCACCAAGGTTCCGATGTCTTTTTCTTGGGTAAGCGCAAAGACATGTTTGCGTGCTGAAGGGTTTAAAAAGTTGAAGCCGGCCATGACGACATCCCAATGATCATCCTGCAACGCCAACCGCAGCATTTGGTGATCGGTGTCGCGAATGAACCGTTCCGTCAAACCCAGAAAACGGATTTTTCCTGCGGCCTGCAATCGCTTGAGCACAGGCAAAAGCGTATCGCGACAATAGGCATATTGATGCGCCATCACCCCATGCAGATGGAGGATATCGATGGTTTCGACCTCCAGCTTGCGCAGGCTTTTGTTGACGCGTTCTTCAAACAGCTCTGGCGCGATCATATCGGTGCCCAAGGCTGACCCACCGGGGGCAACCACCCCCTGTTTGGTGGAAATCACCACCTGATCGCGGCGTGACTTGATAGCCGCCCCAACGATCTCTTCGGTGCCATAAGACGCCGCAGTGTCGATAAAATTCACCCCGGCGTCTATTGCGGACAGAACAAGGTCTACAGAGTGATCAAACGATTTTCCCTGAGACTGACCAAGACGGGAATGCCCGCCGCAGCCAAGCCCAGCAACGCTGACGTTCAATCCGGTACGCCCTAAACGTATCCTCTCCATCCTGTGGCCTCAGACCAAATCTTGCGGCAAAAGCGCGTCAGGCAAGTTTTGATAGCACACCGGGCGCAAGAAGCGACGGATGGACAAAGTGCCCACCGATGTGGCGCCAAAGTTTGTCGACGCCGGGTAAGGGCCGCCATGTACCATCGTATCTGCGACCTCAACCCCGGTTGGAAACCCATTGACCAAAATGCGCCCCGCTTTACGCTCAAGAACAGGCATCAACGCCTGCCCGGTTGAGGTATCACCATCGTCCATAATCAACGTAGCTGTCAGTTGGCCCTCTAATGAGCGCGCCACCGCATCGCGATCCGCATCACTCTCGACCGTGACGATCAGACCAAGTGGGCCAAACACCTCTTCGGCCAATTCGGGCGTGTTCAACCAGTTGCTTGCCGTTGTTTGAAACACAAATGGCGTTGCCTCGCGCCCAGAGCCTGTGGTGCGAAGCACGGTCTCAACGCCTTCGGCCTCAGCCATCCGAGCCACACCTGCATGATACGCCCCCGCAATGCCATCGGTCAGCATGGTCTGTCCGGCCACGGCGCCAAACGCCTCAAGCGCTGCGGCACAGAACGCCTCGGCGTCGGCCCCTTTTGACAGCACAACCATCCCGGGGTTGGTGCAAAATTGCCCTGCCCCCATGGCCAGCGACCCGGCCCAATTCGCCGCGATGTCCGCACCCCGCGCGGCCAAGGCTTCGTCCAATACAAACACGGGGTTTACAGATCCCAGCTCCCCAAAGAATGGGATCGGCTCAGCGCGCGCCGCGCACAGATCAAACAGCGCCCGACCGCCCGCCAAAGACCCGGTGAAACCAACAGCTTTGATTCGAGGGTGCTGGACAACCGCTTGGCCAACCGCGCGGTTGCCGCCCTGAATTTGACTAAAGACGCCGGGATGCAGATCGCAGGCTTTGACCGCCGCGTGCATGGCTTGCGCCACGATGTCAGACACGCCGGGATGTGCCGAATGTCCCTTTACCACCACCGGACAGCCCGCAGCCAGCGCAGCGGCAGTGTCGCCCCCAGCTGTAGAAAACGCCAATGGGAAGTTTGACGCGCCAAAGACGGCAACGGGGCCAATGGGGCGCTGAACCATTTTTAGGTCTGGACGCGGCAGCGGCGCGCGATCAGGCAAGGCCTTGTCAAAACGCCGATCCAAATAGTCCCCAGATTCAATATGATCTGCAAAAAGTCGCAGCTGCCCCACTGTGCGGCCGCGTTCGCCAACCAGACGCGCTTCGGGCAGGCCGGTTTCTTTGGTGCCGATGAGCGTAATCTCATCTCCTCGCGCGTTGATTTGATCCGCAATTTCCCGCAGGAAAGCCGCCCGCTTGGCGCGGCTCAAAGCGCTATAGCTCCAAAAGGCGTCTTCAGCCGCCTCACAGGCCGCATTCACATCCTCAACGGTCCCAACCGCAAATGTGTCGGGCGCACCCACTGTTGGCATGTTCTCAAATGTGGCGTCGCCACCCACCCATTCACCTGCAATCAGGTGCTTACCGATTAGCATCTTGCATCTCCAATATATGAGGGGCCACCCGCCGCTGCGCGTGGCCCTAAAACTGTCCGATAAATGGCGTTAGCCGGCTGGAATTTCGCCCATGACTTTGGGCACGTGATAGCCCTTTTGAACCGCGTCGCGGGCCAGTAGGCGCTGATACCATGCGCGCACATTGGGGAAGTCTGCGAGATCTACTTGCTGCCACTCATAACGCGACACCCATGGCCAGACAGCCATGTCAGCGATGGTGTATTCGTCACAAATATACTCTTTGCCTTCGAGCTGTGTGTTCAGCACGCCATAAAGGCGCTGCACTTCGGCAGCAAAGCGTTCCTCGGCGTATTCCGCCTTGCCCGGATTGAAATGCAAGTAGTGGTGCGACTGGCCTGCCATTGGCCCCAAACCACCCATCTGCCACATCAACCATTCCAAAACCTTGATCTGCTTAAGGGGGTCCGATGGCAAAAATTTCTGATGCTTTTCAGCTAGATACCACATGATCGCCCCAGATTCCATCAACTTAAGGCCGTTGTCGCGATCCACAATAGCCGGAATTTTGTTGTTCGGGCTGATGTCAAGAAACTCAGGTGTCTTTTGATCCCCTTGGCCGATGTTGATCGGGTGCACCTCATATTCGATGCCCAATTCTTCAAGAAGAATAGAAACTTTGCGCCCGTTTGGGGTGGTCCATGAATAAAGATCGATCATCTTATTTGTCTCTCTGTCAGCTGTTGTTGGCCAGATCCAGCGCCGGGTCATCGTTGGCCCAAGGGCTAAACGGTGCCGGGATCAGGATTTTGTTTTCCTGCGATATTTGCAGGGGTCTGATGGTCTTGACGTACTCCGTCCATCTCGGGTCTGCGATCAATTGCGCCCGCCTCTCACTTCGTTCCTGCATATCGGTATAGGCCCACATGTGCACAATCTGATGCAGCGCCCCGATGTCAGAAGAAAAGTAGCCAACCAGACGCCCAAGTATGGGCCGCTGAATGGCCAGACCTTCCGCTTCGTAAAGCTTTAGGTATTGCGGCACCGCACCGATTTGCAGCGAATAAATCCGTTCTTCAACGATCATGAGATGTCCTTGCTGTTCTCACCTTGCTGACGCGCCGCGCTCAGCGTTTGCGTTGGGGTCAGCGCCTCTGGGTCGACTTGCAACTCGATCAGATACCCCGCCTTTGAGGCGCGCGCCCGCTCCAGTGCTTCTGGAAACTGTTCGGTTGTCGTGACCAACTCTCCGGGGATGCCAAAGGAATTTGCATAGGCCACAAAATCCGGGTTTTGCAGTTCGGTGGAAATCACGCGCCCTGGGTGGGAACGTTCTTGGTGCATCCGGATCGTGCCGAACATGCCGTTGTTCACCACCAGATAAATCACCCCCGCCTCGAACTGTGCCGCAGTGGCCAGTTCCTGCGCCGTCATCAAAAAGCAACCATCCCCGGCAACGCTGACAACGGTGCGGTCCGGATAGTGCAGTTTGGCCGCGATGGCCGCAGGAACCGCATAGCCCATCGAGCCACTGGTCGGGGCCAGTTGCGTGCGATAGCTGCGATGACTGTGAAAGCGATGCAACCACACTGAATAGTTGCCAGCGCCGTTTGTATAGATCGTGTCATCCGGCAAAGTTGCTGAAACGTGGCGGATGACGTCGCTCATATTCAGATCGCCCGGCACCTGTGTCGGGGTCAAAAAGGCGTCATATTCCGTGCGGAACCCTTGTGTCCACTCGGCTGCGTGGGCGGGCTTCACATCAAGCTGCAACATCGCGTTGAGAAAATTCAGCGGCGACGAAACGATCGAGACGTCCGGGGCATAGACATGGCCCAACTCTTCGGCGCCGGGGTGCACATGCACCAACGGCATCTGCGGCACAGGCGTGTCAATCAGCGTATAGCCTTGGGTCGTCATCTCGCCAAAGCGGCTGCCGACCGTGATCAAAAGGTCGACCTCTTCGCGCACTTTGCGCCGCAACCCCGGCAAGGGGGCAATGCCAATGACGCCGCCATAGTTGGGATGACCATTGTCGATATAGTCCTGACACCGGAATGTCGTCGCCACAGGCAAGTTGAACTTTTCTGCAACCTTGGCCGCCATCTCGGCGGCTTCTGCGCTCCAATCAGGACCACCCAGCACCAACAAAGGCTTTTCGGCTTTGGCTAGCATGTCGCCAAGCTGCGCCATTGCACCGGCATCTGGGGCACTTTTGCCCACATGTGCGGGGCGAATATCGGCCACCTCGGCGGTGTCGGCCAAGACATCTTCGGGCAAGGCAAGCACCACAGGTCCGGGACGTCCTGACAAGGCAACATGCCATGCCCGCGAGATATATTCCGGAATACGAGAGGCATCATCGATCTGAGCCACCCATTTTGCCATTTCGCCAAACATCCGGCGATAGTCCATTTCCTGAAAGGCTTCGCGATCCATCATATCGGTCGCAACCTGCCCGATCAGCACAATCATCGGCGTGCTGTCTTGAAAGGCCGTGTGCACACCATTGGAGCCATTGGTCGCCCCCGGCCCACGGGTAAAGGCGCAGATGCCGGGCTTGCCGGTCATCTTGCCATAGGCGTCGGCCATGTTAGAGGCGCCCGATTCATGGCGGCACGAGATAACTTTGATCTGATCGCGGTGATCATACAGACCATCCAACAAGCCCAAAAAGCTCTCGCCGGGCACGTTATAGATGGTTTCGGCGCCCAGAATTGCCAGCTGATCCGCCAGAATACGGCCCCCATGGCGCGGCCCTGACGCAGATCGCGAGGGTGCCGCTTTGTCGTGATTGGACATGGCTCAAATACTCCGGATCATGCCGCCATCGACCCGCGTCATTTGACCGGTGACGTAGCCTGCTGGCTCTGACAAAAGGAAGGCTGCGACCGAAGCAAACTCCTCTGGTTTGCCATAGCGTTTGATCGGCAAGGACGCGGCAATCTCTGCGCGCACTTGTTCCAACGACTTGTCTTCGCGTCCGGCGCGGGCGGTATCCAACTGGCCGACACGCGCGGTATCGATCTTGCCGGGCAGGATCATGTTGACGGTGATGCCGTCGCCCGCCACTTCACCCGCAAGCGTTTTGCAAAAGCCCGCAACAGCGCCCCGAATGGTGTTAGAGACCGCCAGATTTGGGATGGGTTGAATGACACCAGACGAGCCGATCGCCAACACGCGCCCCCATTTCTTTTCGCGCATCGCCTCAACCGCGGCTTCCGTCACCTGAATGATCGAGAAAAGCAGCATCTGCGCCGAACGTTGCCAGACCTCTTGGGCCACCCCGGTCGAAACCGATGGTGGCGGCCCGCCCGCGTTTGCCACCAGCATATCCGGCTTGATTTCGTCGCGAACGCGGCTGGCAAATGCGGCTGTGGCTTCGGGATCAGACAGATCCACGCTGATACCCTGGGCTTGGATGCCATGGGTTTTACTCAACCGGGTTGCATTGGCCTCAAGCGCCTCTGCATTGCGCGCAACCAACACAAGGTTTGCACCCTCAGCGGCCAGCTTTTCGGCAATGGCCTCACCAAGGCCTTGTGATGCGCCCAAAACCAGCGCCGTTTTTCCTGTGATCCCTAGATCCATGATATCGTCCTATTTAGCTTGTTGGCCCGCAGAGCCACGTTTGATTTGAAGTCCAGCCATCACCAGACCAGAAAGCACCATCAGACCCGCAACAACGGGTCGAACCGTTCCCGGCATCAAGAACACCGGATAAGACATGACAATCAGCAATACCGCTGGGTAAAAGCGCGCCCAAACCGCTGTGCCACGGTGTTTTTGATAGATCGGGAAGATGATCGAGAAACACGCCAGCATCAGGAAGAACAGCGACCAGGGACGGCTTAGAAAGACCGTGATGTCGTCTGAGCGTGCAAAAACCTGACTAAGCCGCGCCTCTGCAATCCGCCCAAGCACAACACCCAGCACCAATGGCACAATCGGAAAGCCCAAAGCCCGCATAAAGAAGCCCAGGATGCCAAAGAAGAACAGCGTCCACATGTCCCAACCGATATTGTTGAGAGCAAACATGCCCAGCGCGCAGTAGAACAAGATCACGCCCGTCAGCATATAAAGCTTAACCTTGGTGATCATCACAAAGCCACGCAGCGTGAACGACTGAAGCGCCAGCATCATGAAGTTTGCCACAAAGAAGGCCAAGAAAATCGCATAGGCAATTTTGGGTTCGTCCGAGATAAACGAAGGGCTCGGGATCACATCATGGATCAGCAACGCGCCCAACATGATCGCAGTCATGATGTCGCCGGGCAAACCCAGCGCCATCATCACGATAAGCGCCCCACCAGCCGTGGCATTGTTGGCCGCCTCTGGGGCGATGATACCATCAATGGCGCCTTTGCCAAATTGGTCACTTTCCTTGGATGTTTTCTTGGCCTGATCATAGGCCAGAATGTTGGAAATCGTACTCCCAGCGGCAGGAAGCACCCCGACAAACACCCCAATGATCGAAGAACGCAACGCGTTGCCCCAGCGCCGAAAGACCTCTTTCGCGGCCCCCACATAGTCGATGTGAACCGCCGTGGTGTCGCCGCCCAATGGCTGGTGCGCCTTTTCGCGGCTTTTGACGTCCGCCAACAGGCGACCAAATGCAAAGATACCAACCAAGACGGGCAAAAAGGCAAAGCCTTGCTCCATCTGATCAATACCAAAGGTAAAGCGAGGCATGCCGAACACGACATCTGCACCAATTGTGGCCACCAACAGTCCCAATAGGCCTGACATCAGACCTTTGACCATTTGGTCGCCCGCTAAGGAGGCCGTCACCGTCAAAGCAAAGATCACCAGTGAGAAGTAGTCAACAGGTTGAAACTCAAGCCCGATGCGCGCCAGTTGCGGCGCAACAAGCATCAGCACAACCGAAGCAAAGACACCACCAAAGAAGCTGGACCAGACCCCAACGCCCAAGGCCAAGCCTGCTTTGCCTGCGCGCGCCAATGGATAGCCATCAAAGGTGGTCGCCACAGAGGAAGGCGTGCCCGGGATGCCGGTCAGAATACCTGACATCAAACCGCCAGACAGCCCGCCAACATAGACGGCAATCATGGTTGCAAGCCCTTGTACGGGCGACATTGTAAAGGTGAACGGCAGGACAAGAACCACCGCCATCGCAATTGTAAAACCGGGAATAGCACCGGCCAGCAGTCCCGCCATCGTGCCGATCATCATCAGCATCATATTTGTCAGCGTGAACAGTTCCGGCGCTGCGAGAAGAATATTCTCAAACATTTAGTAGACCCTCAAGATCGTGCCTTCCGGCAGCACCACACCCAGCGCCAGCGAAAACACTGACCACATGCCAACCACAAACACCAATGAGATGCCTGCATGAACGGCCATTTGTTTCGGTTGCCATCCGCCCAGAACATTCAGCGTCAAGAACACATAGATCAAACCGCCCAACAGCATTCCAAGCACCGGCATCGCCAGCAAAAATCCCAAAAACAGGGCAAAACACACAAACGGGTTCCGGTTCTCAACGATCCAGTTGATCAGATCGGAAAACTTAACCGTTTCACCACCCGCCTGTTGTGACTGAGCCATCATCACAAGGGACAAAATGCCCAGCGGCACCAAGATCAGGCGTGGCCATGTCCATGACGCCAGCTGACCGAACATGGGTTCGGGCAATGTGTAGCTGGCCACATACATGCCTACAGAAAGCGCTAGAAAGAAGAGCGCTACAAAAAAGTCTCTATTGAAGGTCATTGTGTCCTCGACAGGTTAAAGCGCCTGCGCCGCAAAGCGGCACAGGCAGGGGGAGGAGCTATTGGAAGCGGCCCACTTTCAGCTGTTTCGCTGCATCTAGGAAGTCAACTTCGGTGTCTTTCCACCACTGTGCGTATTCCTGTGGCCCGAGGTATTGAACACTTGTGCCCTTAGAGGCTTGTTCTTCCACGAAGCTGGCATCCTGAGTTGGCGCCTTGAACACTTCGGCCCAGTAATCGATCACATCCTGTGGCGTGCCTTTGGGCAGCATGATGCCACGTGTGAGCGAGTAGTTCATGTCCACACCCAGCTCTTTCAGTGTCGGAACATCTGGGATCAGATCGCTGCGCTCTTCGGCGGCAATCGCGAAGGCTTTGAGGGCACCGTCACCACGCTGTGTGCGCGCAGCCGCCATGTTGATACCGCCCAGATCGATGGATCCGTTCAGCAGGCCAGTGATACGCCCAGCTGTGCCGCCTTGAAACGGTACATAGGCAAAATCAGTGCCAGTTTTTGCACCCAACATGATCCACAAGAAGTGGCTGGTTGCCCCCATTGAAACACCCGTTGGAATGCTGCCAGGCTCTGCTTTCGCAGCGTCAAGCATACCTTCCAAGCTGTCATATCCAACATGACCACCGGCCCCAATGATTTCGGGCGTATCGGTCAGCAAGGCAACAGGCTCAAACCCATCCCAGCTAAAGTCAGTCACACCATTGATGTAGTTGACCACAAGGTGCTGGTGAATAGCAAAAAGCGTACATCCGTCAGGCTTTGCTGCGTGGGCTTCTTTCGCCCCCAAAGCACCACCTTGACCGGGGACAGTGACCACTTTGATTTTGACCGGCGCATCAGATGCTTCGATCGCTTTCTCAAAAATACCAAAGATCACAGCGGTCCCGCCGCCTGGTCCCCAAGGCACAACCAGCTTTGCTGTTGAGCAAGGTAAATCCGCCGCAGACGCTGCGCCGGCCGTCATGGCCACACCTGCAACCATCCCTGCGAGCGTCGTTTTCAACTTCGAAATCTTGAATGACATATCTTTCCTCCCATGCCGCTTTTGTTCGGTTTCCATGCGAGAAGGCCTCCCTGCCTTCACGCTTTGTGTGGATGAACCGAGGCACGATCCACACTTTCGAGAGCGACACTTAAATTTGTAAATTCATCCCGCCAGAAAAACAATCTTTATTGACGGGACACTTTATCCAGAATAGAGAACAATCAAATTTGACGGTGTTGGAGGCTCTGATGGATGCGGATCTATTAACGGACATGGCAATCTTTGCCGCCGTGGTCGAACAGAACGGTTTTTCCGCTGCGGCTGAAAGCTTGCGGATGTCCAAATCTAATGTCAGCCGTCGGGTTGGCCTGTTAGAGGACAGGCTGGGCATCACCTTGATGCATCGCACAACACGCTCCATGTCTTTGACGGAAAGCGGCCGTGTCTATTATGAGCATTGCGCCCGTCTTGTGGCCGAAGCCCGCACCGCAGATCACGCCATCAAAGCGATGCACACCCGCCCAAGCGGCACCCTGAATGTCAGCCTGCCGGAAACGCTGGGGCGCACCTTTGTGTTGCCACTGATGCCAGAGTTCATGAAAGAACACCCTGAGATTCAGCTCAATCTGACCATCACCAGCCGCAAGATCGATTTTCGCGAAGAACGCTGTGATGTCGCCATCCGCAAAGGAGAGATCGAAGATGACTCGCTTTGTGCGATCTCGCTTGGGTCTTCCACGCAGTATTTTTACGCCAGCAAACGGTATCTCGAAAAAAACGCGCCCCTAAACGGCCTATGCGACCTGACGGACCACCCGTTCCTTTCCAGCCGCATTGGCTATGGCCCGCTGGATCTGCCGGTGCATTTTGGTGACCAAACCATCACCAAGCGCCTCACTCCGCGCCTCTCTGTGAAAGATCACAACGCTCTGTTGGACATGACCGTTTCGGGTTTGGGCATTGCGCTGCTTCCGGCATGGCTTGCCGATGAGCAGGTCAGCCGCGGAGCGCTGGTGCGCGTCCTGCCCGAACACTCAGGGCCTTCGGTCGAGTTCAATATTGTTTTCCAGCCCCACAAAGGCATGGCTCCAAACCTGCGCGCCTTTGTTGATTTCCTAAAAGCCAAGTTCCGCCTCAACCGCCCATGGGAATTTGAAGGTGATCTGGTGAACGTCGTCCGCGTTCACCGTTAAGGGCAGCGGCCAGCTTTGCGCGGGCTCACAGACCCGCGTGTGCTCTCCGGGTCTGTGATCAAAAACTGTTGGCGGGGCGTTTTCACAAGCGCCCGATTGTCACAGGCATCAAGCCCGGATCTGTTGAGTAGCAAAGCAAATTAGCAGCGCTTCGAAGAACTTAGGCCAAAGCCCGCTTGATCCGACATCAAAAGCGGAGCCCATGAAACAGGAACAAAACCACCATATAAAGAAGGTGGCGGAGGAACAGGGATTCGAACCCTGGGAGGACTTTCACCCTCGTCGGTTTTCAAGACCGGTGCATTCGACCACTCTGCCACTCCTCCGACGTGGAGTGGATTACACACTCTGAAATGATTCTTAAAGACACAAACGACAGGGATTTTCCGCCTATGCCCTTCCACATGCTTTTATTGTTGCAAACTTGAGGCTAAGCTGCGCCAGAGGTGATTGTTCCAACCCTTAATATCAGACCGCACAACCGGCAACGGGCGCTTGGACGCAAGACAGAGGCAAGAATTTCATGGGCACAGCCGCAAATTATCGCGTGGTTTATCGGGGCTTAAAGCAGGGCGCCGCCATTTTGGCACTGAGCGCAATGCTCGGGGCCTGCACCGAAGGTTTTCCCGGAACAGGCGCCTCAGCGCCGGCCGGCGAAGTAGACACGGAACCAAAGGTTGGTTTCTTTGACCGTTTCAAACGCAAAACGTCACCAGAGGCTCCGGCTCAGAGCCAATCCGTCAAGCTGATTGAACGTGATATCGAAGCCCCAGACGTCTTTCAAAAGGCCGAGGCTGGTCTTTGGGATGGACGCCCTTCACTTGGCGGCGTTTGGGTCGCACATCCAGATGTTGCAGAGCCTGAGCGCGTGATCATCCGCAATCAGGCGAATGGCAAATTTGTCATCGGAGCTCTGTTCCGACGCGAGCGCGAAAACCCCGGCCCCCGCTTCCAAGTCTCTTCGGATGCGGCCTCGGCGCTGAGCATGCTAGCAGGTCAGCCCATTGAATTGAACGTCACCGCGCTGCGGCGCGAAGAAGTGGCCGAAGAGCCTGCCCAAGCGGCGCCAACACCTGTTGCGGCCCCCGCCAGCATCGAAGCCACACCACTGGATCCGATCCAATCGGCCAGCGCGGCCATCGACAAGGCCGAAGCGGCGACCTCCACCGCCGCCACACCAACACCTGCGGCGCCAAAACCCGCAGCGGCCCCGGCATCTGTTTCAAGCAGTTCCCCGCTCGCCAAGCCCTTCTTGCAGATTGGTATCTTCTCGGTTGAGGCCAATGCCAACAAAGCCGCCAAACAGATGAACAGCGCCGGGATGACCACAGTTGTCAAAGAACAAAGCCTCAAGGGTAAGACCTACTGGCGCGTTCTGGTGGGCCCAGCTCAGACCAGTTCGGACCGTTCTGCGCTTTTGTCTAAGATCAAAACCAACGGCTTCACTGACGCCTACGCCGTGAAAAACTAATAGAGGATCTAAGTGTGCTTCAGTCTTTGTTGATCCGTCTGGGCGCCGTGCTGGCGGCCTGTGTTTTACTGACCCTGCCCGCTGCGGCGTATGACACCCGGGCCAGCTCGGCCTATGTTGTGGATCTGACGACCGGCACTGTTTTGCTGAACAAAAACGCCGATCAGCCCTTGCCCCCGGCGTCGATGTCCAAGCTGATGACGTTGTATATTGCTTTCGAAGCCTTACGCGACGGGCGCTTGACGTTGGACGAAGAGCTGCCTGTGTCGGATCACGCCATGAGCTATGGCGGATCAACCATGTTTCTGGACACAACAGACCGGGTCCGCGTCGAAGACCTGATCCGGGGCATCATTGTGCTGTCGGGCAATGACGCCTGCGCAGTGATCGCCGAAGCTCTGTCGCCCAATGGAACCGAAGCGGGCTTTGCAAACTTTATGACCCAACGCGCCCAGCGCATGGGGATGACCAATTCCACCTTTGCCAACTCAAATGGCTGGCCCGCTGCAGGACACCGGATGTCGATGCGCGATTTGGCATTGCTGGCAACCCGGTTGATCGAAGATTTTCCCGAATTCTACCCCATGTTCGCCGAGCGTGAATTTGCCTTTGATGGCCGCGCTCCACAGAACGTGCGCAACCGTAACCCCTTGTTGGGATTGGGCATTGGCGCGGATGGTTTGAAAACCGGGCACACCTCAGAAGCGGGATATGGCTTGGTCGGGTCCGCCATGCAAGATGGCCGCCGTGTGGTCTTTGTCTTGTCCGGCATGGACAGCGCCAAAGCCCGCGCCGAAGAAGCTGAGGCGGTGGTCAACTGGTCTTTCCGCCAATTTGTGCTGCGCCCGGTTGCCAAAGCGGGCACTGTGATTGCGCAGGCTGACGTTTGGATGGGGCGTTTGCCAAATGTAGGGCTGGTCACGACACAAGACGTTGTGGCCCTTTCCCCTGCCCTAAGCGGCAACAAAATGTTGGCCGAAGTGGTCTATCAGGGGCCCGTTCAGGCCCCGATCAAAAAGGGCCAAACACTGGGCCAGTTGATCATCAAGCCCGAAGGTCTTGACCCAACCTCTGTTGATCTGGTTGCGGATCAAGATGTGGCTTTGGGCGGTTTTATGACCCGCGTCAAAACCGCCGCCAAATCCCTGCTGACCAAGATCGAACAGGGTCCAGAGGGTACTTCTTGAGCACCACCGGCACATTCATCAGCTTTGAAGGCATTGACGGTTCTGGCAAGTCGACGCAAGCCCGCCTACTGGCGCAAGCTTTGGGCGATCTGGGGCATGACGTTGTACTGACCCGCGAACCCGGGGGATCCCCCGGAGCCGAAGAAATTCGCGCCCTCGTCTTGCAGGGCGATCCTGACCGCTGGTCCGCGGAAACCGAAATTTTGCTGTTTACCGCCGCGCGGCGGGACCACATGGAACGAACCATTCTACCGGCACTTCAGGCTGGCAAGATTGTGATCTCTGACCGGTTCGCCGACAGCACGCGCATGTACCAAGGTCTGAGCCGTGGTGACCTGCGCACAACTGTTGACCAACTCCACAACCTAATGATCAACCGCGAGCCGGATCTGACGGTTTTGATCGATATGGATCCCGGCACCGGGCTGAACCGGGCCCTGTCCCGCCAAGGGGTCGAAGAACGCTTTGAATCCTTTGGCGAAGACCTCCAACAGAAAATGCGCGCAGGTTTCTTGGCGCTGGCTGCAGAATTTTCGGATCGCTTCCTGACCATCGACGGCGCACATGACATCGACACCGTCGCGCAGGACGTTCTGACCCAAGTAAAGAGCAAGCTCTGATGGCTGCCGCATCCCCAGATCTTCCTGAACCAGATCGCATCGAAGGTGCGCCGCATCCGCGCGAAACCCAAAACGTCTTTGGCCAAGACGCGGCACAAGCTGCCTTTCTTGAGGCGTTTAATTCGGGGCGATTGCACCACGGGTGGCTGATCACGGGCCCCAAAGGTGTCGGCAAAGCCACATTGGCCTGGCACATCGCCCGATTTTTGCTGACCACACCGGTGGAAACCGGGGACAGCCTGTTTGGCGCGCCCCCAGCGCCGACCTCCCTTGCTATTGCCCCTGATCACCCCATTGAACACCGGTTACAGGCTTTGTCCGAACCGGGTTTGTTTCTCTTGCGGCGCGGCCCAAATGACAAAGGCGATAAGCTGGCGGCGGACATTCTGGTTGGCGAAGTGCGCAAGCTGAAAAACTTCTTTGGTCTCTCAGCGGCTGACGGTGGGCGCCGTGTGGTGATTGTCGATGCGGCGGATGAGATGAACGTTTCCGCCGCAAACGCGCTGCTCAAAGTCTTAGAAGAGCCGCCCGCCAACACCACGCTGCTGTTGGTTTGCCATCAGCCGTCACGGCTTTTGCCGACCATCCGCTCACGCTGTCGCGAACTGCGCCTGTCAACCTTGTCACCCGATGACATGCGCCAAGCGCTTGACCAAGCCGGGGTCAACCAAATCCCAAACCCAGCCGCCTTGGCCGAATTGTCAGCAGGATCAGTCGGCGAGGCCCTACGGCTGTTAAACCTCAAAGGCCTTGAAATATATCAAGAATTAATTGGCCTCTATAGCAGCCTGCCCAAGATGGATCGCGCGCGCGCCCTGAAATTGGCCGAAGCCGCCGCCGCACGCGGTGCCGAAGCGCGTCTTGATCTGCTGCTGTCGCTGAATGACCTGTTGTTGGCCCGTTTGGCGCGCACCGGTGCGCTTGGCGCGGCCCCTGCCACCGAAGCGGTTCCCGGAGAAGGGGATTTGTTGCAACGTCTGGCACCGACCCCCCATCACGGGCGCGCTTGGGCGGACCTGCAACAAGAGATCGGCGCACGAACCCGTCATGGCCGGGCTGTGAACCTTGACCCTGTTGCGCTCATCCTAGATACGGTTTTCAAGATTCAAAAAACTGCAACAGGCTGACCCTGCTCTTCATATGACCCACCCTATTCAGATCACCGACAGCCATTGCCACCTCGACTTCCCCGATTTTGAGGAAGAGCGCGACGCCGTGGTTGCCCGCGCCCTTGAGGCCGGGGTCACCCGGATGGTCACCATCTGCACCAAGCTCAAGACCGAACCGTCGGTGCGCGCCATTGCCGAACGCTATGCCCCCGTTTTCTACGCCGCAGGCACCCACCCAATGAGCGCTGCCGATGAACCGCTCGTCAGTGTTGAGGATCTTATCAGCCTCGCTGAACATCCCAAATTTGTCGGCATTGGTGAAACGGGTCTGGATTACCACTACTCCGCCGATAGCGCCGCGCGCCAAAAGGCCAGCTTGCCGATCCATATCGAAGCAGCGCGCCAAACCAAATTGCCGCTGATCATCCATTCACGTGACGCCGATCAGGACATGGCTGACATCCTCAGCGCCGAACACCGCAATGGCGCCTTTAGCTGCGTGATGCATTGCTACACCTCAGGCCCTGAGCTGGCCAAAGCGGCGCTGGATCTTGGGTTTTACCTGTCGATGTCTGGCATTGCGACCTTCCCCAAAAGCCAAGAGGTGCGCGATATCTTTGCCAATGCACCTGTAGACCGCGTCTTGGTGGAAACCGACAGCCCCTATTTGGCGCCAAAACCTTTCCGCGGCAAACGCAATGAGCCGGGTTACACCGTGCACACAGCACAAGTGGGCGCCGAGGTCTTTGGCCTCGACTACGCCGCCTTTGCCGCCCAAACCCAAGCCAATTTTGACCGCCTGTTTTGGAAAGCCGCCCGGTATGAGGCGCAAACCTAATGGCTGAGCTGCGCTTCACCATCTTGGGCTGCGGCTCGTCTGGCGGCGTGCCCCGATTGGGGGGGCATTGGGGCGATTGTGATCCGACAAATCCGAAAAATGCGCGCCGCCGCTGCTCGATGCTTGTTCAGCGTATCAGTGACGCGGGCACCACCACTGTTCTGATCGACACCACCCCCGACATGCGCCAACAGCTGCTTGATGCAGGCATTGGCGTGCTGGATGGCGTAGTCTGGACCCACGGGCACGCCGATCACGTGCACGGCATCGATGATTTGCGCATGGTGGTGTTCAACACCCGTAAGCGCCTGCCGGTCTGGGCCGACGGGGACACCCAAAACGATCTCATTTCGCGCTTTGGCTATGCCTTTGTACAACCCAAAGACAGCCCCTACCCGCCCATTTTGGACATGCACACATTAGACGGCGATGTCACCATCGGCGGCCCCGGCGGGGACATCACGTTTAGCCCAATCAAAGTCGACCATGGCAGCATCGATGCCTTGGGATTCCGCATCCATAACGTGGCCTATATGCCGGATGTGGCCCACATCCCCGAGGCCTCTTGGCCCCAGCTCCAAGGCCTTGAATGCTGGATTTTGGACGCGCTGCGCCGCACACCGCACCCGACCCATTCTCACTTGGAACAGTCTTTGGCCTGGATTCAAAAGATGGCGCCCAAAACCGCTGTGCTGACAAACATGCACATCGACCTTGATTATCAAACGGTTGCGGAAGAGACCCCGGACCATATCACCCCTGCCTTCGACGGAATGACCCTGTCCTATCAGATCTGACCGCTATTTCGCCTTGCGCCAAATACTCCCGCCGGAGGCATGCCGACCCTAACAACGACGCAAAGGCCCTTCGATGTTCCAAGACCTGCTCAACGTTGTTATTCCGGTGTTTTTGGTGATCGGCTTTGGCTATGTCGCCACGTGGCGCGGGCTGTTGAACGACACGCATATCGATGGGTTGATGAAATACACGCAGGGATTTGCCATTCCCTGCCTCCTGTTCTCTGCGATTGCCAATCTTGATCTCAGCCAAAGCTTTGATCTGCGACTGCTGGTCTCGTTTTACACGGGGGCAGGCACGGGATTTGCGGCCGGCTTCTTTGGGGCACGGCTATTGTTTGGCCGTCCGTGGGAAGATTGCGTTGCCATCGGCTTTATCGGATTGTTCTCAAATTCGGTGCTTTTGGGTCTGGCTATCACCGAGCGGGCCTATGGCGCAAACGCCCTGTCGGCCAACTTTGCGATTGTGTCGATCCACGCGCCCTTTTGCTATGTGATTGGCATCACCGCGATGGAAATCATCCGCGCCAAAGGCCAATCCACCTTGCAATTGGCGGCCACTGTCGGGCGGGCCATGTTTCGCAACGCCCTGCTGGTCGGGATCGTGTTGGGCTTTATCGTCAACTTCAGCGGCCTTAGCCTGCCAATCTCGCTGACCGCGGCGGTGGATCTGGTCAAGCAATCTGCTCTGCCAGCCGCGATCTTTGGCCTTGGCGGGGTATTGACCCGCTACCGCCCCGAAGGTGACAGCAAAATCATCGCCTATATGCTGTTGATCAGCCTTGTGGTGCACCCTTCAATCACCTTTGGCTTGGGGCGCTATTTTGAGCTGTCAGACGCGGCATTGCGCGGTGCGGTGGTGACGGCGTCGATGGCCCCCGGGATCAATACCTATCTCTTTGCCAATATGTATGGCGTCGCAAAACGTGTCGCCGCTTCGACGGTTTTGATTGGCACCGCCGCCAGCACCTTGACGGTCTGGGTCTGGCTGCAAATCCTGCCCTAGGCGCAGCGTGCGCGACATCGCGCAGGCCTGCCGGCGCACCTGAGCTAGCGATGATGGCGCCGCCCCTTGGCGTTGCGCAGCAGATCCCCAAGGCTCACCGCCAAGAAGATCAACGCCGCCAAGCATACAATGCTTGGCCCCGTTGGCGTGTCCCAGATCAACGCGCCCTGCAATCCACCCAGAACCGAGGCTACCCCGATGATCGCCGCAAAGACCGCCATGGCTTCGGGGGTGCGGCTCAGTGGGCGTGCCGCTGCGGGTGGGATGATCAACATTGCCGCAATCAGCAAAACCCCGACCACTTTGATGGCCACCGCCACCACAACCGCCAAGGCCAGCGTCAGGACCAATTGCTCTCGTTTTGGGTCGATACCGTTGGCATGGGCCAGATCGGGGTTCAATGTGGCTGTCAACAACGCCGACCAGCGCCACGCCACCAAGGCAATCGTGACCGCTGCGCCGCCCCATATCACCGCAAGATCAGGCACAGCGACCGCCAGAATATCCCCAAAGAGGTAACTCATCAGATCGATACGCACGTTCTGCAAAAATGACACCGCCACCAAACCAAAAGCCAAGGCCGAATGCGCCATGACGCCCAACAGCGTATCCATTGCAAAGCCACGCCCGCTGAGCGTGCTGACCAAGGTGGCCATCGCCAAAGCCACAACCAAAACCCCGGCAAAGATCGACATTTCAAACCCAAGCGCCAATGCGACGCCCAAGATCGAGGCATGCGCCGTCGCGTCGCCAAAATAGGCCATCCGGCGCCAAACCACAAAACAGCCCAAGGGCGCGGCGGCCAGCGCCACCCCGACACCTGCTAAGGCCGCGCGCACCACAAAATCATCTAAAAACATCAACTTTGCACCTTCTGTTTCGCGCTCGGCTCGTCAGTTGAGCCGTGGTTGCAACTCTCATCATGGTGATGCCGGTGGTCGTGATGATGATCATGGGAATGCGGGTGGTCATGGCCGTGACTGTGATCGTGGTTGTGATCATGGTCGTGGCGATAAAGCGCCAGCGCCCCCCCGGTGCCCGAGCCAAACAAAGCCCGATATTCCGGGGCCGAGGCAACGATCTCGGGGGCGCCATGACAACAGATATGCCCATTCAGACAAACCACGCGATCACTGGCGGCCATGACAACATGTAACTCGTGGCTCACCATCAAAACCGCACATCCAAGATCTTGGCGCACCTCTTCGATCTGACGATAGAACGCGGCCGATCCCGGCTGATCCAGCCCCTGAGTGGCCTCGTCAAGGATCAACAAATCCGGGGCATTCATCAACGCGCGCGCCAACAATACCCGCTGAAACTGCCCGCCAGACAGATGCACCATTTGTCGATCCACCAGATCAGGCACGCCAGCGCGATCCAATGCAGCTGCAATTTTGGCCACAGGCATGCGGCGCGGCAAGCTGAGAAACCGCCCCACCGTCATCGGCAAGGTCGGGTCGATATGGAGCTGCTGTGGCACATAGCCAATGCGCAATCGGTCTGCCCGTGTCACCGTGCCCGATGACGGGCGCAACGCCCCGATCACCGTTTTCATCAAGGTAGATTTGCCAGATCCATTTGGCCCCACCACGGTGACAATTTCGCCGCGATCAATGTGAAAATCGACATCCGCCAAAGCCACAACAGCCCCCAGGCGCACATCCGCAGATTTGATTTCAATAAGCCGTGTCACGCGCTCGCCTCTTGGGTCTGACAATTTGGGCAAATCCCAGCGATTTCCAGCACAGCCTGTTCAATCTTAAACCCGGCCGCTTTGACGGCTGCACCCAACTGACCTTCGGTCGGGGAGGTTTCGGTTTCCACAACCGCGTCACAGTGGCGGCAGATCAGAAAGACAGGGGCATGGGTTTCTCCGGGATGGCAACACGCCACAAAAGCGTTCAGCTGCTCGATCTTATGGGCAAAGCCATGGCGCACCAAGAAATCCAGCGCCCGATACGCCACCGGCGGCTGAGACCCTAGCCCTTCTTCGCGCAGAACATCCAAAATCTCATAGGCGCCCATTGCCCGATGATCCGAAAGCAAAAGCTCGATCACGCGCTGGCGCACCGGGGTCAACTGCAGCGATTGCTCGGCGCAACGCGCAACGACGGCTTTGACACCCGTGTCGATGCACCGTGTGTGATCGTGATTTTCAAATCCAACAGCTGTCATGAAGACCTCTTTGCGACGGCATCTAAATCCCGCTTGTAATGTTATAAGATACACCTTACAAGCCCAATTGATATGTTATACAATTACACTCGAAAGTTCGCTATGCGTCGCTACACTGCTTTGATCCCGCTTTTCCTGCCCACAACTGCTTTGGCCGACGTTCCCAAGGTCAGCGTTGATATTGCCCCTTTGCATTCACTTGTTGCACAGGTCATGGGTGACCTTGGAACTCCGGATTTGATCCTAGAGCCCGGAGCCTCTCCACATGGCTACTCAATGCGCCCGTCACAGGCGCGGGCTTTGTCCAAATCTGACGTGGTGTTTTGGATCGGAGAGTCGCTGGAGCCATGGCTGGTTGGCCCGCTTGAAAAGATCGCCAAGAACGCCGTTCAGGTCGAAATGCTTGACCTAGAGGGCACCTTGGTTCTGGAAGCGCGCAATCTGTCGGTGTTTGACCAAGAGGATGAGCACGACGATCACCATGACGAGCATGACGAGCATGACGAGCATGACGAGCATGACGAGCATGACGAGCATGACGAGCATGACGAGCATGACGAGCATGACGAGCATGACGAGCATGACGAGCATGACGAGCATGACGAGCATGACGAGCATGCGGGCGATGATCACGCAGCGCAAGAAGAAGATCACCATAATGACGATCACGGTGCTCATGACCATGGCGGGATTGATCCCCATGCCTGGCTTGACCCACACAACGCCAAGCTTTGGGTGACCGCAATTGCCGAAACCTTGTCGCAAGCCGACCCAGAAAACGCGCAGACCTATCAGGCAAATGCCACCGCCGCCGCCCAAACTCTGGCCGAGATGGACGCGCGGTTTGACGCCAGCCTTTCGCAGCTCAGCGGCCAACACTTCCTGACTTATCACGATGGGTATCAGTATTTCGAAGCCCGCTATGGCCTCCACAATAGTGGCGCAATTGCCCGCGGCGATGCCACGCCCCCAAGCCCAGCGCGCCTGAAGGATCTGCGTGCGCAAATTGAGGCCGACAAGATCGATTGTGCCTTCTCGGAACCTCAATTCAACGACACGCTGTTTGACGCCATCTTTGGCGCCTTGCCCTATCAGTTGGAAACGCTGGACCCCTTGGGACAGCACCTCACACCGGGGCCTGCGCTTTATGGTGATCTGCTCGAAACCATGGCGGGCAACGTTGCAAAGTGCCTGAAGTAATCACCGGCGCTTTTTTGCAAAGATCCCCAGAAATCTAAACGCCCATGGTGCTGCGCCGACCTTGTCTTTAAGGTGGGCGCAGTCTGCCATTTACGATTCTGGAATGCTGCCCGCTGTGTCCAAATTGCGCCCTCTTGTGCGACCGCTGTGTGTCACAGCGTGTCTTTGCGTTGCTCCGCTGACCACGTTTCAACCTGCTCAGGCTTTGGGCCGTTTGGACATTGCGCTTGAAGGCGATCAAAACGACAGTTTGCTGGGCCAGCTCACCGCAGCCTCCTTGCTGAAACAGGCGCAAAACAACGGCACAACCGAAGCACAAGATCTGTTTTCCTCTGCCTTGGCGGACTATCAGCGGCTCTTGGAAACCCTCTATGCCGAAGGATATTATTCGGCCACCATTCGCATTGCGATCGATGGGCGCGAAGCGGCGTTGATACCGCCCCTGTCGCCGCCCAATACGATTGACCAAATTGCGGTCACCGTTGACCCCGGCCCGCAGTTCAAATTCACCACAACTTCGATTGCCCCTATCCCCGCCGACACCGATCTGCCCAATGGATTTCAGACTGGGCAAATTGCACGCAGCAGCGACGTTCTGGCTGCGGTCCGCACCTCGATCGACACCTGGCGCGAAGACGGTCACGCCAAAGCCCGTGTTGCCCAGCAATCCCTTGAAGCTGATCACCGTGCACACACCCTGTCTGCGACAGTTCAAATTGACCCCGGCCCGGCACTCACCTTCGGCGCTTTGATCCCGTCGGGCGATAGCGCTGTGCGCCCCGAGCGTATCAAGGCCATTGCCGGGCTGCCCACTGGGCAACAGTTTTCACCGTCAGAGCTTGAAACCGCAGCCAATCGCCTGCGGCGCACCGGCGCGTTTCAATCCGTCGCAACCACCGAAGCAGAAATCCCTACCCCAGACCAACAACTGGACATCGGCGTTGAGGTTGTGGATGCCTTACCGCGCCGTTTTGGTGCCGGCGTTGAGCTGTCGACCCAAGATGGGTTGACCCTGTCAGGGTTCTGGATGCATCGCAACTTGCTTGGAGGGGCGGAGCGACTGCGCTTTGACATCGAGATTGCCGGCATTGCGGGGCAATCCAGCGGCATGGATTATGCCCTTTCAACCCGATTTGATCGCCCCGCCATCTATGGGGCTGACACCGCAGGTTTTGCTCTGCTGGATGTCAGTTCAATCAACGAACCAAGCTATAGCGCAGATGCCTTTAAGGCGGGCCTCGGCGTCAGCCGCATCTTTGGGCCCGCGCGCACCGGCGAATTGGGCCTGACGTTCAGCTACGCAGAAACCAACGACGTGTACGGCGCGCGCAATTTCACGCTGCTCGAAGTGCCCGTGTCCTTTCAGCAAGACCGCCGCGACACAGTGCTTAACCCCAGCAGTGGTCATTACCTTGATGTGACCCTCACCCCATTTATTGGGCTTGCTGGGGAACAACACGGCGCCCAGCTAAAGTTTGACGGGCGGGTGTATAAGGCACTTAGCCCGACAGTGGTGGCCGCGACCCGCCTACAGGTTGGCTCTGTCTTTGGCTCGTCTTTGGCCGGCACATCCCCGGGCTATTTGTTCTATTCCGGCGGTGGGGGCACCGTTCGCGGTCAATCCTATCAATCCCTTGGGGTTGCTGTGTCAGGGGGCACCACGGGGGGGCGCAGCTTTGTCGGACTGTCCACAGAATTGCGGGCTGAGTTGAACGCCGCCTTTAGCTTGGTTGGATTTGCCGACGCAGGCTATATCGGCTCGGAGAGCTTTTACAACGGCACCGGCGCATGGCACGCTGGGGCAGGCTTGGGCGTGCGATATAACACCTCTGTGGGGCCGTTACGCTTGGATCTGGCTGGCCCGATTGCGGGCAACACCAGCTCTGGATTGCAAGTTTACATCGGTATAGGGCAGGCTTTCTGATGCGCCGTTATTTGACACCTCTCTGTCTTGGCCTGTGCCTATCGGCCCCCGCATTGGCGCAGGACACGTCAGAGCCGACCTATCTGGAAGGCCTGCTTCAGAACGCGTTGTCAGGCGACGGGCGCGTGGTCACTGTCGAAGGGTTTGAAGGCGCGTGGAGTTCCAGCGCAACCATCAAGTCGCTGCGAATTGCCGACAGCCAAGGGGACTGGCTGTCGTTGGAGAACCTGCGCCTCACCTGGAGCCGCGCGGCTTTGCTGCGTGGTCAATTGGAGGTGCAAGAACTTTCAGTCGAAGACCTTGTTGTTCTGCGCGCGCCAATCACCCCCGCCACAGCCCCAAGCCCCGAAGCCTCAGGCTTTGCCTTGCCGGACCTGCCCGTTGGGATCCATCTGGACGCGCTCAAAATTGAACGGGCGCATTTGGCCGCGGCCCTCGTGGGGCAAGACCTGGATTTCAGCTTTGCCGGGTCCGCCGAATTGGCCGACGGGTCAGGGCGGGCACAGCTGCAGATCACCCGGTTGGACGGCCCGCTCGGGGCTTTTGATCTGGCGGCCTCTTATGCCAATGCCACCACCGAACTTGATCTGGAACTTTCACTGCAAGAAGCGCCCGGCGGTTTGGTGTCGCAACATCTCACTTTGCCCGGATCCCCTGCGGTGCGTTTTGATGTGCAAGGCGCGGGTCCAATTGACAACTTTAAGGCCACGCTTGCGTTGGAAACGGACGCTGTTCCACGGCTCAGCGGCGCGGTGACTTTGGCCCCAACCGCCAACGCACTGCCCGGTTTCACAGCCGAGCTGGACGGTGATCTGGCGTCATTGTTTGCGCCCGAATATCAACAGTTCTTTGGGGCGAACCTGCGACTGGATGCACAAGGCCACCAACCCCAAACCGGCGGGCTCGTGCTGGATCAGTTTGCCCTGAACGCCGCGGCCTTGGCCCTTGAAGGTGCCGTTCATATTGGCCCCTCGGGCTGGCCGTCGCATATCGACCTGAACGGTCAAATCGGCGCGGACACGGGGGCGGTTTTGCTCCCGTTTGGCGGAGGCGCAACCGAGCTTCAGTCAGCGCAAATCGCCCTAGCGTATGACGCGACACAAAGCACGGAATGGACCCTAAAAGCCGATACAATTGGTTTGAAACGTCCCGATATTTCACTGGGCGCATTTGCCCTGACGGGTCAGGGTCATATCGTGCCCGAAGGGCGCTTTGACGGGCAATTTCAAATCGATGCAACCCAGATCGCTCTTGCTGATCCTTCGTTGGCACAAACCATTGGACACAGTCTCACCGGTCAGTTCAGCGCGGATTGGGCACCGGGGGCGGCCTTGACGCTGTCGCAATTGGATCTTGCGGCAGGGGACATGCGGCTTAAGGGGCAGATTGCGACCGATGTCTCTGGCGACGGGGCGCTGGTGTCTATTGCGCCGGATATGCATCTGACGCTGGCCGATCTGTCACGGTTCCAAGACCTTGCGCAGACACCGCTCAGCGGAGCCGCAGCTTTGGCGCTGAAAGGCTCTGTCGCCCCTATTGAGGGCCGGTTTGATTTGAGTTTCGCGGGACAAACAACCGATCTCAACCTGGCGCAACCCGTGCTTGACCCTCTGTTAAAGGGCCCCGGCGCCGTGTCCATCGCCGTGCGACGCGACGAAACAGGCACGTTTGTGGATGAATTGGACATTGCCACCAACCACGCAAAGATTGCAGGGGTGGCGGCACTGAAAACCGGGACCTCAAGCTTTGCGCTGACCGCAGATGTGCCCCAAGTCGCGCTTAGCCTGCCCGGTATTTCAGGGGCTGCGACCCTTGAGATTGATGGCCAGCAAGCCCAAGACCAATGGGAAATTCAGCTGCAAGGTGGCGCACCGGGATCAGGTCAGGTTTCAGCGGCATTCACGATCAATAGCGCCGGACCAATTTTCGGCCATCTAGACGCTGAGATCGCCGAATTGTCAGCCTATGCCAAAGCCGCAAACCGACCTCTGCGCGGCGCGGGGCAGCTGTCTTTGACTGGGAACGGAGATTTTCAGGAGCAAAGCTTTGAGACAACTCTGGCGCTGATCTCAGAGGATCTTGCCCTTGGCATTCCAGACCTCGACGCGCTGTTGGGGGGCACCTCAGAGATCAACATCGCGGCCAAGCGCACTGCCCAAGGCGACCTTCAGCTTGACCAAGCCCGCCTGCAAGGGCGCGAACTGACGGCGGATGTTTCAGGGCGCTATTCCCCCCAAGGTCATGGCGCACTCACCTTCGCCGCTGGCCTGCGCGATATTGGCCTGTTGGGCATTGGCATCAACGGACCACTTGACGGGGCGGGCACCGCACGGCTTGCCGATGGGCGCTGGACTTTAGACAGCAGGCTAAGTGGCCCCGGCGGCACCGCGTTTGACACCAAAGGCACAGTGTCGGACACGTTTGAAACTGCGGATCTCGCGCTCAGGGGCACTGCGCCACTGGCGCTGGCCAATCCGTTTATCCGCCCACGCACCATCAGCGGTTTGGCCCAAGCCGATCTACGCCTGAAAGGCGCTTTGTCGCTTGCAGCCCTATCAGGCACCCTCACCACCACCGGGGCCCGCATCGCCAATCCCGATCTGCGCATTGCGTTGCAAAACCTGCGGGCCGCCTTGCGGTTGGGCAACAGTCAGGTTGCTATGGATATCGGTGCCGATATTTCGTCGGGGGGCCAGATCAGTGTGACCGGGCCCGTGTCGCTGAACCCCGGATACACGGCCGATCTGCGCGCCGCATTGAACAATGTCAAAGCCACCGACCCCGCACTTTATCAAACCGTGCTGAATGGATCGGTTGCCGTGGCGGGACCGCTGGCAGGGGGCGCACGCATTTCCGGCCAGTTGACACTTGAAGATACCGAGCTGCGCGTCCCTGCAAACTCTGGCCTCAGTTTTGCAAACCTGCCAGGGCTGAAGCATCGCTTTGAACCGGCCAAAGTGCGCCGCGTACGCGACTGGGCTGGATTGATCGACACCGGCACATCTTCGCGGGCGGGTCCGGCCTATCCGCTGGATCTACAGATCACCGCCCCCTCTCGTATTTTTGTGCGGGGCCGCGGGCTAGATGCAGAGTTAGGCGGCACGCTGACGCTGAGTGGCGACACCAACAATGTGATCCCGCAAGGCCAGTTTGAGTTGATACGGGGGCGTATGGATATCTTGGGCAAACGCCTCACCCTCAACGAAGGTCTGATCCAGTTGCAAGGTGCCTTTGACCCGTTCCTGCGCTTTGTCGCGCAGACAGAAACGGCCGGCACCACAGCGCGGATCATCCTAGAAGGGCCCGCAAGTGCCCCTGAGTTGAGGTTTGATGCCTCCCCCGATCTGCCACAGGACGAAGTCCTAGCCCGGATTCTATTTGGCAAAGGCTTGTCGACCATCTCTCCGTTGCAAGCTGTGCGCTTGGCCGCTGCGATCCGCACCTTGACGGGCAAAGGTGGCGTGGGGTTGGCCGGGAAATTGCGCAAAGGGTTGGCGCTGGATGACCTTGATGTCAGCACTTCGGACACAGGGACGACACAGGCCAAGGCTGGCAAATACATCAGCGAAAACATCTACACCGAGGTGATTGCCGACAGTGCCGGCAAAAGCCAGATCAACCTGAACCTACAGATCAGCCCCACCGTCACGGCGCGGGGGCGATTGGGGTCTGATGGCGACAGCGCCGTTGGGATTTTTGTCGAAAAAGACTACTGACTGCGCGCTAGACGCTGCCAGCTTTTTCGATCACCAAGACCCGCGCAGGCCCATCTGGATGGGCCACATGTTCATCCCCCGCCGCAGCATGAAAGATATCCCCCACCTCAAGGCGGATGACACGCTCTGCGGCGCGTTCACGCAGGTGCATATCCACCGCGCCATCCAACACCACAAACACCTCAGATCCATCATTGATATGCCACTTATACGGCGCATCCGTCCAATGCAGGCGCACTGTCGCCCCTTCGATCTGATCAATATCAATCGCCTCCCAAGCCTTGGCCCCGGTAAAGTCTTTGGCAGTGAGTTTTCTCATTGCATCCTCCTGTTATGTCTTCTTATGTCGTGCATACCGTCCCATACCCGCCAGGTTTGGGCCACTTGCGGACCGACGTAACATGCCGACGAAATGAGGTTTCTGTGCCCCTAGACGCCACTGACAAACGTATCTTGATGGCGCTGCAAAAAGACGGCCGTCAAAGCTTTGCAGCCCTCGGGCGCGCGATTGGCCTGTCACGCACTGCTGTGCAGGACCGGGTGACACTGCTTGAGCAATCCGGCGTGATTTCCGGCTATCATGCGGCTGTCACCACCGCGGAGGCGGACCTGCTTGAGGCGGTGCTGTTTGTGACCATCGCCGAGCGCCCCTGTGACCCCGCGCTGCGCTGGCTGGCGGATTTGGAAATGGTGAGCGAGGTTCTGTCAATCGGAGGCGACATTGATGCTTTGGTGCGGTGTCGCGTGCCCTCGGGGGCTGCGCTGAGCGCGTTGAACGACCAGATCGGAGCGCATCCGCTTATACGCCAGTCTCACTCCCACCTGATCCTCACCCGCCTGCCCTGATTCCCCAGCTCTTGAAATTTATGCCGACTCAGGCGATCTTAGAGTGAGAACAAAAGGGGATCAAAATGTCTGCTGATTTCTCAAATTGCTATCCACTGCGGCGGGGCCGCGCCCACGAAGTTGTTGGCCCCGGCGCCACATTCTTTGCGGTGACATGCTGCAATTTCACCGATAAGCCTGTGCTCTGGGTCAGTGCTTCTTGGCGCCGAGATGTGTTGAACCCGATGGGGATCGCACCCTTTTGCGACCCCGGTAAACTTTTGCTGGCAAAGGCAAAAAATCAGATCGACCTCTTGGCGGTCAGCGAAGAAGCCCTGCGCTCTGGCGCGGTGGGGCTGGTCATCACCGAAACCTTTGAACCCCTGACATTGACCCACGGGCGCCGCCTTCAGCTGGCCGCAGAAACCGGCCGCTGCACGGGGCTGTTGATGACCCCAGATGGCATGGGCAGCAATGCTGCAGAAACCCGCTGGCACTGCGCGCCCCTGCCCGGGGGGGACTCGACTCTGCAGCGCTGGTCTCTTATAAAGAACAAATCAGGAACATTAACAAAATGGGTCACTCGTTGGGATGCAGCGTCGCGTCGTATCATTGTGGTTTCCGAAGTTGGCGAGCGATCGCGCGCTTCGCTTACAGCCTCTTGAGGCCCCGTTTGCGCTGACCCTGCGGGAAAGCAATACCGACAGGCTCCACTGTGTGAACAGCTTGGCTGCGGCGCGCGGATTGTCGATTGGCATGACCTTATCGGATGCGCGCGCCTTGTTGCCCGATCTGACCACCCGTCCGGCGGATCTGCCTGCGGATGCGCGGTTTTTGCGGATGCTGGCCCGTTGGGCTGGCCGCTATTGCCCCTGGGTGGGACTTGAAGGTGAGGATGGTCTGGTGCTGGATGTCAGCGGCTCAACCCGGCTGTTTGGCGGGGAAACCGCGATGCTGGCGGACCTGCGAATGCGCTTGATGCGGGCGGGGCTGCAGGTGCGTATCGGGCTGGCCGACACCCGTGGCAGCGCCTGGGCTTTGGCGCATTTCGGCGAAGGGATTGCCCCCATCGGACAACCGCTAGAGGCGCTGCGGGACTTGCCGGTTGCGGCCCTGCGTCTGGACACAGCCACCGTGATCGGTCTTGAACGGTTGGGCCTGCGCAGCATTGGCGATCTGCACGCCGTGCCGCGTGCCCCGCTTGTGCGGCGGTTTGGCCCGGATCTGGCGCTGCGCTTGGATCAGGCTTTGGGCGCGCAAAGCGAACCTTTGGTGCCGCTGCGCGATCCACCGCATTATGGGGTGCGCCTGACCCTGCCCGATCCTATTGGCCTGACACGTGACGTCATGGCGGGCACCGGACGGCTGCTGGACCAACTCTGCGACAAGTTGAAGGCCCAAAACCAAGGGGCACGTGTGCTGGAATTGACCCTGCGGCGGGTGGATCAGGCCAATCAGCAAGTTGAACTGCGTCTGGCCCGCCCCATGAACGACCCGCAAAGCATCCTGCCACTGTTTGAACGCGGGGTTGGCGAAATCGAAGCCGGCTATGGCATTGATCAACTGCAACTGCGCGCGCGCCAGAGCGAAGCCTTGGCCCCCGCGCAGATCCAAAGCGCCATTCATCAAAGCCGCGAAGATGGTGTGGCAAGCCTGATCACCAAACTTGGCACCCGCATTGGGCTGGAGAACATCCAGCGGTTTCTGCCGGCCGACAGCCATATCCCGGAACGCAGCTTTATTCTGGCCGCTGCCGCCTTTAGTGACGCCGTTCTGCGCCACTGGCCGCAGCGCACAAATCGCCCCCTTAGATTGTTCCCACCAGAGGTGATCGATGGCCAAGAACGCCGCCCACCAGCCCTGTTTCGGTGGCGCCGCATGACCCTGCGCAGTGGGCGACAGGTGGGGCCGGAACGCCTGGCCCCCGAATGGTGGATGTCCGATGAGAACTGGCGCAGCGGGCTGCGGGACTATTGGCAGGTTGAAACCAAAGAGGGCCGCCGCCTGTGGATGTACCACACCCCGGGCCACCCCGGATGGTACGTCCAAGGGGAGTTCGCGTGATATCAAAAGCGGGGGCGGAAAATGGCATTTTCCGGATCGGAAAATGAATATTTTCCGCGCCCCGGCACATCCGCCAATGCCATACTCAGAACTCTGCGCAGCCTCAAACTTCACGTTTCTGACCGGCGCCTCCCATCCCGAGGAGCTGATCACCCGCGCCGCAGAGCTTGGGTTGGAAGCCATTGCGATTGCCGATCGCAATACTTTGGCTGGGGTTGTGCGGGCCTATTCTGCGCTGAAAGAGCTCAAGCGCAGCGCCCAGGAAGAGCTGCAGATCCGGTCTGAACAACGCACAGACAGTTGTTCACGCTTACCCATCGGCCAGCGCAACCCCATTGCGCTCCCTCAGGTTATGCCGCATTTCCCGCGCTTGATCATTGCCTCGCGCTTGGTGCTCCGCGACAGCCCCATCCATTGGCTTGCCTTTCCGCATGACCGCGCCGCCTATCAACGGCTGACCCGCCTGTTGACCCTGGGCAAGCGACGGGCCGAGAAAGGCGCCTGTCATTTGGACATGCAAGACCTGATGGAGGGCTGCGCGGGCATGACGTTAGTCGCCCTGCCCCAAGCAGGGCTTACCGGGCCCTGTCCAGATCAGATCCAGAAGATGCAGCGCCAGTTCCCCGGGCAGGTTTTTCTGGGGGCTGCCCCCCGCTATGACGGCAGTGACCAAGTCTATTTCAACGCCTGCGCAAAACTGGCCCATCACGTGTCGGCCCCCATGGTCGCCCTAGGCGACGTCTTGATGCACCACGGCAGCCGTCGCCAGATGGCGGATATTTTGACCTGTATGCGTCACCACATCACCATTGATCAAATTGGCACCCGTGCGCTTGCCAATGCCGAACGGCGCTTAAAAGCCCCCGCGGATATGGCGCGTTTGTTTCGCAATCACCCTGCCGCCATCCGCCGCAGCAGCGAAATTGCCGCCCGCTGCACCTTTGATCTATCCGAGCTCAGCTATGAATACCCAGACGAAGCCAGCGGCACTGAAACGTCGCAGCAGCGGCTGGAACGGCTGACCTATGAGGGTCTCAACCGGCGTTGCCCCAATGGCATTCCCGACCAATACCACAGCCTTGCCAGCAAGGAATTGGCGCTGGTCGAAAAGCTGGGCTTTGCGGCCTATTTCCTGACCGTGCGCGACATCGTCGCCTTTGCCCGCTCCAAAGATATTCTATGTCAGGGGCGCGGCTCTGCCGCCAATTCGATCCTTTGTTACGCGCTTGGCATTACCGATGTGGGTCCCGACACAATCACCATGGTGTTTGAACGCTTCATCTCAGAGCATAGAGGAGAGCCGCCAGACATCGACGTTGATTTTGAACATGAGCGTCGCGAAGAGGTCATCCAGCATATCTATGAGAAATACGGCCGCCATCGCGCCGGATTATGCGCCACGGTGATCCATTTCAGATCCCGCGCCGCCATCCGCGAGGTTGGCAAAGTCATGGGGCTGTCACAGGATGTGACGGCGGGGCTTTCCAGTCAAATCTGGGGGCAATCCGGCAAAGGCCCAGATCCCGATCGCATGCGCGAGCTGGGCTTGGATCTACAGGATCGACGACTGATGCAAACCATTCGGCTCATCCGCGAAATCATCGGCTTTCCGCGCCATCTCTCTCAGCATGTGGGCGGGTTCATTATCACACGCGGACGCCTAGACGAGCTGTGCCCGATCGAAAACGCCGCCATGGAGGATCGCACCTGTATCGAGTGGGATAAAGATGACATCGATGCGCTGGGGATTTTGAAGATCGATATCCTCAGCCTTGGCATGTTGACCTGCATTCGCAAAAGTTTTGACCTTTTGCTTGAGCATCACAACCTCAGCATGGCGATTTCGACCGTGCCACAAGAAGATGCCAAGACCTATGACATGTTATGTGTGGCGGATGCGATTGGCGTGTTTCAGGTCGAAAGCCGGGCGCAGATGAACTTTCTGCCCCGGATGCAGCCGCGCACCTTTTATGATCTGGTGATCGAGGTGGCCATTGTGCGCCCCGGCCCCATTCAAGGGGACATGGTGCACCCCTATATCAACCGCCGCCAAGGCCGCGAGAAAGTTGAATTTCCCTCCAAAGAGTTGGAGCAAGTGCTGGGCAAAACCATGGGGGTGCCCCTGTTCCAAGAGCAAGCGATGCAGATTGCGGTGGTGGGGGCCGGGTTCTCCCCGGCTGAGGCCGACCGGCTGCGCCGATCTCTGGCCACATTCCGGCGGATGGGCACCATCGGCACGTTCCGAGATCGGTTTGTGAACGGCATGTTGGAACGTGGCTATACGACTGAATTTGCAGAAAAATGTTTCAGCCAAATCGAAGGTTTTGGCGAATATGGCTTTCCAGAGAGCCATGCGGCGGCCTTTGCCATGCTGGCCTATGTCTCGGCCTGGCTGAAGCGACACCACCCCGCCGTTTTTGCCTGTGCGTTGCTGAATTCACAGCCCATGGGCTTTTATGCGCCGGCGCAAATTGTGCGCGATGCCCGCGAACATCAGATCGATGTGCGCCCGATCTGCGCCAACAACAGCAAATGGGACAACCATCTGGAACGCCGCCCCGATGGCACTTTGGCGCTGCGGCTGGGGTTTCGCCAAATCAAAGGGCTGCGCGAAGAGGATGCCAATTGGATCGTGGCGGCGCGGGGCAACGGCTATCCTGATCCCGAAGCGTTGTGGCTGCGGGCGGGCACCCCGCCACACACGTTGGAACGCTTGGCCGAAGCGGACGCCTTTGCCAGCATGGGGCTGACGCGCCGCCAAGCACTGTGGGATGTGAAAACCATCCGCTCACCTGCGCCGCTGCCTCTGTTCAATGACCCCATCGACGGGGAAGGCATCCGCGAACCACAGGTCGAGCTGCCGTCGATGAATCTGGGCGAAGAGGTGGTCGAAGACTATGTCACCACCCGGCTGAGCCTGAAGGCCCATCCGATGGAATTGATCCGACCCAATATGACCGGGCTGACCCTTCATAGCGAATTGCCCCATGCCCCGCTTGCCGGCTGCACCGTCTGCGGCTTGGTTATCACCCGACAACGCCCCGGCACCGCCTCGGGGGTGATCTTTTTAACGCTCGAGGATGAAACAGGGGTCAGTAACGTGATTGTCTGGCCCAAAATGTATGAACGGTTTCGCGCCGTGGTAATGGGGGGACGGTTGTTAAAGGTGTCTGGGCAATTGCAACGCGAAGGTATCGTCACCCATCTGATTGCCCATCACATCAGCGATGAATCCCACCGTCTCACCGAACTTGGCCACCCGCTGGCCCCTGATATTGGAGATACATTGCCACAAGCCGACGACGCCCCCCGCCCCACCTCAAAAGGGCGCACCACTGCGCGTCACCCCCGGGAACAGGCCAAACGGCTCTTTCCCAGCCGCGATTTTCACTAAGGTTAGATCACCACTCGGGCTTTGGAATAACGGGCGGATAGGTGCCCGGTTGTTCACGTGGCCCAACCGCGCGGAACGCCCCCCCCTGCCATTGGCCAATCAGCCAAGGCGTGTTCAATTGGTTGTTGCTCAGCTGGACCGCGCCCAAGATCGTGTCAAACCGCCCATTCGCCAATTCTTCGGACAGGGCACCATGATCCAGCCCAACCCGGGCAATGGCCTGCTCTAACATCTGCAAGGATGCATAGGTAACAACCGAACTCCAATAGTCGGGATGGGCATTCAGTCGCGTCTCTTGCCGCTGAAAATAGTCTTGAATCGCAGGATCGTCCGGATCGACGCCGCCCAAAGAGAACACACCTTCGACAGTGCCAGAGGTCAGCGCCGGAAACACCGGAAAGGCCCCACCGCCCCCCACAAAGAACACCTTGGGATTATACCCCAGATCTTGGGCGCTTTTGGTCACGCTAAAAGTTCCGGCCGCATAGGTCATGGCCACAAAACTATCGGCGCTCAGGTGGGTGGCATCGCGCACGAACCCCGACAAATCGGACACATGCCGGGGATAGCTGCGCTCGTAGGTCACCCGAAACCCAGCCTCTTTCAAGATCTCGCGGGTGTTGCGCGCCAAATCCACTCCCAAACCATCCGCCGCCGAAATCAAAACGACTTCATTGTTGATGTCCCCCGCAGCATGGGCCGCACTTAGGATCCGCACCATTTCATGGGCATAATCATTGCCGCCGCCCAACAGCCAGAAACTGCGTGGCCAGCGGGCCACGAATTCCGAAATATTGTTGGAAATCGCAAAAGTAGCCAGATGGGGATAGCCATAACGCGCCAGCAATGGTGCAACGACCAGATTGGCATCTGTCCCTGTCGGGGCCAAAATCAAGTCAGCCTTGTCTTGCGTCACCAAGCGTTCAACCGCCCGCACCAGCACCTGATTAGAGGAGCGATCATCATATTCGATCACTTCAATCGGACGCCGGGTGCCATCAGGGAACAGCAATCCCCCAGCCTCATTCACCTCCAACACCCAAAGCTTATAGTTTGGGCGGGTGGTGATCCCCGCGACAACCGCATTGCTGCCCGTCTTAGAGGTCGCATAGCCGATCACAACGGGCTCGACCGCAGCCGCTTGGGAAACGCTGAATACGATCATAGCCAAGCTGGCCGCACCCAAAGCGATCTGCCGCAAGAAATTCGTCATAACAACCTCCGCACGCGTCCTTAGGATCCCAGCATAAACCAGAAAAATGAAAAAACCTGAGAAATTTGACGCGGGGCGGTCTGAGCCAATAGAGCTTGGGCGATTGCCCCCGCTCTTGGCGCCCTTGGAGCTACAAAAGCTTCAGCACCTCATCGAGCACCCGGGCTGCGCCGCGCGACAGATCATGGTCACGCCGACGAATGATGAAATACGGCGAGACCGCGATTTTCTGTTCGACATTCAACACCCGCAGATTGGCACCGATCGACTCTCGGGTCAGCAAACTGGCCACTTCATGGGTGAGCGGCGCGATGGAATCCGATTGCTCTAGAAAGGCCAGCATCACCAGCAGGGAGGAGCTATTGGTGATCTCGCGCGGGGGCTGCAGACCTGCTGCAATATAGGCGCCATCCACAGCTTCGCGAATGGGCGAGCCCCGTTCCTGAATGACCCAATGCGCCATCTGCAAATCTTCGAGCTTGAGCTTTGGTTTTGCGGCCAGAGGATGGGTGTGGCGCACCACCATCGAAACCTCTTCGAACCGGGCAGGCAAGATGTGATAGTCGCGCGCGTCATATTCCGCAGGCAAGCGCGCCAGAACAAAGTCATATTCACCGCGCGCAACCCCACGCAACAAGTCGCTCGAGGGGGCCACCTCAAATGTGGCCTCCAAATTGGGGGCCGTATCCCGGATCTTTAGCAAAGCAGGCACAAGACATTGCACGGCAGGTCCCGTGACCGAGCCAACCCTGACATCCCCTAACACACCATCGTTCAGCCCAATCACCTCTGTTTCAAGATTGCTGAGCGCCGTTAAAGCGGTGCGCGCATTGCGCACGAATGCCTCGCCCTGTTGGGTTGGCTGCATGCCTTTGGGGTGACGGCGAAACAAAGGGGCGCCAACGTCAGCTTCGATTTCGGACAGGCTACGCGAGGCGGCTGGCTGCGACATCGAGAGCGCATGCGCCGCCACCTGCAACTTGCCGGTTTCAGCTATTTTTACGATCAACCTCAGATGGTTGGGCTTTAGCTTGCGTGCAAAACTCATATCCACAGACTTACCATTTTTGATATGCAGATTGCCCATAATCCAATTTGAATGACATGTAAACGCTCTCTACCTTCCAGAGCGCGGATCACATTTGAGCCCGCATGACAAAATTCGCGGCACCCTCAACCTGTGTCGCACTTGGGAGGATCACATGAAACTTAAGACACTTCTGGCTTCGGCCACGGCTGTTATCGCTCTGGCGACGGGTGCAATTGCCGAAGGCAAAGTAGGCATCGCCATGCCAACGAAATCGTCTTCGCGTTGGATTTCGGACGGAAACTCGATGGTGAAACAGTTTGAAGCCGCCGGCTTCTCTGCGGATCTGCAATATGCCGAAGACGACATCCCCAACCAATTGGCGCAGATCGAGAATATGATCACCAAAGGTGTGGATGCATTGGTGATTGCGGCGATCGATGGCACAACGCTGTCCAACGCGCTGGAAAACGCCCATTTCGCCGGGATCAAAGTGATCGCCTATGATCGGCTGATCCGCGACAGTGAATATGTGGACTACTATGCAACGTTCGACAATTTTAAAGTCGGCGTGCAGCAAGCCACAAGCATGGTTGCCGGGTTGGAAAGCCGTTTTGGTGCCGCCCCTTACAACGTTGAACTCTTTGGTGGATCACCTGACGATAACAACGCCTACTTCTTCTATGATGGCGCCATGAGCGTGCTGCAGCCGCTGATCGATGCGGGCACTTTGAACGTCGTGTCGGGCCAGATGGGCATGGACACCGTTGGCACGCTGCGCTGGGACGGGGCCGTTGCCCAGTCACGCATGGATAACCTGCTGTCCGCGCATTACACCGGCCAAGAAATTCACGGCGTTCTGTCGCCCTATGACGGGCTGTCGATCGGCATTTTGTCCTCTCTCAAGGGAGTGGGTTATGGCTCTGACGATCTGAAAATGCCGATTGTGACCGGACAAGACGCTGAAATCCCGTCGGTAAAGTCGATGCTGGCAGGGGAACAATACTCGACCGTATTCAAAGACACGCGTGAATTGGCCCGCGTCACCGTTGGTATGGTCCAAGCAGTGCTTGAAGGCGGTGAGCCAGAAATCAATGACACCGAAACCTACAACAACGGTGTCAAAGTTGTGCCCTCGTACCTGCTCGAGCCAGTCTCGGTTGGGTCGGACAACTGGGAAGAGCTGCTGATTGGGTCCGGGTACTACACCGCTGATCAAGTCAAATAACCTTTGAGCTGTCCCCCTCAGGGATCCGTCCAACCTAGATGGATGGGTCCCACCCCTCGCAGGAGAAGAAACTATGCAACCCTTGTTGGAGATGCGCGCCATCACCAAGACCTTTCCGGGGGTTAAGGCGTTGGACCAAGTCACCCTTTCCGTCGCAGAAGGTGAAGTTCATGCCATCTGTGGTGAAAACGGTGCTGGGAAATCAACACTTATGAAGGTTCTGTCCGGGGTCTACCCGGCCGGAAGCTATGACGGCGAAATACATTATGACGGGGCATTGGCCCAATTTAAGTCCATCGCCGACAGCGAAAACAAAGGCATCATCATCATCCATCAGGAACTGGCGCTTGTGCCGCTGATGTCGATCGCTGAGAACCTTTTTCTGGGCAATGAAATTGCCACCAACGGTGTCATCCAATGGCAAGACACCTTTCGCAAAACCGAAGAATTGCTGAAGAAAGTTGGCCTCAAAGAAGCGCCTGGAACTTTGATTGACACATTGGGTGTTGGCAAACAGCAACTGGTTGAGATCGCCAAAGCCCTATCCAAAGACGTGCGCCTTTTGATTTTGGATGAACCCACAGCCGCGCTGTCAGAAGCGGACAGTCAGGCCCTGCTGGACCTGATCTTGGAGCTCAAGAAACAGGGCGTAACGTCGATCATCATCAGCCACAAGCTGAACGAGGTGCGCCGGGTGGCCGACACCGTCACGGTCATTCGCGATGGGGCCACTGTGTCCACACTGGATGCCCACGCGGAAGAGATCACCGAAGACCGCATTGTGCGGGATATGGTGGGGCGGGATATGGCGCATCGCTATCCCGAACGCGAGCCACGCGCAGGCGAAGTGTTGATGACTGTCTCTGGTTGGAATGTTTGGCATCCCGAACACGCGGATCGCCAGATGATCCGCAACATATCCATGCATGTGCGCGCTGGCGAAGTGGTCGGCATTGCTGGATTGATGGGATCCGGGCGTACCGAACTTGCCATGAGTTTGTTCGGCCAGTCCTATGGGCGCAATATTTCGGGCCACGTCGAAATCAATGGCAAGCCTGCGGTGGTTGATACGGTCAGCAAGGCGATCAAAGCGGGGCTGGCTTATGTCACCGAGGATCGTAAATCACTTGGGCTGATCTTGGAGGACTCTATTCAGCGAAATGTCACTCTGTCCAACCTCTCACAGGTCGCCAACAACGGCGTTATAGCCGAGCTGAAAGAGGCCCAAGTGGCCGATGACTATCGCCAGGCGATGAACATCCGCACCCCCAGCGTGCGCCAGAAAGTCGTGAACCTGTCCGGGGGCAACCAACAAAAAGTTGTCCTGTCCAAATGGCTGTTCACAGAACCCGAAGTCCTGATCCTGGACGAGCCGACCCGCGGCATCGACGTCGGGGCCAAATTTGAAATCTACGGTCTGATCAACGCGCTCAGCGCTCAGAACAAAGGGGTCGTCATGATCTCGTCTGAAATGCCCGAGCTCTTGGGCATGTGTGACCGCATCTACGTAATGAACGAAGGCGCTTTTGTCGGGGAACTCACCGCCGAAGACGCCAGCCAAGAGCGCATCATGTCGCTCATCGTGACCGAATAAGGGGACCAACATGGAACTTGCACAAAAGCAAAACGAGCAACCCGGTGTTGGAAAATACCTGCTGAATCACATGCGAGAATACGGGCTGTTGTTCGCCCTGATCGCAATCATGGGCTTTTTCCAGGTTGTGACCGATGGGACGCTGTTGAAAGCGGTCAATATGACCAACCTCTTCCTGCAAAACAGTTATATCATCATCATGGCATTGGGCATGTTGATCGTGATTGTCGCCGGTCATATTGACCTCTCGGTGGGGTCGGTCATGGGCTTTGTTGGCGCACTTGCAGCGGTGATGATTGTCAATTGGGATTGGCCTGTCAGTGCGGCCATTCCGGTCTGTCTGGTGATGGGCGGTTTGATTGGTGCATGGCACGGTTATTGGATTGCCTTTTGGCGCATCCCCTCGTTCATCGTGACTTTGGCGGGCATGTTGGTGTTCCGCGGTGCCTCACTTTGGTTGCTCGAAGGCCAATCGGTTGGTCCCTTCCCTAAGTCGTTCCAATCGCTATCAACCGGTTTTGTCCCTGACATCTTTGGCATTATGCGCCCCAATGGCACCGCCTTGGCGGTTGGGATCATCGCGGTGATGCTGATTTTCTGGATGGGCACCCGCGCCCGGTCCCGCGATGCGCAATATGGCATCCAAAGCGAGCCCTTTGCCTTTTTCATGATCCGCAACCTCATCGTGTCCGGCGCCTTGATGTTCGTCTTTTACAAGCTGTCGATGTTCCGAGGCCTGCCCAATGTTTTGGTGTCGATGATCATCCTGACGGTCATCTATGCCTTCGTCACCGAAAACACCACGCTGGGTCGCCGCGTCTATGCCTTAGGGGGCAATGAAAAAGCCGCCGCCCTATCCGGCATCAAAACGGTGCGCCTGACCTTCTTGTCCTTTGTGAATATGGGGGTGCTGGCGGCATTGGCGGGATTGATCTTTGCGGCCCGCTTGAACACGGCCACGCCCAAAGCGGGCTTTGCGGTGGAACTGGACGTGATCGCAGCCGTGTTCATTGGCGGCGCGTCGATGTCTGGCGGATCAGGCAAGATCATCGGGGCCGTAACCGGGGCCTTTATCATGGGCGTGCTCAACAACGGGATGTCCATCATGGGGATCGGTATCGATTATCAACAGATCATCAAAGGATTGGTGCTTTTGGCCGCTGTCTTCTTTGACGTTTACAACAAATCCAAACAGCATTGAGGCACGTACGCATGACCTTCAAACCTGCCCAATGGCCCCGAAAACTACGCAGCCAAGAATGGTACGGCGGCACCTCCCGCGACACCATTTATCACCGGGGATGGCTAAAGAACCAAGGCCACCCGCACGATCTATTTGATGGCCGCCCCGTCATCGGGATCATGAACACATGGTCCGAACTAACCCCCTGTAACGGCCATCTGCGCGAGCTGGCCGAGAAGGTCAAAGCAGGCATTTGGGAAGCCGGCGGTTTTCCGGTTGAGGTGCCCGCCTTTTCGGCCTCGGAAAATTCATTTCGTCCAACCGCAATGATGTATCGCAACCTTGCGGCGCTTTCGACCGAAGAACAGATGCGGGGCCAACCCATTGATGGGGCCGTGCTTTTGGTTGGCTGTGACAAGACCACACCCAGTTTATTGATGGCTGCGGCCTCAACCGACTTGCCGTCGATTGTCGTCACAGGCGGGCCGATGCTCAACGGTCAATTTCGCGGCGAGCGTGTCGGATCAGGCACGCATCTTTGGAAGTTCTCTGAAGCGGTCAAAGCGGGTGAAATGACCCAAGAGGAATTCCTAGAGGCCGAAGCCTCGATGAGCCGATCATCAGGCACGTGCAACACGATGGGCACCGCCAGTTCGATGGCCTCGATGGCCGAAGCCTTGGGCATGGCGCTGTCAGGCAATGCTGCCATCCCCGGAGTAGACAGCCGCCGCCGCGTGATGGCCCAGCAGTCCGGACGTCGTATTGTGCAGATGGTCAAAGACGACCTCAAGCCCTCCGACATCATGACAAAAAAGGCCTTTGAAAACGCTATCCGCACCAATGGCGCGATTGGCGGTTCGACCAACGCAGTCATTCATTTGCTGGCGATCGCGGGGCGGGTGGGGATTGATTTGGATCTCGAGGATTGGGATCGGTGCGGCCGCGATGTGGCCACCATCGTGAACTTGATGCCGTCGGGGGAATACCTGATGGAGGAATTTTTCTATGCGGGTGGTTTGCCGGTTGTGATCAAGCATTTGGGTGAATCTGGACTGCTGCACAAAGAGTGTTTGACTGTCGCAGGAGACACCATTTGGAACCAAGTCAAAGAGGTGATCAACCACAACCAAGATGTCATTCGCCCACCGTCGAACCCGCTGACAGAGCAGGGCGGCATCGCGGTACTCAAGGGGAACCTCGCCCCCGCAGGCGCGGTGTTAAAACCATCGGCAGCCAGCGCACATCTGTTAAAGCACAAAGGGCGCGCCGTCGTTTTTGACGACATCGATGACTACAAGGCCAAGATTTCGGACGACGCTTTGGACATCGACGAGACCTGCATCATGGTGCTGAAGAACTGTGGGCCACGTGGCTATCCCGGCATGGCCGAGGTGGGCAATATGGGGTTGCCACCCAAAATCCTTAAGAAGGGCATCACCGATATGATCCGCATTTCCGATGCGCGCATGTCGGGGACGGCCTATGGCACCGTGATCTTGCACACCTCCCCCGAGGCGGCGGTGGGCGGGCCGTTGGCCGTTGTTCAAAATGGCGACATGATCGACGTGGATGTCCACGCGCGCCGCTTGCATCTGGATATCTCAGATCAAGAGCTGGCCAAGCGGCTAAGCAATTGGCAACCCAGCCATGAATCAGCGGCAAGTGGCTATGCATGGTTGCACCAAAATCATGTACAAGGGGCCGAAACAGGGGCGGATCTGGACTTTCTGACCGGATGCCGCGGTTCAGCCGTCGGAAAGGACAGCCATTGATACAAGTCGCGCTCGTGGGCATCGGAAAGATCGCCAAAGACCAACATATTCCAGCGATCCAAACCTCTGAGGAATGGGATCTGGCCGCCACGGTTTCGCGGGTGGGCACAGTTGAGGGCGTCGACGCCTTCACCGACTTTGATGCGATGCTGCAAAGCCGTCCCGAGATCCGTGTTGTCTCACTCTGTGTTCCGCCGGTGCCGCGGTTTGAATATGCGGCGGCCGCGATCCGCGCCAAACGGCATGTCATGTTGGAAAAACCACCCGGCGCAACGCTGTCAGAATGCCAAGCGTTGCTCAACTTGGCGCAGGAAAACCGTGTGTCGGTCTATGCCACGTGGCATTCACGCGAAGCGGCGATGGTGGCCACAGCCAAAACATGGCTGGCCAAAAAGCCGCTCAAACGCATGCATGTGACATGGAAAGAAGATGTCCGCCGCTGGCATCCCGGACAGGACTGGATTTGGCAACCCGGCGGCATGGGCGTCTTTGATCCCGGCATCAATGCGCTGTCCATCGTGACCGAGATCCTCGCCGATCCAATTCACCTGCGTGAAGCCACGCTAGAAGTGCCGGAAAACCTGCAAGCCCCGATTGCCGCTCAACTGTCGTTTTATCACCCCCACGGGGCAGAGGTTTCGGCCGATTTTGATTGGCGCCAAGACGGGGATCAACATTGGACGATCGAGGCAGAAACGGATGATGGCCTGTTGCGCCTGACCAATGGTGGTGCAGATTTGCATATCAACGGCGACCAGATCGCGCCGTCCCAGACAGGCACAACGCTTGAAGGAGAATACCCCCGGCTTTATGCCAATATGGCACGCTTGGTTGCGCGGGGGGAAATCGACATGGATCTTTCACCGATGCGGCATGTTGCGGATGCATTCACCCTTGGCCGGCGAAATCTGGTTGAGCCCTTCTACGAGTAGTCCAATGCCACACCCCGCACTTACACATTTTGGAACCGCGCCCGACGGCAGCGATGTTCACCTGGTCACGCTGACTCATGCCGGCACAACCGCGCGTGTGATGACCTATGGCGCTTCGCTTCAGGATTTTCGGATCGAGGGCGTTGATCACGCTTTGGTTCTGGGCGCGCCTGACTTTGAACCTTACCTAACAAAGATGCGCTACTTTGGGGCCACGGCTGGCCCGGTTGCCAATCGCATCGCCAAAGGGCGCGCGCCACTGAACGGCACCGTCCTTGAACTTGAGCGAAACGAAAACAATCAGACAATGCTGCACAGCGGGTCAAACGGCAGCAGCGAGCAAAACTGGATGCTGACCAGTTTTGATGATCGCAGCTGTGTCATGCGGCTTGAGTTTGCGGATGGGACCGGTGGCTTGCCCGGCCCAATTGATCTGACCCTACGCTACAGTCTGGATGACGAGGGCGCGCTGTTGGTACAGATCGAAGGCACCGCGCCTGTCGCGACATTTTGCAATCCCGCGCACCACAGCTATTGGACCCTTGATGGCAGCGGATCGCTGCAAGACCATAAATTGGTGGTTCAGGCTGATCGATATTTACCCGTCGATCAGATCGCGATCCCGCTGGGCGCGCCGCAAGACGTTGTGGGGGGACGGTTTGATTTCCGCACGCCGCGGGCCATCACACGTGCAGGTGAGCCAACATTGGATCACAACTTCTGCCTCAAAGACCCCGATGGATCGTTGAAAATTGCCTGCTCGCTTTGGGCTGCTGGATTGCAATTGGATGTGGCCACAACAGAACCGGGCCTTCAGGTCTATGACGGTGCCGGTCTTGATACGGCCCCCCTCTTAGGTCACGAAAACCAACCCTATGGGCCGCGCGCGGGTTTAGCCATTGAACCACAACGGTGGCCCGACGCCCCAAACAACTCCACCTACCCTTCGATTTTGTTGACACCCGGCCAGCGCTACGCGCAGCTGTCGCGGTTTCACGTCCACAAAACCGACGGCTGACTTAACAAAGGAAACGTCATGAATGCGCCCCTGACCGGTATTTTGCCTGTTGCCCCAACCCCATTTCACGCCGACGGCACGGTCGACGAAGACGGTATGCGCCGGGTTCTGGACTGTCTGATCGATCAGGGTGTTGATGCGATTTGCATCCTTGCGAATTACTCCGAACAGTTTTTACTGTCGGATGACGAACGCGCCTTGTTGACCCGCATCAGCTTGGAGCATGTGGCCGGTCGGGTGCCTGTGATTGTCACCATCAGCCATTTCTCAACACAAATTGCCGTGGCCCGGGCCCAATATGCCCAACAGTTGGGTGCTGCGATGGTGATGATGATGCCGCCTTATCACGGGGTTGGATTGGTGCCCTCTACAGTCGGAATTTTCGAACATTTCGCCGCGGTAAATAATGCCATTTCCATCCCGATCATGGTGCAGGACGCGCCACTTTCGGGGGTGACCTTGCCGGTGCCATTGTTGGTACGCATGGCGAAAGAGCTTGAAAACGTGAGTTATTTCAAAATCGAAACGCCCTTTGCAGCTGACAAGCTGGCCGAATTGATTGCCGAAGGGGGTGATGCCATTGTCGGCCCCTTTGACGGAGAAGAGGCTGTCACCTTGCTGGCCGATTTGGATGCGGGCGCAACCGGAACAATGACCTCGGGCATGTTCCCCGAAAAGATCCGCAAAATTGTTACCGATTTTCACAAAGGTGATCTGGACAGCGCCTTGGATCAATGGAAACTGTGTCTGCCGTTGATCAATCACGAAAATCGCCAATGCGGTCTTCGGGCCTGTAAAACGGTGTACCAAGCCGGTGGCGTCATTCGCAGCGATGCGGTTCGCCACCCGCTATCCCCGCTTTCTGAGCGCACAAAATCACGTCTTCTGCAGCTTGCTGGGGATCTCGATCTGATCGCCCTGACCTGGGGCAAATAAGGAAACAACCTATGACTTTCACCCCACACGGGCAGCACCTCGTCGCAGGCGAGTGGATCTCCGGCGCGACAAAATTTGCCTCGCAACCAGCGCATGGCACCGCCTTTGAGTACGCGGTCGGCACGACAGATACCGTCGATCAAGCTGTGCGCGCCGCAGAAGAGGCGTTTTGGTCATTTGGCTACTCCAGCCGCCAAGAACGCGCAGGTTTTCTCAACGCGATTGCGGATGAAATTGAGTTGCGCGCCGAAGCGATCACCCAGATCGGATCGCAGGAAACAGGCCTGCCCGAAGCCCGCCTGCAAGGGGAGCGGGGCCGCACAACAGGCCAACTGCGCCTGTTTGCCAGCCACATTCTGGACGGCGCTTATTTGGATCGCCGTTTTGATCAAGCGTTGCCTGACCGCGCCCCATTGCCACGCCCCGCGTTGCACATGATGCAGCGCCCAATTGGCCCGGTTGCTGTGTTTGGTGCCTCAAACTTCCCGCTGGCCTTTTCTACCGCAGGCGGCGACACGGCGGCGGCGTTTGCTGCGGGCTGCCCTGTTGTGGTCAAAGGCCACCCCGCGCACCCCGGCACCGGCGAAATCATTGCCGAGGCCATTCACGCCGCAATTGCCAAATGTGACCTGCAACCCGGGGTTTTTGGCTTTGTGCAAGGGGACACTTTTGAAGCAGGCACCGCATTGGTCCAGCATCCGCTGATCAAGGCCGTTGGCTTTACTGGGTCTCTAAAGGGCGGACGCATTCTCTTTGATCTTTGTGCTGCACGCCCCGAGCCAATTCCGTTCTTTGGCGAATTGGGCAGCGTCAATCCAATGTTCATGTTGCCCGGGGCGCTGGCCCAAAACGGCCCTGAACTTGGCGCTGGTTGGGTTGGATCACTAAGCATGGGGGCGGGCCAGTTCTGCACCAACCCCGGTGTTGTCATTGTGCCCGAAGGCCCCGATGGCGAGGCCTTTATTTCCGCAGCAGAGGCAGCGCTCGCCGATGCGGCCCCGCAAGTGATGCTAAGCGATGGCATCGCCGAAGCATACCGTCAGGGCAAAGACCGCATCGCTGCCGCTGAGGGTGTACAAAGCGTGCTGACCTCAACCTGCGACCTGCGCAACGCCACCCCTTACCTTTATCGCACCACCGCGGCGCAATGGTTGGCGAACGAAGACCTCGCCGAAGAGGTGTTCGGACCGCTGGGCCTGATCGTCACAGCGACCTCAGCCGAAGAAATGCTGGCCATTGCCAAATCTTTGCAAGGTCAGCTGACCTGTACGTTGCACATGGCAGAGGATGACACGGAAACCGCAAAATCTTTGCTGCCCGTTTTGGAACGCAAAGCCGGTCGGCTATTGGCCAACGGGTTTCCAACTGGTGTTGAAGTCAGCGACACGATGGTCCACGGCGGCCCCTACCCGGCCTCAACAAACTTTGGCGCAACCTCGGTTGGGACGATGGCCATTCGTCGCTTCTTGCGCCCTGTGTGTTACCAAAACCTGCCCGCTGGCATTTTGCCAGACGATTTAGGCTAACAGGCTGACCAAAAACAAAAAGCCGCCCAATTCGGGCGGCTTTTCTAATTCTAACAAGCGATGGCGCAGCTTAAAGGGCGGCCATAACTTTTGCGGTGTCCAGCATACGGTTGGAGAACCCCCACTCGTTGTCGTACCAGCTAAGAACACGCACCATGCCACCCGCAGTCACTTTGGTCTGCTCGGACGCAAAGATCGAAGAGCGCTCATCGTGGTTAAAGTCGATCGACACCAAAGGCAGCTCGCTATAGCCAAGAATGCCTTTCAACGGGCCGTCTTCGCTGGCGGCTTTGATCACTGCGTTCACTTCGTCAACGGAGGTTTCTTTACCGGGCATGAAGGACAGATCAACAACCGAGACATTTGGAGTTGGAACGCGAATTGCGGACCCATCCAATTTGCCTTTCAGCTGAGGCAACACCAGACCAACAGCCCGAGCGGCCCCGGTTGATGTTGGGATCATCGACACAGCAGCCGCGCGACCACGGTACAGGTCTTTGTGCAGCGTATCCAATGTTGGCTGATCGCCTGTGTAGGCGTGAATTGTTGTCATGTAGCCGGTTTCGATGCCAAAGGCGTCGTCCAGAACTTTGGCCACAGGCGACAAGCAGTTGGTGGTGCAAGATGCATTCGAGACGACCACGTCATCTGCGGTCAGCTCGTTGTCGTTTACACCGTAAACAACAGTGCGATCCGCGCCGTCACCCGGTGCAGAAATCAATACTTTCTTGGACCCGTTTTCCAAGTGCAGAGCCGCTTTTTCACGCTTGGTGAAAATGCCTGTGCATTCCAGCGCCACGTCAACATCTGCCCAAGGCAGGTTCGCAGGGTCACGCTCGGCGGTGACGCGGATGCGTTTGCCGTTCACGATCAAGGCGTCGTCTTCGACGGAAATTTCGGCGTTCAAACGGCCATGCACGCTGTCAAATTTCAACAGGTGGGCGTTTGTGGCAACGGGACCAAGATCGTTGATGGCAACGATTTCAACGTCGGTGCGGCCAGATTCGATCAAGGCGCGGAATACGCAACGGCCGATGCGGCCAAACCCGTTGATGGCAAGTTTCGTGGTCATGGGAGTGCTCCTTCCTGACATCATCTCAGGTGCTAGTTAGAGTTAGGTGCTAGCGCTAACAGCGTTATACTGACCTGTGCAGGCAATGCGAGTAAAAAAACCGGCATTTCGAGGTTTTTTGCTATCAAAACGAACGTAGGGGAAAGTCAGACAGACATTGTGGCAGAAACCGCGCGTTTCCAGCCGGCATATTTGCTGTCACGCTGTTCTTTTTCCATCGCCGGTGTGAATTGCGCCTCGCGCTTCCAGTTTGCAGCAAAGGCCTGCTGATCAGGGTACAGCCCTGCCCGCATGCCTGCCAACCAAGCAGCGCCAAGCGCCGTGGTTTCCAAAACTTCGGGGCGATCAACCGGTGCGCCCAGCACATCTGACAGGAACTGCATGGTCCAATCCGACGCGCTCATACCGCCGTCAACACGCAGAACTTGACCGTCGATCTCTGATGCCCAATCCGCCTGCATGGCTTCCAGCAAATCGCGGGTTTGAAAGCCAACGCTTTGCAACGCGGCGCGCGCCAATTCAGCTGGTCCAGTGTTGCGGGTCAACCCAAACATTGCCCCGCGACACTCTGCGTTCCAGTAAGGTGCCCCCAAACCGGTAAAGGCCGGAACAATAATGACATCCTGTTGCGCGTCAGCGGATTGAGCCAAGGGCTGAGTTTCGGATGCCTTGGCGATAATGCCCAACCCATCCCGCAGCCATTGCACCACAGCCCCAGCAATAAAGATCGAGCCTTCGAGCGCATAAGTAGGTTTGCCATCCAGTTGATACGCAATCGTGGTCAACATGCGGTTTTCGGATTTGACCGGCGTGTCCCCGGTGTTCAGCAAGGCAAAACAGCCCGTGCCATAGGTCGATTTCAACATGCCCGGCTCGAAACAGGCCTGCCCAACTGTGGCCGCCTGTTGATCGCCCGCAACGCCAAGGATCGGCAAGGACGCCCCCAGCAATTCAGGCTCGGTTTCACCGAAGTCAGCGGCACAATCCAAAACCTCGGGCAGCATAGCCAAAGGAATGTTCAACAAGTCAGCAATGCTTTGGCTCCACCGACCTTTGCGAATGTCATAAAGTAAGGTGCGCGCCGCGTTGGTTGCATCGGTCACATGCCGTTTGCCGCCGGTTAGCTTCCAAATCAGATAGCTGTCTACAGTGCCAAACAGCAGCTCGCCCGCTTCGGCGCGCGCACGCGCCCCATCCACATTGTCCAATACCCAAGCCAGTTTGGTGCCGGAGAAATACGGATCTAACAACAAGCCGGTTCGATCGGTGACCATCTCCTCGTGACCCGCCGCGCGCAAAGATTGGCACAGCTCTGATGTGCGCCGGTCTTGCCAAACAATTGCATTGTGAACCGGCTCGCCCGTGACTTTGTCCCAAACCAATGTGGTTTCGCGCTGATTGGTGATGCCGATGGCTGCGATCTGATCCGCCGAAATCTCAGCCTGTGCGATGGCGGCGCGGCAGGTGTCCAGCACGGTGGTCCAGATATCATCCGGCGCGTGCTCGACCCAGCCCGAAGCAGGGTAATGTTGGGTGAATTCTTGCTGTGCCACAGTGACAACGTTCAGTTCTTGATCAAACAGAATGGCCCGCGAAGACGTTGTCCCCTGATCGATCGCCAATACAAATGTCATGTTCTTCCCCCCAAACGTGGTCTCATTTTTGCTGACTGTGCCGGATTTCGACGCGCCCTGAAAGCCCCGCGTCATCCTAGGATTAGCTGCGCGTGCGCTGCTGATCCGCCATCCAAGTGTCCAAAACGCTGATTTCTGCCTCGCTCAGACGCAGGCCCAATTTGTTGCGCCGCCAAACGACATCCTCGGCAGTGCGCGCAAATTCCTGATCAATCAGCCAGCGCACTTCGGCACCGGTGAGCGTCGCCCCGAAATCAGGTCCCAGATCCGTCGCTTTGTAAGCGTCCCCCAAAACCTGCCAAGCTTCTGTGCCATAAGCACGGATAAGACGGCGCGCCCAGAAATCGGTCAAAAACCCATAGTCCCGTTTGAGCCGCGTGATCAACGCCGCCAGATCGGCGACTTCAAAATCGCCCCCCGGCAACGTCACGCCCGCAGTCCAGGGGCCCGGTAGATCCGGGAAATAGGGGGCCATTTTTTCCAAAGCACTTTCGGCCAACCGACGATAGGTGGTGATCTTGCCGCCAAAAACGTTTAAGACCGGGGCGCCATCAGTGTCATTGACCTTTAGCGTATAGTCCCGTGTGGCCGCCGAGGCGTTGCTGGCCCCGTCATCATAAAGTGGGCGCACCCCGGAATAGGTCCAGACGATATCGTCACGCGAAATCGGCTTTTTGAAATACTGCGACGCAAAGGTGCAAAGGTAGTCTTGTTCTTCGACTGTGCAGGACGGGCGCTGGGTTGGATCTTGGTGATCCTGATCGGTGGTGCCAATCAGTGTAAAATCCGTTTCATAAGGAATGGCAAAGATAATCCGCCCATCTTGCCCTTGAAAGAAGTAACACTTGTCATGATCAAACAACCGCTTGGTGACGATATGGCTTCCGCGGACCAAGCGCACACCTTCGTTGGATGGCAAGCTGATCTTGTCATGGATAATGTCACCCACCCACGGCCCCGCCGCATTGACCAACATCCGCGCCCGCAGTGTGCGCACTTCACCGGTCTGCTGATCTTCTAGCGTGATCAACCACAAATCACCGGCACGCGACGCAGAGGTCACTTTGGTGCGTGTGAACAGCTTGGCCCCTCGCGCCACCGCATCACGGGCGTTTAATACAACAAGGCGCGCATCTTCGACCCAGCAATCTGAATACTCATAAGCCTTGACGAACTTTTCGTTCAGCGGCGCGCCCTCTGATCCTTGACGCAAATCAACCGATTTTGTGCCCGGCAAGATCTCGCGTCCGCCGAGGTGATCATAAAGAAACAGCCCCAAACGGATCAGCCACGCTGGGCGTCGCCCCTTCATCCATGGCATCACCATATTCAACAAACGCGACGTCGGCGTTTCGCTGTCAAAGCGCATGTCCTTGTGAAACGGCAGAACAAACCGCATCGGCCAACTGATATGGGGCATCGCCCGCAACAAGGTCTCGCGCTCAATCAGCGCTTCTTTCACAAGGCGGAACTCAAAATACTCAAGATAGCGCAGGCCACCATGAAACAGCTTGGTTGAGGCCGAAGAGGTCGCCGAGGCCAAATCATCCATTTCAGCAACAACAACAGACAGCCCACGGCCCACAGCATCCCGCGCAATGCCGCAGCCATTGATACCGCCACCGATCACAAACACGTCACAGATGTCAGAACTGGAATCGATATCAGACATAGCACCACCTTGGTCAAAGTTGACGAGACGAAACACCACGACACGCCCTTTGTCAACTTTTGTGTTCGTTTATTTTCGTTTTGACGATTTTGTGGGTCTCTGCCATGAAAGCCCCGCAATTTCGAGGCGTTTTCCTGCTTCTTTGCCAATCAGCTTGAATTGTTTTCGCCGCTCAAGCAGAGTGCGCGAAAGAAAAGGAACCCAAATGTCTCAGTCGTTTCGCCAAACAGATATCCTCGAATTTGCGCGCCAAGAAGGTAAGTTGCTTGTCGAAGATTTGGCGCAGCGCTTTGGCGTCACGGTTCAAACGATCCGGCGCGACCTGAGCGAGCTGGCCGAAGCCGGTCATCTTGAACGGGTTCACGGTGGCGCTGTTTTGCGCTCGGGTGTGCGCAATATTGGCTATGAAGATCGCCGCAGCCTGAACGAAGAAGCCAAGGTCAAAATCGCAACCGCCTGCGCAGCAGAAATTCCAGATGGGGCCTCGCTCTTCTTGAACATTGGCACGTCGACCGAAGCTGTTGCGCGCGCTCTGCTCGGACATGAGAACCTGATGGTTGTGACCAACAATATGAACGTGGCAAATATCCTGGCGACAAATTCCAGCTGTGAAATCATTGTGACCGGTGGATCTTTGCGCCGCTCGGATGGGGGGCTGATCGGCACCTTGGCTGCGCGCTCGATTCAGCAGTTCAAATTTGACTATGCTGTTGTGGGCTGCTCGGCTGTGGACAGCGACGGAGATATTTTGGATTTCGACATCCAAGAGGTTTCGGTCAGCCAGACCATTATCTCTCAAGCGCGCAAAGTTTTCTTGCTGGCTGACCAATCCAAGTTCCAACGCAGTGCGCCAGCTCGCATCGACTCGATCCAAGCGCTCGAGGCCATCTTCACAGATGCCACGCCATCAGACGCCTTGATGAGCATGTGTGCCGACTGGGACACCCAAGTGATCGTCTGCGACTGACCCCGGTTCGCCCCTAGGCGCCGGATCAGGCTTTACCCGCCAAATCTGACATCCCCGAACATGCCCGGCCACACCCCCCCTGCGTGGCCTGTGGATGGTTTTTGGCTGTCGCGTTATCCACAACCCATCGAACAACTTTAACGCTATTAGCGGTTTGAATTGTGCGTGCGCGATGCCTGAACATAGCCCGGGTCTTTCCAAACCCGATACTTGTATGACAATTCCCGCAGTTCAAAGGGCTCAATTTGACGTCACGTTAGATGCCTAGACCTTGATTGTCATACAGCCGGACAGACAGGTGGACAGTCACAAAACCGATATTTATGCCGCCGCTCCCCCCTGTCCTTAGCTCAACCCAGCTATTTCGACGACATCTTTTCAGGACCATCGACGGTGACGACGCAAATTCTCAGGCTCAGAGCGCGGTTGTCACCGACACCGATCGTCGGCGAGCGCGCGAAATCTGACTGCTATAACCTGTGGAAATGTTGAGATTTTCTGGCGTGCCCCCCGTGGTTCCGCCCAGAAACCCAAAATGGGGTGATTTTGAGTGTCACCTCCAAAGGCCAATTTTGTCCAATGGAACCAGTCAAAGCGTAAAAATTGGCCTTACCGATTTGAAATTTGCCTCAGATCCGCGGCTCGTCCCGTAAAAAGCACGATCCGAAAGGCTCAGCCGGCCAATTTCCGACCTCAGCATCCTTCAAGCAGGCCAATCTCAGCGCGTCGGCTCTCGATTTTCGCTGAGATCCAAGGGGCGGGTCAAATTTTTCCCCCCGGCGGCCCGACCTGAACGCAGATCGGCACCTTGAATTGCCTAGTGCCTGCCCCTGAGCAAGGGTCTATCCCGGAGGCTTGGCCCAAAGGAGCAATGCTCCGCCTTCCAAGGGGCTCAAGTTTGATTCAAAACGCAATTCCAACGGCCATATTTACTGCGAACGGGCTGGCCTCGTAACCACCTTGTTTTTAAACAACAAAAAATGGCGTGTTTTTGCATTTCGGCGACATCAATGGGCGCGGTACTTTTGGAAACGGGATTTTCGGGGGCAGACAACGTGCACACACTGGTTTTTGCCCTTCTTTCAGCTGCGCAAAACTTTAATCTCGGCCTCTCAGCGCCGGTGCAAAATGCACCATCCGTCCAACGGTACTGCCTCCGGGGGACAGATCCCCCAACCTTCCCAAATTGAGCGCCCCTCTAATGGCGCACCCTCGGTTTGAGCAAGGTCTTGGCGTGACGCCCCGGCATTCCGCCCGAATTACGGGGGGCGCATTTTTGTCAAAGGGCCAAAGTACGGCCCCCGCAAGGTGCGCCCCCCGCCCAAGGGCCTATTTGAAGCGGCCAAAATTTGGCAAAGCCTCAATTTGACTTCGCTTCGGATGGCAGTACGGGCAAAACTGCGTGTTTTCCCGGTGCACAATTTACCAAGAGGCCGATTTACACAGTTTAGAAAAGACCTCCTCCTATTAGCGTCCAAATGCTCAAACGTGCAAAAACCCCTCTGACAGGCCAAATTTTGCAATTTTTGCTGCATTTCACGCTGAATTTCGCGAAATGACGGGTCTTTGCCTTCACGTGCCCCCTGGTGGGATAGCGAAATCTGCCAACAGACTTCGATCTATCATTCTGAACGCTGCAAAAACTGCGATACCAAGCACACGCCGATGAGGTCATGGCGGCACCTTCGACTCCGCTCACCAAAGCGATTGATTATTCGATCACGTCTGCCTGTCCGGCTGTATGTCAAAGCCCTGAATTGATGTATTTCACGTCATCCCCACCTTGGTGCATTTGACGCAGTTGCATTGCGCGAACCGTCCACAATTTTCGAAATTTTGGGTGCACAACCAATAGGGGATTAACGATGGGGGTTTCTGAGGATGAGAAACTTATCCACAGCAACCCAAAACTCGCGAAATTCGCCGTACAGAGGCCCTGTGAGTAATTCTGGAAGTGATCCGTAGAATGACGGTCAAGCCCCCTCAGCGAGGCAGAAATACAAAAGGCCCCATCGTGAGATGAGGCCCCGTATATTTGGATCGAAGAGAAGAGATTAGGCGGCTAAATCAAAGCACAGCCCCAATTTGCCAAGGCACAAATTCCGCCCCGCCAAAACCCAAAATCTCGCTTTTGGTTTGTTTGCCGCTGGCAGCATCAATCATAGCTTCGAAGATTTCTTGGCCCTTCTCTTCCAGTGATTTGCCTTCGGCAACATCCCCGCAATTGATATCCATGTCATCCGTCATGCGCTCATAGAGGCTCGAACTGGAAGCAAGCTTAAGCGACGGTGTGGGCTTATATCCAGACACAGATCCGCGTCCCGTCGTAAAGGCAATTAGGTTCGCACCCGATGCAATTTGCCCGGTCACCGAACAGGGATCATAGCCTGGGCTGTCCATAAAGACGAAGCCCTTGGTCGAGATCGGGGCGGCGTAATCAAACACGCCATCCAAGGGTGCCTGCCCCCCTTTGGACACCGCGCCCAAAGATTTTTCAAGGATCGTTGTCAAACCACCGCGCTTGTTTCCCGGGCTTGGATTGTTGTCCATTTCAGCCCCATGCGCCGCGCAGTATTCCTCCCACCAGGTGACCTTGGCCATCAAGGCTTGGCCAATTTCGGGTGTCATTGCGCGCCCGGTCAACAGGTGCTCGGCGCCGTAAATTTCGGACGTTTCTGACAGAATGGATGTCCCGCCATGGCGGACCAGTAAATCAGAAGCAGCCCCCAACGCCGGGTTGGCGGTAAAGCCGGAATAGCCGTCAGATCCGCCACATTGCATGCCCAAAGTTAGGGCCGAAAGAGGGGCAGGTTTGCGTTCGAATGTGTTCGCCAAAGCGGCCAAATCGCGCAGCGCCTCAAGCCCTTTGTCGATAGTTGCGCGGGTTCCGCCACTTTGTTGGATCGTCATATATCGCAACGGACCGTCGTCGGTGATCTTACGACCACTGACCAAATCGGCGATCTGCAACACCTCGCATCCCAAACCGACAATCAACACTCCGCCAAAGTTCGGATGACAGGCATAGCCCGACAAAGTGCGCATCAACAGATCATAGCCCGCCCCTTTGTTGGCCATGCCGCAACCGCTGCTATGCACAATTGGCACCACACCGTCGACATTTGGAAATGCATCCAAAAGCCCGGACTTTTCCGCCGCTTCGGCAATGAAACGCGCGACGGATCCAGAACAATTCACCGAGGTCAAAATGGCCAGATAGTTGCGGGTTCCAACCTGTCCATCTTCTCTATGAAAGCCATTGAAGCTGCGCGGTTCGGTGACAGCAGGCAATGCAACGGCCCCCGTTGCTGTGGCATTTTGCGCCGTATACCCCCCCATTCCCAAGTTATGAGAATGCACATGATCGCCTTTGAGGATGTCGCAACTCGCCGTTCCGATAACCTGTCCATATTTGCGCACAACCGCGCCCGTCGCGATATCAGCACAGGCCACTTTATGAGCTTTGCCCACGTCCGACCGCAGCCCGAGATCACCGGCGGACATATTTTCAAGCGCAATCAGGACGTTGTCATCGGGGTGCAGTCGCAACAGCCTTGGATCATTCATCTGGGTTTTGCATCCTTACAATTACCTTGATCACATCCGCACGGTCCGCCGCCAAATCGGCAAAACGGGTTTCCAGCGCGTCCAGTGTGAGAACAGCAGATTGCAATTTCTCGGCGACGATATCGCCCGATTGCAAACTTGAAATCACCCAGTCGAAGTCTTCTTTCAACGCATTTCGACTGCCGATCAAGCGCATTTCGCGTTTGTGAAACGCCGGATCGCTGAATGTAATGTCATTTTTGACAACACTGACCAGCACATAAGATCCTCCATGCGCAACGGTTTCAAAGCCCGCTTCAATCGCTTTTGGATGTCCTGTGGCGTCAAAGGAAATGTCAAAGCCGTCCCCATCTGTGGCGGCAATTGCCTCTGCGATAGAGCGGTGGGTTTGGTGAAACCCGAACCGGTCCTGCGCCATCTTGAGCCGGGTTTCGCTAAGATCAAGCAGGTGAACCTCCATGCCCAACAGGCGCGCAAACAACGCGGTGCCGATCCCAATTGGGCCGACGCCAGTGACCAAAACGCGATCTCCTTTGGCCCCGTCAGACCGGCGCACCGCATGGGCCCCAATCGCCAGAAACTCCACCAATGCGGCAGACAATGGCGGCAGGCCCGCCGCTGAATAAAGGTTGTCGCTGGGCACCAATAGTTGATCGGCCATACCGCCGTCTCGGTGCACGCCCAACACTTGGATATCCATACAGCAATTCGGTTTTCCTCGTTGGCAGGGACGGCATTTTCCGCAAGAAACATAGGGGTTTATCACAACATCATCGCCAACTGACCAACCAGGTGCAGCTTGGGCAACACGCCCGCTCAACTCGTGGCCAATCACTCGAGGATATTCCAAAAACGGATGCAAACCCTCGAGGATATGATAGTCGGTTCCGCAAAGCCCCACAGCCAAGATGTCGATCAAAACCCATCCATCGGGGACCTCGGAAATCTCTGGCCGGGTTTCAACGCGAAATTCATGTTCTTTGACAACAACGCCAACCTTCATTGCACCAACCCTCCGCGTGGTTGCCACCCTTCAGGCAAAGATCCCTTAATAATAAGGCTCAACACGTCGTCTTTGGTCACATCTTCGATCCGATGCGCCCCAACACATTGGCCTTTGTTCATCACCATCACACGATCACAAAGTTCAAAAACATCATGCATATCGTGGCTGATCAAAAAGATGCCGATGCCTTCGGCTTGAAGTTTTTTGGTCAAATCCGCAACCATCGCCGTTTCCGACGGACCTAGTGCGGCGGTTGGTTCATCCATAATCAGCACTTTGGCCTGAAAATAGATTGCACGCGCAATGGCGATCACCTGACGCTGACCGCCAGACAGGTTTGACACCGGATCGCGCAAATTCTTGAAATTCGGATTGAGCTGACGCAGGGCTTGTGTGGCCTCTTGCATCATCCGTTTGTCATCCAGATTGCCAAACCTTGTCTTGAGTTCACGCCCCAGGAACAGATTGGCCGGCGCGTCCAGATGATTGGCCAAGGCCAAGGTTTGATAGATCGTTTCGATGCCCAAAGCGCGCGCATCCTGTGGCGTTTCAATGCTGGCCTTTTCGCCGCGCACCCGAATTTCGCCTTCGCTTGCGGTCATCGCACCAGATAAAATGCGCATCAAACACGACTTGCCAGCCCCATTGTGCCCCAAAACACCGACAACTTCGCCGGGATAAAGATCAACGGAGACATCTTGAACCGCATGAACGCCGCCAAAGCGTTTATGGATCTGGGACATTTCAATGAGGGGCGCAGCCTGGGTCATAATCTACCTGAAATCAAAAAGTCAAAAGTGGCCAGCAACCCCTAAGGTCGCTGGCCAGTGTCGGTTAGTACAGAACGTTCTGCGCTACCGGGGAGTCAATGTTGTCTTTGGTCACAAGCACAACACCTGTGTCAATGAAGCCTTCGGTGGATTTACCATCGAGGATTTCAACAACGGCGTTGACGCCCAGTTCACCCATTTGGAACGAACCTTGAACCGCAGTGGCTTCCAATGTGCCGCTTTTCACCATGTCTTGCAGATCCGCGTTGCCGTCAAAACCGATCGCAACCAGCTGACCAGCTTTGCCCGCTTGTTCAATTGCGCGGCCCATGCCGATGGCTGTGGGTTCGTTCGCCCCAAAGATGCCAACCAATTCATTCGCGGCCAGAATATCTGTGGTTTGGTTCAGCGCGGTCGCCATTTGTGACTGCGAATAGAACGGGCCAACGATTTCAAGGCTGGATTTTTCACCGATCTGCTCGACGAAGCACCCAACGCGACCGATTTCCGATCCCACACCTGCCACATAGGACATGACGGCAACTTTGCCGGTGTCGCCAGCTTTTTCGATCATCAAATCAGCAGCTTGCTTGCCCGCAGCACAGTTATCTGTCGACAGGAATGTTTGATAATACTGCTCGTTGCCTTCGGCCAGACCGCTGTCGATGATCGCAACGGGGATACCCGATTCATAGGCGCGCTTCACAACTGGCGCCAATGCTTCTGGATCAGATGGGGCCAAAACGATTGCAGAAACACCGCGGTTGATCGCGTTTTCAACCAAGGCAACTTGGTCGTTTACCGCAGATTCAGACGCAGGGCCGTTAAAGGACATGCTATGTGCACTGTGGCCTTCGATGGCTGCAGAGGCGCCTTTGTTCACGTTCTGCCAGAAGTTTGAGTTTGTGGTCTTAACGATGACCGCAATTTCGCCCGCCGACGCAACCGAAGCTGTGGTTGCCAAGATGCCTGCTGTCAGGGCTGTTGTAAGTAGGTTCTTCATAGTTTCCTCCCAAATGAAGATGGTCTCGATTTCGATAAGGTTCATTTTCGATTGCGCACTTGGTCGATGTAGACCGCTGCAATCACGACAAAGCCGATCACGATTTGCTGCACGAAGGCAGATGTTCCTGCCATGTTCAGCCCATTGCGAAGGACCCCGATGATGAAGGCACCAATCATGCTGCCTGAAATACTGCCGACGCCGCCCATCAATGATGCGCCGCCAATGACGGCTGCGGCGATGGCATCCAATTCGTACATAACGCCTTCGTTTGGCTGGACGGTAACGAGGCGCGACATCAAAACCATGCCCGATAGCCCGGCCAATGCACCGGATACGGTGTATGCCCAAACTTTGGTGCGAATGACGCTAACCCCCGACAAACGTGCCGCTTCTTCGTTGGATCCAACGGAGAAGACATGCCGTCCGATTTGGCGACGCTGCAGCACATAGCCCGCGATCAACGCCACAACCAACAGCAACACGGCCGGATAAGGGATGCCGGGAAAGATCACTTTGGGAAATCCGTTGGGCTGCATTTCGACGATACGAAAGAACGAGCCGTTGCCCAAAATTCCAAAAGCTTCCCCCAGTCGGCTGATCGGTGCTGCCCCAGTCAATTGCAATCCCAATCCACGGGCCATCAGCATCATGCCAAGCGTGGCAACAAACGGGGTGATCCGCATTTTGGTGATCACCAAACCGTTCACAAATCCACAAGCGGCGCCCGTTAGCACCCCCAACACCATCGAAGGAACCAAGGGAATTCCGGCTTTGATCGACAGCCCAGCAATGACGCCGGACAGCGCCAGAACCGATCCGACGCTCAGATCGATCCCGCCGGTGATGATCACAAGTGTCATCCCAATGGCTAATAACCCAATGACTGCGGTCTGCAACAGAACCGTCAAGCCGTTGTTAACGCTCAGAAATGCAGAGTTCCCAAAGGAGAACGCAAAGATCAAAAGCAACAATGTCAGCAAAGCGGATGCCTTGTGCAGTGCAGAGCCGGACAGGCGAAATGGTTTGCGGCTTTCGCTTTGGCTTACAGGTTCGGTCACTTTGGCCTCGTTGGTATTTACTGTGTTTGGGTTTTAATAATAACAAACCGTAGAGTCGCAAAAAGCGCTGGTCAAATGTTTTTAATTTTTTTATACATTAGATAGAAACAAGAGGACGCAGCATGGCCCGGACGAACACGCGATTCATCACAACTTTCAATAAGATGCTGGGTCTTTTGAAAGACTTTGAGATCGCCGACCAAATGCCGTCAGAAAACAATCTTGCCACCAAGTTGGGGGTCAGCCGCACAGTCGTGCGCAGCGTTTTGGCCCGTCTGGACGAGTTGGGAATCATCCGTGGTGAGGGGCGACATAAAGAATTGCTGCGCCACCCACGCGCGGACGATCAGATCGAACCACCCAGCGAACTGCTAACGATTGATGAGCTGGAAGACCAATTCCTTGAATGGGTGTTGCGCCGCGATGTGCCGCCGGGCACAATTCTGAATGTGGCCCAACTGTCCAAAGATTTCTCGGTCGCGGCGCACACTTTGCAAGAGTTCCTCACTTCACTGAGCCGGTATGGCATTGTCGAACGTCGCCAAAAAGGCGGCTGGACGCTGCACGGGTTCACCACCGAATTTGCAGTCGAATTGTCGGATTTCCGGGCACTGTTAGAACTCAATGCCGTCAAATTGCTGGTCGAACAGCCTCAAGATCACCCAATTTGGGCACAGTTGGACAGGTTAGAGGCCGATCACCGGCAGCTTTTGACCGAAATCGACGCAAATTTTCATGACTTTTCCCGTCTGGATGAACGTTTTCATCAAGCCATCAATGCGATCCCAACCAACCGGTTTGTGACCGAGTTCCAAAAGCTCATTTCGTTGATCTTCCACTATCACTATCAGTGGAACAAATCAGACGAGAAGAGCCGCAACACCGATGCGATCCATGAGCATCTGGCCTATATCGACGCGCTGCGCAGCCGGGATCTTGATCGGGCTCAAGCAGCCGCACGCGTCCACTTGGCAACCTCCAAGCAGACGTTAATCAATTCTCTACTGGTGAAAGATCCTGCGTTTTAAACTTATCGATCAAAGTGTTACGAAGTTTTTGGCCGCTGGTGTCAAGGTGATTTGCGCGGCCTTTAGGTTACGTTCAAGCGAGGACACTTTGCCCGTACCGATCAGCGTCGAACACGCACTTTGATGGTTCAAGGCAAATTGCAATGCCGCTTCAGCAAGGCTGAGACCGACCGCGCGGGCTTCCTCTTCTAACGCCTCAACCGCCTGCATGACCTCAGCTGGGGCCGGGCCATAATCGTAGGTCGCGCCGGGCTTTGCCCCGGTTGCCAGAATTCCTGAGTTAAAGATCCCGCCCAACACAAGGCTGGTCCCCTGCTTTTGCGCCAACTCGGTCAAACCATCCTGAACACCGCTGCGATCCAACAAGCTTAACCGACCCGCCAACAAAATAACGTCGAGCGGAGCCTGCGCCATCACATCCAAACAGACTTGAGTTTCGTTGACCCCCAAACCGAAGGCCTTGATTTTGCCCGTAGATTTTAATCGCTGCAGCTCGGCTAACCCCGACCCCAAGAACGCATCCATATGTCCGGCGTTTTCGGCCCCATGGGTATAGCTGCCCAAATCATGCACAAAAAGGATATCAATCTCGGACAGATTGAGCCGATCACAAGAACCTTCAAAACTTTCTCGTAACCCCTGTGCGGAATAGTCGTAGTGCACCGCGTTGGGCAATGGCTGCAGAAATCCGTCGGCGTCGGCCAACTGGGGGCCGGGGCGCAACACGCGGCCAACTTTGGTGGACACAACAAAATCAGCGCGCGCCTTTTGCTTTAGAAAATCCCCGAGACGGGCCTCTGATAGACCACGACCATAGTGCGGCGCCGTATCGAAATACCGAATGCCAGCCGCCCACGCGTGTTGCAAAACATCGGTGGCCTCTTGATCCTCAAGCAAACGGCCCATGTTCCCTAAACTGCTGCAACCAAACGATAGATTGGTTACGTAGACATCTGTCTTGCCAACCCGGCGGGTGCCAATAGTCATCAGGCTGCTCCTTCAAATGTTGTCGAAAGGGACTGCAAAACGGGTTTCGGCGAGGCATCTGCGTGTCGCTCTGCCCACGTCAGAAACGCCGTGATCCGCCGCTCGATCTTGGCTTGATGGTTCTGCGCAATGTCAGCCAGTTTATGTGCCAGATACGGATTTCCAAAACGCTCGAGTGTGACCGCGACATAGGCATCGAACGCCTTGGCCTGCCCTGCGGCCACGAATGCGGGGCGCACTTCGTATTGGTAGAGCGCAAGTAAAGCAGATCGTTGCGCAGGGTCATTCACCATGTCGCGCACCATCACATTTGGATCGCGTCCGGCAACGATCCAGCAATTGGCCAGATAGGTATGGCCTAAATTGAGGACAAATAACTTAAGACTTTCAATCGCTTCCAGCGCTGGAACCACCTGGATTGACGGATGATCACACGGAAGGCGCAGCCCCTCTTGCGCTTCGACCGCCCATAAGGCGTAGGGCTCAGCCACCGCGCCTGCGGGCTCCAAGGGTTCGGACACAATCCGGTCCACCAAGGAATTGGCCCAAAGCACATCGTTCATAACATAGGCGACAAAAGCTTCGCCAAAGCGGTTTGCCAATTCCAACACACGTGTCTTAAGCACTTGACCATTATCAACAATCAGTTCCATCGGCATGATCTGAATTGGCCGCGCACCGTTCTGAAACCGGGCCCACAAAAGCAGAGTAAGCTTCGCCGGATAGGACATGCTTTGCTCAAAACTGTCCGCCTCGTCCACCAGCGAGGCTTCGAAGCCCGTATCCCCTGTGTTGGACAAGACAAACTCGGCCTGATTACAAAACACATCGACCACCGCGTCCCAATCATTGGCCGTGGACAGTGTGCGCGCCACGCTTGTGACACGTGTTTCCCGGCTGACGGCTTGGTTGTTTTCAAGCCCTTCGATCCGCACAATATAACCTGAGCTGAGCGCCGCCAAACGTTCGGCACGCGCGCGATCCCCAGAGCTTTGAACCACCGTGATTGACCCCGCATCCTGACCGGCATGTGACGCTTCGGAAATGAACAGATCGGCATGGGCCTGCAAAAAGCGGCTGGTTCCAAATTGGAGAACAGGTGTGTGGGTCATAATGTGTCCAGGTTGAATGGGAAGGCAAAGCGCTTTACCCTTTGTGTGTTTTTAATTATATAAAACAAAACGAGTCAAGGGATCCCATCTGAAAATGACATCAGCAGCGACACGCATCGATTCACATCAGCACTTTTGGCAAATTGACCGGGGAGACTATGACTGGATGACGGATGAGGTGGCCTCTATCCGCCATGACATCCTGCCAAAGGATCTAAAGCCCTATCTTGAAGCCCATAAGATTTCGGGCACAATTGCTGTTCAAGCGGCTGCAACCGTTGCGGAAACACGGTTTTTGCTCGATCTGGCCGCCAAAAACCCATTGATCAAAGGGGTTGTGGGCTGGGTTGACGTCACCGCGAAAGACGCCAGCGAAACCTTGCAAGACTTGGCGCAGAACCCTCTCTTTAAGGGCATCCGTCCGATGCTGCAGGACATCCCAGAGACCGAATGGGTGCTTCAACCTTCGGTCATTGAAACGTTACGCTCAGTGGCAAAACTGGGGCTTAAGATGGATGTCTTGATCACACCTCGACATCTCGATGTGATCGCCACTTTGGCGCAAAAAATTCCTGATTTACAAATGGTTGTCGATCATTGCGCGAAACCCACCTTCGACCCTGCACCCACTGAATCGTGGCATGCCGGCATGGCGCAGTTGGCAACATTCGATCAGATTTCTTGCAAGTTCTCAGGCTTGGTGACCGAAATTGGCCCGAACTGGACGCCAGGCCAACTGGACCCGGTTTTGGATCGGTTGCTGTCCACATTTACACCAAAACGCGTCATGTGGGGCAGCGATTGGCCGGTGTTGAACTTGGCTGGTGACTACGACCGTTGGGTCACAACAACACAAGATATGCTGGCCCCGCTCTCAGAAGGGGACGCTGCGGATATTTGGGGCAATACAGCTTCGCGTTTCTATGATCTGGAGGTCAAAAATGACCTTTAAGATTGCCTGCATAGGGGAGCCATTGGCGGAAATTTCGTCTACTGCTCAGGGATTTAGCGTTGCCTACGGCGGCGACACCATGAACACCGCAATCTACGCTGCGCGCTGCCCCGACACGTCGGTTTCTTACATGACAGCGGTAGGAACGGACGCCTTGTCAGACGGCGCAGTTGCACTGTTAGAGGCGGAATCGATCGATACACGCTATGTGCGGCGCGACCCGAACCGGCAAATCGGGATCTATTCGATCACCAATGACGCTGCCGGAGAGCGCAATTTTCACTACTGGCGATCTGATTCCGCCGCGCGCTGCATCGCATCAGAAGATGACCCGATGCTGAACGCTTTTGGTGATTTTGATGTGGTTTACCTGTCTGGCATCACGTTGGCCGTTCTATCGCAGGCCGCCCGAGACCGCCTGTGGCTGGCACTTAAGAAAGCCGACACTCTGGTCGCATTTGATTCAAACTATCGCGAAACTCTGTGGCAATCCCCCAAGCTGGCGCAGTTAGAAATCTCTCGTTTTTGGCAAATCACGGACATTGCCCTGCCCACAATCGAAGATGAGGCTGCTCTATTTGGCGACAGCTCTGCGACGGAGACTATCAAGCGATTGCGCGCTGCAAATGCCCGTTCTGGCGCGTTGAAATGTGGCGCAGACGGACCAATCCCAATTGCCGACATCGCGACACTTCCGCCCTTTGAAAAAGCCGAGATCGTGGTCGATACGACAGGTGCTGGCGATAGTTTTAACGGCAGTTATCTTGGTCTTTTGGCCCAAGACATGCCCGAAGAGTTACGCCTTCAAGGCGCCCATAGCGTGGCGAAATCCGTCATCGGACACAAAGGTGCCATTCCCCCTAAGGGTGTAGGCAAGCCGCCACAACGCATGGGCATGCTGATTGGCCTCAAACCCGAAACCAAGGCAGAGTACATCAAGCTGCACGCGGATGTTTGGCCCGAAGTTTTGGCCCGATTAAGCCTATCCAATATCACCAACTATTCCATTTTTCTGCGTGAACCCGAGAATTTGATGTTCAGCTATTGGGAATACACCGGTGACGACTTTGCCGCTGATGACGCGGCCATCGCCGCCGATCCGGTGACCCAAAAGTGGTGGTCAATTTGTGGACCCATGCAAGATCCGCTGGCAACACGCGCCGATGGCGATTGGTGGGCGGACATGCGCGAAGTCTTTCACCTAGACTAAGTCAAACACGCTTGAACGCCCTATTTGGCCGATGAAGATTCTAAAAGTCCGTGGTACGCTGCGGATTTTTTTGCGTTTTCCGACTGAGAGTAGGTGGATTCTGAGCCAGCGGCGTCAGAGCCGTTGGGCCAAGCTCTGACAACTTTCCATCTTTGTCACGGTACAAAATTCGGGTTTGAGGCTGTCTTCGAACGCACCTCTTTGGTGCATAGGCAACGCGATTTATAAAACATCCGCCCCCAATTAATCACTATAAATCAACAAAATATACAGAATGTCCCGCAAACACAGATCAGCACCATCGTGCGCAAACCCAAACAATTCCCGTAACAATCCACAATCCAAATCACCGAATGCGCTGCTCACCACGGGACCCGAAACAGGTCCTAATTGCGGGAAGATGCTTGACTTGATACCTTTTGGTACCCTATCAATGCGATACCAAAAGGTATCACAGGAATCAGAAATGAAAATCACAACTCTCGCACCACTGACCCTTGTCGCAACGCTCTGCGCCACCGTCAGCTCCGCTGACGTTATCCGCACAGTTCCAAACGCAGAAATGAATTGGGCCGTCACACCCGAAGGTGTCGCTTTTGCGCCATTGATCGGCGACCGATTTGTCGAAAGCTACATGGCCATGGTCAAATTGCCTGCGGGTCTGATCAGCCCCGCCCACGTGAAAAGCGCCGATATGTTTGGCCTGATTGTCTCGGGCACAATGACCCACACCGCGTTGGATAACGCAGACGACCCAGTGATGCTGAACACAGGTGCATTCTATCATATTCCCGCTGGAATCCCGCATGTCAGCAGCTGTGTTTCCGATCAGGAATGTGTCTCATTCCTCTACCAGGACGGGCAATTTGATTTCCTGCCCGTTACAAATTGACACCCAAACGGGGCGCGGATGTTTACGCCTTGTTTGGCCCATTGATCCGCCCTGGTTCAAAACCCAAGTCCAAGGGCAAAGACCCGCAACCCAGCTCCCAACACATCCAGTTAGACAAAGACTGGCAAAAGAAATTGACCAAGCTGCATCGGATCATCGATGCTGAAGCAAAGAGAAAGCGCAAAAATGACTGACACGACGACCTTGACCAAATCGATTGTATTGGCTGCAGCCCCCGAAGTGGTGTGGAGCTATCTGACAGACAAATCCAAATTGGGTGAATGGTACCATCCAGCCGAAAAAGATCTGAGCGCAGATGCCGCCTACAGTCTGGTGCGCCAAGCTGACGATGGCACCTCAAAACCGCAGGTCTGGGGCGATGTACTGGAATGGCAGCCCCACAAACGTCTGGTTACCACCTTCTGCATCGGCCCGTTCGAAGACCGCACCTCAACTGTCGCTTGGGATTTGGTGGAAATTCCCGGCGGCACCCGTTTGACAATGACGCACACCGGCATCGCAGAGGCCGCGCAAGACGCCGCATTGCCTTTGATGATGGCCCTAGATGTTGGCTGGGACAGCCATCTCGCCGACATGCGCACATCGGTCAACCCCTAAGACCTATGGGGCTGGGGGGCGTGATCGCGCCTCAGCCCCGCCGTGGGTCCAACGTCCGTCCCATAGGGACAGGCTTGATGTCTACGCCTGCATCTCAGCCAGTTGAGCCAAAATTTGGCTATAATTTTCAACGCCCTGCGCCCCAGAGACCAGATGCTTTTGGTCAAAGACCACAGCCGGCACACCGCGCACCCCTTGATTGATCCAGAAGTTTTGCAGCTTACGCACTTCGGGCGCAAAACGCTGATCCTCCAAAACTTCTGCGGCCTCTTGCGCGTTCAATCCAATCGACGTCACGACTTTGATCAAGGCCGCGCGATCCGACAAATCGGCATGATCTGTAAAATACGCCGTAAAGAACGCTTGTTTCAACGCATGCTCCTGCCCCTGCGCCCCTGCCCACCGCAACAGTTGGTGGACGTTAAACGTGTTGTACATGCGCATATCATCAGTAAAGCGGAACTCAAACCCAACGTCTTTCCCAACCGCTGCAAGCCGATCACGCGCGTCTTGCGACTGCTCAGCGGTGCTGCCGTATTTCTCCATGATGTGGTCGCGCAAGTTTTGCCCCTGTGCTGGCATTTCAGGGTTCAATTCAAAGGGATGCCAATGGATTTCATGCGCAGTCTCCGCCTGCTCCAGCGCTTGTGCCAATTGGCGATAGCCAACGACACACCAGGGACAAACCACGTCTGACACGATGTCGATCCGTAGGGGAGAAGTGGGGTCGCTCATATGGCCTCGCTTGTATCATTCATGTGCGTCATTGATCAGATAGGCACTTAACCCGCTTTGGCCGCGAGACAAGACTGGAACAACCAATTTCGACGCGGCACCTTCCCGCTGGCCCGAATTGGTACCGGATGAAATCCAATTGAAGCCACCGGATTTCCTGCCACGCCCCTGCCCCTTACTTCGTCATCTGGGCCGCGCATATTCCTGCGAAACGCATATTGTCTAGGTTCGGCAAAAAAGTGAAAAAACGCCTTGTTTCTCATTGAGGTGACAAATATACGGGTCAGCGGAGACGTGGCCGAGTGGTCGAAGGCGCTCCCCTGCTAAGGTCATGGACCGAGCGCAACAACCCTTTGAAATTGTTGCAAATACCAATCGAACCACAACACGTTTGCACGTTATTTGCACGGATCTGCGAGCGCCGTCCGCCACAAAAATCTAAATCGCTCTAGCGGATCATTCGCATCTTGCGCGGCTTCACGTCTGGCAGGTCGCTCGCACCAGAACGCAAATCCCAGCCAAAATCTAAGAGCTTTCCCGGCAAATCCATTGGTGCCAACTTTGCATAGCGCAACGCCATGTCTGATTTTTTCCAGCCGCCTCGCTCCATCAACAGGAGCAAGTCCTTGTTCACTGCATAGTGCCAAGTTGCAAAGCTATGACGTAGCGTGTGCGGAGTGACATCATCGCCCAGACGGGCGGCTTTGCGAGCTTTGGTGAACCCAGCTTCAATCTGCCCGCCGCTGCCAGTGTTCAAGCGATAGGCCTTGCCCTTTGGCGTGCGAAACACTGCCCCTGCCTCGGGCAAGCCTGATGCGGCCAAGATCCGCATAGTGCGCGGTGGAAATTCGACCATCTTAAGGGTGCCGTTTTTGGAGTGCGGTATTAGCGCTTGCCGGGTTTCCAAGTGTAGGTTGTCCGAAGTTAGCGACAACGCCTCGCTGGTGCGACACCCTGTGCCTAGCAAAAAGGCCACTATGGGTAATAGATGCGGCTCACAGCATTCCAGTAAGGTCTCGGCTTCGCTCGGTGTCAGCCAGCGAATTTTAGCGTCAGGCTCTTTGCGTCTTCGAAATCGGCGTGGCGGAACATGGCCATCGTCTGCCGCCAAGTTGTAAACTGCGGAAATCGGAGTGATGATCTGCCGGTTGATGGTTGCTGGAGCGCCAGTAGGTTGTATGGATTGAGCTGCTTTGTTGACAGCGCTGTTGTCGATATCAACCAGACGCGCCTTTTCCCCAAAGTGCAATAAGATTGGCTCTAGAAACCGCGCCTCCCCACCCGCCTCCATGTAAGTGACTGCGGCCTCGGCAAATGTTAGCGTCCCCCGCTTGCCAAGTGATGCACGCTGGATAAGTTCGTTTTCGATTTTGGCTCGGATGATCTCGGCGGCTTTCTTGTCGCCAAGGCCAGTGCTTTCGTAAACGCTCTGCCCTGCGATGGTGCCCCGGATGTACCAGTTACCGGTCGGCCTGCCTTCTTTGTCTTTCCGTTTGAAGAGAGTGAGGGGCATTTTTTGACTTCTCCTTTGAAAAAGGCGTCCAGAAGATCCTGTGGACGATAAAGGATGCGGGTTCGCCCTGAAACCTCGATGCGGGTTAGGGTGCCGATTTTGAATTTGCTATCCAAGCCGGATCGGCTTGTATGAATCTTGAAACGCGCAAGATAAGCAATCGCTTCTGCAGTAGTCAGTAGCTCATCGGTGGCAAGTTGTTCGTTATTGTCACTCATTGAGTCCTCCTATGCTGTGTCGGCATTTTTGTTTGACGAGGTGGCTTCAATTTCGAACGAAATTCGAACCCGATCGAGGATCCACTTCATGACAGGCACCGCCATGCTGTTGCCGATCCCTTTGTATCGATGTCCATCCGGGCAATCACTCGCTGGTTTGCCTCGCCATTCGATCTGAGTGTGGTTGTCCGGGGTCCCTTGCAGGCGCTCACATTCGAGTGGGGTGATGCGCCGAACGGCCCAAGGTTGTGCTATGTAACTTCTCGACGAACCGCCACTTGCTGAGCGAATACTGACAGTATTGTGAGGGCCCTCTGGCATAGCGCCGCCTTCTCGGCCCCTTAGATCAAACGCAACTGCGGCATGCCCTCCGGCGTTTTGATGGCTGTTGTTGTGGCCCATGCTTCGCAGCGTTATAGCGCCGTCGTCGTCGCGAAACTGAACCTCTGTCCCCTTGCAGTCAAACGCGATTGGGATGATTGGAGTGCCGCGCCCGGTGCCATCCTCTGAGGCGTCAAAGCCTTCCCCTCGAAGGGTATGAGCAACTATGGTCTCAGTTTCATAGTCTTGTCGTCCCATTCCACCAGCGTTCAGGCAATGTGCAACTTCGCCTGTACTCGCAATCATTTTTCCTTCAGCGATGCCCTTACCACCTCCTCCGGAGCTTCGCGCAGGGGGGGCGGGAGCGACTTCGGCCGGCCCGGAATTGACAACTAATCCCCCGTCTGTGTCGAAGTCGGTGCCGAGGCCACCTCCTCCAGAGCCTCGCGCAGGGATGGTGGGAGCGACTTTCCCCGTTTCTCGGCGCGGCGGAGAATCCCCGCACATGCTTTGGAGCTCAAATAGTATCGCTGCGGGATCGATACAGTTTCCAAAATCGACGACAACGAAGACGCGGCGGCGGCGCTGGGCCACTCCGAACCACTGAGCATCAAGAACCCGCCATGCGCAACGTCCCTTTGGCCCGGAAGCCATACCGAACTTTGGCCAGCGTCCGCCGACTGGCGCAGGTAGGGCGTCGTCGCTGCCGATAAGCCCTCCCAAGAAAGATCCAAACGCATTGCCTTTGTCTGAGAGGACGCCGGGGACATTTTCCCACACGACGGCGAGTTTTCCATCCGGTCTAGCAGCGGTAAGTTCATGCACAATTTCCACAAATTTTAGGGTTAGATTGCCACGGGGATCTGCAGTGCCCTTACGCAGACCCGCCACAGAAAACGCCTGGCATGGGGTGCCGGCCACCAATAGATCCGGCAAAGGCACTCCGCGTCGCCGCAACAGCTCTGGCGATACTTCAGTCATGTCCCCCCACAAAAGAGGCTCGCCCTGCCTGTGATCTACTGGAGTTTTGTAGGCAAAGCGGGCCTGCAATACGGCACGAGGGAAATCCTCAATTTCAGACGCAAGTTGCCAATCCACCCATGCGGCGGCCAGTTCCGGCGCGCCAATGCCTGAACATAGTGTCATTCCGATCATATCTAAGTTTCTCCTGTCGTCCGTCGCTGACCCCTGTTTCCAAGGGCCAGAAAGA
>JAGDZD010000023.1:0-11460 GCA_049116315.1 Thalassovita sp.
GTCTGTCGCGCCCCGGCGATCTGGGGGGGGATGTGAGCCATTTGAACTTGCACAAAACCTTTGCCATCCCGCATGGCGGCGGCGGTCCCGGCATGGGCCCAATCGGTGTCAAATCGCATCTGGTGCCACATCTGCCCGGTCACCCGGAAACAGGGGGGGATCAGGGGCCCGTGTCTGCGGCGCCTTATGGCTCGGCCAGTATTCTTGCGATCAGCTGGGCGTATTGCCTGATGATGGGAGACCAAGGTTTGACCCAGGCAACTCGGGTGGCGATCTTGTCGGCGAACTATATTGCCAAGCGGTTGGAAGGCGCGTTTGACGTGCTTTACAAAGGGCCGACGGGTCGTGTGGCGCATGAATGCATCATCGACACGCGCCCCTTTGCAGAGACCGCTGGTGTGACCGTGGATGATATCGCTAAGCGATTGATCGACAACGGGTTTCACGCCCCAACCATGAGCTGGCCGGTGGCCGGAACCCTCATGGTTGAGCCAACAGAATCCGAAACCAAAGCAGAGCTGGACCGGTTCTGTGATGCGATGTTGTCAATCCGCGATGAAATTCGGGCGATTGAGGACAAAGAAGTGGACGCGGAAAACAACCCGTTGAAACGTGCGCCGCATACGGTTGAGGATCTGGTTGGCGAATGGAACCGTCCCTATAGCCGCGAGCAGGGATGCTATCCTGCGGGGGCCTTCCGGGTGGACAAATATTGGCCACCAGTGAACCGGGTCGACAACGCCTTTGGCGACCGCAATCTGGTCTGCACCTGTCCGCCAATGGATGACTACGCAGAGGCTGCAGAATAAGCCTCTGAAACAACGAACCAAAGACAGGCGGCGCATTCATGTGCCGCCTTTTTTGTGAGCGTGGATTGCGGGCTGAGATTTGCCCCAGTTCAGGCAAGATCGTTGGCAAGGCCACGCAGAAACTGGTGGGTTTTGGTTTTCAAGGCTTGTGCCGGCCATAGGGCCAGCGCCTCTAGCGACCAGCCCTCGCTGGGGGTGAGCTGCTCTGACACATGGGCCAATTCGGCCTGTTTTTCCAGAGACAGCGGCAGGCTCTGCGCCTGCTTGAGCAACGACAAACAGCTGTGGATTTGCGCCAATTCGCGCAGCGCTGCGGTCATTTGAGGGGCCAGTTTGGGATCGTCGCGCCAGTGGCGACCTTGAAACAGAACCTGAGTGACATATTGGCCCGCGCCATGACAGCTATAGCTGAGACAGGGAGACATGCCTTGCTGTTGGCGTGTCGCGTGAATGGCGCAGCCACCGGTCGGTTTGAGATGCGGGCAGGGGCTGTCGGCGGCCTTTTGAAGGGCAAAGCCTTGCTCGGCGTCAAATTCAAAACTGACACAGCAAAGATCAGCGCAATCTGCGCAGGCATCCTCTAGATCGATTGAAACCATGGCCCTGTTATCCCAACACCAAACCTCTGCGTGCCTAATGCGCTGCGGGGCAACTTGTCAAATCCCCCGCGCATCATCCGCCTGACCCATCATTGATCTAAAAGGCGACACTGCGACCTTAGACTAGGGTCACTCTGAGGGGTGCAAAAACGCCAATCTTTGGGCGATGCGGTTCCATGTCTCTTCGTTTGCAGCGCATAAGAGATAGCCGCTTTTGATCGAGATATCATAGTCTTGTCCGTCGAGCATCTTGGCGGTGCCCCCAGATTGCAGACAGGCAAGCACACCCGCCGCATGATCCCAAGGGTTCAGCATCCCTGACAGGCAAAAATCCACATGCCCCTGCGCCAACAGCCGGTATTCGTGACAGGAACACCGCAGCATCATGGTGCGGCCAAAGTCGGGCAGGGCTTGGCCCATCTCTGCTTGGTGCTCTTTGGACATCAGGTAGAAATGCAGATAGCCGGTCAAATCGCTCAGCGCACCACCCGCAGAGCTGTGCAGTTGACGCGGCGCGGCGCTGGGGCGTGCCAAACTGGTTGGGTTTTGATCATCACACACCACCCAATCATCCATCACCGCATCATATAGCAGACCAAACACCGGGCGGCCAAAACGGGTGGCCGCCAAGATTACACCAAAAGCCGGCAGGCCCTTGGCAAAGTTCCACGTGCCGTCGATAGGATCGATGATAAAGGCCAGCTCAGCTTTGGCGGCGTCGTCTCTGAGGTCAGGGTTGGCCGAGGCGGCTTCTTCTCCGAGCACAGTGGCATTGGGGAACAGGCGCAAAATACCTCGGGCAATCATGGCTTCGGCGGCGATATCCGCTTCGGTCACCAGATCATCTGGGCCCGATTTGGTGTTTATCTGCGCCGAAGAGAGGTTGCGAAACCTTGGCATGATCTCGGTGCGCGCTGCGCGGCGAACCAAGTTGATCAGGCTCTTTTGCTGGGCGGAGGTCAAAGGGGTGACAGTCATCGGCAATGTGGTTTGATCAGTCATGGGCTCTGCTAAATGGCTTGGGCATCTGTGAAATGCGTGACAGGACAATTGGTGAAATACTAGGGGTGTTGGGGTCAATCAGCATTGCGTAAAATCCGCGCAGGGCGACTTGCAAGGGCCTGCCATGCAAAGCCCAGACCGGCCAATGATGTGGCACATACGCCGCCCAAAATGATGGCAAGCGCCGGCCCCCAAATCACATGGAAATCGCTTTCCATGACAAACTTCATGACGGCCCAGCCACCGGCAATTCCGGCGAACAGCGCCACCGAGCCTGCACCGATCCCAATCAGGGCCGCGCGCAGGGCAAAGCTGGTCATGATCCAACGACGGGTGGCCCCAAGTGTTTTTAGGATTGCGGCCTCATAGGCACGGGCTGGGGCCCCGGTTGCGGCGGCCCCTATCAAGACCACAAAGCCCGTCAGCAGCGTTGCCCCCGCGCCCCAGCGGGTGGCCGAGGCAATACCCGCCATCAATAAAGACACCCGTTCGATGGCGTCTCGCACGCTGATGGCGGTGATGTTTGGATATTGATTTGTAAGGTCTCGCAGCAACGTGGCTTCGGCCTCTTGGCTGGCATAGACTGTCGCAATAAAGCTGTGTGGCGCTCCGGCAAGGGCGGCTTCGTTCATCGCCAGAACAAACCCCATCCCCGCAGCAGAGAAATCCACTTCTCGTAGGCTGGTTACAGTGCCGGTGATCTCGCGTCCCAACACGTTGATGCTCAGCGTATCGCCCAAGGTTAACCCCATTTCGGCGGCCTCTTCTGCGGCAAAGCTGATTTGGGGGGCACCGGCATAGGTTTCTGGCCACCACGCCCCTTGGGTGATTTTGGTGTTGGCGGGCTGTGCACCGGCATAGGTGATGCCCCGATCACCACGGATCACCCAATGATCCCCCGCGACCTCGGCGGCGGGGCGGTCATTGATCTTGGTGATTATGCCGCGCAGCATCGGGGCATGTTCAACGCGGGATACGTGTGGATCCTCAAGCCGGGTCAAGAACCCATCGATTTGATCTTTTTGGATATCGACAAAAAAGAACGACGGGGCCCTTTCAGGCAGTTCCTGCGCAATGGCTTGGCGCAAGTTGCCATCGATTTGCCCAACGGCCGCCAAAACAGACAGGCCCAGCCCCAGCGCCAGTACCACCGGCGTTGTTTCATCGCGTCCCGCGCCAATCGCGGCCAATGCCCATCGCCACGTGGCTTTCCCCCGGGCCAGCGGGGCGGTGCGGCGCGCCAATCTGCGCAGGCCAAAGGCCGCAAGGCTGAGCAACACAAGCGCACCAACCATGCCACCTGCCGTCCAAAAGGTAAGCCGAATTGTGCCTGAAAACGCCGCTGCAATCGCCACCATCGCCACAACCAGTGCCACAATGATAAGGATAAAGCGCACCGGAGGGCGGCCAAAATCGCCTTCGGAATTGCTGCGCAATAGGGTAGCGGCGCGCACCTCTGCACTGCGGGCCAACGGCCAAAGTGTAAAAATCAGTGCGATTAGCACCCCATATAAGGCTGCTTCAAGCAGCGGCGCGGGGTAAATCGCAAATACAGCTGGCACAGGCAGCTGCGCGTTCAAGGTGGGGCCTGCAAGAACAGGGAGCAGCCCGCCTAAGATCACCCCCAAGACAATGCCAAAACAGGCCAACACGCCGATTTGCAGAAAGTAGGTCAGAAAGATCACTTTTTGATCGGCGCCCAGACTGCGCAGCGTGGCAATAACCGAAGTTTTCTTGACCAAATAGGCGCGTACCGCAGTGGACACCCCCACGCCGCCCACCACCAAGCCAGACAGACCAACCAAGATCAAAAACGCGCCCAAGCGGTTCACAAACGAGGCAATGCCCGGCGCACCGTTGCGCGCGTCACGCCAGCGCAAACCGCTGTTTGGAAAGGTTGCCAATGCCTCTTGTTTTAGGGTCTCGAGATCTGCGTCCTCGCTCAGATCCAGCCGATATTTAGAGCTGAACAATGTGCCCGGTTGCAACAGGCCAGAGGCGTCGAGACCAGACTTGTGCACCAATGTTCTGGGACCCAAGGCAAATCCGTCACCAGCGCTGTCTGGTTCGGTCATCAATGTCGCCATCAAGACAAACTCTTGTTGCCCCAATTTGAACGTGTCACCGGCGGCCAGCTCCATCTGCGCCACCAAAAGGGGGGCCATCACGGCGCCGGGCAGGCCATTTTCCCCCGCTAGAGCCACATCAAGCGCGAGGGGCGGATCCAAAACCACAGATCCCACCAAGGGATAGGCCCCATCCACCGCTTTGATCTGAGTAAGGCCGCGCGCCTCGTCCACCACGACCATGGATCGAAAATCCGCGATTTCAGACTGGTTGAGCGCAACCGAACGCATCCAGTCTTGCTCTGCAGCATCAGCAAATCGGTAGGTGAATTCCAACTCCGCATCGCCGCCCAGCAATGCGGCCCCTTCGCGGGCCAGGCCGGCTTGGATGGCGGTGCGCACCGATCCCACTGTGGCAATTGCCGCGACACCAAGGGACAGGCAAGTCAAGAACACCCAGAACCCTTTTAAACCGCCGCGCAATTCGCGTTTGGCAAAGCGGGACGCCAGACGCAGGCTCATGCGGCGGCCTCGGGGTTTTTGGCATCTATGCGTCCGTCGCTAAGATGGATCACCCGGTCACACCGTTGGGCCAATTCGGGCGCATGGGTGACCAAAACCAAGGTGGCACCATGGCGATCACGTAAGTCAAACAGCAACTCGATAATGGCCGAACCGTTGACCCCATCCAGATTGCCGGTCGGCTCATCAGCCAGCAAAATCCGCGGACGCGGAGCAGAGGCGCGCGCCAAAGCAACCCGCTGCTGCTCTCCGCCTGACATTTGCGCGGGATAATGATCCGCGCGCGCAGAAAGCCCAACGGCGGCAAGTTCTTCTCGTGCACGCTCAAAAGCGTCTTTATGGCCTGCCAGTTCCAAAGGTGTGGCAACGTTTTCCAACGCCGTCATCGTCGGGATCAGGTGAAAAGACTGAAAAACGATCCCCATATTGCCGCGTCGAAAGCGCGCCAACTGATCTTCATCCATCTGGGTCAGGTCTTGGCCAAGGGCGGTGACTTGGCCGCTGGTGGCCTGTTCCAGACCGCCCATCAGCATCAGCAATGAGGATTTTCCCGACCCCGATGGGCCAATCAACCCGACACTTTCACCACTCTGGACATTCAGCGAAATGCCATGAAGTATCTCGACATGTCCGGCATTGCTTTGCAGGGACAATGTTGCGTCAGTGAGGGAAAGAACAGTGTCAGTCATAGGTCCAAGCCAGCCAATATATGATGTGAATGCATATGGGGTTTTCGCGCGATGGGGCAAGGTCTTGGCCGTTGGGCTTTCGGTGATCGGCGGGTCTGCGCTTGCGGACCCGGTCAAGGTGGCCGCATTGGGCGATAGCCTTGTTCAAGGCTATGGGCTGGCCCCCCAAGATGGGTTGGTGCCGCAGTTGCAACGCTGGCTGATTGCGCAAGAGGCGGATGTGGACGTGATCAACGCCGGTGTCTCGGGGGACACCAGTGCGGGCGGACTGGCACGTGTGGCATGGACGTTGACGCCAGACGTCGACGCAATGATTGTCGCCCTTGGGGGCAACGATGTGCTGCGCGCCACAGATCCCGCCGTTACTCAGGCCAACCTTGCAGGGATCTTGCAGATTGCGGCTGATCAAGAGGTGTCAGTGCTTTTGGTGGGGATCAATGCGCCGGGCAACTATGGGCCAGAGTATGCGGCGGCCTTTGATGCGATCTGGCCGGCGCTGAGGGATCAGTTTGAGGTGCCCTTTGTGTCGAGCCTGTTTGCCGCCTTGCCGGTGGAGAATCCCAGCGAATTGCGCAAAGTCTTACAGGCGGATGGGCTGCACCCCACCCCTCAAGGGGTGGAGATGATTGTGCAGGACTTTGGCCCGGCCGTTTTGAACTGGCTTGAAACGTTGGACTAGGGGCGCAAATTTTATCAAAATTTGGATCGGAAAATGCATTTTCCGCGCGTGTGGTGACGGATGCGCCCTTCGCAACCCTTTGTCAGGTGGAGCCTCTCAGTCAAAGCTATGGGCGACGTCGTACATGACTGGTTCAAAGCTTTTGCACAGGCTTGCGATGTGGCGGTTGCGGGCGCGCATTTCATCGGTGCGTAGCATGGCCTGAAAGTCTTCGCGCTTGGTCCACTGAGAGTAATTGGCGATCCGCGTTTGTGCATCATTCACATGCAGGCCTGCGGCAATAAATCCAGGTTGTTTTGAGATGAAGTTTTCATAGGCGTCAGAGAGTGCTTCGAGCAAATCGTGGCATGTCCCGGGCGTCATTTCAAAGGTTGTCAGAACAGTTTGAAAGGCGTTGCTTTGTGCGATGATTGGCATGGCTATTCCTCCGTTTGTGGGATCAGCCTAGCATCGCACTGAGTGGATCCAAAGGCGCAATTGGCCTTAAAAAGCGGTCCGTTCGGTCACGCTTTGGCATCAAGTTCAAAGATTTAGGTGCCCGAGTTGTTTTGTGACGCCCACCGCCTTAGCATGGCGCCATGACCCAAGTGCGCCGCCCGACAACTGATGAAGCCTGCGCCACTGCACGCGAATTGATCCGCTCTGTGACCTATGGCGCGCTTGCGGTGATTGACCCCAAAGATGGTCATCCGCTGTGCAGTCGCGTTGCCTTGGGGACAGCGCCTAACGGCACGCTGATTGCCCTTGTGTCCGAGTTGGCGCTGCACACACAGGCGCTACGGGCGCACCCCGCTTGCTCGCTTCTTGTAGCTCAGCCGACTGCCAAAGGGGATCCTTTGACCCATGTGCGTATGACGGTTCAGGCGCACGCGCGGTTTGTGGCGCACGACAGTGCGACCTATGAAGATATGGCCGCGCATTATCTGCGCGACCACCCCAAATCAAAACTCTACATCGGGTTTCAGGACTTTTCCTTTTTGGTGTTTGAGGTGCAGCGTGCACATCTGAATGCGGGCTTTGGCAAGGCGTTCACCCTGACGACCAATGATCTCTGCCCAGATCCGCCTGGGGCTTAGCCGTTATCAATGCGCACAGAGACGCTCACGTTGCCTCTGACCGCCTGAGACCAGCGCAGGGTGATGTGGTCTCGGTTGCTGCCTTGTTCTGTCGAGACATAGGGCAGATCATAGACGGTGACATTGTTTTGGTTTGCGATCTTTGAACGCGTCGCAACCGATTGAACTGTTTGGGCAAATCCCCCAAAGGGCAATGGGCCTTCGCAATCGATATCCCAGGTCGACGCGGTCGAGTTCTGCTCGTATTCAATCAGGGCCGGATTGGCGATGCCCTGATCGATCTGATTGAACATATTGCCCTGAATGGTGATGTTGCGGTTGCGCGAGTTGTCGAGGCTGGCAAAGGTTGTGTCGACATAATCCACCCGATCCAAATGACCGTGAATGGCGCGGAAAATGTTGCCACTCATGTTGAGGCCACTGATGAAATGGCCAGAGCCATGTGGTTTGACGACGACAAATCGGAACCATCTGGCCGATCCGATCGATTGAAAAATATTGTCCGAAATGTTCAGCCCACTGAAGGAAAATTCACTGCGAAAGGCGGGTTCATGATCATGTTCGTTGCTCCACTCGATTGAACAGTTGTCGATGTAGTTGCCTGTGATTGTTGCCCGGTTGTGCGGTCGGGTCAGGATCAGCCCTGCGGTGCGCACCCCTTCGTCTTCGTCATCGCCCTGAAACCAATGATTGCCGATGATGATCGAACTGGTCCCCGCCAACACCGCAAAGTGACGGAACTGTGTGATCCGGTTATTGCGCAACTTGACGTCATTTGAATTGGCGTTCAGCGCCACGCTGGTGCGGTCTTGAACGCGCATCCCGGTTTCATTGGACAAGAATTGACAGCGATCAATCAACATCCCCTGACACCCCTCGCCGGGCGAAGAGATGCCGCGGTCTTTGGGGCTGGTGAAATAGCAATCCCGCACTTGGAAAATGAGGCCCGCGGGTGCCAGCATCACGCCGCTTGCGCGGCCATTGCATAAGAATTCGATGTCGGACATCGAGAACTTGCTGAGCTTTGAGAAGCCGCTGAAATCCAACACATATTTGAACCGCTGAAAGGTGTAATTCTGCGTTCCAACTGCATCAAAGAGTGGCTCGGACAAGGTGAGTACTTGGGTTGAGACGTTTTTGGCGCGCACATAAACTTCTCGGCCAACACCGTTGCCGGTAATCAATGAACCAATCGGGATATTGGCGACATTGCTTACATTGGTCAGATGCAAAGGGTCAGAGGTGGCGTAGCGGGCCGACGAGGTATAGGTGTCAGTGTCCCAGTCCGCGGAGTTTTGGCAGAAAAACTGACCGTTGCGGATATGGCGGCGTTGTGCAAATTCGGTGCGATTGGGCACAGCCGCTTGCATATCAATTGGCCCGTTGATGGAGATGCGTCGACCGCCAAGGTCCAACCCTTCGTGGTCTGAATTGTTCAGCAACGATTGAAAGGCTTTGCGAAAGGCCAGCTCTTCGTCACCAAAGGCGTTTATATAGGTTGGCAGGTCAAAATTTTTGGTCAACGAGAGGATCGCACTGTCTGGCATCTCCACCGTGCCTTCGAACTGAACGGGGTTGGCAAAAGTCACGCTGTTGGCCAGATAATACGTGCCGTCCGAGACCAATACCCGGCGACCGTCTGCGGCTTCGTCTGCGGCCAAAAAGGCGTCAGTATCATTGGTCGACCCATCGCCAACGGCACCAAAGTCGCGCACATCCACCCAGTTCATCATGTTGCGATGGAACACATGGGTGACGTCTTCGATCTGAATGTCGTCGACGCGAACCACACCGCCGTTGCTGCCTGTGATGTCGATGCCAAAGTGGCCATAGACAGGCGTTTGCCCCCAGACCATGTCTACGCCTTCGCGGTTGCCAGATCCCACAATGGCGCTGACTTCGACGACTTGCCCGTATTGGGTCAAAGAGCTCGATGGCCCCGCTTCGGTCAGACCGTTGACATGGTTGCCCGCGCCGTTGCCCGCCCAACCGGCGATGCGGACCGACGGGAGATTGCCGCTTATGGCTTTGACCCGGGCGGTGATTTTAAGATAGGTCCCCGGAAACATCGGGGTTTGACCCATGTAGCGCAGGCGCTGGGTGGATTGCGTTTTCACCAACTCCAAACAGCCGGAAAAATCCGCGTCAGACGGGACAAATGCGGCATTGGCGGCACCGTCATAGGTGTCAGAACCTGGCGTCCCGTCTTCGCTTGACCATACATCGAGGCCAAACTCAAAGGCGGTCGGCATAAAGACGATACCGTCGGTGATTGCCTTGTTCATAGTGTTCCCTTTCGCTGAGATCCCGCGCCGATCCTGCGCGGCGGGGATCAAATTGCTCTGAACCGAGGCGTTCCCGGCTTGAAAGGGAAGTAGCAAATAGGGTGTTAATCTTGCGTGAGACCACCGTCCCAGCGTTGGAAATGTTGCATTCTCAACATGTGGATAAGTTGGTGGACAGTGCCGATCAGAAATTTACCCCGTGTTCGCAACGGGATAGATCAAGCACCTAAACAAAAGTATATTTTTTCTGACCCGAAATAAGTTGAACTTTGGCAGGTGGTTCGTGCCTGATCTTATCCAACTCTTTGCGTGCGTTCTAAACACATTACGTCTAACTGTATGAAATTAAATGTATTTCTGCACGGTGCATTTGGCTCTCACAGATTCTGCTGAGGCCGCGCAGGTTTTCAGCCGTACAATTGCCGTCTTGAGGCACCTATACTTTTGTCTTGGTTTGCCTTTTTCGAACCTTTGGCCTGTTCAGAACACAACGCCACGCAAAGGGGCTGTAGACGGTTTTCCGTGTTGCGCAGGCGATTGCCCACTTTCAATGCGACAAACGGGAGTTGATCCCTGAAGGGGGCAAAAGCAAAGTGCGCATGGCAAAGACCCGTTTGCACAGGATGCTCTGCCATGCGGTTTGCCAGATCAGCTGAGGTCGCCGTTCAGGCCTTTTTCCATCAGCTCAATCGTTTCCGCAGCCCCGTACAGCGCTGCAAAAGACCCAAAACGAGGCCCTTGTGATTGGCCCAACAACACTTCGTACAGGGCTTTGAACCAGTCACGAAGGTTTTCAAACCCGTGGTTTTTGCCCACCGCAAAGACGACAGATTGCAAAAAGTCGCCATCGGCGAAATTGGCTTCGGGCAAGGGATCGTCATTGCCCATCATCTCGTTCTTCTTCGCAATCTGCGCCAAAGCCGCTTCGGCAGACCCAAAGGCCGCTTTCAGATCTGAGATCGCAGCGCGTTCCTGATCAGTTGGGGCTCGGAATGTCTTCTCCGGCTTCACAAATTCGTTGTAATAGCGCACCGCGTACCCAGCGGCGGCATCCATTTGTGGGTTGGCTTCGGGCGAGGCGTCGGGCGCATAGCGCTGGATAAAGCCCCAAAGCTGGTCTTTGTCTTCGGCGCCAGCCACAGAGGCCAGGTTCAACAGCATCGAAAACGGCACCACCATATCCGAAACAGGCGGCTGACCATTGTGAATGTGCCAAACCGGGTTATTCACCTGCTTGGCAACATCCTGCCCGGGAAACGCGCGCAACTGCTGGTGATACTCGTCCACAGCCTTGGGGATCACGTCAAAGTGCATCCGCTTTGCCGTCTTTGGCTTCAGGAACATAAAGTACGACAGGCTTTCGGTCGACGCGTAGGTCAACCACTCGTCGATGCTCAGACCATTGCCTTTGGATTTCGAGATCTTCTCGCCGTTCTCATCCAAGAACAATTCATAGGTAAAGTGCTCTGGCTTACGCCCGCCCAGAATTTCGCTAATCCGGTCATAAATTGGCGTGTTGGTCGAGTGATCCTTGCCATACATTTCAAAGTCGACGTCCAGCGCGGCCCAACGGGCGCCAAAATCAGGCTTCCATTGCAATTTCACATTGCCGCCCGTGACGGGCAGGGTCCATTCTTTGCCCTCTTCGTCGTCAAACGTGATGGTGTAATCGGTCGCGTTGACCTCTTTCATCGGGACATACAGAACCCGGCCGGTTTCCGGGTGGATCGGCA
>JAGDZD010000023.1:11532-15790 GCA_049116315.1 Thalassovita sp.
ATGGCGTTGTTGTGATCGCCAAAGCTGTCAAATTTCTCAAACGGATCCGGAACCGAGGTCAGGGGTTTCTGCTCGTTGGCTTTCAACAGCTCTTGGTTCGGCACGTTCTCTGGAATTTTGCGCATGCCATCCATGTCGTCTGAAAAGCAAATCAAACGGGTTGGGATGTCACTGATCAATTCAAACGCGCGGCGCACCATGGTTGTGCGGGCCACTTCGCCAAAAGTGCCGATATGGGGCAAGCCTGAGGGGCCATAGCCAGTCTCAAACAGCACATGGCCCTTTTCCGGTGCCTTCTTTTTGTAACGCTTGACGAGTTTCCGGGCTTCCTCAAAGGGCCAGGCTTTCGATTTCAAGGCTGCGTCACGCAATTCGGACATCGGTTTTCTCCAACATATACGGGTCTACACGCACCCAATGCGCGGCAGACGTTGCTTCCTATTGCGGCACGGCCCCACAGTCAATATTCTGCATCTGCAACAAGTCGTCTTATGAAAGGCCGAATTAATGAAAACCGACGAGATTTCGCACCCGCTTAGCCCACAGGATTGCCTGGTCGCGGTGATGATCGCGGTATCGGCGTCAGACGAAGACATGCGCACCGCCGAACTGGTCAAAATTCAAAACGCGGTGAATCACTTGCCGATCTTTGCCGGATACGACATCGACCGGATGACAAAGATGGCGCAGACCGTGTTTGATCTGTTTGCGGTCGAAGAGGGGCTGGATGCGCTGTTTGGGCTGATCCGCGATAACTTGCCCGAGCATTTGAACGAAACGGCTTATGCGCTTGGATGTGACGTGGCTGCTGCGGATGGCACAATCAAAGAAGCAGAATTGCGCTTGCTCGAAGAGATCCGTCATGAATTGGATATTGATCGGTTGCACGCCGCGGCCATCGAACGTGGCTCGCGCGCGCGTCATCTGTCCAAGTAATCAGGGCAGGGCCGCGACAAGCGGTGGGTCAGGCGCCGTATAGCACTCCCCACCGTTCCAACAGTTTTTGCTGCAGAGTTTTTGAGCGGCGAATCCACGTGCGCCCACCATCCGGGCGCTCACGTTCACTTTTCTTAAGACTGCGCCGTTTGGGCTGATCCGCGGTAAAGATCGCAAAGGCCAACTCAGAGCCGTCTTGCGTGGTGATATAGCCCGCCAATGTGCTGGCGAAATTCAACGTCCCCGTTTTGGCCACAACTTTCAGCGGATGTGAGGTGTTTGGCTTGCCGTCGCTATGGCGCAGCACAATATTTTTTAACAAGGGCTTCAGAGCTGAGCGTGCACGCGGATGGCTCAGCGCCATAACCATGTCTTTGGGTGTCAAGCGAGACGCATCGCCAAGGCCTGAATGATCCACCAGCTTAGGATTGCTCATGCCAAGGTTCAGCTTGGCCCACTGGTTCATCTTTTGGGCGGAGGCTTTCAAGCTTGTTGCCTGAGAGGATCCAGCATTGCTGGCGACAAGCCCAACCATTTCAGCGGTAAGGTTTGTCGAATACTTCAACATGCCGCGCAAAATCTCTTGCAACGCGGCGCTTTGATGGGTCGCGATGGCGCTGCCTCCGGGCAAGGNNAGCGGCATAGGCTTCGGGGTGACGCACTGGCAACCACCGTGAGCCGCCGTTGCCCAAAGCCTCACTGGCAACGGTCCAGTGATCGATGCCGCTTTGGTCTTTGTAGGTGTAAACAGGGGTGCTGCGTTTGACGACTTTCATGCGGGCCGAGGCCACTTCGGGGCGGTAGCGTTCAGAGCGCGCATCAAGCGTCACGCCCCAACCTTGGCCAGCGCGCTTCCATTCAAAATGGACCCGGTTGAAATTCAGGCTTAGGCCCGAAATCGCAGGGTTATAGCTGACGTGATCGGGTTGTTGGCTGTCGATTTGACGTTGATAGGGCAAGGCTTTGGCCCAGATCAGGAATTTGCCTTGAACCCGGTTGACGCCCAGCTGTTTTAATTTGCGTGCCAGCGTGGCCAAACCATCTGTGTTCAAGGTCGGGTCGGCCCCTCCGGCCAAAACCAGATTGCCTTTTAGGACGCCGTTTTCGATGGGACCCGTGGCGATCAAGCGGGTTTNNGCAAAGCCGTGGTGGAACCATGACCTTCTTGCAACGTGCCCGTGTTTGGGTCGGCCACGGCAAATCCCACAGCACCGCTCAGTCTTGAACCTTTGATCAGAGACTCGACGCTGGGTGCCGCGCGCAGCGCCACGGATTGGGGGCGCGGGACCGGGCGCAGCGTCGTTGCAGGCGGCGCCGCGAGGGTGGGGCTGGCGGAAAAAGCGCCAAGGGCTGCTAAAAAGTGTCGTCGAGAAACAGAATAAACCATGCAGCCAGTTTAACCTTAGCCGCGTCTTTGCGGCAAGCAGCTCGCGTCAGTCTCTGGCGCTCATTTTGCCCCAATCGCTGGTCGCACGGATCATTGTTGACGATACATCAACCATTGGGACATTCACAAAGCACCATCGGGGGGCGTGTGCCTGTGCGAGGCAGTGACTGTGGCGTCCTTTGAGGCGAAATTCGCGGTAAACACGCGCCGCCTTGGATCCCCGCGCAGAGATTCGTTGCCCGGGGCGGGCCAAAACACCAATGGGCAGACGCGTCATGATGTCTTGCCAATCCTGCCATTGGCTGAACTGCGCAAGATTGTCCGCCCCCATGAGCCAGACGAACCTAAGCCCGGGGCGCGCGCGCTGCAGGGCGGCGATGGTTTGCGCAGTGTACTGGGTGCCTGATTGGCGCTCAAAGTCGGACACTTTGACCCGCGGATGTTGCATGACGACCTTTGCGCGGGCCACGCGGGTGTCCAAATCGGCCGGGGCGTTCGCTTTCAAAGGGTTGCCGGGACTGACCAGCCACCACACTTGGTCAAGCTTGAACCGGCGCAGGGCTTCGCGGGTGATATGGGCGTGACCTTCATGGGCTGGATCAAACGATCCGCCCAACAATCCAATGACCTGACCTGCGCGCGCATATGGTAATTTGTACAACATCGCGGTGACTTGGCCCCGAGGGCCAGCGGCTGTCAACCGCAAAGCCAGATATTGACAGAGCAAAGTCGTTGACTTAGGCAAACCAATATAGTTGCTCAAGGTAAACAAAAATGTCTGCAGATCCCGTCGCGCGCATCCGCCGTTTCAACCGTGCTGTCACCCGCGAAACCGGTGTGCTCGAGCAATCATTCCTCGGTCTTGGGCGTCCTTTGGGGCCAGCGCGCGTGTTGCATGCCATCGGCGCACAGGGCGCGGATTTGGAACAGATCCGCCGGTACTTGGATTTGGACAAAGCGCTGCTAAGCCGGTTCCTAAAGACATTGCAGGATGACGGGTTGATCATCTTGTCGCCTGATCCGGCAGATGGGCGCAAACGTCTGGCCACACTGACCAATTTGGGCATGACAGAACTACAGGCCTACGATCANNGATGGATCTGGTGGCGTCTGTGCTGGGGCGCGATGATATTGATGTGCGGGATGACGACCCGCGCAGTGACACGGCCAAAACCTGCCTGCAGGCTTACTATGACGAGCTGGCACGCCGTTTGGATACAGGGTTTGACGTCAATCTCAGCAATGATCCAGAGGCCACAGACATGCTTGCCCCGCGTGGCCAATTTCTGGTGGCGATGTCTGACGGAATGCCACTGGGTTGTGTTGGCTTGAAAGGGACCGACAAGGGCTATGCCGAAATCAAACGCCTGTGGGTTTCGCCCGCGGCGCGTGGGCTTGGGCTGGCGCGCCGGCTGATGACCGAAGTTGAAGGCGCAGCCCAAGATCTCGGGATAACGACTTTGCGGTTGGATACCAATTCTGCATTGCCCGAGGCTGTGTCACTTTATCAAAACTCTGGTTGGCGCGAAATTGACCGCTTCAACGACGACCCTTACCCGGACCATTTTTTCGAAAAAAACCTGTAAGGGCCACGCGCCACAGGCCATAACGCATAAGCGGATTTGACTTGGCTCGAATAGCAAGCTGCGGCTGTGTTGAACCGGTCCGACACTCAGGCCACATGTTTGATGCCTTACGTGGTGCTTGGGCGTTGTGATTTGGGCTGGGGCCACGCCATATCAGAGTATTTTTTGCCAAGGTGACTTTGATGTCCGTCACGTTCCTGCACAGCCATTGATCACAACGCATTGCCCCGGCGCGCGGGCTTCGTTATCACAGCGTCTAACCTTAGTTTCTGTAGCGGAGAATGCCCCATGGCGTCTTATCAATATGTCTACCACATGTCCGGTGTCTCCAAGACCTATCCGGGCGGCA
>JAGDZD010000024.1:0-2711 GCA_049116315.1 Thalassovita sp.
CGCCGCTGCACCGCGCCATTCCCAATCTGTCGATGGATGAAATGGCCGAGAAGATCCACGAAACAGTCACCCATGCCCGCAATCTGTGTGACAACGTTCAGTGGTCGCCAATGGATGCGCTGCGCACCGAACACGACTACCTGTGCCGGGTGATTGAAATCGCCATCAAAGCCGGGGCCAGCACCATCAACATCCCAGACACCGTAGGGTACACCATCCCGCGCGAAAGTGCCGACCTGATCCGCATGATCCGAGAGCGCGTGCCGGGAGCAGATGAGGTGATCTTTGCCACCCATTGTCACAACGATCTGGGCATGGCGACGGCAAACTCGCTGGCCGCTGTCGAAGCAGGCGCCCGCCAGATCGAGTGCACCATCAATGGCTTGGGCGAACGGGCTGGCAACACCGCTTTGGAAGAGGTGGTGATGGCGCTGAAAGTGCGCAATGACACCATGCCCTATGGCACTGGGATCGACACCTCAAAAATCATGCATATCTCGCGGCGCGTTGCCAGCGTGTCGGGCTTTGCCGTTCAGTTCAACAAAGCGATTGTGGGCAAAAACGCTTTTGCCCATGAAAGCGGCATCCACCAAGACGGCANNAGATCATGCGCCCCGAAGATGTGGGTCTGGCTGGCACCTCACTGCCACTGGGCAAACACTCTGGTCGGGCGGCGCTGCGCTCTAAGATGAAAGAACTGGGGTTTGATTTGGCTGACAATCAGCTGAACGACCTGTTTGTGCGCTTCAAAGAGCTGGCCGATCGCAAGAAAGAAGTGTTTGACGACGATCTGATCGCGCTGGTGCAGGATGAAATTGGCCAGGGCGGTCCCGACACGCTGCAACTCAAGCGCCTGCGCGTCATTTGTGGCACCGAAGGTCCTCAAGAAGCAGAGCTGACCATGCTGGTTGATGGTGAAGAAAAGACCATCGATGCCACCGGCGACGGCCCGGTTGATGCAGCCTTTAACGCGGTCAAAATGCTTTATCCGCATGGGGCGGCACTGCAACTGTATCAGGTTCACGCTGTCACCGAAGGCACAGATGCCCAAGCCACCGTCAGCGTGCGCGTTGAAGAAGACGGGCGCATTGCAACAGGTCAGTCAGCCGACACCGACACCGTTGTGGCCAGTGTCAAAGCCTATATCCACGCGATCAACCGGTTGATTGTGCGACGCGAGAAAACTGCGCCCGGCGCGGACCGCCGCGAGATCAACTATAAGGATGTACACTAATCCTTTTGAAAGCCCCAAATTACCCCTTTGGGGCTTTCGAATTTGCGCATACGGAGGTAGGCGCAAGATAGCGGTCGATTTCTGATATTCTGCTCCTTAGGCCACCCATTCCGATTCTGGGTGTCGCTTTTGTGTGCAGGAGTTTAACCAGTGATCCGGACCCTCAATCAGGGCAAGAATGGGTTTTATCCAAATCCGCAACGGTTCCGCCGGCAAGTCCGCACGTCCTATTCCTTTGTTTTGGTGCTGGCGCTGCTGGCTGCATACGCGGCGTTTGGCAACGCTTTGCAACATGCGCCGATTTCGACAGCGATCTCGCTTGCGGCGTTGTTTTCCTATGGAATCGTGGCGCTCCTTCATCGGCACGAACATCACACGCTTGCCCGTGTCACGCTGATCTGCACCTCAAATCTGGCGATCTTTGCGGGCTGTTTCTTTGAACACCCTGCGGGCAACCTGTCGATGATACTGCTGGCGTTTGTTGGCATTCCCTTCATCATTATGTCTTGGCGTGAAAACCGTGCCATTGTGCTATCGCTGGCTTTGTTGCCTGTGGTGCTGTGGAACATCGTCCATCTGACACAGTTTGCAGACCTGAAGTATATCGAGATTTCCGCCGATCAGGCGCGCTTGCATGGGTTTGCCCATGCCACTTTCGTCTTCATCGCGGTGGCTGTTGAATTTGCCTATTACGACTGGGTCACCCAGAACTATTCGCGTGCACTTCAGGCCTCGTTGGCCGCAGAAGAGCGCAACGGCAAGGCCAAGACTGTTTTCCTCTCCACCATGAGCCACGAGTTGCGCACCCCGTTGAGTGCCGTGCTCGGGGCCGCGGAATTGCTGTCGCAGCACCCAGAGGCCACGCAAGACATCCGCCGCTTGTCCAATATGATCTTGGACGGTGGCAACAATATTCTGGACCTAGGAGAAAAGGCCATTTCCTATGCCCGCGCCAGTTCTGGTCCAATTGAACCTAACTTTATCCAGCTGGAACCGATGCAGCACATCATGCCAATCATCGAGAAGTTCCACGACAAGATTGAAAAGAAGCAGCTGTCGATCAAGACCCGTCAATCCGCCTATCGTTTGATATGGGCCGATCCGATCTTGTTTAGCGAAACCATTTCGCAGGTGCTCGAGAATGCGATCAAATATGCCCCAGACAAAAGCGAAATCCGCCTGACGGTTTCCTCGAGCACTGGGGATATGCTGCGGATCACGATTGCCGACAACGGCCCCGGCATTCCTGCCCAACAGCAGCAAGAAGTGTTTGAGCCTTTCAACCGGTTGGACCAAAAGTTTGGCACAAAATCCGGTGGTGGGATCGGTCTTACGATTGCCAAAGCCTATGTCGATGCCATGCATGGGCGCATTGGGTTTTGCCCCACCGCCAAGACCGGAACCTGCCTGTGGATTGAAATGCCGCTCAGCTCTAGAACCGATCCAGCAGCCGTTTAAGGTAATTCAGCTCTTCTTC
>JAGDZD010000025.1:0-10236 GCA_049116315.1 Thalassovita sp.
AATGGGCCATCGGCCCAGAGGGGCAGCGCCCCTTTCCCCCGCCCGCCGCAGGCGCTAGTTTGCGAGAATGGAATCGGCCCTCGACTATCACACAGCCAAAGCTTTGCTGGATTGGCACATTGAACTCGGTGCGGATGAAGCACTGTGTGAAGCGCCGGTGGATCGCTATGCTCTTGCGGTGGCCCAAGCGGCCAGCAAAGCCGCCGCCGTCGAGCGCGCCCCGGCGCAGGCGCACGTCGTGGCGGCCAAANNCCCCCGAGGTTGACCCGGTTGCAGTGGCCGAACATGCGGCCAAGTCGGCACAGGATTTACCCGCTTTGGCGGCCGCTTTGCAGGGGTTCGAACTGTGTGGTCTGAAAAAAGGCGCACGACAGTTGGTTTTTGGCGATGGGCAGGCTGCGCCCGCGCGGGTGATGGTGATTGGCGGCGCCCCCAGCCGCGAAGATGACCGTTCAGGTCGACCGTTTTCCGGCCCTGATGGCGGGTTGCTGGACAAGATGCTTGCGGCGATTGACTTGGATCGCACCGCCTCAGAGGCCCATCAGGCGGTCTATCTCAGCTATGCTTTGCCGTGGCGCCCTCCGCAAAACATGGATCCCAGCAAGGTGGATCTTGCGATGATGTTGCCGTTTCTTCAGCGTCACGTCGAATTGGTGAAGCCCGACGTATTAGTCCTGATGGGCAATGTCAGTTGCCAGATGGGGCTTGGTCGATCGGGCATCGCGCGCCTGCGTGGCCAGTGGGACCAAGCGTTTGGCCTGCCGGTTTTGCCAATGTATGCGCCTGCGGACCTCAGACGCAACACCCGGCTCAAACGCGACGCTTGGGCGGATTTGTTGGCCCTTAAGGCCAAATTGTCAGCGCCCGCATGATTGTTTGGGGGCGGCTGGGCCAGCGTGCAGCCTGCCTTTCGCGCCTCTGTCTCACCACTCGATCATCGCTCTAACACCAGGTCATGATCGCAGTTTGCAAATGCCACCGGGGTGATTTCACAGCTTTGTTTGATCTAGGGCAGTGTCTTGTCTTTGGGCCGTTTTATACTCAATGGTGACGCCGGGCCGGGCGCGACCACGTAAGGTGGTGGGGCAGGCGCTGCGTGACGGAGGTCTCAGGGCAGTTGGGCGGCGTCCCACGCATTGAAATTTGCAGGTCGGACCGTGGGTCGGGCATCGTAGGAAAAGGATAATCACTATGTCGCGTATCGACGACACCCGAGACTTTATTCCCGTCCGCATCGCGGTGATGACGGTTTCTGACACACGGTCCCTGTCAGAGGACAAATCTGGTGACACTTTGGTGGCGCGGATCCAACAGGCAGGCCATGTGCTGCAAGCGCGCACAATTTTACGCGATGAGCGCCAAGAGATCGCGGACCAACTGCGTGCCTGGGTGGCGCAAGACGACATTGATGTCATCATTTCAACCGGCGGCACCGGTTTGACCGGTCGGGATGTCACCGTGGAGGCGCACCGGGACGTTTATGAAAAAGAGATCGATGCCTTTGGGACGATCTTTACCATAGTTTCGATGGACAAGATCGGCACCAGTGCGGTTCAAAGCCGGGCAACAGGCGGTGTGGCCGGGGGCACGTATCTGTTTGCCTTGCCCGGCAGTCCCGGCGCCTGCAAGGACGCGTGGGATGAAATTTTGAGCCTACAGCTGGATTATCGTCACATGCCCTGCAATTTTGTCGAAATTTTTCCAAGATTAGACGAACATCAGCGACGGAAATAGCTCGGGGCTGCGTATAAGCCTCAGGACTTGGCATTTGCTGGGGTCCCGCTAAGTACTTAACTGCGGTCAAATTCGGTCGCTTGCGCAAGGATGTTATGATGCGATTTCTGCGTCAAAGCCTAACCGGGCTGTTCCTGCTGTCGTTGACAGTGGGCCTATTGTTTTATGCGATTACGATCGTGATGGCCGCTGTCCAAGAGCGCAATAGCCAAGAGGGGCGGCGTCCGTCGGGGCGGGAACGAGTGTTCACTGTGGCAGTTGTGGTGGCGGAACCGGAAACGGTTGTGCCGGTGTTGACGGTCTTTGGTCAGATCGAAAGCCGCCGCTCATTGGTGGTTCGCTCGGCTGTGGCGGGCACAGTGGTTGAACTGGCTGACAACTTCGAAGAGGGCGGCGTGGTTGAGGCGGGGCAATTGTTGCTGCGTATCGATCCTGCGGATGCCCAATCTGCGGTGGATCGGTCGAACGCGGATTTGCTGGATGCGCAGGCTGAGCAACGAGATGCGGATCGCGGCGTTGAGCTGGCGCGTGATGAACTGGCCGCCGCGCAGGAACAAACGGCCCTGCGTCAGCGGGCGTTCGAGCGGCAAAAGGATCTTGCGACCCGCGGCGTTGTCACCGAAGCCTCGGTTGAAGCGGCAGAGCTTTCTGCGGCTTCGGCCCGCCAAGCGGTGGTGGCCCGACGTCAGTCTGTCGCCAGCGCCGAAGCGCGTATCGACAAGGCCGTGACCTCTCTGGCACGGGCGCAGATTGCGCATGATGAAAACCTACGCAATCTCAAAGACACTGAAATTCGCGCTGAATTCACCGGGCGTCTGAACAATGTGAATGTTGTCGCGGGGGGGCGGATCAACAGCAACGACCAATTGGCCGAGCTGATCGATGGGTCGGCTTTGGATGTGGCGTTTCGGGTCTCAACTGCGCAATACGCCCGGTTGCTGGATGACACAGGCGCGCTGCGCCCGGCCCCGATGAAGGCCATTCTGGACGGCAGCGGCGTGGATTTGTCGGTTTCTGGTCGGTTAAGTCGAGACAGCGCCGCTGTTGGTGAAGGGGTCACGGGGCGATTGTTGTTTGCCACGCTGGATGGTGCGCGTGGGCTAAAGCCGGGTGATTTTGTCTCGGTGGAGGTGGATGAACCTGCGCTTGAGCGGGTGGTCCGATTGCCTTCACGCGCGCTTGGCGCGGATGGTGCTGTTTTGGTCATGAATGACGATGGGCGTCTAGAAAGCCAAGACGTGACGCTTTTGCGCCGTCAAGGGGATGATATCTTGGTGCGCGGACGCGGGTTGGCGGGGCGCCAAATTGTGGCAGAGCGCACGCCGTTGTTGGGCGCAGGGATCAAAGTGAAATCTCTTGCTCCGGCCGGGACAGGCGCGGCACCCGCCGCCCCAGCCGAGCCAGAATTGGTAGAGTTGAGCGATGAGCGACGCGCCAAGTTGTTGGCCTTTGTGGAGGGCAACCGTCGAATGCCTGCCGAGGTGAAGTCGCGCATGTTGACCGCGCTGAAAGAGCCNNCTAGAAAGCCGGATGGGGGGATAAGAGATGGTGCGTCAGATCCCAAGTGCTGCGGGCGGCCTGCTGTCCTATTTCACCCGCCACAAAACCGCGGCCAACCTTTTGTTGGTTATCCTGCTCGCTCTTGGCATGGCCTCTGTGCCGCGCATGCGGGCGCAGTTCTTTCCTGATGTGATCATCGACAATATTTCTGTGTCGGTGAATTGGAACGGGGCAGGGGCCGAAGATGTTGACGCGGCCATTGTCCAAGTCCTAGAGCCTGCCTTGTTGGCGGTTGAGGGCGTCGAAAGCTCGTCAAGTTCAAGTCGTGAAGGGCGCGCGTCGATCAGTCTTGAGTTTGAACCGGGTTGGGACATGAGGCGGGCGGCAGATGATGTGCAAGGGGCGGTGGATGCCGTGTCGACCTTGCCCGAAGACGCTGACGATCCCAACGTCAGGCGCGGAGCCGCGCGCGACAGGGTGACGGATGTTGTTATCACCGGTCCTGTGGACCCTCGCCAACTTGGTCTATTTGCCGATGAATTTGTCACGCGCTTGTTTGCTGCTGGCGTCACCCGCACCAGTATTCGCGGGGTGGCCGCGGCCGAAACTCTGATCGAGGTGCCCTCGGTCAATCTGATCACCTATGACGTGACCATGCAGCAGATCGCAGATGCCATCGAAGAAGAGGTGGCCGCCGATCCCGCTGGGGATGTCACTGGCGCCAATGCGCGGGTTCGAACCGGGGTTGCCAAACGTAGCCCCGAGCAGTTGCAACAGATTGTGTTGCGCTCAAACGAAGACGGCTCGACCTTGACGGTGGGGGATGTGGCGCGGGTTGAACAACTTGGGCCGGATCGATCACGCAGCTACTTTGTGCAGGACAAGCCTGCGATTTCTGTGCGGGTTGATCGGTCGGTCACTGGCGATGCCATTGAGATGCAGGCGATTGTCGAGGACATCGCCTCTAGTTTGCAGGCCACTTTGCCCGAAGGGGTGACCTTGGATCTGATCCGTACCCGCGCCGAAGCGATCACCGGACGGCTGGATCTGTTGATTGACAACGGGGCTATGGGACTTGGGCTTGTTGTGGCGTTGCTGTTCTTGTTCCTGAATGCGCGCACGGCCTTTTGGGTTGCCGCGGGGATCCCGGTGTCGATGCTGGCGGCGATTGCGCTGATGTATGCGGCCGGGCTGACAATCAATATGATCAGCTTGTTTGCCCTGATTATCACGTTGGGAATTGTGGTGGATGATGCAATTGTGGTGGGCGAACACGCCGACGCGCGATTGCGCAAATACCGCGAAGACCCGGTGACAGCGGCAGAAAATGCAGCACGTCGGATGGCGATGCCGGTGTTTTCGGCTACGTTGACCACCATTATTGCCTTCTTTGGTCTCACAGCCATCGGTGGACGGTTTGGCGATTTGATCAGCGATATCCCGTTTACGGTGATTGTGGTCTTGGCGGCCTCGCTGATTGAGTGCTTTCTGATTTTGCCCAATCACATGTCACATGCTCTGGCGCATCAGCACAAAGATCATTGGTATGATTGGCCCAGCCGTCAGGTGAACCGGGGATTTCGTTGGGTGCGCGACACGCTGTTTCGCCGTTTGATGGCCTTGGTGGTCAAAGCCCGCTATCCGGTTTTGGCCTTTACCTTTGTGGTTCTGGCCAGCCAGATTTCGCTGTTCATCAAAGGGGACGTCACATGGCGCTTCTTTAATGCTCCAGAGCGCAGTTCGGTTACGGGTAACTTCGCGATGTTGCCGGGCGCAACACGGGCGGATTCTTTGGCGATGATGCAGGAATTGCAGCGCGCTGCAGAAAGCCTTGGCAAAAAGTACGAGGCCGAACATGGGCGCAATCCGATTGATTATGCCTTGGCCGAAATTGGCGGCAACTCTGGCCGCGCCATTGCCGGGGCTGAGAACAAAGAGGCGGATCTGTTAGGGGCCATCGCAATTGAGCTGATTGATCCTGATCTCAGACCCTATTCCAGCTTTGCCTTTGTGGCCGAGTTGCAGGACACGGTTCAACGCCACCCTATGGCGGAAACCGTCAGTTTTCGCGGTTGGCGCAGTGGCCCCGGAGGCGACGCATTGGATGTGCAGTTCTACGGGGCTGAAACGGTTCAGTTGAAGGCCGCAAGCGAAGCGTTGCAATTGGCGTTGGCCGCCTATCCCGAAGTTTCGGCCGTCGAAGACAATCTGGCCTATGACAAAGAAGAGTTGGTGCTAGAGCTGACCCCGCAAGGTCAGGCGCTGGGCTTTACCATCGACAGCTTGGGGCGGGTTCTACGCAGTCGATTGAATGGGATCGAAGCGGCAACTTACCCGGATGGGCCGCGCAGCGCCTCGATCCGGGTTGAATTGCCCAAAGCGGAACTGACGGCGGATTTCTTGGATCGCATGCAGTTGCGCAGCGACAAAGGGGTCTATGTGCCATTGTCAGATTTGGTCACCGTCACCTCGCAAACCGGGTTCTCAACGGTGCGACGCGAAAACGGCATCCGTTTGATTTCGGTCACGGGCGATATCTCAGAAGATGATCCAGCGCGCGCCGCAGAGATCACCAAAGCGTTGCAGGAAGAAATCCTCCCGGAGATTGCCAGCCAAAAGCAAGTTGAGTGGCGTTTGTCAGGCTTGTCCGAGCAGGAAAACTCTTTCCTCAACGATGCGCGAACCGGGCTGATCCTCTGTTTGACAGGCATCTATTTGGTGCTGGCGTGGGTCTTTTCCAGCTGGACCCGCCCGATGGTGGTGATGGCGATCATTCCATTTGGATTGGTTGGAACCATCTGGGGCCATTACATTTGGGATGTGCCCTTGTCGATGTTCACTGTGGTGGGCTTGTTGGGGATGACGGGGATTATCATCAACGATTCCATTGTTTTGGTGACGACAATCGACGAATACGCGGCCGAACGGGGGTTGATTCCGTCGATCATTGACGGGGCGGCGGACCGGTTGCGGCCTGTGATGTTGACCACCTTGACCACGGTGCTGGGGCTTGCGCCACTGCTCTATGAAAGTTCAACCCAAGCGCAGTTCCTGCGTCCAACAGTGATCACGCTGGTCTATGGCCTGGCCTTTGGCATGTTGCTGGTGTTGCTGGTGGTGCCCGCTTTGATCGCCGCGCAGCATGATTTTAAGCGTCAGATCACCGCCGTGCGCCGCGCTGCGCGATCGGCGGGATTGCGCATCCCTGTGGTGGGCGCCGCTTTGGTGTTGCTGGCGTGGCTTGGCGTGACGCTTGGTTGGACGGCCACACAAGGCAGCGTGCATCCAGTGCTCGTGCAATTGCTGTCACTGGGCGCAGATACCGGAGCAGCAATGGCCACCGCGCTTGGGCTTTTTGTGGCAGGTGTCGCGGCTCTTGTGGTTCTGGTTTATGTCGTCTCGGCCCTTGTGATCGGGCGCAAAATGCGCCGCGCCGCAAACCCGTAACGCGACAAGGTCCAAAATTGTGTCTATGGCGGGGGATTACCCCGCCGGGCAGCCCCGGATATCCACGGCGTGGTCCGAACCGAGAACCGTGATGCGCACCGCAGAGCGGTTCAGCGCAAAGCTTTCGCCCTCGACATGCATCAGTTCGGTGTCGATGTGCAGGCGGCTGCCGCGACGTCGCGTTGTGGCCTCGGCGACCCAGATTTGGGGATCTCCTGCTTCGACCACGGAAAATTCAGGCGCACCGGCCGCAGGCATGACAATCTCTGCGCTCAGGCGCAGACCGTCGTCAGATTTGCTGAGCGTGCAGCTTATGTCGCGCAAGCCCGCCGCAGCGGCGGTCATCGGGCGATCCGCCAAAGCCGCAGAAATCTGCGCGTCCTGCGCATTGTCATCACTGTCCAACTTGGCCTGAAATTGAAGCGAGGCCGGCATGCAAACATCTTTGCAAATGCCAATCTCCAGCGACCCACGCAGGCGGATCGGGGCCCCCGTGCGGCGCGGGGTCAAAACAATTGGCACCACCACGCTGTCGACATAGCCAATGGATTTTAGTCCATTTTGATCAAAGACCTGAGGTGTTGGCCAGCGGGTTTCCAACCGCGCTAGGTTGCCTGAGGCCGCCCAGCGAACAACAGGGGGAATGCCGCCATCCCCGGGCGCGCGCCAATAGGTTTTCCACCCCTTGGGCATCTGAATGCGAAAGGCGGCCATGCGCGCGCCGTCATCGCGCGTCCATCCTGACAGAACCTCAACATGAGAGTCTCCGCTTGAATAAGCGGATTGAGCAGTGGACATCCCCGCGCAAAAAAGCAGCGTGGCGGCGGCGGACAGTCGAAGAGCGGTGCGTCGTATCATATCTTTCAAGTGGTCCATTTTGCGCCGCTTGCCAATTCACATTCAAGAGATTGCGTCGTGTAATTCGGCTGGCGCTGCATTTTTCTGCACTGTGGTTCTGGACCGAGGCCCATGCAGCCCCTATCCTCTTAAGAAGAAACGTCAGGATATTGGATGGATTTAACCGGACAACTGTTGATCGCCATGCCCGGCATGGGTGATCCACGCTTTGATCATTCGGTCGTGTTAATTTGTGCGCATTCCGAAGAAGGTGCGATGGGGTTGATCATCAACAAGCCCACCGGTGATGTTGCGCTGAATGATCTGTTGGAACAACTGTCGATCAAACCAAGTGAGGCGGCCCCTGATTTGGGCATCCACTTTGGGGGCCCTGTGGAAACAGGGCGCGGCTTTGTGCTGCACGATCCGAAATATCAGTCAGCCCTGAACACGCTGAGCGTGGATGATCAGTTTGGCCTGACCGCAACCGTCGACATTCTAGAGGATCTGGCGCGCGGAGAAGGTCCAGAGCGGGCGATTGTTGCCTTGGGCTATTCTGGATGGGCGCAGGGCCAGTTGGAAGATGAGATCGCGCAAAATGGCTGGTTGACCTGTGCTGCGGACGCCAAACTGGTCTTTGAGTCAGACGATAGTGCCAAATGGGAAGCCGCGTTGAACAGCCTAGGGGTTGATGCGCTGGTTCTTTCTGCTGACGCTGGACGGGCCTGACGGGCTTCTTTGGTTTCGTGCCTTTGCGCCAAAGCCACAGGGCCATTGGTAAAAGGGGCACGCTGGCGCGTGCGCAGGATATGCCGCGTTTTTCCTTTGGAAAAATGCGGCGGGCCTGTGGAGAGGCACAACATTGATCTTGGGGCAGAGCTAGGGGCGCGGCGCGGCGGCGCGCTGCAGTCGATCGTTGATCGCGCGGCCAAGACCGTGATCCGGAATTGGGCTGACTGCAATGCCGCGAGGTGCCATCGCATCTAAGGCGTGCAGGTGGTGAAACAGATTGGCGGCGGCTTCGGTCAAATCGGCACTTTGTGACAGGTTCAGCGTGGCCTCAACCGCGCCAAATCCAAGCAGAACCTCGCCCGCTTCGGCGTGATCCGCGTTCAGTCGGACAGGCACCGCGGGCGCATAGTGAGAGCCAAGTTGTCCTGGCGCGCTGAGTGGATCTTCGGCGCTGTGCAGCACCAAGGGCTGGTTCAAAGCTTGTTCGATCTGTTCTGCAGGGATGCCGCCCGGACGCAGCAAGCTGGCTTGATCAACAAGGCCGATGATGGTGGATTCAAGTCCAACGTCGCAGGCACCACCATCCAAGATCACCTCGATGCGTCCAGATAACCCTTCGGCCACATGGGTGGCTGTGGTGGGGCTAATCTTGCCTGAAGGGTTGGCTGAGGGGGCGGCAATGGGGCCATTAAAGGCGCGCAACAGCGCCAGCGCGACGGGGTGTGCAGGTACACGAATGGCCAATGTGGACAAGCCACCGGTGACCAGAGCAGACAGCCCGTGGTCGGCTTTGAGCGGCAACACAAGGGTCAGCGGGCCAGGCCAATAGGCGTTGGCCAAGGTCTGGGCCTGATCGGGCCATTCCACATAGTCCTGCGCTTGGGACAGCTCGGCGACATGGACAATCAGCGGGTTAAAACGGGGCCGGCCTTTGGCGTCAAAAATCCGCGCCACCGCCAGATCATTGCGCGCGTCCGCCCCCAACCCATAGACGGTTTCCGTTGGAAGGGCGACGAGGTCCCCTTGGGACAGAGCCGCTGCGGCTTGGGCGATGCCATCTGGATCTGAGGCCAGTGTGGAGGTTTTGATCTGTTTCATAAGCAATGACGCGGCGTTCTGATTGAGTGGAGGCACAGGTTCGCTACGGTGCAAACACAAGAACAACACGCATACATGTGGTGAAGCGGGATTCCAAGCCGTTTGCCTAAAGGAGTGGCCATGAGCTATCGCGCCCAAACAGATGATATTCGTTTTATCTATTCCCACGTTGCTGGGCTGGATCAGGTGCGCGGCACGGATCGTTTTGCCGAGGCCAGCGAAGATCTGACGGATGCGGTGTTGGAAGGAATTGGCAAGATCTGCGAAGATGTCGTTGCGCCGACATGGCGGGACGGCGATCTGACACCGGCCAAGTTGGAAAACGGGGTGGTGCGCACCTCGCCGGGCTTTAAAGAGGCCTTTGCAGAGGTGGCTGAGGGGGGTTGGATGGCCGTTTCGGGGCCTGAGGCCTATGGCGGCATGGGCTTGCCCATCGCTTTGACCACTGCGTTTAACGAGATGATGAGCTCGGCCAATATGGCGTTGGGATTGTGCCCGTTGCTGACACAGGGGCAGGTTGAGGCGCTGGAACATCACGCAAGTGATGCGCTGAAAGAGCTGTATCTGCCAAAGCTGATCAGCGGGGAATGGACAGGCACGATGAACCTGACCGAACCACAGGCGGGATCGGACGTTGGGGCGCTGAAATCCAAAGCGGTGCCCAATGATGATGGGACCTATGCGATCTCGGGGCAGAAGATCTTTATCACCTGGGGAGATCACGACATGGGGGGCAATGTGTGCCACTTGGTTTTGGCGCGATTGCCCGATGGTGTGGCCGGTACCAAAGGCATCAGCCTGTTCATGGTGCCCAAATATATCCCTGACGAGGCGGGCAACCCCGGCGTGGCCAATGAGCTGAAGGTGGTGAGCCTTGAGCACAAGATG
>JAGDZD010000025.1:10278-18121 GCA_049116315.1 Thalassovita sp.
CGATGATGAACAACGCGCGGCTTGGGGTGGGCGCCCAGGGCGTTGGCATCGCCGAGAGCGCTTATCAAACGGCGCTCAGCTATGCCAAAGAGCGAGAGCAATTTGGCCCGATTGTGCAACATGCGGATGTCCGTCGCATGTTGTTGACGATGAAAGCAGAGATCTTTGCGGCGCGCTCGATTGTGATGTCCTGTGCCGTGGCTTTGGACATGGCGGGCGCAACTGCGGCCCCTGAGTGGCGCGCTCGCGCTGCGCTGTTGACGCCTATTGCCAAAGCCTTTGGCACGGATGCGGGCATCGCTGTGGCGGATCTGGGCGTCCAGATCCATGGAGGCATGGGCTATATCGAAGAAACCGGCGCTGCGCAGTACAGTCGCGATGTGCGCATCACCTCGATCTATGAGGGCACCAATGGCATCCAAGCGATGGATCTTGTTGGGCGCAAGATGACGGATGGGGGCGAGGCCGCCAATGTGTTGTTGGATGAAATCGAGGCTTATGCAGAATCTGTACGCGCCAAGATGCCCGACCTGGCCGAGCCGGTTTGGCAGGCCTGTGAAACCCTGCGCGAAGGCGTGGAATGGTTGGTGGCACAGACCGATATGAACACCCGTTTCGCAGGCTCAGCGCCATTCCTAAAAGCCTTCGCTCGGGTGCTTGGCGGGCACAGCCACCTGAAAGCCGCAATGGCCGAAGGGGGGGCTGGTCCGCGCACCAAGCTGGCGCGGTTCTATATCCGGCGTCTGTTGCCCGAACATGAGGCGGCCTTGACCCATGCAATGGCGGGTGCTGACGATCTTTATGCATTCTCACTTGATGATCTTGAAGCGTGAGCTTGGATCGCGCCCGCGCTTCGGGTCTGCGCTACCCGTTTGAAGCCCCTGCAAATGGCACGGTGATCGAAGTCGCCGACGGTGTGCTTTGGATCCGCATGCCTCTGCCGATGGCGCTGGACCATGTGAACCTCTATGCGCTGGATGATGGGGACAGTTGGACGTTGATCGACGCTGGCGTCTATTCCAAGCGCTCTGTGGCTTTGTTGGAAAAGCTTTTGGCGGGGCCTCTTGGCGGGCGACCCGTCAGCCGTCTGGTTTTGACCCACCACCACCCAGACCATGTGGGGGCGGCGGGGTGGTTTAAGGCGCGCGGTGCTGAAATCCTGACATCTCGTACGGCATTCTTGATGTCGCGGATGCTTATTCTGGACGAGCAACCCACGGCCACGCCTGAATCGATTGGCTTTTGGACCGCGGCTGGAATGGCGCCCGAAATCATGCAAAAGCGCATGGCAGAGCGCCCGTTTAATTTTGCTGATATCTGTCATCCCTTGCCCGTGGGCTATCACCGCCTACAGCAGGGGGATGTGTTTTACGCCGGTGGGCGGACTTGGGACATTCACGTCGGTCATGGCCATGCGCCCGAGCATCTGACGTTCTGGAGCCGGGATGACAATCTTGTGATTGCCGGGGATCAAATCCTGCCGTCGATCAGCCCCAATGTCGGGGTGCATGCCACCGAACCAGACGCCGACCCGTTGGGGGACTGGATGGAAAGCTGTGAGCGATTTCAGCAGTTGGCCCGAGATGAGCATTTTGTGTTGGGGGGGCATAAGTTACCCTTTACGGGCCTGCCACTGCGCATGCATCAGCTGATCGAGAACCACCATGGTGGCCTGCGCCGATTGTTGGACCATTTGGACACGCCCAAAACAGCGGTCGAGTGCTTTGCCCCGTTGTTCAAACGCACAATCGATGGCGGCACCTACGGCTTGGCGTTGGCAGAGGCGGTTGCGCATCTCAACCATCTGTTTCAGAAAGGGCAGGTGACCCGTCACCAACGCGATGATGGGGCTTGGCTGTGGCAGAGGAGCGAGACGGCAGATGGATAACAAAATTGAAACCTCCGCTGAGATGCATGAAGCGCAGGCTTTGCCGCGTCGTCACGAAGTACATTCAGATCCAGCGGTGCAGGCCGATACCTCTTTGCCAGCTTCGGTGACCAACACACCGGTGCAACAAAAAAGCCAAGCGCAATGGGCGTATGAGCGACTGATTCTCTATATTCAGAACTTTGAAAAGACGCTGGATAACGAACACGAAGTGGCCATGGGCTTTGCTGGCAGCGACGCCGGGGTGCTGCGGATCGAAGGCATGGGGTATTTTGACCCTGATGTTTTGACCTTCTACGGCAGCGATGAATCAGGTGCGAAGACCCAGTTGATCCAGCATGTCAGTCAGCTGAGTGTGATATTGCGTGCCCTTCCCAAGGCCCCAGCCCATCCCGAACCTAACCGGATCGGGTTTCGTTTGGCCGAAGAATTGGGCAAAGAAACCGCCTCGAGTTGACCCACGCCACCCTGTGGCAATTGAACCGGTGACAGCCGCCTTGGAATAGGCTAATCATCGCGCAAATTTTTTGATCTGAAGGAACACCACAATGGCCGATCATAAACATGGCGAAATGGACACAAGTGTTCAAGAAGCTGTCTTTTCTGGTTTTATCGAATTTTCAAAATGGTCCGTTATTGTCATCATCGCCGTATTGGTTCTGATGGCGATGTTCGCAGCATAATTTTGTTCACGATGGTGGGCTTTTGTGAGGTCTTTTATGCGTAGAATTGTTTTGGCACTTTGCGCGCTGACTGCGGTTGCGGGCTGTACAGTGAAAACGGATCCTCCGATTGCGGATGACGTTTTTGAAGCAGCCACCTATCGCCATGATGGTCCCCCATCTTTGACGCTGTACACGATGATCAACAATCGCACGGGCAATGGTGCCCATGCCTCATTGATGGTCAACGCCAGCCAGCGAGTGATTTTTGATCCAGCTGGGTCGTTCCGCAAACACAACATTGTCGCCCGTGGCGACGTTGTGTACGGCGTGACACCGCATCTGGAAGACAGCTATCGCCGCTTCCATGCGCGCGAAACCTATCATGTGATTGTTCAAGAGCTGGAAGTCAGCCCAGAAGTGGCCGAGATGGCGCTGCAGATGGTCATGACCTATGGCGAAGTGCCTGATTCCATGTGCACCCGCTCGACCTCAGAAATTCTGGCGCAACTGCCTGGGTTGAACATCAACACCACTTGGTTCCCCAAAAACCTGTCAGAGCAGTTTGAAACGCTGCCAAATGTGACCACCGGTAAGTTTTATGAATATGACGACGAGGATCGCTTCAAGGCACTCGCGGCATATGATCCGGAAAAAGTCCGCGCCAACATGCGCGAATTTGGCCACTAGGGCGCTGCGCCCAAGGCTTTAGGCCAGAAAATACAATCCCGCATATAGGCTGATCGCTCCAAGGGCGATCGCCAACAATACGTTTTTGGTAAATGCCCCCACCATCAGAGTGACGGCAGCCGCAATCATGCGTGGTGGATCCATTTCGCCTGAGGTGGCTTGGGGCCAAATCACCAAAGGGGCCACCAGCGCAGGCAGCACGGCGATGGCGGTATAGCGCAAATGGCGCAGCAGCCATTCAGGCATCTGACGGTCCCCAACCAAGCCGATAAAGACGAAGCGCAGCAAAAAGCTCCCGGCGCCAAGGGCAAGGATGACAATCCAGACGCTGGTTTTGTCTAGGTTTTCCATCATGATGTCCCTTGTGCTCGTTTTTCCTGCCACAGCTCGACGCGCGCACCAACAATCATGCCCACCGAACCTCCGACCAAAACGCCCAAGCTGTAAGGCAGAAAGGCAAAGCTCAGCGAAGCCACAACAGCGCTAAGCGCCGCGGCGCGATGGGCAGGGGTTTTCAACATCGGGGCGATCATCGCCAGAAAAGTGATCGGCACGGCAAAGTCCAAAGCGAACTCGGGTGGAATGCCGGTGCCCAGCAGCGCGCCCGCCGCAGTAAAGATGATCCAAGCGGGGGACACCGAAAGGGTCGACCCCATGAAATAGGCGGTTTTTTCCGGCAGACCCCAGGTGGGATTGTCTTCAAAGGCAATGATTGACGTGCTGTAGTTTTGATCGATGGTCAGATAGGCCAGCAACGCCCGCATAGGCATTGATGCGCCACCAAAATGCGGTGTCAATGACGCGGAATACATCGCCAGACGCAGGTTCACCGCCAAAGCAGAGGTCACGATGATCAGCGTTGGCACATGGTCATTGATCAACTGCAGCGCGGTGAATTGCGCGGCCCCAGCCAGTACGAGCACCGAAAAGGACAGCGTTTCGAACAGGTTAAGTCCGGCTTCGCTGGCCAGAACGCCAAACAGAATGCCAAAGGGCACGATCACCAGAATAAAGGGCGCGCCGTCGCGAAAGCCTTGCCAGAACGGCGCACGAGTAGAAGCCTCAGACATGAAGAAATTCTCTGATAGGTTGGAACAGAGCGACTAAATCAAATTGATCTACCCACCACAAGTCCGGATTTTCTGACCGGCACCTGACAGGTGGATCTAGTCAAAAATTCCGGCAACGCGGCCCAATAGCATAAAGGCGCGCGCGGTGCGGGTTTCAGACAGTTCGGTGATTTCGGCGTCGCTGGCGGTCTGTTCAAACTCTTGCACCATGCGATCAAAGCGCCGCAAAAAATGATGCGCAGCGTCGCGGAAAATTGGATCTTGTTTCATCCGCCCTGCAGTAAGGGCCAAAGAGCTGCGATCATGAATGCCGCCGATCTTGGCAATGGTGCGCCCACGTTCACCTTGGGCAAAGCGACGCCAGATCTCTGGCTTGGTCATGTCTGGGCGCAGATCATCCATATAGATGCCGTCTTGGCTCAGCAATGTCAGCACATCCTGGCTGGCTTGGATCAACAAAGAGGCTTCGCGATCTTGCAAAGCTTTGCGCAGTGCCGCAAAGCCCTGTTCATCTTCGGCCGTCTCAGGAAAATTCATGGCGCGCACAAAGTCGGCGCGGCTGAGTGGCGGGCCAAGCTCTTCGGCAGGCGTGCCAAGGGGCAGGGGGGCCTGATCATCGGCTTGATCGTCTTGTGTCGCGCTCGGCTCTGGGCGCAGCGCGTCGCGTTCGCGGGTGCTGGTGAAGGTCGCCAGCGCGGTCTCGGTTTTGCGCTGTGCTGCGGCAATTTCATCAAGCTTGCGGGTGACCGAGGGTTCGTTGGCGACGTCGCGGCCCTGAGATTGCGCGACATAGGCTTGGCGGATCGCATCGATGGCAGTTTGCAGTCGGGCGCTTTCTTCGCGCATGACGCGACTGGAGCGTGCGGCGGTTGCGCCAACCCAAATCATCGCCACCGGCATAAAAATCACCAGCAAGGTCATCAAAAACCGCAGACTGTCCAGACCGGCACCTTCGCTTGATGCCGCATCGAGCGTCATAAAGAACCAACCCGCAGCGCCCAGCCATGCCAAGCTTAGGGCGACCGCCGCCACTTCGATTGCGGTGACGCGCGACCGGCTTGGTTTGTCATAAAGGCCCAAAGGGGTTGGGCGACTGTCAGAGTTTTCGGCCATGCCGTAGGGTTCAATCCGTTGGTGAGACGTCAGATGTATTTAATGCTTAACACTTCGTAGCTGCGAACCCCACCGGGGGTGCGCACTTCGACACTATCGCCTTCTTCTTTGGCAATTAGGGCGCGTGCTATGGGGGATTTGATGTTCAAAAGGCCCTTTTCGACGCTGGCTTCGTATTCGCCAACAATTTGCCAGACTTTTTCTTCGTCGGTGTCTTCGTCAACAAGGGTCACGGTCGCCCCAAATTTGATTGCGCCGGACAGGGTTGTGGGATCGATGACATCCACCAAGGAAATGACGCCCTCAAGTTCTTTGATGCGTCCTTCGATGAAGCTCTGTTTTTCGCGTGCCGAGTGATATTCAGCGTTTTCTGACAGGTCACCCAGCTCGCGCGCCTCTGCGATGGCCCGGATAATAGCGGGGCGTTCAACAGTCTTCAGGTGCTTCAGCTCGGTTTCCAGCGCGGCAAAACCGCCCCGAGTCATCGGTAATTTTTCCATGGGCCTCTTTCCATGTACAGAGGCGGCGGACGCAGAGCGCCCGCCGCTTAAGTTTGACTTGCGTTGATTTACCTGACCCAAACTAAGGGGGTAATGCAAGAGCTGGGTCTGGGTTGAGGCTCAAAAACTGTGAAAACCCAAACCTATGGCCATCATTTGTCGTAGCTGACCACTTCGAATTCGATGTTGTCATTGTCGTGGAAGTAAAACCGACGTCCCGGTTCATAATCCGCGTGGCTGCCAGTTTTGAAACCAGCTTCGAGCACTTTGGCTTCTACGGCATCCAGATCATCCACCACCACGGCCAGATGATTCAGGCCGCCTGTGCTGGTGTAGGTCGAGCCGGATTGCGGATCTGGTGCATCCTTTGGTGAATAGAGCGCCAAGTAGCTGTTGTCGCTGCCGACGTGGACCGAGCGGCCGCCGTTGATCGATGCGCCCTGCCAGCGGACAGCCCAGCCAAAAACGTCCCCCAGCCATTTTGCAGTGGCTTCTGGATTGGATACGGTGATGTTCGCGTGTTCGAGTTGGACAGACATGATTAAATCCTTTGTGTCTTGAAAGTGTTGATGAAAACAGTTCTAATTTCTAAAGCTAACTTTAGGTCAAGGATTAAGAATTGATGAAAAACAAGCGGTTACTATCTGTTCGCGGTTTGCCGATCGGCGCATTGGCCAAACGGACCGGCTTGGCGGTCTCTGCCATTCGATATTACGAGACCCAAGGGCTTGTCCGGTCCAGCCGCAACGCTGGCGGGCAACGGCAATTTGAACGCTCAGACATCCGTCGCCTGTCGTTTGTGATGATTGCGCAGAAGTTTGGCTTTACCATCGCCGAAATTCGCGCCGAGTTGGAAAAGCTGCCCAACGGGCGCACCCCAACCCCAAAAGACTGGCAACAGATCTCTCAGGCCTTTCGGTCCGCCTTGGATCAGAAAATTGAAACGCTGGAACGTCTGCGGGACAATCTGGATGGGTGCATTGGCTGTGGATGCCTGTCACTGCCCAAATGTGCGCTTTATAACGCTCAGGATCAGGCGCAGGACAGCGGCGCGGGGCCTCGGTACCTGATGGGGGACAGCCCAGAAGTCGGAGAAATCGAGCCAAAACCAAGTTGATCCAACGTCCCGCGTCACTTTTACCCCCCGTCGTGATTGACGTGCAATGCTGCAGCGCGGTAACCACAGACGAAAGAAAATTACGCGCCGTCCAAAAGGAGAGCCACCGATGTCGGAAATCGAACGGGAAGCAATGGAGTATGACGTTGTTATCGTGGGTGCAGGCCCGGCGGGACTGTCAGCGGCCATTCGACTGAAACAGCTGGATGCTGATCTGAACGTTGTCGTTTTGGAAAAAGGCTCTGAGGTTGGGGCGCATATCCTCTCGGGGGCGGTGTTGGATCCATGCGGTTTGGATGCGTTGATCCCTGACTGGAAAGAAAAGGGCGCACCGCTGAATGTGCCCGTGCGCGAAGACAACTTCTATATGCTGGGCGAAGCTGGCGATTTGCGGATCCCCAACTTGCCGATGCCCCCACTGATGAGCAACCACGGCAACTACATTGTCTCGATGGGCAATGTGTGTCGTTGGATGGCGGAGCAGGCCGAGGAGCTGGGCGTCGAAATCTTCCCGGGGATGGCCTGTTCAGAGCTGATCTACGGCGAAAAGGGCACTATTGCCGGGGTTGTCGCTGGCGAATTTGGCAAAAACCCAGATGGCACTCCGGGACCGGGCTATGAACCGGGCATGGAATTGTTGGGTAAATATGTCTTCTTGTCCGAAGGCGTGCGCGGCAGCTTGGCCAAAGAAGTGATCGAGCGCTACGGCCTGTCAGACGGCAAAGAGCCTCAGAAATTTGGCCTTGGCATGAAAGAAATCTGGGAAATCGACCCAGCCAAGCACAAAGAAGGCAGCGTGACCC
>JAGDZD010000025.1:18178-18729 GCA_049116315.1 Thalassovita sp.
GCTTTGTGGTTCACCTGAACTACAAAAATCCCAATGTCTTCCCCTATATGGAATTCCAGCGTTTCAAACATCACCCGATGATGGCCGAGCTGCTGAAAGGCGGGAAACGTGTGGCCTATGGCGCGCGCGCCATTTCCGAAGGTGGCTATCAGTCGATGCCGCAAATGGTGGCGCCGGGTGTGGCATTGCTGGGCTGTTCCGTGGGCATGGTCAACGTGCCGCGTATCAAGGGCAACCACAATGCGATGCTGTCGGGTAAAGCCGCCGCCGAAGCCGCTGTTAAAGCGATCAAAGACGGCCGCTCTCGTGACGAACTGCATGACTACGAAGTCGAAGTTCGCAAAGGGCCCATCGGCAAAGACCTTAAGAAAGTGCGCAACGTCAAACCTTTGTGGTCCAAGTTTGGTCTGACGGCCTCTTTGGTTCTGGGTGGTTTCGACATGTGGACCAACACCTTTGGTTTCTCGCTGCTGGGCACTTTGAAGCATGGCAAAAACGACGCGGCTTCGACCGAGCCAGCCTCTGTGCACAAGGTCATCGACTATCCGAAA
>JAGDZD010000026.1:0-11364 GCA_049116315.1 Thalassovita sp.
ATCGACTATCCGAAACCCGATGGCACGTTGAGTTTTGATCGCCTGACCAACGTCAGCTTCAGCTTTACCAACCACGAAGAAAGCCAGCCCTGCCATTTGCAGTTGGCGGATGACACGGTGCCCGTGGGGAACAACTTGCCCATGTATAACGAACCAGCGCAGCGCTATTGCCCGGCAGGCGTTTATGAGATCGTCGAGAAGGATGGCAAGCAAGAGTTTGTGGTCAATTTCCAAAACTGCGTGCACTGCAAAACCTGCGATATCAAGGATCCGGCGCAAAATATCACTTGGGTCACGCCGCAGGGCGGTGACGGGCCGAATTACCCAAATATGTAATACCGATCGGGGTGCCTTAGGGCGCCCCGGTTTCGTTTGGGCGGTGTTTCGAGGGGTTTATGCTTTAACGTCAGTCGGTTGCTGGCGTTTTGCCGCTGGCTTCACAATTTTGTTGATACTTCAAAAACGACCTCAAGCGATTGCCTTTGCTGAAGGGTTCGTTAACTTGGTGTCCAATTCAACATAACCGATTGGGCCAAATTTATGACGCGACGCATGATAACCGGGGCTGTATTGGCTTTGACGATGGGTCTGGTGAGCGCGCCTGTCGTGCAGGCGCAGGGGCTGGCGGGGCCATACCTTGCTGCGCGTCAAGCGGGCCTATCGGCGGATTATGCAGAAGCGGCCGTCTATTACACCCAAGCTTTGGTTCGCGATCCTGGCAATCCGTTGCTTCTGGAATCTGCCGCGCATGCGCAGGTGGCTTTGGGCAATCTGGCGTTGGTCGTGCCGATGGCGCGACGTCTAGAAGATGACGGATTGAAGAGCCAAATCGCGGATATGATCTTGATCGCAGACGAAGCTGCCAAAGGCAGTTTTGACGTGCTGGTCACGCGGATCGAAGAAGAACGCGGCGTTGGGCTGTTTGTGGATGGTCTGGTCAAGGCCTGGGCCTTGATGGGGGCTGGCAAAGTCACGCAATCTCTGGCGGCTTTCGATGCGGTTGCTCAAGAGCGAGGGATGAAGGGCTTTGCGCTGTATCACAAGGCTTTGGCCCTGGCACAGGTTGGCGACTATGAAGCCGCAGAGGCGATTTTTGCAGATACGATGGGCGCAGAAATGCAGACCTCGCGGCGCAGTGTAATCGCGCGCCTCGAAGTTCTTAGCCAGCTTGAACGCGGTGAAGATGCGGTTGAGATGCTGGACGATTTGTTCGGCACCGAACTGGATCCCAGCCTGACAGTGTTGCGCCAACAGCTGTTGGAGGGCGATGTTGTGCCTGTGGCCTCTGTGCGCAGCGCGGCTGATGGCATTGCCGAAGTGTTCCACTCGGTGGCGGTGGCACTGAATTCAGAGGCTGATCAAGACTATACCTTGTTGTTCTCTCGGGTGGCGGAATTCCTACGGCCCGATCACACCGACGCGATTTTGCTCAGCGCGCAGCTGTTGGACGCATTGCAACGCTATGATCTGGCGGTGGATGCCTACAAAAAGGTTGGAACCGACAATCCCTATTTCCATGCCGCAGAGCTGGGCCGCGCAGATTCGTTGCGCCGGGCCGGGCGGGTGGACGCCGCCACCGAAGTGCTGGAAAAACTGACGCAAACGCATCCAACATTGCCCATTGTGCATGTCACCCTTGGGGATCTTAAGCGGCAAATCGGTGATCATGATAAAGCAGTGATTGCCTATGATGACGCGCTGGCGCTGTATGAGGCGCCCAAACCCGCACAGTGGTTTGTGTATTACGCCCGCGCGATCAGCCACGAGCGCCTTGGGGCTTGGGACAGCGCTGAACAAGACTTTCGCACGGCACTGAAGTTGAACCCAGATCAGCCGCAAGTTCTGAACTATTTGGGATATTCGCTGGTTGAACAGCAAATCAAACTCGACGAAGCTTTGTCGATGATCGAACGCGCCGTCGCGGTCCGCCCTGACAGCGGGTATATCGTCGACTCTCTGGGCTGGGTGCTGTTCCGTTTGGGCCGCTACGAAGAGGCGGTGCCCCATATGGAGCGCGCAGCGTCATTGATGCCAGTGGATCCAGTTGTGAACGATCATCTTGGCGACACGCTGTGGGCTGTTGGACGAATTCGCGAAGCTGAATTCCAATGGCGCCGTGCCCTGTCGTTTGTGGATCGTGAAGATGCGTCAGGCGAAGTGAAGCCGGATCGTATTCGCTTGAAGCTGNNTGGAGCAAATGGCGACAATTAAAGCCTTTGCGCCTGCCAAAGTGAATTTGACGCTGCATGTGACTGGGCAGCGCGATGACGGCTATCATTTGCTGGATTCACTGGTGGTCTTTGCCGATGTGGGCGATCACCTGCAGGTTCAGGGCGGTATCGGGCTGAACCTGTCGGTCACTGGCCCAATGGCGCAGGACGTGCCAACGGACACGCGCAATTCAGTGCTGCAAGCCGCCAAGCTGATGGGGCAGGACAATCTGTCGTTCCGGCTTGAAAAGAACTTACCAACCTCTGCGGGGATTGGGGGGGGCACCTCGGATGCGGCGGCGGCGGTGCGTGCCGTTGCTGAATTGCGCAACTGCGATGTCCCGTCTGATCTATTGCCACTTGGGGCGGATGTGCCGGTCTGTGCACTGGCCAAAGCTGCCCATATGTATGGCATCGGCGAAGCGGTTCTGCCAGTTCCCGGCGTGCCAGACCTGCATGCTGTTTTGGCCAATCCCGGGGTGGACGTGGCAACCCCTGAGATATTCAAGAGATTGAAAACAAAAACAAACGCGCCGATGACGACGGATATGCCTGTCTTTCAGTCGGCCCGCATCTTTGCGGAATGGTTGGGCACACAGCGCAACGATCTTGAGGCGCCAGCGATCCTTGCTCAGCCTAAAATTGACGAGGTCAAAAGCGAATTGGCCGCCACGGGCGCGCCGATGCTGGTGCGTATGTCCGGCTCAGGCGCGACGTGTTTTGCATTGTATGAAACCCAAGAGCAGGCCCAGACCGCCGCGCGGGAATTGGCGCGGCGACGCCCAGCTTGGTGGGTGCGTGCCTGTCAGCTTAGCTGATACGTGCCACGACATAGTCGGCAAGATCTACCAGCATTTGGCGGACGGGCGACTCGGGCAGAACCGAGATCGCGTCTTTCGCTTTTGTGGCCCATTCGACGGCTTCGACACGGGTGGCCTCTAGGGTGCCGTGTTTGTTCAAAAGGCTCAGCGCATGATCCAGATCACCGTCTTCTTGGCGGCCCTTTTCGATTGTGCGTTTCCAGAACTCCCACTCGACGTCATCCGCTTTGGCAATCGCTTTGATCACCGGCAGGGTCAGCTTTCGTTCACGAAAATCATCGCCCACGTTCTTGCCTGTTGATTTGCTATCCCCTTGATAATCAAGCAGGTCATCAACGATTTGGAATGAAATGCCCAAGGCATCACCATAGGCGTATAGCGCTTTGACATGGGCCTCTGGGGCTTCGGCGATCACGCCACCCACTTCGGTTGCAGCGGAAAACAATGCGGCGGTTTTGCCGCGTACGACCTGAAGATAGATCGCCTCGTCTGTTTTCAGATCCTGCGCAGCGGTCAGCTGAAGCACTTCACCCTCGGCGATGGTGGCCGAGGCATTGGACAGAATATCCAACACCCGCAGATTGCCGGGCTCTACCATCAATTGGAACGCGCGCGAGAACAGGTAGTCCCCCACAAGCACGCTGGATTTGTTGTCCCACATCAGGTTCGCCGTCGGCCGGCCGCGCCGTTGGGCGCTTTCGTCGACCACGTCATCATGCAGCAGCGTGGCGGTGTGAATAAATTCGACGGTTGCAGCAAGATGCACGTCATAGCCGCCAGTGTAGCCACACAGATCGGCCGCCGCCAAGGTCAGCATCGGGCGCAGACGTTTGCCGCCCGCGTCGACCAAATGGGCTGTGACCTGAGGGATTCGTGGGGCATGTTCTGACGCCATGCGTTGGCGGATCAATTGATCAACGGCCGTCATTTTGGCGTCTAAATGTGCAGCCAGCTGCTCATGAGGTTTTGTTGTTGCGTGATCCGGCTTCATCTTGCTCACCTCATGGCTCGACAAATGCTCCACCATGCCCATATTTTCTCTGTATGAAACAACTGCTTCGCACCACCGACCCGACTTCGATCGCCTTTGCCAAAGCGCTGCTTCAGGGCGAGGGTATNNTTGAAATGGACGTAAATATGAGCGTTCTGGAAGGCGGCATTGGAATTTTCCCCCGGCGGCTTATGGTGCATGAGGATTATCATGCACGCGCCGAGCGCATCCTTGTCGACAATGGAATTTCAATAGATGGATGATTTGACGCTGACAGCGTTTCAGGGGGGCAAGGTGAATGCTTGGCAACCTCAGCGGGGGTTCCGCGCGGGGGTCGATACTGTGCTGCTGGCGGCGTCTATTCCGGCGGAATCGGGGCAAACGGTGCTTGAGTTGGGCTGTGGTGTGGGCGTGGCCTCGCTGTGCTTGATGTCGCGGGTGCCGGGGCTTTCGGCCACCGGGGTTGAGTTGCAAAGCGAATATGCCGAGCTGGCGCGGCGCAACGCCATCGAGGCCAATGCTGAATTCGAAGTGATCACCGCCAATTTGACGCAGATGCCGCAGGACTTGCGGGATCGCCAGTTCCACCATGTCTTTGCCAACCCACCCTATTTCCGGCGCGCAGCCTCTGTGGCGGCCTCTGACGCGGGGCGGGACACTGCCTTGGGTGGGGAGACACCGCTTGAGCAATGGGTCGAAATTGCCGCCAAGCGCACTCGACCAAAGGGCACCGTGACCTTCATTCAGCGGGCCGAGCGTTTGCCCGAGTTGATTGTGGCCGTGCAGGCGCATCTGGGCAGCATCCAATTGTTGCCGCTGACGCCTCGTGGTGGACGTGATTCGCAGCTGGTGCTGTTGCGGGCGCGCAAAAACGGGCGCGCTGATTTTCGACTGCATGCGGGGCTTTTGGTTCACGAAGGTGAGACACATGTGCGTGATCGCGAAAGCTACACGCCGGAAATCCGGGCGGTTTTGCGGGAGGGAGCGGCACTGCCCTTCCCTGCTTAGCTCTTATTCAATGCATCGCCTTTTAATGGTCTTTGCTGCGTTGCGGCGTGACAGGGTGATCTTTCTGTGATGCAGTTGTCATACAGCTTTCACAATGAGAGGAGACCGCTGATGCCTTTGAGTTCACATATTGAGGAACTGAAGAAGAAACATACCACTCTCTCGCAACAGGTCGAAGTTGCGCAACGCGCCCCCGGAACACCTGACGCAGAAATTTCTGATCTCAAAAAACAGAAACTGCGAATAAAAGAAGAAATCGAACGATTAACGACAGCAACCGTCTAATTAAGGATGAAGGCTGGCGCGTGCGGCAAGGACCGCACCGCCGGTGATAAGCGCCGCAGCCAGAGCCAGACCCCAAGTCGGTTCCGCGATGCCAAACGCCACCAGAACCAAGGTCGACAACAGCGGCGCCGCATAAGACGAAACGCCCAGCAGCTGAATGTCCCCACGTTTGACCCCAATATCCCAAACATAGAACGCAAGGCCAACCGGCCCAAGGCCCAATGCCACCGCAGCGCCCCAGCCATAGCGGCCAATGGGCCAAACGGTGTCTTCAATGGCCAGATGCAGAATGCCTGACAAAATCGCCGATGCGATACAGAAGATGGCGACCGATTCTGTCGGTGCATCGCCAATATGGCGCGACAACACCGAATAGCTTGACCAAGTGACCGCGCAGCCAATCGCCAGCAGATAGCCGGGCAGGGCTGCCTTATCAAAACCGCCGCCACCGCCTTGGATGATCAATGCAGCGCCCAGAAAGCCGATGACGCCACCAATAAAGTGGCCTGCCTTCAGCTTTTCGCCGGGCAGCAGCCCTGAAAACAGTACGATCAACAAGGGCCACATATAGGCAATCAATCCGGCTTGGGCAGGTGGGGCCCATCGCAGGGCGCTGAAATACAGCGCGTGATAGCCAAATAATCCCAAAGTCCCAAAGATATAGACGCGCAGGGGCACGGCCTTTAATCGGCTCAGCCCACCTGTTGCGATGGTCCAAATCAGCCCCAGACTGCCCCCAATGGCAAAGCAGATGGTGTTCAACAACAGGGGTGGCGTGGGAGAGGTCACCACGGTGAAGAGAGCCAAAAGGGACCACATCAGAACGGCGGTGAATCCAATGGCCGTGGCGCTACGTCGGGTCATGCGGGGGGACCTCTTCGATAGGAATAATGTCAAACTGATCGGAAAGCTGCGCAGTTTTGTCGATTTCAGCAAAAAACCAATCACGAAACGCTGCGATTTGCGGGCGGATCTCGGCGCCTTGCAGGCAGAGGAAACGGAAGCGGGCTTTGGTCTGAATGGCGCATTTAAAGGGCGCAACCAATCGGCCATCCTTTAGGTCCTGCATGAACATAGAGCGGCGCCCAAGAACCACACCAACGCCCGCTATCGCGGCGTTGATGGCGTGGTCTGCGTTTGAAAAATGCGCCCCACCCGTTGTGACATGGGGCACGCCGACCGCTCGGAACCATGCGTTCCAATTGCAAGGCGGCGATAGAAAGTCGATAGAATCATCAAAAATGAGCGGCGCATCCTGAAGCGAAGCGGGCGTTGTATAGGTTTCAGCCAGCGCAGGCGCCATCACAGGGGTCAGCCACTCTTCGCGTACAGGCACCGAATACAGGCCCTCGTCTTGGCCATAGCCAAAGCGGATCGCCACATCGACATCGTCCTGCATCAAATCCATGTTTTGCAGGCTGGCTGAAAACCGCAGTTCGATTTCTGGATGCTCGTGCACAAATTCATAAAGCCGAGGCGCCAACCATTTTGCGGTTAAGGCCGGGCCAGCAGTGACCGTGAGTGTGGAGTCGTCCAATTGTCGCTGCGCGGCGCGCCACCCAGACGTTAACTCGCGAAAGCCCTTTGTCGCGCAAGAGGACAACCGGGTGCCGGCCTCGGTCAGCTCAACTGCGCGGTTCAGTCGGCGAAATAGGGGCGCACCCAATTCCGTTTCCAACGATTTGATCTGATAGGACAGGGCTGCAGGGGTCACGTGCAACTCATCCGCCGCTTTGGCAAAAGACAAGTGTCTAGCCGCAGCCTCAAAAGCGCGCAGTGCCGTGAGAGAAGGAAGTCGATCTGCCATTTCAGTTAAGTACAGCTTAACTGAACCTATGAAAAGACTCGTTTGTCAGGTTTGTTGTAAGGGCGCATATTCGGGTCAGTTCAGTAACACTTACCCATAGGTGACCAGATGACCGAAGCAACCGCGACGCCAGAAATTCAAAACGCCATTCACTCGGCCCATGTTGAACGCGCCCGTGCGTTCACCGCGATGTTTCGTTGGGTCTTAAAGACACGCTTGTTCGCCGTGGAGCCTGTTGGGTGTCCCGAACCGTCCCGCTGATCAGCAATTGGATCTTACGCGACGTAAAAGGGCCGTCCCAAGTGGGCGGCCCTTTGGTTGTTTATCAGTAAGATCTTAGACGAAGAACTGTGCGCCGTTCGCCGAGATCGTTGAGCCGTTGATAAAGCCCGATTCTTCAGAGGCCAAGAAGGCCACGCAGCGCGCGATTTCTTCTGGTTCGCCCAGACGACCGGCGGGGATCTGACCGATGATCGACTCGCGTACCTTCTCAGGCACCGCCATCACCATTTCAGTGGCGATGTAGCCCGGGCAGATTGCGTTGGCGGTGATGCCTGCGCGCGCGCCTTCTTGGGCCAGAGATTTCACAATGCCCAAATCACCGGCTTTGGTTGCTGCATAGTTCACTTGTGCGAACTGACCTTTTTGACCGTTGATCGAAGAAATGACGATCACGCGGCCAAACTTGCGTTCGCGCATGCCCGGCCAAATCGGATGCACTGTGTTGAAAACACCGGTCAAGTTGGTGTCGATCACTTGGGTCCACTGCTCTGGAGTCATTTTGTGGAACGGCGCATCGCGGGTGATGCCTGCGTTGGCCACCACGATGTCAATCGGACCAAGGTCTTCTTGTACCTGCGCGATGCCTGCGGCGCTCTCTTCATAGCTGGCCACGTTCCACTTGTAGGTCTTGATGCCGGTTTCCGCAGTGAATGCTGCAGCGGCGTCGTCGTTCCCGGCATAGGTTGCTGCGACTGTGTAGCCGTCAGCCTTCAACTGTTTTGAAATGGCCGCGCCGATTCCGCGCGATCCTCCGGTAACGAGTGCAATTCGGGTCATAGAGGTCTCCAGTTTGGCAGTGTGGTAATTAAATTTCGTTCGATAAGGGAAAATCACAACAATATGTCACAAAAGGCAAGGTCAAAATGCCCGATGGATCATTGATGTGGCAATCTGCCCAAGAAAAAGGGGCGCCCAAATAGGCGCCCCTCTCAGTCATTCGCACAATGGTGCGGTAACTCAGGGGCGCTCAAGGCAGAGCGCAACGCCCATGCCGCCACCGATACACAGGGTCGCGAGACCCTTCTTGGCTTCGCGGCGTTTCATTTCGAACAGCAAGGTGTTCAGAACACGACAGCCCGAGGCGCCGATTGGGTGCCCAATAGCGATTGCGCCGCCATTGACGTTCACAATCTCTGGGTCCCAACCCATTTCTTTGTTCACGGCGCAGGCCTGCGCGGCAAAAGCTTCGTTGGCTTCGACCAGATCAAGATCCGATGTCGCCCAGCCCGCTTTGTCCAAAGCTTTACGTGACGCATAGATTGGACCGACACCCATGATTGATGGGTCCAGGCCCGCTGTCGCATATGAGGCGATCCGCGCCAAAGGCTCGAGGCCGCGCTTTTCGGCTTCTTCAGCGCTCATCAACAGAACCGCCGCAGCCCCATCGTTCAGGCCCGAGGCGTTGGCCGCTGTGACCGAGCCATCTTTGGTAAAGGCAGGGCGCAATTTTTGCATGGCTTCAATGGTGGCGCCATAGCGAATGTATTCGTCTTTATCGACGATGATGTCGCCTTTGCGGTTCTTGACGGTGAATGGGATCACCTCGTCGTCAAACTTCCCAGCTTTCTGTGCCGCTTCGGCTTTGTTTTGCGAAGCAACAGCAAAAATGTCTTGCGTTTCGCGGCTGATGTCCCATTTGGCCGCAACGTTTTCGGCTGTTTGACCCATGTGGTAGTTGTTGAATGCATCCCACAGACCATCGCGGATCATCGAGTCGATGTATTTGACGTCACCCATCTTGGTGCCGGCCCGCAGGTTTGCCACATGTGGGCTCAGGGTCATGCTTTCTTGGCCACCTGCGGCAACAATGCTCGCATCTCCAAGTTGAATGTGCTGGGCGCCCAAGGCAACAGCGCGCAGGCCAGAACCACAGACTTGGTTCAATCCCCAAGCGGCGCTTTCGATTGGAAGCCCTGCATTGATATGGGCTTGGCGCGCTGGGTTTTGCCCTTGGCCGCCGGTCAACACCTGACCCAAAATGGTCTCAGATACATCCGCCTTGTCGATGCCAGCGCGATCAACAATGGCCTCCAAAACGGCTGCGCCAAGATCATGTGCGGGGGTTTTCGCAAATGCGCCACCAAATGAACCAACAGCCGTACGAGCTGCGGAAACGATTACAACATTGGTCATAGTATCCTCCACCAATTGCCGGTCTGAGGAGCGCAGGGCCACGCGACGATCACGGGCCAAGCCCCCCGCCTTGCACCCCTCATAGAGGAAATGCCGCGCTGCGGCAAGAGTGCGGATTTGCCGCGCTATACGTGTGCGTGTTGTTAGCCCGCAATTCGGTCTCGGATGCGCCATGGTGCCTTAATCGTAGGCACCCCATAAAGGTACCCCTGAATACAGTCGATTCCCGCCGCCGCTAACCAGTCGGCTTCGGGTTGGGTTTCGACCCCTTCGGCAACGGTAAGTGTTTCAAATTGTTTGGAAATGATCTGCATTGCACGCAGCAAAGCTTGGTTGTCCCGGTTGCGACTGACATCGCGGCAAAATTGGGCGTCGATCTTCAAAATATCAAATTTGAATTCGCGCAAGTATCGAAAAGACGTATAGCCCGCGCCAAAGTCATCCAAAGCAAACGCGATGTTGCGCCGTTGCATATCAGCCATGAATGCGCCGACCAGCTCGGGAACGGTCATCGCAGAGCTTTCGGTGATTTCCAAGATCAACCGATCGGCGATGGTAGGGTCTTTGGCCAGGCCACGCTCCAGTGTTTCCATCCAGCGCAGATAGCCCATGGATCGGGCCGACATATTGATCGACAACCGGATTGAAGGCGCCTCGCTTAGCGCGCGCAGCCCATGTTCCAGTGCAACGGCATCAATCAAACGCCCCACTTCATGGGCCTCCACATGATCGATGAAATCCTTGGCGGGAATAATGCGGCCCGTGGCGTCAAATATCCGGATCAGCCCCTCGTAGAAAGCCACATTGCCGGGCCGTCGCGCCTCAACCACGGGCTGAAAAGCCAAAGTCACCTCATTATGACGCAAGGCCTGCTCGACCATCGATAACACCTCAGTGTCACGCGCGGCCACCGCCATATTCAGCGCAGAGTCCGCCTGGCGCGGTGATTTGGTCCAAGCACTGGCGCGTCCCATCGCAGCCTCCTCCATCCATTGAGGCTCTTACGATGGTGCCAAACAGCTAACACCTGTTTAACAGCAAACCGTCACCATCCGGCAAATTTGATTTTTCTTGGATTCAATACCTCGGGGGAAAGGCGTTTACGCCTAGGGGGCAGCGCCCCCAAATGTCCCGTCGTGGTTCAACTGTTGTCGGCGCTGGCAATCAATGCCTCGACCAAAGCGCGCGCTTCTTCCGCGTTCCATTCTGCGTCACCGATCAAACGCCCAATCTCGCGCCCTTCGGGATCCAGCAACACTGAAACAGGCAATCCAAGCACGCCCATACCACGGGCCAGTTGTTGTTTTGGATCGCGGTGCAGCGGCAGGGTTTCCACCCCTGTGTCATCAAAGAATTTCTTCATGGCCGGCGCAGGGGTGCGCCCAGTGGCCACTGTTACAACTTCAAATGAGTCGCCTCCCAGATCGCGGTTCAACGCATCAAGTGCAGGCATCTCGGCGCGACAGGGCGCACACCACGTGGCCCAGAAGTTCACCAACACATGTTTGCCCGCATAGGCTTCCAGTGTCATTTCGTTGCCGTCCTCACCGATAAAGGCGATGGGTTTGACCGTTTTGGGGCTGCTGTGGACCACCAGCTTTTGCATGTCGCCCACCCGCAGGGCCTCGAGCGAGGCGTTATCGGCGGCTGCGGTGTTTGCACCGGCCATCAAGGCCGTATAAAGGACATAGGACAAAATTTTCCGCATAATTACCTCCCAAGGGGCAGACATGAGTGACAAATCCTCAAACCAGATGTGGGGCGGACGTTTCGCCGCCGGACCCGATGCAATCATGGAGGCCATCAATGCCTCGATCGGGTACGATC
>JAGDZD010000026.1:11403-11661 GCA_049116315.1 Thalassovita sp.
TGCTCACGGTCTTGTCAGAGATTGACAGCGGAACATTCAAATTTTCGACAGCCCTAGAAGACATTCATATGAATGTAGAGGCTCGCCTGAAGGAAATCATTGGCGAGCCTGCGGGGCGTTTGCACACGGCCCGGTCGCGCAATGATCAGGTGGCGACAGACTTTAAACTCTGGGTGCGTGATCAGATGGATGCGGCGATTGAGGGCATCGAAGCTCTGATCCGGGCGCTGCTTGGTCAGGCCGAAGCAGGATATGATT
>JAGDZD010000027.1:0-1228 GCA_049116315.1 Thalassovita sp.
ATGGCTAAGGAAAAGTTTGAACGCTCCAAACCGCACTGCAACATTGGCACAATCGGCCACGTTGACCACGGTAAAACCACGCTGACAGCGGCGATCACCAAGCAATTTGGTGAGTTCCAAGCGTATGACGAAATCGACGGCGCGCCCGAAGAAAAAGCCCGCGGCATCACCATTTCGACTGCCCACGTTGAGTATGAAACTGAAGGCCGTCACTACGCCCACGTTGATTGCCCAGGCCACGCTGACTATGTGAAAAACATGATCACCGGTGCGGCACAAATGGATGGCGCCATCTTGGTTGTGAACGCAGCTGACGGCCCAATGCCACAGACACGTGAGCACATCCTTCTGGGTCGCCAGGTTGGCATCCCTGAAATGGTTGTCTTCATGAACAAAGTTGACCAAGTCGACGATGAAGAGCTACTGGAACTGGTTGAAATGGAAATCCGTGAGTTGCTGACCGAATACGGTTACAACGGCGACGATATTCCTGTGATTGCAGGCTCGGCTCTGGCCGCTCTGGAAGACCGCGACGACAACATCGGCAAAGAGAAAATTGCTGAGCTGATGACAGCTGTTGACAGCTTCATCCCACAGCCTGAGCGCGCTGTTGACCAGCCGTTCCTGATGCCAATCGAAGACGTGTTCTCGATTTCTGGCCGTGGTACAGTTGTAACTGGCCGTGTTGAGCGTGGCGTGATCAATGTTGGCGACAACATCGAAATCGTTGGTATCAAAGACACCACAACCACCACCTGTACTGGTGTTGAAATGTTCCGCAAGCTGCTGGATCGCGGTGAAGCTGGCGACAACATCGGCGCCCTGCTGCGCGGTGTTGACCGTGAAGCGGTTGAGCGTGGCCAGGTTCTGTGTGCCCCAGGTTCCGTGAACCCACACACCAAGTTCGAAGCTGAGGTCTACATCTTGACCAAAGACGAAGGTGGCCGTCACACGCCGTTCTTCGCGAACTACCGTCCACAGTTCTACTTCCGTACAACTGACGTGACCGGCACCGTGACCCTGCCAGAGGGTACCGAGATGGTTATGCCAGGCGACAACCTGAAATTCGACGTTGAGCTGATCGCGCCTATCGCGATGGAGCAAGGTCTGCGCTTCGCGATCCGCGAAGGTGGCCGTACCGTTGGTTCCGGTGTTGTGTCCAAAATCAACGAGTAAGTCTTACTCTGTGATCGACATCGAAAGGGCGTCCCTCGGGGCGCCCTTTTGC
>JAGDZD010000028.1:0-406 GCA_049116315.1 Thalassovita sp.
CCGAGGTAGACCACCTCGTCGATAGGCCGGAGATGTAAGCGCAGTAATGCGTTCAGTTGACCGGTACTAATTGTTCGATAGGCTTGATTTGATCCAGTAGAAGCCAGACTTCTAAGGATCTGAAGAGCTGCACAATGCAGTTTGATTTGGATATGATGTTTCTTTCTCGGTTTGGTGGTCATAGCGCGAGCAAAACACCCGATCCCATCCCGAACTCGGCAGTTAAGTGCCGTCGCGCCGATGGTACTGCGTCTTAAGACGTGGGAGAGTAGGTCACCGCCAAACCTAGTAAGAAACATCATGTATCTCTCTTTCGATGCGCCTCAGACTTTCAACTAAGCCATGAGGCTCTTTTGGCGCGGGATGGAGCAGCCCGGTAGCTCGTCAGGCTCATAACCTGAAGGTC
>JAGDZD010000029.1:0-306 GCA_049116315.1 Thalassovita sp.
CGCAGACGGGCATTTGAGAGACCTGCCAACAACGTCTGCATCGCGGAGACCCTGAGAGAAACCAAAGATTTATCTGGAGAGATATCATGATCAACTTCATCAAAAACTTCCGCAAAGACGAAGACGGCGCCGTAACTGTAGACTGGGTTGTCCTGACTGCCGCCATCGTTGGCCTGGGCATCGCAGCCGTTTCCACTGTTTCAACAGGCATCGACACCGCAGCCGCATCGCTGGTGACTGACCTGACAACTGACGTGGCAACTGCCACTGCAGAAAACAGCTAAGCGCTGCGCTCAGATCCTGAGC
>JAGDZD010000030.1:0-5701 GCA_049116315.1 Thalassovita sp.
AAACATCATGGAAGTTGTGAAACGCCTCGTTGCCTTTGGAATCTTGCCTGACAAGCCCTGGCATTTGAGCTGGGCGGATCTGACCGAAGCGACCATGACCGTCAAAATTGAGCGCGCCAGCAAAATGGCCAGCATCAACGACACAAGTTCAAAGCATGGCGAAGTGATCTTCACCGGCGATGAGATCCGCGAAGTGGTGGACAAGAAGCCGCTGAGCGACGCGGACAAGTATCGCGATGACTTTACCGGCGATCAGCCCGGCGAAGGCGCAGACATCTAGGGAGCCCCAGACATGAGCAAGAAAGTCAGGGTCAACGTTCGCGCGTTGGCCAACATTACAGCTGCGCGCAATGAACAGCGCAATGGGCGCGAGTTGGCCCTCTTTTGGCCGCCAACGGCGTGACGTCCGACGCGCATTGGCAGATCCTCGTAGGTGTCACGATGGCCGCGCTGGCCTTTTATTACAGCTGGGCCACCAAATGATGGCGCTGCTGTCCAAGCTTTTGACTGGCGGGCTAATCGATCAGCTGTCGCGGGCCAACACAGCCCGTCACAGAGCAGAGACCGAACAAGAGCGGATCGAGGCTGAAGTTCAGATTGCCCGCATTCAAGCGACACAAAATCGCGGCTCGCTGATGGATCTGTTGGCCTTCATTGCTGGCCTACCCGTGGCGCTGCTTTTGGGCTGTGTGGCGCTGGTTTCAGCATTTCCCGGTGCGTTCCCTGACTGGACCGTTCTCGCGCTGCCTGCGCCTATGAATGAGTGGCAGGGACGGATCATTCTTGGGTTGTTTGGATTGTCAGCGGTTGGGCGGTTGCGGCGGTAGTTCGCTATAGACTGATCGAGTTATCCAGTTGTGGCTGGGTCAAGATCAGCTTCGTCTTGTAGGTTCGGCTTTCGGAAAAACACGCTCGCATTCGGAAAATATTTTAAGAAACAATTTAAAAATTTTGGCAAGGTTTTCGGAGGTTCCTTCTATCTCAACCGGATAAGCCTGCGATTTCCCTTCCAGATTGCTGCGGTGGCTGTCGAGATTTTCTTTGTCGTTTGACTTTTCCGCAGCTGGAAAGAACCGACAAATAGGGCGCCCATTTGGTCCCACCCAGCCTCCGTGAGTTAGATGATTTCTGTTCCTTGCAAACTGCTCCTTTTTGTCAGCAATTAACCGTTAAGTGTTGCCGTAGATGGCTGCTCTGCGGGACATTGCGGCCATTGAAAGTTCAATGATCAACGACCGCTTATGGTACCAAGACCGTTTTGCAGGGTGGCGAGTCTGTCGATGACCGCGCTTCGCTTATCGTCAAGTTCCGCCCTGAGCCTATCGATATGCTCAAGCTTTTCGCGCAGTTTCTCCACGCCGCCTTCGCATGGGCCAGACCCCTCGTCCGACAGGCAAGCGCTCATGGCCCGAATTTCTCGAGTGGAAAACCCAGTCGCAATAAAGTCGCGGATCCGACCAGCGCGCCTCAAATCGGCTGCTGAGTAACTGCGATAGCCGTTGAGCGTACGCCCAACCTCCATCAGCCCCTCTTTTTCGTAGTGGCGCAACATGCGCTGCGTGATTTTCAGCCGTTCGGCCGCTTCTTTCGCTTGCATCTGAGACGTCTCCTGCAAAGTCTGACTTACATGTTAATTTTCGACATGTTTATCAAGGAGAACCCGGTGGATCGGTCGCGCCACCGGGTTCCTTTCACCTCAAACGCGCAGCGACCAGCCGCCATCGATCGTCAAGATCTGGCCTGTTAGCCAGGCGTTTTCCGCACTTCCAAGGCGTAGGATCCACGGCACGATGTCGGCCGTCACACCTCGGCGGCCCAATGGCACTTGGGCCGCTTCTTGCGCCTCAATTTGCTCGGCCATCTCCTCAGGCAGCCCCATCATGCCGGTCAGCGCCCCCGTTTTAACTGGGCCGGGCGCAATGGCGTTGACCCGAATGCCCGCGCCTGCGAGCTCGATGGCCCAAGATCGGGTTAGATGTTCTAGGGCGGCTTTGGTTGCGCCGTAGTGCGACAACATGGGGGCCGCATTTCGAGAGACAGCCGTCCCGATGTTAACGATTGACCCTGATTGCTCGCTCAGGGCGGCACGGGCCGCTTTCACCAGCAGGGAAGGGGCTGTGATGTTCACAGCCGACATATTGGCAATGATATCTGCGCCATAGGCCTCAATCGGGGCTGGTTGTCCTGCGCCAGAATTGTTGACGACCAAATCAATACGGCCCCAACGTGCCATGGCCGCGTCAACGATTTGCTCTCCACTCCTCGCGTCAGCGCTATCCATCTGCAAAGCTTCAATATTGTCGCTGAGGGCGGCAACACCGGACAGGGTATCGGCATTGCGGCCAGTGATCAGGACATTTGCGCCCAAGTCCGCCAGCGCCGAGGCGGTCGCTTGGCCTATTCCAGAGCTGCCTCCTGTGACGATCGCTACTTTGCCCTGCCATTCATCTCTTTTTGTCATCTCGCTCAGTCTCCTATCTGCGAATCTTTCGTGTTCGATAAGAGGCGTGCTTAGAGCCCTGACACTAACGTCAGGGTCAAAGGCTTTTTGGGATTTCGCGCATTTCTTTTTGAAGCTGAGCTTCGAGCGTTCTGCTACGTCGGTCGACTTGGGCTCAAACCTGACATTCGCCGCGATAGGTGTGAATGGCGGCTAACAGCCCAAAGCGGACATGCTTGATTGGACCGTCGGGCGGAGAGCCGCCCGTGGTGACAGGTAGTCAAATGACATAGTAAACTGAATCTCGGTCTTTGTAAGCTCCAGCCAAGAGACCATCGCTGTAAAAGATCCAAAAGAACTTTAGGTGACCCTCTTCGTCAAGGTAGGAAAAGCTGTCAATGGAGGGTTTCCAACTTAGCGGCACATGCGAGTGGAACTCGTCGCCCAAAACTTCTTGTACCTCTTCGCGTGTCATGCCCTCAACGAGCCCATCTACGTTTATTGTGTGCTGATGCTTCACAGAGCGCTCAGAACTTTCTTTCTCACCTGCAATTTGACCTGTGCAGCCTGCAACAATCAAACCGCAAACAAATACCGAAACTTTCAAACACATTAAACAAGCTCTCTCTAATCAGAATTCAAAGAAGATCTACAAGCTAGATTACCAGCAAATCAACCAGAGATTGTGGCGTGTCGGGGGCGGGGGCATCGAACTAAATTTGGTTTCCTGATACATACTGGACAGTAGCAACTGTCCATCGTAGACGATCTGGTACCGTGGCGTTGCTGTTTGCTATGCTTCGGCAGCAGCGCAGCGCCAAGGCATGAGCTGATCCAGGCGCTTGATTTTTTGGTCCGCGATTTAGGCCCGGACGCAGGTGAGCCATATTTGCGGATCATTCCCTTCGCGTTTTCAGACCAACTCCGTCGCCTCCATCGATTCCTATGTTACTTCTGGTAATGCCCACTAATTTGCTAATGGATATTATCCCTCACTAGGTTCCGGTTTCATACGCAATGTGTAACGGTTGCTGCGAGAGCGATGGCCGATGGGAAGGTTTGCCGTGCGGCTTCGGGAATAACGGGCGAGCTGGGCCATCTGCTCGGTGGGCACAAATAGAGGTTGCACACGTCGCTGTTCCGTTCTTCGAACTGTGAAGCATGTAGCGCTGCGAAGATCAATGCATCGTAACCCTAGGTGTTGCTGCGCCGCAGAGTGTAATGTTGCCGGGAGGTCCGCTTTGGGCCGGAGTTGTGGAACAGCTATATTTGCTTCGGGCCGATTGCGGTCATCTGCTCGAATTTTTCGTTTGTCACCGCTCATGGCCAAATCTATTTTCAGGCTATGGCTGACAGAATTCCCGGACCCAATTTGTCGCAAGACTGTCGATGCGGTCACGGTGCCGTCCTGTATAAGGGAGAGGGCGGCGCGGACTGGATCTTGGGCTTTATGCCGGATGACCTTGCAAAGGTGCGCTGCACGAAATGCAAGGAGAGCGGCAAGATCTCAGATTTTCGCAAGGGCTGGGCAACGGCACGTGAATGGAGCTCGTCAAACTGATGTGCCATGGGGGGAGCGATTTGAGCTTTTGAGATGTGGGGGAGAATGCCCAATTCTGCTTAGTTCGGATCGCCAACTGCTAACTTAATCGGCGCCTCTGAATTTCATTCAATTCAGCCTCGGCAAATTTTTGATCGTGTCAGGCCACTTTGTTGTCTTTCTCATCTTCCACTCCTTGGTAGTTACGATGAGCCAGAAACACTCCCTTATCAAATTGCACTATTTGGACCCATAGGCGCTGACATCAGACAGAGCCGGTTGCTCAGCCTTTTGGCGGAGAGTGAAGATCATTTTGGTGGGGTATTAGAACAAATCCTACCCCTACTCACTCCGCTAGAAGGTGACAGTATGTTCATTCACAGAATGACAACGTTAACCTCTGATGACAGTTCTCCAATCTCGCAGCATCCGCAAGGAACTCTCACTGTTCTTGATCGTGTTTTCCCAGACAGCACTCTCACCACGCCTCACAATCTGCGCGGAGCTTTAGATAAGATCGCGGAAGCAGCTCCTGAAACGCGACTGCATGGCGCTTGGTTGCGTTTAGATGCTCTTTGGCGCTCGAACTTCAACTAGTGCCCGCTATTGATCCCAAAACCCAATTATTAGGCAAGCGCAGCGAAAGTCCGTTTTCCGCCCGACGTGTTGATTGCTTATGTCTGCTTCTGTTTTGGCTGCGGCCACCTGTCTCGTTGGATTGTTGGCTGCCAACATGTCCAGCGCCGGTGGAATGGATCTGAGATAAATTGTTGCGCAGATCTACGACGGCCGCGAAGCACTGGACGGGAGCTCTGCATAGTGGTGCGTCTTGGGGCAGATTTCTCTCACAGATGGGCTTTAACGGCCGTTGGATCGTCAGCCAAGGTGCCATAGCGTGGCCCGTCGAAACGGGCATGCACTGCGACTGGTCAAATCTGGAATCCAGTGGCCACCGCGGTTCGGGAAACGCGGATCTCTCCTAAGGGGTAAAACGCTTTTTGCTACATCAGCCTATCAAAGGATGAACATCGCATTGTCGAATTGATCCAGCCCAACATTTTGAAACGTCACTTCTGTTCCCTGATCCGCAAAAACCACAGCGTCTTCTGAGACCGTCAAATGCGCGCGTACGTCGTCAGCGGTCGCGTAGCCGAAGCCTTCAAACGACAGATAGTCCCAGGGTTCGAGATCAAGCACTGTGTTTGTGCCCGCATCGGTTTGCGCAAATACGAAGGTGTCGGTCATTTCGCCACCGGCGAGAACGTTTAGCCCACCGCCGCCCTCAATCATGTCATCCACGCCCTGCGCACGGACCCAATCCTTGAGAGCTCCAGCGGTCATTTGTGTGAACTCTGGCGATTGAACAAATCCCACGACCTCGGCTTCGCGGGAGCCACCGCTGTCCAGACGTGCGACTTTTTCGGCCAGGCCGGCGGCGTCTGGGGTGCGCCCCAATACATTGGTGTAGAGCAAAGTGACGAAATCGGTATTGTCCAACCCGCCGTAGTCCGTCTGAAACGCCGGCGAAGCGACAAAACTTCTGACCACATCCAAGTAACCTGTTCCGGTCGAAAGCTGTTGTAAGTGGTTGGCAAATTCGGCAGCGTCAGGCGCGCGGTCCAACACCCCGCTGTAAAGGCGATAGACATCGTCAGCCCAGGCCGCCGGATCAGCGTTTAATGCAAACCGGTTGGCCTCCATTGTGGTATTGGCGATGAATT
>JAGDZD010000031.1:0-1309 GCA_049116315.1 Thalassovita sp.
ATGAAGGTCCTAGTACCTGTCAAACGTGTGATTGATTATAACGTCAAAGTTCGTGTCAAAGCGGACGGCAGCGGTGTTGATCTTGCAAACGTCAAAATGTCGATGAACCCTTTCGATGAAATCGCCGTCGAAGAAGCCATCCGCCTGAAAGAGGCCGGAAAAGCTGACGAGATTGTGGTTGTCTCCATCGGTGTCAAACAGGCGCAGGAAACCCTGCGCACTGCGTTGGCCATGGGGGCAGATCGCGCCATTTTGGTGGTCGCAGCAGAGGATGTTCAAGACGACATCGAGCCTCTTGCCGTTGCCAAAATCCTGAAGGCCCTCATCGACGAAGAAGCGCCTCAGTTGGTGATCGCCGGCAAGCAAGCCATCGACAATGATATGAACGCGACCGGCCAAATGTTGGCGGCGCTGACAGGCTGGGGTCAGGCGACCTTTGCCTCTGACGTGGACGGCGACGGCGACAGCGCAACCGTCACACGCGAAGTGGACGGCGGCCTGCAGACCATCAAGGTTAAACTGCCAGCCATCATCACCGCGGACCTGCGGTTGAACGAGCCACGCTATGCTTCTTTGCCCAACATCATGAAGGCCAAGCGCAAGCCATTGGACGAAAAGACCGCCGCTGATTTTGGCGTCGACGTCGCGCCGCGTCTTGAGGTGATCAAAACCTCCGAGCCCGCCGAGCGCGCCGCCGGGATCATGGTTGGGTCGGTTGACGAACTGGTTGCGAAACTCAAAGAAGTGGGGGCTGTGTAATGGCTGTTCTACTGATTGCCGAAGTATCGGGCGGTGTTCTTGCTGCGGATGCCACTGCCAAAGCGCTGACAGCGGCCAAAGCATTGGGTGACGTCACTGTTCTTTGCGCCAGCGCGGGATGTGGTGGTGCTGCAGATGCAGCGGCCAAGCTTGATGGCGTAAGCAAAGTGCTTTGCGCGGATGATGCGGCCTATGGCAATGGCTTGGCCGAACCGATTGCCGATCTGGTTGTCTCACTGGCTGGCGACTATGAGCACATCGTCGCGCCCTCAACCGCAAGCGCCAAAAACATCCTGCCCCGCGTTGCGGCGCTTCTGGATGTGATGGTCCTGTCGGATGTGACCGGCATTGTTGACGGCGACACATTTGAACGCCCGATCTATGCGGGCAACGCGATCCAAACCGTCAAATCCTCAGACGCCAAAAAGGTTCTGACCGTGCGCACATCAACCTTTGATGCCGCAGGCGAAGGCGGCTCAGCAGCCGTTGAACCCATCACAGCCACCGCGGATCCAGCACTGTCATCCTGGGTCGAAGACAAGGTCGCAGA
>JAGDZD010000032.1:0-4994 GCA_049116315.1 Thalassovita sp.
AAACCAACCTCGTCGCCACTCCGGCGCCGGGGTCTTTTTTCATGAAAGGAACCCAACAATGAGCCATGACCAAGCAATGTCGGTAAACGGCGACGAATTCCTAAACAAACACGAGATCTGGCATAAGGGCGAACAGTCCGATGCCTCCAACGCGGGAACACGGCGTGAAGCAATTGGAGCTTTCGCAGAAGAATGCGGGCTCAACAATAAGGCCATGTCTCAGGTGCGCTCCGGTCTAAAGATCAAGAGCGAAGGCGCACGACGGGATTGGCTGCGCTCAATGCAAATGCTGTTGCCGATTGCCGAACGCGAGATCTTTGACAATGAGCCGGCGCTTCCGCTGGACGAGCAGGCGCAGGAGCAACAGGAACAAGCGGCCTCAGCGGCGGCGGATCAAGCCGACGAGATGGCCGAGGAACACGGCGTTGGCAGCGGCGAAGAACCAGACCAGCAGCTTGACGAAGGCTTGGCCCAAGACACCGCGGAATTCGAAACGGCAATGGGCAACGTCCAAGAGGTCGATTTTGGCGGTGAGGCTGTCCAGTGAAGGTCTTGGCATTGGATATTGCCACTCAAACGGGGGTCGCTGTTGGAAACAGCGGCGACGCCCCCAAGGCGTGGTCTGTAGATTTGGGAAAAGGGCACAGCGAAGATGTGCGTTTCTCCGAGGTCTTGAAGCTGACACATGGGTTGATTGCGACCCACAAGCCCGAGCTGATCGCCATTGAGGCGCCAATAGGCGGCAACAACGCCAATGCGTACCTGATCGGGCTTGCAGCCTGTGTGCGGGGATGTGCGGCCAACAGGGGCGTTGTTTGCATTCATGTGTTGCCCGCCTCTGTCCGGAAGCACTTTTTGGGCAAGGCCAAGACCTCTCGCGATTTCCCTGGCCTAAAACAATCCAAAGCCAAGTTGGCAATCAAACGCGAAGTGCTGGCCCGTTGCCACCTTCTCAAATGGGACGTTCCTGACCTCGATGCAGCTGATGCGGCGGCGACGTGGGATTGGGCCTGTGCAAACCACGCCCGCCAGTATCAGGCGGCGCCATTGGGAGGGCTCTTCCATGGGTGAGACTTTCAACACAATCGATAGAGGTGATTCATGAGCAAGCTTGGCCTTGATTGGTACAAACGCGAACCAGCGGCTTACCTGAAAGATGTTCAGGGTATGAGCCGAAACGAGCACGCGGTCTATTCCATCGTTCTGGACCTGATCTACTTCCATGGAGGCGCGATCAAAAACGACCCAAAATTTGTGGCCGGGTATGTTTCCGATATGGGGGGTGCATTGGTTCGCAAGACCATTTTGGCGCTGGTTGATCGGGGGATTTTGACCCTTGAAAACGACCTGATTTCTCAGAAAAGAGCGCAAAAAGAAGTAAAAACTAAAGAAAAACTGAGAGAAAAGTCAGAAAAAAATGGAAAAATTGGTGGAAAAGCGTCCGGAATTTCGAGGGCCACCACCAAAGAAAACAATAGCTTAGATGAAGCGAGTGGTTCGACTACAGGTGAAGCAGAGAAGATAAGAGAAGATATACCCCCTAACCCCCCAAGGGTGGTTGATCTTTTTTCAACAGAAGATGAGCCAGAACGGGGGGCGGAGCAAAGTGACGAAATCGACGCGGGCTTCTCAGAGTTCTGGGATGAGATTTGGCCGAGACACAAACGCAAAGCCGGGAAGGCTGATTGTTTCAGAGTTTACCGGGCAGCTTGCACCGGTAAACATCCGAAGTCTGGCAAGATCGAACCGGCTGCCCTGAACACAGCAACGGCTGCCTACATTGCGTCCCTCGGTGGCGATCACACTTTCCTCAAAGGAACGTTGTCTTGGCTTCGGCAGCCGGGCTGGGAACCCTTCCTTGAGAATTCAAAATCCCGATCCGTTGACGAGTTGAGCAAGGTTCAACGCACAGCGCTGCGTGACGGGCGTGTGCCTCCTTCGATGCAGGTTGACGGCAGACCCACGCAAGACGCCACCTACTGGCTGGAACAGTTCGGGCATGAGGTGCGCGCATGAATGCCGCCGGGGGTCTAAAAGGCACGTTCTCGACGGAGGCGGAACAACTGTTGCTCGGGGCAATTCTGTGCGTCAACGAGCGGTATCACGACGTTGCAAGCTTCGTTCGGGCGGATCATTTCTATGAGCCAACCCACGCCGATATTTGGCGGTGCCTCGCTGGACGGATCGAAAAAGATCACCTTGCCGATGTGGTCATGCTCAAGGCAGATCTGATCAGCCACGAGGGGTTGAGTCAGTTGGGTGGGGCTGGATACCTAGCGCGGTTGGCAGGCGCTTCGATGGGTGGCAGCCAATTGGTCGATTACGCCCAGATGATTGTTGAGCTGTACAATCGGCGGGAACTGTTGGGGCGGTTTCGGCAGATTGGCGGTGAAGTTGAAGCGGGGCGATCATCTTCTGACGCGGCAAGCGAGCTGGAGCTTTTCCTGCATGAACGGGAAGAAACCTCCACAGAGCCCCGCACCATGTCGATGCTGAAAGCGCAGACCAACGCTCTGATGCAAATGCAGGAGATTGCCCAAGGCGGCAACATTGGCATTCCCACTGGTTTGGCCTCTCTCGATGAGGTTCTGACCTTGGCGCCCAAGCGCTACACGATCCTCGCTGGCGCCACATCCATGGGGAAAACCGCCCTAGGGATCTGGCTTAGCTATGCGGCGGCCAAGGCAGGCTACGGCGTTGGCTTTGTCACGCTTGAAATGCCCGAGGAGGATCTTGCCAAGCGCACCAACAGCATCGTCTCTCAGGTGCCTTACAAAGCTTACGACAAGCCGATGAGCGAGACCCTGTTTCTTAAAACGAAGGACGCTGCAGAGGCATTGCAAGAGCTGCCTGTACAGATCTTTTCTGACCGGGTGCGTGATGTGCCCGCGATCCTTTCCGAAGGCAAAAAGCTGAAGCGAAAAATGCCGGAAAACCAGCAGTTCAAAGGCTTCAAGCTGCTGGTGATCGACTATTTGCAACTGGTCCGGGGGCGCGGTGAAAGCCACTTTGTCCAGCTCAGCCAAATCGCCAATGATCTGAAGCAGGTCGCCAAACAACTTGATGTACACGTCGTCGCCCTTGCGCAAGTCGACCGCAAGATTGGCGAGCGCGACGACACAAGACCGCGGTTGTCAGATCTGCGCGGATCCGGTGACTTGGAGAACGCCCCAGACAACGTCGTGTTCATCCATCGACCTGAATACTACCTGTCGCGCCAACCCGAACCGGTGAAGGCCGATGATCGTGCCGATTGGCTGGCAGAACTCGAACACTCCAAAAACTCGGCCGAAATCATCATCGCCAAAGCGCGGATGGGGGAAATCTGCACGGTCAAAGTTGGCTGTGACATGGGCACCAACCGGTTTTGGGATCTCGATCACACAGCGGAGATGGACTTTTGACTGATTACATTTCTGAAGCCGACCGGATCAAAGAGCGGCTGCGCAGCGCTACAACTGAGGCCGACGTTGAAACCGTGGCAAGCGAAGAGCGAAATACGTTCCGCGAGATGGCGGCCGTAAAAGGCACACCTGCTGAACTGGCGACACAAATCCGAGCGTTCAAACAGTTAAAAATCAACGATCTCAGACGGGAGGCGCGTCGCTGATGGCTGTTTATTCCCGTTTCACAGACATTCCCCAATTCAAGTACGGCTTGATCATGGCGGATAACCCCTGGTCCTTCGACAACTGGTCGGCAGCCGGCGAAAAGAAAAACCCCAAGTCAAAATATGACTGCATGACCCTTGAGGATATCAAGGCGCTCCGCGTTGGGGACTTGGCGGCCAAAGACTGTGCGCTGTGGCTATGGGCAACGAACCCAATGCTGCCGCAGGCGGTTGAGGTTCTGACGGCATGGGGCTTCACATTCAAGACGGCGGGCCATTGGGCCAAGATGACCCAAAAGTCGTTCGAGATGCAGGGCCCGGAAAAGAACATCGTCCACGGAAAGCAATCGTTCGGCCCGGGCTATTTGTTTCGCTGCGCCGGAGAGCCCTACCTATTGGGCACGGTTGGGAAGCCCAAGCAGATGTTCAAGAACATTCGATCCGTGATCATTGCTCCGGCCCGTGAGCACTCGCGCAAGCCAGACAAGGCGTATGCCGAAGCCGAGCGCATGTTTGGCGATGTTCCTAAACTGGATCTGTTCTCACGTGAGGTGCGCCCCGGCTGGGACGCCTTCGGCAATGAAGTTGGTAAATTCGAGGGGGCCGCATGACCTATCCGATCAAATACGGACCGGGGGACGCGATGGAGCGATTCAGCATTTTGTGCGGCGAAGAGGCCCTGCTGAAGTTGATGGGCGGAACGATCAAACGACAAAAACTTCCGCGCGCCGGGGAGTTCAACAGCTCACCAGAGGCCGACGCAAAGCGAGCGCGCGTATTGGCCTGCCTTCGCGAGCATGGCCCGATGACCTGCGCTGAAATCGCCGCCAGCATCGATCTGAAACCCGCCAATACAAAGTACACGGTGTCATCACTGTTCAAGACAGGGGCGCTGGAGCGGACCAACCCCAAAGCCCGTAAGAACCTCAAATGGAGGATTGTCGAATGAGCCGTCCCCGTATCAGCTCGATCTACCATATGGCCAACGCTGACGCGCCCCAAGGCGGCGAAGCCAAGCGCCGCAACACACAAGCCATGCGAGAGCTTTGGCAACGCTTAGGCGTGGCTGTGATCGATCCCAACGACATCAACAACGACTTGGACCGCCAGCACCTCAAGAACATGGCAGAAAAGCTTTACGGCAAACGGAAGGGCGGCAAGTGACAGTCACCAAAAAACAAGTTCGCGACCAGCTGAGTGAAGGCGGGCAACGCGTCTTTCAAAAAGCCGAGGCCGAAATCTATGACAGGGTCGGATTTAACGACGACGGCAGCCCCATTCTGGAGCGCCAAACCGGCGCCGGGATGAAAACCAAGGTGCACCAGCTTCTAGACCCACGCCTTGACCTGTCAGACGCTCAGCGCTTTATCGGCAACTATTACGG
>JAGDZD010000033.1:0-7722 GCA_049116315.1 Thalassovita sp.
AGCGTTCAAACTTTTCCTTAGCCATCCTAGAGGCGCCTCATAATTTGGGGGCCCCTGTGGCCCGAGTTAGTCATCGCGGGCCGTTTATTGGTTTCAGAGAAGAAAATCAAGCATCTGTTGCAGTTGTCGGCTCTTCTATTGTGTCTGTTGCTGGGATCTCATCAATCTCGGCGCTCTGTGGCACATCAACTTCAGGCGCAACCGGCTCAATGACCTCAGGCTCTGCGTCGGGGATTTGTGGGCCAAACCACCCTTCTTGCTTATGTTTGCGCACCAAATAGGTCTCAACCATCTTCGATGCATTCTTGCTCAAATTCTCAAGCTGCTTCTCTTTGGACTGGGTCAATCCAGAGCCAACAAAGGTTTCACCAGAAAGGGTTTCCAGCACGGTGATCTGCTCGCGCTCCTCGCTCAGACGCTCCCCCTTGGCATCATCCCACACATCAATATTGAGAATCAGCACAGACTTGGGAGAGGCCAAAACCGGCACGCCCGGACGCGCCAAAACATAGCCCAACACAGAGACCCCAAAGTGATAGAGCCGGTCCCCGTCATAGCGCGAGAACCGATCATCAAACGCTGTGGTCAAGGCCGCGACCCACTCCTCTTCGGAGGCATTGCGCGACACCGGCCCTTTGACCAGATTTGGGGCCACAACAATGTTATGGCCAAAATTGAAATCCCCAAGAGAAGGCGGCGCTTCGTCCAGATCATTGGCGTTGGTGCAGGCAGACACAACCCCGATCAGCAAGATCACCATCACTCGAAACAACATCGACTTCTCCTCGTGGATTTCCCCAAAAGGGATAGACCAGTGCCCCAGAACACGCAATCAATACAGTTGATTTTTCAGAGCATTGCGCCATTTTGCTCATTGAGCAAGGAGATTGCCAATGGCCGAGACTTCCGCCCTCAAGACCCAAACTCCCGTCAAAGTCCCGCTGGTTCAAGAACCTTGGGGCATCTTCAAAAGCCTCGCAGCGGTTCGTCGGAACGTTCTGTCTGTCATTCCCGAAATTGCCACGCGACAACCCATCGTCAGCGGCAAGACAGGCAAACGCTGGCACATGGTGATGGACCCAACTGCTCTGCGTCGTATTCTTTTGGAGCGGGTCGAGGATTACCCCAAATCTCTGGTCACAAAGAACCTGTTGCGCCCCGCCATCGGCGAGTCGCTGTTTATCGCCGAAGGGGCCCATTGGCGCTGGCAAAGACGCACCGTTGCCCCCGCCTTTTCGCATCGCAATATGGCCAATCTGGCCCCTTACATGTCTGCTGCCGCCGAAGACACCTGCGCGCGCATCGCCGCCACCAATGGGCAGCCGATCGATATGGCCGTGCAAATGCTGCGCACCACCTTTGACGTGATCAGTGATGTGACCTTCTCAGGCGGCAGCGACTTTGACAGCGCCGCCGTGCACCGCGCTATCGATGCCTATATTGCGGATGCAGGCCGTATCTCTTTGTTCGACATTTTGGGGCTTCCTGATTGGGTGCCGCGGCCGAACCGCTTGTTTGCCGGGCAAGCTTTGCGACAAATGAAAACCATCGCAGATCAAAGCATCTCCGCGCGACGCGCAAAGGGTCCCAGACCTCTACCGGATCTTCTGGACCTATTGCTCAAAGGAGAAGACCCCGAAACACAGCGGAAAATGAACACGGCTGAGCTGAGAGACAACCTGCTCACCTTCATCGTCGCCGGCCATGAAACCACCGCCCTGTCACTGGGCTGGGCTCTCTACCTCTTGGCATTCGACCAAGAGATCCAAAGCCGCGCCCGAGCCGAGGCCAAAGCTGTGCTCGGACCACGTACCGCAACAAGTGACGACATCGCCCAACTTCCCCTCATCCGCAACGTCCTCAATGAAACTCTACGTCTATACCCGCCAGCAGCCATGCTCTCGCGCACCGCACGCCAACACGACACACTCTGTGGGCGCGACATCTACCCCGGTGATACGGTCATATTGCCTATCTATGCGCTGCACAGGAATAAGGAGCTTTGGGACCATGCTGATCACTTCGACCCAGACCGCTTCGCCCAAGAAAAACCCTTTGAAAGATACAGCTACCTCCCCTTCGGAGATGGCCCCCGGATTTGCATCGGCGCCGCTTTTGCGCTCCAAGAAGCTATCATTGTCTTGGCGACACTCTTGGCCCGGTTCACCTTCACCCCAGACACCACGCAACAACCTGAACCAGTGATGATTCTAACGCTTCGCCCCGAAGGGGGTGTTTGGCTCAAGGCGACACCAAATTAGGGGCGTTGCCCCCGTCGCTGCGCGCCTCCCCCAGAGTATTTAGTGCAAGATGAATAGGCTTTCACCTTCCCCAAATACTCTGGGGTGAATTGGCGCAAGCCAAGTGGGGCAAAGCCCCATAACTGCACGAAGTGCGAATACGGCGCGCCCGAAGGGCGCACCTTTCGATCTCGCAGCCTACTTGAACTTGTAGGAGCGGGGGAAGCCGTAAGGAGCTTTTTTGCCGATGCTGGCCCGCTTGCCCAACCATTCTGACATATCGGCTTGGTGGCGCGTTTTGCCGCCACCCATTTCCCAGCTGAGGCCTGCGTCCCAGCTGAAAGTGGTGATATCAGACAGGCCGCCGTCCAACTCGAGCGTGCCTTGGCGTCCGCGTGCCATATTATATTTCTGCAATCGCACGCCTTTGCCACGGGTCATTTCGGGCAGTTCGGTCTGTGGGAACACCAAGAGTTTGCCGTTCTGACTGACAATGGCCACATGATCCCCGGTGATCGGCAACACGATTTGGGCTTTGACCTCATCTTTCACATTGAGGATCTGTTTGCCGGTGCGGGTTTGCGCCAGAACGTCCTCTTCGGCCACCATAAAGCCATTGCCTTCGGAGGAGGCGACCAGCAGTTTTTGCCCCGGCTTATGAATGAACAAATCAATCAATTCGGCCTCGTTGGGCAGATCCACCATCAAGCGCAGTGGTTCCCCCATGCCACGCCCACCGGGCAGATTAGAGGCTTGCACTGTGTAAAAGCGCCCGTTTGAGGCAAAGGCCAGCAGACGGTCGGTGGTTTCGGCGTGGAAGATGAACCGCGGCCCGTCACCATCTTTGAATTTAAGGTCGCGATTGAGGTCGATGTGACCGGTCATCGCCCGGATCCATCCCATCTGAGAGCAAACCACGGTGATCGGTTCGCGATCGATCATCGCTTCGAGGGGCACTTCTTCTGCTTCGACCGCTTCGGCGAATTGGCTGCGACGGCTCCCACCCGGATAGGAACGGCCGAAGGTTTTGCGCGTTTCCTTCAGTTCTTCGCTGATACGCACCCATTGCAGGTCTTCGCTGGCCAGCAAGTCGAGCAATCCGGCCCGTTCTGCCAGAAGCGCATCACGTTCCCGCACCAGTTCCATTTCTTCAAGGCGGCGCAAGCTGCGCAGGCGCATATTAAGGATGGCTTCGGCTTGCACTTCGCTGAGGCCCTGCGGCCCTGTTGATGGCAGCGGCGAGACATAGTCGGTTTCACCGGTGGCACGCGCGCGCTTCAGATCCCAATCTTCGGCCATCAAGGCGTCTTTAGGACTGTCGTCATAGCGAATGATGTCGATCACACGATCCAAGTTAAGGAAGGCAATGATCAACCCGCCCAGCACTTCGAGGCGGTGGTCGATTTTGTCCAAACGATGTTGCGAGCGTCTTTGCAAAACCTCGCGCCGGTGATCAAGGAAAGCCCGCAGCACATCTTTCAGCGAGCAGACTTTCGGCGTCACACCATCAATCAGCACGTTCATGTTCAGCGAAAACTTCACCTCGAGGTCCGAGCTGCGGAACATCATGTTCATCAGCATTGCCGGCTCAACATTCTTTGAGCGCGGTTCAAGGATCAGGCGGATATCTTCGGCAGATTCGTCGCGCACGTCACCCAAGATAGGAATTTTCTTGGACTGAATGAGTTCGGCGATCTTTTCGATCAGCTTCGATTTTTGAACCTGATAAGGGATCTCGGTGATCACGATCTGCCACGTGCCGCGCCCGAGGTCTTCGACCTCCCACTTACACCGCAGGCGGAAGCTGCCGCGGCCGGTGCGATAGGCCTGAGCGATGCTTTCACGGGGTTCAACGATCACACCCCCTGTCGGAAAGTCAGGTCCCGGCACATAATTCAGCAGGGTTTCGTCACGGGCGTCGGGCGTTTTGATCAGATGCAGACAGGCGCCGATCAGCTCTTCGATGTTGTGAGGCGGGATATTTGTCGCCATCCCCACCGCGATGCCCGAGGCCCCATTGGCCAAAAGGTTCGGAAAGGCTGCGGGCAGCACCACAGGTTCGCTGAGCGTGCCATCATAGTTTTCGCGAAAATCGACCGCGTTTTCACCCAGACCTTCAAGCAAGGCCTCGGCGGCGGCGGTCATCCGGGCTTCGGTGTAGCGCGCAGCCGCCGGGTTATCGCCATCAATATTGCCAAAGTTTCCTTGGCCATCCACCAACGGGTAGCGGACGTTAAAATCCTGCGCCAAACGCGCCATCGCGTCATAGATCGCGGCGTCCCCATGCGGGTGATAGTTCCCCATCACGTCGCCAGAAATCTTTGCCGACTTCCGAAAGCCCCCCCCAGAAGCGAGTCGCAATTCCCGCATCGCGTAAAGAATACGGCGGTGAACAGGCTTAAGACCATCCCGCGCATCCGGCAACGCCCGGTGCATGATTGTGCTTAAAGCATAGGTCAAATAGCGGTCGCCAATGGCGCGGCGCAACGGCTCGGCCACTTCGATCGGGTCCATATTGGGGTCGTCTATCGTGTCGGTCATATATGCTGTGTATCGCCGCCAGCGAGGCACGACAAGAGCGGCAAAGGCGAATCCGCGACAAGTTCTGGGCCTGTGTCCTTTAGGGGGAACGGAATACCTCCATTCCCATTCAGGGGGCACAATGTGGTATGATACCTGCAGTAGGGCGTCACGTAATTGGTAACCTTGGGGGGCCACGCCATGAAGCATCTCGTAATTTTGTCCTTTTTGTTTTTGGGTCTGGCTTTTTATCAGCTCAGCGGTGGAGCCTCGTTTGACCCTGATCAGGAACGCGCCCTCAGACAGGAAGCTCGGGCTGAGGCTGAGGCCGCGCAAGAAGCGGAACGCGAATTGGCGCGCGCGGCGCGGGTGAAGCCCGTCACGCAAGTGGCACTGGCACCGTCAACGCCTGCCCCAGCCCCTTTATTGCCAACAACCGTTGCCCAAACGCCTGTACCCACGCCGTTGCCCGCCAGTGAGGTCAGCACCAACGTGGCTGTGACACCGCCAGAACCAACCCCCGAAACCACCACAGAGGTCGCCTTCGACCCGGCAGAAATCACCTCTGACCCACAGGATCTGATTCCAACCGAGTTGATCACTGCCCTACGCGAAGAATTCGCAGCGCCGCCAAAAGACATGCGTCAGGTGCGGTCAGCGCGGGTAAATTTGCGCCAAGGCCCCGGCACCCGCTATGACATCGTTGGAAAACTGACCCAGGGTCAGGAAGTTGAGGTCTTGCAAGCCCCCGGTGCCGGATGGGTCAAACTGCAAGTGGTCGAGACACGGCGCATTGGCTGGATGTCTGAACGCCTGTTAACCGCCCAAGATCCCGAGGTGACACTGGCCAGCCAATAGGCTGACAGCCCGCCACCCCCCGTGCTTTCAACAATGTGAGCTCAGAGGAATTGATTTCGGACCCCGATTCCCCTAGCCCTTGGCGGGCAACAGAGGGGCCCCTATGCCAGCAAAATCTATTTTGATCACCGGATGTTCGTCGGGCATCGGTTATGACGCGGCCCATGGGCTGAAAGCCAAGGGGTGGCGTGTGTTTGCCGCGTGCCGTCAGCAAAAAGACTGTGATCGTTTGGCCGCCGAAGGGCTGGAAACGGTGCAACTGGACTACGCCAGCGAAGCCAGTATCACAGCAGCCTTGGCACAGGTGCTTGAGGCCACGGGTGGCACGTTGGACGCGCTGTTTAACAATGGTGCTTTTGCCTGTCCCGGCGCGGCCGAAGACTTGCCCCGCGGGGCCTTACGCGAAATCTTTGAAGTGAACGTTTTTGGCTGGCATGACCTGACCCGCCAAGTGATCCCAGTGATGCGCGCCCAAGGTCACGGGCACATCGTCAATTGTTCTTCGGTTCTGGGTTTGGTCGTTGCACCTTGGCGGTCAGCCTATAACGCCACCAAGTTTGCCATCGAAGGGCTGACAGATACGCTGCGCATCGAAATGCGCGACACCGGGATTAAGGTCGTGCTGATCGAACCCGGCCCCGTAACCTCTAAGATCCGGGCCAACGCGGTGCCGCCGTTTGAAAAATGGATCGACTGGGAAAACAGCCCACGCGCCGAGCAGTACCGCACCACATTGGTGCCACGTCTTTACAAAAACAGCGATACCAAAGACCCTTTTGAGCTGCCCGCCTCGGCGGTGACAGCCAAGTTGATCCGCGCTCTTGAGTCCCCCAATCCCAGCCCACGGTATTTTGTGACGTTTCCCACCTATTTGATGAACTTTTTCCGCCGCATCTTGCCAAGCCGATGGCTAGACACAGTTCTATCAAAGGGCTAAGCGCCCGGAACTGCGACCGGCTGCCCCGTGCGCAAATATCTCATTCGCTTTTGACCGGGAACGGTTTAAACCATTTCAGCACCCAAAGGAGAGGCCTGCCATGAAAGATGATCCGCTATTTATTGTCATCGTCGTTGTTTGTTTGGTCGTATTGGCCATCCTGATGACTGGCATCGGTGGTTTCGCCAAAGGCGGCGCCTTTAACAAAAAATACGCCAACAAGATCATGCGGCTGCGCATCGGCGCCCAGTTTGTGGCGGTGGTTGTGATCCTGCTTTTTATCTGGCTGCGCCAAGGGGGCTAAACCATGGTCGTATTGAACAAGATTTACACACGGACCGGCGACAAGGGCGATACCGCGCTTGGCAATGGTATGCGCGTCTCAAAAAACGATCTGCGCGTGAACGCTTATGGCACGGTGGACGAACTGAACGCCACGCTGGGGTTGGCCCGCTTGCACAGCGATGGTGACTTTGACGTCGCATTGGCACGCCAACAAAACGACCTGTTTGATTTGGGCGCAGACCTATGTCGCCCGGATATGGCCAAAGATGCCGACGCCGAATACCCGCCTTTGCGGGTTTCTGCCTCACAGGTTGATCGCCTCGAAGCCGAAATCGACGAGATGAACCAACATCTCAGCCCGCTGCGCAGTTTTATCCTGCCCGGTGGCTCTGCTTTGTCCGCCCATTTGCACCTATGTCGCACGGTTGCGCGACGGGCCGAACGCTTGTCTGTAGCACTGGCAGAGGTAGAAGAGGTCAACACTGACGCGATCAAATACCTCAACCGCTTGTCAGATTGGTTCTTTGTCGCCGCGCGCGCGGCCAATGACAACGGCGGGGCCGATGTCTTGTGGGTGCCCGGCGCAAATCGCTGATCCCAGTTCGGTTCGGCAGATGTGACCAATCGACCTGAAACGGCGTGTCAAACACAGGCCGTTCAGCACAAGGCGATCAAAGCTCAATTTGGCAGGGCGCAAACATATCCATTTGTCCTACAAATATAAGAACGCGGCGTCGGATGGCGCTAACAGGACGATTTTGCTCTGTTTCGCCGGGGCCGAAATCGCTAACAAAGAACCCATAGACTTGGGGGACTCGGTCAAAGCCCCCTTTCACAACTAACGGGAGACCGCGCCAATGAAGGTCCTAGTACCTGTCAAAC
>JAGDZD010000034.1:0-7204 GCA_049116315.1 Thalassovita sp.
CGCTGGTGGGGGTTGTGCGGGCGGTGCGGCGGTAGGGTAAGAAGTGCGCTTTGCTTAGCTACATCAAGCCTTGGGAAAATGGACGTCCACAGCCCAAACCGGCCGTAGGATAATCCTCAGAATGCTGCGATGGAATCAGCCTCATGGTGCCATTTGTATACAGCGTGGCCTCGGGGAACGGGGGGCAGTGAAAGCACCGGAAGTTTCGGTGGGGCCAATCCAATTACTCAAAGAAGCGCCGGTTTGCGAGTATGAGTTCTACACTAAGGGCTATGTCTCACTTTCTCTATGACGTTGTTAGACAAGATAGATGAATAAATTGCGGAAGTTCAGAGCGAATTGGAGCGAGAGTTATTTGTCATATAAAGGGTTTAGCGTGACGTCTTCCAGGGTAACAGACGCTTCGCACGCATCGCCATTACCATTGTTTTCTCCATTGTACTCTCGTTGCTGTTCACCCATAAGGTGCGCGGAAATCTTGCTGCGATGCATTGAGTAACTATCCGGAACTTCGACATCCGGACTCTCACTATTGAGCTTCAGCATAATTTCGTCGGTTCCTACGACTGTGCAATAAGCAGACAGGTAGCTGGAAAGCTTGGTTGGGTTGGGTGCCTCATCCTCACGGAGAACTTCTCGTTCTAATTGCTTTGCCTCCTTGGTGGGAAGATGTTCCATCGTATCAATATGCAACATTGGATATGGTTCATTTTTGTTGACACCCTTCAAAACGCTTGGGCGTTCAAATCGTACCTGGTGCCCGAACCCCAGCTCAGGGCCGTTGTTGGCAAGCAGACGTGCCAGCTGGACGCTAAGCGCGAACCTGTCGGGTTGAGCCTTAGATGCAACCCGAAACCCTGTATCAATAGCCTTGCCTAAAAAGTCGAATTCGAATGGTTTCAGGTCTGCCGAAACTTCTAGCGCCTCGGATGCAGGAAGTAGATCGGGGGCATCCTGCTGAATATGAAGCTGTACTGTACGATTTGGCTCTGGGAAAGCTGCAAGCCATCCTGCGCCTTTGAGGTTCAAGTCGACGCCCTCGTCAGTCAGCTTTTTACGATAGTCGTGGAGCGTTTTGATAAATGCATCCAAAGCGACCGCACAAGACTTCTTGTTTGTAAGGCGTCCACAGAATACCAGTTCATCACCAACAGCTTTCCAAAGTACAGGACAGGTATCCGAACCCACGCTGGCGGTTTTCTGCTGCTGAAATTCGTTGGCAAACATACTCGGGAAATCGGAGTAAAACTGCTGAAACACGGTTACCCAATAGGGCGTTGCACCAGTTTGTCGAGCCTCTCCATCTTTGGAATTTTTGAAAGCTGTAGACCCGCTAAGGTCTACAGACAAAAAAAGGCGCACTCGATACTCAGCAGCTTCGAACCGAAGGCTTTCCAATTCAGACATCTATCCCCAACGTCTTTGCCCTTACCTTAACAGCTGCTTGTGTTACCCCAAACGTTTCGCTGGCCACCCCAGCGACAAAGGCCTTGCGGAAGTCGTCGGACGGCATCAGGAAAGCTGATGCAAACCAATTGGCTTCCCATTCACATCGAATGAGGTTCTGGTCGGTCTCGTCGACCCAACGTGTGGCACGCATGCCTTGGCCAGCGTGCTTGTTCTTCACTTTTGGCCAATGCAAAAGCAAGTGACCCAGCTCATGGGCAACTGTGAAATTATCGCGAAGCGCTCCAGTTTCCGAGGAAAGATGGATCACAAATGAGTTGTCCGGCTCGACGACAATTGCGTCAGTTTGGTCCTCATCAAACATCCCTATGTAAACGATTTTCCCGCCATTACGGGATACAAGTTCAGATAGGTCGAAGCCATTGCTTAGACCAACATCAGTCCGCAGTTTTTCTGCAAAGGCCCAAACATTAGTTTTGTTTGCCATTGAAGGAATAGGTGGCAAATATTGCGGCACATTGGAGTTGTTATGCGCGTTCAGCACCATATCGACCGCTCCTCGATTATTGGATGTTGTTCCTATTATGTTCTTGCTTGAATGTCAACAACATGGAAGTGTGTCACACGTTTAGAAAGTTCTGGCAAGTCGTGCTGTAGAAGAATGACGACTCGCCCAAATAATTTGCTTACCGCAAATCTGAGAACCCCTTCCACTTGGGTGGAGTCTCCGGCACGTATGTTTGCCTTTTGTCAATACCCTGGCAGCTCAATAATACGCGGGACCGCTCTGGGCTGGCTGCGGCCATCTGATCGAATTTTCTAATTGTCATGGTCCACGGCCAAATCTATTTGCAGGGCATGGCTGACAGAATCCCCGGACCCTATTTGTCGCTAGATTGTCGATGCGGTCACAGTGCTGTCCTCTACGAGGAAGAGGGCGGCGCGGACTGGATCTTGGGCTTTATGCCCGATGACCTTGCAAAGCTTCGCTGCACAGAGTGCGGGGAACCGAACAGCGTTCTGGATTTTCGCAAGGGTTGGGCAACAGCGCGCGAATGGAACTCTTCAAACTGAGCTATAAGGCTTGATCGCTAATTTTGGGACTGACTTTTTGCTAGAAGTTTGAATCGGATTCTGATTTCTCCAGAAAGCGAGAGAGCGTAAGTGCCCCCTGCCCTGAACATAAGTGGAACAAACTGCACGGATTTTGCACGCGAATCACGTGCAGTTCTGCAAATGTTCCACCAATTTGCCGGAATCACCTTATTTTCTTAGCCCATCAAGAAAGTAAAAAAATCGCCTTGTTTCTCTATGTTTTGACGCATATACGGGTCAGCGGAGACGTGGCCGAGTGGTCGAAGGCGCTCCCCTGCTAAGGGAGTAGGCCCGGAAGGGTCTCGAGGGTTCGAATCCCTTCGTCTCCGCCATCACCCCATTTTACCGATTTTGGTTCGCCGGCGTTGGGTGGCAATTATTGCCGCTTTTCAACGCTTTGAGCGTTTCGCGCCTTGTGCTGGATTGAACTTGTTTTGAGTGGGAGTTCTCATTGGGTGGTACAAAAGGGGGCTGCTGCTTCAATCGCCAGTTTTGGGGACTCGCCGTGTTTTGAAGCTGCGAATGTCCCATAGATCACTGATTTAGCATTACCGCTTCTTGCGTGAGATCATTCTGCGCGCCACCCGTTGGCAGCTTCGGTTTCCGCTGTCCGACCAAGACGTTGTCGGAATACTGGCTGCACGGGGCGGTGACGTTGATAGATCGGATGTCTCCCTATGGGTGCAAAAAATTCGGCCCTGTATTGTCCAAGCGCACTCAGAAACACCTGCGCCGCGCCAGCGTTGACTAGGCATGTGGACGAAACCTACATTCGCATCGATGGAAAGTGGCGCTGATACGGCTGTTCAGGTACCGCCAAAGCTTTCGATTATTCCGATCAGCCAAAGGCACCCTGACGGGCGTTGAAACATTCAAACGCTGCCACATCCGTCACAAAAGCAGATGCCCTCGCGGGGATCCAATTCATTGCTCAACTTTTTCAAAACCGTTTGAAATATGGCAGCCAACTAGACCAATCAGCGTCAGATAATTGGTGCAACAGTCCTTTTCAAATCCTCAAATGTTTTGCCATAGGTTTCTGAAACAGCTAACAGTTTGATTGTTCGCCCGGAGATTGAAAATGACAAAAATGACCGTTTTTGATCAGCCAACGCACAAGAATGCATTCCTTTAATCGGCCAACGATGCTGCACTACCTCACTTGGAGTTGCCCATGAACTATCTCAAATGCGGGAGTCTCGCAAACCTACTCATCTTTTTGGCAGGAAACCTGATGGCAGAAAACCAACAAGACTCATTTTTTTCTAGGTTAGAGCGACCCGCTACCGTTTCAAGTCTCAATGTTCCGAAGGCAATTGGTAAGCACTTGGACAAACTGAACGAGCCAATGACCGTTTTAGTACCGTCCGCAACTGATTCAGACCCATTCGAGGCCGATGTTTGGTTACTTTTTTTTCGAAATGAATCCGAGATAAGTTCCATGCCAAGCATTATTCAGGATATTCATGCCGCTACACCAAAGCTAGTAGAGAAACCGGCTTCTCGTTATGTTGAGTTCCAGCTCAGCGTTGGCGGTCCGAAAGTAGCATCGTTTCACTTTGTGGAAAACTATGGAACAGACAGCGAGGAGGTTATTGCTTGCAAGGCAGCGGTCGCCGTTTACTCAGGAGTTATTGGAAATAAAAACATTTCCGAACGAAATAGACTCATAGATAACTGTGACAAACTCATGTGATATCTGACGAAGGGGGCTGTTGCTCCAATCGCCAACTTTGGGGACGCGCCGTGTTTTGAGGTTACGAATGTCCCGTAGATCATCATTTTTGCATCACCACTTCTTGCGCGAGATCATTCGGCGCGCTGGCCGCTGGCAGATTCGGTTTCCGCTGTCTGACCAAGACGTTGTCGATCTGCGGGCAGAACGGGCAGTGGCGTTGACAGTTCGACTGACTTTTGATGGGTTCAGAAGTTCGGCCCTGAACTGCCCAAACGCACTCAGAAACACTTGCGCCGTTCCAGCGCTGACTAGGCATGTGGACAAAACCTAACTTCGCGTCGGTGGAAAGTGGCGCTGATACGGTTGTTCCGGTACCGCAAAAGCTTTCGATTACTCCAATCAGCCAAAGGCACCCTGACTGGCATGGAACAATCGAACGCGGCCAAATCCATCACCAAAAACAGATGCCCTCGCAAAGATCCAATTTATTGCGCAACATTTGAAGACGCTTGAAAAACGTCACTCAGCTCGATCAATTCAGCGTCAGGAAACCAAGGCGACAGTCCCAGATGATGGAGTCAGTCGGGTGGTTCATATTCGAGACTCACCGAAACTGAACTGACGACTGCCTAATTCTTTAACTCACTAAACTCGTTGGAAACCCAGCGTTCGCGGCCTCGGATGTTCTGAAACCCCGCGGCTGGGGTCTGCAACGCAGCGCAATTCACACCGGGGAGTTTTTCGCATGCCTTCGCACGCGCAATATCCGCATAAAAAGCCTCTACTCTTCCTGGGTTCCGCTTAATGTGATGACGATACAAGCCGAACTTGTACTCCACCTGTGTAGAGCCTTGTAACGTGTTGCCCGTGAACCCGATTATTGGGCGACCGTCGATCCAAAGCCGAAAGAAACCAGTTGGATCATTCGCCCATTTCATATGAGCGATCATCTGCACCCAGCGACCGCTGTAGTGTGACTGCGATCCCAAGCGACCGACGGTCTCTACCCTATCACAAACCGACGTCTTACCACCGTTTACATTTTTGTAAGCTCCGCAATTCCATTTGCTCGACAAAGCTTCGATCACGTGGAGAGACCCATTGGGGAGTATGTTTAAACTTACTGTAGGCACCGATCCATGGCCGCCAATATAGTGCTTAAAGTCCATCAAACTCAAAGTGTGGGAGGAAACACGCGGCACCGACTTTGGAATATAGAAGCTCGCTGTGTACCAATACTCTCGGCCGGGCTTCATGCGTTTTCGGTGGTTCTCTCGGAACTGAATCCGTTGAGCAAAACCGGGACGACCATGGCGGATCCAATCAAGATTGCCGCCCTGCCAGTCTTGTTCCAACACCAGACCGAGGGCACGTCGTTCATCGACAACTACAGCTCTGGAAGCGTCCTTGTGGCGAACGTTCACTTCTCGAACTGGCTCAAACCCAGATCGGATTTCCCCACTGAGGATTTTTCGATATTCATTTTGCGCAATGGCTGGATGCGCAAAACAAAGGGCCAAGACCAATTTCAGTACAAACAATGTATGTTTCATTCGAAGAATTGAAGCTGCACATGGAAATCATGTCCAGTAAAATTTTTACGCTCCAAACCAATTTCTGACAACGACCTGACCGCAGGCGCCCGACAAGCGCTTGAGATCGCGGGAACGGCGCAATACGAACCCAAAAGGTGTCTGGGAAACAGGGGGCTATTCAATTTGAGTGCGATCTGAGAATATCAATTCATTCAATCGCTATCCACTTAGAATAGATCAAATTGTTGATTTTGGATCCTAATTCGCGAACACCCTCCCATTTCTGGCGATCATAAAGCGGCTCTCCGACACCACCCCAGAATGATCCATGGTAATCTACACCAAGCGACGGTCGCGTCTCTGCGCACTCCCTCAGTGTCTACGATGCCCCCAAACAGAGTGAGCGGTGTCATTGTTGCGCTCAAAGCACATCCTGACTTGAGTGTCTTTTAACGCAGGGCGTGCTCAAAAGCCCGCTCCCCGACCCTCTCATCTTTGGTGGAGGGATCTCTTTCCTTCGGAAATTCGACCCAATTCCCCCGTCGCGCGACATCGTCATTATGACCTTATGTTTCACAAATGGAAAACAAACTGACACTGATTGTTAGTTCACTCCTTTGCTAGACCAGACAGACGGGTCACGTTTACGACCCGATGTTTAGGATACAAACACCATGTCAGATCTCGTCAAAACACGCATCGAGGGTCCAGTCGGACTCATCCAGTTCAATCGTCCCAAGCACCTAAACGCCCTGAATGCCGATGTTGCGCAAGCCGTCATCACGGCCGCTCAAGCGTTTGATGACGATCCCAACATTGGGTGCATCGTTCTGACAGGCTCGGAAAAAGCTTTTGCCGCTGGAGCCGATATTTCAGAGATGGCGCACATGAGCGCCGCAGAGATGAGCCGCCTAGACTACTTTGCTGAATGGCAACGGTTCGCAGATATCAAAACCCCAAAGATTGCCGCTGTGAATGGCTATGCACTGGGGGGCGGTTGCGAGGTTATGATGATGTGTGACTTTGCTATTGCAGGTGAAACCGCGCAGTTCGGCCAACCTGAAATCAAGCTCGGCGTCATCGCCGGTATTGGTGGCACACAGCGCATGACCCATTTGATTGGCCGCGCCCGCGCGATGGAAATGCACCTAACGGGCCGGATGATGGGCGTAAAGGAGGCGCTGCAATCAGGTCTTATCGCCCGTGTTGTCGCTGATGAGAAGGTGCTCGCAGAGGCAATCGAAACAGCGACAACAATTGCGGGCTATTCCCGCCCTGCCCTGCGGATGGTGCGCGAAACCGTCATGCGTGCCGAAGAAGTCTCTTTGCAAAACGGTCTGCTTCATGAACGTCGCGTGTTCCATGCCCTTTTTGGGTCCGATGATCAGATCGAAGGCATGACGGCGTTTCTTGAGAAACGGAAACCAACATTTACTGCCCAATAACAGAATTGGAATTGAACCCATGAAGGTCCTAGTACCTGTCAAAC
>JAGDZD010000035.1:0-1358 GCA_049116315.1 Thalassovita sp.
CTGACCCTAAATCAGTGGTTGGCCGTTGGGGGCTTTGTTCTGGCTGCGGCGGGATTTGGCGTCAATGTCTGGCACAAAATCGCGATGGTGCGGCTGGCGCGGCGTGAGCTGGATTTGAAAGCAAGCACAGGAGATCTGACATGAACTTTAAAGGCAAAGCCAAGCGGCTGGACGATATCGATCTGCCCCGCATTGGCGCGCAAATCGGCGTGGGTGAAGATGAGATCCACGCGGTCCTCGATGTCGAAACACGAGGCGGCGGATTTGACAAATTCGGCCGTCCAAAGATGCTGTTTGAACCGCATATCTTTTACCGTGAGCTGGATGGCGACAAGCGCCAAAAGGCCATCGATGCCGGGGTCGCCTATAAAAAATGGGGCACCCGCAAATATCCTAAAGACAGCTACGGAAACTTGGCGCGCGCGATGAAGATTGACCGCGGTGCCGCTCTGCGCTCGGCCTCTTGGGGGATGGGGCAAATCATGGGCTTTAACCACAAGCTGGCGGGCTATTCGGATGTGGTCTCGATGGTCAGCGCGTTCTTGGATGACGAAGCAGCCCAACTGCAAGCGATGGTCAAGTTTATCGAGGCCAACGGGTTGGACGATGAGCTGCGCAATCACGACTGGCGCGGATTTGCGCGCGGTTATAACGGGCCGGGGTATGCCAAGCACGGCTATCACCTGAAGCTGGCGCGGGCCTATGCCAAGTGGTCCGAGATCCCCGACACCCCCTTTCAAATCGACCGGACACCGGATGAAATCCCGGCGGTGGCCAGTTTCCTTGAGCGCCTGATTGAGGCGTTGCAAATCCTGTTCACAAAACCGGCGGTGAAGTCATGATCGAGAAGCTGTTTTCCCCAAAGATGCGCGGTGCGCTGCGCCACCTTCTGTCAGCCCTTGGCCCTCTTCTGGCTGCCAACGGCGTGACGTCCGATGCGCATTGGCAGATCCTCGTAGGTGTCGCGATGGCCGCGCTGGCCTTTTATGACAGCTGGGCCACCAAATGATTGCGCTGCTGTCCAAGCTTTTGACTGGCGGGCTAATCGATCAGCTGTCACGGGCCTACGCTGCCCGCCACAGCGCAAAGACCGAGCAAGAGCGGATCGCGGCAAGCGTAACCATCGCCCAACTCGAAGAACGCCAAGCCAACCGGGCTTTGGGTGGCCGGTTGACGGCCATCGTCCAAGCCGTCTGGGCCGCGCCGTTCATCCTCTACAACGCCAAGCTGGTGGTCTGGGACAAGGTGTTAGGCTTAGGCGCAACGGACCTCCTGAGCGCCGATCTGATGGCCATGCAGCTTCGCATCGCAACATTCTATTTTGGTGGCAATGCGCTGGTGGGGGTTGTGCGGGCGGT
>JAGDZD010000036.1:0-8682 GCA_049116315.1 Thalassovita sp.
GCGATTACCACACCGCTTGGGACAAAGCGCTGGAAGCTGTGGACTATAAAGGGTTGCGCGCCGAGCAAGCGCAGCGGATCGAAGACTTCAAAGCTGGCAAAACCCGCAAGCTTTTGGGAGTTGGTCTGACCCACTTTACCGAGATTGTGGGTGCCGGCCCGGTCAAGAACTGTGACATTCTTGGTCTTGGCATGTTTGACAGCTGTGAAATCCGCATCCACCCAACCGGATCGGCGATTGCCCGTCTGGGCACCATCAGTCAGGGGCAAGGTCACGCCACCACCTTTGCGCAGATCATCGCGTCAGAGATTGGCATCCCGGCCGATGATATCACCCTCGAAGAGGGCGACACCGACACTGCGCCTTATGGATTGGGCACCTACGGATCTCGGTCAACGCCAGTTGCTGGGGCGGCCACAGCCATGGCGGCGCGCAAAATCCGCGCCAAAGCTCAGATGGTTGCGGCTTATCTGCTAGAAGTGCACGACGATGATGTTGAATTCGACATCGATCGGTTTGTGGTCAAAGGCGCGCCTGAACGGTTCAAAACCATGAAAGAGATCGCCTTTGCGTGTTACAACCAAGCGATCCCAGGTGTCGAACCAGGTCTGGAAGCGGTCAGCTACTATGATCCGCCAAACATGACCTACCCGTTTGGGGCCTATATCTGTGTGATGGAAATTGACGTCGACACCGGTGTGACCGAAATCCGCCAGTTCTATGCGCTGGATGATTGTGGCACGCGGATCAACCCAATGATCATCGAAGGTCAAATCCACGGTGGTGTCACCGAGGCGCTGGCCATCGCTTTGGGGCAAGAGATTGCCTATGATGAAATGGGCAACGTCAAAACCGGTACGCTGATGGATTTCTTCATTCCAACAGCGTGGGAAACTCCGAACTACACCACGGACTTTACCGTCACGCCAAGCCCGCACCACCCCATCGGGGCCAAAGGTGTTGGCGAAAGCCCAAATGTGGGCGGTGTGCCATGCTTCTCAAACGCTGTGCATGATGCATTCCGGGCCTTTGGTCTGGTGCAAAGCCACATGCCGCATGACCACTGGCGGATTTGGAAGATTGCAAATCAGCTGGGTCTGCACGGGTGAATAAGGGCTGGGCCGGGGTTTTGCCCCGGCCCGCCGCTGACAGGAGAATACAATGTCACAGATCGAAGACCGGCTTGCAGAGCTGGGCCTAAGCTTGCCGGCCCCCACGCGGTTGCCGGACGGCGTTCATCTACCGTTTAGCTTTGTGAATGTTCGCGGCACGCGGGTGCTGATTTCGGGACATCCTAAATCCAATGCGGACGGGAGTATTGGCGGTCCCTTTGGTCAGCTGGGCAGCGATATGACAACGGCGCAAGGCTATGACGCGGCGCGCGAGATTGCGCTGGCGGTCTTGGCAAATGTCAAAGATGAAATTGGCGATCTGTCGCGGATCGTGGGGTGGACCCGGGTGTTTGGCATGGTGAACTCTGCCCCCGGCTATAGCGAGCAGCATCTGGTGATTAACGGTTTCAGCGATTTGATCCTCGAGCTCTTTGGTCCCGCAGCGGGGCGGCACGCACGATCGGCCATTGGCACCGCCGGATTGCCAATGAACTTTGCCATTGAGATCGAAGCTGAATTGGAGATCGCTCCGTGAGCCCGAAAGATCTTCAATCTCAATTGGCCACCCAAGGTTACGTGGCGGGGGACCGGCTGGCGATGGCCTTGCATCTTGCGATGGGGCTTGGGCGTCCATTGCTGCTGGAAGGTCCCGCAGGTGTGGGCAAAACCCAAGTGGCCAAAGCCTTGGCCGCGCAGCAAGATACCAAGCTGATCCGATTGCAGTGCTATGAAGGCCTGGATGCCTCGCATGCGATCTATGAATGGAATTACCAGCGTCAAATGTTGGCCATTCGCGCAGCTGATGGCTCTGGTGGTGTGTCCGAAGAGGCTTTGTTTGCCGAGAAATACTTGCTCAAACGCCCCTTGTTGCAGGCGCTTGATGAGCAAATCCCACCGGTCTTATTGATCGATGAAATTGATCGGGCCGACGAAGAATTCGAAGCCTATTTGCTTGAGATCCTGTCAGATTTTCAGGTGACCATTCCCGAACTTGGCACGCTAAAGGCCAAAAGCCGCCCGCTTGTCATCCTTACGGCGAACGGGACGCGCGACCTAAGTGACGCTTTGCGCCGCCGTTGCCTTTATGCCTATCTGGATTACCCGGACCACGCGACCGAGTTGTCGATTTTGAAAGCGCATCTGCCAGAGGTGCAGGACCAGCTTGCGGCGCAGATTGTCGGCGTGGTGCAGGCCTTGCGGCGCGAAGATCTGGAAAAACGACCCGGTATTGCAGAGATGCTGGATTGGGCCGCAGCCCTGTCTGGGCTTGGGGTCAATGATTTGGCGCGCGCGCGTGGCGAGGTTCAAGCCACCTTGGTCTGCTTGCTGAAAACTGCCACGGATCACGATGCGGCCCCGCCAGAAGTGATGGATCGTTTGATTGGAAAGGTGGGCTGATGCAAGTCACCCGGTTTCCGTCGCGGGCTGAGGGCCCAGCCGAGCGCGTTGCTGGCTTTGTCGCGCACCTGCGGATGAACGGGTTTCGCGTGGGGCCAGACGAAGTGGCGGATTGCCTGCGCGCTTTGACCTTGGTTGAGGCCACGGACCAAGACCAAGCCCGCAAAGCCTTGGGGGCGGTGTTGATTCCGGATGCGGATCGGTGGCGGCTGTTTGATGAACTGTTTGAGGCCTATTGGTACAATGCAGGCAAAACCCGCCAGCAAGATCGCACCAGCGACCATGTGCGCAGCCAATCCAAACGTCCAAGCCTGTGGCAAAGCCAAGCCGAGCAGCCCGGTGCGGAAACCCAAGATGACACGGCCCCAAGTGAGGCTGACAATAGCGCCGGGGACGAAGACCGCGACGGTGTCGACGGTCGGTTGATGGCCACCAAGATGCAAAACCTGCGCAAACGCGATCTGCGAGAAGTCATGGATGAGACCACCCTGCGCCAAGCAGAGCAGGTGGCTCAGAAACTGGGCAGTGCCTTGCGGGATCGCCGTACACGGCGGCGCAAACGCGCCCAGCGTGGCAGCCGGTTTGACATGCGCCGCATTCAACGGGCCAGTCTGGCGCGGGGTGGCGATCCGGTTGAGCTGTTTCGGATGGATCGGGCGGAGAAACCCTTGCGGGTTGTGGCGATCTGCGATGTCAGTGGCTCGATGACAGTCTATGCACGTGTGTTTTTGGCGTTCCTAAAGGGAATGGTGGGGCAAGATACCAAAACGGACGCCTATCTGTTTCACGTCAAATTGCTGCGCATTTCGGATGCGCTGCGCGAACAGGACACGTTGAAAGCAGCGGCGCGCCTGTCTTTGATGGCCGAAGGCTTTGGCGGGGGCACTGACATCGGGGGCTGCCTTGCCAGCTTTGTCCAAGGCTACGGCGCCAAAGCCTTGAACAGTCGCACCGTCGTGGTGGTGCTGTCGGATGGCTATTGCTCGGGGGCACCGGAACGGCTGGCGGACAGCTTGGCAAAAATCAAACAGAAATCCCGGCGCATTGTCTGGCTCAACCCACTTAAGGGATGGGACACCTATGCGCCGATCGCGGCATCGATGCAGGCAGCAAGCCCGTATCTGGATGCCCATTTGCCCGCCAATACCCTAGAGGCGCTGGCGGCGCTTGAACATCAATTTGAACGACTTTGAGGAGGGGACAGCATGCCTGGGTTGGATATCTTTGACCAAATTGAGAGCCTGCGCGAAACAGGACAACCATTCTGTGTGGCCACGGTTTTGCGCACGGCGGATGTGACCTCGGCCAAGGCAGGGGCCAAAGCGGCTGTGACCCAAGAGGGTGAAATTTTAGGCCATCTTGGCGGCGCTTGTGTTCAACGCGCGGTGCTGGCTTCGGTGTCGCAGGCCATTGCGCATGGAGAACCGCAGATGATCCGCGTGAAACCGTCTGACAAGGTTGTCAGCGTTGTGGATCCTGATGGGGTGCAATGCTTTAAAAGTGGCTGCCCGTCAGGGGGCACGGTTGATCTGTTGATCGAACCCTATGCACCATCATCACGCTTGGCGATCTATGGCGAAGGCCCGATTGCAGTGGCGCTGGCCGCGCATGCTGAATTGATGGGGTTGCGGGTGTGGCGCGCAGAGGGGCAAAACGATCAGGTGCCAGTTTTGGCGGCGCATGATTTTGTTGTGGTGGCGTCCCAAGGGCGCGGTGATGCCGTTGCGCTGCGTGCGGCCCTAGAAAGTGGCGCGGGGCGGGTCTCGATGGTGGCCAGCCGTCGCAAAGCGGCCCATTTGGTCAAAAAGCTTGTGGCAGACGGCATTCCAGAACCCACCTCCGAACGTTTGAAATCGCCCGCCGGGTTGGACATTGGTGCGATAGACCCGCATGAAATTGCTTTGTCCATTCTGGCCGAGATCGTCCAATGGCGCAGTGCGGACAAAACCAAACAAAAACCCCCTGTGGTGGTCGACGAAACCGCGACCCCACAGATCAGTGAAAAATCAGCCAGCGACGCCGCAACCGAAGCGGTGCTGCGGGCTTTTCCAAGATGTTGCTAAATATAAGGATAGGCAGATGGAACTAAGTGACGAAATCCGGATCCCCGCATCTCGCGAAACGGTGCATGCGGCCCTGAATAACCCGGATATTTTGCGTGACTGCATTCCGGGATGTGAAGAGCTCATTCAACATTCACCCGAAGACCTTGAGGCGAAAGTCGTCCTGAAGGTTGGCCCGGTTAAAGCGCGTTTTACTGGCACTGTGACGCTGGACAACTCTGAAGCGCCGGGTGCGTTTTCATTGACCGGCGAAGGCAAAGGTGGCGCGGCTGGCTTTGCCAAGGGCGGCGCGGATGTGACGTTGATCGAAGATGGCGATGAAACCATTCTGAAATACGTCGCCAAAGTGGATATCGGGGGCAAGATTGCGCAATTGGGCAGCCGCTTGATTGCGGGCACTGCCAAAAAGCTATCGGGCAAGTTCTTTGCGACTTTCGCCGAGAAACTGACCGAGGCGCAGGACAGCTAAGGCAAGGCCCAAGGGCTTGGGTTGCGGTACCTTGAACGGCTCCACCTTTGTGTGGGGCCGTTTGTCTGTGCGGCTTTTACTTTCTGGATCAGAACAGCAGGCGCACCAACACCATGGTGATCCCCGGAAAGGCGACCAGCAAAACAATCCGCACGATATCAGAGGCCACAAAAGGGAGCGCCCCGCGATAAGTGTCACCGATGGGGGTTTCTTTGGACATCGAGTTGATCACAAAGAGGTTCAGCCCCACGGGCGGGGTGATCAATCCAATTTCAGCGGACATCAGCACCAAAATCCCAAACCAAATGCCAACCTCACCCGGTTGCAGGCCAAAATCCAACTCGGTCACGATAGGGATAAAGATAGGCACCGTAAGGAAAATCATCGCCATCGAATCCATCACGGTGCCGAGGATCAGATAGAGCAACAGCATACCGGTGAGGATCAGCCACGGGCTGAGCGTTGAGTTGGCGAAGAACGAGGCCAATGTTTGGGGCACCTGAGCGCTGGACAAGAACGAGTTATAGACCCCCGCCGCAAGGATGATGAAGAAGATCATGCCCGAGGTCTGCCCGGTGTTCAGCAGCGCTTGCTTGACCGACTGAACGCTAAGGCCGCCCTTGGACCACGCCACCAACGCGGTGCCTGCGACCCCAACGGCGGCAGCGGCGGTTGGCGAAAACGCCCCGGCATAGATGCCGCCAATCACCAAGACAAAGATCACCATGATGGGCCAAATCGCAATCAAAGCCCGAACCCTATCGCGATAAGGGATACGCGGCATCAACTGCCCCCAATTGGGGTTAAAGCGGGTATAGATAGAGACCGTTGCCATGTAGCCCAGCATCGCGAGGATGCCGGGAATAAAGGCGGCGGTGAACAGCTTCTCAATATTCTCTTCGGCCAGAATGGCATAGATCACCAAAACCACCGATGGCGGGATCAAAATGCCCAACGTGCCACCAGCGGCCAATGCGCCGGTGGCCAGTGCACCGGAATAGCCCGCGCGGCGCAATTCTGGCAACGCCACCTGTCCCATCGACGAGGCCGTGGCCAGCGATGATCCACACACAGCGCCAAACCCGGCCGAGGCCCCAACCGCAGCCATAGCCAAGCCACCTTTGCGATGCCCAAGAAAGGCTTCGGCGGCGCGAAACAGCGCTGTGGACATGCCGCCCCGGGTGGCGAATTCGGACATCAAAAGGAACAGCGGGATGATCGAAAGCGAATAATTGGTCAACGTGCCATAGGTGAAAGTCTTAAGCTGGCTGTCCATCATCCGCATGTTGCCGGCCAAAAGGTAGGTGCCAGCCAACCCCACCACAAACATGGCTGCGGCCAACGGCACGCGAAAGGCGATCAGCACCAGCAGCAGCGGAAAGCTGAGCAGGCCAAGTTGAAAGGGTGTGAACGATTGAGTCAGCAGTTCGATCATTGTGGCGGCCCTATGTCCTCAAAGAATGGTACAAGGCCCGCAGACTGCGAACGGTACAAAAACACGCGACTAAGAAGAAGGCCGTGATGCAGACTTCGGCAACGATATAGGTCGGCCACAGCTTGATGCCGAGGATTTGGGATTCCTGAGCGCTGCGCAGCCGGTCCAATGCGGTGGCGAAATCACTTTGCAGCAGCAGCTCGGTCATGGAATCCTGCGAACGCCGCGCCTTCTTAAAGATCAAGAACCATTGGCGGGTCAGGATGAGATAGGCGATGACCGTAAGGGCCAGATCGCCAACCAAATCCAGCAGGGCGTTAAAACGAGTGCCAAACTTGGGCTCAAACAGGTCAATCTTGATGTGGCCCTTGCGGATCATCACCCAAGGCAGAGCCGAAAACAGGGCAAGACCGACGCCATAGGTCACCAACTCTTCCTCTCCAAGCACCGGACGCACAAAGGCCCAAGTTGCCGGATCAGCGACCTGTCCCAAAACGGCATCAAGCAGCCGACGGGTCAGTTTCAACAGGATACTGATGCAGGTGACGAGTGTGGCAAAGATCAATCCCATCCCACCAAGGATGGCCAGACCAGACGCCAGGGACTCAAATCGCCGTTCGGTTCGATCAAACAGTGTCATTTGAGCCTCGCGAAGAACATGCCCAGCACCCTACAAAGGTGCTGGGCGGTTTCAAGCCAGAATTACTGGTTCTGGGTGATCATGCCTTTGACTTGGTCGATCAAAGCCGCCCCATCAAAGCCGTTGTCTCCTGATCCGGCGATCCAACGGTCATAGACGGGCTGAGACGCAGTGACCCAACGGTCCACCTCGGCCTGATCCAAAGTGATGAAGTTGTTGTCGCCAGCCACTTTGCGACCAAAGGCATCCGCGCCCACCATCACAGTTGCTGCGGCTTCGGACATGGAGCTGCCGGTCTGTTCATCCAGAATGGCGCGCAGATCGTCGGGCATCGCCTCATAGGCGTCCCAGTTCATCGCCAGTACAAAGGCGGCGGTATAGAGTGAGCGATCACCAGACAGTTCGGTGTGATTGCCAACCAATTCGGCCAGCTTGATAGACGGGGTCACTTCCCAAGGCAGGACGGTGCCGTTGATCACACCTTTAGACAGGTTCTCTGGGATCTTGGGCAAAGGCATGCCCACCGGGGTGGCACCCAATTCGCCCAATAGGTCGGTGACAAGGCGGGTCGGGCCACGCAGTTCCATTCCAGCCATATCTTCCAACTTGGTGATTGGCTTTTCGCTGTGGATCACACCGGGGCCGTGAACCCATGACGATAGGATCTTGGCTTCTTCATATTCGCCGTCCTGCAACTCTTCGTCGACCAGCTGATAGAAGGCCTTTGAGGTGGCCACGGTGCTGTCCATCATAAAGGGCAGTTCAAACACCTCGGTCTTTGCAAAGCGCCCAGAGGTATAGCCCGGCAGGGTGAGGGTGATTTCAACGGCGCCATCTACCGCTTGGTCATAGAGATCACCGGGGCGACCGCCCAAGGACATCGACGAGAACAACTCAACTTTGATCCGCCCATCGCTGGCTTGGGCAAGGCTTTCCGCCCAAGGGGCAAGAAACTGGGAGTGAAGCGGTGCGCGCTCAGACATAAAGTGGTGCACACGCAATGTAACGTCCTGTGCCTGCGCGGCGGTGGATGCGCCTGCCAATGCGATGGCAGCAAGTGTTGATTTCAATAGGTAGTTCATTTTGGCCTCCCAGAATTATCAGCCTTAAGATGAGTAGGTTTCGACCTCACATGTCAACGACTTATCGACGGATGCGGATCCCGGCGTCTTTGCTCTGCCAACCCAACCCTTAGAGTGGCCAATGTATAGAGAGGGCTGAAAACGGGGGATAGTCGCTTCCGCCTTGTCGCGCACAAATCGGCAAAAGGCGGCCCGAAGGCATGAGGTCGGGAAGGGGAGATAGAGGGAGCAGGGGGGGCAAAGAGCCAAAAGAGCCGACAAAAGAAGAATCAAACTCCGAGTCGGGGGGGCAAAGGGGCGATTCTGGATGCCAAACGGACGAACGAGTCGGGCAAACCGGGGGGATTCTCTGGGAATGGGCGCGTTATCGGTAACGATGGGGGAAAACGGGGGGATGCAAACAACAATGGCTTGCACAGGCGTGTCTGCTAACTGATTGAAATTAGGTCATAATGCAGAAACTTTTAGAAAAAGGTGCTAAAG
>JAGDZD010000037.1:0-1598 GCA_049116315.1 Thalassovita sp.
GCCTGATACCCGTCGCCATAGATGTGATCGTTGGTGACGCCGGTGACAGTCACGCTGACCGTGGCAATGTCGATCCCTGGGGTGGAACTCGATCGCCCAAACACCACATAGCTTTCGCCAGAGCTCACACCACTTGAATCGTCCCTAGACGATCGGATGATCACATCATCTAAGCCATCGCCATTCACATCCCCAGCCGAGGAAACAGAGGAACCGCTAAAGTTGTTTTCGTCAATGCCGCTGATGATATACCCGTTTGTGCCATCCAGCGCTGATAGCTCTAGGCTTGCGCCAAATTCGGTCGTTTTTCCAAACACCACATAGCTTTCGCCCGAGAAAGTACCGTTTGGATCGGCAGAACTGGCTCCGATGATCACATCGTCGATGCCATCGCCATTTACATCCCCAGCCGAGGAAACAGAGACACCGCTTCTGTCGCCCACATCAATGCCGTTGATGATATACCCGTTTGTACCATCTAGGGCCGATAGCTCAAAGCTCGGGTCAAAGCCGGTGTCCGTGCCAAACACCACATAGCTTTGGCCAGAATACGGGCCGTTTGGATCGGCAAGACTGGCTCCAATGATCACATCATCGATGCCGTCGCCATTCACATCCCCGGCTGACGAAACTCGGAAGCCGCTGGAGCCAGAGGACTCAATACTGTTGATGACAAATCCATTTGTGCCATTCAGCGCCGATAGTTCAAGGCTCGCGTCAAAGCCGGTATCTGTGCCAAACACCACATAGCTTTGGCCAGAATACGGGCCATTTGGACCGTCGTTATGCGCTCCGATGATCACATCGTCGATGCCATCGCCATTCATGTCGCCAGCTGAGGAAACTGAAAAGCCGCTTTGGTCGCCTTCATCAATGCCGTTGATGACAAATCCGTTTGTGCCATCCAGCACCGATAGTTCAAAGCTTGCGCCAAAACCGGTGTCTTTGCCAAACACCACATAGCTTTCGCCAGAGCTCACACCGCTTGGATCGGCAGAACTGGCTCCAATGATCACATCATCGATGCCATCTCCATTCACATCCCCGGCCGAGGAAACAGAGGTACCGCTTCTGTCGTTATCATCAATACCGGTGATCGCAAATCCATTTGTGCCATCCAGCGCCGACAGTTCAAGGCTCGCGCCAAAGCCGGTGTCCGTGCCAAACACCACATAGCTTTCGCCAGAACTTAGGCCGTTTGGACTGGCGTTTGTCGCTCCGATGATCACATCATCAATGCCGTCGCCATTCACATCCCCAGCCGAGGAAACGGTGTAACCGCTAGTGTTGGATTGATCAATACCGCTGATCGTAAACCCATTTGTGCCATCCAGCGCCGACAATTCTTTGACAGCCGTAAAACCACCCAGCCCATCGTCTCCGGTGCTATCGCTCAGCGCATAGACAAAACTGTCGGTGATTTGTGCCCCATCAGCAAGATCGGTGAAAGCCCCGGTCGGATCATACTCAAACGTTCCGTTTGCATCGACGAATACCCGCGCGCCCGAGGGTAACGTGATCTGACGGCCAATGGCTTGGGGTATGCCATTGACGGCGACGACGCTTAAAGAGCCACCCGTATCGGCACCATTGCCATT
>JAGDZD010000038.1:0-1796 GCA_049116315.1 Thalassovita sp.
GCCTGATACCCGTCGCCATAGATGTCATCGTTGGTGACGCCGGTGACAGTCACGCTGACCGTGGCAATGTCGATCCCTGGGGTGGAACTCGATCGTCCAAACACCACATAGCTTTCGCCAGAAACTGGGCCGTTTGGATTTGCGTTGCTCGCTCCGATGATCACATCATCGATGCCGTCGCCATTCACATCCCCAGCCGAGGAAACAGAGGTACCGCTTTTGTCGCCTACATCAATACCGTTGATGATATACCCGTTTGTGCCATCCAGCGCCGATAGCTCTAGGCTTGCGCCAAAGCTGGTCGTTTTACCAAACACCACATAGCTTTCGCCAGAGCTCACACCGTTTGGATCTGCATCATGGGCTCCGATGATCACATCATCGATGCCATCGCCATTTACATCCCCGGCCGACGATACAGAGGTACCGCTGTGGTCGTATTCGCCAATACCGTTGATGACAAACCCGTTTGTGCCATCCAGCGCCGATAGCTCAAAGCTCGGGCCAAAGCCGGTGTCCGTGCCAAACATCACATAACTTTCGCCAGAATACAGGCCGTTCGGATCGGCAAGATTGGCTCCGATGATCACATCATCGATGCCGTCGCCATTCACATCCCCGGCCGACGAAACAGAGGTACCGCTGTAGTCATAGGAATCGATACCGTTGATGACAAATCCATTTGTGCCATCCAGGGCCGACAGCTCAAGGCTTGCGCCAAAGCCGGTGTCCTTGCCAAACACCACATAGCTTTCACCAGAACGTCGGCCGTTTGGTTCGGCAAAACTGGCTCCAATTATCACATCATCGATGCCATCGCCATTCACATCCCCAGCCGAGGAAACAGAGGTACCACTGTAGTCGCCTTCATCAATGCCGTTGATAACAAATCCGTTTGTGCCATCCAGCACCGATAGCTCAAAGCTTGCGCCAAAGCCGGTCGTTTTTCCAAACACCACATAGCTTTCGCCAGAGCTCACACCGTTTGGACTGGCAAAAACGGATCCGATGATCACATCACCGATGCCATCGCCATTCACATCCCCAGCTGAGGAGACAGAGGTGCCGCTGAGGTCAAAGGAATCAATGCCATTGAGCGTAAACCCATTTGTGCCATCCAGAGCCGATAGCTCAAGCCTCGCGCCAAAGCCGGTGTCCGTGCCAAAAACCACATGGCTTTCACCAGAATATAGGCCGTTTGGACTGCCGTGCCCTTCGATGATCAAATCATCGATGCCGTCGCCATTTACATCCCCAGCCGAGGAAACAGAGGCGCCGCTGTGGTCGTATTCATCAATACCGTTGATGACAAATCCATTTGTGCCATCCAGCGCCGACAGCTCAAGGCTCGCGCCAAAGCCGGTGTCCGTGCCAAATACCACATAGCTTTCGCCATTTGAGTCACGAGCCTCTACTCCGATGATCACATCATCGATGCCATCGCCATTCACATCCCCGGCCGAGGAAACGGCGTAGCCGCTGTAGACATAGGAAGGAAAACCGGTGATCGCAAACCCATTTGTGCCATCCAGCGCCGACAATTCTTTGACAGCCGTAAAACCACCCAGCCCATCATTTCCGGTGCCATCGCTCAGCGCATAGACAAAACTGTCGGTGATTTGTGCCCCCTCAGCAAGATCGGTGAAAGCCCCGGTCGGATCATACTCAAACGTTCCGTTTGCATCGACGAATACCCGCGCGCCCGAGGGTAACGTGATCTGACGGCCAATGGCTTGGGGTATGCCATTGACGGCGACGACGCCTAAAGAGTCACCCGTATCGGCACCATTGCCATT
>JAGDZD010000039.1:0-4897 GCA_049116315.1 Thalassovita sp.
CGAAGCCTTGGCTGTCAGCAATGCGAAGGATGACCCCAGCGTAGGCCCCAACCAGTGAACGCCGGTCCGCAGCTGCGAGGCGTTGCCACAGGCGCAATTCTGAAAACCGTTCATTAATCTGCTTTTCAAGATCTGTCTCGCTGTGGCTATCAATACCTTCTTGCAGCATTGGGGCAGATTCCCATACTTTGCGCGACGTCTTGGCCACAATCCCTTTTCCCAGACCATTGCGGGAATACATCTTGTGAAAATCGGCAAACGTAACTTCTTCGGGCCAGCGGAAATCCTTGTAATGATTGTGCGAGGTTCCCTGAAAATACCCGGGAAACAACTGGCTCATCCGCCGTGTCGCCGTGTTCATCATGGCCGTCATGTTCGCGAGTGCTTTGGTCATCGTTTCTTTTTCCTCAAGAACATTTGAGCTTTGACCTCAGGGCGGGCCAAGGCATTGAAAGCGCGGCTAGTGGCATCCGGCGCATCGTCATGCTTGGCGGTAGGGAAACCCTCCAAATCGGAGAACCAGTCCTCGTTCCAATCGCCGCGCTCGTAGTAGACGTTTCCGGCCTCAGCCTGCGCAGAAAACCCGCTGAAGCGTGTCACCTTATCGCCCGTCTCTGGGCTATGTCTGACGTTGTAGCCTTCCAGCAGCTTCACAAAGTTGGCCACCTGCGCCTTACCGGCTTGCCCGGGATCTTGGGGCAAATCGACTTGGCATTCATAACCGTCATTCTCTGCGGTATTTTTAACCATCCGTTGGACCCCAGCGGGGCCTTTGCGGTCTTTGGCCATATGCTTGGCAATGAAGCGCCCGTCTGGTGTGCGTCCGAGCCGGACGCCGCACGAAAAATCAGGGTCCGGCGCCTCATCTGTTGGCGGTGTGGCGCCCAAATCCCAGCCTCGCACCCAGACAGTGCCGGCTGGAATAGCATCGATTGGCTTTACCCAATCCCGGCGGAAGAACATCCCCGCGTTGGGCCGGATCTTCCAGTTGCCGCCTAAGAGCCGTTCCCGTTCTACCCGGCTAAGAGCCATCAGGTTGGCCATGTATTCCGGGTTGGCCCGCATCAGGGCTTTGTTGTCGGTCAGCTTTGCGGCAATGAACGTCACAGACTTGGGCGGGATAGGCACCCTGTTCCCGTTCTCGTCCATCATTGTGTATTGCGCCAAGTCCTGCGGCTGGCTGGCCCAGTGGATCGTATCTCCGACCCGGACAAAGTACCGGATTACCCCTGATCGTTCGGGAATGGCTAAACCGGTTTCTTGATCGATCCACCATGCGATGAACTTTGCCACCCAGCTGTCAGCGTCCGGGTTGCAGGTTGCCCTGATATACGGCCTGACGCCTGACATCGATCGGTTGCGGCTGACCATGTAAAAGAACTGGTACTCGGTAAAGTGGGTCAGCTCATCAAAACAAATCAGCGGGATTTGCGCCCCCTGATAGTTTCGGACCGTCTTTTCATATTCCAGATGCGTGAATTTGGACTTGGACCCCGATGGAAACTTCCAAGACAGATCATGGGCCCGTGGCATTCCCCCAATACCTGGATAAAGTTCGATGCTCTCATCCCACAAGCCACCCTCGTTTGTGATCTGAGGCGACGTGCGTCGAAAGAACACCGTTCCAAAGCGCCCGTTGTGAACGTGACGCAGAGGCTCCATCAACAGCGCCCACGTCTTGCCACCCCCCGCACTGCCCCCATAAATTGCAATGTCGGCGGGGGAGCCGAGGAATTGCATCTGCGGGCCGTCTTGCGGGCGGATGACCCTTTTAGCCTCTCCCATTGTTGGGGAGTTCAAAGACCGTGACACCCTGCGGTGTCATCGAGCCATCCGAAGAAGTTAGATCCGTTGCGGTGCGGTCGGTCTGATCGAGGTATTGCTTGCCGAGCCAAATCAACATGGTTGGATTGCCCTTGACAGCCGCTTTGAATTGAGCCCGCCGGAGAGAAATTTTTCCGGCGGTCAAATGCTTTTTACGATACTCCGCAAAACCGACTTCCCCTTCTTCTTTGAGACGACGGTCAATGGTGTCTTCAGAGCATCCTAGCGCAGCTGCGCATTCTTCCGCGGTGCATTGGACGCGAACCAGCGCTTCAAGAGTTTCAAGATTAATGTCCACTCGGGGCCTGCCTCCTTTGTTACGGGTTTCGCCACTCATTCCTTGAATGTTTCCTCGTTTCCGGATCCGAATTGCACTGGCCCGCAGGACGCTGCAGCTCTCTTTCCGTTTCCTTTGCAGAACACCAAGACATTTTGGTGTGTCTTTCCGAGTTTCCTGCTTGACCGAAACTGCTTTCCGGCTCGGATTGGTAGGCTACCGGCCTGCGTGACCAATATCCCTTCGTTGTAGTAGGAGAGGCCGGCTGCCCGAAAAGCCTCGACGGTATCACCAACGAAATTGCGATAGGCCCCCTTGTTGTCTCGGATATCGCCAACGACGAAACACGCAAAGCGATCGTTCTTGAGGTGCGCGGCGCTTCGAATGATGATCTCGCGATAAACCTCGACAAATTCTGGATATTTCATTGTGGAAAGATCTGCGCTGTTGTCGCTGTAAACTTCCAAGTCCCCATAAGGTGGGCAGGAAAAAAGAAAGTCGAAGGCTTTGCCGTTGCAATGAACTCCGACCTCCAAACTGTCGCCTTGAATCCAATCCGGTTTAGGGAAGGCGCCCTCCAAAATTTCCGTAGCCTGTGTCTGGTTGGCCTTGACCTGCTCAGGTCGCAACTCAATACCTGTGTAGGGACGGCCCAGTTGTGACGCCACGACCCCTCGGACCGATCCGCCCGCAAAAGGGTCGAGAATGCTGCCTCCTGCCGGACAGAACCAGCTATACGCCAACTCACATAGAACCGGATCGAAAATGGAAGTCCCGGAACCCGTCGCAACATCTTGACCCAAGCCCGTTAGATTGTTTTTCCGCACCCAATCCGTGGTATTATAGCTCTTTGCGCTCCCGGCTCGAATTAGGTGCTTTTTCCGCTCCCCGGTCTCTGTGTACCCCGCGACCATCGCTGATCCGCCCGGCATTGCTTCGAACCCGTTTTCTCCACGGCCGAGTTCGCTCTTGATCCCCAAGGAAAGCCAAGCCCTTTTTCGATTTTGCCACCATCCCTCCCTTGCATTCAGGACAGAGAAAGGAGCGATCCCAAATTCGTCAGCAAGCGAAACGGGATTGTTGCTTGTCGAGATTTCGCCTTCCAGCGTGTCATTCATCAAGCTTGAGAGGTCATCATCCGTGAAACCTACCAAATCGAGGTCAAACTCCGCTTCTGAAAGTGCCTCAATTTCTTGAACCAGAATCTCATCGTCCCATTCAGACAGATCGGAAAGCCGGTTATCAGCTATGACATAGGCCCGTTTTTGTTCGTCTGACCAACCGCTGGCAACTACAACCGGAACGGTTAGGACGCCAAGCCGCTTTGCGGCCAATACGCGCCCATGACCCGCCAAAATTGTGTTGTTTGCATCCACAAGGACTGGAACAGTCCACCCCCATTCTTCGATAGAAGCGCCAATACGTTCGATCTGTTCTTCGCTGTGCTTTCTACTGTTCTTGGCGAATGGGGATAGAAGATTTATGTCACGCTGCTGGATATTATCCGCAGGCCACAAGATTTTCTTATTCATTTCAGGGGAATCGCTTCACATTGCCGGTCCCACGCGTGGGAAGGGAGCGGCCTTAAGCGATTGCAGGTCGGCGGGGTCAGGTGTGAGAGCTTTGGCCCCGTGTTACAGGTTGTTCCTTCAACCTGTGGCCTCCCAGCGTTGGGAGGGGCAACTACCGCTTTGTGCGCCCATTCCATCTCAGGTGGTTACGGGCATAGAGCACAATCAGGAACCCGCTCATTGGCAGGAACCCCCATTCACCAGTTAGGCAGATCCAAGCGAGCCACACTGACTGGCTCAAGATCCCTGTAACCCAAGTGTGGCGGTGCTTGTTGCCTGCCAGCACGGTGAGCAGAATGGTTAACCCTGACATCAGCCAAGGCATTAAAGCTGTTAACAATTGCAAGAAACCTCTCCTCAGTGAACCGGAGCTGGTTCGAGCGCCCGAAGGTAGAGGTAGGGCGCACGAATAGAACCCGGCTTTACCGAGCGCGTTGCATATCGATGTCCTTTGGATAGATGTTGTGGCGATTTTGCCGATGATCCCAACAAAAAGGGGTGACCCGCTGTATCTCGCGAATCACCCCATTGTCTCATACATGACTCAGTAACTGACTCTCGGTCAATAGGTTCGAACAAAACTTCCTAAATCAGTTCTTTTGGGACGGTTCCCAAAAGTCCGTCGTATCACCAAAGTAGTTCCGAAAAACGGACCGAATGTGCGCGGGGGCAGATGCCCCGACCAAAACTGCGCATCCAGTACTGTCCATGTTTTCGATCTCCTTCAACGCATTGATAGCCTTCGGCTATCGAGCCTCCGTCGTGCCTAGGATGCTGCCGTAAGCCGCACCCCAAGCTTCCTCGATCAAACCCAAGGTCTCGCGCAACGCCTCTGCAAGTGCTTTTCGCTGCCGATCAGGCACCACCCGGCGCCCAATCTTCCCGTCTTCGATCGGTGCGCGGGTCCAGTCGTAGGTTAGTGCGACATGGCTCAGCGTGCGTTGGTTGACGCAGACCAGAAACGCGAGTTGAAAAGGCCGGATAGGCTTGTGCTGACCTTGGTAGCGCCCGGCGCGGGCTTTGCCTTTGGCATAGGTGATGCTTGGGGCAGCTTGCAGTGCTTCCACAGCGGCGCCCAGCATCTGAACTTTGTGCAACCGGGCCTCGGACACGCCGCCGCCGCTGGTCCGGGTGACATCAACGTGTTCACGGATGGCTGTGCCGCCCCCGCCGCCGCTCATGACCTCTTGGGTCAACGCACCGTAATAGTTGCCGATAAAGCGCT
>JAGDZD010000040.1:0-723 GCA_049116315.1 Thalassovita sp.
CGCATTGCTGACAGCCAAGGCTTCGATCAGCCTGTCACTGCGGTGTCGTCAGGTTTGCAGGGCTTGGTTGAGCTGATCCCGGCGTGGGAAGGGCAACTGAACGTTGCCGAATGGGAGGATGATCAGGGTTCAGAGAACTATGGTCATCCCAAGATGTACCAGTTTGACGAAGCAGCGGTTGGCAAAGATGGGGCCCGGCGCAAATTCAACGTGCATCCGGATCGGGTCGTCATTTGGTCGGAGGATGGCACCATTCACGGGGAGCCGTTTCTCAAGGGCGGGTACAATGATCTGCTTAGCCTTGAAAAGATCAGCGGGGCCGGTGGTGAGGGGTTCTGGAAGAACGCCAAGTCTGCCCCTGTGATCGAGGTCGATAAGGAGGCCAAGCTGGCGGAAATGGCGCGTTCGATGGGCGTAGATGAATCCGAATTGGTCGAGGCCATGAACGAACAGGTTGAGGACTGGCAAGGCGGCTTTGATCAGCTCTTGATGCTTCAAGGGATGCAGGCCAAAGCCCTCAACGTAACCCTGCCCAGCCCGCAACACTTCCGGGCCGGATGTTTGGAAAACTTGGCGGCCTCTGTCGAAATGCCGGTCAAAATCCTTGTGGGAATGCAAACAGGGGAACGCGCCAGCACCGAGGACGCACAGGAGTGGGCCAATACCTGCATGGGGCGACGGTCCGATAAAGTCATTCCAAACATCATGGAAGTTGTGAAACGC
>JAGDZD010000041.1:0-3740 GCA_049116315.1 Thalassovita sp.
TGATGTCGTCGGGAGCAAAGTCAAAAAGCCACAGCGGCCATTCATCGTTGCTCTCAAGGTGGATTTGGCCGAAAGCTGTAAGGGCATCTTCGGTCAAATCCCGGCAAGTGCCTTCTGACAGATCAAACTTGATGACCCGGACCCGGTCTTTGTCATTTTCCGCATATTCGCCAATCTGCTCGATCACGTCGCCCATGGTTTCGGCAGTGTTGTGTTCTGCTGTGGTCCAGTCGGTGAAGCCACCGGTGCGGGCATCGGCCCAAATGAAACTAATGTGGTATGCGGTGGTAAATGACATCGTTCGTTCCTCTCCAAATCATGTCCCGCGATCTTCCTGCCTGTTGGGTCTGTGCCCGGTTTGGCTTGGTGTCTTCGGCGGTAGCAAGCGGCGGCGTCTGTCGCTGCCTATGGTAGAGAATGTAATTTGGCAAAAGCCAAACGTCAACAGAATATTTGGCAATTGCCAATATTTGATTTGGCAAAATACCAGCCAATATCGAATCAAGTTCTTGAACTGCTCCTACGCAAAGAGTGAAGTCCGATTTGCGAAACGCCTTAAGGGTTTATCGCTGACGGTCACCTTCTTAGCTCAAAGTGGAGAAAATTCATGAATATTATTCAACAACACAAGGATGCCATTGCCGACCGCTTCGGACAAAAGGGGCTCAGCTTGATGGTAAGTCGAGACCCAGAGTTTTGCGGCAGATCGATCAACGAAGTCGGAAAGGTTTCTGTCCATCCAATGTCTCAGATCGAGAAAGAAGATCTTGAACAAGATTTAGCATTTTGGCTGTTCCTCGTTCGAGACGAGCGGGCCGTTGCATGCATTTCCGCAAGGCGCTTTCAGGTGGAGGACACGGGGTTTGATCGTCATATTCGAGAAATTGCCGAGTTGCGCTATAGAAGTCGTTCCGAACCAATACAGTCAGTCGCACACCCTTTGATTGAAGAGGTGTCTGGAAGCCTCGTCTATTTTGGGGGGATTGAGATATCAGCTGACGAGCGTGGAAGTAACAAGATGCTGTGTGATTTCGCCCAGTTTGCGAAGCTCACTGCAGCCCAAAAGTGGGACTTTGATTGGATGTATACCATCATCGCATATCAGCATAGAAGGCTGGCAGATGACTATGGATTCCACTGGCGAGTGCGCAACGCCATTCAATGGACAGCGCCCGCACCAGAGGGGCTGGCAAGCGATCAGATGATCTTGGCGACCAACCAAGCACATTTTGAACACGTGTTAGTTACGGTTCAGCCAGGTCAGCTGTGAAAAAGTAGCATTGACCGGCTCCCCTTGGGCGCCGGTCAATCTCATGGTTACCTTTCGATAGCCGCCCTGAACGCGGACACCTTTAATGGTCACATCAAGCGTTTCGTCGGTAACCAAATAGGGTAATTCGTTGACCATCCGGTGCGACATCATCGCGCGATCCACTCTTTCTTTGCTGAACTTTCCAACGACACGATAGTAATCACGGTTGCCTGAAAGCATCAGTCTTTCGGAGGTTAGGCTACGTTTTCCAATTTGGATTGGCCGCATCAAGCGGTCGGTTGGCTCCAAGGGATGAAAGAGGTCTACCTGATCTTCGAACCAAGCCCAATTTTCCAGTTTTCCGTTATGTTTGTGAAACCAATCTAGCACAGTATCAGTGTCAACGGTGAAGCCAGCGTGAGTGCATTCGGCCCTTTCCTTATTGGCTTGGCCTGCATTTTCCCAACGATTTCTGACTGATCCGTCGATGCTCTTGGCTTCGCTGCTCGCAAAGTAACCAATTGGCACACCAATGGCGTTTGAAATCCTGACGACTGTGGCGAAAGGGATCTCTCGTTCAAAGCGGATCTGATTGTATAGCGTTCCGTATTTTACACCGGCCAGCTCGCAAGCTTTCGCGAGCTTAATGTTAACCATTTTGCATGCTTCCATGATGCGGTGGTCGGACATGTCATCACCTCCAGAAAATATACATATGTAAAAAAAACACCCAAGAGTTGACATGTGGAAATTCGACTGTCAACACTTATTGCGCGAATTGCAGAGTGGCCATTTTTGGAAATGCCGAATGAAAGACTTGAATACCCAAGCCGAAAATGTGCAGATTCAACATTTCTTGAAGTTGCTTAAAAAACTCAACTCTCTTCCGCAGGGGGCTGAGCGCGCATCGCTTCTGCAGCAGCTAGAAGAACACGAAGCTCTTCCTCTGATAGATCAGAAAGTTGGGTTTTCAACTCTTCTAGAACGCCGGTCTTGTCCTCAGGATTTGGATCACCATTGAGTAGATGCCCAGACGTGGTTTCAAGTGCGATGGCTACTTTTTGAAGTGATTCAGCTGTTGGCTTTGCAGTTTCCCGACGCTTCCAAGTGTGAATTTGATGGTAGGGAACCCCCGACACACGAGACAATTCAGCCATGGTCATGGCTTTTTCCTTCATGCGCTTAGTAAGGCGCTGGATGAATACACTTGTTGTCATGGGTCTCACTGTCGCATTGGCGTCTGCCAAATGCAATTTGGCAATTGCCGATTGACATTCTTTGGCAATTGCCAAAAATATGTCGCATGGAAAAAAACACTGTATTGAAACTCATCGATAGGATTGTGGAGGAAACCGGTCTGGCTCCTTCCACAGTTTGTCAGAAAGCTATCCAAGACCCTCATTTGCACGATCGCATGAAGCGGCGCGATGAGCAGGACAAGGGGAGGATCGAAAAGCTTCAAAAATTCCGTGCAACGGTCATCCGTCGATACTCCAAAAGTCAATCAAACTAACGCCCATCAGATTTGGGCCTTTCTTCGATTTTTGTAAGCGAAATCTCAGGAGATTTTTCACATGCGCAGGACCAAGCGTGGAAGTGTTCAGTCAGCGGTGCAAAAGTCCTACACCCTCGCAGGTGGTCTTGAAGCCGTGCAAGAAGCGACCGGTGTCGCTTTGTCAACGCTGAGTTACGGAACCGAACTTCGGGAAGACCGTCCGGGCGGGATAGGCATCAATTACATGGATCGGCTGGCTCGGATGGATCCCAAGTCTGCAGAACCGATCGCTCGTCATTTTGCTCTTTTGTCAGGGGGACATTTCCAGTCCGGTGACGAAAGGGTGGCTGGCCTAAGCGCCCTTCAGCACGCCAGCAAAGTTATTAGGGAGAGTGGCGAAGGAGCTGCCGCGTTGATGGCGTTTGCCGAGGGTGGCGACCGCCATGAGGCGATCAAGGAACTACAAGATGTTGCTGATGCTGTTCTGGCCGCCATTCAAGACATCAAAGCCGAGGGTCGAGAGGAATGATCAATCACATAGCGACCTTACGCTCCGGTAGTTTTTACGCCAGTAGGCTGGTTGGGTTGTCTTGCTTGGCTCGAGACATTGCCTTGAGGACTGAGCAACTCGTCTATCAAGTTTTTCGGCAACTCCCTCAGGACACCGTGGTAAAAGTAATCCATCGGGACGCTAAATCGGATGGATGCAACGTAGGCCATCTCCGCTTTGAACGGCTTCCGGCCAGCAATGATCTTAGAGTAACTCGACGGATCGACGCCGATCGCATCAGTGAATGTATTTTTGCGAAGGCCCAGCGAAACTCGCAGCGCTTCAATTCTCAACCCGACCGCTTTGTGGTCGATTTCTGGAAGTGGCAATGCAGTATCTTCCATACAGTTATCAATCCTTCTGAAGCCCAAACGCAGCGTGACTGCGCCCAATCACAGATAGCAGTTTCTGACCTCACAAACCAACCTCGTCGCCACTCCGGC
>JAGDZD010000042.1:0-7132 GCA_049116315.1 Thalassovita sp.
CGAAGTCATGACCGAAGAGCCGCTCTTTGCCAGCCCTGATGACAGCGTTGTCGTCGCCACAGCTTTGATGCTGCAAAATCATATTCGCCACTTGCCAATTGTCGACAATGGCATGGTCATTGGCACGGTTTCGATCCGTGAAGTGATCGCAGAACTGACAACTCTGGCAATGGATAACCTTGGCTTGATGACTATGGCCCAGCACTTTGAAACAGATGTGCCCGCTGAAGACGAAGAAGAAGTGAAGATCCAAGCCTGACCAGCTGCATGGGCCCTCGCGGGTCCTGGTTCGCCTGTCGGCTATGTCCCCTAATTTCCAAGCATACAGCCCGAATCAATAACCCCACGCCAACACCGGCGTGGGGTCTATAGTCGTTTGCAAAGAGCGGCTGTCGCCTTAACCGCGGGCGCGAATAACCTGCAACAACGGCATGACGCTGGCCATATCCGGGCCATGGCTTTGACCGGTGAGCGCTTTGCGCAATGGCATAAACAGACCCTTGCCCTTGCGCCCAGTTGCGGCTTTCACCTCTGCGGTCCAGCTTTTCCATGTGTCGCCATCAAACGGGCCTTCGGGCAACATGGCCATCGCCTGGGCCACAAATTCGCGATCTTCTTCAGCAATCTCAGGCTCAGCCCCATCCCGGAACAGCTCCCACCAAGCTTTCAGATCGCCACGGGCATTGATGTTGTCCCGGGTCACCATCCAAAAGGCCTCGGCGTGCTCTGCCGGTACGCCAAGTGCGGCAATCTCATCAGCGACCACCTCAACAGGCAGCGTCTGCAGATGATGCGCGCTGAGTGGGATCAGGTCTTTTTCGTCAAACTTGGTTGGCGCAGAGCCAAAGCGGCCAATATCAAATCCATCAACCAATTCGGCCATAGAGGCGCGCAGCTCGACCGGATCACTGGATCCCAAGCGGGCCATCAATGACAACAGCGCCAAAGCTTCGACGCCTTGTTCCCGCAGATCTTTGATCGACAGGGTGCCCAACCGTTTGGACAAAGCTTCACCCTGTGGGCCTGTCAGCAAGGAGTGATGCGCAAACGCTGGCACTGTGCCGCCCAGCGCCGAAATGATCTGGATCTGGGTGGCTGTGTTGGTCACGTGGTCCGATCCACGCACAACATTGGTCACGCCCATTTCTGTGTCATCCACAACCGAAGCGATGGTATAAAGCACCTGCCCGTCAGCGCGGATTAGGACCGGATCAGACACCGAAGCGGCGTCGATCGAAATATCGCCCAAAACGCCATCGTTCCATTCGATGCGTTCGTGATCCAGCTTAAAGCGCCAATAGCCGCCACGCTCTTTGCGCAGCTCGTCTTTTTCAGCGTCCGTCAGGCTCAGCGCCGCGCGGTCATAAACTGGAGGCTTGCCCATGTTGAGCTGCTTTTTGCGCTTAAGGTCCAATTCCATGGGGCTTTCAAAGCACTCATAAAAGCGGCCCATCTCGCGCAGCTTGTCAGCGGCGTCCGCATAGCGCTCCATCCGGGTGGATTGGCGTTCGATCCGATCCCATTCAATACCAAGCCATTCCAGATCCCGTTGAATCTGGTCGACGTATTTTTCTTCTGACCGGGCAGCATCCGTGTCATCGATGCGCAAAATGAACTCACCGCCAGCTTTGCGGGCAATCAAATAGTTCATCAGCGCAGTGCGCAGGTTGCCAACGTGGATATAGCCGGTGGGCGATGGGGCAAAACGAGTGGTGGTCATCATGATCTCCTGTTGCTGGCGCACATGTCACAGCTGGGCCGGTTTGTCCAGATTTGCGGCCCTAACTCTCAACAATCACAATCTTGTGACCGCTCAAGTCAGACGCCGAAAACACGCTACCCTCTGTCACAACGATCCTACACCGACTTATGTTCAACAGGAGACACACAATGACCAAAGATTTTTCGCGCCGCCAAGTTCTGGCGGGCACCGCCGCCTTGCCGCTTGCCGCTCTCTCTGCCTCGCCCGTATTGGCCGCCGCAGATATGCTTGGCACCGCAACCGCGACCTTCAACCGCTTTCAGCTGGGCGACTTTGAGGTCACCACGTTGCTGGCAGGGACCCGCGCCGTTCAAGAGCCGCAAAAAATCTTTGGCATGAACGTCACCCCCGAAGAATTTAATGCGGCCTCGGCTGCCAACCATATTCCAAATGACGTGGCACAATTTTTCTTCACCCCCACCGTGGTGAACACCGGGTCTGAATTGATCCTGTTTGACACTGGGTTGAACCCCGCCGGCATCACTGGTGCACTGGCCGCTGCTGGCTATCAACCAGATCAGATCGACAAAGTGGTCCTGACCCATATGCACGGCGATCACGTCGGCGGCCTGTCCGGTGACGATGGCACAACCTTTGCCAATGCCAGCTACGTCACCGGGGCCATCGAATTTGACACCACAGCCAAATCCGAAAACAAAGGCTTCGAAGCCAAAGTCCGCCCGCTGGCCGATAAAATGAGCATGCTTGACGATGGTGGCGCGGTCGCCAGTGGCATCACCGCCATGGCCGCCTTTGGCCACACTCCCGGCCACATGACCTATATGCTGGAAAGCCAAGGCAAACAGCTGTTGCTGGCCGCTGATTTCGCCAACCACTATGTGTGGTCACTGGCCTATCCCGACTGGGAAGTGCGCTTTGATCGCGACAAAGCCGCGGCCGCCAAAACCCGTCGCAAAATCTTGGGCATGCTGGCCAGCGACAACATCCCCTTTGTTGGATATCACATGCCGTTCCCGGGCCTTGGCTATGTTGAAACACGCGGCGATGGCTTCCGCTATAGCGCGTCAAGCTATCAACACATGCTCTGATCCCAAATGTTTCGCAGGCGGCCACCACGGGCCGTCTGCCCACACCACAGGCCCCGTTCCACCTCTGCAATGGGTATCCGACTATTTGGGATGCACCGGCCAAATCTGATCAAGATCACGCAGCCCTGCGGCAATCAATTCGCGCAAAACCGCCAGATCAATATCAGCCAACTTGTTCACATAAAGACAGGCTCGGCCCAATTTATGCTTGCCCAATCGCGATAGAATTTCGGAATAATCCTGATAGCCGGGCATGATATAGATCGACATCGCCGCCTTACGTGGACTGAACCCGGTCGCCAAAAACTGCCCCGTCCGCCCACTGTCATAGCGGTAGTCATAGCGACCATAGCCCACAATCGATGCTCCCCACATCACCGGTTGAAACCCGCTGACCTCGGCAAAAAGATCCAACAATTCAACCGCATTGTCGCGCCGCACAGGGTGCTCCACCGCCGCGACAAATGCACGGGGATTCGCCTCTGTTGCCACTGTTTTATTGCCACTCATCGCAGCCTCCCAAGACAGACCCAAGGGCCTGTCCCCTCATCTTGCCACAAATACTCTGGGGGGAGAACGCTTTTGCGTTTGATGGGGGCAACGCCCCCACCTACACATCCTGCGTCGCGTCAGCGACCCATTTGGATCACGCCCCAGAGGGGTCGCGCCAACGGTTCACAATCGGATAGCGACGATCCATCCAAAACGCCCGCGGCGACAAACGCGTGCCCGGTGCAGATTGGAAGCGTTTGTATTCACTGATGAACAGCAAATGCTCCACCCGTTTGACCACATCACGCTCATAGCCCGCTGCGACGCAATCCGCGACCGAGGCTTCCGCGTCCACCAACATCATCAAGATCCCATCCAAGATGTCGTAGGGTGGCAATGAATCTTCGTCTTTTTGATCGGGGCGCAATTCGGCGCTTGGCGGTTTGTCGATGATCGAGACGGGGATCACTTCCCCCTCCGGGCCCCGCATCCACGGTCGATGATTGGCGTTGCGCCAGCGGCAGCATTCAAACACACGGGTTTTGTACATATCCTTGATCGGATTATAGCCGCCGTTCANNCATAGATCGTCGCATAGCCCACCGCCACTTCGGATTTATTGCCCGTGGTCAGCAGCATCTCACCAAATTTGTTCGACATGGCCATCAACAGCAATCCGCGCAGGCGCGATTGAATGTTCTCTTCCGTCAACCCTTCGTCCAGCCCCTCAAACAGCGGTGCCAAAGTGTTGGTGATCGCCGCGCGACCTTCGGAAATCGGCACAAAATCATAGTGGCAGCCCAGCTTCTGAGCCGCCTCTTTTGCATCCTCCAACGATCCCTGAGAGGTATATTCAGATGGCAGCATCACACAGCGCACATGTTCGGCACCCAGCGCATCTGCGGCAATCGTGGCCACAATGGCGCTGTCGATCCCGCCCGAAAGGCCCAACAAGACCTTACCAAACCCAGTTTTACCGCAGTAATCGCGCAATGATTCGACCATGCAGCGATAGTCCTGCTCCATAGGATCTGGGATGTGGGCTTTGGGGCCCGGCTCAGCGCGCCAACCCTGCGCCCCACGGGTAAAATCGACATGGGCAATTTCAGTGTCAAACAGCGGCAATTGAACCGCCAGTTCACCGCCCGGATTCAACACGAAAGAGCCCCCGTCAAAGACCTGATCATCTTGACCGCCCACCATGTTCAAATAGACCAACGGCAGTTCAGTTTCGATCACCCGGCTGACCATGATGTTTTGGCGCACTTCAAGCTTGCCGCGAAAATACGGGCTGCCATTGGGCACCAGCAAAATCTCGGCGCCGGTTTCGGCCATCGTCTCTGCCACATCCTCGTGCCACGCATCTTCACAGATCGGGCTGCCAATGCGCAGGTCGCCAACAGAATAAGGCCCGCTCAGTGGCGCGCTTTCATAGAGGCGCACTTCGTCGAACACGGTTTCATTGGGCAAATGATGCTTTAGGGCGCGGTGGGAAATCTTGCCATTGCGCAGGATGTAGTAAGCGTTATAGAGCGCTCCGTCTTGCACATAGGGGCCGCCGATGCCCATCGCAGGGCCCTCGGCACAGGCCAGTGCCAGCGCTTCGATTTGATCCATCGCGGCGCGATGAAAGGCAGGTTTGAGAACCAGATCTTGGGTGTTGTACCCGGTGATAAACATCTCAGGCAGCGCCACCATATCGGCGCCCGCCGTTTTGGCGGCGTCCCACGCATCGCGCGCTTTGGCGGCATTGCCCTCCAGATCGCCCACGACAGGGTTCATTTGCGCAAGTGTCAGGCGGAATTTTTCGTCCACGATCCCATTCCCTTTTCGGCTCTTGTGTCACCGATTTACCAGATCACCCGGCAAGGGAAAGCCGATTTGATCGGAAAGCCGTTGTCACCCCCCGTCTGGTCTACTAGTTTTCCTCTTGTTTCAGCAAGAAACTCGTAGCAGCGCGACAGGAAATACCATGGCCAAACAGCAGATCGCATTGGCGGCAGTCACCGCAACCCTCATTTCGATTGCCGGCGTGGGTCAGGCGCAGAACACAACTGTTCTGACCAAGCAGTATGACAATGGCGGCATCTATGAGGGTGCTTTCAAAGACGGGCTGCAACACGGCACGGGAACCTATCGGCTGCCCAATGGCTATGAATACACGGGCGAGTGGGTCGACGGCGAAATCAAAGGCAATGGTGTTGCCCGCTTCCCCAATGGCTCGGTGTTCGAAGGCCAGTTCGAAAAAGGCAAACCACATGGGTTTGGCAAAATCGTCTTCACCGACGGCGGCACCTACGAAGGCGATTGGGTCGAAGGCCAGATCTCGGGCCAGGGTGTGGCGATCTATGCCAATGGCGTGCGCTACGAAGGTGGCTTTCGCAATGCGCTGCACCATGGACGCGGCACAATGCAATCTCCGGGTGGGTATATCTATGCCGGCGACTGGGTCAGTGGCGTCAAAGAAGGGCTCGGCAAGATCACCTATCCAGATGGGGCGGTCTATGATGGTGCGGTTCTACGGGGCACCCGCGAAGGCCAAGGCACGCTGACCATGCCCGATGGGTTGATCTATACAGGCCTGTGGAAAGACGGCCAGATCAACGGGTCCGGCAAGTTGGTTCAACCCAACGGAGATGTCTACGAAGGCATGCTGGTGGCCGGGCGGCGCGACGGGGAAGGCCGCGTGACCTATGCCAATGGCGACCGCTACGAAGGACAATTCGCCGATGACAAACGCCAAGGCGAAGGCACCTTCACCGGTGCAGATGGCTATCGCTATGCCGGCAACTGGATTGATGGGCAGATCGAGGGCAACGGCACCGTGACCTACCCCGACGGATCAATCTACACCGGCCAATTCCGCGATGGGCTGGCCCATGGGGTCGGCAAAATCACCTATCCGGACGGCGCAACCTATGACGGAGACTGGAAAGCCGGTGTGATCGATGGGCAAGGCAAAGCGGTCTATCCCAATGGCGTAACTTACGAAGGCGGCTTTGTCAGCGCCCGCAACCAAGGCTTCGGCATTATGACCAAAGCAAACGGTTATCGCTACGAAGGCCAATGGATCGATGGGCAACACCAAGGGGACGGCACCGCAACCTACCCGGATGGTACCATCTATAAGGGTGAGTTTAACGCCGGCAAGCGCCACGGCGTGGGCGCCCTGACCATGGCAGACGGCTTTCAATACGAAGGCCAATGGTCTGAAGGTGAAATCGCTGGAAACGGGATCGCGACCTATGCCAATGGCGACGTCTATGAAGGCACGTTCTTGAACGGCAAGCGCCAAGGGGACGGCAAAATGCGCTATGCGACAGGACAAGAAGCGTCAGGCACTTGGGAAAATGGCGCCCTTCAACCGGTCACAGAAACGCCCGCATCTGACTAAAGCGCTCCCCTGCCAAAGGGAGAAATTTCTGTACAGAAATTTGCCCGGAAAATGGCATTTTCCGCACTGACCTCTGCCCTTTCGCGGACGCTGAAGGATGTCTTGCGGCTTTCCGGTTGGCGCATCAGCCAAGATCAAATTTCAATCCAAGACAATTCGAGGCTTTTCATTTTCAATCAGCTGGGTATAAATCACCGCATGTTGACCAAGGCACATATCATTTTGACAGACGGACGCCCCTCGGGCGTGTTGTCCAACCGTGCCCTACTCCTACTGCTAAGCCGCCTCTGAGCGTGCCATCTTGGCGCGACCGCTCAGAGGATGTGCTCCCTTCGCGCCCCGGATTTAGCAATACATAAAAGAGACCCGACATGACTGATATGCCTTCCCAAGATCACGTATTGATCTTTGACACCACGCTGCGCGACGGCGAAC
>JAGDZD010000043.1:0-913 GCA_049116315.1 Thalassovita sp.
ACCATTCCACATGGGCGTCGCCTTCGAAGGCGAGGATGTGAGTACAGATCCGATCCAAGAAGAAGCGATCGTGCGAAATCACCACCGCGCAGCCGGCAAAATCAACCAAAGCATCTTCGAGAGCGCGCAAGGTTTCGACGTCAAGGTCGTTGNNGCGCCATGTGCACGCGGTTGCGCTCCCCGCCTGACAGCAAATTCAGCGTCTTTTGCTGATCGCCACCTTTAAAATTGAACGACGAGCAATAGGCCCGCGAGTTCACCTGAGCATCCCCCAGTTCGATCAATTCGGCGCCGCCGGAAATGGCCTGCCAGACAGTGTCTTTGTCGTTCAGATCATCGCGGCTTTGATCCACATAGGACAGCTGAACCGTGTCGCCATATTCAACCGACCCCTCATCGGGCTGTTCTTGGCCGGTCAACATGCGGAACAGGGTTGTTTTACCAGCGCCGTTGGGTCCGATCACGCCCACGATGCCCCCCGGTGGCAAAGAGAACGACAGATCTTCGACCAAAAGCTTGTCACCCATGGCTTTCTTAAGGCCTTCGACTTCGATCACTTTCGAGCCCAAGCGTTGACCGTTTGGAATGACGATTTGCGCACGGGTGATTTTTTCACGCTCTGACTGGTTGGCCAGATCATTATAGGCCGCGATACGCGCCTTGGATTTGGCTTGGCGCGCCTTGGCCCCCTGACGCATCCAGTCCAATTCGCGCTGCAGTGTTTTCTGACGGGCTTTGTCGTCTTTGGCTTCATGCTCCAGACGTTTGGCTTTCTGTTCCAACCATGCGGAATAGTTGCCTTCGTAAGGAATACCGCGACCACGGTCGAGTTCGAGGATCCAACTGGTGATGTCATCCAGGAAATAGCGATCGTGGGTCACGATCAGAATGGTGCCTTTGTAATCCATCAGGT
>JAGDZD010000044.1:0-4707 GCA_049116315.1 Thalassovita sp.
TGGTCATCAGTTTGCAGGCCTGGCGGGCCATATCATCCGGAGCAACGCAGAACATCCGACGTTTGCGGATGATCTGTTTCATGGTTTTAATCTTTCTCATGTTTCCCCTCTTGATGGCTCTCTCGACATATTCGACCTGATACATCTTCGAGCCTACCTTTCTTTCAACATATAGACGTTCTGGCTGTTCCAAGGTGTCTACTCGACCCAGTTGAAAAAACGGCCGATTGGGGCCCTAATTTACCCCCCATTTGGTATGGGTTGGGGTCCAATTCGGACAGGAGGGCGTTAGAAAGGTGAGGATTTTGGAGGAAAATACTCCTGTTTATTGGTGAATTTAGTATTTCTAAATAAATAATTCTCAGTTGAGTATTGAAAAATGATCAATATTTATTGGGAGAACCTTCGGGAATGGCCAGCGCTTCGCGGTGATCATGGGTCAGGGGAATGATGCCGGCGTCTCGGGCGATCAAGGCTTGATCGACCATGGATCGTTGCGCCGCCGTGAGCTGTTGGTGGCGCGGATACTGCGGGTGGGCGCGGTCATCCAGAATGGGGGCATCCCAACCATCCGTTGTGTCAAAGAAGCGCTGAACGCCCTCGGCACCGAATTCTTGGTCATAGCCCTGCACCACCACATCAAGGTAGCTCAGCAAGATGGGATGGGCCATTGTGGGGGCGCTGTGCTTGCCCACTGGGATGGAATAAATCGCGGCCTGTGGGGTGTAGGGCAGAGGGTGATCATCCAGATCGCGCAGCTCAACCCGGTCATAGGCGTGTTCTCTTTCGTCCAGCGCATGCCAATCCCCGTTGGGCACCCCGGCAATCAGCCCCTCAATATCCGTGCCCGCCGAAGGGACCGCGGTCAAAAACGCCACCGGGCGAATGGCCGTATGGCGCCAAACACGTCGCCAGCCCGTGACGCGAGCAGGGTGGGCATCGCCATAAATATGCGTTTTTCGGTTCACCAATGAGCCATAACCAAAGAAAAAAGAGCCTGTCATAACGAAAACCGTTCCAATTTTGATCCACATCAACGTCGCGCGCCTGCTGGAATGCGACGCTCTGCCATCCCGGAGGAGAGCGGATCATGCGTATTACCAAACGAACCAATATTGCAATCCGCATCCTGATGTATTGTGCGATTAACACCGATCGACTGGTCACAAAGTCCGAAGTGGCAGAGCGCTGCAATGCCTCAGAGAACCATTTGGCTCAGGTGATCAATCAGCTGGGGCAGCTCAACTACCTGCGCACGCAGCGGGGCCGTAAAGGTGGATTTGCCTTGGGGCGTCCTGCCTCGGAGATTGTGATCGGGGATGTCTTTCGCAGCCTAGAAGCCTCGGTGCCCTTGGCGGAGTGTTTTGCCGATGTCGACAATTCCTGTCCCTTGGTTGATGCCTGCCGCCTGAGACTGGCGTTGGCTGATGCCGCCGAAGCCTTTTACAACCACCTAGATGACATCACGCTGGAGTCTCTGACCTGCGGCAATGACCAGTTGTTGGCGATTTTAATGCCCGCAGGATGCACCGGGGCACCCTCTCTTAAATAAACGACCACTTGCCCAATGCGAGCGACTCGGCTAATCACGGATTACCGAACGGGAGAACTGGCTTGCCAGTGCCGAAGGAGCAACCGCCCNNGCCGAAGGGATAGCGATCTCAGGCATCAGGACAGAGGGGGCATCGGAGAACGCAGGTTTGCCTGCGTTGTAACTGATGCCGGACGGGGCTTTGACAAGCACTTTCGGTTTGAATTGGATCGGAGCGGCTATGTCTGACTTGAATTCTTTGCCATTGGATGCGTTGCACCGCGAACTGGGCGGCAAAATGGTCCCCTTTGCGGGCTATGAAATGCCGGTGCAATACCCAGCTGGCGTGATGAAAGAGCATTTGCAAACCCGCGAAAACGCTGGGCTGTTTGATGTCAGCCATATGGGGCAGGTGATCCTGCGCGGTGCAGACTATGACACCATTGCCCTCGGTCTGGAAACGCTGATCCCGGTGAATGTTGCTGGCCTCAAAGAGGGGCGTCAACGCTATGGCTTTTTCACCAACGACGCGGGCGGCATTCTGGATGATCTGATGTTTGCCAACCGCGGGGATCACATCTTTATGGTGGTGAATGCCGCCTGCAAAGACGCAGACATTGCCCATATGCGCGCCAATCTGCCTGAAAATGTGACACTTGAGGTTTTGGAAGATCGCGCCTTGTTGGCGCTGCAAGGCCCCAAAGCAGAGGCCGTTCTGGCCGCTTTGAACCCGGCTGCTGCTGAGATGACCTTTATGGATGTGGCGACGGTTGAGTTGGCTGGGGCCAGTTGCTGGGTGTCGCGCTCGGGCTATACTGGCGAGGATGGATATGAGATTTCGGTGCCCGTTGCGGCCGCGGAAACCTTGGCGCGGGCCCTGCTGGACGATGAGCGCGCAATGCCGATCGGCCTTGGCGCGCGCGACAGCCTGCGGCTTGAAGGTGGGTTGTGCCTATACGGGCATGACATCGATACAGACACCAGCCCAGTGGAAGCAGGCTTGACCTGGGCCATTCAAAAAGTGCGGCGCACAGATGGCGCGCGCGCTGGCGGCTTTCCCGGCGCGGCGCGCATTTTGAAGGAGCTGGACGCAGGCGCCAGCCAATCCCGTGTTGGTCTGCGCCCAACCGGACGCGCCCCAATGCGCGAAGGGGTGGTGCTTTATGCCAGCGAAACCAGCGACACGCCGATTGGCAAAGTCACTTCGGGCGGATTTGGCCCCACAGTGCAGGGGCCCGTGGCAATGGGCTATGTTCCTAAAAGTTTGGCAACAACAGGCACCGTGATCTACGGTGACGTTCGTGGCAAACGCATGCCGGTTGAGGTGGCCAAGCTGCCCTTTGTGCCTGCCGGCTTTAAACGATAACGCAGATCAAGCAGGGGAAAGGCCCAAGCGATGAAATTTACAGAAGATCATGAATGGCTGCTGGTCGATGGAGACCAGGTAATTGTTGGAATCACCGAGCACGCAAGCACCGCCCTGGGCGATGTTGTGTTTGTCGAACTGCCCGAAGTGGGCACGATGGTGGCCAAGGGTGACGAGATTGTGGTTATCGAAAGCGTCAAAGCCGCCAGCGATATCGCCGCCCCTTTGGACGGTGAAGTTGTGGCCGTGAACGAAGCGATCGTGGACACCCCCAGCATGGTGAACGACGATCCGACCGGTGAAGCCTGGTTCTTTAAGCTGAAGGTCGACGATGTGTCGGTTGTCGACAGCTACCTTGACGAAGATGCCTATAAAGCTCTGACGGATTAAGGATTGTGGCGCGGCCCCCCCGGTTGGGGTGGCCGCGCGTGCCTCCGGCGGAGGTATTGAGACCAAGAAAAAGATGACATGCGCCAGCATAAGGAGCTTGGGATGCCGTTCCAGCCTACAGATTATTTGCCCTATGATTTTGCCAACCGGCGTCACATTGGACCCTCTCCGGAGGAGATGGCAGAGATGCTGTCTGTTGTGGGCGCGGATCAGCTGTCCACCTTGATTGATGACACCGTGCCTGCGGCCATTCGTCAGGCGGAGCCTTTGGGCTTTGGCAAGGCCTTGTCTGAGCGGCAAATGTTGCAGCGGATGCGTGATGTGGCCGGCAAGAACCAGGTGCTGACCTCTTTGATTGGTATGGGCTATCACGGCACGGTGACGCCGCCAGCAATCCAGCGCAATATTTTGGAAAACCCCGCGTGGTACACTGCTTATACGCCGTATCAGCCTGAAATCAGTCAGGGCCGTCTGGAGGCGTTGCTGAATTATCAGACCATGGTGAGCGATCTGACTGGGTTGGAAATCGCCAATGCCTCGTTGTTGGATGAAGCCACGGCGGCGGCCGAAGCGATGACCATGGCGCAGCGCGTGTCAAAGTCAAAATCCAAGACCTTCTTTGTCGACGAAAACTGCCACCCGCAAAACATCGCCGTCATGCGCACCCGCGCGGCACCGTTGGATATCGAGATTGTGGTGGGCGCCCCTGAAGCGTTGCAAGCCGAGAGTGTCTTTGGCGCGGTGTTCCAATATCCCGGCACCCATGGTCATGTGCGCGATTTCACCGCCGAGATGGAGGCCCTGCATGCTGCCAAGGCTGTTGGCATCGTGATTGCGGATCCTATGGCCTTGGTTTTGTTGAAAGAACCCGGCGCGATGGGCGCTGACATTGCGGTTGGTTCCACACAGCGTTTTGGCGTGCCCTTGGGCTATGGGGGGCCACATGCGGCCTATATGGCCTGTCGTGACACCTTTAAGCGAGCAATGCCGGGCCGCATTGTCGGGGTCTCTGTCGATGCCCGTGGCAACCGCGCCTATCGCTTGGCCTTGCAGACGCGCGAGCAGCATATTCGCCGTGAAAAAGCGACATCGAATGTCTGCACGGCGCAGGCGCTGTTGGCGGTGATGGCCTCGATGTATGCTGTGTTTCATGGTCCCAAAGGCCTGAAAGCAATTGCGCAGCGGATCCACCGCAAAGCGGTGCGCCTGGTCAAAGGTCTCGAAGAGGCGGGCTTTACCATTGAACCAGAAGCGTTCTTTGACACCGTGATTGTCGAAGTGGGTCCCTTGCAGCAGGCGGTTTTGAAATCAGCCGTTGATGAGGGCATCAACCTGCGCCCCGTGGGCACCACCAAGGTGGGGATAACATTGGACGAAGGCGTTGTGCCCGCCACGATCGAAGCGGTCTGGCGTGCTTTTG
>JAGDZD010000044.1:4791-5143 GCA_049116315.1 Thalassovita sp.
GCGATGATCCCGCTGGGCTCTTGCACGATGAAGCTGAATGCGGCAGCCGAAATGATGCCGATCAGCTGGCCTGAACTGGCCGACTTGCACCCTTTTGTGCCGCTTGATCAGGCCGCCGGGTATCAAGAGATGATTGGGGATTTGTCGTCAATGCTTTGCGACATCACCGGCTATGACGATTTTTCAATGCAGCCCAACTCGGGCGCGCAGGGGGAATATGCGGGTCTGTTGACCATTGCGGCCTATCACCGGGCGCAGGGCGATGAGCATCGCAATGTCTGCCTGATTCCGATGAGCGCCCATGGCACCAACCCTGCCAGTGCCCAAATGGTGGGCTGGAAAGTGGTTCCGG
>JAGDZD010000045.1:0-376 GCA_049116315.1 Thalassovita sp.
TCCATTGTGGTATTGGCGATGAATTCGGGGCTTTGGGCAAACCCTAGGAGCACAGTTTCCCGATAACCGCCCGAATTCAAAATGGCCTCCCACGAGGCGATGCCGGCGGCCTCGCCGGGGCGGTTCAATGCGTTCTGGTAAAGCTGTTCGACAAATTCTCGGTTGTCGAGCGTGCCATATTCCCCAAAGAACTCCCGCGAATTGGCAAACCCCATTGCGACGCTCGACAGTGTCAATGCGTTAGACGCAAGCTGCTGCGTCCAATCGACATAGCCTGCGGCATCTGGATCTCGGCCAAACGCGGTCTGATAGAGCCCAAAAATCTGATTGGCTTCGGTGGGATTGTACCGCGCCTGATACCCGTCGCCATAGATGT
>JAGDZD010000046.1:0-1338 GCA_049116315.1 Thalassovita sp.
GATTTTTTCGTCCTGCCCTTGCAGCAGGAAAATAGCCTGTGAAATTGCGAAGAGTCCCAAGACGACGACGATGAGATCAACACCAGACGAGAGCCAGGACTGCTCAAAAGTAAACCGCTTGGAATACTTCACGGGCTCAAGGCCAACCGTGTGCAGGAATATCCCAAAACAAGCGAGTGCCGCCGCAATCAGGCTTTGGCCCCGATGTGCGACCACAACAAGAATGATGCCCAAAAGCGCAGCAAGAAATATCTCGCGGCTGCCAAACATCGGCGCAATCTTGGCAAGCACGGGGGCAAATAAAACGAGGCAGATGACAGAGAACACACCCCCAAAAAAGCTTGAGGAGTACGCAAGGCTCAGGGCACGCCGCGCCTCGCCTCGCGTGGTCATAGGGTAGCCATCATAGGTTGTGAGCGCGTTCACCGCTGTTCCCGGCGTATTGATCAAGATCGCAGGGATCGAGCCACCATACATGGACGAGCCATAGATCCCCAAGAGCACCGTGAGCCCCACAATCGGGTCCAGACTGAAGGTCGCAGGCAGCAAGATTGCAATCGCAACAGCAGGGCCCACACCCGGAATCGCCCCGATCAGCACGCCACCGATCGAGCCCACCAAAAGCGCAATCATCACATCCCAGCGCGCCAGAATTTCAAGGCTTGAAAGTATCAGATCCATAAACGCCTCAAAAATTCAGAATGAAGAAAGAGCGCAAAGCATCTGGCAGGTATTCATAGATCGCCCCACCCGGAATTTTGACGCTAAGGAAAGATTTGAACACGACGACAACAGCAAGCGCGACCAACACAGCCGAACCCAGCATCGTGCGCGATCGATAGCCAAGGCGGTAGCATAACGTAAGCATGAGAACGATGGTCATCGGCAAGTAGCCAAGCTTGGGTACAAGCATCACATAAGCCAAAAACCAAATCACATACTCAATTGCGAAAAACCAGATTTTCCACTCGACGACATCGACCCGCTCAAACCCGCGGCGCGGCAGCTTCCACAAATGCAGCCCGCCAAAGAGCACCATGCCAATCACCGAAACGGCAGGCCAGAAGCGCGGCTGAGCAAAGAATTGCGTGCCCTTGGCCCATTTGGTCTCATTCCCCAGTTGGCTCAAGAGCAAAGCAGAGGCCACCAAAAAGACAATCGCAAACAACGCCTGCCCTCTCAGTGGTCCATCAAAGCGGCGGATTTCTTCACTGCGATCTTTGCTCATATCGATCCCCAAGACACAGAAAGGCTGGGCAAAATCTTCGCCCAGCCAGTTGCTGTCGACTTATTCCAAGAGACCTTGGATTTTGGCCACGGTTTTGATGTTGCGTGCCA
>JAGDZD010000047.1:0-430 GCA_049116315.1 Thalassovita sp.
CTACTATGTTGAGGGCACTTATGACCCTAATAACCTACAGGAGTTCACGCTCTGTAACTTGCGCGAAGGGGGGCCCCTGTAATGCCTGCAATCGTTGCCCGTGTCCGTAACATGTCATCGCTTCAAGCTAAAGTGAAGCGTCTCGACTGGAGCATTCAGGCTGCTGTCGTAATGGCATTGCGGAGTCTGGCTGGTCCAATCGAGCAGGATATTAAGCAAGACCTAACCCGAATGAAGTCGGGACCGGTAGTAACACGCTATCGCCCCGAACGCCGGGTGAAGGTATCCAAGCCTTATGAAGCTCCTGCCAAAGACATGGGGCTGTTGGTTAATTCGATTGAGGTTGATATTGATCCCACCCAATTCAACATGACCCTCAGTGCATCGGCTCCCTACGCTCAGGAGCTTGAGTATGGCACACGTCACATGC